>CAYRHJ010000027.1:0-61441 GCA_964424105.1 uncultured Phycisphaeraceae bacterium | reverse complement strand
TGGAGAAGGGTCTCAGCAAGCAGCGTATCTGGCAGGACCTCAAGACTGAGCACGGCTTCGACGGCGGCTACGACTGCCTGAAACGATTCGCCCGTCGGCTGGCGTTGACCACGAATCTGCCGTTTCGCCGCATGGAATGCGGCACGTTGACAGGTGGCGATTGGCGGGGGGACCGCTCGCTTCGCGCTCGCGGCTCGTTTCAAAACGAAGATCAATAGGATACAAATTTCCGCGCGGCTGCGTGCGCAGACACGCAGGCAGGCGCGTGCGCAGACGCGCAGACAGGCGCGTGCGCAGACACGCAGGCAGGCGCGTGCGCAGACACGCAGGCAGGCGCGTGCGCAGACGCGCGCGCGTGCAGATACGCAGGCAGGCGCGTGCGGCTCGCGTTAAATGCGAGCCGCACGACTAACAACAATCGAATGGTCGGTCAGGTGCGGGCGTTACTTGCGAGTGTGGATCAACTCCATGCTCAGGAATTCCTTGCCGTCTGGGCCTGGCATGTACATTTCAAGCGTGTAGCGCGACGGACTCTCGATTCGGTAGACCGAGCGAATGTGGGTCTCTTTCCCACCAGCCATCGGGTCGGGAAATCGGCTCATGAACGTCATTTCCTTGCCGCCGGCGCTACAGTCACCTTCTCCGATCATGGTCATGGTGCCCATGTTGTCGACCCAGATGAAAGTGTGCTTCTTGGTCATGTTATCGTAGCCCATCAATCCGAAGCCTTCGAACGCATCCGGGAAGCCAGCCATCGCTTCACCCTTTACGCGTTGTGACAAGAAGCGTCCGCCCAGTATCCACTCACATTCTGCCGTGCTGTTGGACTCGGTCCAGGGCATTTCGGGCGACATGCGAAACTTTCCGGCGTTTGCCCACGTGCCGGCCATCGACTTCATATGCGTGTGATGCTCGCCGGGCGCGGCGAATTGCATGAAAGCGGCCATCATGTCTGCGCCCGCATCTCCGTCGGCATCATCCTGATCATCGTGATCATGGTCATGGTCGTGGTCGTGGTCATGACCTTGATGTTTGTGTTCCTGCGGTTTGGCGCTGGCATCGTCTTTCGCCAGGGCGCTGACTCCGGGTAACGCCCACATGGCCCACGCCGCTACAAACACTCCGCTCGTGCATAGATTACGCATTGTCATTCCTCCTGGCAGATTCATCCATTTGACTATCATGTCACTGATTGACGCCACGTAACGCCCGTGGCTTGTGAACATTCGTCTTTCCAAATCACGGTCAGCATCTATGGGCCATCCCGCGTGCGTGGGCATTCTACACACCCCTTGGCACGATCGTCCAGCAATGGCAGCTTCAGGGCAGGGCCTTTCAGTTTTCGCGACGGTTTGAAAGTGGGGCGACTCCTCCAACCTTTTGGCTTCAAGCCACCATCATAGTCGGGGCAATCTCACCGGCCTCCTGCGTCAATCCTATGCACCCGTTCCGTCATCCCGGCGAGCGCCGGTTTGGCGCCCAGCCCCAACTCTTGCAGGGCCATGTACCCGGCCCGTCATTCCGGCGAACGCCGGAATCCAGAAAAAGGCTGTCTGGACTCCGGCTTGCGCCGGAGTGACGATCGGGACGGCCGCGCGCGTGCGATCAAGGCGAAAACCAACGAATTTCCCCTCCCTGAACAGGTGGTTTCTGGAGGTAGCGGCGCGGTTCGCATGCCGTGGACTGCCTCGTCCGTTTGCCATACTGGACGCTCCCGCCTTGGTCGCGTCCAGGGTCGCGGCTCAGAAAATCAACCGTTCAAAAACCAATAATCTAATCCAATCGCGCTCGTGCACCGCCGTATTTTTGTGTAGCGAAACCGACGATCAAGCCGACGATCCCACCGGGCAGCATGATTTCCACGTAATAGCCGCCTTGTTGCCATGCCACCAGATAGGCTAGAAATAGCCCGACGATTAATCCAAACGCAATGCCCAGAGGCAACGATTGAAACTTCTTCGCAAAAAAGCCGATGGCCACGCCGGCGATGATCCCTTTGAATGTCGATCCGATCACGATCCCGACAATCCCATCGACAACTTCGGGGTTATCTCCAGCCGACAACAGCGCAGACAAGCCATCGACAACGCCCAGAATTCCACCCAATACCAATCCGAAAACAGGTTTGCTCATCATGATTCTCCGTTAGGCCGCGGGCCATTTGGTGCGGCTTCGTCATTCTATTCAACGTTTGGGTTGGATCCATTTGGTGAAGTTATGAAAAAAAGTGCGATTCTCATGATCAAATAGGCCAAGACCAATACAATCGCAGTTCGATACTTCCTGGCGAACCGACCGAATCTCTCCAACCAACCTTCTCGATAGGCGCGAACGGGTTCACCGTTCAGAAATCGTGCCACTTCGTCGGCCAAGTCGGCCGCCTTGTCGTATCGATGCAAGGGCGAGTGGGCCATGGCCCGAAGGCAGACGGCTTGGATAGGCTGGGGGATGGAACGGTCAAGGCGACGTGGGCTGGACAAGATTCGCGGGTAATCGTCGTTCGGGTTTTCGTTTGATCCTTCGTACCGCGGGGGTCGGCCTGTCAAGAGGAAATATAGGACGGCGCCCAGGGCGTAAATATCGCTTCGCTGATCGACCGAGTCCAAATCACCTCGGCTTTGTTCGGGGGCCATGTAAGCGGGCGTTCCGATAATCGTGCCGATGGCGGTTTCGCGGGTGTGGGTCGTCAAACCGTGATCATCGTGCATTGCCCGATCGGTCGTGGTGGCCTCCATTTCATGTACGACGGGCGGGTCATTGGTCGGTGTAGATTCGTGCAGGACCTTGGCCACTCCCCAATCGAGGATCAGGACTTCGCCAAATGTCCCGACCATGATGTTTTGCGGTTTGAGGTCGCGGTGGATCACGCCGTGGGCGTGTGCGAAGGCGGTGGTTTCGCAGATCCGTTCGAATAGACGCAGGCGATCCCGCAACGCATTCACGGTGGCGACGTGCTCGTCGAGCCGCCGGCCTCGAACGAGCTTCATGACGTAGAACACGCGTCCGTCGGCCAGCATCCCGACGTCGTGCACGGGAACGATGCCGGGATGTTCCAACCCGGCGATGATACGAGCTTCACGAAGCATTCGGGCGATGGAATCGCGTGCGAAGGCATGATGCTTGATGACCTTGAGCGCGACCTCCCGACCGAGTTCGACGTCTTCGGCGGCGTAGACGGTGGCCATCCCGCCTTGGCCGATGGTTCGCAGCATGCGATAGCGTTGGGAGGCGCGGTCTTGGTCGGTCGCGAGCGACTGGAGGTGCTGCACGGCGTCGTCTGAAATCCAGATCACAGGGCGTGGTTCCCCAGCAGTTGGCGGACATCGTCTTGGAATTCGTCTTCGCTGGCGGACAGGGCCCGCAGTTGATCGATCACGGCGGCCCGGAAGGTCCGCCGCGCGTAGGCAAGGTAATTGGTGACCTGGGTGACGGTGATGCCGAATTGACCGGCCAACACGTCATAGGTGGGGCGATGCGTTTCGACCGGGTCGCCGAGGTCGTACTTTTCGAAAAGGGCGTAATGGATCATTCGATCGGAGCATTCACAACTTCGCCGCAGAGAGTCGACGGCCTCGCTGAACACGCTTCGCACCCATTCGCGATGAAAGACGGCGTCGGGGTGGGGCGCGTCGGCGGAATAGGTGCGGACAAATTCAGTTTCGGCGATTTCGAAGTCCATGGAAACGGTGGCGACGGCGCCGCCTCGTTTGATCCGCCCGGCAGCTTTTCGTTCGTTGGCGACGAAACCGTCCACACAGATTCGAACATAGGTTCGAAACGACGCTTTCTGTCGATTGAACTTTTCCCAAAAACCCGCCTCCGTCGCCCGAGCAAAAAAACCCTGGGTCAAGTCCTTGGCTTCGTCATTGGGCGCTCGCCATTTGATGCGGATGTATTTGTACACGGGTTTCCAATACGCGGCGGCCACATGGGCGGCGGCGGCGGAGCGCAACCGGGTATCGGCACTGTTCATCGCTTCCAGCACCGTGTTTTGCGTCCGCGGAAACGAATCTTGGCGGCCTCCGATTTCGGTGTCGGCGTCCCTGGGTGTCATAGGATTGTCACTTCTTGTGCCGGCAAATGTCTATTCTGCCGGGCAGGCGTTGACGCGTCATTTGATTTCACTCCGCGCGAATAGACCCTGGACAACCCCGCGGGTGGCCGATGGCCGTCGTTTGCGATTCGTCAATCATGTTTGAGACCGATGCCCAAATCGGTTGACGTGAACAGCGCGTCGAAAACGAATCCCGACTGTTCGATGTTCTCGCGGGCTCCTTCCTGCCGGTCGATGACGGCGACGATTCGCTCGACCGTCGCTCCCGCGGCGGTGATCGCATGGGCCGCTTCCAAAACTTGGCCTCCGGTGGTGGCGATGTCCTCGATGATCAGCACGCGGTCGCCCACGTTCAGCACGCCTTCGAACTGATTGCTCGTGCCATAATCCTTCTTCGCGTTGCGGACAATGATGAACGGCTTGTTCCCGGCGAGTGAAGCCGCGACTGCCAGGGCTACGCCGCCTAGTTCAGCGCCGGCGATCTTCGTCGTTTGGGGCGTGATGAACTCCGCGAACCGTTCGCCCAGTGCCCGCAGGATGGCCGGCTGGGTCTCGAATCGATATTTATCCAGGTAGTATCGGCTCTTTTTGCCGGAACGCAGGGTGAAATCACCTTCCAGATAGGCGGATTGCTTGATCATTCCAGCCAGTTGGTCACGGTTCATTCTTGATAGGCCTCGATTGGTTGGTTCGTTTGTTTGGATGATCCTGTTTGAAACCGGCTCGGCGGAAACTAGCCCTTGCACTGCCGATGACGGCGTGTCATCTAAACTGCCAATTCCGCATCCATGCCCAGCACCTTGCGATAGCGGCGGCGGATCGGCGAAACGATCGATCGCAGAAATACATCGACCTGCTGCGGCGCTCGGCCAACGAATTTCCTGGGGTCCAACACGGCGTTCACTTCAACATTGGCGAATGCGGGGTCGGATTGAAGCCGCTGCAACAAGTCATTGCTCCGCCCCTGCATTTTCACCGCGCGGGCGGCTTCGATCGAATGACGACGAATGCATTCGTGCAACTTCTGTCGATCACCACCCGCGATGACGCCGGCCATCAGCAGGTCTTCGCTGGCCATGAAAGGAAGTTCGGCGTCGATGTGTGCGGCGATGACTTTTGGATAGACGACCAGGCCTCGTGCGACGTTGGTTACGATTTTCATCATGCCGTCGGTGGCGAGAAAGGCTTCGGGAATGACGATCCGCTTGTTGGAGGAATCGTCCAGCGAACGTTCCAGCCACTGCTCGGCGGCGGTTTGCATGGGCGAGGATGAAAGCGAGATCACCAACCTGGCCAACCCGGTGGCCCGTTCGCAACGCATGGGGTTTCGCTTGTAGGCCATGGCGCTCGAGCCGACCTGACTCGATTCGAACGGCTCTTCGATTTCCTTCAGATTGGACAGTAGGCGAACGTCGTTGGCGAATTTGTGCACACTGGTCGCGATTCCGGCCAGCGCGTTGACGATCTGAACGTCCACCTTTCGCGAATACGTTTGGCCGGTGATGAGTTCACATTCTGAAAAGCCGAAGGCCTGTGCGACGGCGGATTCGACGGCATCGACTTTGCGTCCATCGCCATCGAACAGCGCCAGGAAGCTGGCTTGGGTGCCGGTCGTGCCTTTCACGCCGCGAAGTTTCAAACGGCTGATGCGGTGTTCGATTTCTTGCAGATCGCGCACGAAATCATAACACCACAAAGCCGCCCGCTTGCCGACCGTTGTCAACTGGGCCGGTTGATAATGCGTGAAGCCCAGCGTGGGCAGGTTTCGATGTTTCTTGGCGAATGCAGCGAAGGCGTCGATGACGTTCACCAGCCAGTTGCGGATCAGTTCCAAGCCGTCGCGCATGATGATCAGATCGGCGTTGTCGACGATGTAGGCGCTGGTGGCGCCGAGGTGCAGGATGGGGCCGGCGGACGGTGCCAGATCAGCGAAGGCGGTCAGGTGGGCCATCACGTCGTGACGCAAATTCTTTTCATATCGAGCGGCGCGTTTGAAATCGATATCGTCGATGTTCTTTCGCAGGACGGCTACTTGTCGTGCCGTGATGCGTTGAAGCCCGGCCTTTCGCTGGGCATCGGCGAGTTCGATCCATAGGCGACGCCACGTGCGAATGCGATGATCGGCACTGAACAATCTGCACATGGCCTGTGACGCGTTTCGGGCGACGAGCGGCGACTGATAGACATTCCACTGCGATTGGCTCACGTCGTCATATCCGGGCACGATTTACGAACACTTGCCTTGCACTTCCCAAGCTGGTGTTTTGCACTTCCCACGCCGGGCACACGTACGCGGTCATTCCAGTTCCCCGCCGCGCGCGGTTCCCGTATACGCGAAGCGCCGGGGGTCCACAAGCGTACCGCATCTACAACCCATATCGACTTCTGTTCGGTCGCAGCTCGGTGGAAGCGATTCTAATGTAGTGTATCAGAATTGGAATCAGTTATCTGAACCGAGCCGCGACCGTCAGGGAGCGGTCTCCGACCAGCGCGCACACTGGATTTGTTAGAGTGCCTAAAAATTCCCGAACGCCTTTCCGAAGAATCGATTGCCGGACACTTGCTCGATCGGTAGAATAGCCGGAGTTCGTCGGTGCTCCATCGGCGGGTGCGGGTGGTGGCGCCGGCGAATGTGTGACACATCACGTATAGGAGAACGCAGGATGCAGCACAGTCGATAAGTTGTCGATGGCACGCCTCCCCACATCCGATGGTTTCGGAAAGGCGGGCTGATCGGCGCATTGATCGCATGGAGTGTTCTGGGTTCGTCAGCTTGGGCGGGAACACCGCCCTCCCCAGTCTTGCTGGCTGAAGACGGTGTGCTCGAGCCCCGCGATGGTTCGGGTTGATTGACCATTCTCGGGCTGATGGGCGTCTTGTCGGATATGGAATCACAGTTGGGCTGGTCAGGAATCGCGGGGGCTGGAGCGGGCGTCCGCGTGACCGAACCGGTCTTTTTGGCCGATCCCATGCAGGTCGCGGCGGGCGTCGAAATCACCGACGAGTTTGGAGTGCTGGGCACGGGCAGCATTTCCGTGATCCTGGATTCGGCGCGACGTGAGGCCAGGGTGTCCATCCTGATCACCGAAGGCGAAACGACGAGGTGGCTGGAGTTGGTTATGTACGGTTTTTCCGGCGGCCTGGTGGTGCAGGGGGTCATGAGTTTCGACGACGGGTCGGAATTGTCCGGCGGGTGGATTTATTCATCCGTGAGCGGGGCCGTCGTGGAGACGCCGGGGAGCGACGCGGGGTTCGCCGCGTCGGTGTCGGACATGCTGCACACCGGCCCGGCTGGGTTCAGTGCTGCGGTGGGCTTTTCGCTGGGCGACGGGATCAACTTGATCGGGAACATCACCAGCCTGATCATTCATTACCTGCTGGACTCGTTCATTCCCTACACGGCTCCGACGAGTTGCACGGGGCCGACGTTGGCGAGCACTTGCGACCCCGGCGACGTGCCCTGTCAGGATCAGATCAGCGGCCTGTGCGAGAGCAGTATCGACGCCATTCCTGACGTGTCGGATGCCTTCAAGAAGTGCATGAAGGGCCGATGCGGCTGCGGGGGATCGACGTTTCCGACGATCCGCCTCACCTGCGCCGAATCGTCCGACTGCGGACCATGCGGGGGCTTTGGAGACCCCGGAGGATGTAACATCGGTGGGCAAACGGAGTGGTATTGCGATCCCACCACGGATGATTGCTAATGCGCCGAGACCGTTTTTCACGAAATGTCCCACGCCTGCGGGCAATTGGACATACCACGGGCCCCAACCCCATGTCCACCACCCACCGGTGATCCTCAAGCCGCCTGCCGAATCGGAATTTTCTTCGAAGATGAGTGCGACTCAGTTGCGAAGGAGGGGGGATAGGTGATGTTACGTCGATTCCTTCAGTATACCATCATCGTCGGTATATTACTCGGCTCCGAATCCTGCGTATTTTGTGACACGCGTGGAACCTTGACGTTATCTGGTCGATTGGCCTCACAGGCGAATGGAGAGGCACGATCGGACGTGTTCTTGGGTGTCAGGACCTTTTCTGACGGCACCCTCACCGAGAACAAGAGTCCTTACTCCCGTTTCGGAACGCCACGCATCCCTCCCCCGAGCAGCGACGGCAGCTTTGAGATCGAGCTGTCAACGGGTCTAAGCCCGTGCGGATCAAATCCAGTTTTTCCGGCGCCGGATCGGGTTGCGATCATCGTGGTGGACGACGTCTGCTGGCGGGAGATTTCCATCGACGTCAACGAGGAGTCAGCCACTTTTGTTGAAAATGAGGTTGGAGTCGTGGAGAGCATTGAGCTTCGCGAGCCTGTCATTGTTCCGGACGGCGACGAGGGGTGCGTCAACTGCATGGTCCGGCGGGGCGTTCGCGGCGTCGTTCTGACCGATGGAACACTTGAACCGGTGGCTGGCGCCGAGGTCGAGGTGAGGATGCAGAGCGAGGGTGACCAGACCGGCACGACGCTACGTACCGACCCACGAAACCAGCCCAGCGCCGCCGACGGAGCGTTTGATGTCACCGTGACGACGTTCATCCCCTGCGACGAAAACGAGGAGATCATACCGCCGACCGATGCCATGCGTGTCGCGGTCAATCTCCCGGACTGCCAACGCCGCATGACGATTGAGATTAACGAGGCAACGGCTACGATCGTCGACGACCCGGAACGCGGGTTTCCCGTTTTCGAGTTGACCGACCCGATTCTGGTAACGCCCTGTGAACAGACGCTATCCCAGAACCGCTCAACGGGTGCGACCGTCGGCTTGTCCGCCGGTGCTTTGCGAGTCTTGGGACGGGATCTAGGGAGGTAAGACAATGACAACAAGAATTCCGGCTCGCTGGAGTCAATCCAGCGTTGAGAGTGTGTTGGCGGTGTTCATCGCAGTCACGCTTCTATTCGCCAATGGCTGCCTTCTCGTGGGTCCCAACTGTTTCACACATCTCCTCGAGGATCCGGACGATTTCCCAGACTACCAATCGACGCTGGAGCAATGGCGAGCCGAGTCCGATGAACGTGGGTGCAGCGGTGCCTCGACGATCGAGATCGGAACGTGTTCGGGCAGCGACATTCGATTCCTCTACAGATTCGACGGGTTTTCCACGGTCACAAACTACTACGATGCAGATGGACAGTTCATCGCCACGCGGGAAACGACCGATTTTCCCATCCCGCCGTGCTTTGGTGTTCGATATTGGCCCGGACGGATCAACTGCGAGGATCGGGTTGTCACGGAGACCATTTGCGGTAGTGAGTCTGACAGCCAGACATCCCAACCCGTGCCGGAATGACGCCGAACGATGAGTCGCAACCCCCTGCTGCATCACGCTTCACACCGTCATGCATGAGATGTCCCAAACGCGCGAACAGTTGGACATTCCGCGCCCGCCCGAAAGGGATCACTATTGGGCGTCGAGGAATGACTGTAAAATCTCTTGTGCAGCCAGGGCGTCGCGGCGGCGGGCTTTCTGTGCGTGAGTCAAGCCCGTTTGGGCCATGCGCTCATCGGCGGCGTAGGAGGAAAGCCTTTCGTCCCATAAATGCACGGGTCCGATGTTGCGGGCGGCCAATTGATCGGCGAACGCACGGGTCTCCTTGGCTTGGGGACCTTCACTGCCGTCCATGTTGAGGGGCAGGCCGACGACCCATTCATCAACGCCGTATTCCGATGCGAATTCGACGAGACGGCGCAGGGCGTCGTTGATGTCTGTCGGACGAATCGTTTCCAGCGGCGAGGCGATGCGGGAATCGGAGTCTCCAACCGCCAGCCCGATCCGTCGCCGGCCAAGATCAATGCCGAGGTATCGTACGATCTTCACGCGTTCAGGATAGCATAGCCACCGAATCGTGCGAATCGCTTCGTGACGTTCACGCGGGACCTCGACGTGGGGGGCATCATGCTGGAATCGTGGCGGGGGGCACGATGCCCGGCTATGACGCGGGGGCGACGACGACGGGCCGAAACACGGTGACGATGTCCTGCGGATCGCCAGGGTCAGGCGATGCTTCGTTCGAGCGGTTCGTCGGCGAAGAGGTCTTCGATCCCGATGGAGTTTTTGCGAGCGAAGAGCTGGTTCTTCAAACGGGCGAGGATGGCGGAATGCATCTGGCTGACGCGACTCTCCGACAGGTCCAGCGTCATTCCGATCTCTTTCATGGTCATCTGCTCGTAATAATACAGGACGAGGATCAGGCGTTCGGCCCGGGACAGTCCCCTGGTGACCAGTTCGCGAAGATCACGTTTTTCGGCTTCCTCGACGGGATCGCTGCCTCGTCGGTCCACGAGCACGTCAATTTCCCGCACTTCGCGATTCGAATCGGTTTCGTATTGTTTGCGGCTGAGTGACACCTGCGTTACGGCTTTGGAATCGCGAATCAGCCGGTCGAATTCGTCGGCGGGCATTTTCAAGTGGGTGGACAGCTCGTCGAGCGAGGGGGCGTGGCCCGATTGGGCGTGGAGCAATCGCGTGGCTTGGTCGAGACGGTGGGCGCGACTTCTGACGAGTCGGGGAACCCAATCCATGGCCCGCAGTTCGTCCAGAATGGCGCCGCGGATTCGCGGGGCACAGTAGGTTTCGAATTTGACACCGCGCGACATGTCGAAGGAATCGATGGCGTCGACCAAACCGAACACGCCGGCGGACATGAGGTCCTGCGTTTCCACCTCGTCGGGGAGCTTGGCTCCGATGCGTTCGGCGTTGTACCGAACCAGCGGCAGGTACTGAACGATCAGGCGGTTTCGCGATTCGGGAGATGCGGTCCGCTTGTATTCCAGCCAAGTGCGTTGAAGTTCGCGTTCTTCCATTGGTGCGTGCATGTCTTCCACTCCTTTTTCAAGCTTCCATCGTGTCAGCGCCGGCGAAGCACGCGGTAGAGAAGCCATTCGGTTTGCCCGTTGATTCAGTTACCCATCGGCTCCACTTCGGCATTGCTGGACCTATTTCCATCATCCGCCTTGACCGGCAATGAGTCAGCGTTTTCTTCGGACGATGCCGACAACGCTTCGCGGCGACGCATATGTTCCCGGACCACCAATTGCACCGCCCAACCGAGCGACAGCCCGATAAGACAGAAGATGACCATGGCCCACAGAGCGCGGGACAATATCACGCCGAAAGGATTGCGAGCCCAAAGCCCCGCCACGATGGCGGTTGAAAAGGCAAGCAGGCCCAATGCTGAACCGATGAGCCGGGACACACCCGATGCTCCACTAGACAGTCAACATCAGCCACGGACTTGAGAATGAGATTCGTGGAACGGAAGGGCCTCGCGGAATGGTGATTTCGAATCCTTCCGCGGTCTCCGCCAAAGACCGTATTCTCAAGCCGCCGACTTCCATGCCGACAACCCGCTAGCCCGTACAGTCAGGCTAGCCCAGAAACTCCGCCATCCGGCTTAGCCACCCTTCAGCCGGATGTGACGCCGGATACGACCGCGCCAAGCGCGTAGCCGCCGCCACGATACAGAGACTCGACGGAGACCTCGGGAAGCGCCTTACCAGGGGCACGCGTTCCCGTACCGCCGACTCTGCGTGCGTATCATGCAGAACCCACCCAGCGTTCGCAAGCTTAAAATCCTGAAATCTTTGCGTCACCCCTGCGAGCCGCCCCCATGCTACGTCGGCTTGGGATCGACCATGGGCTTGGTTGACAAGCAGTCGAATCGACCCCATGTAACCGCGATGAATCAGCACCTTAATGATTGCGTACGCATCAGTTATAGCTGTTGGCTCACAAAAAGTCACAACCAGGACCATCGCGGCGGAAGTCGCGATATCGAGCACAGCCCCGCCAATTCCCGCTCCGCAATCGAGAAAAAGAAATTCGCTGGAGTTTTCCATGGTTAGGACCTTGCGAACGAGATCGCGTCGATCCGGGGCGCTGATTTCGGATAATGCGACGTCACCCGACGCGCCGCCCACAAATCGCAATCCTGCGTCGATCTGGATCGGCAACTGATCCATAGTGCATTGACCCCTCATGACGTCTGCGAGGGTTCGTGGTGGGTTTACCCCTAGCATCAAATCCGCGTTGGCTAGATCGAGATCGGCGTCGACCAGCGTCACACGCCGTCGCCAGCCGGCTAGACAAACAGCGAGGTTGACGGCCAATGTCGTTTTGCCGACTCCGCCTTTCCCACTCACAACGGCGATCGTGGTACACCCGTTGGCATGGGGATCACATGGGGCGAGGTTGCTCCTCGGCAGGGGCGTGCCGTGTAGGGGGATGATCTGGCCGCGGGGCGCAACGGCGACTTCTTGCCCATCGACAGGTGATCGATCGGACATCACTGACCTCAATTCTGAAATGCTGTCGTCCCCTCCGACTGACTTAGCATTCCATGTGGGCATTCTCGCGGGCGAAACAAGAATCTTCGGACAATTTGTTGCCTTGTCGAAGATTGCGGCTGGCGCGGGGGTCAGACGGATCGTTCGGGCAGCACGATTACGAAGCAATTCGAATCGGTCGACACGATGCGCGAGCAACCGTGATGTAGGCTGAACCGCACGGAGTAGAAACCCGTGGCCATCGTTTTGCAGACATGGTTCAACAAGACATTCGCAGTCATCAGGTTGCGGTTCATGCACACAAATCGATGCCGTACTGCGCGTTCGAACTGATCGCGTCTAATGCGGAGGGGTGTTCACGGTGCGGGCTGACAATCCAGCGGGTCAATCGCTCGCCGTTGGCTTTTTCGATATCCTCGGCGATGTTCTGGCCGGTGGTAATGTACGACAGACTGGCTTCGGCGTTTTGCAGGCAGGTCAAGACGGCGCCGAAGCCGAGCGCTTCGTCGGCTTTGCTGAGTATGACGCGGTTGATGCCCAGTCGGCGGTAGACTTGAACAGCCTCGCTCATCACGGGCAGGCTGGCTGTTCCGGGAAGAACGAGGTGCACCTCGTCCGCGCCAGCCCGCTCGAGCAAGACACGAGTTTCTTGCAGGCCGGCCGAGTCGTGGGGGCCGTGGCCTGTGGTATCGATCAAGATGACGTGGTGGTCGCGCATGGACTTGATGGCCCGGTCCACGTTGACGGAATGACTGACGACTTCCAATGGCACGTCGATGATGCCGGCGTAGATTCGCAGTTGCTCGGTCGCGCCGATGCGATGGGTGTCTGTGTTGATGATGCCAACGGAGCGATGCTCGCGTAACTTGAAATGGGCGGCGAGCTTGGCGATGGTTGTCGTTTTTCCGACGCCGGTCGGACCGACCACGGCGATTTTGCGGGGAACGATACCTGATTCCAAGTCGATCGGTTCACAGGGCGGCAGCATGCAGCGCACGTATTCAGCCAGCTTGGCCCGAACGTTTTCGGTTGATCGTTCATGTTCGGACAATTCTGATCGGACTCGTTTCACGAGCGCGTCGGCGAGTTCACCGCCCACTTGCGCCTGAATGAGTTGCTGATGGGCTGATTGAATGGGGCAGGTGTTGGCTGCGGCTGCGTTCGTCCGGTGTCGAGTCCGGCGAGTCGGTTGGCTGCGATTGATTTTTGCGCTGTCATCGGCGCTGACAGATCCGGGGATGTCGCTGTCAAGGGGTTCAAGCCCGGTGATCGGTCTCGCATTGCGGGTTGGATCCGTTGAAAAATCAAGCAAGCGCGATCCGCGCGACAACCCGCGAACGGCGTCTTGCAATTCATCCATATCGTTCGACGATAGGCGCGGCGAGTTGTTTGGCGAATCCGCGTCGATTTTTTCGGCGCTGTCCGTGACGGCGTATTGGTTTCGAATGCGCTGATCGGGCTTGGCTGGTTGGGCCAACGATTCGTCGTCGATGGATACGGTGATTTCGATTGTCTCCCGCTTCAGTCGACCGAGTACGCCCGCGGGGGCCACCGTCCGCGTGTTCACGATCAGGGCGTTGGGGCCTAACTCGCGTTTCACCTTGGCCAGCGCTTCCGCCATCGATCGACCTTCAAACGTTTTAAGATTCATGATTCACCACGACCATTCCACGGGAGTTCAGTTCGACGCCGCGGACGATTTCATTGTACGACAGAACCGCCACCTGCGGCATGGACGGCTCGATCATCCGCCGCACCCACAGGCGAATACGCGGTGCACACACGATCACGGGCGTGCGTCCGTCCGACAGGGGAATGGCCCGTTCGACTTGTGACCGGACGGCTTCTACGATTTTGGCTTGCAGAGGGGGCGGCATGGCCCACAGCGCTCCGCCGTCTTTGGAATCCATTCCGGCCGTGATGGTTTCTTCCAGGGCCGGATCCAACGTGATGCAGGAGATGGCGCCGGCGGCGGTTCGATGCATGCCGCAGATGGTTCGGGCCAGCGCCGCGCGAACGTATTCGACGAGAATGTCGGCGTCCTTGGTTCTGGAAGCCCAATCTCCGATCGTCTCCAAAATGGTTTCGAGATCGCGAATCGGTACCCTCTCGCGAAGCAGCAATTGAAGGACCTTTTGCACCTCGCCCGGCTTGACGATTTGGGGCACGAGTTCCTCGATCATCTTGGGCGCTCGATCCTTCACGGTGTCGAGCAGGCGACTCACCTCTTCGCGTGTGACGAGTTCGTCCGCGTGACGCCGAATCGTCTCGGTCAGGTGCGTGGAGAGCACGCTGGAGGCCTCCACAACGGTGTAGTTTCTGCGTTCCGCATCGGATCGTAGGTCGTGCGTGATCCACAGCGCCGCCAGCCCGAACGCCGGTTCCTTCGTCTCCACTCCGGTGACACGGTCTGTCACCGTGCCCGAATCGATGGCCAGCAGGTGTCCGGGCAGCACTTCCCCGTCGGCCACGAAATTTCCGCGTATTTTCAGGATGTATCGATTGGGGCCTAACTGCACGTTGTCGCGAATGCGCACCGGTGGAACGACGATTCCCAGGTCCTGGGCGATCTGGCTTCGCATCTTGGTAATGCGATCGAGCAGGTCGCCGCCCTGCTTGCGGTCCACCAGGCGAATCAACCCATAGCCCACCTCGATTTCCATGGGGTCTGGCAGGATGAGTTTCTCGGGCGCGTCGGGCGGTTTGGCTTTTTGTTTCGCAGCGGCGGCGGTTTCGACGGCGGTCTTGCGTCGCGACTTTTCGAGGATGACGCCCGTTGCGACGGTGGCCGTTGCCAGCGATAGGAGCGGTAATTTGGGCAGCGGCGTCAAGACCAGCACTAACAGAAACGCTCCCGCCAGCCCCAGCGCGATGGGCTGTTGAGTCAGTTGGCTGACCAATTCATCGCCCAGGTTTCGCTTGGAGGCCGATCGCGTGACTATCAGCGCGGCCGCAACGGACAGGATGAAAGCCGGAATCTGTGACACCAGACCGTCACCGATGGTGAGCGTGGTGAAAACGGTCAGCGTCTCCATCAGCTTCATCTGTTCATCCACCATGCCGACGTACAGGCCGCCGAGGATGTTGATAAAGGTGATGATCAAACCCGCGACGGCATCGCCGCGAACGAATTTGCTGGCCCCGTCCATGGCTCCGTAGAAATCGGACTCGCGGGAGATTTCCTCGCGACGGCGGCGGGCTTCTGCCTCGTTGATCATTCCGGCGTTCAGATCGGCGTCGATGGCCATCTGTTTTCCGGGCATGCCGTCCAACGTGAACCGGGCTGCGACTTCGGCGATACGGGTGGCACCTTTGGTGATGACCACGAACTGGATCACGACGATGATGGAGAAAATGATGACGCCCACCATCAACGATCCGCCGGCTACGAATTCTCCGAAAACGCGAATGACCTCGCCTGCGGCGGATGGCCCCTGTGACGCGTTGGTCAAAATCAGACGCGTCGTCGCGGTATTGAGCACGAGTCGAAAGAGGGTGGCCGCCAACAACAGTGATGGAAAGGCCGTGAAGTCGAGCGGACCACGCATGTACATGATGGTCATCAGCACGACGGCGGCGAGCGTGATGTTCCCAGCCAACATGATATCCATCATGCCGGGGGGGAGCGGGATGAGCATGACCAGAATCAGGCACAACGACGCGACCGGCACGATGGCTGAATGCTGTCTCGCCAAGGTGCGGACCCACGCGGGCGGGTTCCACTCCCGCCAGTTCTTCATGCTGTTGATGGTGGTGTCAGCCATAGGTTCGATTCACTCGCCGGTTCTCGATTCACGATTCAGGTCGTCAGCACGATCAGCCAACCCCAGCCGTGGTGGATAGAAATCGCCTTCCGCCCAGTTCGTAGACGTAGGCCAGAATTTCCGCCACCGCGCGATAAAATCGTTCGGGAATCGAATGACCCACTTCCACGCCCTCGTACAAGCGACGGGCCAGCGCGGGCTTCTGGATGATCGGAATGCCGTGTTCCATGGCCAACTCGCGGATACGCTGGGCGAGAAAATCGACGCCCTTGGCCACCACTTTCGGCGCTTCCATTTCGTCGGGCTTGTATTGCAAGGCGACGGCGTAATGGGTGGGGTTGGTCACGACGACGTCGGCGGTGGGAACGGTCGATTTGAGTCGCTGGGCGGCCAGACGCAGTTGGGCTTCGCGGCGGCGGCGCTTGATCACCGGGTCGCCATCCATGCGTTTCATTTCCTCCTTGACTTCCTCCTTGGTCATTTTCAGTTGCTTTTCGTGGCGATAGCGCTGATAGGCATAGTCGATGAACGCCAACAACAGGAGCACGATCACCAGGTGCATTCCCACGCGAAACAGGATCCCGGCGGCCAAGGCGAAGGTGACGGCGAAATCAACGGTGTGCGCCAACATCACCTCGTCGATCACCGCGCGTACCGACAACCACACCACCAGGGAAATCAAGGCGAGCTTGGCCAGGTTTTGAAAGAGTTGGACGACGGTGTGCGCGGAGGCCAATCGCTTGAATCCGTTCAGGGGATTCAGCTTGTCCAATTTGGGCGTCATGGGTTTCAGCGTGAACAGGAAACCGACTTGGGCGAACACGACGGCGACACCCACAATGAAGATGATGATGAAAAGCGGGGCGACCGATTTGGACGCCTCCAAAAGCGATCGCGCGGCCAGATTCAGGACGTTTTCACTGGTGACGGACTCCTCGCCCCCCAGCGATTGGCGGGTGATTCGGATCATCGTGTGCCAAATGTCCCAACCGAACAGACTCAAGGTAATCATCGCGGTCAGCAGCAACACGGCTGCGTTAAGCTCCTGACTCTTGGCCACCTGTCCCGAGGAGCGCGCTTCGGAGCGCCTTCGCGGGGTTGGCGGTTCTGTTTTGTCCCCGGCATGGTCGGCCATATGGTGTTATCTCTCGATTCCCGACTCGAACCATTCGCGTTTGCGTTACTATTCGGAGCATGAACCATTGAACATCCGGCAACGGCCCACGCGTCTACTCGCTGGATTCCGGCTTGCGCCGGAATGACGATGTTCACTATTCGCTGCTCTCCTACTATCTCCGTGCTAAACCGTCAGACCCAGTGCCAAGTTGATGGCATCAAAAATGTCCAACATCGCGTCGTAAAGTAGATCGTAGGACAATGCCAGCGAGAACCCGGCTACGGACAGCCCGACAAATATGCGAACCTGAAACCCGATGGTCAGAATGTTGATTTGCGGAATCGTCCGCGCCAAGAACCCCATGGCCAGCGAGGCCAGGAACAACGCGGTCAACGCGGGCGCAGCCAGCCGAATTCCCACAATGAACGTCCCCGTAATCAGTTGGTGATACATTTCCAGAAGCGACCCATCCAATTCGAACGAGCCGATGGGAATGGCGGCGAAAGAATCCAACAACGCGCGGATCATGGTTCGATGGCCGCCGACAACCAGAAAAACCATCAGCGTGACGAAATAATAGACCTGGTCCACGACGGTGCTTCCGTCGTCGAGCAGGGGATTGACCACCTGCCCCAGGGAAATGCCCGCCTGTTGTCCGATCATCATGCCGGCCAGCCGGGCGCCCAGAAACACCATGTCCACGCTCATGCCTATGAGCAGGCCGATGATCAGCTCGCTGAAGACGGCGGGGACGACGTGGGCCAGCGATAGTGTGGGCGGAACGTTCGCGTGAACCATCGGAAACATCATCACGGTGATGACCATGATGAAGGCTACGATGATTCGCGGCGGAATCGCCCGACTGCCGAACAATGGGGACGCCAGTGCCAGACCGCTGACTCGAAATAGAATCAGGGCGAAGGACGGCAGGGCAATCTGGATGTTGAAAACCGACCATGGCATGGAATGCTCGACTTGCCGAGGGTTTCATGACCGACGATTCATGGGAACGTGCTGAACATTTCACGGGTGTAGTCCAGCATTCGGTTGGCGATCCAGGGTATGAAATAGGACGCAGCCACCACCATGGCGGCGATCTTGGGTACGAACGTCAAGGTCTGCTCCTGCAATTGCGTGACGGACTGCAAGATTGAAATGACCAGCCCCACGATCAACCCTATCAGCAGGATCGGTGCTGACGTTGACAGCGCCATGAAAAACGCATTTCGACCGATATCCAGCGCCGCACCCATGTCCATTATTCAATCCTTTCCAACGATTCCTACACAGCTAGCCGGCTCGCAAAATGTCAAAACTGTTGAGCAGGGTCTCCACGATCAAATGCCAACCGTCCGCGAGCACGAACAACAGAATCTTGAACGGCAGGCTGATCAACACCGGCGGCAGCATCATCATGCCCATGGAAATCAAGATGGACGCGATGACCATGTCGATCACCAGGAACGGCAGGTAAATCCGAAACCCCATCACAAAGGCCGTCTTCAGCTCGCTCAAGATAAACGCCGGGACCAGCGCGGTTGTGGGGATGTCGGCCAGGGTCAGCTCGACGGCATCGGGAATCGCGGCGCCCAGGGCGTATTCGTGAAACAGATAGATGTCCTCGTGATTCCCGCTTTCGTCGATCTGGGCGTACATGAACTGCCGCATGTGCACCAGCGCGTTATCCAGCGCGTCCCGTTGGGACATGCGCGTTTCCAGATAGGGCTGGAGCGCGTCGCGGTTCACTCGTGACCACGTCGGTCCCATGATCAATACCGTCATGAACAGCGACAGGCCCATCAACACTTGCCCGGGGGGAAGCTGCGGCGTGGCCAATGCTTGCCGCAAAAGGGCCAGCACGATCAGGATGCGCGCGAAGCAGGTCGTCATGATGAGGATGCTGGGCACCAACGTCAGCACGGTCATCAAGACCAGGATTTGCAGAGTCGCGCTGACGCCCTCGCCGTCGGTGGCTTTGGGCAGCACCCCGCGCATGTCGGGAATGTTCAAGGGATTATCAATGGCTGCGGCGGCGGTTCCGAGTGGAAGATTAGCCTGGGCGCGGGCAGGCGCAAGCGGAATGGCCACCGAAAGGACCATCAGCGAGACCGCGGGTTTGAATGTGCATCCATGCACCATTGGCGCGCCACTCCATCAGCGTGTGTACCTGGACCCCGGCTTTCGCCGGAGTGACTCATCTAGGCACGTTGTCTGGATCGCAATTGTTCCAGCAGTCCACGAACGTCACGCCGGGCACTTGACATCCGCTCGGATGCGTTCGGGACGATGCCAGCATCTGAATCCGTTCGTTCCGCGAATCGCTCGGCCTGCCGTTCCAGTTGTGAATCGAAGGGACTTGCGCCGGGCACTTGCCGCAAGCGCAGTTGGCCACGAATGACCGCGACCTCCTCGGGATCTTCCACGACGCGCAACACGTTCATATTGCCCGGACTGATACCCACAAACGTCAACTTGGTGCCGGTTTGCACGAGGGCAATGCTTTGTTTGGGAGAAAGGTGGGTCCGAGACAGCACACTCAACCATTCATTGCCCACCGCGTGCGAGCTTTTGAAAAAGCGCTTGGCCAAAACGGCAGACACCGCGATCAATGCCAAAACCACCAGCAGCGACGTGATCCCTTGACGATACCATGGCGCTTGCTCGGCCGTCTTGCTGCCTTGAACGGCCGGACGGTTGATTGTCAATTCACGTTCAGACGGATTTGCGATTCCGGCCACGCGAGACCCGGTTTTCAGATCGACCGACTGCTGGATTCCGTCCTGCGCCGGAATGACGGACAGGCCGTCACAAGCAGTCGGCGGGTTCGTCACGTCCGGGTGCGCCGGTTCTGCATTTTCGTTATGCGGCGCGAGGGCCATCGATTGATTCGCCGCAGTCATTGACGGGACGTGCGGAGGGCTGGATTCCGGCCTGCGCCGGAATGACGGTCCGGCCGTCGTCGCCGGACTCGATGGCCATTCCAGGCCGTCGGCACGCACACCTTCCACGCCTGACACAATGACCGAAAAAATGACAACAGGAATTAAACGAAATGAATCGAACCGGCTAGACAACAGAAACGGGTTGGGGACCCGATACGATTTCACTGACTCGTACGCAGAAGTTGTCACTGAGCACCAGCACCTCACCACGGGCCACCAGCCGTCCATTGACGAACACGTCGACCGGGTCACCGGCCAAATTATCCAACTCGACGACGCTGCCCTCGTGCAACTTGAGGACGTCCTCGATGTACATCTGCGTCTGCCCCAGTTCGATGTGGACCTTCAGATCAACATCGCGCAAGACGGAGATATCCCGACGGTTCGCGGCGTCCGAGTCAGAAGAAAAATCCGGCAAATCCATCGGTCGGGCGTTCAGACCCGCGACCTCGGCCGCGCGGCTCTTTCCGTCACCCCGGCGAAGGCCGGGGTCCAGCGCGGATAAATCGTCTTCAGGTGTACCATCGGATGCAGAAACTGCCTCAGCGTCAGGCGGATTTTGCGCCTGATCGAAATCAGCCTGCAACTCCGCCCCTTTCCCACCGTCATTCCGGCGAACGCCGGAATCCAGCCCTCTGCGCGGTTCCCTGGACTCCGGCATTCGCCGGAGTGACGGAACTTTCTCCGGCATTCCGGCGGATTCTCCGTCATTCCGGCGCAGGCCGGAATCCAGCCCTCCATCCGTGCCGTCAGTGGCCACGCCCGCCGGATCGGCGGTCTCGGAAGACAAAACCGCCTTCTGATCCTGTTGAAGCTGCTGTTGAAGGGCTTCGATGTCTTCCGGTTTCAAAGGCCCACCGCCCGACTCCTCGTCCGAATCCAGCGCGGACTGCGGCGCGGAGTCCGTTGCCGTGGCATCCGGGCTGGTACGGTCCGATTGATTTTCCATGGGTTCGTCGGGCATGCCCAATCATCCGTTTGGCGTCTTATCGACGCAGGGGGCTGGCGCTCCACAATCAAAGGTTGGCCCGCGACTGCAACAGTTTGGGAATCAGGACGTCGCGAATCAGCTCTTTTCCGCCCAGGAGATTATTAAGCTCGAAAACCAGTTGTCGCTTGATCGATTCCAAGCCGGGATCGCCCAGGTCCTTGGGATCGGCGGATCGAAAGATGACCTGAATCCGATCCTTGATGGATTGCTCTCGAACCTCCACGAATCGGGCGATCTTGTCCTGATCATCGGCATCGACCAGCACGGAAATCGTCGCGTTGTAAACAAAAAGCCTGCCTTCCTTGCGATTGAAGGCGCTGATGTCACACAGGACGATCTCCACACGGTTATTCAGACCCAACGGATCGTCGGCCGTGCCCATTTCGTCCGCCGCACGGGCCACCTGCGGCGCTGGGCTGACCATTTTCATTATCAGGAAGATGCCCACGCCCTCGGTCAACATCAACCCAGCCACGATGGCCGGCGTCTTCCAACGCCCTTTGCCCATCGCCTTCGGTGAAACTTCCTGCGGTGTCGATTCTTCATGGGCCATAACCAGGTTCTCGCTCCTCGACGGACAGTGGCTCGCCGGAATAATCCTCAACAATGGCCTCGGTCACGACGACCTCGGTGCGTCGATTGGCCGCCTGCCGATCCTCGGTGTAGGCTTGGGCTACCAAGGGCTCATGTGAACCGGCACCGACGATGCGGATGCGTTCACTGCGAATGCCCTCGGACATCAGCGCCGCGGCCACCGCCTGCGCCCGCGCCAATGACAGTTCCATGGGGTCTTGATACGCATGACCGGCCGGTAACGGTTCGCGAGTCGCATGCCCGCGCACGTGAATCACCGTGTTGTGCCCCATTATTCGAGCAGCCAATCGCTGCAAGAGGTCGACTGCCCCCGGTTTAAGCTCTGCGCTGAATCGATCAAATGAAATCCTGCCGCCGACTTCAACGCTGATCCCCTCGCGAACATTGGTCACGCGGAAGACTCGCCCATCAATGCCCTCGATATCCGAATCACCTTCCCTGTCACGCAGGTCCGGCAGGACGATTTCCCGGAGCTGTTCGACCAGGCTGTTTTTGATTGTATTGGGGACTGGAACCGACCCGAGTGAACCGTCGTATCCGAACGCGGCCCGAATCGAATCCATGACCTCCTGAAATTTCTCGTCTTTCTTGACCTCACTCATCGACACCAGGATCACGAAAAAGCACAAGAGCAGCGACATCATGTCGCCATACGTCACCATCCATTCAGGCGCGCCCTTGGAAGCTGCGGCTTTTTTCCTCTTCGGCATCGATGGAACCCCTAGGCAGCGCTCTTCTGATCCGCCGTCGCATCGCGCAATCGTTGCGGAAGGAACGTCTTGAGCTTCTGCTCGACGATGCGGGGGTTGTCACCCGATTGGATGGCCATGATCCCGCGGATGATGATCTCCTTCAGCAACAACTCCTCCGCACTGCGAACACCCAGCTTATCGGCCAGCGGAAGGGCGACCACGTTGGCCATCAATGATCCGTAAAGCGTCGTCAGCAACGCGACGGCCATGCCCGGACCGATGCGCGACGGATCGTCCATGTTCTTGAGCATGATGACCAAGCCCACGAGCGTCCCGATCATGCCGAACGCCGGCGCGTATTTTCCCACCGCATCCAGCAAGGCTCTTCCATTGGTGTGACGCTGGGTCAGCGCTTCTAACTCGCTGTTCATCATCTGTTCCACCAACGCCGGGTCCGTACCGTCCACCGCCATCTGAATGCCGCTGACCAGGAAGGAGTCCGAAACCTCGTTGGTCACGTTTTCCAAGGCCAAGATCCCGTCGCGCCGAGCAACCTCCGCGTAATGCACGAGATCGCCGATGAGCTTGGTGGGGTCGGTGGCCTTGGTGAAAACGGTCTTGCGAATCACCTTGACCAGGCCCAGCACGTTGCCCAACGGAAACGCGACCAAGACAGCCGCGATGGAACCGCCCACGACGATCGCAATGGACGGGGCATCGATGAATGCCGCGAGAGGGCTGTTGGACGCGATGGCCCAGATGATCAAGCTAACGGCTGATATCAGGCCGATAATGGTGGCGATGTCCATCGCATATTCCTATCGGACGAAACGCGTCCGTCGCTCATAGCGTAGCCGCACTCGCATCCCCTGATATCGACGGCTTGCGGACCGCCCTTGACGATGTGAAAACCCATTGGATGCAGCCTCAACCGGTGGATGACTCATTCGCACGGTTCTACCAGACGAAAACCTCGAATCTGCCGGGCGTAGTCGATGGCGCGACCCACGACCTCTTCAACCGTTTCAAGGACCATGAAATGGTCCCCGTTGATCAGCGTGATGAGCGTGTCGGGCGTCGATTCCACGATTTTGATCAACTCCGCATTGACGAACACGGGCGCACGATTCAGTCGCGTTACCATGATCATCAATCGAGCCTTTCAGTCATAAGCACCATTTCGATCACCAACTCATCGACCTCGTCTTTACGAGCCGCGAGCGCAAAGCGAGCGGTCTTCTAATTCTCGTCCCACCCGCGACCGCTTCCTATCCAACCCGCGAGCGCATCCATACGAGCCGCGAGCACAAAGCGAGCGGTCCCCCTGTTTTTTCGAATGGCAGGTCGGCCTTTCTGTTCGGCGCTCTAATTCACCAGCAACATCAGTTCCTGCAACATGTCGTCGGCGGTTCGAACCGTTCGGCTGGCTGCGGAAAAACCCGTCGACGCCGTGATCAACCCGATCAACTCCCGTGCAAGATCCACGTTGCTCTGTTCCAGTTCGCCCGATCGAATCTGACCGGCTGCACCGGTTTGCGGCGCCCGCACCACTGGCTGACCGGAATTCACCCCCACGACAAACGTATTTTCGCTTTGCGCCACCAGCCCGCGGTTGTTAGCGAAAGTGGCCAGCGCCACCTGTCCCAACACCCTGGCTTGACCGTTGGAAAATGTGCCGTTGATCACGCCATCCGGATCGATGGTGTATCCGGTCAGAATGCCCTCCGGGAATCCATCCTGGGAGGACAGCGAAACCGTCGAAACCCCCGCGATCGATGTCAAACCGGTCATGTCGCCGAAATCCAGATTGAAAACGATCGGATTGATCGCGCCGCTCTCGCCACGCGGAATACTGATCTGCGTTCCTGTCGAAGCCACGAATCGACCGGTCGGATCGAAGGAAACGGTCCCTTGCCCCAGCAGCGGGGCCGCCGTCAGGCCATTGGGAGACTCAGCCGTGAATCCCCAGGTATTCCCCTCGTCGGAGCGAGATTGAAGGACGAGACGCAGCCGCACTTCCAACGGCGTTCCCAACGAATCGAACACCAGGAAGCTCGTGGTGGTTCCTTCGCCCGTCGATGGCGTCGTTGAAAAAGTAAACGGAGCCGCGCCCGTGGTCCCGTTACGAATGGAGCTGGCATCCAATTCAATCGCGTTGACGTCGCCACCATTCGAACGAACGATCAAGGCGCCAGCCGGATCGATGGTTCCGTCGCCGATGGTCACTCCGGGCGCGCCGGCTGCGGAATCGCTCGTGTCAATGCCGAACGTCGTTTCCAGAAACGCAGCCAATTCACCATACGTCGAACCATCCGACCCCACGACAAATTGCGTCGTGGGAATGTCCAGGCCACCCTTTTTGACGCCGCGAATCTCGATCACGTCGCCGGTATTGAACAGGGCCACGCCTTCGGAATCGGTCAGCGAGTCCAGCGCGGTGGTGGCGGATGCCGGTTCGCCGCCCGTTGCCGTCAACGGCGTCGAAACGGACACGGCTCCCGTGGCTGCCATCTCGCTGGACGCGTTCAGGTTTCCGGATAGACGAGCCAATGTCGTCGCGCCGGCTTCGGACAACTCGCCCAGCGGTATGTTCAAGCGGTCCAGCGACCCCGACTCGATGGTCCCATCCTGGGAGGCGGTGAATCCCTGCACAAATGATCCGTTAGCGGCCACCAGTTCGTTGCTGGTGTTTAGCGTAAATGCGCCGTCACGTGTATAGAGACTGCCCTCGGTCGCGGTTTCAAGAATGAAAAACCCTTCCCCTTCCACGGCCAAGTCCGACACGACGCCTGTTCGCTCTGTGCTGCCCTGATTGAAACTCCGCTGCGTGGTGGCCAACGTGCTGCCAAATCCGAACTGAACCGGATTGGTGCCGCCCTGTTGCCCGTCGGGAGCGGTTCCCTCGTGCGTGGTGTGAAACATCAGCGTCTCGAACAGTGCTCGCGAATTCTTGTACGCCGTCGTGTTGACGTTGGCGACGTTATTGCCGATCGTCTCGACGGCCAACTGATTCGAATTGATACCCGTGAAACCCGTTAAAATAGCCCCGGTTAGCCCCACGAATGTGATACTCCCGAACGCGGCCGATGTAGCGAAGCCCTGCCGCCTCACCGCCGCCGATCGCATCCCTCGATTCGTGCCATCCTGGCTTATCATTCGTCGCTGCTCCACAGCGAGACACGTATTCCACGGACCGTCCCTGTCCGAAAAATTCTATTGGCGTCGCCCCACGGGCCTTAAACGGCGGGCAACAGGTCGCCGATTCTCAGCCGCCGCCCGGAATCCAATTCAAGCACTAATCCTTCTTCGTCGTCGTTGCGAACTTGTGTCACGACACCTTCGATCACCTCAGGTTCGATCCCTGTTCGATCAACCCCGCGGACCAGTTGTCCCATGAACGAACTGCCGGCGGAGTCCGTTTCACGGACGGACACCAACCCTTCCAGGGGCAACGATTCGCCACCGCTCAGCTCCAACAACACCGCGCCCGTGCGATCGAATCGGATGCCCGTCACCACACCTTCGAGCAACGGGGCATCCGACTCCGCCTCGCCGATCCTGCCCGTAACGTGCTTGCCGATCAGTGCAGCCGCCGATCCGTACCGCTGGTTTCCGGTCAGCGTCTTCAATGAATCCGCCAGCGTGGTTGACAACTGGATGTCCCGGATCGCCGACAACTGCTGCAAAAGCTCCTCGTTGCTGGTGGGCTCCAACGGATCCTGATTGGTGAGTTGGGTCACCAGCAATTGCAGAAAGTCATCCGCATCAAGCTCGCTCGTTCGGTCAGCCGGCTGTGTCTGATCGGTCTGTGCCACTTGACTTGCACTTGTCAATTCAGCAATGTTCAACGCGATTACCCTTCAATCGTGGCGAATGTCAGTTTCACGAACCCGGTCGATTCCCACACACGGCGCCCGTCGCGCCGCAGTGGTCCTAACTACACGCGAATGTCGATGCGACCATCCCTCAACAGCTCATCGACACGAACGTCCCCTTCGCCGGGCGCAATTGACGGGCTTCGAAGCGCACTTTTGGCTGCTTCGTCGTCAGCGCTTCGTCGTTGCCGACTCGATGTGTCATCCGACAGGTGATGCGGATGGGTGTTCGAAGTATCTGACGTGCCGGCGTCGATCGGACCATGATTCGCCTGCGGTTCCGCCGGCGGCTGTGTCGGCAGTTCCGATTGCAAACGATCCGCAGGTGCCGCATGGGCCAACTCGCTTAATTCCACGTTCGCAATGCGCAGTCCGTGTTCCGCCATGGCGGAACGCAACAGGCCCATATTCGCAGAAAGCAATTCACGGGTCTCCGCTGTCTCCGCAGACATTTTCAGCGTCAGGGCTTCACCCCGCGACGATAGATGGACCTGAAGCTCGCCCAGCGACGGCGGATCAAGCCGCAGCCTCGCCACGATCTCATTCCCATCAAAACGAGACTGAATGACGCGGGCAATGCGTTGAATCAGCGATTCTGCGCGAACTTCCGACGGATTCGCCAACGACGAGTTCGATGACGCGGACGCTCGCTTCAAAATCGCAGACTCGGGCTTGTCACCGCTCTTGGCGGCCAATCCATCTGTGCTCGACCCAGTTCCTCTTGATGCGCTCTCCACCGGCCGGCCCGACGAATTCACGTATTCAGGTTTGGCCAAATCAATCTTCGAAGCCGGCGTCGTCGAAATGGGTTTGGGTATGGTCAACGCGCCGCTAACGTCGGCGGGTTTCGTCGCATTCCGTTCAGCCGCTGGCGCGACGTCATGTTCATCGCCCTGCGACGTATGATCCGCTGCGACTGGCCGCGACTGTGAAACCGCGTCCGACGCCGACCGCAAGTTTTCGCGAACGGCAGGGGCCAAATTCCTGGCCGACTGATGCTGATCATTCCGTTCTGAACCGGCTGGCCGCTGCCTCGCGTCCAAACCGCCCGATGGACCGACCGGCTGATCCGTGTCCAGCCGTGAAATCTCGGCGTCATCATTCGCACTGCGATGGGCTTCAATGTCCGGTGCGGATTTCTCCGCAGCCTGGCGCGTAGCACCTGCGATTCTGGAATCGCCCGCCGATCGCGCCGCCACATCGCGGTCCCGCAAGGTTTCCAGTCGTTCCGCGCGGGCCCCCGTTTCGCCTGGCGATGATGTTGGCATGATATCGAGCGGATGCGCATGGGCGGCGAAAACGACCCCAAAAGACTCCGACCGCCGTGAAACGCCTTTCGCCGCCCCGACGGAACCGAACACCGCCCGTCCCCGTTCGATCGGGGTGGGTGCCGCGCTCGGCGCTGGATGAATCGTGCTCGTCATGATGACGCACCGTCCGCCGGGTTAGAAACGGTTGGTGGCGGCTGCAAATCTCGCAGTAACTCTCGCACCGTCGTCAACTTCTCCAATTCCGCAGGTGCCTTAGCCGACTCGAATATCTGTTTGACCTTCCGATCATGCAATTCGAACACGACACGGGCCGCATCCGCGTCGGACATCGTCATGATCTGTCGTAGCGCCGCCTTCGGCGACAGCGCCGAAAGTATGTCCAGCTCCTTCTGATAGCCGGGCCGCTTGGCGTCGTTCGCGAGTTGCTCCAACGCCAACCGCTCCTGCTCCCGCAATCGTTCCAATTCTTCACGCCGGCGGTCCACGTCCAGCTTGACCGCGTTCATGAACTTCAGTCGCTGTTCGATTTGTGCCCGGTATCGGTCCGTATTGCGCCAGCGCATCTCGTCCTCAATCAACTCGTCCGATTGAATAATCCCACTTGGCACCGATACGTCCGCGGATGATTCCTGGTCCACCGCCGCGTCCAACCCCGCCCGGATGGGGGCTTCATCGCCCAACATCGCCAGGATTTGCCGCCCTCGTTCCGCATTCAGCCGTCCGCTGCTGAACAGCCAGCCCGACACACCTCCCGCAGCCAGGCAGTTCAACAACGCAAACGCAGCCACGATGTGATAGATTTTCTTCAACGCACCGGCCATCCAATCGGGTCGTTACACAATCCAATTCCCCGACGAAATCTCCTGGCGCACAAACGACTGTGTCGCCGACTCGTCCTGCTCCACCTGTTCCTGCCGGGCCGCTTGGCGTCGGAATTCAGCCAATCGACGATCGCGCAGTTTCTCAAGCACCTTCACGTCGGTCGAACGTCGCATCAGCTCCCGTCGAATCTGATCCAACTCCTGTTCCGACGATCGCAGTTCCGCCCGTTCGATTCGCAGGCGCCTGTTCAACGCCAACATCCATCGCTGTTCCTGAATCTGCTCACTCACCACCAATGAACCCGAAAGTCTCGTGCGCTGGGCGGCAGCCACCGCCAGCGCCAACCCATTGGACAACTTCGCGATCCGCTCCTGATGTCCACGAACTCTCCGCAGTTGAGCAGCCACAGCGCGCCTTTGCTGCTTCTCAGCCGCCTGACGCACGCGTCGCACGCCGTCCAGCTTGAATACAAAACGCTTAGCCACGGCTCTTCCTCGGACACTCGAAAAACACCGACGCGCGACCGCATCTGTACGAGCCGCGAGCGCGAAGCGAGCGGTCTTCTAATGCTCGTCCGAGCCGCGACCGCCTGCCTGTGCGTGTATGCACGCAGACAGGTCAGGGAGCGGTTCTTGACGGATCATCACCCCGTCTTGTTAGCGCCAGTCGGCACACAATTCGAAAACGCGGCTTCCTATCCGCGTCGCGACGGTGAACGTTCGCACGCCCAACACCACTTGCTCACGCGCCCATCTCGAAAAACACCTTGAAACAACCGCCTACAACCGTCTTCGCCATCTCCGCGATTGCGACAAAACGGATTCAATTTCGCTGCGAAGCCAGAATCCGCGCCTCCGCCTCCCTGATCCGTCGATGCAATTCCGACAGTCTCCCCCTCGTATCCGCCTCGCCGGCCCGTTCATCCCGCGGTTGACGAAGAAACTCGTCCACGATCGGCTTCATGGCCACAGCCAAGTCGAATTGTGGATTCGTGCCCTTGGCATACGCTCCAATGTTCACCAGGTCTTCGATGTCGGACCACGTGGCCAATACGCGTCGTGCCGACTGAACCGCGTCGCGATGATCCGCATCCGTCACGTCCGGCATCACCCGGCTTATGCTTTCCAACACCGCAACCGCTGGATAGTGACCCGCGTTGGCCAGCGCTCGACTCAGCCAAACATGTCCGTCCAACACGCCGCGGGCGGCGTCCGAAATAGGCTCGTTGATGTCGTCGCCTTCCACGAGCACCGTATAAATACCCGTAATGCTTCCCTCGTTCGTTCGTCCCGCACGTTCCAGCAATCGCGGCAATAACGAAAACACGCTCGGCGGATATCCCTTCGTCGTGGGAGGCTCTCCCCCCGCCAGGCCGATCTGACGTTGGGCCATCGCGACTCGCGTCACCGAGTCCACCAGCAACAGCACGTCCTGCCCGCGGTCCCGAAAAAATTCAGCGATCGTGGTGGCCACGAAAGCGGCACGCACCCGCATCAACGCCGATTCATCCGACGTACTCACCACCAGCACCGTCTTGCGGCGAGCCTCTTCTGAAATCTCCTTCCGCAGAAAATCTCCAACCTCGCGGCCACGCTCGCCCACCAGTGCCACAACTGTGACATCCGAATTGGTGTAGCGTGAAATCATCCCCATCAAGATGCTCTTGCCCACGCCCGTCCCGGCAAACAAACCAAGCCGTTGACCGCGACCCAGCGTCGTGAAGGCATCGATGGCCCGCACGCCCGTCCCCAACGGCGACTCGATCGCACGTCTCGCCAGCGCCGCCGGCCCCACCCCGTAAACGTCGTAGTAATCCTCCGCTCGAACGGCCCCCTTTCCATCGACCGCCCGACCCAGCCCATTCACCACCCGACCCAGCAAGTTTCGACCCACGCCCACCAATCCCAGCGATGATCGGCTGATCACCGCGTCCCCCCGTGCCACTCCCTGCACGTCACCCAACGTCATCAACATCGTTCGCCCGTCGCGAAAACCAATGACTTCGGCAGGTATCCACGAATCGCCATCCCCGCCCTTGCACGTTCGTTCGATCACACACGAGGTCCCCACAGCCAACGGCAACCCCTCAGCCACGACCGTCAGCCCGGAAAGCTCCGAAACGCGCCCCCGCGTAGTCAGTAATTGGGCGCGCTCCAGAATCCTGGACTGATTGGCAAACAACGATTGCATCAGGAATCCGTCACCTCGTCACCCAATAATAGGCACGCAGCCTGCCGATATTGACTTTCCAAGGTTGCATCGACGGTCGTGGTGGCCGACTCCACCACGCAACCGCCGGGCCCGATCTCCGCGTCCGCCATCACTTCGATGTGATGCTGTCCCGTCAGCGTCGATACGAGATGCGACGCATACTGGCGCATCGTTTCAAGATCCATTGCATGAACCCGAACCCGCAGATCGGTCCACCCACTCATCTGCCGGATCGCTTGCGACAGATTGGCCGTCGCCACGTCTCGATCCAACACAGCCGTGCGTTTTACAATTCGCTCCGCGAGCGACACCGCAAATCCCAGCAAGTCCTTCTTCGCCCGTTCCTCCAATACCGATTTCTGCGACTCGAACGCTGCCACCAGCGATTCCAACTGTTTCGTGATGGCCTCAGCGTCCTCTTGAAACTGCGCCCGGACTGCCGCCGTCGCTTCCTCACGACCATCGAGCAGTCCCTTGGCATGACCGGTGGCAATACCGGCTTCGTATCCCAGGCGATTTGACTCCTCGATCAATCGGGCAGCCTCTTCCTCGGCACGCTGCACGATGGACTGCGCCTCGCGTCGAGCCGCCAAGACCTCAGCCCGTGCTTCCACCAGGTGGTCCTTCAGCGCCAGCCGCTCGAAGCCTCTCACCAGCCGGCTCGCCGCACCCGCCTTGATCACCGTTCCCATTGCCAATTCCTACGCGTTCACCGCCCTATGCCCGCATGCGTCATTCCGGCGCAGACCGGATTCCAGCACGCCATCCGCCGCGCGCCCTCAAACGATCATTTCCTTTTCCCCACCCCGTCCCGCGATGATGATTTCGCCGGAATCCTCCAGCCGCCGCACAACGTCCACGATCTTCTGCTGCGCGGCCTCCACGTCCGCCACCCGAACAGGCCCCATGTAATCCATATCTTCCTTGATGAGCTGCGCAGCCCGCTCTGACATGTTCTTGAATATCTTGGTCTTCAATTCCTCGCTCGCCGTCTTTAACGCCAGCGACAATTCATCGTTTTCCACTTCCTTCAATACGAATTGGATGCCCTTGTCATTGACCAACATGATGTCTTCAAAGACGAACATCAATCGCCGAATCTGTTCCACCAGCTCCGGATCCTCCGTCTCCAGGGATTCGAGAATGTTCTTCTCCGTCGCCCGGTCCGCCAGGTTCAACATCTCCGCCACCGATTCCACGCCGCCCGCTTTGCGGAACGTTTGCGAAACGATGCCGCTCAAGCGCATTTCCAAACCCTGCTCCACTTCCTTGATCACCTCCGGATTGGTCTGATCCATGTTGGCGATCCGGCTCACCACTTCCAACTGCTTCGCTGGCGGCAATCCGGACAAGATCATGCTGGCCTTGCTCGGCGTCAGGTGTGCGAGAATCAGCGCGATGGTCTGCGGATGCTCGTCCTGAATGAACGTCAGCAGGTTGGCCGCATCCGTCCGTTGCAGAAACGCGAACGGCTGCTTGAAAACCTCGCCCTCGATGATCTGCACGATGCGCTTGGCCTCTTCCGGATCCAACGCTTGCTGCAACACGCTGCGGGCGTAATTCACTCCTCCGTGGTCCACGTAATGACTGGCCATCGCCAGGTTATAGAATTCGTCGACCACCCCGTCCCGCATGCGGGCATCCAAGTGGTCCAGCACCGCAATCTCGCGGGTCACGATTTCGACGAGTTCAGGCTCCAGTTCCGACAACAGCTTCGCAGACGCCTCCGGCCCCAGCGCAACCAACAGAATCGCCACCTTGCGTGGACCGGTTAGACTGGTCGTCGAGTTCGTAGCTTCTGCTTGTTCCGGCACGACCACAGTCCCTTCTTGGCGCCGCTGGCGATCGCCAACAGTCAACGCCCAGCGTTCCGTCATTCCGGCGAAAGCCGGAATCCAGTCCAGCGTTCCGTCATTCCGGCGAAAGCCGGAATCCAGTCCAGTGTCAGTGTTTCACCCGCCCCGTCCCGCATGGTGCGGCCGTCGCCCGCTGACTATTCCCCCGCATCTGCCCAACGTCGTACGAGACTGGCGGCCGCGTTCGGATTATCCATGACGAATTGCGAAACCTGGCGAGCCATTTCCCCGCCCCGCAGCGACGCTTCATCAATTTCCTTGCCCATCAGCAGGCTGGTGGCCGTTGGGGACGCACGTCCCACTGGCGTGGGCGTTGCTTCGTAAATACTCTCTTCAACCTCAACCGCACCGCCCGTCTTCGCCTGACCTGCCTGACCACGAATCGCTTCACGTGCGGAACGTCGGGCCATGCGCGATAACATCACCAGCCCCGCGAATGCCAAAAACGCCAGCCCCCCCTCCGCTCCGTATTCACGTATCATCGACGGCAATCCTCCGCCATCGACGCTCACTCCCGCCGTTGCCACCGTCCCGTCCGGCTGAATCGTCATCGCATCCGGAAACAATTCGACCGTCACGTCCCCGTCGACCCGCGCCAGCACGATGTTCTTCGCCGTCGCACGAACTCGGTTAGCCTCGGTCCCAAATTGAGCTTCGATGTCCGCCACGCTCGGCTCGTCGGTCAGCCCCTTCAACCGTTTCACCACCCCAGCCACGTAACTCCAGGGAATGCCAATGCTCGCAGTCACCCGTTGCGGCTGCAACGGCAGATGCACCGTCGTCGTTTCAGACGTCAACGACTGATCATGGAACTTGGTATTGGTCTCATCCGTGTTCGACGTTTGAACATCCGTACCCGTTGCCAGCGATTGTCCCACGTTCGGACCCACGCCGGACTCTCCCGAACGCGTGCCCGATCGCGTCTCCGACGTATTGGTCCGCTCTTCCGCCACCGCCGGCTCCCCATACGTTAGCTCGCGCGTCTGCTTCTTCGCCGGGTCCAACTGAACCGTCACCGCCACCCGAACACCCGGAATGTACGACAACTGCTCTTCGAGCTTTCGCTGAAGGTGATCCTCCGTTTTCATCGTCTCCTGCAACAGCCCTTGCGCAAACGAGTCCGTCGGATCGGGCGGCGTATGCGTCCGCAGCGTCACACCGTCGACCACGGATATGTTCTGAATCGCCAAACCGGGAACCGCGCCAGCCACGATCGACGCGCACGCCTTGACCATCTCCGCGTCCAACTCTCGGCCAGGCACCAAGGTGACTTGAATCGACGCCGTCGGCGATGTATGACGACGCCCGATACGCCGGTCCGATGAATCCGTGATGAACACCTCCGCCGTTCGCACAATCGCCGACGAGGCGATGACCTTGGCCAGCTCATTCTGCAAAGCCACACGTCGTCGAAAATGATTCTCCGATTCCGGACGAAACGGCGAATCGTCTTCGATCAATTTCTCGAACGTGATGCTGGTGTCCGCGGGCAAGGCACCCGCCGCCTGCAACTTCCAGAAAAACTCGTGACGCTCCGCAGGCGACACCAGAATGTGGTCGCCCGCGATGCGAATGCGACCCTCCGGTAACACCGTCCGCGCCGTCGCGACCTGATCCACGCTCATGGGCTCTTCCAGAAGACGAACCCACTCCGGTTCCGCTGACCACCGCACCATCCACAGAAACGAGCCGACGATGATCACGACACACAGGCCGATCGCCAGCCGCTGGGACGGCGTCAAATCAGACAGGTGATGATTGATCTTGGAGATGACCCGCCGAATCGCTTCCATCAGTTCCTTCCATCTCGAAACCGGGCGTCGTCTTTCATCTTGTCTGCATCTCTACGAGCCGCGAGCGCAAAGCGAGCGGTCCCCCGCGGAGCGCACACAACTCCCACCCGCGACCGCCTCTTTTCCGACCCGCGACCACCCGCCCTTGACGACGCGCAGCGTTGTCAAGGGTCACGGAGCGGTTGACGTTCCCAGCCAATGACCGCTCTGTCACACTCACCGCCCGTTACGAACCCCTCGCTTATAAATCGCGTTCTTACACCCGCATCTGCTCGATTTCACGATACGCGTCGATCAATTTGTTACGCACTTCCATCAACAGATCGAACGCCACGCCCGCCTTATTCGACGCCGCGAACACTTCCGCCACGTTGTCCGTTTCACCCGTCAGCAATCGTTGCACTCCGGCATCCGCCTCGGTTTGCAAACGATTCACCTCGTTCAAGCTCTCGATCACATAATCTGTGAACGACTTCTCAACCTTCGCTTGACCCCCGCCCGGCTGCCCACCTACGCCGCCGGCCTCTCGCCCCACGGGTGAAACCGCTTGCATCGGAAACAGACTCGCAGGATCCACCGTCATGCCGAACTCCTCGTCATTTCAAACCACTTCTATCGAAATCAAACGACTCCACGAACAAGACTCCACCCGCCCCATCCTTCCCCATCACGCCCCGCCAGACCCTCACGCCAACAACCGCAACGACGATGCCGCCATCGTCTTGGTAATCTCCATCACCGTCACGTTGGCTTCATACGCCCGAGCCGCAGCCATGGCGTTGACCATCTCCGTGCTCAAATCCACGTTGGGAAAACGCACGTACCCCTGATGCCGCCCGGATCGTTCCGCATCCGGATGCGACGGGTCGTGCTCCAGTCGAAACGGAGACGGATCATTTAGAATCTCTCGAACGTGCACGCCGCCGACTCCCCGTGAACCGGCCATTCCACCTTCCGCCAACACAGCCACTCGGCGCCGATAAGGCCCGCCGTCCACGCCGCGAGTCGTGTACATGTTGGCGATGTTCCCGGCGATCACGTCCAGATTCGTCCGCTGCGCCGACAACCCGCTCGCGCTAATATCAAGTGCCCCGTACACGCCCTACCCTTTCCTGTTCCTCAGAACCACAACCCACCCGGAAATCCGAAATGACAGCGCCTACTCCAATTACACGCTCCCACGAATCGCCTTCTGCAAACTATCAAAACGGCCCTTCAGCAGCGTCGTCGCCGCCTGATGGACCATCGCGTTATCCGCCAAATCCGACATCATCCGATCGATCGATGCGTTCGTGCCGTCATGAAACAAGGGTTGGTCCGTCGGATGATCCGTCGGCGTAACGCGTAGGCCGCCGTCTTCCATCGTTTCGAATTGTTCGTGACCCGACACCACCAGGCGCTTCGATGGATCGCTGCCCTTTTCATTCAACGCCGCCCGAAGCGCTTTCTGAAACGCCCGTTCATCCAACTGTTTCGCCTTGTAGCCCGGCGTCTGCCAGTTGGCCACGTTCTCCGCGATCATCTGATGACGGGCTTCGGTGTACGACAACGTCTGAATGAGCGCCGGCATCGCACCGCGATTCGTCACATTCTCCAGCAGCATCCCTGCCTCCTATCCCAGACTCGCCCGCCCGCCAAGCAGTCGGCAACCGCGAACGGTTCCACGCCCGCTGCACACCACATACCAAACCGCCAAATCACACAAAACGACACGCCCGTAGCCACACGCCCACCTATACATGCGCAATTCCTGCGCAGGCATGACAGAACCCGCGCCCGACGTTTTCCGACGCGTTCAGACATCGCGTCACCAGGCGACGCTTTCAAAACTACAATTAACCCACGCTCGCCAACGTCGGTCGTGCCGTGCGCTTCTCCGCCGTATCCTGCTCACGCCACTGCTTCAGTTTCAATCCCAACGTCCGCACCCCCATGCCCAACGCCTTCGCTGACTTCGCCCGATGTCCGCCATGCTGCTTCAATGTTCGCTCGATCAACTGCCGCTCCGCGTCCTCCAGCAATCGACCGCTACGCAAATTACTGAACTCCACCACCGACGTCGGAGCCCCCCGAATCCATCCCTGAATGTCCTCCGCCCGCAACACCCCCGTCCCCGTCATAGCCACCGCTCGCTGACACACGTTCTCCAATTCCCGCACGTTCCCAGGCCAACCATACTCCGTCAGCAAACGCATCGCCGCCGGCTCCACCCGCAGCACCGCCTGACCCGATTGACGCGCCAGCCTCGACAAAAAATAATGAACCATGTCAGCCACGTCCCCGCGTCGATCGCGCAACGGCGGCAAATGCAAAGGCAGCACATTCAATCGATAGTACAAGTCCTGCCGAAATCGCTTCTTCGCCACCCAGTCTTCCAGGTTGCGGTTCGTCGTCGCGATCACCCGCACGTCCGCACGCAACGTCACGCTGCTGCCCACCCGCTCGAACTCACCCTCTTGCAGCACCCGCAACAGCTTCCCTTGCAGTGCCAGCGCCATCTCCGAAATCTCGTCCAGCAACAACGTTCCGCCGTCCGCCAACTCAAACCGCCCCTTCCGTTGGCGATCGGCACCCGTGAACGAACCCCGTTCATGGCCAAACAGTTCACTCTCCAGTAGATTCCCCGATAATGCCGCACAATTCAGACACAACATCGGCTTGTCACCGCGCGACGACGACGCATGAATCGCACCCGCCACCAACTCCTTGCCCGTGCCCGATTCGCCCGCAATCAACACCGTCGCCTCGCTCGCCGCGAACTGCTTGATCTGTTGCCGAACCCGTTGCATCGCCTGACCGCCCCCGATCATCTCACGATCTTTCCGCAAATCCGCCAACGAGGTTCGCCAAGCCTCATTCTCCAGCCGTAGCCGACGATGTTGCAGCGCCCGATCCACTTGCATCGACAGGTTGTCCACCTCGAAAGGCTTCTGCACGAAATCGAAGGCACCCAGCTTCATAGCTTCGACCGCCGAACTGATCGTCCCGTAGGCCGTCATGACCATGATGGGAACGTCACACTTGCTTTCCCGCGCCGCCCGGATCACCCCCAACCCGTCGAGCTTGGGCATCTTCAGATCCGTAATGACCAGATCAAAACGCGATTGACGGATGGCCTCCACCGCGACCGAGGCGTCCGCGAACGCCGTGACTCGATGGTGGGCCCGCTCCAACGTTTCAGCCACCGATTCTCGAATCACGGCTTGATCATCAATGACACAAATCTCCGCCATCATTCCGCCTCCGGTCGTTCAGGCAACCAAATCGTAAAAACCGCGCCTCCGCCCGCGCGATCTCCCACCGATACCCGCCCCCGATGCATCTCCACGATGCGATGCACGATCGACAATCCCAGTCCCGTTCCCGAATCCTTCGTTGTGAAAAACGGATTGAAGATGCGCTCGCGCACCTTTTCCGGCACGCCCAAACCGTCATCCTCCACACCAATCCCCACCTGACCACCGACCGCGTCACGAAGTCCGATACGGATCATCACCGACCCTCGCGCCGCTTCGATCGCATTGCCGATGACGTTCAACAAAACCCGCTGCAACTTCGCGCCGTCAGCATGGATCACCATTCCCAGCCATTCCGACGACGGTTCCATGGTACAGACCCCGGTTCCTCCTGATTGGCACGGCGAGGCTCCCTCCGGGACGAACGACGCCGACCAGTTTTTCGACCAGTCACGCGTCCCCGCCGTATCGCACCAAGCGCCCCCCGTTTCGTTGCGGTGTAAAATCTCCACTCGGCACTTCGCCGTCTCCCAGCGAGGGCGCAACAACTCGACCACGTCCTGCACGAGACCACCCAACTCGACAGGCCCGATTCGCAATTCGTTCTGGTCGGCAAACGCCAAGATGTCCTCCACGATCCCGTTCAGCTTTCGAGCCGCCGAGGCGATCTGCCCCGCTTGACGGCGCGCCTTGGGCTGTTCCACCAAATCCCGCTCCAGACACGTCGCGTACAACAGAATCCCGCCCAGCGGATTGCGGACCTCATGCGCAACACCCGCAGCCATCTCTCCCAACGCCGCCAGACGTTCCCGCCGAGCCAACTCCCGGTCCTTTTCTTGAATCTGTTCATGCAGACGACGCACCTCGCACGTCAGCACGTCGTGTGAACGCTTCAACTTTTCCGTCACGCGGTTGTAGGCATCGATAATCGCCCCCAACTCGAATTCGCGAGACGTCAGCGGTACCGCTGTTTCCATTTGCACCGGCCCACTCATCGTTTCCATCGTTTCGATGATCATTACCCTTGCTCGTTCGTTCCAGCCAACGATTCTCCCGCACCATGACCATACGCATTCAACAACTCTCGACACGCGGGAATCGCCTGTAGGGACGTCTGCACACGTTGCTTGCGAACCGCCAGATGGCGGACGTCCTCGGCGTCCGACTGCATGACGGATTGCAAATCCGCGTGCGTGTCAGCCAAGCACTCGTCCGCACGTCGCCGACGCTCACCAGTCAATGCGCTCATTCGCTCCCGAACTTCAGGAACGCCCCCCAGACGCCGCCCAATCAGGCCCAACGTCTCGGTCAATCGCCCGCGCTCCGCCAACACACCCATCAATCCCCCCGGATCCCCCGCGGAAACATACTGACGCTGCAATGCCGCCACCTGACGAAGATTTCGACACACGATCTTCTGCAATTCCAATGCCTCCAAAAGATCATCTGCAACGCACGAAACTTGTTGGGATACATCGTTAACGGACACGGCCAGCCATCCTCAAAACAGTCCCGAATCCTTGACCCACGCGAAGTACCGTCGCCAGTCTTCCCGGCCCTCGATCCCCAAACCCGCCCCAAACTCCGCCTCAGGCAGCGTCTCCACCAGATATTGCGCGCGACGCCACGCCGCCGACGCCTCGCCCGTTTGACCCGAAAACACGTGGCAACTGATGATCTGCACGTAGGCCGCCAACGCCGACGTCGTGCCCTTGTAAATCCACGCCGCCCGCTCGTAATGCACCAGCGCCGTCAAATACTCGCCCAGCTCGAAATGGCAATCCGCCAGGTTCATCCGCGCATGACGCAAATACATTCGGTCCAACCGATCCAACTGGGATGGTTCGCGAAGCTCGTACTCCATCACCATCTGATCAAACAATCGGGCGGCTCGTTCCATCCTCTCCTGCCGGTCCGCAGCCAACCGCTCCCGCGCCCCCGCAAACGTCGCCGCGGCGATGTCTTCTTTCAATGCCATTCCACTCTGCAAGTAGCAATCACCCAGCAGAAACTGCGCCCGGGCCACCCGCTCGTCAGTGGGATACCGTATGAGCGCCTCTTCCAGCACCGGGATGGCTCGTTCATACGCACCCGTTCTGTTCAGAAGATCACCCAGCAGAAATGTCGCGTCCGCATACTCCGGTGCCTCCGGCGTGAACATCTCCGACCGGTCAAGTATCAAGCGAAGCGCCTTTTCCGCCAGTCCCGCCTGATCCTTGCCCAACGCGACGTAACATCGCGCCAAGGGAATCAACGAAGCCGCCGCGTCCGGAGTGCGCGGATAACGCCGATGATTCTCCTGATAGGCTTCGATGGCCGCCTCATACCGGCCCATTTCCTGCAACGCCTGACCCTTGTATCGAAACGCCCGCGGCAACACCTCCGCCAAGGGATGCTCGAGAATGAACTGATTCAACACCTCGACGGCGGCCACGAGGTCACCGCTCTCGAACGTCATTTCTGCGCCCTTCCACGCCGCCGAAGCAGCCCGGTCTTCGTCCAACGTCAAAAGCTTTGCGATCTCGCGATAGGTGACACCGCTCGACACCAGCAACCGCCGGCCCTCATTCACCAACAACTCAATCTCTTTCTGAACCGCGACCGCCTGCCCTTGACGACGCGCGGCGTTGTCAACGGTCAGGGAGCGGTCACCTGCCGAACCCTCCGCGACAAGCTCCACTTCTACCGCTTCCGAGCCGCGACCGTCAGGGAGCGGTCTTGTGACCCCACCCCGATCAGGCTCCTCCGAAATCAATCCAACCCCAGCCCTGATCGAACGCGCCTCGTCAAGTTTCTTGCGCCCCAGTAGTGCCCTGCGTTCCGCCACCTGTTCCAACAAATACGTATGCCGGTTCAGCTCCGCCGGTGTGGACAATTCAGCCGCTCGTTCCGCGAACCACAATCCCCGCTCCAAACGCCCATCCTGCTCAAATTTGTTGCCGATCAGCGACAACGAAAGCTCGATGGCGCCCCGATGAATCACTCGGTTCGCAGGCAGGTCTTTTATGCGTTTGATCGCGGCTTCATAACGCAGCGTCCCCTCCTCGAACTGTTCCAATATCATGGCACTTTCCGCCAACCCCAGTTCCCCGGCTGCTCCGTAAACCGCCGAAGACGTCGACGCCGCCTCGGCGAAGAACGTCATCGCCTCAGCCGGTCGCTGCGGTCCGTCATCATGCATGACGGTCTTGCCCAACAACCACGCCGTTCGCCCATACAGCTCATCTCGAAGCTCCAATTCCGAAAGCACGGCACGCAATTGCCGTTCGGCCTGGTCGTAATCGCCGGTCCGATAATGAAGGTAGGCCTGTCGATATTCCTGCCAATGCTGCCAAGGCCGATCGACGAACAACTCCGCCGTTCGCGACAAAAGTTTTTGTCCGATTTCAAATTCCTTGGAATCACAAAGAAGCTCCAGCCGCGCGCCAACCGCCCAATTCAATTTGGATGTATTTGTTGCGGAAATACTGATTATCGCGTCTAACTCCGCACCCAACTGCGATTCGTCAACAGGTACTGAGCTCCAATGCAGACGGGCTAAGCGCCACTGCAAATTCAAATGGGGCTCATTAAGTTGTGCCAACGCGGTTTCGTAATGCCGCGCGGCCAAGTCCGGGGAATCAACCCATTCAAACGCCCAGCCGGCCAACTCGTGATCGCGAGGCGTCATTTCATAGCCCGCGAGTGTGGCCTGCTCGAATTCATCAATGGCGGCTCTTGCAACGGATGGAGGTTCGACGCCGCTATCGTTGGCCCGAAGCATGCGGGCGCGGGCCATGGCCGCCCGCACCGCGGCGAGTTCCACGTCGGATTTGTTCGCGGCTTGCAGCGCGACACCGGCGGATTCCAATGCGGCTGTGTACTGTCCGTTTTGAAGGAGAGGATCGAGGTTGGTCAGAATGTTGTCGAAGGGTACGCGATCGCGCGGCGAACGATAGGCAGTCAGCGAGGCCACCAGCGTCAGCGCGGCTACGATCAGGAATGGAATCTGCCATTTCCCTTCCGTCCGTTGACGAAGCTGCGCCCATGATTGAAGACGTTCGCCCATCCTGCGCACTCACTTGATAATGAAAGGATCATCCTGACCCAAGGTCTTCGACATCTTGTCTTCGGCGAAAGATCGGCGAGATTATTAAACGGAATCAACCCCCGTCGACAATGTGCGACGCGACCTGGCGTGCGAAGATACAACTTGCACGACCGGGCATTTGCGTTCAAGTTTTGCCTGACTCGTGAACAGCGCGCACAGACTTTTCATGCGTCCGTTGGTGGCCCTTAACAACGCTGATATGACCGGCAGAGGTGAACCGACCGAGATGACAGCGGATGATGGACTTGATGATGGCGATTTTATGGGAACCACACGGCGAAAACCCGCGGCGTTGACCGCGCCGTTCCATAACAGTACGGTTCAAGCCGATTCAAGACCGTGCGCCTCGCTAACGTGAACGTGGAACGCAACACGTCGTTTTCAGCACGAATATGAGGGATACCATGTCCACGGAAACGAAATTCAAACGGATCGGCATTTTGACCGGCGGCGGCGACTGTCCGGGATTGAACGCCGTGATTCGCGCGGTGGCCAAGATGGCCATTATTCAACACGGTTGGGAAGTCTGGGGCATCGAGGATGGCTTTTTGGGGTTGATTCGCAACCGGATGCACGTTCTGGACGTGGGCAGTGTCAGCAACATCTTGACGCAGGGCGGCACGATCCTGGGTACGTCGAACAAGGCGAATCCGGCCAGATTCGCGGTCAGCACGGATGAAAAGGGTCAACCGGTTTTTGAGGACGTCACCCGCCGCGTTGTGGAGCACGTCAAGGAACGGGCGCTCGATGCCGTCGTCGTCGTGGGGGGTGACGGAACGATGACCGGCGCCGCCCACCTGGTCAACCATGGCGTGCGCTGCGTGGGCATTCCCAAGACCATCGACAACGACCTGATGCACACCGAGCTGACGTTCGGGTTTCAAACGGCCGTCGAGACCGCCACCGAGGCCCTGGATCGAATTCACACCACGGCATCGAGTCACCATCGGGTCATGCTGGTGGAAATGATGGGGCGAAACGCCGGTTGGCTGACGCTGCACGCCGGGATGGCCAGCGGCGCAGATGTCATTCTCATCCCCGAAATTCCTTTCGACGTCGATGGAATCTGCAAGCATTGCGTCGAGCGGTCGCGGAAGGGCAAGGCCTTCACCATCATCGCCATCAGCGAAGGAGCGAAGCCCCTCGGGGGAAAACAGACCGTCGATCGCGTGGTCCACGACAGCCCCGACCCGGTGCGACTGGGGGGTGTGAGCGAGGTGCTGGCCGACGAAATCACCCGGCGTACGCATCTGGAAACCCGCGCGACGATTCTCGGCCACGTGCAGCGGGGCGGCACACCCGTCGCGGCGGATCGGGTCCTGGCCACCGAGTTCGGCCTGGCGGCGGCAAACCTTTTGGCGACCGGACAATTGAACCGGTTGGTGGTCATGAAATCAGGTCGAATCACCGACGCGCCGTTGGAGGCTGTCGCTAATCAGCAGCGATTGGTTCCGCCGGATCATTCGCTGATCCAAGCCGCACGGGCCATGGGGATTTGTATGGGGGATTAGGCGAGCGGCAGGCCGGCAAGAGACGGGTAGGGATGCTACAACCTTTTCTTGTGGATTGGTCAACGTGTCGCGCTGACCGTCATTCCGAATCGACCGTTATTCCGGCGCAGGCCGGAATCCAAAAGAACGCTGCCTGGACTCCGGCTTTCGCCGGAGTGACGGCGCGTTGGGCATAATCGTGCCATTGGTGCAACGCCGCCAGCCATTCCACGTAGGCGTAGGGCAACTGAAAACGCACGTGCAGCGACTTCAATTCATCGAGCACGAATTCCGTTTCATCTGATGGCCAGGACCGATCGAGCGCTTCACAAAAGAAGATTCGGCAGCCGGTTGGCCGCTGATGACGCGTGGTGCAAATTCCATCACGTTGATGCGGACAGGTGCCGTTGTGTGGCCCGGCGGCGGTCGGCGTTTCGGCGATGAAATAGGCCAATTCCGCCGACGTGACAAACAGGCTATGTCCGTAGGAATCGAACTTGCAACACAAGCCCCGATTGATGCAGACGGGCGCGTGGCTGGCTACGCGCTCGTCGAGTCGATGATACAGATTGGCCATGGCTGCGCGGAACGATTCATCGCGCGACAACTCGACAATTTTATCCATGGGCAGCGGCGGGTTGAACATGTCACCAGGTCCGCTTCAAACGAATATCTTCGATGGCCACGAAGCCGTAATGCGTGCCGTGATTCATGCCGGGGCATCTTTCAGCGGCATCATCCCACGACCGTGCGGATCGGAGGTTTTCCGTCCAAAATGGCCAGGTGCGACACTGAAGGGGGCGAACCTCGTAGATACCGCAAAACGTTTTTCCGTGTTGCCGCACGAGAAAGACGCAATCGCCGTTGGGTTTTTCGGTCAGGCTGTGTTTGAAACCGACCCGGCGGACGTGTTCGCTGGAAAGCTTGTGGTCCGGGCGCCCGAGACGCTTGGCGATGCGCGTTTGTTCATCCCTGGTCAACCAGACGTGCCCGGGCGGCCCGCTGCAACAGTTGCCGCACTGTGTGCATTCAAAGCTCAGCCCGTCCTGATACCACTTTCCGTCCGGCATGCGATTCCATTTCGTTGTTTCGCGGTCATTCGATTCGACACGGGCCAGTCTATCAACGGAACCCATCGTTCACAACCGCGGCGGGGCGCAGCCAGGGTCCTAGGGTGCATAACACTTTAGGCGAGGCATTCCGCCGCCCCGAACGGGGCGTACGACAATAGCCACGGGTGAAGCGAAGCGCAACCCGTGGTTGCCAGCCCGCCCCACCATCACCGCCCCGCAAGGGGCGGAGGAGGTTGCGCCAGCTTCCTCCGCCCCTGCCGGGGCGGAACGGATTAGCAAGGTCAGGTTTCCACGGGTTCCGCCGCCTGCGGCGGCTCCACCCGTGGCTATCTTCCGTCGCCCCCTGCGGGGCGAAAATCTACCCGTCTAAACTGTCACGAACCCAGGGTCCTATCCGCAACGGAATCTGACAAATCGTGACAATGTCATCATCCCGTCGCAATAAAATCCATCTTGCCATTGCGAATAAATATGCCACGCGAGCGAAATTCATAAGCCGCAGGTTCCACAGCGTCGGGTCGGATATGTGGCCCGCAAGACACGTCTGGGTCCGTGGCTGGTGAAAATATTTTGCCCAACCAACATTGCATGGAAAAGGTCTGAAACTTTTGGCGGACTTCCGCGTTTCTAGGGTGGTTCATGGATCGCAACGGATTCATCCAGGCGGTGCGCGAGCACAAGGATCGGCTGCACAGTTATGCGGCCTGGGTGCTTCACGACGTGGATGAAGCCACTGACGTCACGCAGGAGGCGTTGGTGCGACTGTGGCAGAATCGAGACCGTGTACGAGCGCCGGCGGCTCGCACGTGGTTGCTGCGTACCGTGCACCGCCTGTGTCTGGACAGATTTCGGCGAAGGCGGAACGGATCGGGAGGCAGTTTGAATTCGCAAGCGATCCTGTCCATGCCGGCTGATGCAACCCCGACGCCGGAGCAATGGGCGGTATTGCAAGACCTGCGGGTGACGATGGCGCGGGCATTGGGATCGCTTTCGGATCGGGATCGGACGATGTTGCTGATGCGTGAAACGCAGGGCATGCCCTACGAGGAAATCAGCGACGTCATGGAGATGCCGATGGGCACATTGAAGGCGGCATTGCATCGTGCTCGCCAACGACTTCGCCGTGCGCTGACGGCGGCTGGAGTTCATCCATGAATCGGTATGCGTTTTTCTGTGACGATGCCTATCGGGCCATTCAACGGCAGGCGGATGGTCTGCTGTCTGAACCCGACGGCGAGGCCTTGCGGGTGCATGTGGCGGCGTGCGACCGCTGCCGGGAGTTGGCCGAGGAGATGACCACGATGCGTGCGGCGTGGGCATCGCTCCCCGTGGTGCCATTTCCCGACGACGCGCTGGAAAGGGTCTGGGAACGAACGATACGCCGACCCGAAGCGACGCATGATTCACCGCGTCCAAGGCGGTGGGCCGGGTATGCGATTTCGGCTGCGGCGGTGATCGTGTTGTTGGCGGCAGGACGTTGGGCACTTGATCGACCGAGCGAGCGGCCGATCGCGGATGCCGAGTTGGCCAGACTCGCCGCCCAAACGCGATTCGTATTTCAATTGACGGGCGACGCCCTATCGCGGGTGGAAAAGCAGGCCGTCAACCAGTTGCTGGCGGATCAGCTTTCGCCCGCATTGCATTATTTTCCATTGAAGATTCCGCAAAATCAATCTCATGAAACAAGGAGTGCAGGAACATGACCGAAAAGAAAAATATTCTAACCCTGGGGCAGTGGCGTTGTCTGGTCGTGGGGGGAGCGGTTTTTGTGATGGCCGCTTCTACCACGTGGGCCCGCGATCCGGGCGATCGTGGCATCCGCGGGCAGGTTGACGGTTCCGCGTTCGCGAAGCTGGGCGAGAACAGCGATACGTTGATCGAGGTGAATCTGCGTGCCCCGCTGTTGCGAATCCTTTCCAAGGCCGTGGATCAGCAGGACGCCGCGGCTGGGGAGCTTTTGGCGCAGATCGAGGCGATCAGCGCGGTGGTAGTGGAAATCGACAAGGACGAGATGGACCGGGCGGAAGACTTCATGCGCGACATCCGCGAAACGTTGGAAGACGAAGGTTGGGAAAACATCGCCCGAGTGCGTGAAGAACACACCAGCGTCAACGTGTCGGTTCTGTATGACGACGATTTCATCGAGGGCATCGTCGCGATGGTGGTTGAAGATCAGGGTGAAAAGCGGCAGGTGGTGTTCGCCAACATCGCCGGCAAGCTGGACTTGGCTTTGATGGGTTCGCTGGGAGGGGGATTGAAGATCCCCGGACTCGAAAACCTGTCGAAGGTGGATTGGTCGAAGGCAACGGAGAACGAAGGCCGCAGCCGAAGGCAGGGTCGAAGCGGCGGGCGTGAGTGAAGACGTGGCAGGTTCATCGACTGAAACGTAACGGTTGGCGCGTGAAGCATCTCGTTTGACGATCGAGAGCTTCACGCGTTTTGCCGTTCACGGCGAAAGCCCGTGAAATGGGATCACGTGGCCGGGCCCATTCATTAGGAGCAAACGACATGCGTCACTGGCAGCGAACGGTTGGGATTTGCCTCGTAGGGACCGTCCTATCCCTATCGAGCGGGTGCATTACGTTCTGGGGACCCGAGGACATGCGCCGCATGATCAGCGTGAATCAGGACGTGAAACTGAAGAAAGAGATGGGAATCGGTGTCGATGGTTTGACACTGGGCGTGGCTTCGCTTTGCGTCGGACGCCCCTTGCCCGCGTTCGGCATCACCAGTGTTGAAGCCGGCGTCTATAAGGTTTCGGATGCAGGCGATTTTACGTTGTCGGCAGTCGAGCTGCCGGCCGACTGGGACCCGGTGGTGAAGATGCGCCAAGGCGATCAACAATTCCGTATCTATATGCGATTGGCGGGATCGTCGATCCGGGCGGCGGTAGTGCTGATCCGCGATGATGACAAACTAACGATCGTTCGAATAAACGGACGAATGGAAAAAGTCATCGATTGGGCGTTCGGGTTTGGTGTGTTGGGGATGAAGGCGACCGAATCGACGGAGACGTCGGACGAACCGCCCGCTGAAACGCAGATCGAGGAATCCACAACGATCGATGGCAGTGACGCGCCGACGGAATTAGGCGTGACTTGACGTCAACCGTTGTACAGTGCCCGCTAATGCGTGGCGATTTCGGGCGATTCACCCGGTCCGTGAACGCCCGCGGGTCAATAGGCTTCGCAATTCATCGATCCGAAACAAGCGGGCGGCCAACGCGTACGACAGGCCGCCCGCCACCACTGCCGTCGAAACCCGCGTCATCTCGTGCCACTTGGACAACGCAGGTAATGCCCCGGTTTGGATGATCAGCCAGACAACTACGCCCATGACCGCCGATGCGAGAACCGTCTTGCCGGCGCTGCGTCCGATTCGGCGCCAGCCCATTCCGTTCAATCGCCGCGACAAGACCACACCGGCCCAGGCGATTTGAACGAACGCGGTGATGGCCGTCGCCAGCGCAACACCGGATTCACGCATCGCGCGCACCAACACGAGATTCAGGATGACGTTGAGCGCCACCATGTACATCGAGATTCGGACGGGTGTCCGCGAATCTCGCAACGAATAAAACGCACGGACCAAAATGTGTTGAACGGAATAGGCGCACAGGCCCAGTGAATAGTATATCAGCGAGTCGGACACGCGGGCCGTTCCTTCCGACCCGAATTGGCCCGCCTCGAATAGCAATCGAACCAGCGGCGTGGCGATCAGCATCAGACCGACCGTAGCCGGCAGCGAGACAAACAGACACAGCCGAATGCCATGTCCGAGCGATTCGATCAAGGCGGGTTCGTCACCTGCGGCCGCGGATTTGGCCATGGTGGGAAAAATCGCGGTGGCCAGGGCGATCCCGAAAACCCCCAAGGGCAACTGATACAAGAAGTGAGCATAGCCCAGCACGGCGGGACCCTGTCCGTCGGCTACAAACCAATAGGCCATCAGCTTGTCCAGCATGCTGTTGAATTGCACGGTTGATAGACCCAGAATCATGGGGGCCATGAAAGCGGTGATTTCGCGAATCTGCGGATCTCGCCAATTCCGGTTCCATATCGGATGGAATTTCGTCCGCCGTAGCGCCCACAATTGCAAACCGACCTGCGCGAATCCCGATATCAGCACAGCCACGCATACCGCGTGCATCAGCGGCTCGCCCGACCCATCGAATCCCGCCACGCCGACGACCACGGCTACGATGACACCCACATTGAGCAACATCGGAGACGCGGCTGGTGCGGCGAAGGACCCTACGGCGTTGAGCAGACCCCCCAGGAACGCAGCCAAGCAGATCAGCCCGAGAAACGGAAACATGATGATGGTCAGGCGTAATGTGACCGAAGGCTGAAGCGTCCAGGTGACGATCAAGACCAGTTCCCCGACGAGGACGATGACACCGAGAACCAGCGATAGCAGGGTCAGGACACCGCCGGCAAGTCGCGGCGCCCGGTCTGCGTCGGCGCTGTGTAACTCCCGCATGAATATGGGAATGAACGCAGCCGACAATGCCCCCTCGCCGAACAACCGCCGAGCCAGATTGGGAATCATGAAGGCGATTCGAAAAGCCGAAAGCAGGACGTCCGTTCCGAAGTAGCGGGCGAAGACCATTTCACGTGCCAGTCCCAGGATGCGGGAAAGGAACGTGAACGCGGCGATGATGCGGGTGGAGGAGACGACGGCGTGTTCATTGGACACGGCGACGGACTATAGATGCATGTTGTGGGCGAGGCAAGCGGCAGGGTGTTGATGATTCACGCGTGTTGGTGAAAAAGACACAGCACGCAATCCTTTTTGACGTCTCCCGCCGATCGCATAGAATCACACCCGTGCTGGGCAGGATCCCCGCTGAACGCAGCATCTACCTGTCTTGAAAGTGCCCCCATGAGCGGTTGGCGTAACATCGGGTTGCTCGTCGTCTTGACGATGTCGGCCACACGTTGCGAGTCTCAACAAACGGACCCCCCCAAACAGGCGAAGGGAGTCGAATCGGCTGTGGAAACGAAGCACAAACACACGAATCATCTGATCCATGCGACGAGTCCCTATCTGCTGCAACACGCCCACAACCCGGTGGATTGGTACGAATGGGGCCCGGAGGCGTTGGAAAAGGCGAGAAAGGCCGACCGACCCGTTTTTCTGAGCATCGGGTACGCAGCCTGCCATTGGTGTCACGTCATGGAGCACGAGTGTTTCGAGGACGAGGGCATCGCGGATATCCTGAACCGCGATTTCGTATCCATCAAGGTCGACCGGGAGGAACGCCCGGACATCGATGAGATTTACATGCAGGCGACGATGAAGATGACGGGGCGAGGCGGCTGGCCCATGTCGGTGTTCATGAATCCCGAAGGTGAACCTTTTTTCGCGGGAACCTATTTTCCGCGGGAGGCGTTTGAACGGCTTTTGATTCAAGTTGTGGACAAGTGGAAGAACAGTCGCGGCGAACTACAGAATACGTCCAGCCAGATGAACCGGTACTTGCAGCAATGGGCGAACCTGCCCAGCGGCGGAGAGGAGATCATCCCCGCTGCCACCGTGGGCGCAACGGCGGCGATGCTTGCCGGTGCGTTCGACATGCACCGAGGCGGGATGCAAAGCGATCAGAACAAGTTTCCGCCGAGCATGGCCATGGATTTGATGTTACGTACCCATCGCCGAACGGGGCGGGCGGATTTGCTGGAGGCTGTGAACGTCACGCTGCGTCACATGGCCCGCGGAGGCATTTACGATCATCTGGGCGGTGGTATGTGCCGGTACAGCACCGACCCGCAGTGGCTGGTGCCGCATTTTGAAAAGATGCTGTACGATCAGGCGCTGGTGGCGGCGATTTATGTCGATGCCTATCTGGTGACGCGCGATCCGCTATACGCGGAGACGGTCCGCGGAATTTGCGACTACGTTATCCAAGATTTGCAAAGCCCCGCGGGCGGTATCTATTCCACGCGCGACGCTGACAGCGAGGGCATGGAAGGCAAGTATTACATCTGGACGGTCGAACAGGTGCGCGAGGTTCTGGGCGAAGAAGACGCCAAACTGTTTTGCTCCTATTACGACATCACCGAGCGGGGAAACTGGTTCGAACCGCACGGACACGCCCCGCCCGGCCCGAAAAACATCCTGAACATCCAGCGCGACGTCGAAACCGTGGCCAAGCTGCACGGTGTGGAGTCGGGCGAGCTAAGCAAAAGGCTGGCGGGCATGCGCGTCAAGTTGTTGAAAATACGGGAGAAGCGGATCCCGCCGGCGTTGGACGACAAGATTCTATCAAGCTGGAATGGGCTGATGATCGGCGCGTTGGCCAAGGCGGCGCGGGCGCTCGATGAACCGCGCTACGCCCACGCAGCCGAGCAGGCGGCGAATTTTGTTCTGGAGAAGCTAAGAAAAGACGGCAAACTCCTGCGTACCTATCGAAGTGGCCAAGCACGTTTGACGGGCTATTTGAGCGACTATGCGTTCCTGACGGAAGGGTTGTTGAACCTGTATGAAGCCACGTTTGACCCGAAATGGGTTCAAGAGTCGGTCGCCCTGACGGATGACCTCATCGCGCGTTATTATGATGAAGCGGGCGGGGGGTTTTTCTTTACAGCCAAGGACGGCGAGCGTTTGCTGGCGCGGACCAAGGACGCCAATGACGGGGCTATTCCATCGGGGAATTCGGTAGCGGCCATGAATCTGCTGCGTCTGGGGCTGCTGGTGAACCGTCCCGATTATCGCGAGAAGGCGGAGTCGATCTTTCGATCGTTCGGGGCGCTGGTCAATCGGTCCGCGTGGCAGTTTGAACGCCTGCTGTGCGCCGTGGACTTCTACGCCGACTCGCCGAAGGAGATTGCGATCATAGGCGACCCGTACGCGCCGCCAACGCGCGCGATGTTGCAGATCGTGTTCCAGTCCTATCGTCCCAACAAGGTCGTCGCGTTGGCCCCGGATGAAGAACAGGCGGCGAAACTGGGCGAATTCATTCCATTGTTAAAAAACAAGAGGCCCATCGACGGATCACCAACAGCCTACGTCTGTCAGAATTACGTCTGCAAGAAACCGGTGACGACGGTGGGCGAGTTGGCCTCGTTACTTGATGAAAGGAAGACGGAACCGCCAACTGATTCACCCTAGTGGTCTGTCAGCGTCAAATCTGCGGGTCAGGCGTTGATTCCGAACGGGCGCGCCAAGCATGGCGCACGACCGCGCCCTGAAGGTCGCGGCTCTGTTAAGAGGCGAGTTCCCGCCCTGATGGTCGCGGCTCGGAAAGTATTGCCGCAAATGCGCAGAAAAAGCGTTGCCGGAACACTAGCGACTCGCGTAACGAGACGACCGTCTTGCGTCCGCGTGAACGATAGATTTCCCGTTTGCGATGATTGGATGCAGCCATGGGAACGAGGATAGGAATGTAGCCGGCGAGAGCGGCGAGGGCGAGTGCTTCGCGAGAGTTTCGGGTTTTCAACGGGCTGTCAGGCGGCAGCCAACGGGCAGGCAGGTGGCTGCCAGCGGCGGTCGATCACCGACTTGTTTATTTTGACTGGCGCGGTGAACACGTCGATTCGATCGAAGAGAAGCCGCTGGTGGCTGATTCGTGGTTTCGCGAAAGATCGTATGCCGATAAGCTGGTATAAGTACGCAGAAGGGTCGCATCCCGTGAAACCGCGCCGGCCGGGTTGCGGAGCATTGAACCTTGCCTCCGCTACCTGACCTGTCTGCGTGCAGACACGCACAGGCAGTCGGGTGCGGCTCGGATGAGACGGAACACTGTGACATGCGACGTAAGATGACATGACGATCGACGAAGCATTGATTCGAGGTTGAAGGGTGCAACAAATGTCCCACATACGAATAACAGCCGGATGGTTGACCGTCGCGATGGGATTGGTCTGGGTTTCAACGTTATTCGGCCAGGAGGGTTCCAAGCCGCGGTCCGCGCCAGCCGATGAACCTCCCGCGTCCGCCGGTGAGGAGGCCACTCCCGCCGACGGGAAAGTTCCAAAGGTGCCGTCGCCCGAAGACGTCATCAAGGCCTTTCAGCGGGACCGACCCAGCGAACAACCGTTAAAGCCGCTCGGCTCGGATTCCCGCCCGGAGACCGACCCGAACCTTTTACTGTTACGCGAGGGGGAGTCCGTGCATCGATTGGCCGGTCGATTGACGCGGGACGGGGCATGGTGGTCGATTGTGTTCGAATCGGATTCGATCGAAGCGCCGCGTCCGCCGATGCGTCTGCTGCCCAATCAACAGTTGGAACGAATGATTCGTGAATCGGAAGCGTCGGCTGAGGACGTTGTTTTCGTGGTATCAGGCGAGGTCACGCTTTTTCAATCGGCGAACTACTTGCTGCTGCGTCAAACCATGCGGCGACGCAATGTCGATAACCTTAGTAAATGACCGATCGATCGCGCTCCCGTCTCTTCGGGAACATAACAAGGACGTGAAAATGAACGTTCAGGTCGAACCGCAAAAAAATTTCACGCTGGCCCGGTTGTCGGGTGAATTCAACCTGGGTGATGAAAACAATATCGCGGACACGCTCCAACCCATTGTGGCCGAGCCGGAGTCGAAACTGGCGATCGACTTGTCGGGGTTGAATCAAATCAATTCGTCGGGACTGAGCGAGTTGATCAACGTGGTGACGCGAGCCCGGATGACCCGCTCGCGTGTCGTATTGGTTTCGCCGACGGCGTTCGTTATGGGAGTGTTCGAGGTCACGCGACTTCACCGCTGGTTCGACATCGTCGATGACCTCGCGTCGGCGGCGACTCGCCTGAACGATCGATAATGCGCCGCGATGATGGCCGCATAATGTGCGAGCCGGCTGTTTCTATTCGCATGTCGGCGATCGAAATGGCAACCTTGCCCGAAGGCTCGCGATGCGTGGTGAATCGTTCTCGTCGCCGGCCTTTTGACCGAATTCCATTCAGACGGTGCGTGTGAATTCCAAAATCTATCAAGAGCGTCGACTGCGGGTGCTGGTGGTGTTGTCCGGCGTTTTTCTAAGCGCCATGGCCATGCTGAACATCATCGGCATCACTCGTTTCGTACACATCGGGCCGCTGGTGCTGGCGGTGGGCGTGCTTCCCTATCCGCTGACGTTTCTGTGCACGGACTTCATCAGCGAATTCTACGGGCGTCGCCGGGCCAACTTCGTGGTCACCATCGGCGTGGGCGTGAATCTGCTGGTTCTGGGGACCTTGTGGCTGGGTGACCGCCTTCCGCCGGCGGCCACGCAACCCCCTTGGCAAGTGTTGGACTTGTCGCAACCCGTCACCTTGCCCGATGGCACGACCGTTACGGACCGAACGGAATTGTTTCATCTTATTTACGCTTGCATGCGTGGGGCGGTCCTGGCGTCGATGGTGGCCTATCTCGCCGCACAATTCTGCGACGTGTTCCTGTTTCACTATTGGAAGAAGTTGACGCGTGGCAAGCATTTGTGGCTGCGGAACAACGGTTCCACGATGGTCAGCCAGTTGGTCGACGCGACGGCTGTGATTGTGATTACGTTCGGCGCTGCCTATCTAGCCGGGGACGTGACCATGGGCGACCTGTTGCGGCTGATCCGCGACAACTACCTATTCAAAATCACCGTCGCCCTGTTGGATACGATTCCGTTCTACATCGGCGTCGCCTATCTGAAGCGATACCTGAATCTCGATCCCACGGCCATGCACGAACACGAATGATTTGACGTCCATCTGAATTCGCCGGGACGCGGTTGCACGAACGATTCCACACAGGTATACGGGACCGCTTGCGAACCGTCTGAAATACAAAGGATGCAGACCGTGGCTGCTACGTCAAACCGAATCCGAAACGCCGATTTCAAGATAGTGGGCGATCAATTGCGCAGTTGGTCGTGGACGAGCAGGGGTCCGGACATCCGCTGGGAGCCTGATTCGACTTCGACGGGCGTCAAGCAAGGCGTGACCATGGTTTGCACCAACGCGTCGTCGTCCGGTCGATTTTGCCAACGCTTGCGCTGTCGCGGAGATCAATGGTATCGCATCGAAGCCGCCGTGTCCTGTCGCACGATCGGCCCCGCGGAAACCTCCGGAATGGGTTTGTGGGTCAGGCCGGAGACGGCGGGTGATGACGAACGGCGGACGTGGCTGGCGGGAACATTGTCGACCACGGGCCCGCTGACGCTTCGGGCGTATTTCAAAACACCGCCGAACACGCCGTGGTTGAACATCGAAATCGGAATTGCGGAGGCCGTGGGCGAAGCGAGCATTCATGGGGCGTACGTCGCCGCAAATATTCAACCGGATCGCGTTTCACATCCCATGGCCCTGCCGCCGCCCGCGTATTCCTACGCCGTTCCGCGCACCGCCCGGCAGATTTTCCTGTGCGACGAGACGGGAGAACGCAGACCGTTGACGCATATTCTGGAAGATCGTTTCGGTCGCCGAAACGTCAGACATGTCCGCGCGGGGGATGTGCACACGGACCGCGTGGCATCCGACGCGATTATCGTAGCCGGCGACCAACTGCCCGGCGGAATGCGTTCGCTGCGTGCGGTCGAGAAATTGGCCGAGAATCGGATCATCATTCTTTCATTGGGTGCGTTCGCCAAGTTGTTTCGAGACCCGCCGAAAATCCGAACCATCGCGCAGGATGATGACCCGCTATGCGCCAGAGTTCAATATGCCGATGGGATCACCTGTGGATTTGCCCTGCATGACGTTTTTCCGTTATCCGTGGATGGGGCCACGCCCGGTGCCATGCGCCAACGTCAGTTTCGTAACGGAAAAGCCATTCGCAGACTGACGAAAGAAATGTCGTTTCAGGTCATTCTGGATTCCATGACGGACTCCGATGCGACTTCGGGACACCCGCTGTGCCTACATCGACCGACCGACCGGGGCGGAATTATCGTGTTCGACGTCGCACCCGCGGAATGTCGATCGTCCAGCCGAGATGAGTCGAACGTCGCGGCGTATTTGTTGTGGAACATGTTGGGCGCGGACCAGGTATCGATGGGGCGATACATCGTGCCGGAAGACGACGAGCGCGAATATCTGTCCATGATGGGCGAGTTTTGCACCCGCTACGGCGTGCTGCGATGCAGCGGGCGGGAACGTCATGACACGATCATCACGCTGGGGGCTGGGGAAAACGTGGTGCCCCTGCTGGAAGCACCCCGTCCGACCCTATTGGTCCGCAGTGGATTAACGGGGCACGACTTCGCCGGCATCTACGGCGTTCAAGAGTTCCTAAAGCAACTGGTGCGACCAACGCCGCACGAGAACCCCTATGCGAAAGAGTTGGTGCGTCGATTTCGGCTGGCGTGGGTGCCGCTGTCGGCCCCGTGGCAACCGTTCGGAAAATTCGAAACCGATAATGGCACCACGCCGCAGATCACCGGTGATTTCGAAGACGGCTCGATCCATGCGATCGTGGAGGTAACCGACGGGAATCGCCGCGAGCTACGCGTGGCGTATGCGTTCGACGACGGCCAATTCGAGCGCCAGGCTGCAATGCTGCGGATGTTGACTACCGCGTTCCTTGATCGGCGATACTTCTATCGTTCATCCCCGGACGGGCACGCCATGGGCGACAGGTCGCGCTCCGAATGGGCTTGGCAGGCGTTGCGACCGATCATCACGATCGACGCGGAAGCGTTTTCGACTCCTTTCCATCGATCGGCCTTGACGGCGGGCGCTCAGTTGATCCGAATTGAAGTCCCGGGCGAGATCGGAAATTTTGAATGCAATTCGATTTGGCGAACCGATTTGGCAGCAACGATGCTGGAATTCGTCATCGGCTTGCAGTACGGCCTGATTGCGATGAATCGCACCCGCCGGCGCGTGGTCTGTGACGGTTTCCCACCGTTGGAGCCGGGTCAATCGCTCGTCATTCGATCGGAAGACCTGCCCATCGCCGCCAACATGCGCGTGGGGTGACAGACATCGTTCACAACGTGTCCAGATCGGCTGCGGATACGACCATGTGATTACACATTTTGGTCACGATGAAGCGCCTGTAAAAGGTCCCGCTGTTCGACGACGCCGACGACCTTGCGATTTTCGGCTGTATCGACCACGGGAAGCAGCCCGGTATCGCATAATTGAAACCGCTCGAGTAGATCGCTGATGGGCATGTCCACGGGTATCGCCGGGATGGTCGTGTCAGCCAGATCCAACGCGGTCACCAGATCACGCAACATGGGATCGTAAATCATTTTTCGCAGCTCAGAAAAATGAACCATGCCCAAAAGCTTTCCTTGCTCGTCGGTTACGGGAAAATCGTTGAACCGGCTTCGCTACAGGCCCGAATGCCGATGAATTGCCCGCTGGTCCGTCCCAGGGCGCGGCCGGCGATTCGGTCAACGCGGTTCAAAGCCACCCAAACCGGGTTGGGGGCAGTTGTTTCATCGGCGTGCCCGGTTTTTCAGGCGGCGTGTGTGGGCGTTCGACACTCGATTTCGCGGACTTGGCTGTTTCATGCGATTGGATGTGCCGGTTGAGCGAATCCGCCGATAATCTAGACACCTACCCCTTGTTTTTTGGGCAGGCTAAGCGTATGCTCCCTTACCGAATCGAACTTGTATTGGGAATGATGTGGTGGACCTCCGCGACAGTCTTATAATCAGTTGCGTGGATGATTTGGAGATGGGCGAGCCGTTGCGCGTTTCGCCGGATACGCCCGTGCACGAAGTCGTCGCGCTGATGCAAGAACGCCGGAACGGATGTGTCACCGTGCAGGAGAGTGGAACGCTGAAAGGGGTTTTCACGGAACGTGACATACTGAAGCGCGTCCTCGTGGGCGGCGTAGGTCAGGACCGTCCCGTGGAGGCGGTGATGACGAAACGAGTGGACGTTTTGGCGCGTTCGGATTCGGTCGCGAACGTCATTCGCAAGATGCACGCCGGCGGCTATCGGCACATGCCGGTGGTCGACGACGGCCGGGTGATCGGTATCATCTCCGTCAGGGAGGTGGTGCAATTCCTGGTGGAGCATTTCCCGCAATCCGTCTACAACCTACCGCCCGATCCTTCCGCGGTGGCTGCCGCGCGTGAGGGTAGCTGATAATCGACCGATCCACACCGAACCAACCCCCCGGGTATTCCGATTCACGAGTCAGGATCAATAAGATGAATACATTGAGTGAAACGCATCCTTTCAGGCCGGTGAAAGTCGAGAAGCTGGAGAACATCGTCGTTCGACTGGCTGGCGACTCCGGTGATGGAATGCAGTTGGCTGGTACGCAACTGACGAATACCTCCGCGATCGTCGGTAATGACATTGCCACGCTGCCCGATTTTCCGGCGGAGATTCGCGCGCCCGCTGGTTCGTTGGCGGGCGTGAGCGGGTACCAGCTTAATTTCAGCAACCACCGCATTCACACGCCCGGCGACGGATGCGATGTCTTGGTGGCCATGAACCCGGCGGCGCTGATGACCAATCTGGAAGATTTGACGCCGGGTGGGATTCTGATCGCCAACGAAGACGCCTTCAATAAGAACAACTTGGCCAAGGCGGGATACGAGGACAATCCGCTGGATACGGTCGAATCGAAAGGCTACCGGCTTTTTCGCGTGCCCATCGACAAGCTGACCACCGAAGCCGCGAAAGATACCGGCTTGGGTACCAAGGCCATCCTTCGTACCAAGAACTTTTTCGCACTGGGCTTGGTCTATTGGTTGTATGGCCGACCGTTGGATCAGACGCTGAATTGGATTGAAAGGAAATTCAAAAAGGTTCCAGCCGTCGCGGACGCCAACACGAAGGCGTTAAAGGCCGGCTATTACTTCGGCGAGACGACGGAGGCATTCCACACTCGTTACGAGGTCACCAAAGCCACCATCGAACCGGGAACGTATCGAAAGATCACAGGCAACGAAGCCATCGCAATCGGTCTGATCGCCGCCGCCAACAAGGCTAACAAATGCCTTTTCTACGGCTCCTACCCCATCACGCCGGCCAGTGACATTCTGCATGAGTTGGCACATTTCGCCCATTTCAACGTCAAGACGTTTCAAGCGGAAGACGAAATCAGCGCCATTACATCGTGCATTGGGGCCGCCTTCGCCGGAGCATTCGCCGCAACCGGAACCAGCGGACCGGGCATGGCCTTGAAGGGCGAGGGGCTGGGCTTGGCCGTCATGACCGAACTGCCCCTGGTGGTCGTCAACGTGCAGCGCGGCGGTCCCAGCACCGGATTGCCCACCAAGACGGAACAGGCCGACCTGCTTCAGGCGATGTTTGGCCGCAACAGTGAATGTCCCATACCGATCTTGGCGCCATCCACGCCGGGTGATTGTTTTGGAATGGCCATGGAGGCCTTCCGAATCGCCGTCAAATACATGACGCCCGTGATTCTGCTGAGCGACGGTTACCTGGCCAACGGCGCCGAACCCTGGAAGATCCCCAACATCGCCGACCTGCCGGACATACGCGTGCAACATCCGTCAGCCAACGGCAAGACCTTCCATCCCTACGAGCGAAACGAGGATCTATCCCGACCGTGGGCCATCCCGGGCATCAAGGGTCTGCAACATCGTATCGGTGGCCTGGAGAAGCAGAACGTCACCGGCAACGTATGCTACGACCCGCATAATCACGAGCTAATGGTCAAGTTGCGGGCCCAAAAAATCGCCGGAATCGCCAAGGACGTCCCCCCGCTGAAAGTAGAGGGTCCAGCGCAGGGCGATCTTCTGGTGCTTGGTTGGGGCAGCACGTACGGAGCGAATATCTCCGCAGTGGAACGGGTTCAAGCCACAGGCGCCAAGGTCGCCTGTGCCCACTTGCGCTATCTGAATCCCCTGCCGAGCAACGTCCGCGACGTGTTGCAAAGCTATAAGAAAGTGCTGATTCCCGAATTGAATCTGGGCCAGCTCCGCTTGATGATTCGTTCGGAATTTCTGGTGGATGCAATCGGGTACAATAAAGTTCAAGGCAAGCCGTTCCGCATCAGCGAAGTGGAACGCAAAATTGAAGAAGTGCTGAAAGGCTGATCGAATGTCTGTTCAGTTGGAAGTTCAAAAACTGACGCCGAAAGATTTCGCCAGTGACCAAGACGTGCGTTGGTGTCCCGGGTGCGGTGATTATGCCATTCTCGCGCAGGTTAAGAAGATCCTGCCCGAACTCAACGTGCCCAAGGAAAACCTCGTGTGCATATCCGGGATCGGGTGCTCCAGCCGATTCCCTTACTACTTGGACACCTACGGTATTCACAGTATCCACGGTCGAGCGCCCGCGGTGGCCACCGGCTTGAAAGTAGTCCGCCCGGACCTGCACGTCTGGGTGGCGACGGGCGACGGCGACGGATTGAGCATCGGCGGCAATCACCTGCTGCACGCCATTCGCCGCAACATCAACATGACCATTCTGCTTTTCAACAACCGCATCTACGGTTTAACCAAAGGGCAGTATTCACCCACGTCGGAACGCGGAAAGAAAACCAAGTCCACGCCCTACGGTTCCATCGATTACCCGCTGCAACCGCTTTCCGTGGCCATCGGGGCCGAAGCGACGTTTGTCGCACGTACCCACGACGTCAACGTCAAGCATCTGGGCGTCATCCTGGAACGGGCCGCCCATCACAAAGGCACCGCCTTCGTTGAAATCTATCAGAATTGCAACATCTTCAACGACGGCGCTTTCGAATACGCCACCGGAAAGGACACCAAAGAAGACACGACCATCGTGTTGGAGCATGGCCGACCGCTTTTGTTCGGCAAGGCCCGCGACAAGGGTATTCGTTTGAACGGGATTGATCCGGAGGTCGTGCAGTTGGGCGACGGCATTACCGAAGATGATCTTCTGTTTCACGACGAGAAGGCCATCGAACCCACGCTCGCCTATCTGCTCAGCCGGATGTATTACCCGGCTTTTCCGGAGCCGATCGGCGTTTTTCGGGCGATCGAGCGACCGACCTATGACGAAATGCTGGACGACGTCGTCAAACGGGCGATCGAGACCAAGGGCGAGGGCAAACTTGAAGATCTGCTCCACGCCGGAGAAACCTGGACCGTCAAGTAGGCGGAGCCTGTCGCTCCCATCCGGGTCATCGACGTGGCCAAGCGGTTGTCCGTTCGCGCGCGTCCTTGTCGGTTCGCCAACATGTTCGTCGTCGCTCGAAAGACTTGACGATGAGACCTATTGTGGGTCGACGTCGAATGCGTATCCTGACGCATGCCCCGCTGAAAAGGAGTCTGACCGATGATCTGCCCCGCCTGTGGCCAAGACAATCTCGCTGGATTGGACTATTGCAGCGAATGCCGGATGGACCTCCATGACCTGGACCTTCCCAAACCCGACTGCAAGATCGAAGAGGCCATCTTGACGGACCCCATGGTCGGCTTGATCCCCCGCGATCCGCTTCAGGTCAGTCCCGGCACGCCCGTTCGCGAGGTCATGACCAAAATGGTGGAGACCGGCAGGAATTGTGCCCTGGTGGTCGAGGATGGGGAAATCGTCGGGATTTTCACCGAACGCGACATTCTGATGGAGTTGGCAGACGGCTACCAATCCTGTGCTGATTCGCCGGTCGAGCAATTCATGGTGCCCGACCCCGAACGGGTCAGGCCCACCGATTCCGTCGCCCATGGCCTGAATCGCATGCTCGTCGGCGGCTTTCGTCATCTGCCCGTGGAGCGCGACGGCAAAGCGCTGGGCGTGGTCAGTGTTCGCGATATTCTAGGCTACTTCTGTAAACGATTTCCCGACGCGCTGGCCAACCGTAAGAGTTAACCTGCCGCAACCCCGGCTGTTACCGATCGATCTCGATCGAGCGCGCTGCGCGAATGGTCCCCTGGGTTCCGACCTACGCCGGAATGACGACCTGCGCCGGAATGACGGACATCGCGATCGATGGCGCACCCAGCGCTGCGGACGGGTGGCCCAGGTCCTTTTGGACCTGGGGGATTCGATTCTTCGACGCTCGATTCGCAAGTGACATCAACGTGTCATCCACTCTCTTTCATCGGCTCCCCCACCTCCAAAAGAGGTGGGGCACACGGTCAACCCAACACAAATCACCCAACGCAGGTGCCGTTCCGAACAGAATTGGGGGCACCCCGTGACACGCGGCTACTCCACGACGGTTACCCGTCTCAGAGCCTGTTGCACACCTTTATATTGTCATCTATCAGTTGAGAACCGGCCAGTGATTATCGAATCAAAACCGGCCAGGGTTTGTGTCGTTGGTATACCTCATGCTGACGGTTCCGTGCAAGCGCCCACGGTTTTCGGCTCCGACTTTCGGTCGGGCTCCTTCGCTGTTTTGTTTCGTAATCGATAGCTTTTGCCGGTGATGGTGATGACCTCCGTATGATGCAGGAAGCGGTCGAGGAT
>CAYRHJ010000026.1:0-172705 GCA_964424105.1 uncultured Phycisphaeraceae bacterium | reverse complement strand
CCGGCGATTCGCTCCGGCTGACACCCGACTGAATCGACCGGCACGGTTTTGAACCCGGCTTGCGAATTCGAAGTCCCCCTCTGTGGTCTCTGTGGCCAACCTCCGCATAATTCAGCCACAGAGGTCACAGAGGGATCGCCCTGCCGGACCCCGCCTCCTGTAGGGACGACTGACGCACCGCCGAAGTTTCAGCCGTCCCTACGGGACTTCTCTTCGGCGAATCGATGCGGTTCCCGGCGATGAATCGCCGGGCTACTTTCATACCGTCCCTCCGGGACGCGGAACGTTCATACCACCAGCCGCCGATTGTGACACGGACCCAGTGATACCCGGGCGAAACCCACCTAACGAACTGCTGCCGATATTGTCTGGCCCCACTTTCACGCGTCCTGAATCCGAATTCGTGCAGGACGCCACCCCGGTCTACCGATGAATAGCTGATTGTGAGACGCCGGCAACGACGGCGCAGGGTCGGACTCTGCGCATCGAAACACTGCGGCTAACCCCATGACTGCCATCATCACATCCACTCCTGACACGATCGTTCCCGTTTGTGAGCCGTTGCTGGACGGAAACGAGCGGCGTTACGTTTTGGATTGTCTGAACGGCAACTGGGTCTCGTCATTAGGCAAGTATATTCCGCTATTCGAGGATCAGTTCGCCAGTTATTGCAGGGCGACGTACGGGGTGGCTTGCAGCAGCGGGACAGCGGCGCTGCATTTGGCCCTGGAAAGCATGGACGTCGGTCCGGGGGACGAGGTGCTGATTCCCGACTTCACGCTCATCGTGTCAGCAAACACGGTGTGTTGGACCGGGGCCAGGCCCGTACCGGTGGACGTCGAGCCGGACACATGGTGCATGGACCCACGTCGCATCGAAGAAAAAATCACGTCACGCACCAAAGCCATCATGGTGGTGCACATGTACGGCCATCCCGCGGATATGGGCGCCATCATGGCCATCGCGAAGCGTCATCACTTGCGGGTCATAGAAGACTGTGCCCAAGCGGTGGGGGCCGAGGTTCACGGTCGGCGGGTCGGGGCGATCGGGGACGTGGCTGCGTTCAGCTTCTATGGCAACAAGACCATCACGACCGGCGAAGGCGGGATGGTGGTGACCAACGATTCCAGAATACGTGATCGAGCGGCGCTGCTGCGGAATCAGGCGTTCGAGCAGGAGCGATTCTTGCATCGTGCCGTGGGATTCAATTATCGAATGACCAACGTGCAGGCCGCCATCGGGCTGGCCCAGCTTGAACAAGTGGATGATCGAGTCCAAAAGAAACTCGAGTTGGCGCACGCCTACCGCGAGTTGTTGTCCGCCTGCCCGGACGTTCAATTGCCGACTTGTCGCAACTGGGCCAAAAACGTTTACTGGATGTTCGGACTGTTGTTGAAGCCATCGTTTGGCCGGAGTGCGGCGGAGGTTCGGGCGCTGCTACAGGAGCAGGGCATCGAGACCCGTTCGTTTTTCGTTCCCATGCATCGGCAGCCGATCTACAACGGCGACCATCCCCGTTGGCCCAACTTGGCAGGACCGTTTCCGGTTTCCGAAATGCTGGCTGAACGTGGGTTGTATCTGCCCAGCGGCCCCACGCTCACATACGAGACACAATGCAGGGTCGTTCAAGCCCTGCTGGCCTGCCGATCGAACCGATGACATCGCCCATTTCACCATCCGCCGTGGCCACGTTGGATACGCTCGCCGCGCGGGACCGCTCCCTTGCGGTCGCGGCTCGTAAAGAGGAAACGAATCCAAGTCGTAAAGAGGCCGGTGAAACCCGCCCGACAAATTGGATTCCGGCGTTCGCCGGAATGACGACGGCGAAACGCCGGGGCGATGTTGTGCCGGCGGTGTCCATCATCCTGGCTACGTACAACGAGCGCGACAACATTATCGATACGATCACGGAGGTTTTTCGGCACGTGGGGCCGGATGTGGAGGTCATCGTGGTGGATGATGATTCTCCGGACGAGACGTGGCGGTTGGTGGAAGAGTTCGACGACGAGCGGGTGGTTCTGATTCGTCGAGTGGCGACGCGGGGGTTGGCCTCCGCTTTCAATCGCGGCATCATCGAATCCCGTGCTCCGGTCGTGGGCTGGATGGACGCGGACATGTGCATGCCGCCGGCGCTGCTGCCGTCCATGATCGCCTCGTTGAATCAATTCGATATTTGCATCGGCTCGCGTTACGCCCCCGGCGGCGTGGACGACCGGGCACATCTGCGCGTGTTGGCCAGTCGCATGATCAATCGGTTTGCCGGTCTGGTGCTGGGGTTTGGTGTTCGTGATTATGACAGCGGATTCGTCGTAATGCGTCGCACGGTCTTCGACAAAGTTTCGGTGATTCCGACCGGATACGGGGCCTATTTCATGGAATTCGTTTTCACGTGTCGCCGCAAGGGGCTTAGCGTCTTGGAGATGCCCTATCGGTTCACAGATCGAACGAAAGGGGTCTCCAAGTCCGCGCCGAGTCTTGTACGATTTCTATGGACCGGAATGGGATACGTGACCAGGATTTTGTCGGCTCGAATCAGAAGGGTGGATTGACATGCCCGCACCGAAAGTGTTTCTTCCGGACCACTATCGACGGATCGATGATCGAGGTTTGTTCGTGGAAGTCATCGCGGAAGGCGAATGGGAATCGGTCATTCACGGAAAAATGCACGCCGGCGCCGTCTTGGGGCAACATTATCACTTGTTGACGCGGATTTTCTTTTACCTGACCCTGGGGGAAGCGCAGGTGCACGTGGTACGCATCAAGGACGCCGAAAAGCTCAGCTTCACGCTGCGAGAAGGGCAGGGCACGTACCTCGAGCCTTGCGAAGCCCACGCCATCCAATTCCTGACGCCCGGGGAATTCGTTTTGACCAAATCACGTCGCCACGACCCCCGCGAACCGGATACCTATTCGTACGAAATCGACCTGCATTGACCTTCGCGACGGTCAACGGCGCTGACGGATCAACCGCCTGCTGACCGGCAAGCACCCAACCCGTCTGCGGGGCAGGTGGTTGGTGTTTCGGCTGCCGTTGAGACAAATCCAGTCCATCAGGTTAAGCTGATGTCGATGTCAAAGTCCAAACGAGATTTGGAAACCATACGAGCCCAGCTTGATGCCCTGGACGAGGAGTTGGTCGGCTTGATGAATCGCCGCGCGGACTTGGCCAGGAAAATCGGTCAAGCCAAGGCTTCGGCGGGCATGCGGGTCTACGCCCCCGATCGAGAACGGCAGGTTCTGGAACGGGTAAGTTCGCTCAATTGCGGGCCTATGTCAGCGGAGGCGTTGCGCAGCGTCTATCGCGAGTTAATGAGCGCCTCGCTGGCCCTCGAACGTTCGCCCCGGATCGCGCTGCTGGGACCGCCGGGAAGTTATTCCCATCTCGCGGGACGTCGAAAGTTCGGCACGTCCGTCGAGTTTGAAATCGTCTCGACCATCACGGCTGTCTTCGATCTCATCGAGCGTGGACACGCCGAATTCGGCCTGGTCCCCGTGGAGAATTCCATTGCCGGCGGCGTCGGCGAGACGTTGGACGCCCTGATTGCTCGCGATCTGCGCGTCAACGGCGAACTCAATCTGGCGGTCCATCATCATCTGCTCAGCCGATCCGCCATGGAGACGATCGAGCGGGTTTATTCCAAGCCGGAAGTCTTCGCCCAGTGTCAGAACTGGCTGCAAGAGATGCGCTTGTCAGACAAGGTGGTCGCCGTAGCCAGCACGAGCGCGGCTGCGGAGATCGCCGCCCGCGAAGAAGGAGCAGCCGCGATCGCGGGGGACTTGGCAGCGGAGCTGTATGAACTGACGCGTATCGCCGAGTTCGTGGAAGACCATCCCGGCAACATCACGCGATTCCTGATCCTGGGAACGTCCACTCCCAATTCCACCGGTGATGATAAGACGTCGATCGTGTTCAGCGTCGGGCATCAGCCCGGTCATCTCGTCGACGCCCTATCCGTCTTTCGTGACGCAGGACTGAACATGACCCGTATCGAGTCCCGGCCCGATCGGTGGCAGCGCTGGACGTACTACTTTTTCATCGATATTGAGGGCCATGCGGAAACCGCCTGGATCAAAGCCGCCCTGGCGGAGACAGCCGGGCGCTGCTCGTTTTGGAAAGTATTGGGTTCGTATCCGCGATCTCCGGAGGTGGTTTAATCATGATTGTGGTAATGGAGCCGGAAGCTGGGCAAGCCCAGATCGATCACGTGATCAAGGTCATCGAAGGCATGGGCCTGCAAACGCATCCGATCGTGGGCACGGATCGAGTGGTCATCGCTGCCATCGGCGACAAGCGCAACGTCGACAAATCCGCGCTGGAACAATGTCCGTTCGTTGAACGGATTGTGCCCATCCTCGCGCCCTATAAACGGGCCAGTAAGGAAATTCAGTCACAGCCTTCCCGGATTGCGGTGGGTCCCTCCGCGTTTGCGTTCGGCGGCTCGCAGGTGGGTGTCATCGCCGGCCCATGCAGCGTCGAAGACCGGCAGCAGTTTCTGGAAACCGCCGCCGTCGTGAAAGAGGCCGGCGCCATCGGGCTGCGCGGCGGTGCATTCAAGCCACGTACGGATCCCTACTCGTTTCGCGGTCTGGGTGAAAAAGGACTGGAGATTCTCGCGGAGGCTCGCGAGAAGACGGGTTTATGTATTTGTACCGAAGTGATGAGCGTCACCGACGTCGATCTGGTGGCGCGTTACGCCGACATCTTGCAGATCGGTGCGCGCAACATGCACAATTTCAATCTATTGGTGGCCGTTGCCCACGCCAATAAACCCATTCTGCTGAAACGCGGTTGGAGTGCAACGCTGGACGAGTTCTTGCTGGCCGCGGAATACCTGATGAACGAGGGAAATTCCCAGGTCATCTTGTGCGAACGCGGTATTCGGACGCACGAAACCTACGTCAGAAACACGCTGCCCTTGGCCATCATTCCGGCGGTCAAGCGGAAAAGTCATCTGCCCATCGTCATCGATCCGTCGCACGGCACGGGTCACGCCTACATGGTGCCGGCCATGTGTCGCGCCGCGGTGGCCGCAGGTTGCGACGGACTGTTGCTGGAGGTCCATATCGATCCGGAACATGCCCTGACCGACGGTGCCCAATCGATCACGCCGCAAGTATTCAAGAACACCATGACGGAGCTTGCCCGCGTCGCCCAAGCCGTCGATCGAACGGTTTCATCCAACACCTAATCACGCAGGGTCAAGCTGTTCTGCGTGGAAAGAACCGTAAAATCAGCTTGCGTTTGACGTTCGGCGGCAAGGCCATATGCCAATACACCGGCAGGAGAACCAATCCGCCCGCCACCGCGCCGGTGAGCAGACAAACAACGGGTCGATCAGCCAGCCAGGTCTTGCAGGCCATCAATACCCCCACGAATGGAATGATGGCCAACATCGGGCCCGGGAGGCTTTTGGAGACATAACGAAGAAACGTCAATTCGATTACCCTGCAACCAGCCAAGGGATAGACCACGGTGTTTACCAGGGCCACGGGCAATGCCAGACTGATGGCCGCCCCAACCAATCCCCAATTCCAGTACCCGACCAGGAGAATCAACAGGCCGACGGAAACCAACGATCCGACGAAGTCGGCAATCGACGGCAAGCCGTGCGCTCCCAGTCCCAAAAGCACATGCCAAGTAATCAACTGCACAAAATACGGCGTGAATCCGACCACGAGAATGGTCAACACCGTGGGGTCGGCGTAGGCTTCGCCCATCCAAGCGTGCAAGATCGGTCGACCAAGGATGAAAAGCCCCGCGATGATCGGCAGCGCGAGAAACAACATGGACCGCGTACCGTTGATATACAGCTCCGCCAGCTCCTGTTTACGTCCTTGCTGATGTAGCTCGTTGGCTTTGGGGGCGAGCACGCGTGCATAGCCCATCAAAAACCGCGTGGCGAATCGGATCAATGCCCGCGGTCGGGAGAACATGGCCACCGCGACCGCGCCCTGATACGCCATCAAAATCGCAGCCGCGGCTTGATTGAATACGATGACGGCGAAGGTGTGGGCCATCGTCTTGCCGCCAAAACCGATGATGTGACGCATGACCTGCCAATCAGTCCATCGAGGCCGAATACGCAGGCGGGGATACAGTCGATGCGAAATGGCGGCTTTGAAGACGAGATCAAACACGGTGCGCACGAACACGCAGACGGCCATGGCGCGAAGTCCATATCCGGCAAAAAGGACGATGAGGATGGCCGCGACGATGCCGATGTCCGCAATGATTTCGACAAGATTGAACAGATCGAAGCGATGACTGCCGGCTAGAACGCCCACGTAAATGACGGCGATCATCTGAACGGCTGCGGACAGTCCCATCCCGCCCACCATCCATTGCGCGCCGAGTATCAGCGATTCGGACGTGCCGTCCATGGTGGACATCCGCGGAGTGTAATAGACGAGGACGGCTGTCAAACCGGTCGCCACCGCCGCCGTCATCAGGAGCAAGCCCAGCGTGGCGGAAAGGACGCGATTCAGTTCATCCCATTGGTCCAGTGCGCGGTGGCGGGAAACGAAATGGGCCGTCGAGGACCCCATGTCCAGCGAGCTGATTGCAATGATGCTGCGCAGGGACCAACCGAAATCCCAGATTCCCAATTCCTCGGGACCGAGCGTGTCGCTGATGAGCCGTGGCAGGAAGAAGCCGCTGACCACCGTGACGAATTGGCCGGCCCAGTTGGCAAAAACGTTTTTTGCGAACTGCCGCCCGCCACCGCCCGACGATTCCGCTTGCGGAAGCGTCGAATGGCTCGTAACCGTCGAGGACGGCCAGACATCGCCGTGGGCTGCATTCGCTGGCTCTTGAACCTGATTCATACGCAATCATCAGCCGTAAGCCAGTTGCGGAGTCGCGTACTGCCAGGTTTGCACCTGTCGGGCCTTTTTTCGTTCCATCCAGAATCGTACGGAAATCGCAAACGCGCACCACATGGACATGGCGCTGGGTCGAGGCAGGAGCGCTCGACTCGACATGCCGATCACCATGTTCTGAAAACCCGCAATAAATGCAATGGTGCCAACAACGCGACACAACACGTCGTCCTGATCACGCATTTGCTTGAACGCAATGTACAGCAGCGAGCTGAAAAGCGTCAGGACCACCGCCAGCCCGATTCCACCGTAATCGAGCAGAACTTCCAGATAGGCGTTGTGCGGATGAGTCGGCACGCTGCCCTCGGCCTCGAGAATGTCATGGAAAAGATGCCGGTCGCGTAGCATGGCGTAGCGGCCGTAACCCAGCACGGGCGACTTGGCGATGTATTCGATCGCCACCGGCCAAAGATTCGTCAGTCGGCCAGCCGTGATTTCATCCCAATCGGCGCCGGATTCACCTGTCCCATCGTTTTGCCCAAAACCCATGCCCATTCGGTCGGCAATTCCGGGCATGGCAATCGGAATGATCATGATCCCGATGATAAACACGGGTACCAATATGGGTTTTCGCAAGGCAGCCAAAACTCCCCCAATGGCGATGAACGTCAAGAACCCGGCCCGCGATTGGCACAGCGCGGTTCCCAAGGCCAAGACCGTCAACACGCCGAGCGCCGTGACACGATATGACCACTTCTTGATCAACGGCCAACACGCCACCGTTGCCCAGAACACGAAAACCAACACGTAGGCCATGTCATTGGCATGAAGTCCGATCTCGCGGTCGATGCGGTTGCGGCTCTTGAGTACATAGTCGGTCCCCAGCAACGTTCCGAGGGGAATATACTTGACGACAAAGACTGCGTAACTGAACCCCATGGCCACGATCGCTGCGATGGCGTATTTGACCTGCGTGCGAGTGCGACACCCATCATAGAGGAGAAATGCCGGCAGCAAATAACGAACCGGGTTTACCAATTCGTCTACGAACAAGCCCAACACGGTGTAGTTGACACGGCGAACGTTTCCAGTCGACATGCTGTTGGGGGCGAATGATTCAATGTCAACGACGGCACGGACGAATCCCACGAAGATCATGAACATGTAGGCCGCCAGGATAAACAAAGGCCAGCCGCCCAAATCCCACCGCCGCCCCTCGGCCACCCGCTGAAGGAACCAATGAAAGAAAACGATGGCCAACAGAATATTCCACGGATTCGCACCCGTAATGCCCATGATATTCGTGGGCATGTCATGCCTTTGCATGAACGCCGACAGGATCACCAGACCGCAAAACGGATAGAACCAATGTCGGAACCCGGTCCCGAAAAGGATCACGATGGCCAGCCATAGAAAGTAAACGCGCATGGATCAGTTCAGGCCCGTTGAAGGACACGGAGGCTCGATGGACTCCCCGTCGGGGTGCGTGATTCATCATCGTAGCCATACCGCCGATTCAGTTCACCGCCGATGCTTTGAAATGCCGCCAAGTCCATATCAGATAATTCCTGTCGCCATGATTCTTCAAGACGGACGTCCTGTCGACCCTTCAGACGCATTCGATTCCCCAACACGTGAAGCCTGCTCCCGTCCACGTGGCTGATGGAATTGTCGGGCGGCAACGACGCAAAGCTCAAAATGCAAGAAAGCACGCTCGACGGATCGGCACACAAATCCTCGTAGCGGACCAGCAATCGCCTGTCCTGCGCACAGCGACGGGAAACACGTTCGATTTCCAGATGTGTGTCTCGCCATTCTTTCGCAGCCCGTGCAACCGGCTGGTTGGCATTCTTGCGGGCGGAATTGATCGTCCCGCGACCATCACGAACCAGATGAACCACACGAACGTCCAAATCAGGCATCGCCGACAAATATCGAATCCGGATCGGATCCTTCGATGAATCGACAAACACCGATCCGCCGGTCAGTCGCAACACTTCGCGAATCACAACACGATGATAATCATGCACTCGACCCACCAGCCGCTGAGCGCCAGGCCAAACCGCCAAACCCACCGTCCGGGCACACTCGGTCAGAATTCCCCCATAACGACGCCTTAACAAGGCATCGACCACGCCGGAAGTCGATCGGTATGCAGGCATGCTTCCCCGGTCGGCCAAATCATATCTATACCCGCTACCCGCCAACGCGTCATTCAGGGAACGCCAAAACGAGCATTCCTTGAACAACGTCCCGCAGGAACATTGATACGTCGCAAGATCCTCTTGACCCCCCTTGAGTTCACCAACGGTCGCGATTTCGGGATGTGCCCCCAACAGCAGCGTCAGCATGGTGGAGCCCGAATAGCTCGGCGAAGCGACATAGAGACATGTTGTCATGTTGCGACACTCGCGGGCACCGCGATTTCTTCCGATCCGATTCCTGCGCTTGGCAACGCGCCATTATCCCGCCACTTCCGATCCCACAGATGATAAACAAAGAGCCGCCACAGTAGGGCCTTGTGGTTGCGTTTACCCGCTAGATGCTGTTCGATCAGAAACGCCACCGAAGTTGGATTGAAAACACCGGCGTCTTTCACGCTCGAGGGACTCAACAACTCCAACATTTCCCCGCGAAGCTCTTGTCGGAACCATCTTCCAAGCGGCACGGCGAAACCCTTCTTAACTCGGTGGACCATGTCCCTCGGCAAATATCGCTCCAACAGGCGCTTGAGGATATACTTTCCCTCGCCCCCACGAAGCCGAAGGTCCTTCGGAAGGGTCAACGCGAATTCCACCACGCGGTGATCCAAAATCGGCACGCGCACTTCCAGCGAAACAGCCATGCTGGTGCGATCCACTTTGGTCAGGATATCGTCCGGCAGGTAAAGCCCGATGTCGTGCATGCACAGACGATCGAGTTCCGTCGGAGCCGGCCGCTCGATATATTCTCGTGCAGGCCCCATCGGATCCACCGACGACACGCGGGATGAAAACTCCGTCGAAAGCAGATCGGCGTGCGTCAATTCACCGTCGCCATAAACATAGTCATCCAGGGGATCCAATCCCAGGCTTCGCAGGAATCGTTTGCCCCGCGTTCCACGAGGAAGCACCGCCCCCATCGCCCCAAACGTCGCCGCCCGCACCATCCGCGGCAGGCGATACAGTGGCCTCTTCGCCAGATAGTCGCGATAGCGATCGTAGCCAGCAAACAATTCATCCCCCCCGTCGCCCGACATAGCCACCGTCACGTGACCCCGCGTCAACTTGCTTAGAAAATAGGTCGGGATGGCCGACGAATCGGCGAACGGTTCATCGAAATGTAAAACGATCTCCTCGACGTGTTTCCAGAGGTCAGGCCTGACGGTCAATTCCGTATGCTCCGTTCCGAACCGCTCCGCGACGGCCCGCGCGAATTGACTCTCGTCGTGATCGGGATCGTCAAAACCGATCGAAAACGTCTTGACCGGCGAATCGCTGACCCGGCTCATCAACGCCACCACCGTGCTCGAATCCACGCCGCCGCTCAAGAACGCCCCCAACGGAACGTCACTGATCAATCGCAGCTTCACCGAGTCGGTCAACAGCGCTTCCAGCTCATCAAGCCAATCCTCCTCCGATCGCGCCAGACCATTCCGAAAATGTACGCTCCAGTACGGGCTGACCGTCACCTCGCCGCGCTGCACCTTCAACCGATGCCCCGGCTTCAGCTTATAAACGCCCTCGTATATCGTCAGCGGGGCAGGAATGTATCCGTAGGTCAAATAGTGGTAAACGGCTTCAGGATTGATGTCACCGAGGAATCCACAAGGCTCGAAGCTTTTCAACTCCGACGCGAAATACAACCGGCCATCGCGCACCGCGTAGTGCAACGGCTTGATGCCCAGTCGATCGCGCGCCAACAGCAGGGTCTGCCCATCGCGATCCCAGACAGCCAGGGCAAACATCCCGATCAGCGGGTCCATCAATCGGTCGCCGCGTTCTTCATATAGATGCGGAAGAACTTCCGTGTCACAATGGGACGACAACGCATGCCCCCGTTTCGTCAGATCGTCACCGATGGCCCGAAAGTTGTATATCTCCCCATTAAAAACTGATATCACCCGGCTGTTTTCGTTGTAAAACGGTTGCGAGCCGCCGGCCAGGTCCAGAATGGACAGCCGTCGCATGCCCAGACCCACGCCGTCGCCAAACCAGAATCCGTCCTCGTCAGGCCCACGATGCACGATACGATCGTTCATCGCCGACACCAGCTCGCGTGGGACAGGCTGACCACTCAGATCGACGATGCCGACGATTCCGCACATGCGGGAGCGCTCCTTTTAACCGGGGGCGCACTCTTGGGAGGCTTGCGTCCGCGAACAGCCACGTCAAAATCAAGCGGCACGATGTCCGTCAATCCTGCTTCGCGAAACCAACGGCAAACTTCTGGATAGGAATGCTTCGATTGATACTCCGGGGAATACCAATCAAACGTGTCCAGCACACGCCATCGATAGTCCCGATACGTGGAATGTAAACGCGGAATGCCATGAAAAATAAAACCCGGAAGCAGCATGTGCCACATGCCCCGCGGGCGAACGGGTATCAGGCACAACAAACGACACAGCCCATGCAGCAGCCGCGGCGGCATCTTCGTCGTAAAATGACGATAGAACCGGTCCCGGCGTTCTTCCATCCCTTCATGCGGATAGGAATGCAATGAATAGACCCAGATCGCCAATTCCCCGCCGGGACGCAACAGGCCCGGAAGACAATCAAACGCTCGCCGACAATCCGGCGTATGATGCAAAACCCCCAGGCTGTAGATCAGGTCGAATGACTCCGGCCTGAACGGCAGATCAAAAACACTCGCCTGTGCGACGTGAAACGTCGAGTGTCTGCCCAAATTGGCATTCGCCGATTCAACGGCGAAGCTCAGATCCACCCCCACGATCTCACCGCCCCAGCGAACTATCACATCGGCAAATCGTCCCATCCCGCAGCCAATGTCCAGCACCCGCTTGCCGCGAACGTCGTCCGCAGTCCAGCCGGTCTTCTCCGCGAACGTCTTCTCGGACACGTTTTGAACGTCGCTATCAAGTTGAGTCGTGCGGTGCACCGTCCATTCATGACTGAAGTTGCCCGCGTATTGATCGGTGTCCACAAACCGAGGGATGCCGTTGCGAACCGGATACACCTTGCCGCACTCGCTACAGCGCAGTTCCGACTCCATGCCATTGTGCGCCGTCGCAGAATGCACCGACGTCAAGGCACCCTGATCTGCCGGACAACACAGCAGGTCGACGAATTCAGGTTTCATCGTTTCCGTCTCTCTGTTCTGCGAGGTGCGATGGTGTGGCCGCCATCCGGTATTCCACTCCCATCGACGTCATACCACGTTCCGAACAAACGTCACCTCTCGGCCTGTCACCACCGTCAGCCGGCGGCGCGATCGCCTCCGGACGCCTCATCCACTTCGCCGGCTGCCACGGTGCCGTCTTATTTTCGGCGTTATTCTCCCGCGCAAGTCGAAATCGCAGAATCCTGGCGGGCGCCCCCGCCACCACCGCGTCCCGTGGAATGGATCGGGTGACGATGCTCCCCGCTCCACACGTGACATTGTCCTCAATCGTCACGTCGCCGATGATAGTTGTCCCCACGCCGGCATAAAAGTTGTTCCCTATTTTCGGACCCTGCCGATTCTTCATCGTCACCAGATTGACGTGATGATACAGCAGGCAATTCTCGCCGATCGCACATTCCCGAGTGATCACCACGCCACCAAAATGCAGTATCGCCAACCCCGGCCCGATAACCGTCTGCGGCTGAATCTGCACTCCCGAATACCACCGGGCCAACGGCATCCCCAAAAGGTAGACCAATTGCAGAAACTCCCGCACCAGCGGAACCTGCATTCGCCAAACGCCCGATCCCAACCGATACCACATCACCCCCACGCTCGCTGGGTGCGCAAACGGAACGTACAGCCACACCATCCACAACGGTCTCCCACCACAGCAAAACCGGCTGTAATGTGCCAAATCAGCTCGGATGCTGCTGAACATAGCTTCTCCTGACGCTGTCAGGCCCAACCATACTTCTGCCTTGCGGCACCAGTTTTCGCAAGTGTTCGTCCAATTGGGCTGCAATGTGCCCGGCGTGGTGATGGCGCTTCACATACTCCTGACAACGCGACGAACACGCCGACCACATTTCGTCATCCCTCAACAACAATTCGATACCATCACCCAACCCGCTAACATCGCAACCGACGACGCCCAGACCATGCTTAGCCACCGTCTGGTCCGGATCGACCGTGGACACCACCGGCGTGCCCGACGCCCATGCCTCCAGAAACGTGTTGGGAAATCCCTCCGACGCGGAAGTACACAGCAAAACTCTCGACCCCCGATAACACGAACGTATGTCGCGCGGTGAGACGTAGCCTCGCCTGACCACGTTTCTCAATCCCGCTATTCGCTCCGTCTGCCGCCTGGCATAATCCGACTCTACGTTGCTGTCACCAACGATCGTAAACATGACGTCGGGCAACCGTTCTGCCAGGTCCAAACACGCGTCCAACCGCTTGACCCGGTCGAATCGACCAATCCACAACACACCCGCTCGCACCGCCACGCCATCCGGCTCCTCGATCCCGTCAGACCATCCCGGTGCCACGCTCGGCAAAACCGTGGAATCCAATTTGAATTGACGGCGCATCATCTCCTGCTGTTCACCGGACTGAACAAGAATCAGATCAGCCCGGGTCATGCCATACCGAAACAACGCTCGCTCCCGCCAAGCCGGTCGCGCCGGACCGGTTACATTCAACATGTGATGTCCCGCCAGCGCAAACACGAATCGACGTCCATGACGTCGGCACCACCACGCGACCAGTCCCGTCTCGCTCTCTGCCCCACGCTGGTAATACACATCCGCGTCCGCCCGGCGCATCGCCGACCACAATCCGTTCAGGCGAGGCACGAAGAACCGCACCATAGGCCATCCCGCTTCCGGTCGATAACTCTTGTACAATTCGACTCCGTCGCGACTCGGACCTTCTGCCTGACCATGATCGTGAACCACAAATGACACGCGATAGCCACGACTCGACAACCCCCTAGCTAGCGCCACCTGCTGCGTTTCCGCCCCCCCAATGTGCCGCACCTCCGCCCGATCGCCCAGGACATTGTAGGCCTGTTGCGCCACAAAACACACGCTCGGCGGCTGACTCACTTCCATCACGATTCGTCACCATCCGATCCATCGTCGAATCGACGTCACCCACCCGATTCTCTATCGCTAGACGGCCACTCGGGGATCCGACACACTGTCGGCGGCCGCGACTCCCTAGCCCCGTAAGAGCGTGGGAAAAAATCAAAAGAATCGTTCGGGCAACCCGCGTGGCGCTATCAAGAATGCAGGTCGCTGCCATCGAAAATCGATTTTTTCCCAGCCCCGTAAGGGGCGTCGGACTGTAGCCACGGGTGGAGTTCGCCGAAGGCGAACGGAACCCGTGGTCGCGAAGGAAGCAACGCTCACCGCCCCGGCGGGGGCGGAGGAGTTTCTCGCGTATTTCCTCCGCCCCTGCCGGGGCGGGGCCAGTCCAAGGAACTCGCCCCACGGGTTTCGCCGCGTCCGCCTGACGGCGGACCGGCTTCACCCGTGGCTACCGTCCCCGACCCCGCCGGGGTCGAACAAGTACCGCCGAAACTATCGCGAATTCGCCTTTCGGCATTCGCGCCATCAGGTCAACGCTGCGATTCCCGCGAACCACTTTCAAACTCGTCCGAAACCCGCTGACGTCTGCCCGATGCCATCGCGGACACGATCGCAAACGTCGTTAACGTCGTACACACCGCTTCATTCAGCGGCAACGGTGACGGCGACGACTCCGCCACCGCACGAATGAATGCCGCCATCTCCAATCCATGCCCTTTCCCGCTGCCCGCAGGCTTGATCTTGCGAATCTTGGCCCCCTGTACCAGTCGAGCCACCTGCCAGTTCTCGATCACCGCCGATCGACCCTGACCAAAAACCTCGATCCGCTCCTTTTCGAACGACGGGGCACCATTCGCCACGTAAATCAACGTCCCCAGCGAACCGTCGGCCATCTTCATCGTAGCCACGCAGTTATCATTCTGCCCGCCGGGCAATGATCCGCCCACGCATTCCGCCGAAACGGATTCCGGCCGACTCCCGCAAATGAACTGTATCAAATCCACGAAGTGACAGCCCTCGCTGACGATTCGCCAACCACCTTCTTCAGGGTCCTGATACCACGAATCCGACCCGATGACGCCCGCGTTCACACGGCACACGATTTCGATCGGGCCCGCTCGCGTCGCAAAAAAATCTCGAACCGCCACAGACAGCGGGCTGAATCGGCGGTTGAATCCCGGCATGACCAGTCCACCCGATTCCTGCTGCGCCGCGATCACTTCATTCAACTGAACCGCGTTCAACGCCAGCGGCTTCTCCACAAACACCTGCTTTCCAGAACGCAACGCCTCAGCCGCGAAACGCGCATGCGTATCATGATGCGTGGCGATGATCACCGCGTCCGTTTCCTCGTCCTGCAACACCTCCTGATAATCACTGGCGCAATATTCAAATCCATGTCGCAAGGCCGCGCTCTTCGCCTTCAAACCACCCGACGAACATATCCCCTTCAACCTGACCTGCGGACACTTCTTCAGCGCCGGAATCAACGTCGCCGTGGCGAAATTGCCCGCCCCGATCATGCTCACCGATACAACCTGACCGGGACGCACCAGGCCGTTCGTCTGTGGCTTTTCCGTGACCGACACCCGCCGGGAAAGCGACTCCGATGCATCATATTTGAACAATACACCCGCCGCCTGATGCTGCCCCGATTCCTGTAACGCCTGATACGCCGCCGGCGCCTGATCGAACGGGTACACCTTCGGATCCAACAGCGACGGTCGCACGCTCCCGTTCGCGATCAACCGCAAAAACTCCTCCATGTTACGCCGCTCGGTCCAGCGCACGTACCCGATCGGGTACTCCAAACCCTTTTGTTCATAGTTCCGGTCGTATCGACCGGGGCCGTACGATCGCGACATCAGGACGGACAATTCCTTCTGGTAATACGTCTGCCAATCCGCTTCCACCGGCACCATCCCCACCACCACCACCCGACCGCGATCCCTCGTCACCCGGCCGGCCAACTGCATCGGGTCCGCGCTCTTCGTGCTCGCTGCAATGTAGACGACGTCAACCCCCACCCCACCCGTGGCTTCGCCAACCGCCGCTTCCAGTCCCTCGTTACCTCGCGCCAACGCCAACTCCGCGCCGCAGATGCGCGCCAAATCCAATTTGGCCGCGTCCATGTCCACGCCGATCACCCGGCAGCCTGCCGCTTTCAACAATTGCACGCCGATAAGCCCCACCAGCCCTAACCCGATGACCAGCACCGATTCGCCCAACGCCACCCCCGCCTGCCGAACGCCGTTCATCGCGATCGCCCCTACCGTGGTAAACGCCGCATCTTTCAGATCGATCCCCGCCGGCGCACGCACGCACAAATTCCTGGGTACGCATACGAATTCCGCATGACACGCGATACCCTCACCCGCACAAACCGCCACGTCTCCCACCTCAAACTCGTCAATTCCCGATCCAACCTCCACCACCCGCCCCGCCAGGCTGTAGCCCAGCGGTGTCAGGGCGTCCAACCGCTCGCGAACCTTTTGATACGTGTCAATCAGCCCGACCTGCCGCACACTCTCCACCACCTGTTTCACCTTGTCAGGCCGGGCCTTCGCCTTCTGCACCAGGCTCATCCGCGCCTGACTGACCTTCATCCGCTCGGTTCCCACGCTGACCAGCGAATAGATCGTTTGCACCAGCACCGTTCCTGACTTGCAGATCGGAACCGGCACCTCTTCAAGTCGCAGTTGCCCGCTGTTGTAGTTTTGAACGATTTGCTTCACGCGTTTCGATCTCCGCCGGTCACCCCTTCAAATCCCTTGATTCGCTGATCCACGTAGATGCTCTTGCCGTCGAACGTCAGCGCCACCCGATCGCAAAGCTCCACGTCAAATTCGATGCGGTCCTTCAGTTTGCGATCCAGATTGCGACGCACACGCTCCCGGTCTTCATCGTTGAACCGTGCCGCCGGAACAATCCGCAGCGTCGCTTGGCCCGGTTTCGTCTGAACGAACTGGAAACGCAGAACGTTGTCAAACGTGTCGTCATGCATGTTCAACGCCGTCCATGAAATCAACGCGCCGTCGTGCGCCACCAGCATCTCCTGTATTCGATGCCCCCGAATTTCCTCGATCAAGGGGTGCTCCCGCCCGCACGCCCCGCAACGATCCCCCACGTACGTCGCGAAATCTCCCGTACGATATCGAATGAACGGAACCACCCGGTTGATAAAACCCGTGCCCACGATTTCCCCACGTTTGCCCGGCTCCGTCACCGGCCGCCCTTCTTCATCCAGCAGCTCGAAATACCCATACGTCGGCCAAACGTGATAGCGCGTCGAATGCTCGCATTCCACCGCCAAGACCAGCTTTTCCGAATGCCCGTACCACGAAAGATATCGCACCCCAAACGCCCGCTCCGCCGTCGCTCGATCATCTTCATACACGTTTTCCGAGCCAGCCAGGATCCCACGAATGTTGTTCGGCGCTCGGACGCCCTTTCGATCGAGGTACCGAGCCAAGATCGTCACCGCCGACGGGTACGCCTGAATATAGCACGGCTCCAGCGTGCTGATATGCCGCAGGTACGAGCCAATCGAATCATCCGTCAGATGATACGTGCTGTAATGATGACGCCGCAGCAGAGGATCAAAATCGTGATGCATCCCCTGACCGTCACGCCCCACGACTTGCCCGCGAAAAACGCATTGCAACGCCGACAATCGGTACCCCGCCCGCCTCCAGCCGGAAACCAAGTACGCATATTCCGTCGCCGATCGGTCCACACCAATATAGAAACCCAACGGCGCACCGCTCGTCCCACCCGTGGTCACATATTCCACCCCCGCTCCGTCCGGCGATTGCGCACACATGCGGTTCAAGTGTCGCCGCAGCGTATCGCGATCGATGATCGGCAATCGAGACACGTCCTCCAACGAGCGAAAATCAGACGGATGAAAGCCGGCTCCCTCGAACGATTCGCGGTAGTACGGCGTTTTCTCGTAGGCCCACGCCAACATCCCCCGCATTTGACCCAATTGATATTCACGCGCCCGCTCCCGCGACCACCACTGCGCCCGTTCCACGAATCGCGCGTAACGACGGTATTGCCATCCCAGAATGTACGACGCATCCAACAATCGAACCACCGGCCCGGCAAATCGCTTAACCACCGATGGCATCGCATCCCACATATTCTTCCGCGACATCACCCGATGACGCCCTCGCTGTGGATGGACCGCCGCGGACGTCTCCTGCCGAACCACGCCGTTGTCACTCTTTCGTGCCGCGACCAGCAGCATCAACCCCAGTCGACGTACACGAGAAAGCGGCACCCCCAGCGAACCCAACACCGGAACTTCGAAATACGTGCAGCGAAAAGACCCCAGCGACAATCCTTCCAGCGTGCGAACGAACGCGTCCTTGTCATAACGCCTACGCTGATACGTGAGGTAGCCCCGCCCCTGCAACCGTTGCAACCGAGTGATGTGCGCAGAAGCATCTTCCATCCGCCCCAATACGCTGGCTTTGTGCGGCACCGAAATCAGCAAAGCCCCACCCGGTCGCACCAGCCGGGCAAGCCCCCGCAAAAACGCCTCGTCATTCTCGATGTATTCCACCAGGCTGGAACACACCACCGCGTCAAACGACTCCGACGCGAATGCCAGCTTCATGGCATCCATCACCAGAAACTCCGCGTTCTCCACACGATGCCGCTGACGAGCACGGTTCGCGCAACCGATCATGTTCGGGGCCCGATCCACACCCACCACCGAGTAGCCCATCTCCGAGAACGCCAGCGACATCACAGCAGGTCCGCATCCCACGTCCAAGACCCGACCGCCCGACGGCACCAGTTCGCGCAGCTCCCGCGTGAACAATGCCAGCCGATCGCGGAACGCCGCCTTCGATCGATAAAGCGTTTCCCAGCGCTCCGCCTGTGCGTCAAAATATTCCGAGCCGGATCGATTCACATCGAGCTCCTCCGGATTGCTTATCAACCGCCCTTGCATGCCGCCTAGCTCTTGCTACCAACCTCTTCACCCGCCAATTCGATATGTCCCCGCCATCCAAAGTGCGGAACAAACGACAGGCAAGCCCCCGCCAATTCTCCCAGCCGCCCGTCAAACCTCCCGTCCCCCGAATGCAAACACACATCTTCCTGTCCAAAGCGCCGCAAGGGCAGCGAGTGGTCATCGAACACCCGACGCAACACCGGCAACCGCTCCGCGTCAAAACCCATCAATCGAGCGCACGACAAATCAACCGCCACCGGATTCCCCCCCGCCAGCACCAAACCCGCTGACTTCGGCGTCGGATCCAACGGGCCATTTCCCTCGCCCCCCACCACGCCGTCCACCACGCTCAACACCCGCCGAAAAGGACGATCATGCACCACCCCCGCCGCGTCGGCATAAAACAGAATCCGATTCAGATCGACCACCATCCGCCAGGTCGTGTCATTACCGTACCAATTGCCCGACCGTATCGTCCCCTTGTTCGTGTCGCCAAAAACACGCTTTCCAATCGACTTGATCGGGCCGGCCACCAGCGGACGCAGCGGCCCCAGCCACGGAAACGCCCGCTTGAACTGCCCCACCGTCACCCGCTCCACGCGATGCACCCAACGGTCATCCGGAAACTGATCGCCGCCCCGCGAAGGCATTCCCTCGCGATGATGCGGCAGCCAATTCTTGTTCCCATTGATCCCCACCAAGTTCTTCATATTGACGGTCAACCCAACCTTCTTATGCGTCTTCAACTTCGGCAGACTGATAACACAATCCGCCTGCAAGACCGTCTTCGATATCAAATACTCGTGAACCTCCCCCTGCTGATGACGATGCAGCTCGCTCATGTCATACTCCGAACCGTACAGGAGATGACACAAATCGTTCACTTCGTAAAACGCCGAACGATCGCCCAGATTCACCCGCACATAGCCCGACGGATCACCCGCCAAACGACGATGACCCACGATCACCCCGTCAACCTTCTCCGCCCGCTCAGGCCGCAGATCGCGCACTTCAATTCCAAACTTCGCGTGCTCCTCGTAGAACGACGCCAACTCCGCCAGCCCGCTGATGCGCCGTATCACCTCGAAGTCCGCGTCGTTGTGCGGTGCATCCGCAATAATAATCCGCCCTTCCCCTCGCAAGGCCAAGTAAACGTAATCCACCACCGCACGGATGATCGAGCCATGCGTGATCAGGCAATTCGCGTGATCCGCCGAGGATTCCCGAAACTCCCGCACAAAATTGGGCTTCAAAACCACCGTCTGCCCAGGCCCAATCCACAACCCCAACGGATTCCAAGCCGACGTCCCGAACCGCTCCGCATCCATTCCCGCCTGCCGCAACGCCTCTCGTACCAGTCCATATACGCGATTGCGCGGCGATAGGTCTCCCCGCACCCCAAACGGATACTCCGCATAGCGCTCATCCGGGCTGAACGGCGCGGACGCGTCGTACTCGCCGCACCCCACCGCCACACCCACCCGGGTGTCGCTCAAAATCGCATCCAACGCTCGCAACGTCACACCTTAACCCCCGAATTGTGATCCTTCCCGTTTCGTGACAACCGCATCAGCCACTCCCACCACCTTTGTCGGGTGGCCCACCTCCTTTGGAGGTGGGGGAGCCGATGACTCTGCCAGGTTTCACCCACCTCTTAACATCGCCGCGACCACCGCTTTACGACCCGCGACCACCTCTTTACGAGCCGCGAGCGCGAAGCGAGCGGTCTTCTCTTCCAACGAAATCCACGCGCGCGCCCCATCCATCGCGAAGCGATGGGTGGGAACGCGATGATGCACCCACCGAAGCGCTTCGCCTTCGACACGATAACCCCATCAGACACTCCCGCCACCGCGCCGCCACATTCGGAACCGACGTCAATTGCTCCGCACCCTGAATAGCTGCCCGCGAAAAACATGTCCAAATCGTTTCATCTTCGATCAACGACACCACCCGTTCCACGTATTCGTCGATGTTCCCAGGCTCCACCAACCACCCATTCACACCATTCTGCACCAGCTCTCCCAACTCCCCGACGTTCCCCACCACTGCCGGCAACCCGCACCCCATCGCTTCCGCCAACGCGATCGACATGCCCTCGCTTTTCGACGTCATCACAAAAACCCTTGCCCGAATCAGCCAATCCGCCACGTCCGTCCGCTTGCCCAAAAAATCGATCCGCTCCGATACACCCAGTTCGTCCGCCATATGCTCGAGACGGGCCAATTCCGGACCGTCACCAATCACCACCGCCCGCACGTTCCCCACCCTTCGACGCACGCCAGCCACGATCGACACGAATTGCTCCGGCTGCTTGATCGCCGTCAACCGACCCAGGAACAGCAGATCAATCGGGCGATCCTTCCATCCTTGTTCAACTGCCACGCGCTCCGTGCTGCCGGTGATAATCTTCACCCGATCATCCGCCACGCCTTCCGCCAGAAGGTACTTCCTAGCCTCCCGCCCCCGCACCACCACCAGATCGAACTCGCGAACCGTCGCCAGCGCCAACCGCTCCAGAAACCGCGATGGCTTCGCCAAGCTGCTCATCAACGCGTTCTCGTTGAAATGCCCGCCACCCACAACCTCAATTGGACCGCCCGTCATCTGGTAACACACAGGCCCACCCAGCAATCGGCCCACGATCAACGCGGACATCGCCCCAGGAAACAAATGGTATCCCATGAAAACATCGGGCTTCTGTCCGAACCCCACGACTCCCATCCAGATCAACTTGGACATCGCCCGACCAAAAAACCCTGCCATCCAACGAGGCGGGCAACGGACCTCCACGCCCTCCGGTGCCTCCCGCCCCTCGTCCGCCACAAACGTAATGCGACCCACGTTCGCCCGAGCCAGCGGTCGGCAATGCGACAAGAACCAGTTATGATTGTAAAATGTCCCCGTAACCACGATGCCTCGTGCACCCGAGCCCCGCCGAATCATCCTCGCTGACCCGGATGTCCCGGCCCTCGAATTCATGCCTCGTGAACCCGATCCCCGCCGAATCCTCCTCCGCCGGCCCAACTTGGCCACCATGAGCGTCAGCGTGAAGCTAACCGTCAGCAAAATGTAAGCCGCCACCGACCGCATGTTGCCTTTGTCCACACTATCCAAATCCCACCCCCCGCCGCCCGTATCCGTCTTTCCGGCGAACGCCCCAACCCCGACCGCCTGCATCCGTCATTCCGGGCAGCGCCGGAATCCAGGATTCGTACCACGGGTCTCACCCGCCTGCCCCGCGACCACCTCTTTACGAGCCGCGAACGCGAAGCGAGCGGTCTTCTCTTCCAACGAAATCCACGCGCGTGCCCCATCCATCGCGCAGCGATGGGTGGGATCCCCACCCCCGACCGCCCGCATCCGTCATTCCGGGCAGCGCCGGAATCCAGCCCGTTGTCCGCGTTTCGCCCGCCGCTCCTCGCCCACAGACTACCATTCCGGAAACGACATAGGACGCCAAGGCACCTTCGCGTAAACCTTGTCGCCGCGTTCAATCGACTCACACGTCCATTCCTCGCCCGACCGCGACCGAATCACTGCTCCCAATCCGCGCGGCAACTCGAACGTCAACCCATCCACGTCTTCCCGCCTCGGCTCCCGGTCTCCGAAAACTTCGTCCGCGATCTTGTCGATCCGAATCACCACCCGATCACCCGCCCGGTCTGCCGAATATCGCAGCCCATCACGCACCGTCAGATACCGCAGCAATCGATGCGTCGTCGTAACCTGCAATTCCCCTCCCGACTGCCGATCCGCCAATCGCGCAAACGCCCGTCGGGCTTCCGCACCAAACGGACAACTCGGATCACAAACCTTTCCCAGATGCGTGTACAAAACGCTGACCCCTTCCGACCCGATCAGTCGATCCAACATCCGGTCCGTCAACACCTCCCCTATCCCGTCAGCCGTGTCGCCCTGACCTGATCCCGCCCAATACGGATTCGAACGCATGAACTCCCAGATGCCTCGCCCATCGCGCAATCGACTGGCCCGATACACTCGATTCTCCGCGTACATTTCCCATCTCGATCGCCCGCACCGGCCCAGACAGACCTTGACCGCCTCTTTCAACATCGTTCGGGCTGACCCGACCACATGCCCCGCATCAAACAATCCCGAAATCCGCCGAACCGTCATGGGCACGTCCTGACCGGTGACGCCCGTTGTTCGACCACGCCACACATACCGCACTCCGTAACCGAGCGTCACGTCCGCGTGATAGGCATCAGACCCTTCCACGTCCCCCCTGCCCACCATAATGTCAGGCCCGAAATTCGTCGGCGCCTTGGAATGATCGATCCAAACTTCCAATCTGCACCCATGCTCGTCCAACGTCTCGATCGCCCGTTCCGCCTCCGCTCGCAACGCGTCATCGCCGTACGAATGCAGACAATCGATGTGCCCGCTGTGGATCAGCGCCCGCACCATCGCCCGCCCACGATCGTCCGTGCCCCAATACGAAAACTGATCGCTGGGCATATGAAAGTAGATCGTGTTGCCAACCTCCAACCCAACTCCGCCACCCATGCACGTTTCGTCGCCCGTGTTCAAATACCGTGCAATCTCGCCATAAACCCGGCCATTCGGCGTCTCGTCCAGGTCACTGCAAACCGCCAACATGGCGGAATACGGATACGGAAACCGACGCAACCTCACCAGCCCCGCCGACCCGCCCGTCAAAAGCTCGCCCGTCGCATGAACGATCGATGACGACTTCCCAGCCGTTTCCGTCAGCGGCATCATCAGCCATGCCCAACCTTCTGACGCCACACCCCCTGGTAAACCTCCGTCGTTCGGCGAACCATGTTGTCGATCGAATATTCACTCGACACCCAATCTCGACTCGCCGCCCCCACCGCGCATCGCCGGTCGTCATCCGACAATAACTCCAATACCCGCTTCGCCATCAATTCATCGTCGTCGAACGGAACGACGTGCCCCACCCGTCCTTCTGGAACAACAAGGGCATTGTCCGCCACGTCCGTCGCAATCACCGGCACGCCGCAGGCCATCGATTCCAGTAACACGTTAGGCGTGCCCTCCCGTCGCGACGTCAACACCGTCACGTCACAGGCGTTGTACAGATTCACGATGTCATCGCGATTTCCCAACAACCGCACCGACGCCGTCAAATCCAATTCGTCGATCATCGCCGTCATCCGCGTCCGATAATAATCTGATTCCTGAAGCCCACCGTGCAACGCCGCTCCCACGCACAGGAACAACACGTCCCGCCGGCGGTCCAAAACCCGTCGGGCCATTCGAAAAAACATGGCGTGATTTTTCTGAACTTTGAAGCTGCAAAACATTCCTACCACGCCAAATCCGTTCGTAATCCCCATTTTTTCACGAACGCTGCCCGCAGGCCGTGGCGAAAAACGATTCACATCCACCCCGTTGGGCACCACGTGAATCCGGCTCGCCGAGATCCCTAACTCCCGCATCTGAAAGCGTTTACCGGCGTGCGAATTGGCAATCAGCACATCGAAACACCCGTCCGTCAACACCATAGGCCAACGATGTCGCAATCGAAGTTTATAGTCGGTATTACGCTCCGAACCGATAATCGCTACCCGCCCAGCCAGCCGACCCGCCAGCCTCGCCGCCATTTCCGCGTCGAACAGGAACGAATGAACGACGTCTATTTTTTCATCACAAATCCACCGCGCCAGCCGGGGCACGATCCCCAGGTCGAATTTACCACGCTTCGCCACCACGAACAGTCGCCGCGAAGAATCGTGCAGCGTCGCCGCCAGCGGGACATAGTCCGATAAACAGCAAACTGCGGCATCGCCCCCTTCCGCGTTTATCCGATTGGCCAGCTCAATAACCTGTCGTTGCGCCCCACCGTATTCTAGATTGCTAATTACCAGCCCGACTCGCCCGGAAAAACGCACGCAGCCACCCGACCGGCTTAAATCGGTGGCCTGTTCCCCGTTTCCTGGTTGATCAGCCTTGGAAATCGATACCGGCGTGTCCAGGGTTTCCAATGACATCGCTTCGTCCCATGTGAACGCCGCCCCGCGGCCCGGATCCAACAACACCCTATCGACTATCGGCTTGAAAGTTCGTCGTCGTGCCCGTCGATCGCAACCCTGCCTCGCAATCCCCGTGTGCGAAATGATTTGGCTCCGCCCGCTGCATGTTTCAGTCTATCCGTTTCGACGGCAATTGTCGATTTTTGCGGACGTTAGGCCGGTGTTTCCACCGATCAGAATTGGCGGCTGGCGTCGGGGCTAGATACGGGGTGCAGTCGAATTGATGGATGATGGCGCCCAGCAGATTTGGCCTTTACTGGGCATCCAAGTGTGATTGGAAGTATTCCACGGTCTTGGCCAGCCCGGTGCGTAGGTCCACGCGGGGCTGCCACGATAGTCGTTGCTTGGCTCGGGAAATGTCCGGGCAACGCCGTTTGGGATCGTCCTCGGGTAGCGGCTTGCTGACGGTGCGAAGTGGCCGACCCAATAGCTCCGAAACGTATCCGACCAGGTCGGCAATGCTGTTTTCATTCGGATTGCCCAGGTTCACCGGTTGCGATGCGTCTGGGCCTTCGTGGGTCATCAACAGGACCAACGCGTCGATCATGTCGCTGACGTAACAGAAACTCCGTGTCTGCTGACCGTCGCCGTAAATTGTCAGCGGCTTGTCTTGCAGTGCATCCACGACGAAATTGGAAATGACCCGTCCATCACCAACCGCCATCCGCGGCCCATAGGTATTGAAAATCCGCGCGATGCGAACGTCGACGCCGTTTTGGCGGTGATAGTTCATCATCAGCGACTCGGCTACCCGCTTGCCTTCGTCATAACAACTTCGCGGTCCCAGCGGATTCACATTCCCCCAGTAGCTTTCGTCTTGCGGGTGCACCGTCGGATCACCGTACACCTCGCTGGTTGACGCCTGCAAAATTCGTGCGTTGACGCGCTTGGCCAATCCCAACATGTTCAGCGTGCCCATGACCGACGTCTTGACCGTTTTGACGGGGTTGTGCTGATAGTGGATCGGCGAAGCCGGACAGGCCAGATTGAAAATCCAATCGACTTCCAGAAGGATGGGCTGCACCACGTCATGACGTATGAATTCGAAATCGGGACGACGCCACAAATGATTCACGTTGGCTTTGGATCCGGTGAATAGATTGTCCAGCGCGATGACGTCGTGTCCGTCGGCCAGCAGACGATCACACAGATGACTGCCCAGAAACCCCGCACCGCCCGTCACCAATACCCGCATGGGACCACTCCATGAATCATCGACGCGGCGAATTCGTTGAAACCGCGTTCGCTGAAATCATCGCCGCCGAAATCATCGCCGCCGAACCCGCCATAGCTGAAACCATCGTTGAAACCATAGCCGCTGAAACCATCGTCGCTGAAACCGCTTTCACGTTGCCCGATCCGTGACTACATCGGCATATCGCGGAGATTCCGCCTGTTTTCAAGTCGCCGACGCACGCAGGATGACCAAACCCAACATCATCACAGGTATGAAAACGATTCCCACACCGCCGCAGGCCAGCGCCAATAGTTCATCGAATCCCCGCGGCGAGGCGAACCCACTATCGTTGACTTCCGGTTCAGCAATGCTACCGGATTCAGCCGTTTGATCGTCTGGTGGTTCCTCGCCGGCGTCGCCCGGGGGTTCCATTTCGGTTTCGGCGGGGTCATCATCTTCGATTATTTCGCCATCGTCTTCCGGCACTGGATCATCCTCGACGTCAGTATCGACGTCACCGACGCGGGTGTCACACGTGGCTGCGTCCGATTCGGATTGATCGGGATTGACGAGGCTTGGGCAATTATCGCAAACGTCGCCAACACCATCGTTATCAGAATCCGACTGGTCTGCGTTGGCGATCAACGGGCAGTTGTCGCAGACGTCCCCCACGCCGTCATTGTCAACGTCGCGCTGATTCGCGTTGGGCGCGTTGGGACAGTTGTCACATGCGGAACCCAGACCATCGAAATCGGCGTCCAATTGATCCTGATTGGGGGTCGTCGGGCAATTGTCATTAACGTTGACCACTCCATCGCCGTCCACGTCGATGACCTGGCCCGGCGATGCGGCGGCCAGCAACGCCGTCGCTAACAGACCCCAGGCAAGCGAAAACCGTCGTTGACACCGGCAACTGTTGATCGAACCGTAGAAACGTAGGCCCATAATAGAATTCCGGTCGCGCGTGGATCAGGATTGGGCGTGACCAGCTACCAATCAAGATTAGCGGGGAATGCGAATTCGACCGCCAGACTAATCGCTGATCTCAATGTCCTCGGCCACGCTGGTCATCATGTCCGCGGCATTTTGGCCGAGGAGCGAGATGGCGGCAATGGCGGCGACAACAATCAGCGCTAGCATAACGCCGTATTCCACGGCGGTCGGCCCGTCTTCGGAACGGACGAACGTGCTGGCACGCTGGATGATCTTTGACATGATGATGCGTGCTCCGGTTGACGATCGCGCGGTGCATCGAATGCCTGGTCAGGTCTTCAGTCGATGCCGCGCGACGCGAATTTCACTTCCTCGAATGCTAGCAAACCAGCCCTTGGCAATCAAGCATTCATCGCAGATAGACCAGGGGATTAGCAATCATTCAAAATGCCTTGGGAAGGCTGCCAGGCGTGTTCTCGCGCTACCAAGGACCGGTAAAACCTTCCATCATTCTCGATACGTCGTACGAATCGACGTCGCCGTCGCTATCCACGTCGTAACCGTCACATCCCGAATTGACGGTCACTGCCGGGCCGCCCAAACAAGTTTGCAAGCCTTCCCAATCGTCAAGGTCCGTATCACCGTCCGCATCACCATCGGCGATGAATTCAATCTCGATGGCTGACAGAATGTCGACGATGCCGTAACCCCGCACAAAATTGGGGTCGAACGTGCCGTTGGCCAGGTAACCCGACGCGGTTCGCTTGAGCGCCGACCGAATCTGTGCCACGGTCCAATCGGGGTGGGCTTGAACGATCAGGGCCACTCCCGACGCGATCAACGGTGTCGAAAATGACGTTCCGCTGTTTGTTGTGTAGGCGGTATCACTGGACGAGCTGATGGTGGCCGTCGTTAACCCGCGGGCCATGAATTCCGGTTTGACTCGGCCATCGGCGGTCGGTCCGTCGCTGCTGAAAAAAACCGTGTTGCCCGATGAATCGACGGCGCCGCAGGTGATGACGTCAAACGCGTCCGCAGGTGCGATCAAATGGGAGGTCAACGGATTGGAATCATGAAAATTGTTTCCCGCGGCTGTGACGCAGGCCAAACCGTTGGCGGTGGCGATGTTGACCGCCATGGTTGTAACGGCTGTTTGCCCGTCAAGATCAGACTGCGAATACCAGTCGACGTAGCCAAGCGAGCTGGTCACGACGTCGGCTCCGTTGACTTCCAGCCATTGCAATGCTGCGACGTAGTAATCCTCCTCGATGGGCGTTTCACTTCCGATGTCTTCCGTCTTGGCCAGGTAAAACGATGCATCGAATGCACCGCCGACCAGCGTGTTGGGCTTGTAGGCTCCGATGGTGGCTAAAACCTGCGTGCCGTGCGAATGTTGGGTGGATATATCGCCAGCCTCGACATCGGTGTTGAAATCATCGTTGACGAAATCCCGCTCCCCCAGGACGTTTAGCACGTGTCCCGGCACATTGAACGCTTCGTGCGACCGCTTGAAGCCGGTGTCCAAAACGCCGATGATGACGCCCGCGCCCGTGTACCCCGCGGAATGGGCGGCGGGGATGTTGATCTGGGTCAGTTGATCGGTCGCGTTGCCATAAAACCCGCCGGCAGATGATAGGGGTGCGGGGGTCACGATGGATTCGTCAATGGGGTCGATTCGCACTGACAAGCCCAGCGGCTTGACCCGTCGAACGAAGGGCAATCGTGCGAGGGCATCTATCTGCGAACGGTCGGCTTCTATGCTGACCGCGTTTAGCCATGGGCTGACGGTTCGGACGCGGGCGCCCGTGGCCGTCACCTGACGCACGTATTCCTCGACGACGGGCAAATCGTCAAAATCCACCAGCCCGGGGCGGCTGCGTCGTAGCGAGCGGCGATGGCGCGCCTTCTCACCGCATAACTCTTCTGCGGAGATCAGACATCGGCGCAGATGCTCGTCGGAACCGACGCCTTTGTCGGCGAAAAATACCCAGACGGTTGCGATGCTGCGATCACCGTCAGCCAACGCCCTGGTGATTGCTCCATCGATGACCGTTGGCACATGACGAGCGGCCTTTTCAACCTGCCCGCGTGAAAAACGCAATGAATCCACGTGGGCGTTGTCACGGCGATATTGGGATATGGGACCCTGTGACTTCGCAATCGAGGCTAGAACGAGGGCGACCCATAACGAGATGGCGAAAAGATGGACAGTTTTCATCCACAACCCCGTTCTGCAAACTGCGGCCCGCGCGGATCGTCCTTCGGATCATATCCACCGATCTGGACCCGGTCCAATGGATGATCGGACGCGATTGAAACGGTTTGGCGGTGCTTCCGCTCCCTGAACAGATGTTTTCTGGAGGTAGTGGCGCGGTTCGAATGCAATGGACTGCGTCGTCCGTATGCCATACTGGACGCTCCCGCCTTGGTCGCGTCCAGGGTCGCGGGGCGAAATCGTACAGAATTGACCCCTACCGGCCCTTCAATGGCCGACTATATCAAACGAAGACATGGCTTCGCCGATAAAACGCGGGTGGATCAAGCCACTACAAGACGAGGCTGCTACGCATGGCACTTATCCTGAAAATGGTTGTGTGCGCGACGTTAACCGCGTCCGTCGGCGCTGATGATCAGGCGACGTCAGGGCCATCGAGTCGCCTGCTTCATCAATTCGACTTCAACGAACGTTTCAATGGGAATCTGGAAGATTGGCCAAAATACTGGACGCCATTTGACGGAACGGAGTTTCCCAAATTCGCCGAGGGGGGATTCGACGATGCCGTGGGGCATGACGACCCGCCGTCGCTCCGATTGACCTGCAACGGTCGTAACGTCGCATTTCGATATGCAGGCCCCGATACTCCCGTCAGTCCGCTGGGAAACTATGTCGTTACCGGGTGGATCCGCTGTGCTGAGCTTCGCCACGCGCGTGCCGCACTCAGCGCCTATTACATCGACGCGGATCGCCTGCCGATTGCCCATACTCAGCTATTCAGCAAACTTGTTTCCGACCGGGGTGATGAATGGCAGGCGGTCGAGGTTTTTCTGCGGGCTGGGCCGCCCGAAGCGCGAACGATCGGACTGACGGCCTGGGTCGTTCAGGAAAACGTGTGGCAGACTGCACCGACCTCGAATCGCCACATCGCACATTTCGACGTGCACGGGCGGGCGTGGTTTGACGACATTCAAGTCCACCATCTGCCGAATCTCACGCTGAAAATATCGGACGGGGAGGCTTCTGACGGCCAACATGGCAGCCTCGTCGCCCGCGTTGCCGATTCCGACATGTCCAGCTTGCGGGCTCAGTTGACCATCCTTGACATCGACGCCCGTAACATTCTGACACGAGAGATGGGCCCCGCGGTAGGCCACATGGAACGGACCACGATTCTACCACTTGAATCCCTTGGCCAGGGCATGTTTCGAGCGCGATTGGAAGTCTTCGACGCTGAACTGGAAATCGCCAGCCGCTCGCTTCAATTCGCGGTGATCGATTCAGCCGCGTTCGACGCCGCCGACCCGCGATTCTTGGCGCCGGCGTTTGGCATTGTGCTTAACCCCGCTGATCGATCCGATCCGTTGACCGAACTTTCGATGTTGAAGCGCCTTCGCGCCGGTGCCCTCAAAATCCCCGTGTGGTCTGGTTCCGCTGATGTGCCGGATCTGGCTGACGCGCCGGTCAACACCGACCGATTGCTCTATGAACTGCTTAAAGCCCGGGTGCGGATCACTGGTGTGCTGGTCGGTTCGCCGTCGGACCTCGCTCGCGCCGCCGGAGCGTTTCCGCGGTCGCTGTTGTCGTTGATCGAAGACGACCCAGCCGCGTGGGGGCCGCATCTACGACGGGTGGTCGCGCCCTATTCGAGCGTTTTACGGTCTTGGCAGGTCGGTCCCGACGCGGATGCAGTCGTCGTGGCCGATCCGCGACTGCCCGCCGCGGTACAACTCATTCGCGACGAGATGGCCAATCTGACCACTGCGGCCCAGTTGACGATTCCCGCTTCCGCTATGTGGGAGCCGGTGCAACCATCGGACGCCGTTGACGAAGTCTGTTTGACCTTGGGAAGCCATGTATCGCCGTCACAATTCATGCACCACGTTCGCGAATACCGGAAAGTTGGTTGGCCCGTGGATTCAGTCTTTGTCGAAACTCCGGCGAGCGACGGCGTGTTATCGCGCAGCGTTTGGCGAGACTGGTGCAAGCGTCTGCTCCGGGCCAGACAGAGCGGCGCTCGCACCGTTTACGTCTCGCAACCCTGGCGTTCGCGGGCCAGGCCGGACGGTGTCATCACTGAAACCGATCCCGAATATGTCCTGCTGGGAACGCTGACGCATCTTTTCGGCGATGCAAATTCCGGTCAACCGGTCTACATCGCGCCCGGCGTCAGTGCCGTCGCGTTTCATTCCGGCCTGCATTCCACGCTGGCGCTGTGGAACGACGATGTCGGCGAAGTCGGACGTGACGAACAGATACAACTGGGAGGCGCGAAACGCCAATTCGATATGTGGGGACGATCCTCGCCGCTCAGGCGGTCGGAAGATGGCCGACATATCGTGCGTCTCAACGCCGATCCCATTTACATTGACCGTGTCGATCGCTGGCTGATCGAGTTTCACTCGGCCCTGAAACTTTCTCCTTCGCGTCTGGTGCCCAGCATCAACTCCCTAGCCGTCGAACTGCACATCTTCAATCCGCATTCGATGGCCGTCACCGGCACGGCCCATCCGGAATTTCCCGACGGTTGGGAGGCTCGCCCGCGACATGTGGATTTCTCGCTGGCGCCGAACGAGACGCGGTCCTTTTCGTTCGAGCTTCGCATCGACCGCGCCGCCACCGCCGGCGAAAAAATCGTCAACGTACGATTCGATCTCAACGCCGGGGACGCCTACGCGCTGGTTGTGCCGATCGAGGTACACCTGGGCCCGTCCGATCTTGATGCATGGGGCATGGCCTTCTACGAGGGGAACAAGCTGGTGGTCAGTCATACGGTCACCAACCGTAGTGAAACCAACCTGAATTTCCGGACCTACGCCATCGCCCCCGGTCGGCCCCGGCAAAATCGAATCATCAAGGACCTCGCGCCCGGGCGCGGAGCCACCGTTGAGTACGTTTTCAATAGCGCCGCCGATCTTTCGGGCCGACCCATTCGCTTGCAGGCCCGCGAAATCAACGGTGCGCGATTGCACAACGTGGAAGTGACCGCCGAGTAGTGCGTCCCCCGGCCACCGCCGCCGTGGGGTTGGCCGCTTGCCGGGCGGACGGGGGAAACCCGCCGATGCCGTCACGGAGCTACGGCTCGCGAGCGAAAAACCCGCCGTTTGACGGCTGACGGGGGATTTGGGATCATGCCGGTAAGTCGATGCGAGCACCGCTTGTGGGGCGGTTCGGAATCGGCGGGTGGGAGTGTCAGCAATGATCAAAGCCGTCGATTTACGCAAGGGGAAGACGGTCATTTACAATAATGACGTTTGCGTGGTTCACATGGCCCAACACGTGGCCAAGGGCAACAAGCGCAGCTACATGCAGACGAAGCTCAAGAGCGTCAAGTCGGGCGTGATTCAGGACGTTCGATTCACGGTGGACGAACGGTTGGAGGTGCCTTTCGTCGAAACCAAGGAATATGAATTTCTATATCGGGAAGGTGAACGTTTGATCCTGATGGACACGTCGTCCTATGAGCAGATTCCCGTCGAGTCGGACGTGATGGGCGATGCGTTGCCATTTCTGAAGCCGAACGAGAAAGTCACCGCGACGATCTGTGACGGGAAGTTCGTCGACATGGAACTGCCCCACGTCGTGGAACTGGAAGTGACCGACGCCCCCCCGGTCGTGAAGGGGTCGACGGCCACCAATCAGATGAAGGAGGCGGTGCTGGAGACCGGGGCCAAGGTTCGCGTGCCTCCGTTTATCGAAGTTGGCGAGAGAATCCGAGTGGACACCCGTACGGGCGACTACGTGGATCGCGCCAAGTAGAAATGTTTAAGAGCGCCTAACCCAATCGGCGACCTGCTATTCGAAAGGACAGGAAGACCGCTCCCTCACGGTCGCGGCTCTGAAATTGTTAGGGGTTCTAAGTGTATGAAAGGACTTGCCGGCCATCGGCGATTTTCAAATCATCGGCATGTCAGTGTGGCGTTTTCATTCTCGCCATCGGAACGATCGCGGGCTGTACGCCCACGGATCCACCCTCCGTTGGTGAGACCGTCGATTTCGGTATCAGCCTAGAACTGGTGGCGACCGGGTTAGATCGGCCCGTCGATGTAGCGTGCGCGCCGGACGACCCCACTCGCCTATACGTGATCGAGCAGCCCGGCGTCATTCGGGTAATCGACCTTGCCTCCCGCCGCGTCGCTGACGACCCCTTTCTCGACATCTCCGACCGCGTCAGTGGTGGGTTTCGCGGAAATGGTGAACAGGGAATGTTTTCGATGGCGTTTCATCCGCGTCACGGCAGGCCTGGCGATCCGGACGAGAGACACTTTTTCGTGCACTACACCGATACCGGCGGTGCGACCACCGTCGAACGGATTCGGTCGGTGGATGCGGAATCGGCTGACCCGGTAAGCGGTTTGGTTATCTTGTCGTTAGAACAACCGTTTTCCAACCACAACGGGGGGACGATCGCATTTGGCCCTGACGGCATGTTGTACATCGGACTGGGCGACGGCGGGTCGGCATTCGATCCGCAAAACCGGGCGCAGGATGTGAACGTCCTGCTGGGGAAAATACTGCGTGTGGACGTGGACGGGGCGTCTGCGGATCGACCCTATGCGATTCCGCCGAACAACCCGTTCGTGGGTCGAGACGGAAGGGACGAAATCTGGGCCTATGGGCTTCGTAATCCGTGGCGATTGAGCTTCGATCGTGAAACGGGGGACCTGTACATCGGCGACGTGGGGCAGAACGTGTTCGAGGAGGTCAATTTTCAGCCCGCGGGACGCGCGGGTGGCGAAAACTATGGCTGGCGGTGTCTGGAGGGAACCTTCTGCACGCAATTGAGCGGGTGCGATTGCAATGATTCATCGCTGACTGGGCCGATCCATGAATACCCGCACGATATACTTCACGGGGCTTCGATCACCGGTGGATACGTTTATCGGGGTACGTTGATTGACTCGTTGCGGGGTTGGTATCTCTTCGCGGATTTCGTATCCGGAAACATGTGGGCTTTGCAACGTCAGGATGGAGTGGTCGCAAGAGTCGCATCCATCACGGCTGTCTTGAGTTCGCTCGCAGGCGCGGGCGCCATCGAACACATTTCTTCATTCGGGCAGGACGTGGATGGCGAGCTGTACATCGTGGACCGCGGTGTCGGCGATGGGCAGGGCCGCATCGTGAAAATCATTTCACCGTAAACGCGTTCGGCACGGCGTGTTCCTGATTGCGGAAGGCGAGCGGAAGCGATCGATTCGTCACGTCGGAAAATTGAATTCATCTTCTTCAATGCAACGCTGCTGTCGCTTGGCCAACGTTTCGAAACGGACAAATCGTTTCCCGTCTCGTCACGAGCGCACCCTTGTGTCAAAATTTTTTTGAATTTTTTTTTGCCTGCCGTCCCGGTTTGGGAAGCACTCGCAAGGCGCGCGCGGAAGGGCGGCGCTGACATTTCAAACACACGGTACATCGCAACTGATTCTTGCCTTGACGTTGGAATCGAAGTTGAACTTTCCAAACGCGCCATGCATGAACCCTTGGTAGGGAAGGGAATTCAAGCCGGTTGAACGGCGTGGGTGTTCACACGTGGTGACGTGTCACCGGTTCCGCGGCGGCATCGGGCCAACCATCGTAAAACGTCTGGAAACGTGCCAAAAAGCCGGTTCTGGTGATTTGCCGATATTCCCATGCGTGGTGATGGTCTCGACGACAATCATGGAGCGCGATCGATTCGAGTGCCGTATAGTGGCACCGACAGGCGAGTCGTGTCGTTCACGGCTGCGCGGGACTCGTTCGGGCAACTTGACGTTTAGAATTGTTCACACGAAGGCGATGTCGAGCCGGCGGGTCGCGTGTTTGATCGGCGAATGGACTCGTGCGGACAACGGCGCTTCCGACCGCGGGATTGAAATGTTCGCAGAAATTGCAAAAAAACTTTTGACAGCCTTCCGACGAAAGATACGATTCCCAGCAGAAAGGAGGTGATCTTCAATGGCGAAGAAACGCAAGAAAGCCGCAAAGAAGACGGCGAAGAAAACAGCGAAGAAAAGCAGTAAGAAGAAAGCCGGCAAGAAGAAAGCCGCCAAGAAAAGTAAAACCAAGAAGCGTTAGCATGTGCTAATCGGTTTCTTGGTGGGTAGTGTGGTGACCGGCGCGGCTCACGCCACGGCAGTCGACCGACACCGAGACACTAGCCCAATCGTTCCCGAAGGAACGAGTGATTCTTGAATGGAAGGTGCGTTCCGCCACGGCCGCACCTTCTATTTTTTTGCGCTCACTCGGTTTTTCAATCGGCAGGGGGCAGTGACGACGACTTTGGTGTGCCTTTGCGGCGGCGGGGCGGGCTCTGTGGCGATACGATGGACTTTGTTACGGGTTGCAGGCTTTGCAGCCTCGGCGATTATCGCGTTGCGCTTCGGCGGCCGACTTGAAGCGAACGAGATTGTCGTCCGCAATCTGGCGGGCGAATTGGCAATCGACGCGGTGATAGATATTGGAGTGGCGACTGCCGATGAACGCGCCGGACGATGCCGCTTGGGTTGATTCGTGCTGGCCTTCGACGGCCAACTTCCTCGATTCGATGGATTCGATGGTCGGCTGGCCCGCTGCCTGCCAAGCCCCGCCGATGAGATTTGCGGCGAAAACCGCTCCCAATTGGATGTGCTTGGTCCAGATGGGGCCGCACCGGCTGTCCACCGCGGCGAAATAGTCACCCGCCGCCGATTCAAACGTCGGGCGATCCACGATTTCGAGAACGGCGCAGGTGTCCCGGTCCGCCGCGAGCAATTCATCAAGATCAGCGAGTGATTCCTGCATCGCGGCAAAGGCGGCTGCCAACGGTTCGCGAATGGGCCTGTAGTCGGCGGTGGAGACTGAAACGTCGTCGGCGTAATGTTCTCCGAAACGATTCAGCAAACCGACGGTGTGCCGTTCATGGGGGCAGTGCATGACGTCGTCGGCGTGGATGCCGCGGACAAAACCAATCACCAGATTGTTGGTATCCGATCCGTCGTCGTTTGCGGTCAGGCGGAACGGGTCAGCCACGTCCGCGGCGAAGTGGGCGAGGTGCCCGGCCTTTTGCAAAACGGTGGCAGCATCCGCATCACGAAACGCGGTCACCAGATCATTGAAGCATTCCTCGACGGCCCAGGGAAGGGAACCTCGTTGGGAACGCCCCTGTCGGCGATAGAGTCGGACGGCTTCGGTGTGATCTCGCGGGAAGGCCAGGAACGCACGCAGCCGATCCCGCGGCGATTGGTCAACAGCCTCCAGATCGACCGGACAGCGGTGCCAATCGTTTCGTCTTCGCAGTTGCCGATCCTGGGGCCATTGCGTTGCCGGTTCGACGATGTGATCCAAGAAGCGCGAAGATTCCCGCCGGAAGAACGGTGCAATGTCGGCGGGCAGGACGTCCAGACAAATGCCGCCCGCGAGACGATGAAGCGAATGGGGATCTTCCGCGCGTGTCCCGGCGACACCTCCCAAGACCGCGCTGAGGGCAAGGGCGATGATCGACGGCCATCTTGACCGCGATCCTAACTTCGTTCTTGATCTGGTCCGATTTGCGGCGGTGTCGGCACTCCACATCGCACAATCCCCGTCACACTTCATGCTCGAAAGCGAGTCAACCTCGGTGATTCGGCACGGACGTTTCGTCTGCGGCACCGGGGCCGATCTCGACGCGTCCCAGTATATCGGTAAGGATTTGCTGCTCCAAGTCCGCATCACGCCCCATCTCGACCCAATTCGTATCGGAATCCGTGATCGTCCTGCCCGTCCGCGTGGCGGGCAGGAGATTGGCGAAAAATTGAAAGACCGCGGCGGAATTGTTCACTTGCCGATCGGGCTCGGAGATTCGCTCCACGCGAACCGTGACGGTGAATCGCTCGGTTTGGGGGCTGTCGGGTGATGATTCAAGGGTGATTTCCGCCGTACGACGCACGGAACACAGCGACGCTTCCCAACGATCGCGGGCCGACACGACGTCATGTCGCCAGAATTCGAAGAAATGCTGGCTGGTCACCGGCCGGGTGGTTAGGCGCCCGGTTCGCTCATCGACCAGATCAAGCTGGAATCCTCGGCTTCGCAATGCGGATTTGAACGCCTCCCAAAGGGCCACGCGATCCATATTGGCGGCGGCGACGGTTGGCTCCGGCTCGATGGCCTCGATATTTCCGGTCGTCACGCAGCCGGTCGCCGACCAACTCATCAACAGCACACATGGGACGGATCTTTTCATGGCCGCCGCATGGTAATCGAGCCTGGCAGGCGGTCAATGAAGCAGGCTGATGGGGTTGGAGCCGATCGCGGGATGGCGAGGATCGTGGCCATAATCTCTCAACAACACTATGATGTGTTTTGTTTGCCGGGATTTTGCCAATCGGGCCAACACCGGTCGGCAAGCCCCATGTTGTTAACTGTTGAGCCACCGCGGGTTTAAGGCTAGGGCCTAACAGGGGTTCCGATAGCGACAGGCAAGTCATTAGGATGCGAAGGTGTCTCCGGACACGAATCAACAAAGTCGCCAGTCGAATGGTAAGTTGGAAGCGGACAGTCACACATGAGGCGATGAACGATTCATGCTTATCAGTCGATTAATCTGGCTGCTGCCATTGATTCTCCCCGCCCTTCAGATTCAAGATGGGGGAACAACTCCGGACGGTTCGCCGTCTGGACAACTCGAAGAATTGGACCGCATTGTTTTCATGGTTACGAGCGAGCGGAACGATCCGGAGACTCGTCGGTTCGGTGCGGAATTGCTGTTACGGGACAATAAACCGTCCCATATTGAAGCAGCTATTCGAATTTTGTCGGGCAAAGCTGAATCCGGCGGTGCATTTTATCTCTGCGAAGTTCTGGCCCGGCTGAATCAAACACCGAGTTCTCCGCCGGACCCGCGAATGGTGGATCCGCTGTTGGCGCTTCTTGGGAACGCTGACGACCGACTGTCGGTTGCGGCTGCGGCGGCGTTGAACACGTTCAGGAGCGGCATGGTATCGGAGAAGCTTGGCGCGTTGGCGGGGAATACGGAGAAGCCCATGCGTCAGCGCCTGGCAGCGATCGACGCACTGGCGCTGGCGACCGATAGCAAGGCCACCGTTCAACAGCTCATCGATTTGATTCGGTCCGGTGATGGGCGAATTGTGGAGCAAGTCGTTCGATCGTTGCGTCCCGCGGCGCGAGTGGATTATGGTTTTGACGCGAACGCGTGGGAAGCATGGTGGCGCAAGAAAAGCGCCATGACACAGGAGGATTGGCTTCGCGATCGACTGGATTTGGCCGACGAGAAAAACGCGGCGATGTCGTTGGAAATTCAGCGTTTGCGACAAGAAGGGCAGGCGCGCGATAAACTGGTCGCACAACGACTGGGTGACCTATTGACCACCATTTATCAACTGACTCCGCAACAGGCTCAGAAAGACGCCAAGCTTCAACAATGGCTCAGCGACCAAGTGGCGGAGTTTCGTTTGTTCGCCCTTCAGATCGTCCGGACGCAGATCGTCGAGGGCAATCCGCCGGGTCCGGAGATTCGAGACTCCGTCAAGAAGCTCTTCAGCGATCCCAGCGCAGCCGTACGGATTGAAGCATTGGGAATCAGCGGTGCGTTGAGGGATCCGGCTGATGCGGAAATGGTGCTGAGTCTGTTTTCGACGGAGCGTGATTCCGAGGTCCGCGCGACGATGGCGCGCGTGCTGGGCCGACTCGACAACCCGCTGGCCATTCCGGTGCTGGTAGAGATACTGAACAATTCGAAGACTCCTCCGGGATTGATCCGCGAAACCGCTCGCTCGATCGGGATTCTGGGTGCAAGCGGTCGAGTCGACACGGAGACCATCGTTCCGGCCATCGCACCGCTTGCCAACCGGCTCAGTGACCTACCCCCCGAAGAGGTCAGCGTGCGTGAAGCGCTGCTGGGGGCGATGGCCATGATTGGTGACCACAGTTTCAAGACCTCGTTTGTGGATCATCTGCTCGCAGCGGAGCCGGAACTTGTTCTCGCAGCCATTCGGGGCATTCGCGTTCTGGGAGCGACTGATCAAATGGATCGACTTCTCAATCTTCTGACGCACGTCGATCCCCGCGTACGACAACTTTCGGCTGAGGCGGTCGGCGCCTTGGGCACGGAGAGTAATCTCGAGGCGATGTTCAATCGGTTGAGTGCGGCCGTCGAATCCAATGACGGTGTGCGGCAGGCAGCCTGGGACGCCTTTCAGGCTTTGCTATCTCGTTCCACGCCGGCCAGCAAGCTTCAGTGGGCGGATCGGATGGAACGAATGCCCGACAAGAAGCTGCTTCTGTTGCGGACGATGGTGGATGACTGGACGACGAACGGTGCTCCGCCGCCCGAATTGATTCTGGCCCGGGAGAAACTGGCGGAAGTCCAACTGGCCAACGGAAATTTCGCCGAGGCTGCAACTCATTTTCAGGCAGTGGTGGAACACTATGCCGCGGTAGATCCCCAACGCGCGACGAAAAACGCAACGTCGCTGGTGAAGGCGATTCTTCAGGTTCCAGATCGGAGTCAATTTGCGACTGCGTTTCTGGCTGCGATGGACAAGGTCGACGAGCCGACGCGGAATGTTTTGTCGGGTTTGGTATTCGACACTGTCGGGCAGCTATGGCAGTCAGGTGACGAGGGGGCTGCCAAGAAGTTGGTCACTGTGCTGAGCGGTCTGCCGATGGATCGCCTGGGCGGAAATTGGGTGGCGGGGTTGAATCCGTACCTGCTTCGCGCGGGCATGGAGCCTCTGGAGGCGGCAACGAATTCTGAATCTGAAACGCATACCCCTTGACGGGATCAGCAACAAGGCCACAAGTGGCGATGATGGACCCGGAGTCGGCTTGCGTATTCGAAATTCTCCGAATGCCGATCATCGAGACCCCACCCATCGCTTCGCGATGGATGGGGCACCCGCGCAAAAATTGACAGGATTTACAAGATTGACAGGATGAATCCGACCCGATCGGTGGTCGGCGGGTTCACGAAGCAGGCGCTATCGGGCTACCGGACCTCTGGATTCCGGCGTTCGCCGGAATGACGGCATGGGCGGGCATGACGGGGAGCGTAAGTCATCGGCTCCCCTACCTCCAATGGAGGTGGGCCACCCGACGCGGGGGACCGCTCGCTTCGCGCTCGCGGCTCGTGAAAGACTTGGTCGCGGATCAGTGATTCAACCGTTCCAAGATCAATAACCGCGGGTCAGGCCAATTGCAGCGACCCACGCGCTCGACCAAGCCCATTGAAAATTGAAACCGCCGATCCGTCCATCAACGTCGAGGACTTCGCCGACCAGGAAAAGCCCCGGACATCGTCGCGATGCCATGCTGTCGGGAAGAATCTCGGTCAGCGGGACGCCCCCAGCCGTGACCTCTGCAAATCGATATCCGCGACTGTCCATCACCGGGAGCGGCCAGTCGATCATCGCGCGGACCAGTCGCCGTCGTTGGTCACGTGGGAAATGACCCAGTGGAATCGTCCCATCGAGGTTGAGATGCCGCAACAGGGCATCCGCCACTCGCGCCGGGAGCGGATTTGAAAGCAGGGCGCGGACCGAAGTGCGAGCGGCTTGCGATGCGGCGTCGAGAAACGGTTTTTCCGCCGCCGTGAAATCCGTATCGGGAAGAAAATTGACGGAGAGGACGATTTCTCGTGCTTCGATGGCCGCCCGATGCCAGTGTCGGGAAACGTCCAGAATGACCGGCCCGCTGACTCCAAAGTGTGTCCAAAGCAGCGAACCCCGATGACGAATGGGCCGCCCTTCGCCGTGGGCGACGGTGACGACAACGTCATGTGCGATACCTGTCAGAGCCGCGTGAAAGTCGCCGGCAAGATTGAGCGCCACCAAGGCCGGCGTAGTGGGAACAATGGAGTGACCCAGCGCCGAGGCGAAGTCATATCCTTGGCCATCGCTGCCGGTCTTGGGAAGCGATCTTCCGCCGGTGGCCAACACCACCTGTCGAGCGAGCATCGTACCGTGTTCGGTGGTCACGCGAAAAAGGTCATGATGCTTTTCGATGGCCGACACGCGGTGCGCGGGGAGAACGTTGACGTGCCGGCGATGGATTTCGCGAAGAAGGGCCTCAAGAACCGTTCGCGCCGAGCTTGTATCGGGAAAAAGTTTGCCGTGTTCCTCTGGGTGGAGGGCAACGCCGATTTCGCGGAAGAACGCCAGCGTTTGGCCAACCGGAAAGGCGTTGAGGATTCGTTGAATGACGTGTCGGCTGCCGCCGCAAAAATCGTTCGCCGTCACCGACACGTTCGTGACGTTACACCGCCCGCCTCCGGAGATGAGTATCTTGGCGCCGATGTTCCGGGCGCCGTCGAGCACGACGATGTTGAATTGGGGCCGCAGACGTGCCGTAAAGATAGCGGTGGCCAGACCGGCTGCGCCGCCGCCAACGACGATCAGATCGATGGGTTTCGATGGAGACACGTCGGACACGGCGAGATGTTAGCCGGTGCAGCGGGCGAGGGCACGAGCGGATGCCCACGCCGACTGTCGAGCGCGTTTCGCAGCCGGGATCATCGGCCGGACAGCTCGTCCACCTTGGCTGCGAAGACAAAATCACATTCGGTGAGGCCGTTGATCTTGTGCGTCCAGATTTCCACGACGACCTGTCCCCAGGACAGGTGCAGATCGGGATGGTGGCCTTGCTGTTCCGCCATGGCCCCTACGCGATTGACGAAGGCCAGTGCCTCGACGAAGTCCTTGAACTTGAACGTCCTTGTCAGGTGACAGCCTTGCTCAATGGACCAGCCCCCGGCCAATTGTGTGAGGAGGTCCTTGATTTTGTCCAGCGACAACGGCGGCACACCACCTTTGCAGGGGACACAATCTCGTTCAGCCAATTGGGTCATGATTCACCGCTCTCCGGTCGTAGTGTTGTGACCGCGTTAGGCGTACCTATAGTAGTCTGGAGACGCAAGACACTTCATGTCAGGGTGCGTCCTCATCGTCACTCTCGTCAGCGTTCGCGAGGTCCTCCGAATCCCCGATTTCCTGAACGTCGACAACGACTTCAGCGTCGGCAACGTCGTCAGTGTCGTCAGTGTCGTCAGTGTCGTCAGATGCAACTTCGTCGTCAAAGCGAATCGCCTCCATGTACACCTTCTCAATCCGTAATTGGCTGGCTTCTACCTGCTCGGGTTCGTGAGCTACTTCGAAGTTGCGAACAAGCCCAACGAATTCAACGCGGATCTTCGACAGGAGTTTCGCTGTGTCTACGCCTTGCGCCAAATTGGCGGGGACGACGACCATAACCGAAACGGACTCGCTTACCGTCCTTCGCTCTTCAACCGACGCGTCAATCTGCAAGTACCTATGCTGCTGATCGCGCTGGAGCTGATCAATACGCTTGTCGAACTCCATTTTCGATTGGCGAATCCATTCCCACCCGGCTTTTCGGCGTTTCATGTCACCCAACTTCCGGGCTCTTAACGAACGGAGTCTTCTCATTTTCTGAGCCATCTCTACAGTCTCCCGCTGTTCGTCTTGGGTGCGGTAACGGTCGGGAGGACCGCGACGGACGCTGAGATTTCCGGTGGCCACGAGGCAACCGCAGTCGTTGTTCTTGACCGTGGTCACGTTCAAAGTCACCTTCAGCGGCTCCTGAAACACCCTGGAATGCCGGATAGTTTCCGCCGCAGTACCGTCGGCTTCTGCGATATTTACCAGGAGGCGGTTCGCCTTGTGCAAGGCAGCGCGAAGTTTCTCCGCGGTCTTATTGTCGTCTGCGGTGGGGGAAGACCCAGCAAAGCAAAGAAATGCCACGATGGCTCCGGGGAGAATGGGATTCATGTGGTATCTCGGCTCCAAGTCGTGTCAAGACTTACGTCAAGCCCGATGATATCACATTCCTGACGCCCGATCAACCAGTACATGCAGTTCATGGAGGAGCCCTCCCCGCGCGAATGACCCCAGCAGGCCTGTGGAAAAAGTGGCGTGTTCTGCTATAACGGGTTTGCGGGACCGGTATGATTTTGGCATGTAGAGTTGGACTCCCTGGAATCTTGATGATGCAATCACCCACGCGCGACGCCGTCATGGAACGACTCCGTACGGTCATGGACCCGGAGCTTCACAAGGACCTGGTGTCGCTGAAAATGATCAAGAACGTGAGCATCGACGGCGGGCGGATTCTGGTCCACGTGGAGCTGACCACGCCCGCCTGCCCGTTGAAAGACCAGATTTCCAAGGACACCAAGGCTGCGTTAGAAACGCTGCCCGGCGTGACGCACATCGAAGTGGAATTCAGCGGAACGGTGCGGGGTTCGTCGATGCCGAGGAACGTCCTGCCCGGTGTGAAAAACGTGTTTGCGGTGGGTGCGGGCAAGGGCGGCGTGGGTAAGAGCACGGTGGCGGCGTTGTTGGCGGTGGCCCTTGATCGGGAAGGCGCCAGCGTCGGCCTGATGGATGCCGACGTCTACGGGCCGTCGATCCCTACGTTGATGGGCGTGGATGGGGCTAAGCCGCAGGTTGAGGGCGAGATGATCCTGCCCATCCAAGCCGGCAACGTCAAGGTGATGAGCATCGGTTTCATGGTCGAACATGACAAGCCGCTGATTTGGCGGGGACCGATGGTGCACGGCGTGGTGAAGCAATTTCTGGAGCAGGTCGCATGGGGAGCGCTGGACTATTTGATCGTCGATCTGCCCCCGGGCACGGGTGACGTGCCGCTGACACTGGCGCAATCGCTGCCCATGACCGGATCGGTGGTGGTGTGCACGCCGCAGGATTTGGCCCTGTTGGACGCCCGACGAGCGATCATGATGTACCGGCAGCTTAATGTCCCCAGCCTGGGAATCATCGAGAACATGAGCTACTACATTTGCCCGAAATGTGGCCATCGCGACGAGATTTTCGATCATGGGGGCGCGGAGGTGGCAGCCAGGGAGCTGGATACGCCGTTTTTGGGAGCGATCCCGCTGAACGCGAACCTGCGAAAATTCGCAGATGCCGGCACCCTCGATCAGGCGTTCACCAAGGGCGAGCAGGAACTGGCTCGATCGATTGAGGCTGTGGCGAAAGCGACCGCCGGTCAAATCAGCGTGCGAAATCTTCAGCCGTCAACGGCGCCTTCGCTTACGATCGAGTAACATCAGGTCGTGCGGGTGGGCGACACTGATTGTCGGTTCAACGCCAGGCCGCGACATCATTTACACGCTATTTATTAAATTTTAACACGATAACTGTCGCGTTAGCGTCCTGAATTGGAATTCAGACCAAATTTGTGATGATTCCATCTTGAAAGCTCACCGATTTGGTCTTATATATCTATTTGGAGGCGCAATGATGGGAAATTCGGAAGGACAACTGTGCTGTCGCTGACTCGAAAAACGGACTATGCGCTGGTCGCATTGACGCACATGGCTACGAGCGGGGCGGGGCGGATGAGCGCTCGGAAGCTGTCTTTCCACCTTGACCTTCCGTTGCCTGTGTTGATGAACATATTGAACCAGTTGGGCCATGCCGGGCTGGTGCGATCGGTACGAGGGGCCAATGGCGGATTTGGTCTGGCTCGACCGCCGGCGGAGATTTCGCTGACGGACGTGATCGAGGCGGTGGAAGGGCCTGTTCGTTTGACGCTGTGCTGCCCGGATTTACAGGAGGGTTCGGCGGTCAATGACGAGTTGCGGCGGTGCGATTTGGAGCCTAATTGTGCGATCAAAGCGCCGATTCGACGGGTTCATAATCTGCTGCGGTCGTTTTTGAGCCAAGTTACACTGGATCAGATCGTGGCCAACGATATTCCAGTGAAACTTGAATTGGCATTGGCGAAGCAAGACCGAGAGATGCCCGAAGGCGCGCTGGGGTCTGTCGTCCCGTTGATCCGGACGAGTGGAATTGTGGCTAAATACGTTTAGGGAGCGAAAACGATGGCAATCAATTTGACGGAATTGGCGGCGAAGGAAGTGAGCAAGATCATCGAGGAGCAAAGCTCATCCGCTAAGACGAACGGCGACAGTCCGCAGAAGCTGTATCTCCGGGTGGGCGTCAAGGGCGGCGGTTGCAGCGGATTCAGTTATTCGCTGGACCTAACGGAGTCTAAGCGTGAGGAAGATGAATCGTGGGAACTGCACGGCGTGGAAGTGATCTGCGATCCGAAAAGCTTTTTGTACCTGAACGGGACGACGGTGGATTTCAAGGACGAGATCATGGGGCGGGGGTTCGTGTTTAGCAACCCCAATGCCACGTCGTCGTGCGGCTGCGGGAGTAGCTTTTCGGCCTAGCGCCGTCGCGAGGGTGGGGACGAGCTTTTTGCGGAATCAAGCCAGGCGACCAGAAAACGCTGGCCGCGTTTTCGACGCATGAATGAATAATGCTGATCTTGTGCGGGCGGGCGTGCGGGTGGCCGCGTGAACTCACGTTGGCGGTTCACCTGGTTGTAGATCGGGTCGAGCGCGTGGCCGGCAGGACGTCGATGAAAGTTAGCCCACGAAGATTCGTTGGGGCTTAAAGAGGAGAATAAATCTATGCCGTCCGCGACGACGAGCACCATCGATCGATGGGCTAACAGTGAATACAAGTACGGGTTCTACACGGACATCGAGTCGGACAGCGCGCCTCCTGGACTGAACGAAGAGACCATCCGGTTCATATCAGCCAAGAAGGAGGAGCCGACGTTCATGTTGGACTGGCGGCTTCAGGCGTATCGGCATTGGCTGACCATGACTCAGCCGACTTGGGCTAATCTGAAGATCGCGCCGATCGATTACCAGAAGATTATCTATTACTCCGCGCCCAAGCAGGACAAGGATCGCCCCAAGAGCCTGGAGGAGATCGATCCCAAGCTTTTGGAGACGTACAACAAGCTGGGCATCCCGCTACAGGAGCAGGCGATCCTGGCTGGCGTGGCGGTGGACGCGGTGTTCGACAGCGTGTCGGTGGCGACGACGTTTAAGAAGAAGCTTAGCGAGATCGGGATTATATTCTGCTCGTTTTCCGAGGCGGTACATGAGCATCCCGAGTTGATTCAGAAGTATCTCGGCTCGGTGGTTCCCTATTCGGATAACTTCTTCGCGACGCTGAACTCGGCTGTGTTTTCGGACGGGTCGTTCGTTTACGTGCCCAAGGGGGTGCGTTGCCCGATGGAGCTATCGACGTATTTCCGCATCAATGCCCTGTCCACCGGACAATTCGAGCGAACGCTGATCATCGCGGACGAGGGAGCCTACGTTAGCTATCTGGAAGGGTGCACCGCGCCGATGCGTGACGAGAACCAGTTGCACGCGGCGGTGGTGGAGCTGGTGGCGCACGAGAGCGCGACGATCAAGTATTCGACGATTCAGAATTGGTATCCGGGCGACAAGGACGGCAAGGGCGGGATATACAATTTCGTGACCAAGCGGGGCAAGTGTGCCGGCGCCCGTTCGCACATCTCCTGGACGCAGGTGGAGACGGGTTCGGCCATCACGTGGAAATATCCGAGCTGTATACTGCAAGGCGACGACTCGGTGGGCGAGTTCTATTCGGTGGCATTGACGAACAATCGCCAGCAGGCGGACACGGGCACGAAGATGATCCACATCGGCAAGAACACGCGGAGCACGATCGTGTCGAAGGGCATCTCGGCGGGGTTCGGACAGAACACGTATCGCGGGATGGTCAAGATCAACAAGGGCGCGTCGCAGGCGAGGAATTATACGCAGTGCGATTCCATGCTGATCGGCGACAAGTGCGGGGCGCATACGTTTCCGTATATCGAGGTCAAGAACAGCACAGCCCACATGGAGCACGAGGCGTCGACGTCCAAGATCGGCGAAGACCAGCTCTTTTATTGCAACCAGCGAGGAATCGCGACTGAAGACGCGGTGTCCATGATCGTCAACGGGTTTTGCAAGGAGGTCTTCCGCGAACTGCCCATGGAGTTTGCGGTGGAAGCGCAGAAGCTGCTGGAAGTGAGTTTGGAAGGCAGCGTGGGGTGATGTTGGCACGGATGTTTATGCATGACCGGCATTGAAAGTCACCAATGGTGCCCGATCGACGATCTTCCGAGAAATTGGGAGACGTTGAAGGATCCTCAGACGGAGGGCCTGGTTGCCGTCTGGCAGGATCAAAAAGCCCACATGGAGGAGCGCGGTGCACTGAACTATTTCCTCGATCGACTGAAGCGACAATGGGCGATTGAGACTGGAGCTATTGAGGAGATTTATCGCATCAGTACGGGCGCAACCAAGACTCTGATCGAGCAGGGGTTGCACGCCGCTTTACTTTCGCACGAGGACGTCGACGACGCCCCAAGTGTCGTTCTAGAGAAAATTAACGATCAGTTTACCGCCGTAGAGGGACTCTATAACTTCGTCGCAGGTGATCGCCTTTTGAGTAAGCATTACTTGCTTCAACTTCATCAAGTGATAACGACGCACCAAGATACGTATGACGGGCGTGATACTCTGGGTAATCCGGTGAGGCCCCTCCTTTCACACGGCAAGTGGAAGCAGATGCCCAACAACGTGGAAGGTCCGAACGGATTTCGATATGAGTTTTGCCCGCCCGAACAGGTCGAAAGTGAGATCGAACGCCTCCTTGAATTGCATGCCATTCACGTGGCAGACGGCGTACCTGCAAACATCGAGGCGGCTTGGCTACACCATCGATTCGTTCAGATTCATCCGTTCACTGACGGAAACGGGCGTATGGCTCGTTGCCTGGCGACAATTGTACTGCTAAAGGAACACTGGCTTCCCTTGGTCGTCACGCGCGAAGAGAAGATGGCGTATTTTGCCGCGCTACGTGAAGCGGATGCCGGCCAGCTCGGTGACCTTGTGGCATTGTTCGGACGACTCCAGGCCAAGGTGATTCGAGAGGCGCTAAGTCTCGGGAATATCGCTCTACGGGAACGGAGTCAGTACGTGGGTGTCCTGGCAAGCATTCGGGCGAAGTTCGAAGGGCGTACAGCGGATATTCTTGCAAAAAAGACGGCAGTCCTGGAAACGGGCGACATCTTGCAGAGTTCGATATTCTCGAGATTGGAAAAGGCGGCCAATGAAATCAGCGAGTTTATAGCACTAGGCGGAGGCGACTTTAAGGCATATGCATCGGACGGACCGCGAAACAGCGGGAAGGAGCATTACAACTACCATCAGACGATTCAGTGTGCCAAGAAACTCGGTTACTTTGCGAATCTGCACGCATACCGGGCATGGGCCAGCTTGACAATCCAGATGGACGTCCGAACCGAGATTCTGTTCTCGGTACACGCTCAGGGGCGCGGAGATACGGGAATCATCGCATGTGTGGGTATGACCTATTCTCGACGAACCGATGAAGCCGGAGAAACAGTGATCGGTGAAATATCACCGCTGTCGGAGTCTCCTTTTGAGTTTACATATGGCGAGAATCGTGAGAACGTCGTGCGCAGGTTTACGGATTGGCTCGAAGCGTGCGTGACGAGGGGTCTCGCACGTTGGGGCGCGGAGCTTGGATAATCAAAGCCACCGCACGGCAATTCGGGCGCTTTGGCCGACAGTTTGGAGTAGTTGACGATGGCGACGGCACAGATTGGCGCGAACAGTACAATGGCGGAGACATTGCAGGCGTTTCCCGGGGCGCAGCGGGCGTTGATGCGGAAGTATCACATCGGCGGGTGCAGCAGTTGCGGGTTTTCGCCGGAAGAGAGGCTGGGGGACGTGTTGAAGCGACATGAGGTGGCAGACGTGGGCGAAGTGATCGCCCACATTCAAGCCAGTCATGAGCAGGAGCAGTCGCTGTTGATCAGCGTGAAGGAAGTTTCTGAAGCGCTGGCCAGTGACAACCCGCCGAGGCTGATCGATGTGCGCGGTGCGGACGAGCAGGCCGTCGCCAAGATCGAAGGCTCGATCCCAGCCACGCAGACGCTGGTTCAGGAGATGATGGCCAGTTGGCCCAAGGACACGTTCATTGTGACGTACTGCCACGTGGGGATTCGAAGTCTGGATGCGGCGTCGTATTTGATTGGCCATGGGTTCACGAATGTTCGCAGTATGTCTGGTGGAATCTGTGCGTGGGCGCAAGAAATAGAACCGTCGATGGCGAGGTATTAGTCGGCAACCGGAAGAGATTGCGCGCCACTTGGGTGTTTGTTACTACTCGGAGCATGAACCATTGAACATCCAGCAACGGGCCACGCTTGCCTACACGCTGGATTCCGGCTTGCGCCGGAATGACGTATGCGACGTTCGCCGGAATGACGATGTTCACTATTTGCTGTTCTCTGTAGTATGTGAGCGTTCTCGCGATTGTCGGGCCACCGCTCCCTGACGGTCGCGGCTCTGAAAGAGGTGATCGCGGGTCGAAAAGTGACGGTCGCAGTTCAGAAAGTGACGGTCGCTGAAATTGTTAGAAGTTCTAGAGTCCCTGGAAGATGAGAATCGGAAGCGAGAAAAGACGAGATGCTTGAGATACGAAATCTGCATGCGAAAGTTGAGGACCGGGAAATTCTGAAAGGGATCGACCTGACGGTCCGGGCCGGTGAGGTGCATTCGATCATGGGCCCGAATGGATCGGGCAAGAGTACGCTGGCGCAGGTGTTGGCGGGGCGGGACACGTACGAGGTCACCGCGGGCGAGGTGCTTTATCAGGGCAAAGATCTGCTGGAGATGGCGCCAGATGAACGTGCCCGCGAGGGCGTGTTTCTCGCGTTTCAGTATCCGGTGGAGATCCCGGGGGTTTCGACGAATTATTTTCTGAAAGCGGCGCTCAATGCCAAGAGGAAGCATCACGGTCAAGAGGAATTGGATGCCGCGGACTTTCTGGCCATGGTCAAGGAAAGGGCCAAGGTGGTGCACATTGATCTGTCGCTGATGAACCGCGGGATCAACGAGAGTTTTTCCGGCGGGGAGAAGAAGCGGGCGGAGATCTTTCAGATGGCCATGCTGGAGCCGAATTTGGCCATTCTGGACGAGACCGATTCCGGTCTGGACATCGACGCGTTGCGAGTTGTCGCGGACGGCGTGAATCAAATGCGCAGTGCCGAGCGTGCCATCGTCGTCGTCACTCACTATCAGCGACTGTTGAATTACATTGTGCCCGATTTCGTACACGTGCTCGTGGATGGGCGGATCGTTAAGTCGGGCGGCAAGGAATTGGCATTGGAATTGGAAGAAAAAGGTTACGCCGAGATGGTGGGCCAGCCCGTGGGCGCTTGATGGATTTCCCGGACCGGTCGGGGGCGGGCGGTTGCCGTTGCGATGGAGGGGAAGTCGGGGTGTTGGTGACACGCGACGGCTGTTTCGGGATGAATTGGTCGATCGAGTGCGACGTTTCGGTGAGACAATATAGTGAGCAGATGACGGTGGGACATTCATGATTGGTGTAGAGCAAAAGCAGCAGAGTTTTTTGGCGGCGTTCGAACAGTTTGAGAAGCGCACCGAGGTGAAGTCCTCCTGGTTGGCGCCCAAGCGTAAGGCGGCTATTGCGCGTTTTGCGGAATTGGGTTTTCCCAGCACGCGGCACGAAGAATGGCGATATACGAATTTGCGGGCGTTGTCACAAACCGCGTTTCAACGTGCCGGCCAATCGACTGACGTCGAGGCGAAGCGATTGGCCCCATTTGAGTTTGAGGGGGCGGGCGTTCGACTGGTGTTTGTGAATGGTCAGTTTCGAAGTGAACTTTCGTCGGTGGGTCGTTTGGCTTCGGGCGTGAAGGTGCTGAGCCTGGCGCGAGCGATTCGCGATCATTCGAACGTCGTGGAGCCGCATCTGGCCCGCTACGTCGTGACCCAAGATGACGTTTTCGCGGCGTTGAATTCGGCGTTCATCGAGGATGGCGCGTTCATTCACCTGCCGAAGAACCTGGTGGTGGATGAGCCGATTCATTTGATGTTCGTTCAAGCTGCCGACGAAGCGCCGATGATGATTCACCCGCGGATTCTGCTTGTGGCGGAGCCGGGCAGTCAGGCCAGCGTTGTGGAAACCTACGCGGGATTGGGCGAGGGAGTCTACTTTACAAATCCGGTCACGGAATTGGTTGCGGGCGAAAACGCCGTGCTGGACCATTACAAGGTCGTTCGAGAATCGCCGGCGACGTTTCACATCGGATTGATGCGCATTCAGCAGGGGCGAAGCAGTAACGTCACCACGCATGTTTTAAACTTTGAAGGCGGGCTGGTGCGTAATGATTTCCACGCGGTGATGGATGGCGAGGGCGGCGAGTGTACGATCAATGGTTTGACGATGATCGAGGGCACGCAACATGTGGATAATCATCTGCGTGTGGAGCACGCCAAGCCGCACTGTCGCAGTTGGGAATATTTCAAGAGCGTTCTGGACGGCAGCAGTCGCAGTGTCTTCACGGGCCGGATCGTCGTTCACAAAGATGCCCAAAAGACGGACGCCAAGCAGACCAATATGAATCTTATTTTGTCGGATGAGGCGCTGGCAGACAGCAAGCCGCAGTTGGAGATTTTCGCGGACGACGTGAAATGCACACACGGAGCCACCATCGGACAAGTGGACGCGGACGCGATTTTCTATCTGCGTTCGCGGGGCTTGAGCGCGGAGGCGGCGCGAAGCCTGCTGGTCTATGCGTTCGCGGGCGAGAGTATCGGGCAAATCAAGGTGGAAGGCTTGCGACGGAATCTGGATTCACTGATTTTGTCGCGTCTTCCGCGGGGAGACGGTCTTTCCGGGCTGTTCGAGAGTTGATGGCCAATACAGCGACGACAAGCCAACAAACGATTGGGGTCGGCCACACGTCGTCATTCGACGTGGAGCGGATCCGTCGCGAATTTCCCATTTTGCGGCGGACCGTGAATGGTCAGCCGCTGGTCTATCTTGACAACGCGGCCACGTCTCAAAAGCCGCAGTCGGTGATCGATGCATTGTCGCGTTATTACAGTGAATTCAACGCGAACATTCATCGCAGTGTCCACACCTTGAGCGCCGAAGCAACGAAAGCCTATGAAGACGTTCGGGGCCAAGTGCAGAGTTTTGTCGGTGCGACATCAGCGGAAGAAATCGTGTTCGTGCGGGGTGCGACTGAAGCGATCAATCTGGTGGCCTATTCATTTTTGATGCCGCGACTGTCGGCTGGTGACGAGATCGTCGTGACCACACTGGAACATCATTCAAACATCGTTCCGTGGCAGCTATTGTGTGAACAGACCGGCGCCAGACTGCGGGTGGTGCCGATCAACGATGCCGGCGAATTGGAGCTTGACGCCTACGTGGAGCTGCTGGGGCCGCGGACGAAGATGGTGGCCGTCGCGTACGTTTCCAACGCACTGGGGACGATCAACCCGCTGGCGGAGATGATTTCCGCGGCACACGAACACGGCGTTCCAGTGATCGTCGATGCAGCGCAGGCGGCTCCGCACATGGGCATCGACGTGGGCAAACTGGGTTGCGACTTTTTGGCCATCACGGGTCACAAAATGTTCGGCCCGACGGGTATTGGGGCGCTGTATGGTCGTCGAGGATTGCTGGAAGAAATGCGGCCTTACCAGGGCGGCGGGGAAATGATCCGATCGGTGACGTTCGAGAAAACGACCTACAACGCGGTGCCGCATAAATTCGAAGCCGGGACGCCCAACATCGCCGGTACGATTGGACTGGGGGCTGCGATCGAGTTTCTGAATGACGTGGGTATGGACGCCGTTGCAGCCTACGAACATGAACTGCTGGAATATGCCACCGCGCGGCTGGCGGGTATTGATGAGGTCAGGCTGTTCGGCACGGCGCGGGCGAAGGCGGCGATCGTTTCGTTCAATGTGCGGGGTATCCATGCGCACGATCTGGGTACGATCTTGGATATTCATCGCGGAGTGGCGGTTCGTTCCGGGCATCATTGTGCCCAACCGGTGATGGATCGATTGGGCGTGCCGGCGACGGTGCGTGCGTCGTTGGCCCTGTACAACACGAAGGAAGACGTGGACGCGCTGGTCGAGGGCGTTAAGAAGGCGTTGGAGGTATTTGCGGAATGAACGACCTTCACGACCTGTATCAGGATATCATCCTGGATCACAACAAGAGGCCCCGGAATCGCCGCGAACTGGAAAACGCCAATCACCATGCGGATGGCTACAACCCGCTGTGTGGTGACCGCGTCACCGTGTTTTTGAACGTCGAAGACGGCGTCATTCGCGACGCCACATTTCAGGGCAGTGGCTGTGCGATCTCGACGGCGTCGGCGTCATTGATGACGGAGTCCGTGAAGGGCAAGACGTTGGACGAGGCGAAGGCCATTTTTCGAAAGTTTCATTGTCTGGTGACGGGTGGGGCGGTTGAAAGTTCCGACGGGCCTGCGCTGGGCAAGTTGGAGGTTTTTTCGGGAGTGTGCAAGTTTCCGGCACGGGTCAAGTGTGCGACGCTGGTCTGGCATACGGTCAACGCTGCGATGAACATGGGCCCCGAAATCGTGACCACGGAATGAAGACATCGCAAGGGGTGGAACAGATGTTGAACAGTCATCCGAACGACGTAGACGAGACAACCGCTTCCAATTCGGTGGAATCATCAAGCCCCATTGCGAAGAGCGGGGAGCCATCGCCCGTGCAACGCATTCAATCCGAGGCCACCAAGGCCGAAGTCATCGAAACACTGCGCACGGTTTACGATCCGGAAATTCCCGTGAACATTTATGAGCTGGGATTGATCTACGACGTGGACGTGGATGGGGAGAGCAAGGTCAACGTGCGCATGACGTTGACGTCGCCGATGTGTCCGGTGGCCGGCTCGCTGCCCGGTGAAGTAGAATCCAAAATCCGCGCACTTCCCAGCGTCCATGATGCCCACGTCGAGGTAGTTTGGGATCCGCCTTGGACGCCGGAATGCATGTCCGAAGCCGCCCGGTTGAAATTGAATATCTGACGCGACGGTGGCGCTGGTGTTTTCATTTTCCATCCATGTCAGTTGAACGAATCGCGATCATCGGAGCAGGCACCATGGGCGCGGGAATCGCCCAAGTGGCTGCCGTATGCGGATGCAGCGTCCGGCTGATTGACGTCAATTCGGAGATTCTCGATCGGGCGATGACCGGTATCCGGGAACGATTCGAGCGATCGGTCGACAAGGGGAGGATGTCGGCGGAAGAATGCAAACAGGCGATGGGGCGAATTGCGGCGTCATCTGAAATCGCCGATCTTGCCGACATCGAGTTGGCCATCGAAGCCGTCGTGGAGAATCTGGCGGTCAAGGGCGAAGTGTTCCAGCAATTGGAACGGGTTGCCTCGACCGATGCTGTTTTCGCCACGAACACGTCGTCGCTGCGAGTCAGTGACATTGCGTTGACGACGCGGGATGCCGGGCGAGTAGTGGGCATGCACTTTTTCAACCCGGCCCCCATCATGCCACTTGTGGAAGTCATCGCGGGAAAGGACAGTCGAGAGGAGGCGTTGACGCGGGCGACCGAGGCGGCGCGGGCGTGGGGAAAGACGCCCGTTCGCGTGAAAGACAGTCCGGGGTTTATCGTGAATCGGGTGGCGCGCGGTTTCTATCTTGAAGCACTGCGCCTGTTCGACGAGGGCGTGGCTGACATCGCGGCGATCGACGATGCCATGCGCACGTTGGGCCGGTTTCGCATGGGGCCTTTCCAACTGATGGACCTCGTGGGGTTGGATGTGAATTATGCGGTGTCCACTTCGGTGTGGGAGCAGTTGGGCAAGCCGGCGCGACTGAAGCCACACGACGTGCAACGCAGCCTGGTCGAGCAAGACAAGCTGGGGCGAAAAACTGGTAGTGGTTTTTATCGATACGAATCTGATCCGCCGGTGGTGAACATGGATGGCGAGGAGCGGCTGTTCCGCTTGCCCGATGATCTGTCCGCGGCGGTTGAATCGTTCGTCCGTGGGGCGATGTTGTGCGACTCGGCTGATTACGAAACGGTTCATGCTCGGCAGCGCTACGCGTTCGCGAGAATTCTGACGACGGTCATGAATGAAGCGTCGCTAACGTTGCAGGAAGCAGTTGCGTCGGCGGAAGACATCGACACGGCGATGAAACTGGGTACGAACTATCCGGAGGGGCCGTTGACGTGGGCGGGCCGGGTGGGCCATTCCACGGTCGGAAGGCTGCTCCACTGCATGAATGACGAATCGGCGGATGGTCGATTCAGCCCGGCGGCGGTGTTTGCAATGCCCCCGTGCGCGTGACGGCACGAATCAACGGTGAAACGTGGCGATGATGAAGCCGCAGTTGGCTGGCGTGTTCGAGATTCTCCGAACGCTTATCATCGGCTCCCCCACCTCCAAAGGAGGCGGGCCACCCGGCCTTCGATGCGTCCGGATGGTGCGTCGCAACGGCACGATCCGAAATTAGGGAACGCAGCGGGTCGCGCTATTTGATTGGCTCGACGGCGAAGATCTCCACACGTCTATTGGAAGCGCGATTGCTCGCGCCGCTGTTGGGAACGCGAGGCCGATGCTCACCGGCGCCGCAAGCGACCAATCTAGAAGGACTGATATTCCGTTCGGCCAGATGTCGCACAACGCTCAGCGCCCGTTGTGCGCTCAATTCGAAATTGTCCTTCCATCCGCTCTTGACGATGGGCTGATCATCCGTGTGGCCAAAGACAAATATGTCTTTTTGTTCATATTGACCTTGGATGGCACTGGCAATCGCGTCCAAGGCGGTTTTGCCCTCGGCGCGCAGATCCGGTTTACCCGAGGCGAACAAGACGCTGCCCTCGATGGCGATCATGGCGCCGCCCGGCACGGCCTGCCACCCATCCGGAACGGCCGGTTCAGGCTGATTGGCCAACTCGCCTTGAAGGCGGGAGAGGTCGCCGTGGGCTGCGAGCAACTGCTGATTGAGGCTACTGCGTTGACGATTCAATTCATCAATGGTCTGCTGGGAGTTGGCCAAGTCTTCGGTGAGGCGACGATTGGCGTCCTCGATCAGGGCCAACTGAGCCTCCTTGGCTTTGAGTTGATCGTTGCAACCGGTTGTGCCCAACAGGGCGCCAAACGTTCCCAGAACTGCGATCGTCGTCATCATTCGCTGCATCGGTAGTCCTCCCCCACGAATGCGAACGCCGTGAATCCCAAGGAATCCATCGAATTCCAAGTGTGGGTCACGAACGCTATGGCTCCTTATCATCCTTGCCGTTCGAATCCTTGACCTTTTGATCGATGCGTTTTTCGGCTTCTTCCAGCCTCTTGGCCAAATCGTTCTGCCGTTGCGCGGCTTGTTCAAGTTCGACGGCGCGATGGACTTCGCGCAAGTCGTGCCAGACGCTGAACGACGTCATCACGATCCACCACGAAATGATGGAGCCCAAGGCGGTGCAAAACATCAACCACAACACGTTCACCGCCGTGAACGAACGGAAAAACCATACGTCAACCGTGTACGACCGGTTTTTGTAAAAGACCAAGCTGGCCACGAAAGCCAACGCCACCAGCGCCGTGAGCTTAGCATAAGCTCTTATTTTATTCAAAACAAGCGACATCGATCCGAACCGCGACGAAATTTCCGTCAATTATCAGAAATCAACATGCGTGTTGTATCTACAATTCTAGTCACCACAGGCGATTGCACAATATCGCGATAGAATAGCGTTGTAATCAGGAAACCGATCGTCAGCCAGGGGCCGAAGGGAATCACGCGAGATTTTTTGAACGGCAGGAGGACGACCCATCCCAATATTGCGACGAAGCAGGTGATGACGAACCCCAGAATCGCAACGGGCCAGCCCGCGACGGCCCCGGCGGCCGCCATCATATGAATGTCCCCCAACGCGAACGCTTCCCGTCCGAATGACAGGTTGGCGAGTATGCGTACCGACCAGCCCAGGGTGGCAGCTATGATGTAACCTGAGATGGCTGTGCTCAATCCCCAGATCGGCTGCCACTCGCCGTGCTTCGGGTTCCAATGTATCGCGCGGTCGAACGCAGTCGCGATCGCGCTGTTGGACAATATCAACGTCAGCGTCAGTCCGCCCAGGACCAGCGCGGGTGACAGACCGGCCAATTCACGCATCGTCATCCTGCGGGCATCGGGCGCTTCGGATTCGATGGCTTCGGCGATTTCAAGGTCAGCCCCGCGGGATTGTGCAGCCTGAAAGAGCAGTATCGCCAGAAGCGCGAGCAAAATCATCGTGGACCGTGCATGAAAAGTCATATCGAAGCCGGCCGACGTCAGCGATAGGGCCATGATGATCCAAATGACGATGAAGATGGTCAAGGAAACCGCAGAGGGTGCGAGCGTGGCCTTGTCGTTCGCACGGGCCGACCACGCATCCGGCAAAACCTGTTCCGTGGAATGATCGTCTGCATCGATGCGCGGTGATTCGCTCGACGCTACCGCGTCTTGCCCACTTCGTTCATCCGAATCGTCAGGGCCATCATTCGGCGGTGGATGAATCAGGAAGAACCAGACGAGGACGAAGCTAACGAAGGCCACCATGCACGTCGCAGCCGTCACGCCGGAGGGACGGGGCCAATCGATTTCTGAAGCCGGCGTCCAGATGGTGTGCAGGACGATTCCCGCGACCGTGGCAAAATGTGTAAATCGAATGTCCACCCAATAGAATTGCAGGTCGATAGCGGACATGGCCAGCAGCGAGGCGAAGAGAATGATGTGGGCCAGCAGGATGGGCCAATCTTCCGATAGTCGCCAATTGACATCGGGGCGTGCATGGAGTCCGCCGCGAACCTGCTGAAAGACAATCGCATCGAGCAGGGCCAGGACGATCAACGCGGACATCATCTCAACGATGGGGTATCGGGAGGCGATGGGCGACCAGCAATTGCGGCACCGTCCGCGTAAGAGGAAATAGCTGAAGACGGGCAGATTGTCATACCAGGCGACGCGGTTGTAGCAATGGGGACAGAATGACCAACGGGGCTCCGTGATGGCCAGGCCCATGGGGAGGCGATAAATGACGACGTTCAGGAAGCTACCCAGGCACAACCCGACCGCGGTGAAAAACGTGAGCCACCATAGCGTAACCAATGTCATCAAGAGGATCGCGACCTATTGCCATTTTCAACGAATTCAGGGGACACGTCGTGCCGACATGGTATCGTCGATCACAGGCAAGACCAGTTGATTTCACGCGCGGCGATGAACGGAATAGGGTTCGTCGCGTCACAGGCCGTCGCGATTCACGCCGAATGACCCGGCCAAGTGCTGCGGCATGGGGCGGGAAATGACTGTCGTTACATCGCCGGCAGGCGATTGTGCGTCCCGTCACACCAGGGCTTGTTTTGGCTCTGGTGGCATTGGCAGATGGCCTTTTTACCGGCGTCAGCCACTTGCACAACGATCGGCGCCAATCCGGTCCCCTGCCGTGCGTGATTCCCGTCGCAATAGGGCAAGTTTTCCGAAAGCCCGCATTGGCAGTAGGCCTTCTTGCCGGCAGATTCATCAATGACGATCGGCCTGACACCGTGTTTGGGTTCAGCCAACGTATGACTCCTTCATATTTTTTCCAATTTGTCGACGAAGTTCGTAATGACCCATTCCGGTGTCGACGCGCCGGCCGTCACGCCGGCGACGTTTCGTTCGTGCACCATCGGAGTGTCGAAATCGTCCCACGTTTCCAGGTGATAAGTGGGCGTGCCTTTCTCGCGACACAGCCGAGCCAATTCCTGCGTATTTGCGGAATGCAGCCCTCCCAGGACGAACATGACGTCGACTTCGTCGCAGAGGGCGACGGCGGCCTCCTGTCGCCGAGTCACTTCCAAACACAACGTGTTGACGATTTTAAGCTCCCGAAATGGTCGCTTGGCGATTTCGCCGATCATCTCCGCCACGTGCTCGGGTGCATGGGTGGTTTGGGCGACGATTCCCAATCGGTCGCGATAGGGAATGGCTTTTTCCAGGTCGTCCCCCTTGTCCACGACGACCACGTCGGGTGCGTAACCGATGACGCCTCGCACTTCGGGATGATTCTTGTCGCCGATCATGACGACGGTATAGCCTTCTTCGTGAAGTTGTTTAACGACGTTTTGGGCGCGCTTGACCAAGATGCAGGTGGCATCGACCACGTTGAGGTTGCGTTGCTTGGCCTGTTCAAAAGTTTCCGGCGACGCGCCGTGCGAGCGAATCAAAACGGTCGTTCCGTTTTCCAGCGATTCGAAGTCCGCCGACTGATTCAAGCCGGCTTGTTCAAGCCGTTGAACGACCTGTTTGTTATGAATGACGGGCCCCAGGGCGACGAGATGTCCGCCGTGGTGTTTTTGATCGGTAAGCGCCTGTTCGGCGATTTCGATGGCATCTTCCACGCCGAAACAAAAGCCACGTGTACTTGCTAATCTAACTTCCATCACGTTTGAAGCTTATGAATAAAACAACGTTTCTGTCCAATTACCACTCGCGGCATGAACCATTAAACATCCAGTAATGGGCCACGCCCGTCTAGGCGCTGGATTCCGGCTTGCGCCGGAATGATGATGTTTACTGTTTGCTGAACTCCATAGTAGTAATAGGCGGGTGAAACCCGGCTTGGTCATCGGCTCCCCCACCTCCAAAGGAGGTGGGCCACCCGCCAACGTTTCTGTTCAAATGACCGCGGTTGTAAAATTTATCCGGGGCGGGCACCGTGCTTTCCGCCCGCGTGGATTGTAAGGCTATCGGCGGATTGAGGAAAGGGCGCCGGGCTATTCATTCAATTCCAACGATTTCAGACCATCGGGCATTCATCAAGGATTCCAGGCGGCGGCGATCGGTAAGGTCCACCTGAAGCGGCGTAACCACCACGTAGCCCTCTCGCAGGGCGTGCAAGTCGGTCTCGATGCCGGCAGACTCGGCGAATTCACCGTCAAGGAAGTATTGGACGACGCCGTCGGGGCATTCACGTTTTTCATAACGGTCTACCATCGTCTGAATGGCTTGGACCGCGACCCGAATTCCCTTGGGTCGTCCGGGGCCAAGAAACGGAATGTTGACATTGACAAGTTGGCCACCCTCCAGGCCGATTTCCAGGATGTCCTTGATAACTTGCAGCGAAATGGCCGCTGCGCGATCGAAATCCGTTTCTGGACCACGTTCCAGCGAAACGGCGATGGCCGGGTAACCTAACAAGGCGCCTTCTGCCGCGGCTGCGACGGTGCCGGAATACAAAACGTTAATGCTAACATTGGCGCCGTCGTTAATACCGGACACGACCAGATCGGGCTTGACCTTTAATAATTCCCAAACGGCAAGTTTGACGCAGTCCGCGGGTCTGCCGGCCACGCTCCAGCCGTGGAATTCTTGTTGAACGTGGATAGGTCGAACGCTGATGGCCTCCCGCACGGTGATGCCGTGGGCGGTGGCTGATTGCGCGGATTCCGGTGCTGCCACTGAAACCTGGCCTAGGTTGGTCAAGGCTCGTCGCATGGCAGCCAACCCCGGCGCCAAGATGCCGTCATCGTTGCAAAGCAGAATGTGCATTCGTTGTTCAATGCTTTCTATCGAGTTTCGAAGGTCACCCGGCTATTCGTGCCGCGGATATGGTTATATACGACGCTGGCATGGCCCGCCAAGGTGTTGCGACGATTGAAGTTGTATTCGATCGGGCGTTGTTGTCCCGTCCCGCACGTGAACCGTCTCGTTTCAGATTCAACGAATCTCGTTAACATGATGTCATGAATGTGGAGTTAACGCGCGAGGAGGTGCGCCGGATCGATCGGTTGGCCATCGACGTATATGGTATGTCCGGGCTGGTATTGATGGAAAACGCCGGTCGGAATGCATCCCAGGCAATTTTGGCGCGATTTGGTGGATCGCCGTCTGGCAGTCAGGACGCGTCGCTTCGTGCCATAATTTTCTGCGGAGCGGGTAACAATGGTGGTGACGGGTACGTCATTGCCAGACACTTGTACAATGCCGGATGGTCGGTGCGGTTGGCCGACGTGGGTGACGAGACGCGATCGACCGTTGAAACATCCGCCAATCGCGAAATCTGCCGAGCGATGTCCCTACCGTTCGAGAGTGCATCGGAAGCGGAAATTCAACCCGATGAATTGGTCGTTGACGCGTTATTGGGGACCGGTTTTTCAGGACGCGTTCGGGAGCCCATTGCGTCCGTGATTCGCCGATTGAATGGCGCTGCCAATCGCGGGGTTGTGGCCATCGACGTACCGTCGGGCTTGGATTGTAATACGGGCGAGCCGGGAGATTTGTGTGTCGTGGCGAATCTGACCGTCACGTTTGTGGGGCTCAAGGTGGGATTTCGAGCTGAGGCAGCCCGGCGGATGCTGGGCGAAGTGGTTGTGGCGGACATCGGCGTCCCGCGAATGCTCGTGTCACGGGTGGCAGCGGATTGACAGGGCATTCAAGCGGGCGACGGGGGTTATGGCCGGTCTTGGCGGCGACGTCGCGACGGGTCTTCATTCTTGATTCGAATGGCAACAGCGGCACGGATGAGATCGCCGGTGGCGCGTTGTAGCCACGACACGCAGGAGTTCAGTGCAATTACACGGCGAGCCTGGACGCGACGCGGAGGCGGATCATTGGATTTTGCGTCCGACTCCACCGCAAGAATTGAAATCAATTCTTGCAGGCGTGCCACTTCCCGTCTGAGTTTCGTGTACGAATCTATGGCCATGGCGGACAATCCACGCAATGCGTCATGCCGGAGTTGCGAATGTCGGCAAGTGAACAAACGTACTTGTGTGGGCTTCGTTTCGAATGGACCATCCGGGTGACGGTTTGTGTCACCTTGGCGATCGGCCCCATCGGATCCGCACAGGAATCCGGCCACCCCACGATCGATGCCGGGGTATTAAGGAATCTGGATTCCGAACTCGGCGAAACGTTTCGAGTGGTGAATTCAGCCCATTTTGAACTATTCTACGATATCGAGGAGCCGGCTGCCCGGCGCCGGTTGGAATGGATGGAAGGCACCTACGAGCGTTTCAAGGGGTTTTGCACGCGGTTCGGGTTGGCCGTTACCAACCCGGACCAGCGATTTCAGGCCGTTTGTTTCGGACGGTGGAGTGAATTTGAAAAACTGGTGGCTGGGACAAGAACGACGATTTACGCGGGTTTTTACGATACCCACCATCGGCGAACGTATTTTGGTATTTCGTCCGACCAAGACGGCGTAGACGAAAACCTTGGAAACGAGTTGGATCGCATGGCTGTTCAGCATGAAACCGCGCATCAGTTACTTGACGCGCTTCATCCGCGGTCGCGTGGTTGGCCCGATTGGCTGGTGGAAGGCATTGCTTGCCAATTCGAAGGCGTATCGTCCGACGCAGACGGTGACGCATTCAAGAATATCTGGCGGGCTCGGGACGCAGCCGGCGTGGACCCCGCGGCGGAAGGCGCTTCGTTGTCAGAAGCGCAGCGCTACGCATTGGCGTGGTCAGTTGTCCATCGATTGGATAGCCAACATGACGACGTGTTACGCGAGATTTTGCACTTTTCATGGGGCGGTGCAGCCAGGCCGGCGACGGATGTCGAATCAACCGCGTTTCAAGACTTGCGATTGCGAAATGCGGAGCTGTGGCGGGACGTACAAAGACTGAGCGCAGCCGATCTAGGACGTCATCCACGGCGGATCAAGTGAGCGGAGCCGTCGAAAGACACTATTGATCATTGAATAGCTTGATTAATGTGATCGAGGCGGAAATCAGCAAATTTCCGCTCCCTGACGGTCGCGGCTCTGTTAATTAACCGTTCAAACATCAATAAAGCCCCGTCACACCCAACGTTTGACGATCGTGACAGGCGAATGTTTGTGAAGGGTCTTCGTTCGGGCGTTCGGCTTGCCCGGTTGCCGTAGAAGTCTATGATCTGCGATTCACGCAGGCGGGGCCCGAACGTACGGGCATGGCGCGGCAGGCGTGGAAAACACCTACGATCCGAATCGGACGACAACATGAACATCGTCATCGCCGGCGCGGGAACAGTTGGACGCCATCTGGCGGAGGTCCTTTCAGCCGGCGGCAAGAACGTCACCGTCATTGATTGCGACCCGGAGAAATTGGAAGAGTTGGAAAACGAGCTGGACGTGCGTACGCTGAAAGGGAATTGTGCGCATGGTGACACGCTTCGTGAAGCCGGCGTGGCGAGCTGTGACATGTACATCGCCGCGACGTCGCATGACGAAATCAATCTGTTGTCGGCATCAGCCGCCAAGGGGATCGGTGCGGAAAAATCCGTGGCGCGGGTTCATCACAGTGCCTATTTCGACGGTCGGGGATTGGATTATCGATCGTATTTTCGCATCGACAGCCTGATCTGTCCGGAGTATGAGACGGCTGTCGCCATTGCGCGGACGCTTCGAAACCCCGGGGCGACGGTGGTCGAGCGTTTTGCCGGCGACAAGATTGAGTTGCAGGAGCTTGAAGTCAGCGAGGGGGCTTCGGCGGTGGGAATTCCGCTATCGGAGTTGAAGCTGCCTCGCGGGGTTCGATTGGCGGCTGTCACGCGAAACGACGGCTCGTTCATTCCCACGGCGACGACGGTGATTCAGGGTGGCGACGTGGTGACGGTCATCGGCGAAACCGGTCAAATCGACCCGACTCGGAAAATGTTGCAAAAGGGAAAGGCGACGCGGCTGCGGGTGGTCATCATGGGCGGCACGTCGATGAGTGTCTGGCTGGGGCGCAGTTTGCGTCAACGGCACTTCGCGGTGCGCATTTTTCTTGACGACCGGGCGCGGGCGGTGGAGTTGGCCGACAAGCTGTCGCACGTCACCGTCATCGAGGCTGACCCAACGGAGCCGGTGACGTTCGCGGAAGAGCGCATCAACGAAGCCGACGCGTTCGTGGCCGTCACGAACGATGACGAGCACAACATACTAGCAGCCGCCCAAGCGAAGAGCCTGGGTTGCAAGAAGGTGATCGCGGTGATTGCTCGTTCCACGTACCTTCATTTGTTGGAACACGTCGGAATCGATCGTGCGTTCAGTCCGCGAATTGTGGCGGCGCGGGAATTGCAGAATCTTCTGGAGTCAGGCCCGGTTCGCGTGCCGGCGTCGCTGGTGGAAGCGACCGCGGACGTTTATGAGATTCACGTTGGGGAATCGGCGGCGGTGGTGGGCCAGTCGTTGCGATCGATTACCATGCCCGGCCCGTGCGTGGTCGGTGCGATTCAGCGTGACCATGACGTGTTCGTTCCCGGCGCCGAGGATGCGATCAAGGGCGGTGATAAGCTGTTGCTGATTGGTGCCCGTGGATTACGGGAAAAGCTGCAAAAGACATTCGTGGACACATAGGCGAACGTGAACTTCATCGCGGTTTTGCGTCAACTCGGTTTGCTCCTGCTGGTCATGAGCGGCGCCGTTCTCGGCGTCGCGGGGTGGTCCGCCATCCAATGCGCCATGGGCGATGCGACCGAAAAGGCGGCCATGGGCGCGCTGACCGTGACCGTGGCCGCCGGCGGCATCCTGGGCATGGCATTGTGGCTGGGCACGTCCGGCGGGGCTAGGTCAGTCATCGGGCGCCGGGAGGCCATTCTACTGGTGGCGACAAGCTGGTTTCTGGCTGCGGGGATCGGGGCGTTGCCGTTTCGACTGTGGGCGGTCTGGGGCGCGCCTATCGGTCACGAATTCGCGGGGACGGCCAACTGCTATTTTGAATCTATGAGCGGCCTGACAACGACGGGTGCGACGGTACTGTCCGACGTCGAATCATTGCCGCGTAGTTTGCTGTTGTGGCGAGCGGTGACCCATTGGCTGGGTGGTCTGGGAATCGTGGTGCTGTTCGTGGCTGTGCTACCCATGCTGGGTGTCGGCGGCAAGCACATTTTTCGCATGGAGAAGTCCGGACTGACTCCGGAGGGCGTGCGACCGCGGATTCAGGAAACAGCCCGATTGCTTTTGGTGATCTATCTGTCGCTTACGGTGGCTGAAATTCTGGCGCTCTGTTTGGCGGGGATGAATTTGTTTGACGCGACGTGTCACACGTTCGCGACGTTGTCCACCGGCGGATTTGGGACTCGTAACGCGAGCGTGGGTGCATACGATTCGGCCGCTGTCGAACTGATCATCATTGTTTTCATGGTGGCGTCCGGAATCAACTTCGGACTTTACTATCAGTTTATTCGCCAAGGCTGGAAACCGGTGTGGCAGGACAGCGAATTGCGCTGTTACCTCGGATTGATTCTGGTTGCGTCGTTGATCATCGGGATGCTGATACACGGCGGCATGATTACCATCACCAGCGGCGCTCAAGTGCCCGCCAACCTCAGCAACGCGGCGCGACACGGTTTGTTTCAGGTTGTAACGATGCAAACCAACACCGGATTCTGCACGGCTGATTTTGACCGCTGGAGCTTTTCCGCCAAGGCCATTCTCGTCGTGCTGATGTTTGTAGGCGGGTCGGCCGGCTCGACGAGCGGTGGGATCAAAGTCATTCGATTCGTGGTGACGGCGAAAATACTATGGGCAGAATTGGAACACGTTTTTCGCCCCAACGCGGTTCGTGTGGTGCGAATCGGCAAGGCTGCGTTGGATACCGAGACCAAGATTACCGTGTTGATCTACCCGCTGAGTGTCATAATACTGACCATGCTGGTCGGGGGATTGCTCATGATTCTTGAACAAGGACGAGGGATTGACGTGACCACGGCCTTTACGGCCTCTGTGGCCACGTTCACCAATACGGGTCCCGGGTTGGGACGCGTCGGAGCGGTTTCCAATTTCGGTTGGTTTGGCGATGCCAGCAAGTGGCTGATGTCGCTGCTGATGGCGCTGGGTCGATTGGAGGTCTTCACGATTGTGGTTCTATTGTCTCCACGATTTTGGCGGAGTGATTGATCTTCCCGTTCCGCCCCTTGCCCGACCCCTGGCGATCATTCACAATGGTCAAATGTAGACGAGTGATCGTCGCGGATCGAAGTTTCGGAAAGCGGCTTCAAACACGGAGGTGCCTGCCATGTCGCGTATTTACAGACGATTCATGAAAGTGGCTGCGATGTGTACTGTCTTGGGTGCGGGGATACTGCCGACCACGTGTCCGCTGGAAGTGCGAGATGCGGCGATTTCGGGATTGGCTCAATTCGTCGGCGATTCGGTATCGGCCCTTTTGAGCGCGCTGGTACCGGTCGAAGTGATCGTAGGCCTGATTCTTGTTTGAACTCTCGATCAGCCGTGCAAGGCGATTCGAATCACCGATTCGCACGCGAAAACCCGCCGCGTCTACCCTGCTTGATTGCCTCGTCGAATGAACCGAACGTCAATCGGCGGTAGCGAGCAGCGCCAGCGCCAACGACGACATGCATCGCACGCCGGTCGAAATCGTTGGCGGCGCATCCGGGGCGAATTTGTTAGAATGCAGGGATGGCAGGCGCGGACCGCCCGACTTTTGCGACGCGTCGTATAGACCTCGCTCCACCGCGCCCAGCCAGAATATCAAACCCGGAACGTCGAGATGTTTCGGGAATCGGCCGAAATCTTCGCCACCCATGACGGGACTGGCCGAACGGGCATTTTCCGCCCCCAAGACCGCGGCGAACACTTCGCCGGCGATTTGCGTCAGGTTGGGGTCATTGTAGGCAGCCGGCGTAAACTCGTCGTCTCGAATGTGGATTTCCGGATCCTTGGCGCACCCCATGGCCCGGCAGGTGTGCAGGGTGACTTCGCGAATGCCGTCCAGCAGGATTTTTCGCGTCTCGTCCGAATACGATCGAACCGTAATCTGCATCCGGGCTTCATCGGAAATGATGTTGTGCTTGGAACCCGCGTGAACCGACCCGACACTGATGACGCCCGGCTTCAGCGGGTCGACCCGCCGCGAAACCACCGTCTGCAACGCCACGATCACCTGGGCAGCGGCTACGACCGGGTCAACCGTCTCGTGCGGACGCGATCCATGCCCGCCTCGACCAAATACGGTGATATCGACAGAATCGACGTTGGCCAACGCGAATCCCGGCACCAAGCCCACCGATCCGGTTGGTAAATCGCCCGATACATGGAGCGCCAGGCAGTAATCCGGCTTGGGAAATCGATCGAACAATCCGTCTTCGATCATCATGCGAGCGCCGGCGCCGATTTCTTCCGCCGGCTGAGCCACCATGAGCAGCGTACCCCGCCAGCGGTCCCGCAATTCCGCGAGCAGTTCCGCCGTCCCCACCAAACAGGTTTGATGCACGTCGTGACCGCAGGCATGCATGACGCCCACCTGCTGCCCGTCGGCGCTGCGAACCGTCACCTGACTGGCGAAGGGCAGACCCGTATCTTCCGTGATCGGCAGGGCATCCATGTCACCTCGTATCATGACGGTCGGGCCGCCTCCGTTCTTCAAAACTCCGACCACGCCGAACCCCCCGACACGGGCTGTGACGTCGTAGCCGGCTGATTTGAGCCGACCGGCGATCTTAGAAGCCGACCTTTCTTCGTGCATCGACAGTTCGGGGTGGGCGTGCAGATCCTTGTAAAATGTCGTCCAATCGTCGATCCGCGTTTGCACGTGCTGATCAATGATGGGCGTCAATTCGGATCGTATTTTGGCGTTAACGGGTTTCTCGGCGAACACAGGCCAACACAGAACGCCGAGCACAATGAAGGTGACAGATTTGATCATCATAGCCAATCGTCCTGATTTTTCGACGTTTCGAGATTCCCCGGTTTCATAGAATTCCATCGACAACATTTCCGACAGTGCCCCAATCGCCGGTGAACGCAGCGTGCCGTGTTTGAATATTATCACCGCGTGTCGCACTTCCGCACAATGTCAGCCCACGACAAGACGGGTTAAAACCGTTCGCAGATCGACTTGCCCTGCAAGAACATCTGAATGTAATCGCGACCGCCGGCTTTGCTGTTCGTGCCCGACATATTGAACCCGCCGAACGGCTGAACGTCGACCAGCGCACCGGTGCATTTTCGATTCAGGTACAGGTTGCCGACGTGAAAATCCGTCCTAGCCCGATGCAGCCGTGATCGGTCACGGGAAAACAGGGCGCCGGTCAGCCCATATTGCGTGTCATTGATAATCCGCAACCCGTGATCGAAATCCCTGCATTTGATGACGGCCAGCACGGGCGCGAATATCTCCTCCTGTGCGATCCGCGCGTGCGGATCAACATCCGCGATGATGGTCGGCGGCACGAAAAACCCGGTCGAGGGAACGTGCGTTTCACCCAGCACCAATCGCCCTTCGTTCTTGCCGATTCGAATGTAATCCAGCGTGTTTTTTTGGGCCGCTTCGTTGATGACCGCGCCCATGTAGAAGTCTTCGCCCGACGCCGTATCACCCAACGTCAGTTTCTTGCTGCGCTCCACCACCCGTTCCAACAAATCGTCATAAATCGCTTCATGGGCGACGAGCCGGGAACAGGCTGAACATTTTTGCCCCTGAAATCCGAACGCAGCCGCGGTCACACCCGTGGCGGCCTCGTCGATGTCCGCCATCTCATCCACCAGGATTCCGTCCTTGCCGCCCATTTCCAGGATCACCCTCTTGATCCAGAATTGGCCGTCGTGCACCTTGGCAGCTTGTTCGTTGATCCGCAGGCCAACTTGCTTGGAACCGGTGAACGCGATCATTCGCGTCAAGGGGTGGTTGACGAGAGTCTCGCCCACGTCTCCGCCGCCGCCCGGTACGAAGTTCAAAACACCGGGCGGCAATCCAGCCTCGGTCAGGATTTCATACATCTTGGCCGCAATCACCGGTGAATCGCTGGACGGCTTCAGAACGACCGTATTGCCAGCCACCAGCGCCGCCACGGTCATGCCCATGCAGATGGCCAGCGGAAAGTTCCAGGGCGGGATGACGCCCACGACGCCCAACGCGATGTATTCCACAGAATTGTCCTCGCCAGGGAATGGCGTCGTCGGGTGTCGTCCTTTCAACCGGATCATCTCCCGCGCGTAGAACTCGCAAAAATCTATGGCTTCGCAAACGTCGGCGTAGGCTTCTATCCACGACTTGCTGACTTCAAAAACCTGCCAGGCCGCCAACTCGTACACCCGCCGCCGCATGATGTGGGCGGCCTTGACCAACACCATCGCCCGCTCGTCGGGGTCCACCTGCGACCAGTTCTTGAAACGATCCGCAGCCCCGCGTATCGCACGATCAGCAAGTTCCGCGTCCGCCTTGGACACCTCGCCCACGACGCGATCTTTCACAGCCGGCGAAATCGATCGAAAGGTCTTGCTTGTACTGACGGATTTCCCATTGATCCATAAATCATAGCGCTGCCCTAGATGTTTCCTGACATCATCGATGGCCACCAGCATCCGTTGGCGAGGTTCGTCCAGCGCGAAACTGACATAGGACTCCGGTTGATAATTCGGTAACATGTGCTCCATCCTCTATCCAGGATATCGATTGCCATCGAAACGGATGGTCCGACGTCGGTGACCATCGGTGACCATCGGTGACCGCCGGAGGCCTAATCACGTTTGACTTACCCGCCGCCCAGCTTGCGGCTGCGGTGAAAAGCCGCCAAGACTCCACTTACCACGTGCTCAAAAACGTCATTCTCTTTCATGGATTCCATGGCCGCTGCCGTCGTCCCACCCGGCGAGGTGACCTTTTCGCGCAGGGTGGCAGGCGTATCGTTGGTCTCGATCATCATTCGTCCCGCTCCCAGGCACGATTGTTTGGCCAGCAAGCTGGCCTGCTGCGGTGACAAGCCCGCTCGAATGCCCGCTTCGATAATCGCCTCCGTGAAAAAATAAAAATAGGCCGGCCCCGTTCCAGACACAGCCGTAACCGCGTCCATCAGCGCTTCGTCTTCAATATGGATGCTTTTGCCGCCGGCGTCGAATATTCGCTGGGCGCGCAAAAGGTCAGCCTCCGCGGCATGTCGCCCGGGATAGACGCCAGCCATCCCCGCGCCAACGTGCACCGGCAGATTCGGCATGACCCTCACCACGCGAATTTTGACCCCTGGAAACAAATCCTCGATCGACCGTGTGGATACCCCAGCCATGATTGAAACCACGACGTGATCCTCGCGCACCAGGTCGGCAAATCCGGAAATCACTTCTCTGTAAATCTGCGGTTTGACCGCGAGAAGTAAAATATAGCTCTCCGTAACGAGATGCCGATTGTCATCCGTGACCGCGACATTAAATCTGCGCTGGAAAACTTCGCGCCTTTTTGGATCAGGGTCCGATGCGATAATGCGATCATCCAGTAGCACACTGTTGCGCAGCAGGCCGGCCACGATCCCCTCGGCGGCGTTGCCGGCTCCGATGACCCCGATCTCGTATTGTGTGTGCACGACACCGCCTCCATTTCTTCTCGTTTAGTCGCCGACCATCTTAATCTCCCACGTGATCGTTCACAAATGGGCTACGCGATTGTAGTTGCCCTCGTTCGGGATCTTCTTGTCATGTGGCGATGAATCACAATCGACGGTGTCACAGTTCTCGGTAGTCAATGTGTCGATCCCGTGACACCCACGCCCGTTGAAAGAAAGTGGACAGCAATGCCTGTCTCAATGGTACAAATTCTCCTCCTGCAATCGCACGTGCTCCTGCAACCACTGAACTCGTGCCCGCATTGCCATGGTGTCTTCATATTATAAAGATTTGGACTTTTCGTTGACGGACGAAGCCCCAATTATGTAATATCGTTCCAGCGCAACGACGAGCCGGTTTTTCCAAGGTTCACACGTCATGAATCAGCCATTGCAAAAAGGAGAGGAAAACGATGATCGATGTACGCCAAGGCTTCCTTATCGTGCTGTCCGCGACTCTTGCGGCGTCGGCAGCGACCGTTACGACTATTGAGCAGGTCGCTCGTGCGGGCCAAACACCCCCGGGGCGAACCGGCGTGGGGCTTACCCGTCTTTTCGGCATTCCGTCCATCAACGATTCCGGTGTCATGGTCTTCGTCGGATTCAGCTCCACGTCGACCGGGGCTAATTCAGCCGCCGGCATTTACGTGAAAGAACCGGGGCAACCGCTCGACGTGCTGGTGGACACGACCGGCGTCAGCGGGGTCCCCACATTTGCCGTGCCCGGTCGACCCGCGGGCACCTTTTTCGGGACCTTCAAGAACCCGATCATCAATAACAACGGTGATGTTTTGTTCCACGCCAGCATTACGGGTGGCGACGGCTTCTATGTCGTCAACGTCGGGACGCGCGTGATTACGAAGATTGTTGACAACGTCGATCCCGTGCCGGGATTTCCCGCGATCATGTTCAAAAGCTTTAATTTCTTGGGAACGGCGAGCGCTCGCGTGCTCGCGTCCCTTAACGATGCGGGGGGCGTGGTCTTTTTCGGGCGTTTCGATCGCCCCGGATTTTCATTTGAATCGGTGGGCTTGTACGGATCGACCGTGGCTGGGGGAACGCCGTTGCTTCTGGCGGACAACACCGGAACGGTATTACCCGCGGATCAGTCCGTACCGTTTCAAGAGGTTCGGGACGAGGCGGCCATCAACAACAATGGAATCGTCGTTTTTCAGGGTGCGGTCGGGCCGTCATCCACCGTTCGATCGGTAGGAATTTTTTCCATCCCCGTGGACGGTTCCGCGGCCGCAACGACCGTGGCTTTACAGGGACAGATCGCGCCGGGCACCGGATTGGCGTTTACTACGTCATTTGATCGGGCGGACGTGAACGATGCTGGCACGGTGGTGTTTCGTCACCGATTCGGCAGCGGTTCATCGGGATTGTATGCGGGAGACGTGAACGGTGGGCCCTTGTCGCGAGTCGTTGACAGCAGCTTCGCCGTCCCGGGCAAGACCGGGGCGACGTTTGATGACATTCAGTTCGCGCCGATTAACGAATCCGGCCAACTGGGATTCATGTCGACGGACAACGCCACGCCGGCCAACAATGGCGGCATGCACGCCACGGACACGTCCGGTGGGGCTCCGACCTTGTTGATTAACACGTTCGCCGCACCTCCTCCCGGGCGGACGGCGCCGGCCATACTTCAAGCTTTCGAGCCGCTGTTCCAAAGCCCGCCGATCAATGATTCCGGCAACATCGCGCTCGCGGGAAACGGAGCGACGGAAACAGGGACGGTGTTGTTCGGTTTGTATTTCTATGATGCCTGTGCCCAAACCCTGGATCGCGTAGCCGACGAGAGCACGGCATCGTCAGACTTGGGCGGCACGTTTTCCACGACGGGCGACAGGCGTTTCGCCATCCACACCGGATTCACCGCTCGTAGCGGTCACATGCGTTCCCTCAACCAGTCCAACGAGCTCGCCGTTTTCGTTTCTTTCAGCAATTTTGACGGCGGTATCTACCGTGCCGAAATGAGCGCCGGCGGGGGAGGCGGCGTAGAAATTACCTGCCCGGCTGACGTGGTCGCGGAATGTCCAGCCGACACGACGCCCGCCGGCAGCGGAACCGCCGGCGCGGTTGATTCCTGCACGGGTGCGGCCGTGGCGGTGACATTCAACGATGCCACCCTGGCTGGATGCGGCGCTACGGAAACGATTACGCGCACCTGGTCGGCTGACGATGGAAACGGAGGCACGGTGTCCTGCGACCAGATCATCGCGGTTGGGGACACTATCGCACCTTCTATTACCTGCCCCGCAGACGTGATCGTCGAATGTGACGCGTCGACGGATCCTATTGACACCGGAATGGCCACCGCATCGGACGCTTGTGATCCCAATCCCACGGTTGGATCGACGGACACGTCCGCTGGTTTGACCTGCCCGCAGGAATCCGTGCAGACGCGAACCTGGACGGCTGCGGATGCATGCGGAAATGCGACGTCTTGTGATCAGTCCATCACGATTGTGGATACGACAGCGCCGGTATTGTCAGTGGACACGACGCCGATTGAAGTCGTCGATGTCGATTGTTCCGGGGACGAGGCGGTGGTGCTCCCGCAGGCCACAGCCACGGATAATTGTGATTCCAGCGTCGATGTTTCCGATGACCGACCAGCGGCGTTTGCGGCGGGCGAAACCACGTCGGTGACCTTCACAGCCACGGATGACTGTCAGAATTCCGAATCCGCGGTGGTAGACGTATCGGTGAAGCATGGCGCCACCATCAGCGTGAAGGTTCTGCAACTTAGTTTTGATTTTGGGTCCAGGCCGGTGGTGATGCAAGACCCCATCGTGGGAGTGGAAGTGTTCGCGTTTTCGCGACCGGGGAGCGAATTTTGTTCGCACCATCTGCCGAATTGGCATGGCTGGCATTGGTGGCGGCACGTGGTCCTTGATTGTGACGAGTCGCCGGCGGTGAATTCAGCCATCACCGACAGCAACGGAATCGCGAACATTGACGTGCCGCCGGGTAATTATCTGGTCGTGACTTTTTTCGATTTCGACGACGATCCGGGCAACGATCACTTTCTGGGACATCCCGTGTTTGGCCTGCAATGTGGTGACGTGCGCAAGGCCAATCTGCGTCTGATCATTACTCCTCGTGGCAAGCGTCTGGCGGCGAAAATTCGGCGATTCAGCGGCTCTGAATTGATCGTCTCCGAACCGGACATGATGATCTGGGATGACGTGGAACAGGAATACCCCTACGGATTGGAAAGCGAAGGTGAATGGGGCGTGACCGTCACCGTGGAACCGCCGGAAGGGTTCATTGCTGACAACGAATCGCTGTCGGCCACCGTCGCCACGGAAATGGACGCGCTACAGTTTACTGTTACGGAGGTGGGCAGCGACCTGGTTCCGACGCGAACGACGCTCAACATTACGCACGACGGCGAACGGATTGATATCGACAGCAGCGTCGGCATCCGGTTGACGCCGGATTATGCTCGCTCCCGTGGATTCGACGTTCATGAACTTCGGCGACTCGACCTGATCCATGACCGCGGGTTGGCTCGCGACCAATCAACGTCGAAGGTCTGGCGCGAGCGGCTCCGTGACCGCATGCGTGAAAATCAACGACAGCGTTGATTCGATCGTTCGGGATCGAACGTTGCCCCAGTCGAGCCGTCGGCGGCGCCCAATACTGAAAGCGGGCACTGCAACGCGAGGGGAAATCGGCAGGTAGGGTATGTTGCTTGATAGGCGGGCAGGGTCGCAGTGGCCTTGCCTGCCTTTTCTTGGTTTTATGTAGCTTCGGGACTATTCCGGCAGTTGCAGGAATTCCTGCATGTGCTCGTCATACGTCGCTTGGGCACGGGGGTCGGCCAGCGGCAGCCCCATTTCGTTAATCACCTTGGTTCCCATGCCGATCCACTCCCGCCAGCAGGATTGGCAAACGTTGGCCAGCACGGACTCGCCGAGCGAGCCTTTGAACGGACGTTCAGCCAGTTGACCGTTGGGGCGACCGCAACGGCTGCAACGAAAACCATCGGCGCAGCCGGCTGCGTTTGTTTCGACGGGCTGTGATGGCGTCGCCGCTACCGCCGGCGGGGTTTCGCCCAACTCGACGAGCAGTTTGCCCATGGCGTTGCGAGGCATCACGTCGCCGCGTTCAGCCGCGACTTCGTAACCCCGCCGCAGCGTTTCTGCGGATTCCGTGCGCCGGCCCAGTCGCATCAGGGCCAGCCCCAATAATTCGTAGGCTTTCGATTGCGTGGGATTCAATTCCAAAGTGCGTCGCAACGGTTTTTCCGCGTCGGCGAAGCGTTCCGCGTCGACCAGGGCCTTTCCCAGGCTGAAATGCCCCAATTCGTTGTCTGGATCGGCTTCGGCCATCTTCTTGAATTGTTCGATTTTCATTTGCGGGTCCATATCGGTGATTTTCGTCGCCCATCACCGGGTCTGTCAAATTCAATACAAGTGCCCGGTTTCGCGAATCATGCGTTCATGCTCTTTCGCGCGATCCATACAGGGTTATGATCCTGGTATGTTTGACGTTCAGGGGAGTCTGCGACATGACGGCTAGGGCGGTGGATGGGCTCAGTATCGCTGCGGACATGCGCCGCTCGGCGATGAATGTCATTCGCGAATTGCGCGAGCAAGGACATGACGTGCGTCTGGACGCCATCATGGTCGGCCAACCCCCCGCGGGGGAAATTTATGCCCGATCACAGGAGAATCGCTGCCGGGAAGTCGGCATTTCCTACAAACTGCACGCCCTGCCGCAAGCGGCATCGATGTCGAGCATCACCGCGCTGATTCACGAGTTGAACGCCGAACCCTCCGTTACGGGTATTTTGCTGAACCTGCCGCTGCCGGAGGGCATCGACACGCCGGCGGTTCAATATCACATTGACCCCTACAAGGACATCGAGGGGGTCAACCCAGCCAACATCGGTTTGCTTTTCTACGATGAGCCGATCATCGCCCCCTGTACGGCGCTGGCTGTTATGGAAATCCTTCGCCGCATCGATTGCAAACCGGTGGGGATGGAAGCGGTCGTGATCGGCCAAGGCCCCATCGCCGGTCGACCGATCGCCCTGTTTCTTCAACAACAATTGGCCACGGTAACGGTCTGTCACAAGGAGACTCGCGACCTGCTGGCGCACACTCGTAACGCAGATCTGCTGGTGGTCGCCGTTGGCAAGCCGCAATTGATCGGACCGGAACACGTCAAACCGGGCGCCATCGTCATTGATGTCGGAATCAATCGCGTGGAGGATCACCTGGGCCAAACGACCATCGTGGGTGATGTGCAGTTTGACGCGGTGAAGGGGGTGGCATCGATCATTACGCCGGTTCCGGGCGGTGTGGGTCCGGTGACGGTGGCCGTTCTGCTGACCAGCGCAGTCGAGGCGACGCGGAAGCAGATCGGACCGCGACGTTTGATGTCGTCGATGACGAACGAGGAGCGGGCGTGATGGATCAGAATTGGATCAACGATCTGTTGCCGCAATTTCAGTTGGCGGGTGCAACGCTGCTGGCGTGCCGATGCAACAATTCACACTCCGGAAATCTTTCCGTTCGGTCGGGTGATCGTATGTTGATCACACGCAGCGGCGCCATGTTGGGCTCCTTGACGGCGGAAAAACTTGTCGCGACGTCGATCCATTCGCAAGACGCCGGCGCCAGCGGCGCCAGTTCCGAATGGGTGGTTCATGCAAAAATCTACGAGCGCACGCGCTATCAAGCCATCGCCCACGGGCACGCGTTGGCGGCGGTGGCGGTGGGTTGGACCACCGATCGCATTGTACCGATAGACGTGGAAGGGGCCTACTATTTCGGCGGCATTCCGGTCATCGAGCACGTTCCCGCAACGGCTGACCCCGGGCTGGGCGCCGCGCTGGCGGATGCACTGTCGAATGATCCGGTCGTTGTCTTGCGGGGCCACGGAGTTTTCGCGGCCGGAGATTCGTTGGAACGGGCCATGCAGCGAATCACCAGCGTGAACGATTCCGCCGAAATAATCATCAAGGCCGCACAACTGGGACTTGATGTTCCAGCCCTGCGTCAGGCGGATTACCTGCGGTTTGATCGGTGACAAGTGGCCTATTGCGTTGGCGATGGGAGGCCTGTCGTGACGCATGGGTTCGTCGCCTTCAACTTTGTGAAATATGTCCTGATCTCGTTGACGTTTCCCGCCGTCTGAACATAGACTGATTGGGGAGTCGCGACGTAAATCGATCGCATTTGAACGAAAGGCTTGGATGGACCAGATGATCGCCGCCCCTGATGTCAACCCTTATGTATCGATCGCGGCTGTCGTGGGCATCGTCGTGGCCATTGCATCGTTCATGTTGGTATTGGCGCACGTCGTGGTTCCCGCGCGGAAAGGGCCTATCAAAGATTCTCCGTACGAGTCCGGCGTGCCGGTGGTCGGTGACGCGCGTGGTCGATTTAACGTTCGGTTTTACGTCGTCGCCCTGCTGTTTTTGCTATTTGACGTCGAGGTTGTGTTTCTTTGGCCATGGGCGCGGGCGTTTTTCAGGCGGGTGCAAGGTGATGGATTGATAGCGACGGGCGATGCCGCGTTTGATGCCGTTCCCAGTGCGGAGTTGCTGCTGGGCGCGATGGGCATCTTTGTCGCATTCCTGGTGGTGGGTTATCTGTACGAGTGGCGGAAAGGGGTCTTCCAGTGGGATTGAAACAGACGGAAATCTCGCCGCCCGGGAAGTCCGACGTGTTGGCGACGCGATTGGATCATCTGGTCGACTTGTTGCGAGGCAAGGGCATCAATTGGTCGCGCAAGAATTCGTTGTGGCCCATGCCGTTTGCCACGGCCTGTTGTGGCATTGAACTGATGGCGACGGGAGCGAGCCGGTACGACGTTTCACGATTCGGCGCGGAGGCGATGCGGTTTACGCCGCGTCAGTGCGACTTGATGATCGTGGCGGGTCGGGTGGCGATCAAGATGCTGCCCGTGCTTCAGCGAATCTATCAACAGATGTGCGAGCCCAAGTGGGTGATCAGCATGGGGGCTTGTGCGAGTACGGGGGGCGTTTTCGATACCTACGCCGTCGTTCAAGGGATCGATCAATTCATGCCGGTGGACGTCTACGTGCCCGGTTGTCCGCCGAGACCGGAAACACTGATCGAAGGGATCATGGCCATTCAGCGGATTGTCGAGGTGGAGGGCATCAAATCGAGCGGGGAGCGCCAAGGATTAGGACTGGTCGCCCAACCGATGATTCAGCTAAACACCGAGCGAACGCCCGATCGCGTTGAGACGAATTCGTAGAGCGCGGCGGACCATAATTTTTCGGGGACACCGTGAACGCAGCCACCCAACAAGTCATTGATGCCCTTGAGAGCAGGTTCACTGATATTGATTTCTCGCCGACGCCGCTGGTCGATCGTGGCCAAGCGCCGCCCGGTTTAGTGCAAATATATGTTCGTGTTCCCGCGGGCTTGCTTGTCGAGGTGATGACGTTTCTTCGTGACGACGTTCGTTGCGCGTTCGAGCAACTTTGCGACCTGACCTGCGTGGACTACTTGAATTTTCCAAAAGCCCATGATCGATTCGGCGTGATTTATTCCTTGCTGAGTTTGAGCCGAAATCATCGTTTGTGGATCAAATGTTTCGTGAACGATCCGACGCCGGCAGTCCCCAGCGTGACGGGCGTGTGGAAGGGCGCGGAGTGGATGGAGCGCGAAGTGTGGGACATGTTCGGCGTAGGGTTCACGGATCACCCCGATTTGCGGCGGATTCTGACGTGGGAGGGTTTCAAAGCCCATCCGCTGCGAAAGGACTATCCGCTGCGAGGCCGAGGTGAGCGCGAGGACTACCCGGTGCTGACGCGCGACAGCCGATAGTGCGAAGGTAGCAACGACGATGACCATTGATCGGATTCGTGAGTTTCACATGGCAAGCCCCTTCTCCAAGTTCACCCTTCATTTGACGGACGGACGATCGTTTCCTGTCAAACACCCGGAGTTCATGATGGTATTTCCGGGGGGACGCACGATCATCGTGGCAACGGAGGGGGATTCGTTTCAAGTCATCGACCTGCTGATGATTTCGAGCATCGAGTCACGGGTCTCGAAGGGAAATGGTCGTAGGAACGGCAAGCGGAAGCGATGACGATGAACGACGCGAGTCGATCGAAGCGTCCTAGCCGTCGGCGCGCTGCACGACCATGACGCGCGGGTATGCCGAGGCAGCCGGACGACGTAGAACAGATGACCGGAAAACCAGCGTACCGCTAGTGTGTACGAATGGGGCCTGATGTCGGGCGACCGATCGCGAGGCCGAGTTCGAATCATCCATAGGTAGGTGTTTATGGCCACAAAAGCCCCGCCAGACATTCAACCCACAACCTTCGCGCCGGAGGAACCGGGCGGAGATCATTGGACACTGAATTTCGGGCCTCAGCATCCCGCCACGCACGGGACGCTTCGGCTGGTGTTGGAGCTTGACGGCGAGACGGTCGTAGCCTGCACGCCGCACATCGGCTACCTGCACAGCGGATTCGAGAAACTGGGTGAACATCTCAATTACAATCAGTACGTCGTGGTTACGGACCGGATGAACTACATTTCGCCGATGGCCAACAACATCGCCTGGCATCACGCGTGTGAAGTGCTGTTCAACATCGAAATCACGCCCCGGTGCAAGGCTTTACGCACGATCATCGCCGAATTGGCCCGGATCCAGGATCATTTATTGTGTGTTGGAACCGCCGCGCTGGATCTGGGTGCGTTAACCGCGTTCTTGTACGGGTTCACGGAGCGGGAGTGGATTTACGATCTGTTCGAGGAAATCTGCGGAGCGCGTTTCACGACCAGCTATACGCGCGTCGGCGGATTGATGCAGGATATGCCGGAGGGTTGGCCTGGGCGGGTGAAGGAATTCTGCCGGAAACTGCCCAAGACATTTGATGACGTCGTTTCGTTGTTGAACCGTAACCGGATTTTCGTCGAACGGACCAAGGGGATCGGCGTGATCAGTCACGATGAAGCCATCCAATGGGGTCTGACCGGTCCGGTGGCTCGGGCCAGCGGTGTGCGGCGCGATCTTCGCAAGGATGAACCGTACCTGTGTTACGCAGACAACTGGGATGGCATGGGCAGCGGCGGCGTACAGTTCAAGATTCCAATTGCGACGGGCGGCGACGTTTTTTCACGGTATCTCGTCCGGCTGGAGGACATGCGACAATCGTTGGCCATCATCGATCAGCTCGTCGACAACATCCCCGCCGGTCCGATCAATGTACTGCCGCATGATAAGACGACGCTGCCCGACAAAAAGGAGGTCTTTTTCAGCATCGAGGGGTTGATTCATCATTTCGAGCAGATCATGACCAATCGCGGATTTACGCCGCCCCTGGGTGAAGCCTACGGCGCGACGGAAACCGCCAACGGTGAACTGGGGTTCTACCTGGCCAGCGACGGCGGAAATTGTGCGTACCGGGCCCGCTGCCGCCCGCCGAGTTTTATCAATTATCAATGTTTTCCGCAGTTGGTGGTGGGTCATCAGATCAGCGACGTGGTGGCGATTCTGGGGTCGCTGAACATCATCGCGGCGGAGTTGGATCGGTGATGAGATTCGAACAGATCCTACGAATCGGCAGCAGCAGGCGACGTCGATACATTGAATTGTTGGAAATACGAGCGTTGCAAAAGTGGGGCTTTAAGCGGAATGAGTGCTGGACGTTATCGCAGGGATTCGCCCGGAGCGACAACCTTGGGTTTGCGTTTCATTTTACAACGATCGAGGGCGCGCGCGGAATCCTGCGCGACGGCGCGATCAACAAGACAGAAAGCGGACCGGCCGGCCCAGGTGTTTATGCCGGTTGTACATCGACGCCGAGTATCCTTTTGAAGACCTTGCCGTTTCTTGGGTTTGGCCTGTTTTTTAGCCCCGTGCGCGTTCCGATCGATCTCGTTCGGGTCTCTCAGCTCGCCCGTGGTGGTGGGGAAGTGGATTTGTATTTTCCCGTGCTACCGCTGCGGGCGTTGGTCATACGATTACGGGATTCCGCGCTCAGGTTTGCATAAGATTAGTAGGGGATTACAAGGACGCAATCGTGGCATACTCACGACTTCGAGAAAACCGATTCTTGCTGGCGAATTCGGGCGTTGCGTTGCTCGTCATCGCGGGACTTTCCGTCACGCTGGCGCTCGCACTGAATATCCCAGGGTACGCATGGGCGATCGTTGGGCCCGGCATTGCCCTATTCGGGCTGTTCGTTTCAGAGCGGTATCTGTCACCGATCGTCAACCGGTTGATGGCCGATTCTCGAGTGTACTATGGTGCGTGTCCTTGGATCGGTGTTGAAGATCGAGAACTTAAAAACGGGGTACGCGTTCGGATTATTACGCTCACGGACAAGGAGTCGGCAAACAGTCTCAGGCAAGGACTCATGCGAGCGCTGGTACGAGCTATTCGTGAAGCGAGTGAATCGGTTCTTGTGATACGCGGATCCGGGACTGCGTTCTGCGGTGGATTGCATATGGGAGAGCTCTACCAGGCATTCACTGAAGAGAGCGGTTCAAAGGAATTCTTGATGCTCTTCGTGGAGGTTATCAAAACTCTTGCGAAGCATCCGCGGACGGTGAGCATTGTGCAGGGAAACGCGGCGGCAGGCGGTGTTGCACTCGCCTGCTGTGCCGACATGGTTGTGGCCCATCCGAGCGTTACGTTCAGAATACCCGGCGCAAAAGGGACGGAAGACGCATATCGCCCGCTCGCAAGAATCCTGATACCTATCCTGGAAAACCGCAGGGGTATGACTCCGCGCCCGCCGGAGGATTGGTTCGGGTGGCGTTTTAACGCATCCGAGGGCAAGGACGCGAACTTGATTGACGAGACCAAGGATGAAGCGGACCTGGGCGAATTGATTGAGTTTGCCGTTGCGAAATTGAGCGAAAAAACACACAAGGATGTTCTGGGGGATCCGTCCGTTATTAGTAAGGTCATGGTGGCTGTGACGGCGGCGATCTCGTTTGAAAATCGGACTGACCTACGGAAACACTTGAAGATTCAATTTGGAGAGCCTCGGCTACGACGCAGTGTTTTGGTGAATCACTGAAGGTCATGATATTGAATCCGACTATTCGATATACGGGTTGCATCCAAGCTAACGCAACCGCCAACGGCGAACTGGGGTTCTACCTGGCCAGCGACGGTGGGAATTGTGCGTACCGGGCCCGCTGCCGCCCGCCGAGTTTTATCAATTATCAATGTTTTCCGCAGTTGGTGGTCGGTCACCAAATCAGCGACGTGGTGGCGATCCTGGGCTCGCTGAACATCATCGCGGCGGAATTGGATCGGTGAGGTGTAGACTTGAGAACAGATGACTTTTCTACCGCGCCCGGGGCCCGTGGCGACGGGATTGCATCAACGACAGGGCGGGCGCTCTGGCAAAGGGTCACGCCTGATTTTGGAGCGTACGTCATGGCCGTTGAGCGCGTCGAGCGATTACTGATGAAGGTGACGCAGGCGCTGGATGGCGCCGGGATTGAGTACGCCGTGATCGGCGGGAACGCGGTGGCGGCCTGGGTGGCAACGGTTGATCCGGGGGCGACCCGATCGACCAAGGACGTTGACTTGCTGATGCGACAGACGGACCTGGATCGTGCCGGGCAGACGCTGGCCGGCGTGGGATTGGTCCGCGGCGAAGTGCTGGGTATTCCGCTGTTCATGGACGCGAAGGATCCGTTGCCCAGCCAGGGAGTTCACGTCGTGGCGGCGAATGAGAAGGTACGGGCCGATTCGCGGTATCCGGCCCCGGGAGTGGAAGGTGCGGAGCGGGCGGCGAGCGGGTTTCTGGTGGTGGCCTTGCCGGCGCTGGTGGCGATGAAGCTGGATGCTTACCGTCGCGTGGATCAGGTGCACATTGAGGACATGCTACGGGTCGGATTGATCGACGCGGAGTTGGCGGGTGGGTTGCCGGACGATTTGCGGGAGCGATTGCGGCACGTGCGGGATACGATGGAGTGGTTTTCCAAGCCGCCTTCGTTTTAGATTCTAAGACTTGAAGCCGGCGCGAGGTGAGCGAATGTCATGGCCAGTCATTGATCGAAGTAAATCCGTGGTAGACCTGAAGGGGCCCGCGGTGTTGAATGACGCCGTTCGGCAGAAAATCCGCTCGTTTTTTCCGCGGTACAACACCAAACGGGCCGTGCTGCTGCCGGCGTTGCACGTCGTACAGGACGCCGTCGGCTACGTCAGTTGGAAGGCCATGGCGGAGGTGGCGGCATTGTTGGAAATTCATCCGTCCGACGTGTTCGACACGATTTCGTTTTACACGCATTTTTGGACCAAGCCCCGTGGGCGAAAGGTCGTTACGGTTTGTCGCAGCATCTCCTGTGAACTGTTGGGCGGTCGCGAGGTGCTGGAGGCATGCAAAAAGCACCTGAACATCGACGAGCACCAAACGACGGAAGACGGGTCGTTCAGCCTCGCGGTTGAGGAATGTCTGGCCGGCTGCGATCATGCACCGTGCCTGTTGATTAACGAGCGTCTCCACAAGCGCGTCAAAGCCGCCGATGTTCCCAAATTGCTGGCCCAGGCGGAAAATGACGCAATCGACATGCCCCGTAGCACGTTGTTCGACGCGCCGGCGGAATCGCAAGACGGTGATGAAGTAATTGCGGACACGTCCGACGTGGCGGAAATGAAGGATGCCAACTGAAGAACATCGTGTGCCATTGAGGGCTGAACGGTCAGCGTTCCCGCGAATGAAATCGATCGAATTGCGGCAGGGTTGAATGATTGAACGAAGAACCTCGATGGCAAGCGGGCGGCGGAAATCAAATTCGTATCTCGCCGGCGTTGCGCAATCAACTGATCGGCGCGGCGGCGGTCTACATCGTCTTTCTATCCGTCTTTCCCGTCGATCTGTTCAAATCGGATCACCTGGTTTGGCCGGCGGCGAACGTGCAGGTTCGCGAGGCCGAGGCGTGGTTGAACGGTTCGCTGTCGCTTCCCATGCGAATGTGGGACACGGCCGTCGTGGACGGCAAGTTCTACAGCCATTTTCCGCCGTTTATGACGTTGGTGTCTGCGGGGGTGATGGCGTTGGGCCCGGAAGGCGTGCCGTTCAACGTGCTGAGCTGCCTGTTCGTCCTGCCCATTCCCGGGCTTGCGTATCTCCTGTTTCTACAGCGGTGCCCGACGGTGACCGGCGCGGTCATATTGACGTGTGCATTTGTATTGGGGACGTCGGAGTTGATGGTGCTGTGCCGGACGCTGCAATCGGGCAAGGTCTGGCAGACCAACCACGCCCTGTCGCAGTTGGGATTGTTGATATTTCTGATCGATTATTTCGGCCGGCGAAGAATGTGGCTGGGCGGTCTGGGCTTGGCGATTGGCGTTTGGTCGCGATATACGATGGCCGCCTATCTGATTCCGTTCTTGTGGACTGGTTTCATTTCCAAAGAGCGGGTGAATCGTCGGGGCCAAGTGGCGGCGGGGCTGTGGACGCTGGTCATCATCGGGTTTCCCATGTATTTGAACGCGATGAAGTTCGGCAGTCCATTGGAAACGGGATACGCACTGATTTACGAGGGGCGGGATGATCGTCTGGCCCAAGACGCGCGGTCCGGCGTTTTTTCGGTCCGGTTCATTGGACGGAATCTGAAGGCGATGAATTTGGGATTTCCCATGGCCAAGGAGATTCGCGGCGAGACTAGGCTTGTACCGAACACCGACGCGACGGGGATTTGGTGGACGACGCCCCTGCTGCTGTACCTGTTCATCGATTTGAAACGGATTTGGAGTCAACCGCGGAATCGGGCATTGTTGCTGGCTGTCGTTTTGATTTACGCGGCCCTGATGATGTTCCACACAACCGGGGCTGCCCAAAAGGGGTATAATCGATTTTCGCTGGATTTTTTGTTGGCGATGATGGCCCTGTTCGCGCCCTATGCGATGGAAGGAAATCGCAAATGGATCACGCCGGTTGTGGCGATGTGGGGCGTGTGTTATTTCGCCTGGTGGATTGAGCGGGCAGGAACGTAACCCAAAACGGACGGCAGGTTTTACGACGGAGTTGCAGACTGATGGCTGCGTTTGAACCGGTGCTGCTGCGAAATGTCGGCGTGGAAGGCGTACACGCGCTGGGGGTCTATCGGAATCGCGGCGGATACAAGGCTGCGGAAAAGGCGCTGAAAATGTCGCCCAACGACGTGATCGAGGAGGTCAAGCGTGCCAACCTCCGCGGGCGGGGAGGCGCGGGGTTTCCCGCCGGAGTTAAATGGGGGTTTTTGCCCAAGGATCGAGAGCGAACCGTTTTGTGCGTCAACGCCGACGAATCGGAACCCCCCACGTTCAGCAACCGCGTGTTGATGGAAGGTGATCCACACCAGTTGATTGAAGGCGTGATCATCGCCGGTTTCGCGACCAAGGCCCAAGTTGCATACATCTACATGCGCGTTGAGTTTCATGAAGCGTTTCACGTCGTGCAACGGGCTGTGGACGATGCCTACCATGCCGGTTGGCTGGGCAAGAACATCAAGGACAGTGGATATGATTTGGACGTGTACGTACATCGCGGTGCGGGGGCGTACGTGTGCGGTGAGGAAACCGGGTTGATCGAGTCGTTGGAAGGTAAACGTGGTTGGCCACGAATCAAGCCGCCGTTTCCCGCGATCGAAGGCGCGTTCGGATTGCCCACCGTGATCAACAACGTGGAAACGCTGTGCAACCTGCCGCACATCATCGAACGCGGTGCGGACTGGTTTCTGGGTATCGGTCCCGAAGGCAGCAGCGGGCCCAAGCTCTTTTGCGTCAGTGGGCCTGTGAATCGCCCTGGCTGCTATGAAAATGCAATGGACATCACCTGCGATGATCTGATTATGGACGACCGTTTTGGCGGCGGGATGACCGATGACGTCGGTGTCAAAGCCGTTTTTCCGGGCGGAATCAGCATGGGCGTCCTGCGCGGTGACGAGTTGCACATGAAAATGAATTTCGACGATCCACGGAATTTCGGACTGCTGGGTCTGGGCACGTCAGCCGCGGTGGTGGTCAACGCGAATACGGACATGCGTGAAGTGCTGGTCAATATCGCGCGGTTTTACTCGCACGAATCGTGTGGCCAATGCACGCAATGTCGTGAAGGAACCAGTTGGATGTACAAGATCGCCTCGCGGATCGCCATGGGAGCTGGACGTATCGAAGATTTGGATTTGCTGGAACAGGTGGCGGGCAAGATGGGCATGATGCCGGGATACAGCATTTGCGGGTTGCCCGATGGCGCGACGTACCCTATTCGAGGCATCGTGCAAAAGTTCCGCGGCGAACTGGAGGGTCATATTCGCAATCAACAGCCGGGACGGACCCAAGCCGTGCTGTCGGTGCTGAATTAAAGCAAAGCCCGTCGTCGTCTTCGTCGGCAGTTGGACCGCCCGTTCAAGTCGGTGAATGGGACAACGTGAAGCAACGCCGACGTTTGACGATGGGTTCGACTGATTCGAAGCCGACCAGCCATGGGCAAGACGTCGCTGCTTCTTCCAACGAAGACCATCTCGGGTTGCCTGATGACGGGCGTGGCGCCGTCCGTCACATGGACGCGAAACCGACTGATTCGCCCTAACAGCGGCTGGGTCCGTCCAGAGCATACGCAGTATGAATTTCACGAGGGCGTTGCTTGGCATGTGGCATCGGCATTCCAAGAATGTGGCGAGGGCTTTTCGACGATCCGATCTGCTGTTAACCTGAACATCCGGGCAATCTAGCCCATGACAGGGGACATTGGTGGCGAAGATTATCATCGACAATCAATCGATCGATTGCCGCGACGGGATTCCTGTCTTGCAAGCGGCGCTGGAGGCAGGCTGGGACGTCCCCCATTACTGTTACCACCCCGGCTTGTCCGTCGTGGCCTCCTGCCGTCTGTGCCTGATGGAAATGAAGATGCCCCACCCCAAAACGCACGAAATGGGCTGGGTTCCGAAATTGTTTCCATCCTGCCAAACGCCCGTGAAAGACGGCATGGAGGTGCGGTTCGATTCAACCAAGGTTCGCGAAAACCAGCAAGATTGCATGGAGTATTTCCTGCTGAACCATCCGCTGGATTGCCCCGTCTGCGACCAAGCCGGTGAATGCTATCTACAGGACTACAGTTTCAAGTTTGGCCACGCGACTTCGCGGATGGTCGAGCAGAAGCTGAAGAACCCCAAGAAGGACATCGGTCCGCGGACGCTGCTGTATCAGGATCGTTGCGTGATGTGCAGCCGATGCGTCCGCTTTGCGGATGAGGTTTCCGGCACGCATGAGCTGTGTATTGTCAATCGTGGTGCCCGGGCCGAAATTGACGTGTTTCCGGGTTTGCCGTTGGACAATGCCCTGCAAGGCAACGTCGTGGACATCTGCCCGGTCGGAAGTTTGTTGGATAAGGATTTTCTGTTCAAGCAGCGCGTCTGGCATTTGAAGTCCGCGAATTCCGTGTGCCCGGGTTGCAGCACCGGCTGCGCCATTCATGTGAATCACAACGACAACGTCGTCTATCGATTGAAGCCGCGTTACAACCCGGGGGTCAACGATTGGTGGATGTGCGACGAGGGGCGGTTCGGATTCCAGTACGTTCACGATCGGACGCGAATTGCCAGGCCCAGGATTCGGCGGGGCAGCGAGGCGGAGTACCCGGAATGGGAAGTTGTCGCTGACACCGTGACCTATCGATTCGCACGGCAGGTCGAAGAACACCCTGATAAGAAAGTGGCTGCGGTTCTGTCACCCATGATGGCCTGCGAGGAAGCGTGGCTGCTGGCGACGTTCGTTCGGCGAGTGGCCCCAGAGGCCCTGTTGGTTCCCGGCTGGGTGCCCATGAAGGGTGACGATCAACGGTTTCCAATGGGTTGCATGGACGGGCAGGTTAAATTCACCATCCGCCAAGAAAAATGTCCAAACCGCCGAGGTGTTGACGCCGTGATCGATGGCCTGGGAGGCCCAACCTGTGATTTCGACACGTTTGTAAGGCAGGCGCAGGAAGGCGCGTTTTCGAGTGCCTGGATCGTGGGGGGCTATCCCGCCCCATGGGTTACCAAGGAATGCGTCAAGGCGGCTGACAAGCTTGACTTGTTGGTGGTTCAAGACATGTTTGAAAATGAATTGACGGCCGCGGCAGCGGTGGTGTTGCCGGCCTGTGCCTGGGTTGAACGGGACGGCAGTTTCATCAACGCCACGGATCGCCTGCAACCGTTCGAACGGGCTGTTGATCCACCCGACGGTTCCAGACGCGACGGGCAATATTTGTTCGAATTGGCGGGTTTTGAGGGCTTGTATACGGGTGAGCGGGTTCGAAAATTGATGTCGGAAGGCATCAGCCGATTTGGATCGTTGGATGTGGCCCCGGAGTTGGCGCCGCATCAGCATTAGCGCGCCCGCCGTTCGCGCGACCGATCGTCGCTATCCCGCGCGCTGAACGGGTTGGACTGGAGTGTCAGGTGTTGGAGTTTTTCAATCATCAGTTCCGGTTCAGCCTGCTGTTGGCGGGCGGAATCATTTTCATTCTGCTGACGGCAGTGGCCTATTGCATCTATTTTGAACGGAAAATTTCAGCATGGATACAGGATCGAGTGGGGCCCAACCGCGTCGGGCCACTGGGTCTGCTGCAACCGTTGGCCGACGGCGCCAAGTTCCTGCTGAAGGAGGACATCATCCCGTCCCACGTGGACAAGCCGCTGTTCTTGATCGCACCATGCGTCGCCTTCGGGTTGGGGATGATCGGTTTCGTTGTGCTGCCCTGGGGCGGAAACGTGGACCTGAACGGCGACGGTTCCGTCGACGTTGTCGCCCAGGTGGCCGACCCGGGCATCGGATTGTTGTATCTGCTGGGCATCGGCAGTCTGGGGGTCTACAGCGTGGCCATCGGCGGTTGGGCCAGCAACAACAAATATGCATTTTTCGCAGCCATGCGCTCGACCGCCCAGATGTTGAGTTACGAAATCCCCATGGGGTTGGCCATTTTCGTCGTGGTCATGATCACCGGACATCTCCGCCTGGAAGACATCGTGCAATCGCAGGTGGGATCGGGGCAGGTATGGAACATCGTTTTGCACCCGCTGGCCTTTCTGATTCTGCTCACCACCCTGTTCGCCGAGACCAATCGCACGCCGTTTGATTTGGCGGAAGCCGAGCAGGAACTGGTCGGCGGCTATCATACGGAATACAGCGCCCTGAAATTTGGCATGTTCTTCCTGGGCGAGTATGCCCATATGATCACGGGAAGCGGGTTCATCGTTGTGCTGTTCCTTGGCGGGTGGCATCTTCCCTTCGTGCCCGGGTTGCAGCCGGGCGACGTCTCGATCGGAGCCATGCTGTTCAAGATAACCGTCATGGGATTGAAGATCGCAGCCTTCATATTCTTTTTCATGTGGGTGCGCTGGACGTTGCCGCGGCTTCGTTTCGACCAACTGATGCGGCTGTCGTGGAAGGGCTTGGTTCCCATCAGTCTGACCTTGGCATGCTACGCCATCTGGTTAGTCTACGCAGGAAAGCAGGAGAGCGTCGCGTGGTCATTGGGCGGAAACGTCGTCCTGCTAGTTGCGGTGTGGATTTGCAACGTCATCAGTGGTCGGCCCATCACCGGCCGGCAGACGAGAATGCCGTCTATTACAGTGATTTCAGGCGCGGCCCGCGCGGGATAGGTAAAAAGCATTATGGTACGCGATGCCGATGTGATCAATGTCGACGAGCCGGAACTGACGGGCACCGAGCGCCTCTATTTGCCGATCCTGACCGGAATGCGCACGACGTTGCGGCATATGTTCAAGAAAAAAGTGACGGTTCAGTACCCGGAAGTCGAGCGTCAGCTTCGCGTGGAAAATTATCGAGGAGTCCATCGGCTGAATCGCGACCCCGACGGGCGGGTGGCCTGCGTCGCCTGTTTCATGTGTGAAACGGCTTGTCCCGCCCATTGCATCCACATCGTAGCTGAGGACTCGCCCTGGCCCGATCGCGAAAAATATCCCGTTCAATTCGACATCGACGAATTGCGTTGCATTTTTTGCGGCATGTGCGAAGAAGCTTGTCCCGTCGATGCCATCGAGCTGACGCCGCGCTACGATTTGATCGGGCTGACCCGCGACGAGATGATTTTCGACAAGGAAAAACTGTTGGAAGTCTTCGATCAAACGAAAAAAGAAAAGCCCCGCAAAGACCCGAAGATCACGGGATATTTGCAGACCGGGGCAACCCCCACGAGCGGTTCGCCTGCGGAGAAAGCGCATTGATCGAATACTGGGCGGAACTGGTTTATCTGTTATTCGCGCTCGGGGCCGTCGGCGTGTTCTTCCTGCTGCCCGGTCGCGAGGGGCAGACCCGCGCCGCGGGTTGGGTGTTGAGCCTGGCCGCGTTGATCGGTGTATTGTCGTTGTGCGGTTTTGAACTCCTGGCGAGCAACAGCTCAACCGTGACCTTCTGTGCATCAGCCGCCGTTGCGCTCGCGGCGGCGGTGAAAGTCATCACCCACGAAAAACCCGTTTATAGCGCTCTATATTTCGTATTAACCGTGTTGGCCGTTACCCCCTTGCTGATTCTTCAATCGGCGGAATTTCTGGCGGTGGCCTTGGTGATCGTCTATGCGGGCGCCATTATCGTCACCTATGTATTTGTGATCATGCTCGCCCAACAAAGCGATCAACCTCGTTACGACCGGCAGGCTCGCGAGCCGCTCGTAGCCGTCGTGGCAGGGTTCGTCACCACCGGGCTGGTGGCGAGTCAGATTCGCCATCTGCCGACGTCTCGCGTCACGCCCGCGGCCCATGACGTCGACCTCCGCCGCCCGATGCTGTTCGACAATACCGAAGAAATCGGCGGGTTGGTGATATCGCAATACGTCGTAGCCTTCGAGATCGCCGGCGTGCTCTTGTTGATCGCCATGATCGGAGCCATCGCCGTTTCGAGAAAACGTGTGCCCGCGGAAGACTGGGCGGGACCGGCGTCTGAACCGGGCAAAATCGGCCGCGAGGTGCCGCCGTTTTAAGAACGCCTAACAATTTCAGCGCCGCGACCGCGAGGGAGCGGTCTTCCTGTCTATTCGAATGGCAGGTCGGCCTTTGTGTTAGGCGCTGTATGGAGTGTTTCGTAACGACGGCTTCTATTCCGAGCCGCGACGGCGCTGGAGGATGCAGCTTCGGTGCGGCCATACGCGGGACCGCACGGTAAACTTGGACACGGCCCGCCAAGCGAAGCCGCGTGCGTTTCGGAATTATCATGCGAAACATGCTCCTGATACATACAACGTGTTCCATACGGAAAATTCCGGCGGCGCGATTCCGGGACTGACCGTAGCATTTGACGTGCCCAACGGGGCTTCGGATTCCAACGCGACGCCGGCGTGACGACGGCGCGACGCCGGCACAACGCCGGCACAACGCCGGCGCCACCGATAACGGTCCGGTAGACTTTACGGGCAGACGAAACATGAACGAAGCTGCGGCATACATTCTGCTCGGCGCCCTGATGTTCGGAATCGGCGTCGTAGGGTTCTTGTCCCGGCGAAACCTGATCGTGATATTTCTGTCAACGGAGATCATGTTTCAAGGGGTTTTGATCAACCTCGTCGCCCTGGGCCGATTGCACGGGAATGTGCAGGGGCAGGTCTTCGCGCTCTTTCTGTTGGTCATCGCCGCCGTCGAAGCCGGCTTGGCGCTGGGATTGGTCGTCTTGCTCTTCCGCCGAAAGGGCACGCTCGATTCGGAACGGTGGTCCGGCATGTGGGGTTAATCTAAGGTGACACAGGACGGCGTACTTTTCTGGTCCGCGATCATCCTGCTCTGCCCGCTGGGCGGCGCCGTCATCGCCGCCGCGCTGGGTCCCCGTTGGCTTCGATCCGCCACTCACTGGGCCGTCATCTTCGGTGTGGGCGGCGCGTTTATCGGCTCCATCGCGCTATGCAGACAGATGCTATCCGCCGACGAAAGTGCCCAAACCGGCATTTCCGCAACGTTCTACCGCTGGATCGGGGCGTTGCCGGACGTGTGGTTTGACGTGCAGGTGCTGGTCGACCCGCTGACCTGCATCATGCTGCTCGTGGTCACCGGCGTATCGCTGCTGGTGGTCATCTACTCGCGAGATTACATGCGCGACCATGGCCACGCCGTTCGGGGATACGAGCGTTTCTTCGCGTACCTGGGGTTGTTCGTCTTTTCGATGGGTCTGCTCGTACTATCCGGCAATTTTCTATTGCTTTATTTGGGCTGGGAGGCAGTCGGGCTGTGCAGCTACCTGCTGATCGGATTCTATTACGACAAGCCCTCCGCAGCCGCCGCCGCGAAAAAAGCATTTCTTGTCAACCGCATTGGTGATTTCGGGTTCGGACTGGGCATCCTGGTCATCTACCTCACCTTTCAGGCACTCGATTACGAAACCGTGTTTGCCATGGTGCGCGCGGGCGAAACCGCCTGGGGTGAAACCCTTTCCACCGGCCGCGTGACCACCATCGCGCTTCTCCTTTTCTGCGGTGCCGTGGGCAAGAGCGCCCAATTCCCCTTGTACGTTTGGCTTCCCGACGCCATGGAGGGTCCGTCACCCGTTTCAGCCCTGATTCACGCAGCCACCATGGTCACCGCCGGCGTCTACATGGTGGCCCGCTGCGGCGAGATTTTCGCGTCGTCACCCATGGCCATGAGCGTTGTTGCAGGGGTCGGAGCCTTCACCGCCTTGCTGGCCGCCACCATGGCGCTCGTGCAATTCGACATGAAGCGAATCCTGGCCTACTCGACCGTGAGCCAACTGGGCTACATGTTCCTGGCATTGGGAGTGTACGCGGGCAGCGCCGCCGTGTTTCATCTGTACACGCACGCGTTTTTCAAGGCCCTGCTTTTTCTGGGGGCCGGCAGCGTCATGCACGCCATGGGCGGCATCATTGACGTCCGCTCCTTCGGCGGGCTTAAACGCGTCATGCCCTGGACCTATCGAACCATGTTGATCGGGTCGTTGGCCTTGGCGGGTTTTCCCCTGCTCGCAGGATTCTGGAGCAAGGATGAAATCATTCACGCCGCCTTCGAGCATCACGCTTTCCTGGGCATCGTCGGATTGATCACCGCCTTCCTCACCGCCTACTACACCTTCCGCATGATCTTCCTCGCTTTTCACGGGACCACGAGAGTTCCCCAAGGAGTACAGGCCCACGAATCCGGACCGTGGATGCTGCTGCCGTTGGCCATCCTGGGTATAGGAGCCGTCTTCGCCGGTTATGCGGGTGTGCATTTCGCGCCCGGAGGGTTTCTCGGCATCTTCGAATCGCACGGCTGGTTTCATCATTTCCTGGAACCCGTCATGACTCCATTCGCTCGATACCACTCCGACGTGATCTATACCAGCCACTTGCAACAATATGGACTGATGTATCTGTCATCAGCCCTGGCCATCGCCGGTATCGTCATCGCCTACTCTTTGTTCGTTGACAGCCCCATGTTGGCCATGGTGGCCCGGCGTGCGTTCCCGCGAACCCATGACGTGTTGTCACACAAATACTACGTGGACGAAGCCTATCAACGATGGATCATCGAACCGCTCCGTTCATTCGGACGGTTTTGTTACGCGTTCGATCGATACGGCATCGACGGGCTGGTTTGGGGCGTCACCGCCATTCCCCGATCGCTCGCCCTGTTGTTTCGCACCCTGCAACAGGGTCGCTTGCAGGGTTATGCCGCCTCGATGGCGATTGGATTGGCCGTAGTGATGCTGTGCGTATTGTGGAGCAGCGGTCATCACTATTGATCTTTGAACGGTTTATTAACAGAGCCGCGACCGTGAGGGAGCGATCTTTGACGGACAGTGTCCCCAGTTTTGTTAGAATGCCTGAATCTCGAAAACGACAAACGATCAACGACTGCCTGACATGGATTGGACCCTCACAACGCTGATTTTCACGCCGCTGATCGGCGTGCTGATGATCCTGACGCTGCCGCGCGAGGACCACGCACGTATCCGGCTGATGGCCCTGTTGACGTCATTGACGACGTTCGGACTGGCCATCGTAGCCGCGATGCAATTCAACGACGCCGCCATGGCTGCCGTCGGCGATGGCTGGGCGGATTTCCATCTCCTCGCCAAGGTCGACTGGATCGGCGGTGTGACGTCAACCGGATTAAGACTGCCCGTGGACATCTCCTATCATGTGGCCGTTGACACCATCAGCCTGTGGCTGGTCATGCTGACCGCCTTCCTGGCGCCGTTGGCAGTCTTGGCCAGCTATTCCGGAATTCGCGAGCGAGTTCGAGAGTACTTCGTCTTGCTGCTGATCCTTGAAGTGGCCATGCTTGGCGTCTTCTGTGCCCGCGATCTCCTCCTCTTCTTCGTGTTCTTCGAGTTCACGCTCATCCCGCTGTATTTCATTATCGGCATCTGGGGCGGACCCGAAAAACGCAGGGCAGCCAACAAGTTTTTCATTTTCACAATGGCCGGCAGCGTGCTGACCTTCGCCGGCATCCTTTATCTAACCTACTTCGCCTACCATCACGGCTATCCCTACTACTCGCCCGATCCGAAACGGTGGATCAATCCCCACAACATGGCCACGAGTCCCACGTTTTCCACGGACCTCGGTTGGATCACCCATCTCGGGCGAACGATGCAGATTCCGTTCCAAGTGCAGTGGTGGTTATTCCTCGCCTTCGCCGCGGGGTTCGCCATCAAGGTCCCGTTGTTCCCCGTTCACACCTGGTTGCCACTGGCCCACACGGAAGCGCCGACCGCAGGAAGCGCCATCCTCGCCGGCGTCCTGTTGAAACTGGGAACCTACGGCTTTTTCCGCATCTGCATCCCCGTCCTGCCCGACGCGAGCTATTATTTCGCACCGTCATTGGCTGTGTTAGCTGTCATTGGCATCATCTACGGCGCGCTCTGCGCCTGGGTGCAATCGGACGTCAAAAAGCTCGTAGCCTATTCTTCCGTCTCGCATCTGGGTTTCTGCATGTTGGGCATGTTCAGCATGAAGATGGCCGGCGCGACCGGCTCGTTGATGTACATGATCAACCACGGCCTATCGACCGCGGCGCTCTTTTTCATGGTCGGAATGATGTACGAACGCTACCACACGCGTGACATGAATAAGCTCGGCGGGTTGGCCCGACCCATGCCCTGGTTCGCATTCTTCCTGATATTCTTCACGGTTTCGAGCATAGGCCTGCCCGGATTGAACGGGTTCGTCGGTGAATTCCTCGTCCTGCTCGGCACCGCGATGTCCGATAGGCCTCGTGTTTCCCCCGACGATCTCGGACCAGGCCCACTAGGCTTGGGCTATGCCATCCCCGCCGCCTTGGGAATCATTCTCGGCGCCGTCTATATGCTATGGATGTGCCAACGCGTTCTGTTCGGTCCCCGTCAAGAACCGCCGGACACGCCCGACACCCGTAATAGCCTGGCAATTGACCTGACCCGGCGCGAACGCGCCGTCCTGATTCCCTTGGCCGCCGCTTGCGTCATATTAGGCGTCTGGCCCAAACCATTCATCGACACGGTTCAGCCGGCCATCGCCGCCAACGTGTTCCACTTGTACTCCGGTGTCGCCGGAGAGCCGCTGGCCTCAAACCGGGAGCCGAATTCGAATGGCGTAGCCATGACATGGGTAGGGTCCGAACCGGCTGCGATTGTCGTCGCAGATCGCGAACAGTTGGCCGCAGGACGAACGCCATGACCTATCTAGAACTACTGGCGCCGGAATCGATTGTCGTCCTCGGCGGATGCCTCGCGTTTCTGCTGGGCGTGTCGCGAGTGGCCGCACTGCGGGCAGGCGTCGCAGCCTTCGCCGTGTTCGTTCTACTGGCAGCCGCAGGCGCATCGTATCTGACCCAAACTTCGGACATCGGCACGATGGCTTCGGGCGTGCTGATCACACCCGTGACCCATTACGTCCGCTGGATCACGCTGATCGTCGGGATCCTGATCGTGCTGACCAATTGGCATCTGCCGATTGAATCCGAGCGCGGCGAGTTCTTCGGCCTGATCCTTTTGTCCCTCGCCGGCGTGATGCTGACAGCCGCCGCCGACGACCTCGTCGTTTTGTTCCTCGCCATCGAGCTGGTCAGCATTCCCACGTACGTGCTCGTCGCATTGAGTCGCACCGATGTTCGCGCATCCGAAGCCGCCGTCAAATACTTCTTCCTGGGGGCGCTGTCCGCCGCCATCATGGTCTATGGATTCAGTTTTCTGTACGGAGCAGCCGGCACGACCGTTTTGCAATCCAGCGCGTCCGCGTCGATTTCGTTCCACTTGTTTCTGCTGGGCGCGTTGCCGCCCTACACCATCATTGGCTTGGTGTTGGCCATCGCGGGCTTGTCATTCAAAGTCGCTGCCGTGCCCTTTCATGCCTACGCACCAGACGTCTACGAAGGCGCCGCCTCGCCCATCACGGGCCTGCTGGGGTTCCTTCCCAAGCTCGCCGGTTTCATCGCCATCATGAAGCTTCTGAGCACCTGCCAATGGCAACTGCCGACCGCGTTGCTTTGGGTCCTGTGGATCACAGCCGCAGCCACCATGACGGTCGGCAACGTATTGGCCCTGATGCAACAGAACGTCAAACGCATCCTGGCCTATTCGAGCATCTCGCACACCGGCTACATGTTCATCGGCCTGCTGGTCGGCCCGCGGATGGGCGCCGGTCCCATGCACGACGGCCTGGCTGCCCTGCTCTTTTACATCGTCGTGTACGGCGTCATGAACCTCGGCGCATTCGCCGTTCTCGCCGGATTGCGAGTCCGCGGCGAAGCAGCCGAATCGCTCGACGACCTCGCCGGCCTCGCCAAACGTGCACCGTGGTCAGCCCTGGCGCTCGCCGTCTGCGTGTTCAGTCTGATGGGTTTTCCACCGACCGCAGGCATGCTGGGCAAGGTCTATCTATTTTCCAGTGGACTATCCCTGACCGCTGACCACCCCTTTCAACAGGAGCTGGTCGTCCTGGTCGTCATCGCGGTCATCAACTCCGCGATCGGCGCGGTCTATTATCTGCGCATCGCGGGCGCCTGTTACATGCGCCAACCGGAATTTGCGACGGATACGAACGGAGGGTTCATGTTGAAATTAGCCGCCGGGGTCTGTTCGACGGCCATGCTGGTCGTGTTCATTTTCCCCAACCAAGTCGTTCGACGCGCCCAAATCGCTGCCCGAAACACTGCCTACCTGACCCCCATGGACGCCGAACCTGCCGAGCCTTTGGAGCCGTTTTCCATCGAGATCATTCCCCCGGAACCTTGATCGCATCCTTGGGGAAACAAGTTGCAGCTCCGGACGGGATCGAAGCTCGAGCGCGGAGAGTTTGAACGGTGACTCGACACCGTGAAGCATTCACTTGTCGAAAGCGTGATTCCAATTCAGCGCAAAACAAACGGCGGAACGGGTTACCCGAATCCGCCGTGTAGCTTTGCGTGCAGACCAAAGAGGTGTTCAGTCCGTCAGACTGAACGATGATGCGTCAGTGTCGTGCGCTTAGAAATTGACCGGCAGGTCGAAATTCGACGCCAGCAAGCGAGCCTTGGTCACCGTGAGGAACGGATTGTCCGAAATCTTGGTGACGTACAACTGGTCGCAACCGACCATGTTGACCAGCGGGCTGCGGCCCGGAGTAATGCCGTCTTCCGGTACGCGAAGCAGATGACCGCTCCAGCAGCAGATGTACGCGCCCGGTTCCTGGATGGAATCAAACGACACAGTCGTGCCACAGCCGGTTCCAAACGCGCCCTGGCTCTGCGCATTGTTTTGCGAAATGTTCTTCGTCGTGCTCATAGGGTGATCTCCTGTGGTTCAAAAAAAGGTAAACCTTATCTGCAAACAGCGGGTCATCCGCCCCTCGGCGGATTGAGTCGATTCTTATCGGACCGGCCCGCACGCAACGCTCTGAATAAAGTGTCAACCATGCCTGATTGGAGGAGAGTCGTCCAAAAGAAGCTTAATCGCCTGTGTTTCAGAGGTCTCTACCGCACCTGTGACAACATCATTTACGGCAATTGGCGGGTTGGACCTAAAGAGATTTGAAGAATTTTGTGGATGCGCAAGAATTGCGCCACATGGCTGGATTATTCATTGCGGTCGCACCGCGATGATCTCGAAACGCGCTTCACCTTCGTCATCGCGAATCGTCTCCAGAAGACGCCCGCCTTGAATCTCGCCAGGCCGGGCGATCATCACCGCGCTCTGTTCACGGTGCGATAGAAAATGTTCGGACAAGACGTCCGCCCGAGTCGTCATGATGAACGGACCGAATGACCCCACGCGGTGAAAGCCATCGGACGGTTGAACATAGTGCACGTCCTTCTCCCATTCCTGAAAGTCGGCCGGCTTCACCGGAAGGATGAGCGAGACGATGATGTACGCTTCACCGGAAAACCAGCCGCGCTCCTGATTCACCTGATCCGAAATGAACACCCGATCATAGTCGCCCATGATCGGGCGAATCGCTCGCACCGCCCGGCAGAGATCCTCTTGATATCGCGCCATGATCCGCCCGCTACGACTCCACTTTGTGAAATAGTGATCCCACCGCCAAACACCATCGCCCAAAACGGCCAACGCAATTAGGCACACCGCGACGCACTGCCTGTGACAGGAACGAAAAATCGTCACGATCGCTCGCTGGCAGCCGATGGCGGCGACCCATTGCAGTACCGGCAATCCACACGCCGACCGCAACAGGTGCGCTCCGTCGATCGACAATGCCGCCGGAAGCGGATAGATCACCAACCATGCCAGCAGGAGTCCATGCAGCCGCTTGCGACGCACGTCACGCGCCACGCTGACCATGCCAATCACCAGAAACACCGTCACCAGCCCGTTCAATACGCCGTACCGACCGGGCCACTGAATCCAGTACGGGTCACCGCGAAACAATAACCAGCTCGCACCCCAGTGCGAGGCGTAATTCCTGATAATCGATTCCATCGACCCGCCGATGGAATCGGACTGGTGAAAAAGTGACACCTGTCTGGCACGCGCGGTCAGGTCGGCCCAATTCGTGACGCACAAGCTGATCAACGGCAACAAGATCAATCCACCCGTCACCACCGCGACGATCAACGATCGTCGCCCCACGGACGTTCGCCCCATGTTCCTGAATGTATCACGGCAAAACCAACCGAGGAGAAGTACAAAGATCGGCGTGAACAGCCGCATGGAAGGGTAGGAGTACCCACCGATCCCGAACACCGCAGCCCCCAGGGCAAGCCATCGCGTCGAGATTCGGCTTGCGCCGGAATCGAGCCGTTCCCCGGCTTCAACGCCGTTCAACAAAACACCGCCACGAACGAGACACGCCATCGCCAAGATGGTCAACGCCGGTGTCAACGATGATTCATGTCCGAACCGTGAAAGCTGGAGATGCCAGGGCGAAAGCGTTAGAAAAAACGATGCCCACAAACCGACGGAAACGCCCGACAGTTTCGCGATGGTCCAATAGGTACAAGCCACGGTCGCGATTCCGACCACCGCAGCCGGCAGCCGAGTCGAAACCGTCAGGTGGTCAGGACCCAAGACCGCGTGAAACGGGACGGTCAGGTAGGCGTAAAGCGCGCCCCGATGATCGGCCCGTCCAAACGCTTCCAGAACGACAGGCCAACGCTTCCCCCAACGATCCCGACCGGTTTCCAAAAGCGAGTAGCCATCATACCCGTTGCTGGCTTCGTCATGATTGATGCCCGGCGGAGCTTGATCCAATCGAAAAAGCCTCGAACCGGCTGCGAGCAACATCAACAAGACAAACGCCGCTTTGTTGAACTGCTTGGAATTCAAATGCGCGCTTTCGCGAAGATCGACCGGTCAACCGCATGACAGAAACCGTGCGGACGCTATCAAACGAGGTGTACACAGAATGGGCGTCGCCTTCAACTTATCGGACGTACACGTAAAGTCTATTCGGGCTTTGAGCTTCAGACCGCCTCACCATTTCAGAGAACGCATGACAATTTCAGAGAACGCATGACAATTTCAGAGCCGCGACCGTCAGGGAGCGAAAATTTGCTGATTTCCGCCTCAATCACATTAATCAAGCTATTCAAAGATCAGTAGGAATTTTCCCCGCACATGTTCCTCGAAAAGCAGACCAGCCCTTCCGATATCCTATCCGCTGTGTCGAGTCACGCGAAGCCATTGAACACCGATTCAACAACGGACGCCACCGCGCTGAACCGTCGCCAGTTTCTAGCGGGCGCGACCGCGATGGCGGGTTTGCATGGATTCGATTCGCACCTGCTGGCCCATGCACAAGATGGATCGCCGCCGGTCGCGGGCCATGCGCAGTCGATCGTCGTCCAAGTGACGAGTGATCACGTGGTTCGAGGCCGCATCGTACACCGGCAAGTGCTGATCGAGATGCTCGAAGCAGCCATGTGCCGCCTCGCGGGCCGGACGTCCATTCGATCATCGTGGGAGACTATTCTGCGCGCCGACGACGTCGTCGGCATCAAGTTCAATCAATCGGCCGCCGAAGCGCTGGGCACATCGTCGCCTTTCGCCACCGTGCTGATCCAGTCACTGTTGGAGGCCGGCTTCGATGCGCAACGCCTCATCATCCTCGAAGCCCCCGGCGATGTTTACCACCAATTCGCTCTCCAAGAGCCTTCCCGCACATGGGAACCGGCCCCCACTTCATTCGGTAGCGGAGAAGATCACTTTTCATCAGCCCTTGCAAGCATGACCGCGCTCATCAACGTCCCCTTCTTGAAGACCCACAACATCTGTGGCCTCACCTGCTGTCTGAAGAACCTTTCCCACGGGTTGATCAAGCATCCCGCTCGGTACCACGGATCACATTGCGATCCCTATATCGCCGATATCGTCGCCGCGCATCCCATTGCCAGCCGCTTCCGACTCAACCTCGTAAACGCCCTTCGCGTGGTGTTCGACGGCGGTCCCGAGGCTCGCGACGACGGAACATGGGATGCGGGCGTCATATTGGCGAGTCGCGATCCGGTGGCCACCGATACATTGGGACTCGAATTGATCAACTCCCAAAGGCTTCTTCTGGCAATGGAACCGATCCTCGCTGGTTCGGAGGTGACAAGATACCTGCAATCGGCGGAACAGCGGGGATTGGGTAAAGCCGACAAACACGCTGTGACACAACTGAAGAGCAGAATCTGAATGACACCGCCGGAATGCTCTTCTGCATGAAACCCATTGTCGTTGCTCGCGGGGCGGCCTCCCAATTGTTACCAGTTCGAGATCAATCTGTCCTCAATTGAGACAACTTCAGGCCCCGACCTGATTGACACACCTCCGCCGGGTCGATAACATCCCCAGTAGGTGGATAGGTCGAAACCGTGGATCGAAAGCCTGAGCACCCGTAATTTATATTGTTATCATCCATACATCCGTAATTCGCTCTCTGCTGATCCTTCCACGGCCAAGATACCAGAAATCATCATTAGCTGACGGCTGCGCTTTTTGAATCCCGCCGCCAACACCTTCCGCCAACAGTCTATTTCGTATGGCTCGCGTTTTCGCGGGGCGGGTTGCCCCTGTCGCGTGTGTCGAATAGGCTTAGGCCGACTTTGACTACGCTCGTCAGGACGGGACAAGCCTGATTTTGTCCTCGCGGTTTGGCGAATCCATGAGGCGGTGAGAGACGATTGCATCGCAGAATCGCGATGCATGGTTTCAAACTGTCTGGATTGGCTTCTTGACGGATTGGGAGTCGTTTGGTCTGATGACTTGACGGTCCCGTCGGCGAGTTTATTCGCTGACGATCCTACGGACTAATGGTATCGTTTCCATCAAATCGAGACCGTCCGTGCAGACCACTCGAATGGAAATCGGTCGTTTACAGTGTGTCGCAAGGCACGGGAGAATTCACAATGGTACAGAAAAAGTTGAAATGGAAGGGGTTTACCCTGATCGAGCTGCTGGTGGTGATTGCCATCATCGCCTTGCTCATCTCGATCTTGTTGCCGAGCCTTTCACGGGCTCGCGAGTTAGCCAAACGCACGGTCTGTGCCGGCAGCGGGCTACGGGCGATGGGCACGTCGTGCAAAATTTACGCGAACGAAAATGAGGAGCAGTGGCCGGTACCGGCGTTTGACGAGGCGTTGATTCCCACGGGCACGTCGTCAACCAGCGTCGAATACACCGATACCCTTTCGGCCAACGGTGTGTGGGATGAGACCCAACCCCGACGCCACGAGTTGTCCTCAGCTAGGACAAACGACCCGCTGGGCCGGCGGGTCTCGCCCACGCGGGCCTTTTGGATGCTGATCCGCGCAGGTGAGATCGTCAACAAGACCTGCGTCTGCCCCAGCAGCGGCGACGTTCCCGATGATACCGAAGAGGTAGATCGTTACTACAATTTCAAGGGACTTCGCAATATCAGTTACGGATATCAGGTTCCCTTCGGTCCCTTCGATACCCGTCCGACCGAAAACATTGACACGCGAATGGTCATGATGGCCGACAAGGGCCCCTACCAGAAAGCTGCGAACCGAGGCACGTCCGAAAGTCCCCCTTCGGCTTTGATGGATGTTTCTGCAAGTCCGCGGATGTGGATGCAATACAATTCCGCGAATCATGGGGGCCGGGGCGCTGGAGAAGGGCAGAACGCCCTGTTCGCTGACGGGCACGTGGATTTCGAGGCCACGCCTATCGTCGGTGTTGATCACGACAACATTTACACGCTGATGACTCAAAACGCTGAAATTGAGGGCAGGCTTTGGGGCACGCTCCCCGGCGGTCAGCCCAAGAACCCGTATCCCGGGCAAAACGTCTTTGGTCCGACCCTACAGGGTCATGCGACGACCGATTCACTGATCTGGCCGTAGTTCTTGCGTGCCGGAAGTCGATCTTCATACCACCGCCGACGTTTCCCGTCGGTGGTGGTTTTTTTTGATCCTCGGCAAAGCGCCGTCGATGAATGAAAATGACGATGGCGTGCGACAAACTCCGTCGCCATAATGCACAGATTGTCTAACCAACAAACTTTGTCAGGAGACATCCCATGAAACGGGCCAAGATCAGCATCATCGGAGCGGGAAACGTCGGCGCGAGCTGTGCGTTCTGGGCGGCAGCCAAGGATCTGGGTGACATCGTTCTGCTGGACATTCCTGATTTCGCGGACAAGACCAAAGGCAAGGCCCTGGACCTTGCCCAATGCGGTCCCGTCGAACGTTTCGACTCGCGCATCGAAGGAACGGCTGACTACACCCGTACCGCCGACAGCGACGTCGTGGTCGTGACGGCAGGTATTCCTCGAAAACCGGGCATGAGCCGCGACGACCTCGTAGAAACCAACGTGAAGATCGTCGGCACCGTCGCCAGGCACGTGGCCAAATCATCACCCAACGCGGTCATGATTGTCGTCTCCAATCCGCTGGACGCCATGGTCTATACCGCATGGAAGAAAAGCGGATTCCCAACCCAGCGCATCGTCGGTCAAGCTGGCTGCCTGGACATCGCCCGATACCGCACGTTCATCGCCATGGAATTGGATTGCAGCGTCGAGGACATCACTGCCCTGTTGATGGGAGGCCACGGCGACGACATGGTTCCCCTTCCGCGGTATACGTCGGTGGCCGGTATCCCCGTGACGCAGTTGATCTCCGCCGATCGACTTCAAGCCATCATCGATCGCACCAAGATGGGCGGCGGTGAGCTGGTCAAGCTGATGGGCACGAGCGCGTATTACGCACCAGCCGCTGGTACGATCCAGATGGTTGAAGCCATAGTCAAGGACAAGCGACGCATCCTGCCCTGCGCCGCTTTTTGTGACAAGGAATACGGCGTGGGTGGATTCTTCGTCGGGGTTCCATGTATGCTAGGCCGAAACGGCGTTGAAAAGGTGATTGAAGTGGAACTTAGCGCCGATGAACGGGGATTGTTCGATTCCAGCGTAGCCCACTTGAAAGAGCTGGTGGATCTAGCTGAGAAGTTTCTCGCGAATTGAGCTTAACAAGCCGTCGCCCCGGCAAAAGCCGGGCCACCCCGTCACCCAGTCACCCCGTCACCCCGGCGGAAGCCGGGGTCCAGGGACCCGCGCCGAAAGCTGGATTCCGGTTTGCGCCGGAATGACAACCCACATTGCCGCCACCCGCCCCTTCACGAGCCGCGAGCGCGAAGCGAGCGGTCCCCCGCCCCTTCACGAGCCGCGAGCGCGAAGCGAGCGGTCCCCCGCGCTCCGTCACCCCGGCGAAAGCCGGACACCCCGTCACCAAGGCGACCTGCGATCGGCGGGCCAATTCCTGTCATCGTCCCATTCGTCTTCGCCGGGACGATCGCCTATCCACTACCCTGCATGATTTCGCCAGAATCACCCGAAGTGTCGAATTTTGTCGGGATGATGACGGCGGAAACGAAAGTCGAGTAAACTACCAATGCTACTGTCGTAAGTTTTTCTAACGATCAGGCGAGGAGATATAAACCGTGATCCACCGAATGACTGCATTGTTGGCCGTGAGTTTGATGGGTGCCGTGTGTTGGGCGCAGCAGGGCAACGAATCCGCTGATGAAAAGAGCGAATCCGCGCCCGTGAAACATGTGAAGACGGAGGAGGCCGTTGCGATCCTCACCAAGGCGGACGAAGCCGCGAAGAGCGTCAAAATGGTCCGGTACAATGCGAAGTATCAGGGCCTGGGCGCCGCGGCTTCGACCATGCCCGTGATCGAGGGCAGCGCGACGCTGGCCGGGCTGTTCGGCGAGGATTCATTCAAGCACAAGACACACCTCAAAGTGCGCATGCCCAACTCGGAAGAAGTAAAAGAATACACCGCCGGCACTGATGGTGAGACGTTTTATCTGATCGATCCATCGACGAAGAAAGTGCACGAAGACCTCGATTCCGCCGTCATCGGCCGTCAGGTAGGTCGGCTGGTGCAGGGTATTTGGATGCTCGAGTATGTACATTCCAGCCCATTTTCGGATGAAATCAATGGCCTCGGTGCCGAGTTGCGCGGCAAGACAAACGTCGAAGGTGAAGAATGCCACGAGGTCCACGTGACCTACGCCCAGGCTGGACAGGAGGCTACGTGGTTTTTTTCCACGAAGGATTACCTTCCCAGGCGCGTCGATCGTCACCTGCCCGGCAGCGGCGGAGAAAAAGTCACTCGGCAACTCGTGCTCTCGAACGTCATGGTCGATCCGAAGATGACGACCGATCCGTTTCGACGAGACACCCCCGAGGGGTACGAGGTCACCGACGAGTTCGCTCCCTGACCAACGACCCCAGGGTGCGGACCTGAGAAACATACGCGATGTCAGGTTTCCAAACATGCGCCTCCGCCTCGCCGTACCGCTGGGCGGGGGCGTTTTTTGTCCTATCCCAATTCGCAACACAAACCCACGATGCGCAGCCAGTTCGAACGAAGGCCCCCGTTTCTGACAATCGATTCATTGACACCCCTTCCGAACGCTGGATAGCATGATCCCGGACGGGGGGCCAGCAGCGGTTCACCCGGCGCCGGCATGGAATACGAGAAGGATGCAATCGGAGACTATGAAATGTCCGTTCAAGCCCCGCAAAACCTGATGGCCTGGATCGAAGCCAACCGGCACGATCTCAAGCCGCCGGTGGGAAACAAGTATATCTATGATGGTCAGGATTTCTTCGTCATGATTGTGGCTGGGCCCAACGCTCGAAACGATTTTCACATTACCGATTCGGAGGAATTCTTCTACCAGCTTAAGGGGGACGTGACGGTTCGCATTCGGGAGGACGGGAAGATCAAGGACCACGTCATCCGCGAGGGCGAGACCTTCTTCATCGCCGCCAACGTACCCCATTCGCCGCAAAGACCGCCCGGCACATTGGGCATGGTGATCGAGCGCCGCCGTCCCCCCGGTGAACTCGAACATCTCGTGTTCTATTGCGAGAAGTGCAGCCAACTCGTCCACGATATCGAATTCGACTGTGCCGACATCGTCAATCACTTCCGTGCAACCATGGAAGCCTTCTGGAAGAACGATGCGGCCCGGACCTGCAAATCCTGCGGCACCAAGGTCGAAAAACCCGGACCGGCAAAGGGATAAGGGTCACTTCGTCATGACCATCGATCAGATTCGACAGGCCCACCGGCGTGAACCGTTTGAACCCTTTGATTTGCACCTCGCCGACGGTCGATCCTTGCCGGTGCCGCATCAGGAGTTTCTCTACATTCCGCCCAAGAACGAACGATGCGTTTTTGTATCGGACCGTTGCGGCGGCGTCGAATCGCTCGGAGAAGGGGGCCGCGACGCAGACCGTGCTGATGAGCGTCTACCGAACCCTACGTCTTCGCGGCCTCCACCCCACCCAAACCATCACCGAAGCCCTGCGCACCTACCTGACCACCGCCCAACTGCCCACGCTCCCCGCCTGATTCATTGCACGCGGCTGATAAGTTACGAAGAAACTAGCCTGGCCCCTTTTGACTGACCCCTTTTGACCAAAAGAGAAAGCCAATAGCCGTCAAAACCAAACCCGAAGGAATGACAATACTCGGCCAAGGATCGTGGGTGTAAAGATAGGCCACTCCCAAATCCAAATACGGAGACTCTCGCCCTCCGTAGCGTTCCCGTCTATATTCAAGAAAGTACCAGTCTCCAAATACTACGTTGAGAAGAACCGCTCCTGCAATCAAGAGAATTGCAATCAACGCTTTGTTGGGTCGTTGTCCGAGTACCGTCTTGACTTTCTTGATTCCCAGAAATGCCAAATAGATTAAGTAAATGAGCAGTATGAATAGCCATATGGCAAAGAATATGAAGAAAAACTCGACCAGTCTTTGCATAGTGGTAGTATACTTCGCATGGGAAGATTGTCATAACATTTTTCGCAACAATTTCAACGGGCCCTTGCTCACCCTTGAAATACGGGTGCACGACGCTTCGGAGAGAAAAAAGGGGGCAGGCTACTTTTTTGACAACGTCGGTGTGCTCGCGTACAGCCGACGCATGCCTCCTCCCGTTTATGGGATTCCTGGCGAAGAGCTGCCTCCACGTAGCCAATGGCTGGAACCGACATGCGAGAAAGAGCTACGAATTGATCCAAGAAACGCCTGTCTCCTTTTCGACGACTCTATTGTTGTCCGTTCTTCGCTGCGAACGCCCACTTGCACACGAGACGAAAGAAGACGCCGTCAGCGCTCCTGGGAGCGGTGACGGCGCTAATTCGTCAAACCAGAACCGGATGTCAGATGCCGCCGGTGGGCACGCAGTTCTTGGCGTGGGCCCGATCGGCGTAGCACTGGTTCGGATAGGTCTTGCCATTATCGCAAGTGACGGGGGCGTATATATCAGGGCAGCGAATCGGGCCGCCCGTTTTCGCGTGGGCCGGTGATGTCATCGTCATCGCAACCACCAAGGCCATCACACCGGCAAACAACACCATTGGAATCCAACCTCTTAAAGCGCTCATTTCGTCTCTCCTTTGAAACGCGGCTCGCAAGAGAACCGGCACGCCCGTGCCGTAAATCCTCCTCGCGCGAGGGCGAAGATAGCTAACTTAACGTGTGAATTCAAGGGGATTGCCCGCAGGAAGTTTTCCGCGGGTGAATGACACCTTGGGCGGCCATCCGAACCGCGAACGTAAGCACTCCGGCGTAGGCTGGCGCCCGGCGAGACGGACGTTGCCCGGTTTTTCACGCACCGCGTTCTAAAAGCGCTGCCGCCGGACCAGTCATGGATCCGGTTTCCGTGCTACTGCTCCGTCACGACGTGATTTTCGGGTTCGCGTGGCAAGGCGAGGCTCCTGCCGAGCCGTTGGATTTCGGGCACACGAGCGTTGCGGCCTGCCTGGAGGCTCGCCCCCCAACAGCGGCGACCCAGATGTTTGGCTGTGACGGGGCACTGGTGTAGTGTGTCAGGATTCGAGCATCCGACAGGAACCGCGTTGCCGGTGCGTGGCGCAAGAATTCGTCGTTCACTCCCTGACGGTCGCGGCTCGGTTTGGGTTGCGAGTGAAGCTTGCTTTAGGAATGGCCTGGAGTTCGAAATTGAAGATCGACCTGCACACGCACATGCTGCCGAAAGACTGGCCCGACCTCGCCGAACGGTACGGCTATGACGGGTTCATCCGGCTCGAACACCATCAGCCCGGGCGGGCGAAAATGTTGATGGGGGATCGGTGCTTTCGGGAGATCGAGTCGAACTGTTGGGACCCGACGGTGCGGATCGAGGAATGTGACGCCGCCGGCGTGGACATGCAGGTGCTTTCGACCGTCCCGGTCATGTTCAGCTACTGGGCCAAGCCGCGGGACACGCTCGATCTTTCACGCATGCTCAACGATCACATCGCCGACGTCGTGCGGAAATTCCCAACCCGGTTTGCCGGCTTGGGGACGATACCCATGCAGGCGCCGGAGTTGGCCATCAGGGAATTGGAACGTTGCGTCAATGACTTGCGCTTGTCCGGCGTCCAGATCGGCACGCACGTCAACGATTGGAATCTGAACCAGGGCGAGCTTTGGCCCGTGTTTCAGCGGGCCGCGGAACTGGGGGCAGCCATATTCGTGCATCCCTGGGACATGATGGGCAAGGACCAGATGCCCCAGTATTGGCTGCCTTGGTTGGTGGGCATGCCGGCCGAAACCAGTCGGGCCATCTGTTCCATGATCTTCGGAGGCCTGTTCGAAAAGCTGCCCGGACTGCGCGTAGCCTTCGCCCACGGCGGCGGCTCGTTTCCCGGCACGGTCGGCCGCATCGAACATGGTTTCAAGTGCCGTCCCGACCTGTGCGCCGTGGATAACAACGTCAACCCCCGCGAATATCTAGCCCAACCCGACGGCACGCCGGCCCGGTTCTACGTCGATTCGCTGACCCACGATGCCGACACGCTGCGAAGTTTGATCCGGTTGTTGGGCGCGGATCGAATCGCGCTGGGCAGCGATTATCCGTTTCCGTTGGGTGAAGATCGCCCCGGTTCACTGATCGAATCGATGAATGACCTGTCGCCGGACTTGCGCGCGCGGTTGCTGTGCGGAACGGCCATTCAGTTTCTCGGAAAAGACGCGGGACAACCATGATGCGACCCGGAGCATGAACCATTGAACATCCAGCAACGGGCCATGCCCGTCTATGTCCTGGATTCCGGCTTGCGCCGGAATGACGATGCTCACTATTTGCTACTCTCCGTAGCAATTATTACATCCTCGATAGGCATCGAACGGAACCCGTCGAGGCGAGCAGACGACCATTGTCATCGAACGGAGTGTATACAATGACGATTTGGCTTTGGGTCGGCTTTGTCCTGTTCGTCATAGGGATGTTGGCGCTCGATCTGGGCGTCTTCAACCGCAAGGCACACGTCGTCAAGATTCGCGAAGCCATGGCTTGGACGGCGTTCTGGGTCGTGCTGGCATTGGTTTTCAACGTCGGCGTTTACTACATGTACGAGCATCACTGGCTCGGCATCGGGACGGACATCGGCCTGATCATGGACGGGCGGACTGCGGCCATTCAGTTTTTCACCGGATACGTGATTGAAAAATCGCTGAGCCTGGACAACATCTTCGTCATCGCGCTCATTTTCACGTATTTCAAAGTGCCCGGCATCTACCAACACCGCGTCCTGTTTTGGGGCATCCTGGGCGCGCTGATCATGCGCGGTGTCATGATCGTAGGCGGAGCGGCCTTGATCGAACGGTTCGACTGGATCATCTACGTGTTCGGTGTGCTGCTGATTCTGACCGCCGTCAAGATGCTGATCGTCCGACACGACAATCTCGACCCCGGCAAAAATCCGTTGATCCGCCTGGCCAAGCGACTGTATCCGGTCAGCGATGGCTACGACGGTGCGAAGTTCTTCACGCGCATCGACGGAAAGCGAGCGATCACGCCGCTGTTCCTGTCACTGCTCATCGTCGAAAGCACGGACCTGCTGTTCGCCGTCGATTCGATACCGGCCATTTTTGCCGTCACGCGTGATCCTTTCCTGGTGTTCACGTCCAACGTTTTCGCCATCCTGGGCCTGCGTTCTCTGTATTTCGCGCTGGCCGGCATGATGGACAAATTTCGGTTCCTGAAAACGAGCCTCGTCTTTGTGCTCACGTTTGTGGGCGTGAAAATGTTGTTGGCGCATCATCATCCGATTCCGACGACCATCTCGCTGGCGGTCATCATCGGCATTCTGACCGTCGGCGTGCTGGCCTCCCTGATCGGTGCCAAACGCGACACCGCCGCCTTCGGTTCTCCCCTGGCGAATGAACTGGAAGGGTTGGCTGAATTGACCTATCGCCAAGCCCGTCGCATCGTTATCATCATCATCGGATCGACCGTCTTGCTTGTGGGGATAGCCATGCTGGTTCTTCCCGGTCCGGCCTTCATCGTGATCCCAATCGGGTTGTCGATCCTGGGAACCGAGTTGATATGGGCACGCAAGATGTTGCGACGCGTGAAGGAGCAGGCGAGTAAAGTGTCTAGCTCGATCGGGCTGGATAAGTATTTGCCGAAGTCGATGGTCCACGACGATCCGACGGATACGAAATGACCGACGAACTGGGCGACTTTCAACCCACCGAAGCCTTCGCTCATCAGTGTGACAAGGCGGACCCGCTTCGAGCCTTTCGCCAACGCTTTCATCTTCCCAGGCAAGCCAACGGCGACCCAGTCATCTACTTCGCCGGCAATTCCCTGGGCCCGCAGCCCATGGAGACCCGTGCCCGCGTCGAGCAGGAACTGACCGATTGGGCCAACTTGGCCGTCCACGCCCATTTCAAAGGCCGAACACCCTGGTATTCCTATCACGAGGTTTTTCGCGAGGTGGGAGCGAGCCTGGTCGGCGCCCGGCCCGGCGAGGTCGTGATGATGAACAGCCTGACCGTCAATTTGCACATGATGATGGTGTCGTTCTATCATCCAACGGCTGACCGATTCAAGATACTGATGGAATCGCCCGCCTTCCCATCTGATACCTACGCTGTCAAGACGCACTTGCGACATCGGGGCATCGATCCCGCCGACGGTTTGATCATCGCCGCACCCCGCGAGGGCGAACACACGCTGCGAACCGCCGACATCATCGACTTGCTGCGAAAGCGTGGGCACGAAATCGCCCTGATCATGATGGGCGGTGTCAACTTTCTAACCGGACAACTTTTCGACATCGCAGCCATCACTTCTGCCGCCAAGGAGCAGGGATGCAACGTCGGATGGGACCTGGCACACGCGGTCGGCAACGTGCCGATGAACCTTCACGACTGGGGCGTCGATTTCGCGGTCTGGTGTTCATACAAGTATTTGAATGCCGGACCCGGCGCCGTGGCAGGGTGCTTCGTGCATGAATCGCACGGAAGCGATGCGACACGAAACCGGCTGGCCGGCTGGTGGGGTAATGATCCGAATACGCGTTTCCATATGCACCTGGAACCGGAATTCATCCCTCGACCGGGCGCCGACGGCTGGCAGATCAGCAATCCGCCGATATTGGCGATGGCCCCGCTGCGTGGCTCGCTGGCCATCTTCGATGAAGCCGGCATGCCCGCGCTCCACGCCAAATCGCAACGGCTGACCGGCTACCTCGAATACCTATTGGACCGAAGTCCGGCGGACGCGATCGAGATCATCACGCCGCGAGACCCCCATGCCCGCGGTTGTCAGCTTTCGATTCTCGTGCATGATCGTCCCCAGGATCGTTTGGCCGCCCTGGAGAAATCGGGTGTGGTTGGTGATTTCCGCGAGCCCAATGTGATCCGCGTCGCTCCCACACCCCTGTACAACACGTTTCACGAAGTATGGCGCTTCGCCGACATCCTCGCCGAACAGCCTTGACGAGCGGTGAATCGACACTTTTTCGCAACCCCGCGAACGGCCAACAACGGTCCGCCGGCGCGAACTGATAATGACAGAATCCAATCCTCCCAAATTCGCCATCGTCGGAGCCGGATTGGCCGGGGCGCTGATGGCCATCTATCTGGGCAAGGCGGGCTACGATGTGGACGTCTACGAAAAGCGGCCCGATCTGCGCAAACAAGACGCCGGGCCATCGCGGTCCATCAACCTGGCCATCTCCGCCCGGGCCATCCACGCGCTCCAACAGGTCGGGTTGGCCCAAGGCGTTCTCGACGAAGCCCTGCCCATGCGAGGCCGAATGCTGCACGCACCGTCCGGCGAATTGACTTTTCAGCCCTACAGCAAGAACCCCACCGAAGCCATCCATTCCGTTTCGCGCTCGCGATTGAACGAGATCATGCTGGACGCCGCCGAGCGACATCCCCACGTCCGCCTTCACTTTCAACACAGATGCACCGATTTCGATCCCGATTCGAAATCCATCACCCTTCAAAACGAAGCGGGAAATATCAGCGAGGTGAAGCCCGATGTCACCATCGGTTCCGACGGAGCCTTTTCCATCATTCGGGCCCGCATGATGCGATTGGATCGATTCGATTATGAGCAGTCCTACCTCGAACACGGCTACAAAGAGTTAACCATCCCCCCTGACCACCAAGGCCGACACCGCATGGACCCCAACGCCCTGCACATTTGGCCTCGACGCGCCTACATGATGATCGCCCTGCCCAATAGAGATGGCTCGTTCACCTGCACGCTGTTCTGGCCGTTCGATGGGCCGGTGAGTTTCAACGCCTTGCAAACACCGGAGCAGATTCGGCGATGTTTCAGCGATCATTTTGCCGACGCCGTACCGCTGATTCCCGACCTGGTCCAGGGTTTTCAAGGCAACCCCGTTGGCTCGCTGGTTACGATTCGCTGCCGTCCATGGTACATCGACCAACACGCCGTTTTGATCGGCGACGCCGCCCACGCCGTAGTTCCCTTTTACGGACAGGGCATCAACGCGGGTTTTGAAGATTGTTTCATGTTGAGTCAGTGCTTGGCCGAGCATCGCCCGGATCGAGCGCGGGCATTCGACGCCTACTATCGATCGCGAAAACGACAGACCGACGCGCTCGCGGATCTGGCCATAGAAAATTTCGTCGAAATGCGCGATCACGCCGGCTCGCCCGCGTTCCTTCGGCGCAAGAAGCGCGAGCGATTCTTGCATGCCGTGTATCCCGGCTACGTTCCGCTGTATTCGATGGTCTCGTTTTCGCTGACCCCCTACGCCGACGCCGTAACGGCCGCTGCCAATCAGAAACGTCGCGTCTCGCAAACGCTATGGGCCATCGCAGTCATGTTCGTCGCTATGGCAGCCATTCTCGCGTGGGTCCTGTTACGTAGCCCATGATGTCACAACGTCGCCGATAAGCAGGGTGGGCAACGCCTACCCTACGCGCAATATTGCAAGTCAAGTGCGAAAACCCCAACTCCGTCGCAGCCCCGCCAACGCCGTGCAAGGTTGTTGCGCCGGCGAAATGGTGGCCATCGCCGCCACGGCCACAATCCTGTAAGATCACGGAGTTTCGCAAATACGTCCGATGAATTCGGTTCAGGTTTTGTAATGAATTGTATTGAACCCGTCCCAAATGCCGAAAACCGCGGGGACCCGTCATGACACCAATCCCGATCAAGGGCAAGGGATCAGCCAACCCGGACCCCACGGCACGGAAATTCGGCGGCGGTCTGGTTCATCCAGCCTGCGACGGTATTGTGATCGAAGGGCGCACAGGTGAACATTCGACCGTGCGCCGGGGTAAATAATGGGGCAATCGTACGTTTTTGATAACACGAAGGTTGGATTCAGCCACAAGCGCGGGTCGCTATCCAGAATCGCATGAACGGTTCATTGACTGATCTTGTCGCACAGATCGACCGCACCGCCGTCGAGCGACGGTTTGAATGGGCGGCGATTCCGGAAGGCTGGACGGCCCTACTGATGTTGGCCGTTGGGCTGTTCCTATGTTGGGCCGTGGTCATGATGTATCGGCGGGAGGGTCGCAAGGGCGCGACCCCCGGCGTCCGGGCTGTCCTAGCCACGATTCGATGCGCCGTTATCCTGGTTCTGGCCGCCATTTGGCTTCAACCAGTCCTGGCCACCTATCTACACCGCTGGATCGATTCCTATTGCCTGGTGTTGTTGGACGATTCATCCAGTATGGACTTGGGTGACCGTTATCGCGCTGCCGAGGACGCGATTCGCGTGGACAACCTGCTGGGGCCGGGAAGCGTGGCACGGGCGGCGGAAAGCGGCCAAGGCATTCGCCGAATGGACCTCGTCACCCGGTTGATCGAACGCGACGAAGGGGGCTTCTTCCGAGACCTTTCCAATCACAATCGTATCAAGGTGTACTCGTTTTCCAGCGTGTTGAATCTCCTGACGACCATCGCCCGAGCAGACGAAGTCACAGCCGATTCCGATCCAATCGAACCCGCCGATGAAACCCCCGCCACAGCCGATACCGATCCGACTGCAACCGACGCGGGGAATTTCAAGCTGCACCTGCCGGCACAGGGAGCGGCAACCAATGCGTCTCGTGCTGTCCGGCGGGCGATCGAATTGCTCGGCGGAGCGCCATTGGCCGGCGTTGTCCTGTTGAGCGACGGTGGATTTAATCAGGGCGATCCCATTGAAGAATTGGCTCGTTTCATTCAGGAGCGAAACGTCCCCATTCACGTCGTAGGCGTCGGGGACGCCTCGCCGCCCCAAAACGTCCGCGTCACTGAAATCAGTGCCCCCGACAACGCGTTCAAGGCCGACCCCATCGCCATTATAGCCAACCTGACTTCGCAGGGAATGGCCGGCGAAACCATTCGCGTTGAACTATACGAAAGAAGCGAGTCCGATCCGGCGGACCGTCCTGTCGAGTCGCGGACCGTCACGCTTTCTGGCGATGGTCCGATGGAAACCGTCCAATTCAGCCGCACCCGCGATCAATTAGGCCCAGTCACCTACCGCGTGGCCGTGCCGGTCGGCCCGTTCGAAAGCGTCACCGACGACAATGCCAAGCAAGCCGTCGTCAACGTCATGGACGACAAGATGCGGGTGTTGTTGATTGCCGGAAGCCCCAGTTGGGAATACCGATACCTGTCGCGGCTGCTGATGCGAGACGCGACGTTTGACGTAAGCTGCTGGCTACAGTCCGCGGCCATGAATGCGGTGCGCGACGGCAACACCATTATCGATCAACTGCCGTCAACACCGGAAGAGCTGTTCGTCTACGACGCGGTCATCCTGATCGACCCCGATTCGACGGAGTTCGGCCCCGGTTGGTCGCAATCACTGGAAACACTGATCACCGACCACGGCGGCGGATTGCTGTACGCCGCATCGCGGAAATACACGCAGCGTTTCATGCGCGATCCAGCCGTCGAACCCATCGTTCGCATGCTGCCGGTGAATATCGATCCCGAAGCCGATCTGATTCTGAATCGCATCGGATACTACCAGACACGCGGTTGGCCGCTGGACGTGCCCGACGAGACCACCGGGCATGCTCTTTTTCGAGCATTTGATAACCAGATGGATGCTCGCGCCTATTGGTCCAAGCTACAGGGCGTGTATTGGCACTATCCGGTCCTGCGAGAAAAGCCCGCTGCCACGGTGCTATTCCGGCATTCCAACCCGCAAATGCGAAACTCGTACGGATCCCACGTGTTGGCCGCCACACAATTCATGGGGGCGGGTCGATCCGCGTTCCTGGCTTTCGATAGCACGTGGCGATGGCGTGGAAGCGGAGAGGATGCGTTCAATAGTTTCTGGGTGCCCACGCTGAGGTTTTTGGTCGAAGGTAAACTGCTGGGCGGTCGCAAGCGGGTCATGCTGATCACCGAAGGCACGACGTTTCAGTTAGGTCGGGCCATCGATGTGTCCGCCCATCTGTTCGATTCACGTTTCGAACCCCTGCAAGAGGATTCCGTGACCGCGAACTACCGAGCCGGCACAGTTCAACAACCCGTGATTCTGCGGCGTTCACTTGACAGGCCCGGTTGGTTTGAAGGTCGGTTCACGCCGTCGCAAACCGGCGACTATGAAATCGAATTGACCTTGCCCGCCCACGGAACGTCCGATGCCGTCACCGCCACACAATATGTAGAAGTGGTCAGGCCAAACATCGAAATCGCCAATCCGCAAATGAATCGGGCGGCCCTGCAAATGTTGGCCGAGCGCTCGGCAGCCGGCGGCTACTACGAAATCGATGAAGCGCATTCCATTCCCGCCGCCATTCCGGACCGCCATGAATCCACGACGGTCAAATCCAGACCCATTCCGCTGTGGGATAATCAATGGACCCTGATCGGTTTGATCGGCGCGTTGTGCATGGAATGGGCTATCCGAAAATGGGCACGACTATTGTGAAAACGTCCGCGTTCGAAATCGATGTCATGTTACGATTACGCCGTTTGTCGCGGCGGTTGCGCTCCTATGCCCTGATCAGCGGACTGGCTGTGTTCATGGTTATCGCGATGGCCGCGAGCATGATTCAACTCGGTTTGGATTACACGCTGCGATTGCGCATGGACATGCGGGCGGCGATGTTGGGCGCGGTTGTCGTCTGCCTGGCTATCGTAGCCTGGCGGCGCATTTGGGTGCCCCTGCGTTTTCGATTCGGCCTGGGAGACATCGCCTGCCTGATCGAGCGCCGCCATCCCCAACTTCATTCCTTGATAATCTCCGCCGTGCAGTTTGCCGGTGGCGAGGTCGGCGAACCCCAATCCAATTCCCGCGAACTGATGCGAGAGGTCGTGGAACAGGCCGGTCGCCGCGCCGATGAAGTCGATTTCGAACACGTTCTAAACCACCGCCCGGCGCGACAAGGAATGGTCACCATCATCGCGGTCATCGCCGTAGCCGTCACCAGTTTTCTGACCCAACCTGCCGTCATGGGCATGTGGTTTGACCGCAACGTCCTGCTGAGTGACCGCGAGTGGCCCAAGCGCACCCATCTGCGCGTGCACCTGAAAGACGGCTACTTGCGAGGCGCTCGCGGCGACGATCTCGAATTGCAGGCCACGGCGGAGGGGCAAGTCCCCCGCCACGTCGACATCACCGTGGAATACGCGTCGGGCAAGATCGCGCGGGACAGCTTGATCGCCGTGGGACAACGCAGTTTTCGATACACGTTCAGCCGCGTGGACGATGATTTTCGATTCCGTCTGACCGGCGGTGACGACGAAACGCGATGGTTCGAATCCGCATTGGCCGACCGACCCGTAGTCGAGGAGTTGACCGTCCGCGTCAACCCGCCTGCCTACACCGGTATGGACCCGGTCACCCTGCCGCCCGGTCAACATGCCGCGGAAGTGCTGGCCGGCAGCGACGTCAGTTTGAGCATCCGCACCAACAAGGACGTTCAAACAGCCGAGCTGATGTCCGCGGCCAACCTGATCGGTCCCGCTGACGGAACGGGTCGTCACTGGACCATTGCATTCGTCCCGGATTCCACCCAAACATTCCATTTCAAGCTCGTTGACGAATTACAATTGGAAGATAAATCACCGTTGCGCATTTCGATTCGCGTCATCAAGGACGACGCGCCCCGCGTAAGGTTCAGGATCACGGGAGTCAGCGACATCGTCACACCGCAGGCGGTCCTGCCCATCGAAATGTCGTTTGCGGATACCTATGGATTGGCGGCGGCGGAAATGATGTACGCGCTTTCCAGAGACGAGATGAATGTTGAAACGGTTGAGATCGCTGAATTCGTGCCGGGCATGACTAAGTTGGACGTAAACCTGGATTGGCCGTTGGGTCCGATAACAGTCGTCCCTGGCGAGCGATTGACGCTGTCCGCCCGCGCCGAGGACTACGATGACATTTCCGGTCCTAACCAGACACAGACGGCCCCGGCGACGCTGCGGGTCGTGTCGCGCGATGAATTTTTGGCTGAACTCGCCCGGCGGGAGCAGGAATATCGACAAGAATTTGAGCGTGTCATCGTCCAACAAGAGGAACTTCGCAACCGGCTCCTGACACTAATAAGGACGATGGCGGATTCGACCACGCGGGACGATTTATCCAACCGCGTCGCCAATCTGGAACGGCGACAGCGTCAAATTGCTGCGCAGGTGAATATTTTACGGCAACAATTTGATGATATACTGCTTGAGTTGCGCATAAACGGGTTGGATAGTATAGAGGTCCAGCAACGTCTAGCCGACGGTGTCGCACTTCCGCTTGACAGGATAGTGCGTAGGGATTTGGTGACGGCGGTCGACGACCTGCGGTCGTTCGGTCGCAGTGGAACGGCGGAAACGGCTGCCGAAGCCGACGCCCGACAGGCAGAGTTGCTGACGCGGATGCGCGAAATCCTCAGCAACATGCTAAAATGGGAGGGGTATCAAGAAGCGGTGACCATGCTGCGAGAGATCCTGCGATTGCAAGACGAACTGCGGGCGGAAACCGAAGCGGAATTGGAGCGTCGCGCGGCGGATTTGTTGCGCGGCGGATAACGACTGACCGGAGCGGACGATGATTTTTGAACGCAAATATGGCTTGATGAGTTTGTGCGTCACGTGCGTATCCACTGTCACTTTATTCGCCCAGTCGGATCAGCCGCCTGTGCGTGATGTGCAGCCGACCGTGAACCCGCTGGTGGCTAAGCAGGAGATGATTCACGACAGGATCAACCGTCTGGAAGATCGCATGTTTCGATTGCGTGAAAGCCTGCTCGAGCAAGAGCCCGAAAACGCCGCGCGATTGGCAGAAGCCATCGAAAGATCGGGAGCATTGGGCGTGGATGATCGGGTGAAGCAGTTGTTGTCCCTGCTGCGGGAAGATGCTCGATTGGATCAAGCCGTGGGGGCACAGGCGGAACTGTTGGCTGATTTGGAATCGATCCTGCAAGTTCTGACGGATCGATCCATGGATGATGAGGACCGCCAGAAGGAAATCGACCGGCTTGAGAAACTGAAAGCGGATGTGTCCGAATTGGCTGAACGACAACGCGATCTGCGAAAGCGGACGTCGGAGGCCACCAGTCGTGAAAGGCGCGCTGCACGAATCAACGAAGCCGTTCGCCGTCTGGACGACATCATTCGGCGGCAGGATCAAGCCACCGAGAAGACGGGTTCGGATTCGGGGGCGAAAGGCGCCGGGCAGCAGGAGACAGGAAATCAGCAAGGGCAGGTGGCGCGAGACACGCAAGCGTTGGCTGAGGACGTCGCCCAGTTGGGTCGGGAGTCGGCGGCGGACGCGGCATCGGGAGAAGCCGCCGCGAGAGACGGTTCCGAGGAATCGACCGCTGGGCCATCCGACGGAGAATCCGAGCCATCCGTTCTGGATTCCGGCTTTCGCCGGAATGACGGGGGCGGTGAGCAGAGCGGCGGTGGTGAGCAGAGCGGTAGCGGAGAGCAGGGCGGCGGTGGTGAGCAGAGCGGTAGCGGTGAGCAGGGCGGCGGTGAGCAGGGCGGTGGTGGTGAGCAGAGCGATGGTGGGCAGAGCGGCGGCGGTGAGCAGGGCGGTGGTGGGCAGAGCGGTTCGAAGGGTTCACCGGGCGGGGCATCATCGTCCGGGTCGGGCGAAAAGGATTCGCCGCTCGAAGAGGCGGCTGAGGAACTGGGACAGGCCCATGATTCGATGCGTGAAGCGGAATCGGGAATCAACCAAGGTGACGTCGACACCGCACGCGACGATCAGAAAGCCGCATCGGAACATCTGCGGCGTGCTCGTCATCGCCTGAAAGAGGAGCTTGAGGCGCTCGAACAGGCTGAGCCGGAACGGCAATTGGCTGACGCGCAACGTGAACTTTCCAAACAAGCCCAGTCCGTGCTGGACAAGATGAACGGCCGATCACAGCAGGGGGGTCAACAAGGCGGTCAGCAAGGTGGACAGCAGGGCGGACAGCAAGGCGGACAGCAGGGCGGACAGCAAGGTGGTCAACAGGGCGGACAGCAAGGTGGACAACAGGGCGGACAGCAGGGTGGTCAACAGGGCGGTCAGCAAGATGGTCAGCAGTCACCACCTACCCCTGGTCAGCAACAGTTGGAGCAGGCTCAACAGCACATGGATGACGCGGCTGAGGATTTGGAGGAGTCGCAAGTCCCCGAAGCCACGCAGGATCAGGATGCCGCGCTGGCGGAGCTGGACGACGCGATGGCTGAGCTTGAAGAGGTGCTGCGTCAATTGCGTCAAGAGGAACAGGAGGAGATTCTGCGGGACCTGGAAAGTCGATTCCGTGACATGTTGGCCAAGCAACAGGAGATCAACAAGGGCACTCGCGAGCTGAATGAAATCGGTGTGGAGCGGTTTCGTCGGGCGGAGGAATTGCGAGCGGCGGAGTTGGCTGACTGGCAAGGTGAGCAGGCTGGTGCGGCTGCCCGTTGTCAGCACATCCTTGAGGAGGAGGGAACCACGGTTGTCTTCCCGACGATCCTCGATCAACTGGCCAGCGACATGCGTGACGTGACGGAGCGATTGCGAAGCGTGGACGTGGGCTTGATCACGTTGGCGATGGAAGAAGAGATCATCTTGACGTTGCAGGACCTGGTCGGCGCGATTGAGAAAAAGCTGGAGGAGATGAAGCAGCAGCAGGCCTCCGCGCCGCCCGGCAGTTCGCCGCCGGATCAGCCGTTGTTGCCGACGTCGGCGGAATTGAAGTTGCTTCAGTCGTTGCAGGTTCGCGTCAAGCATCGCACGGAAGCCATCGAAACCCAGCGTGCCCAGGACGGCAGCGAAAATGAGAAAATCGAGAACGCGTTGCGGGCCGTCACCGCGAGACAGTTGGAAGCATCGAAAATCGCCCGCGAACTGCGCGAGCTGGAGCAAGGGTCGTGACCATGTATCGCAGCCCACAACCTACAAGTCGTCGCCAGCGCCCCACGCCGGCCAGCGCCGGTCCGATCCTATGCGTCCTGTTTTGTGTCGGATGGATCGCGCAGCCCATGGCCAGCGCATCCAATCCCATGCGCACGGAAACCGTGCGGGCGTTCGTGAAGCACGTGCAGAGTCATGATGACTATCCGACGCAGGCAAGAGAATTCGTCGAGAAAAACTGGGCGGAGCGGTCGGCTGACGAGGACGCGGATTGGGAGCCATTCATCGCCGAATCACTGGCGGTCTTGTCGCCGCGATTTCGGATGGGCTTGGATGAGTTTGACGAGGAGCGATTCGATCAAGCGTTCGTGGTCATGTCGGAGCTGTCCGCTGACGACGATCCCTATCTGTCCGCCAATGCCAACGTTTTCGCCATCAAAGCGCTCGTGGAACAGGACAAGCTCGAAGAAGCCCGTGATCGTTTGGAATCGATGTTGACAGGCTCGGCGGACGTGGACCTGTACACCACCTATACAGCCGAGCTGACCTACCTGCGGGGCTATCTGGCGTTGCGCGACCTGCAATATGACGACGCAGCCCGCCATTTGCAAAACCTGTTGCAGACCTTTCGCGATGCGGGGCCTCGATTGCGCGTTTCGGCGGAACAAATCCTGGCGGAGCTTAATCGTCGCGAGCCGGAGCGCATGGGCGACGTGGCAGATCTGATGGTGTATTCGGGTGGGCGCTTGAATCAATCGGATACGGGCGCGAAAGTGCTGGAACGGCAGCAGCGTGCCATCGACCTTCTCGATCAGTTGATTGAGGAGGCTCAACAGCGGGAACAGCAGGGCAGCGGCGGGGGTGCGGGCGGTTCGTCAGGATCCGGTCGCGGAGGACAACAGCCATCAAGCCCCATGCAGGATTCACAGCTTCCCGGCGGCGGCTCGACTCCGGAGATGCTGCGCTCGCGCCGGACCGCCCGGCCGGGCGAAGTCTGGGGAACCATGCCCCCGGCGGAGCGTGAAAAAATCCTGCAATCATTGCGCGAGAGCTTCCCGTCGCGCTATCGGCAGCTCGTCGAGCAATACTATGAGGAGCTTGGCAAGCAGCCTTGATCCGAAGCCAGCCGTAGATTAACCAAGTTCTGGATTCCGGCTTTCGCCGGAATGACGGATGACAGGGGTATGCGAATGATCGAGGATCACCGGCATCGTTCGCGGATGTTTGAACCTGCCGGCGGGGCGCTGGGAACTGGATTCCGGCCTGCGCCGGAATGACGGCAAGAATGCCGGAATGACGGCAATATCAGCGTCACTCCGGCGAACGCCGGAGTCTAGGACGTCGTGCTGTAAACTGGATTCCGGCCTGCGCCGGAATGACGGATGACAGCCCGCCGACGCAGGATATGGCTGGATTCCGGCTTTCGCCGGAATGACGGCACGAATGCCGGAATGACGCTTGTTGGTCGAATGTTTGAAGGATGGCCCGTTCATGCCGCGTTTCAGATTAGACATGGGAGTCACCGCGGCTGTCTTCGGTTGGGCTGCCATGGTTTACGGCGCGACCGTCACCCTGGAACGCATTGACGGATCGACGAGTCGCTGCGAATGGATCGAATTCAATGAATCCGCGATCGTGCTTGATTGCGGCCAACGCGAGACCTTTCCTATCGACGACGTCGCCCGGCTAACGTTTCGTTCGCCATCGGAATCCAGCACTTTTCGGGCCGACCTGGACTCCGGCGGTCGCCGGAGTGACGGGGCTTTCGCTAAGATGACGCCGGCAGAGACCGACAACGACGTTCGCTTTTATTTTTCTGATGGGGGAATGGTTCGAGGCGTCATTCGTTCCGGCCAAGACGACGCCATCATCGTCGATACGTCGTTGGGCAGCGGCCAACGGGTGGCGCTCAGCGCATTGTCGGGCATCTGGTTCGGCGTGGCTGGCACATTACAGAAACAGGGAAGCGACGTTCTGGACTCCGGCGTTCGCCGGAGTGAAGACGGCGGGGTCCAAACGCCAAAAGATGCACAAGCCAACCCGATCGACGCGGCTGAAGCCCATCGATTATTCGATGAATTCCTGGCCAACCGCGAAGCGGGAATGGACATCCTCTTGATTTCCAAGGACGGTCGGTTGAACCCGGTGAAGGGTCGAATCGTGCGACTCGACGCCGACGGCGGGCGGTTGCTGCTGCAAGGCAAGGAGTTATCGTTCGACCGAGACCGCCTCGTCGGGATCGTGTTGGCCAAGGGTCTGGGATCGAATCAGCGTTGGCCTGTACGCGTGGAGCTGGTGGAAGGCGATCGATTTGCCGGTCGGCTGGTGAGCGCGGTCCGCACGGAGGCGACGTTTCGGACGTCGTACGAATCCGACGTGACGTTGCCGCTGAACCGCATCGCCACACTCGATTTTGAAAGCTCCCGCATCGTCTATCTGAGTGATCTAAGCCCGATGATCAACGAATCGACCGGCCTGCTGACCGAGTCCACGCCCGCGAGATTCGATCGGAGCGCGAGCGACGGGCCGATTTCATTGTCGGGGCGGGTCTACAGGAAAGGCATCGGTGTTCACGCCCGCAGCGTCCTGGAATATGAGGCCGCAGGCCAATACGAGACGTTCGCAGCCACCATCGGCATAGACGACGCGGTTCGCCCGCGTGGACTGGTGAGTTTTCAGGTGCTGGGCGATGGCAGGGAGCTATTCAACAGCGGGCCGATTTCGGGGCGCGACGAGGCCCGCCCGGTGTCGATTGACTTGTCGGGCGTCCGCCTGCTGACCCTGATTGTGGATTTCGCGGACGGACTGGACCTGTCCGATCATGCTGATTGGGCCGATGCGAGGTTGATTAAGAGGAGACAAGTAGATTAACCATTATTCTGGATTCCGGCCTACGCCGGAATGACGGATGACAGCGTTTTGGATTCCGGCTTTCGCCGGAATGACACGTTTATGAACAGCATCGTCGGATTGTTATCATTTTTGGCCGTGTGCGGTTCCGATCGAAACATTCAATCGACCGCGCTGGACTCCGGCGATCGCCGGAATGACACCGCGCTCCACGCCCTGGAAGCTGAACGCCGACGCATCGAAGTCGTAGCGCGAGTTTCACCGGCCGTCGTGTCCATTTTCGACGAGTCGGCCGACGGCGGCGGGTCCGGCGTGATCATCGATGAGGAAGGCTACGGTCTGACCAACTTTCACGTCATCATGGGTCAGTTGGACACGCGAGCGGGCAAGGGAGGCTTGAGCGACGGCCAGGTATACCCGCTGGAAATACTGGGCGTGGATATCACGGGCGATGTAGCCATGTTTCGCCTTACCGGAAAGGATCGGTTCGATTTTGCTCCGCTGGGCGATTCGGACACCGTGACGCCGGGTGATCCGGTCATCGCCATGGGCAACCCGTTCGCCCTGGCTGAGGACCACAGCCCAACGGTCACCACCGGCATCGTGACGGGGATTCACCGATATCAGGGTGAAGGCGACACGCTGGTCTACACCGACGCCATTCAGACCGATGCAGCCATCAATCCCGGCAACTCCGGGGGGCCACTTTTTGATCAGGCAGGGAACATCATCGGAATCAATGGCCGCATTTCCGCGGAGATGCACAAGTACGCCCGCGGACGATACAACGTCGGCTTGGGGTATGCCATCACCATCAACCAGATCAAGCGGTTCATTCCCTCGTTGCGTGCGGGGTTGCTGGCCAAGCACGGGACCATGATGGCCACGGTGATGGACGATGGTGACGATGTGATTTTCAACGACATGTATGAGCGGGCGCCGGCCTGGAACGCGGGTGTCCGCGTGGGGCATCGACTGCTGAGATTTGGCGGCGTGGACATTCGGTCGGCCAATCAACTACTGAGCATACAGGGCACCTATCCGGAGAATTGGCCGGTGGCGATGACATTTGATTCGTCGGGCCGCGTCGTGCACAAGGTCATCCGGTTGGAGGGCGTGACGCCGACCCTGCGCCGCGAGTTCACGGTGTCCGAGGAAGTCAATCGTCAAGCATTGCAACGGGCCGTTCGCCGTTTGCGCCGGGCTGTGCTGGGCGATCGCGCCGAGACCGTTCCACGTCAATGGGACGCATCGATCCGCCGTCGTTCCGATCAGGGCGGCGAGCAGCAATATCAATTGATTGACGGTCGAAATCGTCCGGCGCTGCGGAATCAATTGGACGCGGACGGCGAGTCGATGCGGCGGATCGAATTCGATCAAGACCGCGCCGAGATGATCGAAGCCGGGGGGCGATTCAGCCTTTCCACGACCGATGTGCTGTTCTATCGGGTGATGTATGGTCTGCGGCGAGTCGTACTGAGTGATCATCCCGTGTGGGCGGATCAGGGTGCGCGGCACGTGGGATCCGATGCCCTGTTGACCGTTGACGAGAATGGCAGGCCCATGCGTGAGCGCCCGTTGGAGGCGATCGAGATTCCCCTGTCGGACAAACAGGTCATGCGGGTGGGCTTGGAGGCGGATTCGTACTTGCCCGCCCGATTGGTCATCCGCGACGAACCCACCGACACCGACGTGGAAATCGAGTTGGACGATTATCAGGAGATCGGCGGGGTAGTTTGGCCACACCGGGCCAATGTCCGTTCCGGTCAACTGACGTTCGAGGAAATCATCACCGGGTTGTCTGTAGAATGGTGAGAAAAGCTCGCGGAATCATGATGGCAGCGGGAATCCTGTTTCCCTCGGTGACGGCGTCTGCCGGCGGGACGGGATTTGACCGGGCCATCGACGTCGCGCTTCCTCGCGTCGTGCGGCTGTATGGCGTCAAGGCGGGCCTGTCGGCGGCGTATGGGAGCGGGGTCTTGATTTCCGGCGACGGCCTTGTCGTCACTGTTTCGTCGTTGTTGCTGGATGCCGAGAATCTTCGGGCTGTAACGAATGACGGTGTCACCTACGCGGCGGACGTCGTTCATATGGACGACGAGATTCAGCTTGCCCTGCTTCGGCTCCATGCCCTGCCCAGCTATGATCGTCGAGGCCGAGTCGTCCCTGCCGAGACCATCGAACCGAGTCATTTCGCGTTTTTCGAGCCGGGAAGTTCGGCCGACTTGCGTCCGGGCGACTGGGTATTGGCAGTGGGCAACCCGTTCAAGGTCTCCGTTGGTGATGAACCGCTATCCATCACGGCGGGGGTGTTCAGCACCCGAACCCGGCTGGACGCCAAACGCAAGACGCGAGATTTTCCCTACCGAGGCCAGGTGCTGGTCATCGACGCCATTACCAGTAATCCCGGTGCGCCCGGCGGTCCCCTGCTGTCGCTGGACGGTCAATGGGTCGGGCTGATCGGGCGGGTGGTGACATCCAACCTGACGCACACCCATTTCAATCACGCCTTGCCCGTGGAAACCGTGATGCAATTTGTCCAGCAAGCGCTGAACCCGTCGACGGACGAGCAGGCCGATTCCCTGCCTGAACCCTATCACGGCATCAAACTTTTCGAGCTTGGATACCAGAAAAACCTGGTCTACCTTGAACGGGTCAAGCCGGGTTCGCCGGCCCACGTGGCCGGACTGCGAAAAGACGACCTGATTGTTTCCGTGGACGGCAGAAGCGTTACCGACATCGCCGCGTTTCGAGAAATCGTGCGAACCAAACAGCCCGGCGAGTCACTTCGATTGGCTGTCATCCGTGGCGATCAAATCAAGAACCTGATACTCGTTCTGGAGGAGCAGCCGTGAATCGCCCCGCAGGTATCATGCTGTTGGCGACGTCCCTGATGGGACTTGGTTCCACCACCACATTCGCGACGGACGATGCCTACCAGGTCCTGTTGGGCAGGCAGGAGCTGTTCCGCCGGGCGTCCGAAACTGTCGCACCGTTTGTCGTGACCATCGAGACCATCGGCGGCGCGCAACCTCGAAAATTCATCGACGAAAACGAGGAGCCGGTCACAGAAGAGCCTGAAACTGATGATGGAACGCCGCCCGAAGAGGAAAACCTGTTTCGCGACGATTTGGGCCACAGCTTTCTCGTCGCCGACGGCCCCAGCACGGGCGTGGTCTACGCGCCCGACGGATGGATCCTCACCAGCAGTTTCAACTTCGTCCGCGACCCATCGCACATTACCGTAAAGTTTGCTGACGGAAGACATTATGTCGCCCGGCTGGTGGCACGGGATCGGGTTCGCAAATTGGCGATGCTCAAAATTGATGAGCAGAATCTTTCCCTGCCGGAGTGGGTCCCCACCGGCGACATTCAGATCGGGCAGACCGCTATCGCGTTGGGCCGTGGATTTGGAGGCGACGATCCTTCCGTTACGGTCGGCGTAGTCAGCGCCAAGAACCGAATGATGGGAAACGCGATTCAAACCGATGCCAAACTCTCCCCCGCTAATTACGGCGGCCCCCTGATCGATTTGCAGGGGAGAATCCTGGGGATTTGCGTGCCCATGGCCCAGCGCCCGGGTGAATTGGCTGGGGTCGAATTCTATGATGCCGGCGTCGGATTCGCATTGCCCGAACATCGCGTGCGGGAGCTTGCTGACGTCTTGATGCAGGGGCGATCGTTCGACCGCGGTTGGCTGGGCATCCAGATCGATCCCCGACACCGCGGAGCCCTGAAAGTTCACCGGGTGGCTGACCCCTCGCCGGTGTGGGATTTGGGTATCCGGCAGGGGGATTTGATCGTCGAAGCCAACGGCCAAGTCCTCCAACACATCGGCCACCTCAGAAAGGCGATCTATATGTTGCCAGCCGGTGAATCGGTGTGCATCGTGGTCCGCCGGCGTAACCTGGATTTCGGATATGACGTCGTGCTGGCCCGAAGTTCGGAGCTGGGTCAGCTAGCCGCCGTGGAACCGGACGTGGACCTTACCAAACCGTTTGAACGCCCGCGTGAAGCGACAAATCGTTGGCAGGATTAGACTTGCCCGTGTCGACCTGACGTGCCCAACAAGTGGCATCGCATAGGTTCGGCACCTCCAAACGTCTGAATTCAATCGGGGAGCGGATTTGAGGTGCCCGTAAAAAGGCGTGCGGCACCCTGAAAGTATTGGCGCGGTCAAAGGGTGCCGCAGCGAGTGGAAGACTTAGGTTTTGATGACGCAAAAAGGCAATTCAAACCGCGAAAAGCCCGCCGACTAGGATCGAGCCGACAATGCGTCCACTTAACATTCTAACCCCACATTTTGGAAAGGTCCAGTACCAAAGTGAACAATTCTTGTGATTCAATCGAATTGTTTCGCTCTTGTCTTCATCGGAAGCTCATGATGAACTTGGAAAGTCAAAAAACGCGAGCGACTCTTGGTCACATGTTCCAAAACGGGCAAGCAAGTGCGCCGGTCTTTCGAGCCGACTTCCCAAGATATCACACCCAGGGATCGCAAAAGATGGCGCCCACCACCGCCGATTCTACGGTTTCATAACCTATTGTCAAGAAAAAACATAGCAATCCATGGCCGATGACGCCGTTGGCCTGCCGAAAGTCCTTGCCAACCAAGTCCGCGCAGACAAGATATCGGCCGGTCGCGTCCCAGTGCACGCAGTAATCGTGCACGGTCCATCGCACTTCATCGGCGCCGGGTCTTTCCAATCAGAGCACGCCAACCTGCGTTACCAATCACGTGAAACGTCCAGAAGAAGCGACCCAACGTTCAATCATCTAGTGCATTAAGCCGTTGAGCGGCTCGCCATCGAGCGCGGGTTTCGTTTATCGGACCAAACCCGACAGGCCGGGCATCGGAACGTCGCCAACGACCGCTGCGATGTGAACGGAACCCGGGGAAATCGATATCGGTAATTAGCCGATGACAGGACCAGTAAGCTGCATCTCGACAAATGAGCGAATATCGCGTGGAAGAGGCCCATTGTGGATCGCACGATACAGGATAGCGTCCTAATCGTTGATGACGACCCCCGGTTGATGTTCATCCTTCGCGCCCATCTCGCAGCCGCCGGATACGCCGTCAGCGAAGCATCCAACGCGGAGAGCGGCATCGCCGCCGCTAAATCGGGCAAGCCGGACCTGATCGTGATGGACGTCGGGCTGCCCGGAATCAATGGCATCGAAGCCACCCGCAGGCTCAAGTCCGATCCCACAACCGAAAAAATACCCATCATCATGCTGACGGGCCGCAGCGATACGGATCACGTCGTCATGGCCCTCGACGCCGGCGCACAGGAATACGTCGTCAAGCCGTTTGACGTGGCGGAGTTGTTGGCCCGTATCCGCACGGTCCACCGCCTGTCGAAGACCCGCCAGGAATTGGACCGTCTCAACGAGCATCTGGTCACGGAGATCGATTCCCGGACGAGCCGTCTTCGCACGCTTTATCATTTCACGCGAGCCTTGAACGAGGCTGGAACGTCGAATGAAATCCTCCAGCTCATCGTCGACGCCGTAAAAGACGTCACCGGCTGCCAACGCATCTCGATTCTTCTGAAGGACGAAGACGGGGGACATCTGTCGTGCCACTGCGCGACGGGTATCGATCCACAGTTGGCCAAGAAAATCCGCGTGGGAATCAACGATGGCATCGCGGGCAAGGTGTTTACATCCGGTCGGACGTATGTGGCCAGCACGTATGATTCGCCGGATCGGACGTCTGATCGGTATGACAGCGATTCTTTCGTCAGCACGCCGCTTATCGCCACCTCCATCATGACGCCGGAGGAGCGTATCGGCGTCCTCAGTATCACCGACAAGCGTGGCGGCAAGACCTTTTCATCCGATGAAGTGGAGTGCATCCGCTCGATCGCCGATTCGGGAGCCATCGCCATCCACAATCAAATGCACCGTGAACGATTAGACAGATCGGTTGAAGTCCTGCTAATGACCGTGGGTCGGTTGGCGGAGTATCGCGACAACGAGACGAGCAAGCATCTGGAACGGGTCCGCGAATACTCCCGACTGCTGGCAGAAGAACTCAAGATCGACAGTTGTTACTCGGACAAAATCACCGACGAGACCATCGAAAACATCTACCGCGCCGCCCCCATGCACGACATCGGCAAGGTGGGCATCCCCGACTACATTCTGTGCAAGCCGGCTAAGCTGACCGATATGGAATACGACATCATGAAGCGTCACTGCCAGATCGGTCGGGAGGTTTTGCAGTCGGCCATCACGCGTACGGGCCCCGTGCCCCTGTTGCAGATGTGTGTCGATATTGCTGCCAGCCATCACGAACGATTCGACGGCAAGGGCTACCCCGATCGGCTGAAAGGCTCGGAAATCCCCCTGGCTGCCCGCATCCTGGCCTTGGTTGACGCCTACGACGCCATCACGAGTAAACGCCGCTATAAGGAAGCCACGGACCACGAACGGGCGGTGGCCATCATTCGCAAGGACGCCGGGGCCCACTTTGACCCGGAGCTGATCGAGCCGTTCCTGCGCTGCGCCGATCGCTTCGACGAAATCCGTCGCTCCCACGCCGACGCCGACCTGGAACCGGTGGAATTGGCGATGGGCTGAACTCGCTCGCCCCTGCCGGGGCTTGGCGTTTGAAATGCACCAATTCCGCCACGTACCCTTCTGTCGCTGAACACGTCGCCCGAACCGTCGCACGAGGTTTCATTTCCGAGAATGTGAATCCACACTCGACATGGGGCGCTGGCGGCGTTGCGTGATTCATAACGGGCGCGAAGTAAGCGGACAACTTGATGAAAGATCGGCTATTGCCGCAACGTGATTTGCAACCGAGAATGGATCGTTGGATTTTTGGCGGGATTTTGCTGCTATTTCCGGCTTTTGGGCTTTCCGGCGTCGGTTTCGCGAGGACGCCCAATGTGGCTGGCGAACATCGAGAGACCCTGGTCGGGCAGATCGCGGTGGTGATTGGGCCACGTGGGCAGCTCGGAAAATCGAATATGTTTCAACGCGTCCTGATCGCCAATCGAGGTGAAATCGCAGTCCGGATCGCCCATACGCTGCAACGGCTGGGCATGACGGCTATTGCCGTTTATTCGGAGGCGGATCGTTGCGCGGTGCACGTGGGCTGTGCGGATGAAGCCTATCCGCTGGAAGGCATGACGGCTGGCGAGAGTTATCTGGACGTGGAGCAAATCATCGACACGGCCCGCCGCCATCACGCGGAGGCCATTCATCCGGGTTACGGTTTCTTGTCCGAGAATGCGAAGTTCGCAGCGGCGGTGGAAAAAGCGGGGATGAAGTTTATCGGACCTGCTGCGAAGGTTATTGAGGAACTGGGTGACAAGGTTCGCGCGAAGGCCATCATGGTGGGCGCGAACGTTCCCGTTCTGCCGGGTTGGTCCGGCCCCGCCGACGTCGATTTCAAAACCGTGATCCGACAAGCGGAGGAAATCGGTTGGCCGGTGTTGATCAAGGCGGCGGCGGGCGGGGGTGGCAAGGGCATGCGCGTGGTTCACCACGCCGGAGCGCTTCAAGACGCCTGGGCGGCTGCGCAACGGGAAGCCCAATCCGCCTTCGCTGATGCAAGAGTGTTTTTGGAAAAGTATCTGGAGCGGCCCCGACACGTGGAGTTTCAGATATTCGGAGATCACCGGGGCAACGTTGTTCACCTTTTTGAACGAGAATGTTCGGTTCAGCGTCGCCACCAGAAAATTATCGAAGAGTCGCCGTCACCGGCGCTGACGGTCGATCTTCGCGCGCGAATGGCTGACGCAGCCGTCCGGGCGGCCCGAGCGTCGGGATATACAAACGCGGGCACGGTGGAGTTTTTGCTGGACTCGTCGGGGGACTTCTATTTTCTGGAAGTCAACGCTCGATTGCAGGTCGAACACCCCGTGACGGAAATGATATCAGGGTACGACCTGGTCGAGTTGCAATTACGCGTCGCATTGGATGAACGATTGCCATTTGAACAGGAACATGTCCAACCGCGAGGTCATGCCGTCGAATGTCGCGTTTATGCGGAGGATCCGGCTCGTGGATTTGTGCCGTCCACGGGTGATTTGACCGCCTACGAACCGCCGATGGGGCCTGACATTCGAGTGGACAGCGGCGTGCGGCTGGGCACGAGCGTGACGCCCTATTACGATCCGATGTTGGCGAAGGTGATCACCTGGGGTCGAACGCGGGACGCGGCCCTGGATCGCATGGAATGGGCGTTGGGGCGCTTCGTCATCCTCGGCGTGACGACCAACGTGTCATTTCTGAGTGACATCGTCCGTCACCCGCAATTCCGAGCCGGGCATTTGCACACCAGTTTCCTGGACGAGCACACGATTGACGGACGATTCGGCGACGTCGTGGTGCCGGACGAGGCCATCTTCGCCGCGGTCATCGGAGACCGTGCAATTAGCTCGCAGGTCAGTTCCGCCGGCCCGGGGTTGAACGCTGGATCGGCCCATCTTGATCCCTGGCAATCCATCGATTCCTGGAGAATCGGCTAGTGCGAGTGGAACGACTACAAGTTTCCGGTCAAGACAAGCCCGTGGAAGTCGAGTTCGAAAGGGGCACGTCGAAGCGCAACGATCAGTATTTCATTCGACTGCGAGGCGAGAATCACGAGGTGCAGGTCGTGTCGGGCCCTGCCGGCAACGGTTGGCTCCATCTGAATGGCAGGATCGTTCCGTTTCGCGTGTCACGAAAAGATGCGATGGTTTCGGTGTGGGTGGGCGGTCGCGTCTTCGTATTTCAGAGAATTCAAGAAACGGCGCAACGGGCCGGCGCATCCGCACACACCGGGGTTTCCCAAATGCTGGCTGCGCCCATGCCGGGCACGATCATTCAGATCCATGCCCGGGCCGGCAATTCCGTCAGCCCGCACGAATCCCTGGTGGTGATGGAATCCATGAAAATGGAGCTGACCCTGTCGATCCCCCACGCGAGTACGATCGGCGAGGTCGTCTGCCACGTCGGGCAGCTTGTCGAACTGGGCCAAGTCCTGGTGACGTTCAATGATGCCGCATCCACTCCGTCATCAACATAATCTCGCATTCATCGAATCGCCGCGTATGCTGCGATTGGACTCGGTCGATTCCACCAATGCGTTGGCCATGCGCCTGCTGCGTGCGGGGAAGTTGGCCGACCGCACCATCATCTCGGCTCGATGTCAGACGCGCGGCCAAGGCACGCACGGGCGACATTGGGCTTCACCGCGCGACGCGGGCATCTATATGTCGGTCGTTCAGCGCGACGTTCATTTCGCGCGACCGGTCCCGGCGATGTTCACGCAGGCTGCGGGCGTCGCATGTGTGGAGATTCTACGGCGGTGCACGGGTGTCAAGATCAGCCTGAAACCGATCAACGACCTGTGGGTCAACGGGGCGAAGTTGGGCGGCGTGTTGACCGAATTGCTCGTGGAGGCGGGCCGTCCACTCGCGTTGATCACCGGAATCGGGATCAATCTTTCCAACGTCGATCGCGACGTCGGGCCCGGCGCCGCGCCCGTCACAAGCCTACAGAACGTCATGACGCCTTCCGCCTATTCATCGCTGAACGTCCGCGATATCATAGCGGAATTGGCCGAATCCGTGTTTCGATGGAATCATGTGGCGGCCAGCGGAGACCGGTCAGTCGTCGAGGGCGCTTGGCGGGAATGCCTTGCTACGGTCACCAGACCGGAAACTTGATCCGATTACGGCACGTCGACGATGGGCGTCGTCACCGCCGGCGGAACGATTTGCACCCGCAGCCGATTGATCCTTCGCGGTTCGGCGGCGACGACGCTGATTCGCACGTTGGCGTGATCCAACATTTCCCCCGCCCGCGGGATGCGGCCCAATTCGGAAAAGACGAATCCACCCACGGTTTCGTAGTCTTCCGTTTCCGGCAGTGAAATCTGCAATTCGTGATTCAGCTCATCGACGCGTACCCGCGCGTCCACCTCCACCGTTTGTTCGTCGATCCGTTGAATGGGCGAAGCCTCCGGCTGTTCATATTCGTCCACGATTTCACCGACCAGTTCTTCCAAAATATCTTCGATGGTCACCAGGCCCGACGTGCCGCCGTATTCATCGAGCACGATGGCCATGTGCACCTTGCGTTCACGGAAATGCGTCAGCAGATCACGGACGGGCTTGCTGTCCGGAACGAAGGGAACCAATCGTATGGTATCCGCGATCCCGCGTTGCCCCGAAGCGGCCAACGGCAGCAGGTCTTTCGCATACAAAACGCCCAAAATGTTGTCAATCGATTCATCATAAACCGGGATTCGTGAATGGCCCTCCTGCTCGATGAGTTTGATCGCGTCTGAAACCGTGGCTGAATGCTCGATGGCGATGATCTCCGTGCGCGGCGTCATGATTTTTCCCACGTCGATGTCCGCGAACTGAATCACCGATTCAATCATTTGATGTTCTTGCTCATCAAAGGCGCCTTGAAACTTTCCTTCGCTGATCGCTCCCAGTATTTCCTTCTCCACGTCGTCCGCGTCCGTTTCAGCCGTCCGCGGTGGCATGCCCGTCGCCAATCGAGCCATCCGATCCAAAATATGCACGCTCTTCAATGCCGGCGAGGCCAAAAAATGAAGGAGTTTCAGAATAGGCAAGGCCGCCGTGATAACAGCCCCCGCGCTGTAATTTGAAATCGTCGCAGCCACGGCCACGACCAGTATCCAAACCAACGCGAACGCGATGACAAAAGCACTGACGTTTCGGGTTGCACCGGATAGGCCGAAGAACTCGCAGGCTTCGACGACGATCAAGACGAGCGACAACGATGCAGCCGTTCGCAGGGTCGCCGTCGCGATGACCAGGTCGTTCCGCCGAAGCGTCACCCACTCCAAATCACCGAGGCGGCCCACCGCGCGCAATCGGGCTGCAACCGCGCTGAATGACCGCGCGCGCATACATTGATGCGTCGTCGCCGCAAACAGAAGCAAGACGATCAGACCGACACCCGCCGACCACAGTGGCAACAACGTGCTGCGACCTCACGCAAACGCTTGTCATCCCCAGCCGCCCGGCGTGTTTGCCCCGCCGGATCAGCTCTGCCGCTTCAGAAAGCACCTAATGGCGCTTCGCCGATCACTCCCGCATGAAAGCGCCACAAGAATTCGGCCCGTGTCGGTCCGGCGAATGCGACGCTGCGATCGCGGAATCTCGAAATCAATGCCGCCATCGCGCCATCCCCAGCCGGCGTGGCTGCGTATCCGTCCAACAATGCGGCGCTGCGGCAATGGGGATCCCGCATGACACCGAACGGGGCGATCGTCATGACCGCATCTCGCCATAGACCGGCCCGACACCTTCCTCCGTTAGAATTCGATCTTCCAACGCGTGCATATCGGCGGCTTGTTCATCGGTCGCGTCATCCAACCCGGTCAGATGCAATACGCCGTGAACGGCGTACAGCAATATCTCCCGCTGTGGATCGTGCCCCCGCTCATCAGCCACACGTTTGGCTGTTTCCGCGGAGATGACGATGTCGCCCTCGACGAGTTCGGACGCGTCGTCACCCAATGGAAAAGTAAGCACGTCGGTCGGCCCGACGTGACCTAGAAACCGCTGGTTTAATTCGGCCATGCGCTCATCACGAACCAGCGCGACGTTGATGTGGGCGTGTTTGCGGTGACGTGTTTGCAATGTTCGATGAATGACTCGGGTGAGCAGATCTGCGTTGATCTCCAGCCCGTGACTCTCGTCCAGCAACTCAATCCGGTAAGTTGAACCCTCGTCTTCCATGGGTGACTTCGAAACGACCTCGCGACGCCGTTCAAGCGCCGCGCCCTGCGATTACCCTGCCGCGGACCTCGGCGGCACACCCGTTGTCGGCCTCTCGGGCTTGTCCTTGGCCTTCGGGTAGCTGACCCGTCCATGATAATGACTGCACAGGCTTTTGACCAGCGATTCCTCCACTAGCTGCAATTCTCGCAACGTAATATCGCAGTCGCCGAATTGCCCGTCGTTGAGACGGTCCGTAACAATCTGGTGGACCAGGTTCTCGATTCGGCCCGGAGTAGGGTCAGCCAACGAGCGGACCGCGCTTTCCGTCCCATCACACAACATTAACACCGCTGATTCACGGCTGCGCGGTTTCGGGCCGGGGTAGCGAAATTGCGATTCGGGGACTTCGCGATCATGCCGGCCACGGGCCGCCTGCGTCTGCTGTTCGCTCGCAATATAGTGAAAATACTTGACCACCGTCGTCCCATGGTGCTCGCCGATGAACTGCCGCAGAACCCGCGGCAGCTTGTATTCCTTGGCCATCTCCAACCCGTCCTTGACGTGGCCTATGATGATCAGCAGGCTCATCGAGGGCGACAGATGATCGTGCCGATTGATCGACGCCTGCTGGTTTTCGGCGAAGTATGACGCCTTGTAAATCTTCCCGATATCGTGATACAACGCCCCGACCTGCGTCAGGAGTCCGTTCGCACCGATTTCCCGGCAAGCGTTCTCCGCCAACGTCCCCAGCGTCAGGCTGTGCGTGTACGTCCCCGGCGCTTCCCGGGCCAACCTCTGCAACAGCGGACGCGTCGTGTCACGCCATTCCAATAATGTCAACGACGTGGCGATGCCGAACAACTGCTCGACCAGGGGCAGCATCGCTTGCAACACGACCGCCGAGGCGATACCCGATGCACCCGCCCAAGCCCCCCGAATGGAGGCGAACGCCAACGACTGCCCGCCGATCAGGCCGAAGGCGGTGCCGGACAAAAACATGACCAGCGCCGAGAGAATCCCCACCGCGATCAGGCGCGTCCGGGTGCGAATGTCGTTCAACAACTCCACCGTGGCCCGAACGCCGACCAGTAACGTCACCAGCAGCGCAATGTCGCCTCGCACGCACAGGATCAGCATCACCGACGTGAGCGTCATCACGCGCATGGCAAACCGGCGAGAGTAGGCGATCGCCAGAATGGAGGCCACGAAAAGCGGTGGCCCCATCACCAGCTCCTTGATCGGCAGTTGGGCGTCAAGCACGCGCGCGCCCGCGATCGCCAATAGGAGCAGAGTCACCAATCCAAAAGCCCGGCCCGGCTTTTCAAAAATGCGCCGCTCATACGTGACGACATAGGAGAACATCGCCACGGTCAATAGGACATAGACGGTCGCAACGCCGATTCTGCGGAACAACTCCCGCTCCCGAAGTTCTTTGGCGCCTTCGGAGTCGCTTTCGAGATAGGCGCCGTAGGCCGCATCGTGTGCAGCCAATAGTTCCAATTCCGAAGCCGTCAGCCCTTGGTCCTTTCGAGCCAAGAGGAATGGTTCATTCCGACCGTAAAGGACTTTCACCGGCTCGACCAGATCGGCTTCAGCCGCCATGCGTTCATGTGTAAATGCAGAGCGGTAGACGAGCAGCGGCTGCGTCGAGAGGTGTTTCACCAGGATCGTGGCCACGACGGATCGCAGCGCGGGTGCGAATCCGCTCTTGTCGGACAGATCGTGCGCTGCGCGCTGCAATCCAGTCGTGTTGGAAATAGGCAGCAGGTCGAACCGTTTGACTTCTCTTGGTCGAACCGCGGATGGATCTTCCTCCGTGGGCCGCGATGAATGGACGATGATGACTTTCGCGCTGGAAGGCGGGGTTCGGTCCCGTTCCGCATCCTGATCCACGATGGACTCAGTTTCCAGGTTCTTCCGCAAACGGGCGATGCTGTCTTCGAAGCGCTGCTTGTTCGCATCGTTGGCATAAGACCGCAGAAGTTCGTACGCGGCTTCGTCCGCCAACCAGCCTTGGTCCGTCGATCGGCCCTCGAACGCTTCAAAGGTCTCCGACGCGGACGCAGCCTGATATAGGTTTTGCAACTCCGTGCCAATGGCTGCGACCACGGAGTCATCGAATGTGTAGTGGCTGGGAGTCGATGCGCGTGCAGCTTGCCGGAGTCGCAAGGTCTGCTGCTCGTCGTGGACCTCGAAATCAACGTCCGCAAAAATCGGTTGGCTGATCTTCTCGCCGACCGCGAAAGTCCGTGAATGGGAGCCAATCAGCGCGATGGTCGTGGCCGCCACGAAGAATACCGTCGCACAAACCAACAAAGTCAGGCCGACGTCTTCCGTCAGCCACCGCCAGAAGCCTGCGAAGAGACCATGGCCTTGTCGCCGGACTACCTGCTGTCTACGTTTGACTTGCTTTTTGGCCATCGCAATTCAGTTATGGCGATCGTGCGCAGTTATCGGGCCGCTCCGCGCTCGAAACTTTCACGTCATCGTCATGCGACGCGCCGCGATTCAACCATTCCTGCAACGGACGTCACCCATAACGCCGTTCGCAAATATTATCGGACGGTATCGTTGTCCTGGGAGTAGGCTTGAACGATCCGTTGAACCAACGGGTGACGCACAATATCCGTCTGCGAAAGGCGCACCAACCCGATGCCCTTAACGCCGGCCAATCGACGCACCGCGTCCAAGACGCCGCTTCGCTGCCCCGGTGACAGATCCGTCTGGCTGTCGTCGCCGGTAACGATCATCCTGCTCTCGTTGCCCAATCGAGTCAAAAACATCAGCATTTGCGAAACCGTCGTGTTCTGAGCCTCATCAAGGATAATGACTGACTTACTGAGGGTTCGGCCTCGCATGAACGCCAAGGGCACCACTTCAATCACATCGTTTTCCATGAATCGGCGGATCTGGTCGAACCCCACCATGTCATGGAGCGCATCGAACAAGGGGCGAAGGTACGGATTGACTTTCGCCTGTAAATCTCCTGGTAAATAGCCCAGCTTTTCACCCGCCTCAACCGCGGGCCTGACTAGGCAGATCCGACTGATTTGGCGTCTCTTAAGAAGCGTCATCGCCAACGCCACCGCGAGAAAAGTTTTGCCGGTTCCAGCCGGACCCAGGCAAAACGTCAGATCGTTGCTGAAGATGGCCCGGATGTACTCGGCTTGGCCTAGGGTCTTGGCTACAATGCGTAACCCGCCGGCGTTGACGTCGAGGAATTCGCCGTTTCCATCCTTGGGAGACGTTCCCGCTTCGGCGATGGCTTGCTCCACATCATCGGGGCTAAGCTCCTTCTGGGAGCGTAGCATTGATTGGAGAATCTTCATTGTGTCGGCGGCTTTGCGAACCGCGTCCGGTGGACCGGACAGATGAATCGACCCATCGCGAGCCGAAATCCGTACATCAAAAGCGGCGCGGATCTGCCGCAAGTTAGCGTCGGTCGCGCCGAAAAGGGCAGCCGACTTTTCCAAGTCTTCTATAGAAACCCTAAGTTCCACGCAGATTACAGTTCCATTGCGGCGATTGCATTTCTTTTCGGTTCGCCGCTCCGCACCGATGCTACCAAAACCGACATCAACCGACAGGGGTTATTCTACAGTGTGCCGAGTAGTCTTGTCAGCGCAAACCATGCCACGGGACAGGCGAAAATTGCGCCGTCAACAACATCCAAAACACCCCCCATGCCTGGCACAAGTCTTGACGAGTCCTTGAGTTGAGCGCCTCGCTTCAATAGCGACTCGAATAGATCGCCTGCCTGGGCAGCCACAGATATAAACACACACAGTAATATTATCTGCCACGTTGACAATTCGTGGAAAGTGCTGGTGAACTCGTTCACTGATTCAGACCAGATCTGTGGCCAGGAACCAACGCCAGCCCCCCCGCCCACGTCTAGCCAGGCGACGAGTTTGAAGGAAATGCCCACGAGCACGCTGGCAAGAACGCCGCCGACAGCGCCCTCAACGGTCTTGCCTGGGCTGATGGTGGGAGCCAGTTTGTGCCGCCCCCAGCGAAGCCCTGCAAAAAGTGCCCCCACATCCGCGGCGAAGGCGATCAAAAGTACGATCAGCAGATTCCATGCTCCCCGTACGGGGTCAGCCAGATTGTAATCCGTTCGCAGGTGGACGGCGAAGGACGGCAGGAATCCAAGGTAAATGATGATGAGCCAACTGGATGCGATGTCCGCCGCGGCGGTCGGGGAAGCCCCGCGGAACATATGTGCCAGCGTGGCCACCATCAGTGCCAGCGTCAGCCAAACAGCTTGACCGTGCATGGCTTCAACGTCGGTGGGTCGATCGCCGAGCAGACCGCCTGCTGCCATCCATGGGGCTAGCATCAATGCGGTGCATGCCAAAGCTGCGAGCGGCAAGTGTGGATTGAGACCGGACTTACGCAGCATTGAACCCAATTCACGGACTCCCAGAAGGGAAATGGTGACGAGCATCAATGGGATCATGCTGCCTCGGCACCAGAGGCTGTCGGCGTTTTGCTCCGTGGCTAAGTGGGCCAAATAGGCGTCGAGTCCCATCATGGCCATGAAAACGGAGGCGGCGCAGATACCGACGGTTATTCGCGTTCGCACGAGGGACGCCCTTTCTTGGCAGCGAAAGATGATTCGGCGGGTCACGATAGTCCTGTGAACCGTGGCTGTCCATGCGGGGCCGTGGAACGGGTTCGTCGGGCTTGGCGAGTCATTCATGATAGTGAACCGTTCGTTTCGTCTTGCAGCGGGCCGCGGGGCGGCAACATGGATATCGTTGGCCTGGCATTGGTGCATGATTTCCGGTCGGGCGGCTGGTTACAGAAGGTCCGAAACGCCGAGCGGGCTATGTCGTCTTCTGTTTTCGATTTTATCACAAGGCCCGCATTTTGAAGCCGAGATCGATATTGTCGGACTGTCCGGGACGAGGAAAGCGGTGGTCTTGCCGCGCGGGCATGTTTCCACTAGGATGTAATGGATTCGCGGGTGCAGCGAGCATGACTTCGCGTCATGCTGGCTTATCGTTGTTTGTGGGATTGGGGTTCGAGAACGTACCTGGGTGGTAGAATCGTCCTGCTAAAAAGCGGGCAGTGGCCATCGTCGGGAAGGATGGGGGAAATGTTTAAGCTTGGAAGAGTCTTGACGCTGTTAGCGCTGGGTGGTGGTCTGTTTACGAGCAACGCGTTCGCTGAGACGATCGACTTTTTTGACGTGCAGCCGGGCACGATACTGTCGAATGTGTTTGGCGACGGCGGATCCGGTCCGATTGGTGTGTTCGGGTTGAACCCGAAATTCCCGCCGAACGTCAATGCGGCTGTCGTCTTCGATTCGTCCGCGCCGACGGGTGACGACGTGGACCTGGGGACGCCCCACACGGATTTCGGGGGACCGGGTGTCGGGCTGGGCGGCAGCTCTGTTTCGGCATTTCCCAATAACGCGAGTTTGGGGAACTTCCTGATCGTGGCGGAAGATTTGATCGACAAAAACAATGACGATCTGGTCGACGATCCGGATGATGCAAATTTGGTGGGGGTGAGGTTGTCATTCGATTTTTCGGCGGTGGCGCCTGCGACGATTCATGGTATCACGATTATTGATATTGAAGCGGTTGAACCTGGGGCGATGCTTCAGTTGTTCGATCAGTTGGATAATCTGCTCACCACGGTGCTTCTGCCGCCAGTGGGCGACAACGGCGTCGCCCATCTGGTGTTCGGTCCGGTGGATGGGGTCTATCGGATGGACATTGACCTCAACGGATCGGCGGCGATCGATAACATCTTGTTCACTCCCGTTCCCGAGCCGGCGACGGCTGGATTGCTGATGCTCGGTGGGCTGTTGTGTGTTTCACGTCGTCTCCGCAAGGACAGACGGGTCTTGCAAGATTGACAGGATGGAATGGATCCGTCGGCGGTCCGCATGTTTACAAAACCCGCAACACTAGGCCACACGCTGTAGTCATCGGGACCCCACCTCCAAAGGAGGTGGGGCACCCGTTTCGTGCTGATCATCGAGACCCCACCCATCGCTGCGCGATGGATGGGGCACCCGCGCGTTCGCCGGAATGACGGAACGCGGGGGACCGCTCGCTTTGCGCTCGCGGCTCGTGAAGAGGCGGGTGAAATCCGAACTACGAACTACGAAGTTGCGACTTCGAAATTCTCCGAACGCTAATCATCGGCTCCCCCACCTCCAAAGGAGGTGGGCCACCCGACACGGAAGACCGCGTGCTCACGCACGCGGTTCTGATGGGAGGTGGGCCACCCGTTTCGTGCTGATCATCGAGACCCCACCCATCGCTGCGCGACGGATGGGGCACCCGCATGAATGGTATTCTGGATTCCGGCTTTCGCCGGAATGACGGAATGGGCGGTTCGCTGGAATGACGGAATGGGCGGTTCGCTGGAATGACGGAATGGGCGGGTATGATGGGGTGCGGAGCCAACATGTCCAAGGCATCGACGAGTGTCAGCAAGCATCGGATAGTGACGCGGCCTTTGTCCGCGGACGATTGGCCTAACTTGGAGCGGCTGTTCGGTGATCGGGGTGCGTGCGGTGGCTGCTGGTGCATGTACTGGCGGTTGGCCCGGGGCGGCCAGCTATGGGAGCAGAAGAAGGGCGCACCCAACAAACGAGCGTTCAAGCGATTGGTGACCACGGGTCGGGTCATGGGATGCCTGGCGTTTCACGGTGACGAGCCGGTCGGTTGGTGTTGTGTGGGTCCGCGAAAAGACTTCCCGCGGATTGAGCGCGTTCGGGCGCTTCGTGGCGAATGGTCGGAATCGACCTGGTCGGTCACGTGCTTTTATATTCCCAGCGCATGGCGGCAGCGGGGGGTGGCTACGAAACTGTTGAAAGAAGCCATCGCCATCGCGCGGGAGAACGGGGCCTGCGAATTGGAGGGGTATCCGGTCCGGCCCTCGCCGACGGGTAGCGGCGTGATTCCGGGTGCGTTTGCATGGACGGGTGTGCCTCGGTTGTTCGAGAAGCAGGGTTTTGACAATACGACGCAACGGCCAACCATGCGCGACGTGTTCGTCAAGCGATTTCGCAAGTGAATCGAATGGTTGTCAGGCACTTGTCGTCGGATTGGGCTTGACGTCACCGAAGCGGCGTTCGCGGGCGGCAAACTCCTTGAAAGCGGCGTTCAGTTCTTGGACGTCGAAATCGGGCCAAAGGCAGGGCGTGACGTGGATCTCGCTGTAGCTGATCTGCCAGAGCAGAAAGTTGCTGATTCTGCGTTCATTGGCGGTGCGAATGAGAAGATCGGGATCGGGCAGGCCGGCGGTGTAGAGCGCGTTGCTGACGACTTCCTCGTTGATGTCGCTTAGCTCTCGCTGCCCGTTTTTGACCTGGCTGGCGATGCGTTGAATGGCCTCGACGATTTCGAGTCGGGATCCGTAATTCAAGGCCAGACACAATTTCAATCCGCCGTTGGATCGGCTGAGTTCGACGGTGAGGTCCATTTCGCGCAAGACATCGTTTGAAAGGCCGTAGCGCCGGCCTATGTGCAGGAGGCGGACGTCGTTCTGCATGATCTGGTCGCGTTCGGCGACCAGGTATCGGGCGTACAATTCCATGAGGAATTCCACCTCCTGCCGCGGTCGTTTCCAATTCTCCGCGCTGAAGCTGTACAGGGTCAGACATTCCAGCCCGAGTCGTGCGCAATGAGTGACGACGGCGCGGACGGCCCGGGCGCCCGCTTCATGACCGAAAATGCGGGGTTGGTTCCGCTGACTCGCCCAGCGTCCGTTGCCATCCATGATGATGGCGACGTGTCGCGGTAGCTGATGGGGTTGCAAACCCAGTTCTATTCGCGGATCGAGCGGTGGTTCCCGCATGGTGAGCTACGTCAGGATTCCGGCGGCCCGCGTCGATTCGACGGGTCCGCCTTTCAAGGTCAATGTCTGGGATCGTTCGGGTCCCACGCTGACGATGCCGATGGGACATTCCAGAAGCGACTCGACACGGCGAATGTAGTCCTGGGCCTCTCGCGGCAGTCGGTCGAAGGAATCCGTCTGGGAAAGATCGCCCTGCCAGCCGGGAAGCCTTTCTAGAATTGGCTTGGTCTTTTCGAGATCGGACACGTGCGAGGGGAACGATTCGACGCGGCGCCCGTCCCGTTCATAGGCGACGCAGATATTGACGTCCTCGAATCCGCTAAGGGTATCGAGGTGCATCAGGGCCACTTCCGTGACGCCGGCCAATCTGACGCTGTATCGGGCGGCGACGGCGTCGAACCATCCGCATCGTCGCGGTCGACCGGTGGTTGTGCCATACTCGTGTCCCTTCTTGCGAATGCGTTCACCGGTCTCGCCGTTCAGCTCCGAAACAAAAGGGCCGCAACCCACGCGCGTCGAATAGGCTTTGGTCACGCCGACGATGCGAGACAAACTCCGCGGTGACACGCCGGCGCCGGACGCGACGCCGCCGGGCGTGGTCGTGCTGGAAGTCACGTAGGGGTACGTTCCGTGATCGACGTCTAGAAGGATGCCGTTGGCGCCTTCAAAGAGGAAGCGCTGTCCGGCCAACGACCGCTCGCCCAGGAGCTGCGTGGTATCGCAAACATGCCGTTGCAGGCGATTGGCGAGATTCAAGAGATCGTCCGCGATGGCATCGGCATCGAGCGAGACCGGTTGATGAAACATCGCTTCCAATGTCGCCTTCTTGCCGGCGATGATTTCCGAAAGATGTCTGCGAAAGAAGCACTCGTGAAACAAGTCGCAGATGCGGATGGCGGAATAACGGCGCATCTTGTCCGCGTAACAAGGCCCGATGCCCCGTGCGGTCGTTCCGATCGATTCCTCGGCTGCGGATTGCTCCGCGAGGCGGTCTTCGATCTTGTGGTAGGGCATGACCAGGTGGGCGCGATCGCTGATGGCGAGATTTGTACCGATGGATTGGCCACGTGATTCGAGCGCCTCGATTTCGTCCACCAGTGCCTGCAAATCCACGACGACGCCCGGACCGATGACGGATAGTTTTTCGGGGTGTAACACGCCGGAAGGCAATAGATGCAACGCGAAAGTTTCTTGGCCGATTCGTACGGTGTGGCCCGCGTTGGCGCCGCCGTTGTATCGAACGACGACGTCGTAATCAGCGGCCAACAGGTCGACGATTTTCCCTTTTCCCTCGTCTCCCCATCCCAGGCCGACGACGCAACCATGCCCGAAGGGATTCGCCATTGTGGATTGCCCTGACTGCCCGCGGTTACATGCTCCGACCGTTCACCCAAGGTCCGTTCCGCATCAACAACGGATGGCGGTGGGCAGAAAAACAGGCCCGCAAAGGGGCCCCGAACGCTCCTAATTGCTTTCCCACGAACGATATCGGTCGAACGAGAAGCTGTCAAGGCAGAGGGACAAAAAGGGGCTGGCGTGAATGCGACTCAGGGGCCGGCTCAAACGCCACTGGCGTAGGCATCAGTCGTTTGCTGGAAATTTCGTTTCCAAATCACCCCCTATCGTTGCTTATTAAACTCGGCGCGTCGCGAATTAATGAGTTCCCGTTCGAGGGCCTTTCGAACTGATGCCGTTGTTGCAGCTTCGAGTACGTGGTACTCCAGGAGTAGCTTGTCACTTCCGAATTCCCAGAGGTAATGCGCGAGATGCTTGTTATCTGAGTGTTCAAAATGTTTCTGCAGTCTACGCCTGAGATTCTGCGCCTCACCGACATACAGTACGCTCTCATTGTTCATGAAGATGTAAAGGCCCTGTTGGGTTGGGATGGAAGATGCAACGACTTGAGAAGCTTGGACGGGTCCGACGACGGTGACAGGTGGAGCAACTTTTCCAATATCCTCAGGCTTGAGCAGCTTGGCTTTTCGTAATCGCAGGGCGGCCCAACGGTATTGGAGCGGCTCGTATCCCGGAGCGATCAAGCTCGCAACATGATCGAACTCTTCGGCGGTCACGGGATTACAGAGCACACGATCGAGTGTAGTCTTGTACTTTCTTTCGAGCGCTCGGATCGCCATTTCTGATGCAAACGCAAACTCGTCCTGGTTTCGTATCATTGTGCGACGACTTCCCGTCGGCAAAGCGGCCTTTTTTCGAGCATTGAGAAGTTGAAGATTGAGTTCGACAGGCGGGTCCTGCATTCCTCGACGCCGGCAAGCGTCGATAAAAAGCGAGTTGAATGCTGGGTCGGCGATAACGCGGTCGGAGGAGAAGCCATCTCGGACTTCTTCGTATGCGTCGATGATCCCTTGATTCATGCTGCCGCCGAGCCATCCGTCGAAGAAAGACGTGTAACCGGCACATTGGCAAAAGGTCCGTACCTGCCAATGAGCTTCGCCCGACGCACCGCTTGCCAACAGAGCGGCTGTGCCGATGACGCATTCGGGATTCTTCGAATATCAAACGTCTGAGTCTTGATCGATATATTGCCAACGGGACCGCCCGTGCATTCCAAGGCTGCGTGAATTCGATCGGCTTGTAAGAGCGGACACGCACGCAACGAATTCGTAAATCCAGCGAAGAAGGCAGCCCCTGACACAGAAATCAAATAGTGACCCGGTGCCAGGGAGAGGGAATTTGACTCACCAGGTTTTCCAATCACGGGCGCTAATCTGATGCTGATATCATCTTTAATCTTTCGTCCTTTCGCCGAGAATTTGCGTAGCGAAAGTGCCGCCCATCGATATTGGAATGAGTTGAAACCGGGCGCGATTCCGGAAGCAATTGAATCGAATTGGGACGCAAGGTCCGGATCAGCCAGAATGTCATCCAAACTTGGATTCGCATTGTTTTTGCTCAACTTCCGCCAAGCCATTTCGCTAGCAAACATATATTCTTCCATCGCCTCGCGTGTCTCGACAGTACGACGCGATGTGTCTACTGCACTTAAGCCACCACCCTTCCGTATGTTCAGGAGCAGGTGATTCCAATCGCGTGGTTCACCCGGGATTGAGAGGATGCGACAATTCTCAAGAAATCTGTCGTTTAGCCCGGGATCAGCAATGACGCGGTCGGCGGAATACCCATCATGGGCGGCCATGAATGCTTCCACAATGGCTGTTGCATATTCTCCGTTGGCAACGGCGACTTGTCCGAGGGATACGTTACTGCGCGCGATGACCGGACTTTTCGTGAGTCGGTATTTCATCTTCGGGGTTCCGCGTTCGAGCTTCCTTCCCCGGGACGTGCGGGGGGCGCTGAGGGCGGCGTTTTCGGGGCCGACGAGCGGGTCGCCGGGGTTGATGTTGGCAAGGCGCTGATTGATTTTCTTGACGTAATCCTTGGACAGCTCGATGCCGATGAACGGGCGACACAGTTTCTTGGCGACGGCCAACGTCGTGCCGCTGCCGCCGAAGGGGTCCAGCACGACGTCGCCCTCGTTCGAGCAGCCACGGATGATCCGACCCAGCAGTTGTTCGGGCATTTGGCAGCCATGCCACCCGCGACGCTCGTTGAACGTCCCCGCGACGCGCGAGTAGTACCAGGTGTCGCTTGCGGGTGGGAATCGTTCGGGGATGTCCTGCGGGCGGAGGATGAACCCATCGCGGGTGACGACGTCGGGCGGGAGGATGGGCGGCATCATCCAGGTGTCGTCGGGCACGCGGCCATCGGGGTCGGCCCGCTTGTCACCGTAAACCAACTCTCGGGCTGAGGGCACGCGCACGTCGAGCGAGTTGAACGTGTGTTTGGCGGGGTTTTTCACGAAGTAGAACAGGTGGGCGTGGCTCCGCGTGAACTTGTGTTTGCAATGCACGCCGAAGGTGTAGAACCAGATGACCCAGTTGCGGGTGTGCAGGCCCAGCTCGCGCGTGCACAGAACTTTCAACTCCGCGGCGAACTCGTCACCGATGGCCAGCCAAAAGGTGCCGTTCGGCTTGAGCACGCGGATGACGCCTTCGATCCATCGGCGAGACCATTCGAGATAGTCGTTGGCGGCTTTGCGATCGTCATAGACGTCGTAGTCGTAGCCGATATTGAAGGGCGGATCGGCGAAGACGAGATCGACGGACTCGGCTTGGAGCTTGGCCAATTGCTCGACACAATCGCCCTGAATGATTCGATCGACGGGCGTGTTCGTTCGGCATGCGGGTGTGTTCATTTGTGCATCCTTCGCGATGGCCATTGTCGTCGGGCGGTCAGCCCTTCGCGACGACGCGGCCGCAGCGTCGCGCTGGGCCGGCGCTCAATGTATTTACGGTTTGTGCGATGGGCGGTCAATCACCAAATCGAATTCCCTGGGCCAGGGGCAACTCGGTCGAATAATTGATGGTGTTGGTCTGGCGGCGCATGTAGGCCTTCCATGCATCCGAGCCTGACTCCCGGCCTCCGCCGGTCTCCTTTTCACCGCCGAAGGCCCCGCCAATCTCCGCGCCGCTGGTGCCGATGTTCACATTGACGATGCCGCAATCGCTGCCCACGGCTGACATGAACCGCTCCGCTTCCAGAACGTCTCGCGTGAAAATGGCTGAGCTTAACCCCTGCGGAACGCCGTTGTGCAGTTGGATGGCCTCATCAAGGCCGTCGCCGGCGGTTGCGGATGAACCGCCCGTCGTGGCATGCGCGGCGGGGCCACTTGCATAGGGAATGATGTACAGTATCGGCGCGAAGGTTTCCTCTTGAACGATGGCGAATTCGTTGCGAGCCTGGGCGATGCAGGGTGTCACGTAACAGCCGCCCGGATAATCATGGCCGTTCAGATTCTCCCCGCCGCACAGAACCAGGCCGCCTTCTTTCTTGATCCGATCCAATGCGGACATCATGTTGCCAACGGCTTCACCGTCGATCAGCGGCCCCATCAGCGTGTCGTCTTTCATCGGGTCGCCGATCTTGACGTGCCGATAGGCGGCCACCAGCCGGTCGGTCAGCGTCTTGCGTACCGATTCGTGTACGATGATCCGCCTCGTGCTGGTGCAACGTTGACCGGCGGTCCCGACCGCGCCGAATAAGATCGCCCGAACGGCCAAATCCAAATCGGCGTGTTGGGTCACGATGATGGCGTTGTTGCCGCCTAGCTCCAGAATCGTCCGTCCCAGTCTCTTGCCCACGACCTCGCCGATGCGATAGCCCATGCGACAGCTTCCCGTGGCTGACACCAGCGGAACGCGGTTGTCCGAAATGAGCCTCTCGCCGACGTCTGCCCCGCGCCCCACGACCAGACTGAAAATGGCTGGGTCGACGCCCGTTTCGCGACAAACCCTCTCGGCGATCTTCGTGCAGGCGATGGCGGTCAGCGGCGTCTTGCTGGATGGCTTCCACAGCGTGACGTCGCCGCAAACGGCTGCGATGGCTGCGTTCCAGCTCCAAACCGCCACCGGGAAATTGAACGCCGAAATCACCCCGACCACACCCAGCGGATGCCACTGCTCGCACATGCGATGCATGGGCCTTTCCGACGGCATGGTCAAGCCGTATAGCTGCCGCGAAAGGCCCACCGCGAAATCGCAGATGTCGATCATCTCCTGCACCTCACCATGCCCTTCCGCCCGAATCTTGCCCATCTCCAGCGTCACCAAGTCGCCCAACTCGGTCTTGACTTCGCGAAGGGCATTGCCCAGCCGCCGAACGGTATCGCCCCGAACCGGACCGGGGGTCTTGCGCCAGGATTCAAACGCATTCACCGCGCGGACCATCAGGGCTTCATAGTCCTCGGCGGTCGCTTGCTTGACCGAGGCCAACACCGCGCCATCGATAGGCGAAACGCTGTCGATAACGGTGCCGTGACCGATCCACTCACCGGCGAAGGCACCGGCGTTCAATTTTTCGATTCCGAGTTTGCGCAAGACAGGATGCATGACGTCCCTCCGGGTCAGGTTGCGGTTGTCAATGGTTGAAGCTTAGAAGCGGCCCCCGCCACGTCAAGTTGCGCCGGCCAAGGCACATTGTTTCGGGCGCAAGTTCGACTAGCATGCACGTTGTATCGAAACAAGCGGATTATGGCTTATGCCCATCGAAAGCCCGTTTCATCCTAGGACGTCCAAGCTCTGTCGTTCCCTGCGCTGGAAAGACTGGGCCGGTTATTACGCGGTCTGCGCTTATGACACCTATCTGGAGCGCGAGTATTTCGCCTTCCGACATGCAGCCGGCTTAATCGACGTCACGCCGCTTTTCAAATACGACGTGAACGGACCCGACGCCGCCGCTTTTCTCTCGCGTGTTATGGTTCGCAACATCCGCAAGCTCCAAATCGGACAGGTGACCTACAGTTGCTGGTGTGATCATGCCGGCAAGCTGTTGGACGACGGCACGGTGTGGCGACTTGGCGAGACCGAATACCGCGTCACGTCCGCCATTCCGCACACGTCGTGGTTTCATCGATTGGCCACCGGCTACAATGTGACTTTCACGGACGTGACGGACAACATCGCGGTCTTGTCTATACAGGGCCCGAATTCGCGCGACATTTTGAAACAATGTTCGGATGCCGACGTGGACGGCCTGCGGTTTTTTCGACTGACCCACGCCCGCATCGATGGCTTTCCCGCGACGCTGACTCGAACGGGCTACACCGGTGATCTCGGTTATGAAATCTGGGTGTCCAACCAGAACGCGATCGCGCTATGGGACGCGCTGGCGGCGGCGGGCCAACCTTTCGGCATGGAGCCGGCGGGATTGGACGCCATGGACATCACGCGTGTCGAGGCCGGTTTCATTCTGAACGGCGTCGATTATTTCAGCGCGCATCATTGCCTGATCGATTCGCGAAAATCCACGCCATTTGAAGCCGACCTCGGCTGGACCGTGCAGTTGGATCGTGAATCGTTCAGCGGGCAAGAGGCGCTGCGGGCCGAAAAGCGCAATGGCCCCGGGCGACGGTTCGTCTGCCTGGAAATCGACTGGGATGAATTCGAAGCCCTGTTCGCGAAACATCACCTGCCGCCGGAAGTTTGCAGCCACGCCTGGCGTTCGGCCGTCCCGGTGTACGACGCCGACGGCAGGCACGTCGGCCAAGCCACCAGCGGCTCGTGGTCGCCGACGCTGAAAAAGAACTTGGCGCTGGCCACGGTTCGCGCGCCCCATGGCCGCATCGGCGAGGCATTGCAAATGGAGGTCACCGTGGAATACGTTCGTCAAAAAGTGAAGGCGACGGTGACGCGAAAGCCCCTTTTCGATCCACCCCGGAAGCGAGCCTAATGGCCAATCCATACGACGCGATTGTCATCGGCGGTGGTCACAACGGCCTGGTTTGTGCTGCCTATCTCGCCAAGGCCGGCCGCCGAGTACTTGTATTGGAAAGGCGACACGTCCTGGGTGGGGCGGCCGTCACGGAAGAGCTTTTTCCGGGTTTCAAGTTTTCGGTCTGCTCCTACGTGGTCAGCCTGTTCCGACCGCACATCATTCGGGAACTGAACTTGGTCGGCCATGGACTGGAGATCATCCCGCTGGAATGTTCGTTCCTGCCGCTTCCGGACGGTGATTCGCTTTGCCGATGGTCTGATCCACACGAAACGCGCCGCGAGATTTCACGCTTCAGCGCCCATGACGCGGAGATCTATCCCGAGTTTGCGATGGCCATGACGCAGATGTCCTACTTTGTGAAGGAGTTGATCGGCGCGCCCGCCCCCGATCCGGCATCGCTGCGCGTCAGGGACCTCGCCCAACTTCTGCGACTGGGAAAGCGCTTCAAGGGACTAGGCCCCGATCTGATGCATCTGCACATGCAATTATTGACCATGAGCGCCGTCGATTTTCTCGATCTGTGGTTTGAATCCGGCGTGCTGAAAGCCCCCATGTCCGTCAGCGGCATCATCGGAACGTTCCTGGGCGTCCGTTCGCCGGGCACCGCCTACGTGTTGCTGCATCATTATATGGGCGAGATCGACGGCGCTTTTCGATCCTGGGGCTTCTCCAAAGGTGGAACCGGGCAAATCAGCCTGGCCTGCGCTTCGGCTGCGAAATCGTTCGGCGCCGAGATTCGCACCGAATCGCCGGTCGAAAAAATACTGATCGAGCGCGAAAAAGCCGTGGGCGTCGTTCTGGACGACGGAACCGAAATCCGAAGCAAGACGGTGGTGTCGGGCCTCGATCCGCATCGAACGTTCCTACGGTTGGTTGGCGAGGAGAATCTTGAATCGACGTTCCTTTCACAGATCAAGCGTTACAAATTGCGTGGAAGCAGCGGAAAGGTGAACCTGGCCGTTGACCGCCTGCCGGTGTTCTCCTGCCGCAACGGCGATTCGCGACATCTCCGCGGCGACATCGCCATCGCCCCAAGCATCGATTATCTTGAAAAGGCATATGATCAAGCCAAGTACGGCGACTTTTCCGAACGGCCCTATTTGAACGTGGTCATTCCCTCGCTGGTCGATCCCAGCGTCGCCCCGCCTGGCAAGCACATCGTCTCCTGCTTCGTGCAATACGCCCCCTACAAGATCAAGGAAGGGCCCGAACATTGGCCACAACGTCGCGATGCCTTCGGTGATGCCGTCGTTGACACCCTGGCGGAATACTGCCCCGGCCTCAAGGAGTCGATCCTTTTTCGACAGGTGTTGACTCCTTGGGACCTGGAGCAGGTGTTCGGCCTGACGGAAGGAAACATCTTTCACGGTGAATTAAGCCCCGAACAACTACTCTTTCAACGACCGACGGCCGGCTGGGCGCGCTATCGAACACCGATTTCGAATCTATGGATGTGTGCGTCCGGAACGCATCCGGGCGGCGGCATCATGGGCGCGCCCGGCGAGTTGTCCGCCAAGTGCATGCTCAACGCGGGGGCTGTTTGAACATGAATGGAAACGGCGCCCATCGATACGACGTCGCCGTCATCGGCGCGGGACACAACGGGCTTGCCGCCGCGGCTCTATTGGCCAAGCAGGGTCGAAGGGTCATCGTTTTGGAGCAGCGCGAGCAGATCGGCGGAACGGCTGCGGGCGACGAATTTCACCTCGGCTATCGATCGAGCGGAATGCTTTCGAGCCAATGCCCGATCGATCCGCGTATCGTTGCGGAATTAGAACTCGCGAAGCATGGGCTTCAAAGTTGCGCCAGTTCGCCGGTCTTCATCCCGCAAATCGAAGGCAGGGGACTGCTGCTGCATGACGACCCCCACGTCGCGTCTGAAGAAATCGCCCGTCATTCACGGCGAGACGCTGTCCGCTACGTCGAATTCCGCGACTTGCTGCGTCGTCTGGGCGGATTTGTGACGCCCTTGTTCCGCGATCCCCTGATGAGTCTCGCCACCGATAGCATCCGCGGCACCATACCGCTGGCCATGAAAGCGTGGGCTTTGAAACGCCTGGGCCGCAAGGACATGCTTGAATTCCTGCGCATCGTCTCCATGTGCGTCGCGGATTGGCTGGGCGAATGGTTTGAAACCGATCTGCTCCGTAGCGCCCTGGCGGTGCCGGCGATATCAGGATCATTCGCCGGACCGTGGTCGCCGGGCACCAACGCAGCGCTCATTCGCCACTATTCGATATCAGGTGATGTCGCCAAGAACGGTCCGGACGCAGCCATCAGGGCGATACACGACGCAGCGGAATCCCATGGCGTGACGATTCAACTGCGGGCCCGCGTGGCTGGAATTGAAGTGGCTGACCACGCCGTTCGACGTGTCATCTTGCAGGACGGAGGGGCGGTCGAGGCAGAAACGATCGCGGCATCGTGCGACCCCAAGCAGACGTTTCTGAAACTTGTCGGCTGTCAAAACCTGCCCACGAAGCTGGCCCATCGCATCGCAGCTTATCGCATGCGCGGGACCGCTGCCAAGGTCGACTTGGCGCTGAACAAGCCGCTGCGATTCACGTGCCGCCCCGATTTGCAGATTCGGTGTGCGAGGATCGCGGAGCGAACGCACGACATCGAACGGGCTTTCGACGCCGCCAAGTATGGCCTATGCTCCGAACGACCGGTATTGGAAATTGACGTGCCGACGGTCAACCAACCGGACCTGGCCCCTTCCGGTCATGCGGTCGTATCGATCCTGGCGCATTTCGCACCGTACGATTTGAAAAACGGCTGGAATGATGCCGCACGAGAAAGACTCGGTGACGCGGTCGTTGGCACGCTCGGTCATTACGTTTCCGATTTGCAAACTTCCATCATCGCCCGGCGGGTGCTGTCGCCGCTCGACATCGAACAGATGTATGGCCTCACCGGCGGTCACCTCTTTCACGGAGAATTCGGACTGGATCAAATGATCGTCAGACCCACGCCGGAATGTTCCCATTATGCCACGCCCATCGGCGGATTGTTTCTTTGCGGCAGCGGCAGTCATCCCGGCGGAGGCGTGATCGGTGCTTGCGGATATCTCGCTGCCCGGCACATCTTGCGGGCCGTTCGTCAATAGCGCCGGTTCGCCGTCCTGCCATTTGGTCAGCGCGGAGCCTGGCCACAGAGGGCACAGAGGGCGGTGAGGAAGGGTTTCACGTGACCTTCGACTTTTGACCTTCGACTTTTGACCTTCGACTTTCGACTTCGACTTTCGACTTCGACTTCGACTTTCGACTTCGACAAGACCGTCGCAGGGTAGTAAAGCGAAGGAAAACAGGCTCTTCCGACACATAACCTATTTACCGGTCAGCACTTCGGAGTCGTATTGCCCGTTCCTGGTGCTCTTTCCATCGGCGGGCGAGAATGGGGCAAGAACATGCCAACTTCACGAGAAACGAAAAGCTGGAGGCTGGAGGCTGGAGGCGGGGGGCGATCCTGCCGGGTTTCTCTGTGACCTCTGTGGCTGAATCATGCGGAGGCGGGGGGCCGGAAGCGGGGGGCGATCCTACCGGGTTTCTCTGTGACCTCTGTGGCTGAATTATGCGGAGCATTGGCCACAGAGGCCACAGAGAGCGGTAAGGAAGGGTTTCACGTGACCTTCGACCTACGACCTACGATCTACGACCTACGACGTTCGACCTACGACTTTCGACTTTTGACTTTCGACAAGACCGTCGCGGATCGTCCTTGCTTGAGGCTGGCGCCGCTGCACGGTAGCCTTTGGCCAATGAACGTCATCAGCCAGGGGATTGACTTGGTCGAGTGCAGTCGGATCGCCGCGATACTCGACCGCCATCAGACGCGATTCTTGTTTCGCGTGTTGACGGCCAAGGAGCGCGAAGCCGCTTCACGATTTGCCGATGCGATTCCGCATATCAGCGGGAGATTCGCCGCGAAAGAGGCGGTTCTTAAGGCTCTGGGGACCGGCTGGAGAGGTCAAATCTCCTGGAAAGACATCGAAGTCACAAATAACAGCCTGGGAAAGCCGGACGTGCAGCTCAGCGGTGAATGTAGCCGGATTGCTCAGAAGCTCGGCGTGACGCGAATTCTTCTTTCCATCACCCACACCCGCACCCATGCCGTCGCAAGCGCCATCGCCCTAGACGACAAAAACTGATTTTTTCTACAGAGCAATCGCCACACAGAATGGGTTTAACACGTCCCTTTCCGAGCCGCAACCGCTCGCAAGCGTCGTTCCGGCGAACGCCGGAATCCAGAAGACGAGTGGCCCGCCTCCATTGGATGTGGCGGAGCCGACTCTTCGACGCGCGATTCGCAAGTGACAGCAACGTGTCACCGATTCTTTTTCATCGCCTCCCCCACGACTAGGAGCGCCTAACACAATGGCTGACGTGCCATTCGAATGGACCGGAAGACCGCTCCCGCACGGTCGCGGCTCTGATAATGTTAGGCGTTCTAATGACATGACCCAGCCCGCTTCATTGCGCGGATAGCAGCTCCACGCAGATGGGGCCTGAAACATCCTCGCTCAACCATCGATCGTTACGCCGCAGGAGGGTCGTAGGATAACCACGCCTCGAATTCGCCAGAAGAGGATGGTGGATGCGAACGAACAATCGGTCGTTGGCCGTATCGTGCTCGATCAGTTCCATGGCAAGGCTTTGGTCCGTGCGATCGTAGGCGTAGGTTCGATCAAGCGGCGTGCAATCTTCATCCGACTTGAATTCAAAATTCACGCTGTGAACTCGTCGAATGGCACCGCCATGACTGCTTCGCACGGTCAACGTGCCGGACCACAGGCCGTTGAAATCTGAATGGCTTTCGTCGTTCGTGGGATGGATGGATGTCAAGGAATCCCACTGCGGCGTGAATGAAGCCTGCCCTCCTCCAGAGGCGGAGGCCATAGGCGCGCGGTGGTATTCACCCTGTCGGGGTCGGCAAAGGTTGACGAACAACAAAGCCATCACCACCACAGGCACCATCCCAGCCAACAGCCAAACGGCCTCGCCTGGAAAAACGATGACGGCCAACCCGCTGCCCACCAGCGTGACCGTTACGATAAACATTGCCAACGCGAGCCGCGGATGCATGTCGATTCATCCCCATGAAAAACGAAAAAGCCTGTTCTTGTTCATCGAATCAGATCGCTAGGAGAGGGCGGGCTCCGAAACCTCCGCGCCCGACCCTGCCAGAAATAGTTGTGTCAGTCGCTCGACCCGCCGGCGAAGTTCTCCGGTTCGGGTGTCCCCGCACGCTTCCATGACGGTTGAATTCGGCTCGACTGACGAAGTCTCACCCGGCCAACTTGGCCCGTCAGTTTTTGCCCTGTTGATGAGTCGATCGAGGCGATCACGAAGCTCACCCGGGGTACGCTGTCGGCATCGGCTCTTTTCATTCCGCCCGTGTCGATCAATCGTCTTGGCGGCGCGTCCGAAGCGCTTCGCGCCTGACGGCTGAACGGCGCGTGTCGAACCGGGTGAATGGCGTTTGGCCGACGGGTACGCGGGAACACCGGGCGATTCGAAGCCACGAGCGTGGCGACGAGGGTCTTGGGATTTTGGCGTTGACGGAATCACGGAAGTCTTCGGATCAGCGTTGGCGATTACACCGGTTTGCTTCGACGGTTGCAGGCAGGTGGCAGCAGCCTCCTGGGTAAACATCTGCCCCACGACGTCGGCGATCGTCGCGTAATCGACGACCGCTTGATCGGCTCCATAGGCCGCCAACAGCGCCTTGTCCGCGACCTGATTGATGACGCGAGGCACGCCGCGTGCGTAACGGTGAATCAAGTCGACGGCCTCATCGGTGAAGATTCTAGTCTCCGTCGCTCCGGCGATGTTCAATCGATGTTGCAGATACTGTCGCGACTGTTCTTGCCCGAACGGGCGCAAGTTGCAGACACAATGAAGGCGTTGTCGAAGATCTTCCAGACGTGGATCGTTCAGTGTCGGCAATACGCTTTTTTGACCCAGAAGAACGACGTGACACAATGCCCGACCCTCCGACTCCATCCCGGCTAGGAGCACGACGTGCTCCAGCACCTCCACCGGGAGCCGATGGGCGTCATCGACGATCAAAGATTGAAGCTCTTGGTCAAGCACACTGCCCACCAGGGCCTGCTGAAGACGCTCGTAGATTTCCCCGGTGGTATGAGACGCCGATAGCGGTACGTCAAAGGCGCGGGCAGCTCCGGTCCAAAAGTCTCTCGGCTGCTCGACGGGGTGGGACAAGAAGGCGGTGTGCGCCTCGTCGGCGAGCGTTTGGGCCACCACCCGCGCCAACAGCGACTTTCCGCACCCGGACGGCGCACAGATCATCGTGATACCGCGGTGCTGGCGGATCCCGTAGCAGGTGGCCGCTATCGATTCCTGAACGTCCTCGGTAGAAAATAGGAATCGCGGATCGGGCACCGTAGCGAAAGGCGACTCGCGGAGTTGAAAGTGTGTCCGATACACCGTGTGACCCTCGACCGTCCACTCGGATCAGGCCTCGCGGCCTATATCGGACATTCCATGGACCGAAAAAAGTTTCCCCGATTCGCCGGCTTATCGGTCCATCATGGTTGTCGCAATGAAAGGGACTTCGCTTGCACAGGCGGGATCAGGCGGGGTCAGTCTTCATCACCGTCTTCATCACGATCGTCATCATCCATTCCGACACCGTCGCGGGGTCGATTGATGTGCTCGGCGCGGTCGGCTACTCGGCGATAACCCAGGTATTGGGCGATTTCGAAAATCTCCGACCAGGTCGGAAAGGGGCGTGAATTGATTCGCTTGTATTCATCGATGGCCATGATGAACTCCAGCAGTTCACCACTCATTTCGCCTTCTTCGGCTTCCTTGCGAATTTCCCCGCGGCGACGCCCCGGCCCCCTGCGACGGTCCAGCCCGGTACGGCGTTCGTCCCGGCGACGATCATCCGACCGGCGATCGGCCGCCCGTCGCTGCTGCCCATGCGAATCAGCGGAATCATCTCGAGAAGCATTTTCGGTTTGGGGTTCGTCGATCATGGTATCATGTTCATCGACCAATTCACGGGCGTGGCTTTTGTTCGACGCGAACGGAGATACGACCGCCATCGAACATGCGTCAACAGCGGTTGGCCCCATCGATTCTCCGAATTCGCTATGATCCTCCTTGACTCATACGACTGTCAAGCGCGAAAATCGGCTACCGACGACGGTATTCCATAAATGTTGTAGGATGCCGAAAAGCAGTTTCGACACCGATTTCAAGCCGGAGCGGAAGCGCCATGGCGAATCAACCCGTGAATGACGATGGGCGAGATGGGCCGACATCCCATGACTCGGATGCGCAGGTTGTGTCGCGTCATTCCCCGCGACCGCTCGAAAAGAGCAAGACCAACGCAGCAAATCAAGCGCCCCGCAAACCGGAAAAAGATTTATGGTCGGGCCGACCACGCTGGCCGCACTTCTTGACGGCCACACCGCTGGTCATCGTCGTTATCCTATTGGTGGCGGCGGCATTCGTTGACGGATGGTACTGGTTCGTCTTGGCGGCGGCGGGCGTGACGTGCGCGTGGGCCGTCAGGATTGCGATTCGCATATGGGCGTTGGGTTATCGACTGACGACCGAACGAATGTTCACCGAGCGAGGCATCATCTCCCGCACGATCGACCAGATCGAACTGATTCGGGTGGACGATATTCGGGTTCGACAGACGTTGATCGATCGCGTCTTCGGGTTGGGTAGCGTCGACGTGCTTTCGACCGATTTCACCGATCGCGCCATTATCATCGAAGGCATTCGCGATGCCCATCAAGTCGCGGAAATGATTCGGTCTCACATGCGATCGGCCCGGCAACATTCGCTGTTCATCGAAAGTCTCTGACCAGCGATCCGCAATTTATCGTGAATGCGACTGCGCTCGCCGGCGCGCGTTTCCAAAAAGAAAACACCGGGCGATTCGTTTCCGAATCGGCCCGGTGCTTTCCGGAGGGGAAAAGCTCTAATGTTGGCGACTCGACGCGAGTTCCTATCTTCCAGGACGGGCGCGACCACCACATTTATTTTGTAGGTCCGGTAATTGGACGGGACAAGACGCTGGCGTTGATTCAGGCGATCACGACCGCAGGCGATGGAAGCTGCGAACGAAAGCTCGTTTGTAACTTGTTGTTTTGAATAATGTTATGGCCTGACCGACGATTGGCAGCGATGGTGAATCGCCGTCTCAATTGTTAAACGCCACCGGCAAACTCAGCGTTATTCGCTGTGGGCAGCCCCTTTCTTATGCTCGGCGATGATCTTCTGCTGCACATTGCTTGGCACCTGTTCATAGTGGGACAATTCCATGGCGTAACTGCCGCGTCCACCCGTGATGCTCGACAAGCGGGAATGATAGTCGGACATTTCACCCAGCGGGACGATACCCTTCAACACAGCCATTTGCCCCGGCAGCATGTCTTGTCCCTCGACGCGACCACGACGGGAGGCCAAGTCGCCCTGAAGGTCGCCGAGGACTTCGACGGGTGCGGTCACCTCGACGTTCACGATGGGTTCGAGCAGGACCGGACTGGATTTCATGAACGCCTCTTTGAAAGCTCCGCGACCGGCGATCTGGAAGGCGATGTCCTTGCTGTCCACGGGGTGCGTCTTGCCGTCGATCAGCTCGACCTGAACATCCACGATGGGATAACCGGCCAACACGCCTTCGTGCAGAATTCCCTGTATCCCCTTGTCCACGCTGACGCGAAACGGCCCATCGATGGCGCCGCCGAAAATCTTGTCCACGAATTTGTAACCTTCGCCGCGCGGGGTCGGAGCGAGGTTGATAATCACCCTCCCGAACTGTCCCGCGCCGCCGGTTTGCTTCTTGTGCGTGTATTCGACATCTCGGGCATGCCCCACGATTGTCTCGCGGTAAGGAATACGGGGCGGCCGCGTTTCGAACTCGATCTTGTATTGATGGGCCAGACGGTCGAGAATGGTGCGCAGTTGTTGGTCACCCGTCCCGCGAATCACGGTTTCTCGAGTCGACGCGTTCCACTCCATAATGAAACAAGGGTCTTCCTCCGCGAAACGGCGAAAAGCCCCGGAAATCTTGTCCTCGTCGCCGCGAGATTTCGGCTCGATGGCCAAGGCGAACATGGGCGTCGGCAGCTTCGGAGATTCCAACGAGCCTTCCTGCCCGATGAACACCGTCTCCCCGACTTTCAAGTCTAGCTTGGCCAGCGCTATAATCTCGCCGGGTCCGGCTTCGGACAATTCGTGATGATCCGCGCCCATCATACGAAAGATCTGCCCCGGCCTCATTCCCTTGCGTTCCGCCTTCGTGGAAATCTGGGTGTCGGATCGCAAGGTGCCTCGAAACACTCGGATGTAGGAATACTTGATACGGGTCTTGTCGTCGCTGGCGACCTTGAAGACCTGACCCGTGAACGGGCCGTCCGCCTTGGGCTCGAGCGGTGTTTGCTGATCCTCGTCGATGAGCAGTCGCCGTTTACCTGCCAACGGGCTGGGCGCGAAGGCGACCAGTGCATCCAGGAATTCCTTGATGCCCACCTCGTTCTTGGAACTGGTGAACACGACGGGAACCAATTCCCCGGCGACCACGGCGCGGGCGGAAAATACTCGAACTTCATCATCCGAAACTTCTCCGCCGAGGTACTTTTCCATCAGCGCATCATCGGCACCGACGATGGCTTCGACGGCGGCGGTGTGGGCGGCATCCAAATCGGAAAAATCGGGCGTACCGCTTCCACCGAAGACTTTCAGAACTCCGCTCGCCTTGGCTGCGGGCAGGTTCACGGGCAGGCATTGCGGGCCGAACGTTTCCTGAAGCTGTGAACAGATGGTTTCCAAGTCAACGTTGTCGGCGTCGATCTTGTTGACAACCAGAATGATGCCCAATCCAGCCTCGCGGGCCCGTTCGAACATCTTGCGGGTGTTGACTTCAATCCCAGCCGTGGCGGAGACCACCACGACCGCGGTTTCGATCGCGCTCAACGGCGGGATAGAATGGCCGCAGAAATCCGGCAGACCAGGCGTGTCAATCATGTTGATTTGAACGTCGCCTTGCTTCACGGTGCAGGCCGCCGATTGAATGGAATGCTGCTTTACCTTTTCCTCTTCCGTGAAATCCAGGGCGCAGGTACCGTCGGCAATGTTTCCCAGTCGACTCGTCACGCCTGTCGCATGCAAACAGGCTTCCGCCAGTGAAGTTTTTCCCGCTCCGGCATGACCAACGAGGGCGACATTGCGAATATTCTGCGGATTCAATGCTCATCTCCAGCAAACGAAAGTTACCAATCTTTCGACCAAGACCGCAACGGTCGGATCATAGCGTATCGGCAACGGCCTGACTACCAGCCGGTGGGCACGCGTGGGGCGACGTGGCTGGCTACGATAAACCGTTGGAGCCGGACGACTTGCGGGTGGAATTTCTTGCGAATAGGCTTCATTTGCATCGGCGGATGTCGTGCGCGGTGAATCGGGGCGGTCACCCTTGAATGGGGTCCGATAGCCAGTGGTCGGAAGGACGAAAATCGGCGATGCCTACGTCGCGGGGTCCATGGACAGCGGTTTCTGTCACGAATCGGTAACGACGAGCATTCGGCGATTGACCTGAACGGTCGGTAAATCCAAAATCCCATGACAAGAACGCGCCGGCGTTGAATCGCGAGGTTTTCGCGAGTGCGTCGGCGATGCGGAGTGGATGCCCATGAAATCGACGCTGATACCAGCACTGGTCATCACGTTGGTCGCAAGCGTGATCGGCCTGGGTTTCAACGCCTTGCGATCAGACGTGCGCATCGATGTGAAACGAAATTATTTCCGGGTGGCTTCGACTCAGTCGCCTGACACGGTGGAAGTCGACGCGCCGATGGATCCCACGCCCAAGTCCGCCGGATCGGCTGAACCGGGAAGTACGGGCCTGCAACATCCTTTTGTCATGGTAACCGTTGATGAAGTCATCGGGATGATCGAAAGCGAAGCTTACTTTCTTGGTGAGATCGTGTTGATCGATGCTCGAAACGCCGGCGATTACGAACAAGGGCACATCCCGCGTTCGCTGCACCTCGATAATTACAACGTGGACAATTACATCGCCGACGTCAAGCCGTGTCTGGATGCGGCTGACACGATCGTGGTGTACTGCGGCGGCGGCGATTGCGAGGATAGTATTTTTCTGGCTACGGAGCTGGAATTTCGCGGGATATCGCGTTCGCGCCTCCGATTGTTTGAAGGCGGCATGGCTGACTGGCGAAATCGTGACCAACCGGTCGATGAAGGACGGGAACAGTGTCATCAGGCAAGTCCATAATCCGTACGCTCGATGAAACTCACGTGCCCATGTTGCTGGCGCGACTGGTGCTGGGCGGCCTGTTCATTTGGATGGGTATATCCAAGGTGGCCAAACCGGTCGTCTTTCTGAAAAACATTCGGGAATACCACCTGCTGCCGGAAACGCCGCTCGCATCCATCCATTTGATCAATCTCACCGCGATTGCGCTGCCCTGGATCGAGATTCTGTGCGGCGTGCTGCTGATCGTTGGATTCTGCCTGCGGGGATCGTCGTTTTCGATCTTGGCGATGCTGGTCGTGTTCACATCAGCCATCATCGCGCGAACCATCGGTGTCTATCGCGCAGGAGACATCGCCCTGTGCGATATTCAGTTCGATTGCGGTTGCGGCGCGAACGAGATCATTATATGCGAGAAAGTGCTTCAAAACTCGGCATTGATTGGATTGGCGTTGATCGCGCTTTTGTCGCGCTCCAGACTGTTGGCGGTCGAAAAACTGTCCGGCTTGCCGGCACGCGAAAACGCGCAATGACCGTGTCGAGCTGTCGCCCGTCCCACGTTGACACGGTCCTTTGGAATTGAAATCCATGCACGTCGCCCGGCGGATCCACACACTTGAAGAATCAGCCACCTTGGCGGTGTCGGCCTTGGCAGCGAAATTGAAATCCGAGGGCAAGGACGTGATCGGATTGGCGGCCGGCGAGCCGGATTTTCCAACACCCCAACACATCGTAACCGCCGGTGCGAATGCGCTCCGCGACGGATTGACGAAATACCCCCAGCCCGCGTCCGGACTCTCGCAGCTCAAGCAGGCTATTGGTAGAAAGCTGAAACGCGAGAACAAGCTTGATTACGGCACCGATCAGATCGTCGTCACCGTGGGCGGCAAGATGGCCTGCAATTTGGCGCTGCAAGCCATCCTCGATCCGGGCGACGAGGTCATCATCCCCCGACCCTATTGGGTCAGCTACCCGGAGATGGTCAAGCTCGCGGGCGGCGTGCCGATTTTCGTGGACAGCGGGACCGACGCCTTGTGCGTGCCGGCGGAACGCATAGCCGCGGCGATCACCAAGCGAACGCGGGCGCTCATCTTCAACTCGCCCAGCAACCCCGGTGGGCATCTGTACGAATCGCATCTCGTCAACGCCATCGCCAACAGCTTGCGAGGCACCAACGTCATCGTCTTGTCGGACGAGATCTATGACCGACTGGTCTTCGGCCAACGCGAGTGTCCAAGCTTCGCCGCCGTCAGTGCAGACGCCTATCAACGCACCATCACGGTGAACAGCGCATCCAAAACATACAGCATGACCGGGTGGCGGATCGGGTTCGTCGCCGCCCCGAACGAGGTCGCGACCGCGGTGGCTAAATTGCAGTCGCAAGGAACCAGCGGCGCGCCGCCGTTCTGTCAGCATGCCTACGCGGCGGCCTTGGACGGCGATCAAGGTTGCGTTCAGGAGATGCGCGAAGCGTTCGCGAAACGGGGACGATTTGTTTTTGAACGACTGAACGCGATGCCCGGCGTGCGGTGTCAGGAGCCCGATGGCGCTTTTTACGCCTTTCCCGATGTTTCGGGATCATTTGCAGCCCTGGGCGTGAACGGAAGCGTCGAATTCGCCAAGAAGCTGCTGGATCGATCGGGCGTGGCCGTGGTGCCCGGCTTGGCCTTCGGGATGGACTCGCACGTGCGCATCTCGTTCGCCACGTCAATGGATGTACTCGAACAGGCCATGCGGCGGTTACAAACATTTCTGACTGAAAAGGCGTCGTGATGCCAGCCGAGTCGTGCGACTCCGATCGTGAACCCTTGACCGACACAACGAATGGCGACCTCGATCCGCGATTTCGACTGGATTGCCCCAAATGCGGCCGGACGTGCGAACCCACGGACGAGTCCTGTCCGCGATGCGGCGAAGAACTCTTGTTAGCTTTTTCGGGAACCTATCAGCCTCAGCGCGGTACGTTGGGCAAGGCGCTGGCATGGACGCTGTTGTTGGTCTTTGCGGTGTCCATGCTGCTGCTGTTCGGCATCATCGTGCGGAAAATGGTGTTGAGTTAAATCCGCCGCCGCGCAGAAAATCGCCCGTTGGCAGCGGATTCCGCGCAACGGGCTAAAAAAGATTCCTGGCCCAGGGCTGTGATTATTCCTGGTCTTCGATGACGAGATCGATGTCCGGTTGACCCGTGGATTCGTCGATGGCGGCTGTCACCATGATCACCTTTCCACAGACAAACGTGCCCCTGCCTCCGTCGCCCTCGACGAGCGTGAATTCCTGAGTTGGCAAGACCTCAAAATTCCCCAGGATGGGCACGGAGGCCACGACGTCCACGGCCACGACGACAGTTTCAGGGCAGACGGCTTCAATAGCCAAATCGTCGAAAGGTTGCAACGCTCGTGAACCCATGTCCATAAACGTCTGATCGCCCTCGTAGATCCTGGTGATCGTAAAATTGACCTCGACAGCCACCACGGCGGCGAGACCGGCTGGAACTTCGCCCACGAATTGCTCAGCCAGCGCTTCCGCGTCGGCACGGGTGATTTCATTGACGATCGAGACGGCCACCGTTTCGGTCCCTTCCGGGCCATCGAGATCGGCGAATCCGTCGCCATCGGCGTCCGGCAGCTCGCTGAGGTTGTTCAGCGACTCTGGAGGCGAAAGGGAAAATGGACAACCGGCGTTGAACCCCACCAGTGAGACGCACAGACACCCTAGGGCGATCATTCTGACCTTCATGACAAATACTCCAATTGTTAGTGGAAACCGGCGGTCGAATGATTCCGCGCCCGCCACGCCAGATTGCTCCAGCCCGGTCGCCATCGGCTCCTGGGCTTCTTGTCGTACAAATCCATTATTGCAGATGACTGAAATTCCCGTCAACCCCGAATCAGGACGTTCTGGTTCACCCAGGTGCAGTCCAAGTTTATGGTATCGGGGCCCGCGGCGGAGCCACCGGTCAGAACCGCGTGCGTAAGCACGCGGACGCATAGATGCGGCGCTCCGGTCGCTGGGGCCCGATGCTGACGCATCGGGTTCTGAATGACGGCGACCATCAGCTTGGACTACGCCCGCTCACCCCTACCGCATCATCGCGGATATTCATGCCGCCGACAACTCATTCGGACAAATCACGCAATCGCTGAATGGCCTGCCGGGCCTGTGTGTCACCTGCATCAAGTTGCAGGGCCCGTCGATAGTATTGAAGCGCCTCGTCACGGTTCCCTATCGACTCCAACGCAACGCCGAAATTGAACGCGATGTTGGGACGATCCGGATCCAGCGCCAACAGTTCGCGGTAATGCGGGATCGCTGCCTCGTGACGATCGACCAACGACAGACCGTCGGCCAAGAACTGCAACAACCGTGGCGCATTCGGTAACAATTCGACGGCCCGTGCGAATATCGGAACAGCCTCGTCGATTCGACCCTGCCTTGCTAACGTCGCCCCCAGATTTCCCAATTGCGCCGCATGCAGTTCCGCTGTGGGATTGATCGGCCAGTTGGTCCAGGCGGCTGAGCCGATCAGCAGGCCTGCCGCGATGACTAGACCTCGCCGGTCACCACTCCGAATGGCCGCATACGATCCCGATAATCCAACACCCGCCAACATGGCGAGAATGGGAACCAACGGGTAGCGATATCGGCCGAAGACGAAAAACAGGGTCACTGCAAACGCGATCGTCAGCAGCATCATGTAAAACGGAACAAGCCCCCGCCACTGCGTGCGGGTCCACCAGCCGCCGAGCACAGCCATCGGACACAGAACCCCGAAATGGAAAATCGTTCCCGTCCAATTCAACATCCAACTTTTCTCGCGATAAATGTAGTAGCTTTCGGTATCGGGTATTTCGTAATAATTCCATGTCAGCCACCATTTGCGCCCCATGAGTTTGAACCAACCCACCGGATCAGACGTGATGTACTTGATGGCCTGCCCCACCCAATAATTGGAAACTTCCTGCGGTGATAGTGAACGTCCGACCGCTGATTCCGCCAATTGAATGGCGTCCACTCGTTCGTGCTCGAATGTCTCCCGACCCGGAATCAGTGCTCGAATCCTGCCGTCGGCCCCTTCTCGATTGCCCATGTAGAAATTCGGCCCCAATTGATAGGTCGTGACGGCTAGTCCGCCTCCGAATATGTAATTGTGGATGGCGACGGGCAGCAGGACGACGCCGCTACCCATCACAAGCATGATCGCATGCTGCCATCGCCCACGTGCCGGCGCGGGTTGGGCTTGACGAGTTTCTGAAACGCCATCACCCCGCGAGACAATCGATATCGGCGAGCGCATCCCCAGCCATAGGGCCAACGCCGGAGTCAGCACCAGCGCGTTTTCGCGAACCAGCGACATCGACCCGATGGCTACGCCGACCCACAGCCAACGTGCCCCATTGGGCCGCTGCATGGCGCGAACAACGAATAAAACCAATACGGACATCAAGAATCCAGCCAGCGACGTCTTCTGAATCAAGCCGTCGTAGAAAATGCCCGGCGGATAAACCGCCAGGATGATCCCCGCCAGCGTCCCGGCGCGACGCGAAAATAATCGTGTCGCTGCCAACGTGATCAAAACACACGACGCCGCGCCGAGCGCACATTGCATCAGCCGAACAATCCAGGGACCCGGTCCGACGATCCAATAAACACAACCGAGGAGATAGGGATACAGCGGCGCCTGATAGAAACTATCCGGCCCCCACCATTGGCCCGCGGCGATGCGTCGCCCCCACACGTCGTATCCTTGTGCGTCGCCCACATAGTGTTTGAAAAAAATCAGATCATCGATCTGCGTCAGATACAGAACGCGAACGGTCAAGGCGATCGCGAATACGATGGCCAATGTCACGATGCGTTGAACGTTGCGCGGTCTTTCATCCATGACCGCGGACGCGGTGCGCTTGTTTTCCCTTGATGAATGTTCGCGGCGATTGGATTGGGGTGCGCGGCTCATGGGCGATGTCGTCTACGAACGATGGCCGTGCATCAAAACAGGTCTTCACAGCTTTCCGCGTACCCACAGTTGACGCACAAACGCTTGCAATGACGATGCGTCAGTGTCATCGATTCACAAGCTGGACAAGTCAGCGCATGCGTGTCTCGCTCGGGCGAATGATTCCACTGGTCGCAATCAACGTCACGGCCTGCGGGCTGGGCGTCACCCGGTATAACCAGATCGTCTGTCATTTGTTTCGATTCCCGATGGCTGCGATCAACGCCATTTGGCCAACGTCGCGACCCTGTCTGCGATAGGAAAAATAGTCCGTCTGACAGATTGTACAAATGCGTGCGGCATCAACGCGCTGCGCTTCCACGCCTACCGTTCCCAGGTTTTCAACGATGGCTGCGGGCAGGTCCAGCGAGGTCCATTTGCCCTGCTGCCGGATGACGTTTTCTGTTGTAAAGCACGCCTGCTGAAATGCGGAAACGACTTCGGACCCCACTTCATAGCAGCACGCCCCCGCGCACGGTGACACCGCACACACCAATTCTGTCACATCGGACGCGTAGGTGTTCATCATGGCCTCGACAAGCCGGGCCGGCATGCCCTGAACCGTTCCCCGCCAACCGGTGTGGGCTACACCGACCGCGGGTGTGACCGGATCGTAAACCACCAGCAAAGCGCAATCAGCGCCCATCACCATCAACGGCCATTCAGACTGGTCCGTGATCAATCCATCAATGCCCACGATCGGCGGATTCAGCGGGCTTACCGTTTTGGAATCACCGCCGTATGGGCGCCAACCGCAATCATCCACCACCGCGATGGACGTCCCGTGCATCTGCCGGCCCCACATCAGGCGACCGTGCGGCAGGCCCAGCGCATGACATGTCCGCCGCCGCCGTTCTGGTGTTCCGATGCGGTCCGGCCCGACGCTTTCGGCCATATTCCATGCGCCGCACGTCACACCATGTACCAATCCAGGTTGATTCGTCAGCATCGCCGCCCGCCAGAATCGTGGCTGCGCGTCACAGGGGCTGGTTTGATCACTGCAATTCATCACGTGTTGATTCGCAGCAGAACCTTGATCGCATGCTCGGCGTGAATGGCTTCAAACGCCTCCAAACCTCGCTCGATCTTGTAGGTTCTCGCAATCATGGACGCCACCTCGATCTTCCTTGCAGCCAGATTATCGATGGCATCTTTGAACGGACCGCAGCGGCTTCCCAAAATGGTAACCTCGTTGACCACTGCCGGCGCCAGGTCAATGCCCGCGGGTTCCGCGTAGGTACTTTTCAACACGATGGTTCCGCGCGGCCGAACGAGGCCCAGGGCGATGGCCAGTCCCTCCGCGCTTCCTGTACATTCCACGACCACGTCTCGATCGTTCTTGAAACTCGCAACGTCCACCCTGGTCGATTGAACGCCATGTTTTTCGGCGAATTGAAGCGTGTGCGGGTTCCTGCCAATCAATTCGAGACGACACCCCGTCAAGGCCAAAACCTGCGTCACCAACAGACCCAATCGCCCGCTGCCCACGACGGCCACCGCCATGCCGGACCCGATGGGAACCTGCTTTGTCACCTGGATGGCGGCTGCCAACGGCTCGACGAACACCGCTTCTTCGTCGGATATCACGTCCGGGACAGCGTGGAGATTTCTGCGCGGAACTGCCACCCCATCCGCGAAACAACCGTCGCGGCCACTGATGCCCATCACCGTTCGATTGCGGCAATGGCTTGACAAACCCGACTGACACAAATCACAACGCCCGCAAACACAGTTGATCTCGCAAACCACTCGCCGATTCGTCATCTCCGGCCAGCCACCCGCCACGGTGCCGACCATTTCGTGACCCAGGATGCCGCGAAATCGCATGTACCCGCGTGTGATCTGAATGTCCGTCGCGCAGATTCCAGCCATCCGTACCCGAACCACACATTCCCCCTCGGCGGGTTTGGGTTCGCAATGCGAGTCGTCAAACGTCAAACGGTTATCGAATACGAGCGCTCGCACGGTTGACGATTCCTCGAATCAAGGGATCGGTGCCCGGATCAGCCGCCGGATCAGCCGCCGGTTCAATTCCCGCGCTCAGTTCCCGTCCCCGTGAATGCCTTCCGAATTTCCTCGGCGCTCCGTTGCCACCAAGTCTTCTGCGATTCATCACTGGGCATCCACTGACCGCGATGCTCAAACGGTGATTCTGTAGCGCTCAACCAATCCCGCCAAGCCGCCGGATCGTCACCGAACACCTGTCCGGTCAGCGCTTCCAGCGATCGCCGCGCGTGATACACAACTCCGTAATCCGGGTGATTCAGCGTTCCAATCAGCGCGTCAAGCGATGCACGCCGTGGCAGCCTGCCCAATAAAATGACCGACGCCACCTGAACGTCTCGGTTCGATTGATTTCGCAGACTACGAACCGCGATCGACGCCGACGCATCCATCTGATCTTGCGTCAACCGATCTTGGGTGGCCAACTGTTCCAACCCGCGCAAAATGTCAGCCCGTACCCGATCCGTCGGTCCACTAGTTTCGTTCGCCACATTCGGTCCCGCCAAGTCGACCAACGCAGCGACTACATTTTCGTGTGACGATTGCGACAACGCTCGAACGGCTACGCAACGCACGATTTCGTTCGGATCCTCCCGTGCAATCTGTCCGTATGCTTCGATGACGATGTCATCATCGGCGTATCGCGTCTTAGTCAGTTGTACGATGGCCTCGCGGCGAGCATCGGCGCTATCGGCATGGGTGGCCTGCTCAACATAACGGGCTACGTCACTCCTGCTGACCAACCAAGCGCTCTTGTAATGGCGACGCTGGCTACAGCCGCTGGTCACACACGACCCGCAGATCACACTGACCATGACCCATTGAAATGTGCGATTTCGCATTCTAGGCCGTGGCACGAACCACCGTCGCGGCCGGCCGGACCGAAACCTCCGCCCAGTCTTCGGGACAGACGCCCACGACGTCGCAAACCGGTTCGCCCAGGAAGCGAGAACCGATGGATTGAACTCTTCTGGGGTGATCGCTGACATAGCAGTGCAGGCTACCGCGCTGCCCGCCTCCGGACAACGCATTCATCGTCCCCAACGCACGTTTCACCGCCCGGGCGGTTGACTGGCCGGAATCGACCATGACAACGTGTGACCCAAGAAATTCGGACACCGCCTCGCGCAATATCGGATAATGCGTGCAACCCAGCACCACCACCCCCGGACGCAATCGCTTGATCGGGCCAAGGTAGCGCTCGACCACCATGCGAACGATCGGTTCGGACGAATCCAGACCTTCTTCCACCAGCGGCACAAACAGCGGACACGACGCCTGTATCACCGCTCTCCGCGAATCAATAGCCGCTATCGCGTCGCGATAGGCATTCGACGCCACCGTGGCTTCAGTAGCCAACACGGCAATCAAGCCCGCGGGTAACGCACCAACAGCCGCAACGGCGCCGGGCTGAACCACACCGATCAGCGGGACCGGGATTTCATCCGTCAGCACTTCAACTGCCAGCGCGCTGGCGGTGTTACACGCCACCACGATACATTTCGGACGCGTACGCATCAGAAACTCGCAGTTCTCGCGAGCGAAGCGGATGACCGTTTCCCGGCTCTTCGTTCCATACGGTATCCGGGCGGTGTCGCCGAAATAAACGATGTCTTCCGCCGGTAATTCCTCCCGAATCGCACGAACGACCGTCAAGCCGCCCAGCCCCGAATCAAATACCGCGATCGGTCGCTCCGTCACATCCACCCCCATTCCCGTTCCCATTCCGATTCCAACCTATACCCGATGCAACGCACCACAATTGCAACCGAGACGACCGCACGTGAAGTCACCTGATCAAGCCCGCCATCGTTACGAACCAACACGCCGTCCACAACACCTACCTATTGTATCGTCGCGCGTATGAAAACCGCTTCGATGAATTACAGGAGGAATGGCCGAAACAAACCGGCATGTCGAGTCGGCGGACAATGACTACGCAGTCCAGAAAGTAATGAACATCGTCATTCCGGCGCAAGCCGGAATCCAGCACCAAGACTGGCGAGGGCCGATCAGGAATGTTCAATCGTTCATGCTCCGAACAAAACAGCATCGTCCGCCTCAAAATGGCAGCCCGTGTCGCGGGAAATGCCCACCGCACCCGTATTGGGCCGGCATCGGGCGGGCGATGCCCTACGTCGACTCGATGATGACGGCGGCCTGTTTCCTGGGACATGGCGAATCGGCATCCCAATACCAGAAACCGATTCCCCCAACCGGCCAACCCACAATCACGTAGATTTTCCCCAGCCAAGCATCGCGAGCATCCCAAGAAGACGGTTCGGTCGATCCGTCCGGGTGGGAATGATAGAACCCTAAAAGGCCCCATCCCTGGCAACGGGACGCCCGCAAGCTCTCTAAAACGGCATTCGCATCGATTTCATAGCCGCGACGGCGATCACCCGCGTGCACGTTGCGGGCGGGCCTGACTTGTTCAACGACGCATCGACCCCGCTCCATTTTCCCGAGCAGCAGCCCGCAACATTCCTCGGGCCAGGATTCCGCCGCGTGATTCGATATCTCTTCGACGTTCTCGCGCTCAATAACAAGTTCCGGCACCTGACGGGTCACCAATGAACCTTGCATCATGCACCGATGTATTTCGCATGAATCGACTTGGCCACCGCGGGATCATCCGTCCCTTTCACGATGGCCCGACCGTCCTGAAAAAGCGTCAGCTCGTAGTCATCGCCCACGTAAAATTTCAGAAGATATTCGTTGAAGTACACCTTGTCCGAAGCGACCGCCTGCAATCGATCGGCGATGGCTCGCAAATCCATCAGCCCCGAACTCGGCGGGCGAATCTGCACGGCGTTCCGACCACACAAGCTGACCGTCGAAGCCGATCTTGTCCCATCCAGGAACTCGAAAATTCGCTGGCCGCAACAGCGGCAATCACCGTTTTGCTTCGCACGCCCCACGTCCAATGCGGTGAGTCGGCCGGTCCACACGTCCATTTGAAACAACCGTCGGCTCACCGCGTCCCGTCGACCGGACAGGAGCTTCATCGCTTCCACCGCCTGCAAACTGGCTACGAATTGCACAGCCGGTCCGATGACTCCTGCGGTGTCGCACGTCGGATTCATTTCCGCCGGCGGAGGCTCATTAAAAAGACACCGCAAGCAAGGCGTCTCGTCGGGCAAAATCGGCATGCACAACCCCGAAGCGCCGATCACGGCGCCATAAATCCACGGACATCCGCTGCTCACCGAATGGTCATTGATCAGATACCGCGTTTCAAAATTATCCGTGCCGTCAAGTAGTAGATCGACGCCGTCTGCCCATTCCGCAATGTTGGTGTGATTCACGTCGACGATGGCAGCCTCCACCGTTACATCCGGATTGGCACGGCGGAGCTTGCGCGCCGCGGCTTCCGCCTTGGGCAGGTTCGCGACGATGTCATCTTCGTCGAACAGGATTTGCCGTTGCAGGTTGTCGCGTTCGATATAGTCGCGATCGCAAATGCGAATGTAACCCACGCCCGCCCGCACCAGGGTGTTGGCCAAGACGCTGCCCAATGCCCCGCAGCCAACCAGCAACACGCGCGACGACAACAGCTTCCGTTGGCCGGATTCCCCGATTTCATCAAATAACATCTGGCGGTGATAGCGCCCGAGTCCGCCACCGGCATCGGCGCTGACGTGGGAATCAGGCGTCATCGTCGGCGTCCTGTTTGGGCGGGGCGAACGAGGCCGGAAAACCGTCGATCGATGGCCGATCTTCATCATCCAGCATCGACTCGTTTACCGCATCCTGCTGTGACGCCGCATCCAACGCGCTCGAGCGGACGCGGATTCCGACCTCCGACACCGTCAAGGAAACTTTCCGTTCAGTGTCCGCCCGATGATCGAGATTCATGAACCAGCCCCAGCACCAACGCGACGCCGCATGACCGTTTCCTGCGTTGTAATGCGAGCGCGTACCAAGACACGGGAATCCATCTGAATTCCCGATCGTTCGTGGCCTAGACTTGCCTGCGTGAATCGCCTTCCCAATCCCGCCCGCAAAACCATCCGTCAGTCCGGGCTGACAAATTCGTGTTCCTGCTCCCGGACCACTAGAACGGGACAGCCCGATTTTTGAACCACTTTCTCGGCTGTGCTGCCGAGCAGGGCGTGCGCCAGACCGCCTCGACCGTGGGTTCCGATGACGATCAGGTCAATGGTCGATTCCAATGCGTACTGAACAATCTCCAAATCAGGTCGACCCGCAACAACTTTTAAGATTGGCGCGTATTTAAGCCCGATGAGATGTTCATCGGCGAACCGTTGCATATGCGTCCGTGCCAGGCTGGTGAGATCGTCGACGGCGGGCACGATGGGCGCACCTTCCGGCCCGATGGCGTTCCAATGAAGGTAGGCTTCGTCCACCACGTGCAGACAATGAACTTGCGCACCGAACGTCGTCGCAAAGGCTCGCGCGTATTGCAAAGCCTTCAACGACAAATCGGAAAAGTCGGTGGGGCACAGGATTTTGGAGAGCTTGATGGTCATTGATCACCTTCGAACCAATCACCGGATCAGCAACCGATCTAGATCGACTATGGATTTTAAGGTTCCGGATCATCTGCGTCAATGCTTCCCCGCTGCCGGCGAGCCCGCCGCATGTCTAACGTACGCTACATGGCTGACGCACATTGCTAATGCTCTGTCAACACCAAATCTGCGCGTACGCGGCAATGCTTTCCGAGCCGCAACCATCAGGGCGGGAATTCGCCTCTTTACAGAGCCGCGACCGCGAAGCGAGCGGATTTCTGACCACATCAGGCCGGGTGGCCCACCTCCTTTGGAGGTGGGGGAGCCGATGACTTTCGTTCCCCCTCATGCCCGCGTTTCACACACCCCTTCAATCAGTCGAGACCGCTTCTTTCAGAGCCGCGACCCTGGACGCGACCAAGGCGGGAGCGTCCAGTATGGCAAGCGGGCGAGGCAGTCCATGGCACGCGAACCGCGCCGCTACCTCCAGAAACCATCTGTTCAGGGAGCGGTCCCCATCCAGCGCAATCCC
>CAYRHJ010000025.1:0-18420 GCA_964424105.1 uncultured Phycisphaeraceae bacterium | reverse complement strand
TGCGGCTGGAATCGTATGGCCTACAGACGGACCGGTCGGGGATTTTTCTGTACACCAATCCGGGAGACCTGGAATCGGACTACGCCGAGGCCATCCACGAATACGGGGCTGACTTGGCTAATAATTCCATCGGGACGAACGTTTGCGCGAACTTTTTGAATTGCGAGATCACGGGTGATTACGGCGTGGCGTCGAGCGTCATCGATTCCATCGTGCGTGGGGGGCTGGGTGAACCGTTTCGGGTCATCTGGTCGACGGGCAATGAACGGGGATGTCAGTATTGTTGCGGGGTAAGCCCCGGTGGGTATCGATCGATTCCACCGCCGGCCGCGGCGAAGAATCACATCGCGGTGGGGGCGGTGAATGCCAACGATGCCTCGATGACTTTTTTTTCAAGTTGGGGACCCACCGATGACGGGCGGATGAAGCCTGACGTCTGTGCGCCCGGTTGCCAGACGACCGATGACCATGGCGTCACGTCTTGTGTGGCTGACGGAACCTATGGCGTTCTGTGCGGCACGTCGATGGCTGCACCTACCGTGACGGGAATCAGCGCGTTGCTCCTGCAAGACTATCGCGGGCAGTGGCCCGAAAGACCGGACCCGCGGAATTCCACGCTGAAGGCGCTGTTGATTCAGGGGGCCGGCGAATTGGGGAATCCGGGTCCGGATTTTGAATCGGGCTATGGACTGGTGCGTATACGGGAGACGATTGATTTTCTTCGCGGGGGGTCGTTTCTGGAGGACACGGTTTCGCAAGGCGAGATTTTCACTGTCCCGCTGACGGTGATCGAAGGCGATTCTGAAATCAGGGTTACGCTGGCGTGGGATGATGAGCCGGCGGTGCCCAACGTGACCAAGGCCCTGGTTCATGATCTCGATTTGCGAGTGGTCGATCCACTGTCGGGTTTTCATTGGCCTTGGACGCTGGACCCGCAGAACCCCGAAGCGCCCGCCGATCAGACGCGATCCGATCACGTGAACAATGTTGAACAAGTGGTGGTGAAGGCGCCGTTTCCCGGAATCTGGCGTGTGGAAATCGTCGGGTTCGACGTGTCGTTGGGAGCGCAACCGTTTTCATTGTGTTTCAGCCCGGCGAGCGATCGCGACTGTGACGGCAATGGAGTGCCCGATCGCGAGCAAATCGCGGCCAATCCGCAGCTCGATTGTACCGGAGACGGGATTCTAGATGTTTGTGAGCCCGATTGCAATTTGAACGAGACTGCGGATTCGTGTGACTTGGCGTCGGCGATGAGTGACGATTGCAATGCGAACGGTGTTCCGGATGAATGTGAGGCGTTTCGCGATTGCAATGGGAATGGAATCCGTGATGCTTGTGACATTGCCCGTGGTGACAGTGTGGACTGCGACGGCAATGGAATTCCTGACGACTGCGCGAATTCGGCCTCGGATTGCAATGGAAACGGTATTCCCGACTCGTGTGACATTTTTTCCGATCCGACGATGGATTGTAATCTGAATGATCGACCTGACTTGTGCGACATCGCGAATGGGACCAGCATTGATTGCAATCTCAATGGTATTCCGGACGAGTGTGACGTGGCCCGCGAAGACTGCAACGTCAACGGTGTGCCGGACATATGTGACATTGCAGCATTGACGAGTGTGGATGCGGACGGTGATGGTATTCCGGACGAGTGTACCTCGACTGTACTGTACGTTGACGCGTCCGCGGAGGGACTTGAACAGGGCACGCGTTGGAGCGAAGCCTACACCGATCTGGGTCGTGCCGTGGAGGTCGCGGCTGCGGCGCCGACGGGAAGGGAAATCTGGGTGGCTGCGGGGACCTATCGACCGTCGCGTCGTGTGACTGAGGATGATCCGCGGTCGGCGACGTTTGACATAGCCGAGGGTGTGCAGGTCAAGGGCGGATTTCCCGTGGGCGGTGGTATGCCGGATGATCGTGATCCGGGTTTTCATCCAACGATTTTAAGCGGTGATCTTTTGTCGAACGACACGAGCCTGCCTGCCACCCGTCAGGACAACGCCTATCGAGTGGTTACGATTCGTCGGACGTCGGCGAAGACGGTGGTCGACGGATTCACGATCACCGGGGGCGTTAGTTCGGAGGAGACGATCACCTGCAAAGCCTTCACGGGCGCGGGTTTGTACGTCGAAGACGCCTCGCCGACCATCTCGAATTGTCGAATTGTTGAAAACGTTAGCAGTTTTGGCGGCGGGGTATACGTGGAAGTGGGCAGTCCGACTTTTCGCGGGTGCGTATTTGAAAATAATCATGCCAGCATCGCGGGAGGTGGGTTTGGCAGCGGAAACTTGCGATCGTTGTCGCTACTTGGCGGACCGGCTTCCGGATGGGTCGAATCGGTGATTCAAGGGGGCGGCCCATTTTTCGACGATGGGGGCGATCCGGTGTTGATCGACTGCCTGTTTCGGGGGAACGTCTCGGATTCGACGGGGGGCGCGATATGGATTCAAGGAGGCGTTCCTTCGTTCGTGGGATGCACGTTGGTCGACAATTTCGCATTTGCCGGGGCGGGGTTGCGGAATGAAGGCGGCGACGTGACCATGATCAACTGCCGCTTTCTAGGCAACACGTCCCAACAGATGGGCGCGGGCATCAGCAATGCATATGACTCGTCCTTGGATTTGACAAATTGCGTCTGGTCGGGCAATACGGCTAAAACCGACGGTGCCGGCATTCATTCCGTCAGTGGAAACCTGCAACTGAACATTGTTAATGCAACGATGGCGAACAACCGGGCTGATCGCGCCGGCGGCGGATTGCATCTGCATGCGGGTGCAACGTGTTCCATTGTAAATTCCCTAATGTGGAACAACAGAGACGCGAGCGAGACATTCGGTGGTCAAATTGTTTCTGCCGGCGCGGCGATGCAAGTGAAACATAGTTGCATTGAAGGCTGGTCTGGGCAGTTTCCCGGTGAATGGAACATCGATGACGATCCCCTTTTCTTGGACGAGGCGGGTCCCGACGAGGTGATCGGCACGCTGGACGACGACCTCTCCTTGATGTATGGGTCGCTTTGCATCGACGCCGGCGACAATGAAGCCCTCCCCATTGATCGGTTTGACGTCGACGAAGACGGAAACGATGCCGAGCGTTTGCCATTCGATGTACGAGGCGCCTCGCGATTTTTCGATGATCCCGATGCGGAAGACCACGGCGTCAGTCAACCTCCCATCGTTGACATGGGTGCCTATGAAAACGGTGACTGTAACCGCAATGGGACACGCGACGACCAAGATTTGCTGTCGTCCGATGCTCAAGACTGCAATGCGAATGCCATCATCGATTCGTGTGACATCGTTTCATTCGCCAGTGCGGACTGCAATCGAAATGGCGTGCCCGACGAGTGTGGAGTCGACTGCGACTTCGATGGCATTCCCGATGATTGCGCCATTGCCATGGGGCTTTCACCGGACCGCGACCATAACGGTGTGCCGGACTATTGCGAGACCGCCGTTCTTTATGTCCACGCGGCCGCCCAGGGACTCCAATCCGGAACACGTTGGAGCGACGCCTATCTGAATCTTGTCGACGCACTGGAACACGCAGCCGCCAGTGACGGTTTCGTCAGGGAGATTTGGGTGGCTGGTGGCGCTTATCGGCCCGCGCCGCCGAATGGCCGGCGCGATGCGTCCTTCGATCTTGTCGACGGTGTGGCAGTGTACGGCGGTTTTGCGGGGCACGAAATCGTGCGTGCAGATCGCCGTCCGCTTGATAGGCCGACTGTGCTCTCGGGTGACCTGAACGCGGACGACGACGAGGGCGCCGGTGGATCGGCGGAAAACTCGTTCCACGTGGTTCGTGCTATCGGGTGCGGCCAAGGGACCGTGCTCGACGGATTCACGATTCAAGGCGGACGGTCACTGACCGAAGGCGGCGGCATACGCATCGTAGGCGGCGGGCCACAAATCATCGGCTGCACTTTCATTCGCAACCATGCCGCACTACGCGGAGGCGCCATTCACGCGGAAGGATCCGATTTCACCTGCGGAGTCACGACATTTTTGGACAATGAATCCGACGGACGAGGCGGGGCGGTATACGCCGCGGGTGGCCGGCCTGGTCTGGTCGGCTGCGTTTTCCAGTCGAACCGTGCGGGCGAGGGGGGCGCGGTGCACACCCGCGGCGACGCGGAATTAACTATGCGTGTATGTGAATTCCGCGACTGTCACGCCGACGCAGGAGGTTCACTGTACTTGGCCGGCTTAGATTCCGACATTTCCCGTTGTCGATTCTTGGGTTCATCGTCCAGTGCAATCAATTCTACTCGCGGCGGGCACAGGCTCATCAGCTCTCTGTTTTCCGGTAATCGGGGACAAAAGGGCGGCGCGATCCGATTGGAGGCTGACGCAACGATGGAATGCATCAACTGCACTTTCAGTCAAAATTCTGCGGACTTGGAAGGTGCCGCGGTGTTCAGTCGCAGTGTGAAGCCGCTGATTTTCCGTAACTGCGTCGTCTGGGACAATCGAGTTTCGGGTCGCTGGGGATGGCACACCCAGATTACCAGCAATGATTCAACTCCGATCATTTCCCACAGTTGTGTTCAGTCTCTGTCAGTTGAACTGCTCAATAATGGAAATATTTCCGACCATCCTCGTTTCGTTGATCCTGATGGACTAGATGGCGTGGTCGGAACGACGGATGACGATCTTCAACTGGGCTGGAGGTCACCGTGCATCGATTCCGCAGACAGCCACGCCTTGCCGATCAGCGAACGATTGGATGCGGTGGGACAGTGGCGTTCCATCGATGATCCGGTGTCGCCCGATGCAGTCCCGTCAATAGTACCAGCCGTCGATATGGGAGCGTTGGAATACCAGGCGGACTGTAATGACAACCAGACATTCGACAGTGTGGAACTTGAAACGGGCGTTCTATCGGATTGCAATGGGAACGGTGTGCCGGACTCGTGCGATGCGGTTCTTGGCCGACTTCGGGACGCGGATGCCAACGGCATCTACGACGAATGTGAGGTTTCCGTTCTGTTCGTGAAGCAGAGCGCGACCGGTAATCGAACTGGACGAGATTGGGCCAATGCCTACACTGATCTTCAAGATGCATTGAAACACGCTGCACGATCCGGGATGGCCGTTGGGGAGATATGGGTGGCGGTCGGCTTCTATCGACCGTCAGCGGACGTTACGGACCGCCACGCGACGTTTCTCTTGCGAGACGAAACGGCAATCTATGGAGGCTTCGCCGGATGGGAAGGCCAGCGGGAATTTCGCGATCCAGCATTGAATACGACTGTTTTGACGTGCGATCTCGCGTCTGATGATTCGAAAACTGGTGCAAGCGTTGACAATTGCTTTCACGTCGTCACAGGCATCGGTCTGGGCGAATCGGCGGCGCTCGACGGGTTTCGGATCACGGGTGGACGAGCCGACGGTGATGGGCCGGATTCCGAAGGCGGGGGCGTCTATTTTCTTGGATCAAGCGCATCCCTGCGAAACTGCGAAATCACGGGAAACTCCGCAGTGGGCGGTGGTGGATTGGCGGTCCGCGCGGGCCAACCGTCCCTGGAGCATTGTGTCATTTCGGAGAACATCGCGGAACTCGGCGGCGGCGTGCACGTAACGGATGACGCCCATCTGTCGATAAACAGCATGCGGTTTTCTGAAAACGACGCGAGCGCCGGGGCTGCCCTGTACGTAGACGACGCTCGACTGTCCGTTCAAGACTGCGTATTTGAAAAACAGAGCGTCACAGGGGCGGGCGCGGCTATCTGGGCGGCAAGATCAAGTGTGCACGTGGAAGGATGCGAATTTGTTCAGAATGACGCACTGGGTATGGGCGGAGCTTGCTTCCTTGACGCACCAATTGACGTGGGCTTCGAAGAGTGCACGTTCGATCGGAATCAAAGCGCCGGGGGCGGCGGCGCCCTGCATTTCTCGCGGGCAAACGGGGGTTTCATTCGTGCATCACGATTTTCTCAGAACCATACTTGGAACGCCGGTGGTGCTGTGTCGATTGTCGATTCGCGCATGACAATCGAAAGTTCATTCTTTCATTCTAACACCAGCATCGATGACGGGGGGGCCGTATTCACTATTGGCAGTGGCATCGGTTTGATTGGGTGCACTTTGGTGGACAACGTCGCAGTCGACCTCGGTTCCGCGGTCCTCACCACCGGTGGCGGACGAACGGAAATCACAGGATGCATCATTCGCGGTCCATCGCCATCGCAGTTGGCTGTTCCCAACGGCACCATTGACCTATCGCATAGCAATGCATTGCAGCATTGGCCGGGGATTGGAAACATCACGGATTCGCCCGGTTTTATCAATCCGCAAGCCGGGGATTTTCGATTGGGGGCGAAATCGCCGTGTATCGACAATGGCGCTCCCGAAACAGCTTTCGCAGTTTTACACGACGTGGATGGAATTGATCGAATTCAGAATTGCCGAGCCGACATGGGTGCGTTCGAATCAGCGCACATGATCGATTGTGACGGCTCGGGCGTCGCGGATTGGTGCGAGGTGGCGTCGGGCGCCTTGGCGGATTGCAACAGTAATTCCATCCCCGACGTTTGTGAACCGGACTGCAATCAAAATGGAATTCCGGACGATTGCGACTTGGTTGTTGGAACCAGCGAGGATTGCAACGGGAACGGGGTCCCTGATGAATGCGATACGGACTGCGACCGTAACGGGCGTGTCGACGACTGTGAACTTGTCGACGGCAGCATTGTGGATTGTAACGGCAACGGCATTGTGGACACTTGCGACGTCGAGTCGCAAAATGCCCCGGACTGCAACGCAAACCAACGCCCCGATTTGTGCGATCTGGGCATCTACGACGTGACCGTTTCGCCGACGGGACCCATCAGTGGTGAAACGATTGAAATGAATGTTTACGCGCTTCCGCCGGCTGTTCAGGACGTGGAGCTCCGTGTTTCGGCCCGGGGTGATTTTGGCCAGCTTGATGAATTCATCACCGTTTCGCTGAACGGGCTTGTCCTGGGGCGATTATTCGAAGGCGATGGTGTCGATTGTCCCGCGACGTCGCAAACGGCAATCATCGTCGTTGCGATGGACACATTCAACCAACTCCTGATCGATCGAGCCGCCCACGTCGAGCTGGCACCGTCGCCGGGCGTGAGCGCTGCCGCTTGCAGTGGATCATCCCAGATCGGATTGTCACTGCGTTACGCGACCCAACCCTACAGCACCGACTGCGACCGCAATGGCCGGCCGGACGAATGCGACATCGGTGTCGCTGGTGATTGCGACGGGAACGGCGTTTTCGATGGCTGCGACATGCTGGGTCCGGTGAATTTGCGATCCGGTCGATTGTCGCCTTTTGGATTGGCCTTCCCGCAGCGATTCACACCGGTCTCACCCCCTCGTACGGGCGGGGACGTGACGCTCGCGGTTCACGCCATCGGAAATTTGGCGGCGACCTCCGAGTGGATCGATGTGCGTATCAATCAACAGCCGATCGGGCGATTGTTCGAATCGACCGGCCACGATTGCCCGCTGACGCCCGACGCCGGATCGATTCGGGTGGCCCGCGACGACTACAACGCAATGATCGAGTCAGGCGTGCTCGATATGGAGCTACGGGCCAGCAGCGGAGTGTCGCCCTTCGCCTGCGGTGGCCAACCGTTTTTGGAAGTTGAGATTTCGTACGACGGATTCGTGTTCGATTGCAACGGGAACGGGGCGCTTGACCGATGCGATTTAGCGGAAGGCCGGGAAGTCGATGTCAACGGCAATGACTTGCCCGATCGATGTGAAAGGCTGGGCGATTTCGACAATGATCACATGGTAACACTGCTGGATTGGGCCCAATGGAACCTGTGTGCCCTGGGCCCGTTTCAATCAGCCCCGCCGGGCTGCGAACCGTTTCATGGCGACGCCGACCTGGACGTGGATGCATTTGATCTGCGAGTGTTTCAACTTGCGTTTGGCCGCGAGGACGATTGACCCGCACCGACTGCTCATCGCCGAACACTCGGACGGGTGGCCCAGGTCCTTTTGGACCTGGGGGAGTCGATTCTTCGAAGCTCGATTCGCAAGTGACAACATTGTGTCGTCCATTCTCTTTCATCGGCTCCCCCACCTCCAAAGGAGGTGGGCCACCCTGCCGACCCAACCGGGTGGCGACTGGTAACGGAAGCGACTTCGGGGGCGTTCGGGCGAAACTCAATCCCGCCTCGGCCCGTCCCGATCTCCGATAAACGCGCAACTTGAGGTACCTCGCGCAGACGCATCACAAGTTCTGACACGAGCACGTCAGTTTGCTGAAATTGACATCACCAACGTCACCGTTTTTTCTAGGACGTGCCGGCGAACGCGCCAACGGCACGATTTGCGGCAAACCGGGGTCGATGACCGATTGGCGGCGGACGACCATGGCGTGCCGCTCCTGTGTCGAAAGTTGTGGGAAGTTGTTGGTCCGCCGAATGATTCGTTGAGGGTGGGTTCGGAACTGTCTACAATCGAGCCGGACTGGGGCATCGGGGATGTCGATGAATGCATCAGGTGTCCCGTGGTCGCTCCGAGTCGGCTGGATCCACATGTGGATCAGGCATCTCGAGTTTTCTAAGAGGATATTGAACATGTTCAGCGACAATCTTCGCGCGGTTTGTCTGGCAGCAGCACTTTCGATCATCGGCTCGCCGCTTTTGCGGGCGGATGAAAACAAGAACTTCTTCAGTCTGCCCGCCGCTGTCCCCGGTGACGTGTTCCTATTCGTCGCCGAGCGAGGGAACCCGGAGCGGGTCTTCCTGAATGATTACTGGAAGGAAGTTTATGCGGCTTTGAAAGCTTCCGGCATCGGGGAGGACGTTCTGTCGTTGATTTCGTCGTTGCTGGGCGAGGAACAGATCGAGGAGATGAATCGATTGCACGCCCGCGCGGACGAACTGATCCGCGGCGTGGATTGGGACAAGCTCGGCGAGGGCGAGTTTGTGTTCGCCGAGCGTCTGCCCAAGGCCATCGTTCGCGGTGCCGGGGTGAACGTGGGAGCGCCCGATTGTCTGTGGATGTTTCGTGGCGAGAAGGCGGCTGAGAATTACGAAGGGCTGACCGCGATCGCAAAAGCGCTGGCTGATGAAGCCAACAAGTTGATCGGCCGCGATCTGATCCGCACAGACGACGACGTGAAAAAAGGATGTCGGCAATGCTGCTTGTACGTTTCTGACGAGAACAATACACAGCTCTTCTCGGTCAATGTCGGTTTGCGAAACGATGTGATTCTTATATCGACCGGCCACGACATTTTCGCCGAAGCCATCGACTTGCTGGACGGCAAGAACAAGTCTTCGTCGCTCACCTCCTTGCCGCGGTTTCAGAAGGCGTTTGCGCAGCTCCCCGCGCCCGAAGATTCCATGTTCTATTTTGACATGACCAACCTGGTGGGATCGTTCACGGGCATCGTAAAATCGGTCGAACGACAAATCCGAAAGGACGGCGACCGCTACGTCAATGCGGCACTGACCCCGGAGTCGCGGCGACTGAACGGCCAAGCCGTCGCTGCCTATCAGGCGAAAGATCACAAGAAGGCCCTCGAACTGATCCAGCAGGCCTACGAACACGCCCCCACCGATTCCCTGGTCATGTACAATTTGGCCTGTTTTCACGCATTGGACGGCAGGAAGGACGAAGCACTCGATTGGCTGACCAAGGCGGTGGATGGGGGCTTTTACGGCCCGAAGCAAATTTCCACCGATCCCGACCTCGAAACGCTGCGAAGCGACGATCGCTATCTGGCGGCCCTGGCCAAGGCGCGCAAGATGCTTGAAGGCGAGACCGTCAACGCGAATGATGCCAGCCCCACTCCGATCGTCGTGATGAACCGCGTCATGGACATCCTCGACACATTTGAAAGCGTCGCGAACGTCGAGTTCACCGAAGGCTATTCGACGCGGTGCAGCACCATCGCGTCGCTAAGCCCCGACGCTAAGAATAGCCCGCTCCACAAGGTTCTGACCAGCCAGAAGAACATCAGCGACTTCGAGCGATTCCTTCCCCAGGAGACTTCCGAATTCTCCGTCTCCAGTATGGTTGACTGGTTGACGCTTTATGCGTTTGTTGAAGACACGGTGAAGACCGTCGCACCGGACAGCGAACAAGTTTGGAGCCAGTGGGAAGAAATCCAAAAAGCAATTGGGTTGGATCTGCGGGAAGATCTGCTCGGTTGGCTGGGCGATCGAGTGATCAGCGCGACCATTCAAGTCGAAAATCAATCGGCACAGGTTTTCTTCTTGGCCGTCAAGAATGAAGAAAAGGCTCGGGAGATGATCGGTAAGGGGCTTGGTTTTCTCCGCCAGCAAATTCAAGAACAGGCCGCCCAGAACCCCATGCTGGGAATGCTGAACGTGACGACGCAACCGGCGACCCATGAATCTCTGGAAGGATTTACGCGGATTCAGATGGCCATTTCACCCCAACCGAACGTATTCGGCATCAAGGACGGATATCTGATTGTGGGCACCTCGGAACAGGCTGTGTTGAAGTGTCTCGCCACTGGCAGAAATGAGCACCCCAACATTCGTAAGAACGAACGTCTGATGAAAGAGATGCTGCTGCCCACGGGTGACGTCGTCGCCATCAATTACAATGACCAGAGGAGCCTCGGGCGAGAAATGGCCGAAATGGTGCAAGTCGTTTCCATGATCGGGGGCATGGCGTCGATGGCCGTCCCCAACCCCACGGCCCAGCGCGTCATCAGCAAGTGCGTGCAGATTCTTGGAAAGCTCGTTCCCGTCCTGCAAAAGATCGACTTCTACAAGTCCAGTTCATCCTATACGACGTTTGACGGGCAGCACTGGCGTACGGAGAGCGTGACACATTATCAATCTCCCGATGAACGCAAGACCGACAGCCCGTTGTAGGGTCGCGTGGGCTGCTTTCTCGGCGGGGCGAGTTTCGCCAGCTCAACGGTGAAAGGGCTTCATGCAGAGCCGCGCCCCCAGGCCATGAAGCGCTTTCGTCGTCCGCGAAACGCACATTCAAGACAATCGCCAGGTCGCAAATCTGTTGATAGCATGCACAGCAATGGGGTGGATGGTGCGTGACGTCGGTCAGATATCCGAGACCGCCCGATCGACCAATCGACCGATCCGCTTCATAATCGGACGAGGCAAAACGGCGACCTTGTTGATGGCGATTCGAAGGGAGCGATGCGGTGTATGTGCTCGGACTTTCATGCTTCTATCACGACAGCGGCGCTGCGTTGGTTCACGATGGCCAACTGGTCGCCGCGGCCGAGGAGGAACGATTCAACCGAAAGAAGCACTACAGCGAGTTTCCCAAGCTGGCCGTCGAATATTGCTTGAAACAGGCCGGCATCTCGATCGAGCAAGTGGATCACATCGGCTTTTACGAAAAGCCCATCGTGAAGTTCAATCGCATTCTGGAAACCATCCTGGCCGTTTGGCCAAGAAGCTACGTCGGTTGGCTCAAGAGCCTGCCCGTCTGGCTCACGACCAAACTGAATGTTTCCAAAACCTTGCAAGAACAGCTTCACACCGACCAGGAGATTTTGTTCTGTCAGCATCATCTTTCGCACGCAGCCAGCGCGTTTTTGGTCAGCCCGTTTGAAGAATCAGCCATCATCAGCGCCGACGGCGTGGGGGAGTGGACCACCACGGGATGGGGCGTGGGGCGAGGATGCGAGGTCGATCTGACCCACGAAATCCGTTTCCCCCATTCGGTCGGTTTGCTGTTCAGCGCCATCACCGCCTACCTCGGATTTCGCGTAAACGACGCGGAATGGAAAGTGATGGGCTTGGCGCCGTTCGGCCAACCCACCTACGTGGACAAGTTTCGCGAAGTGGTGGAAATCCGCGACGACGGCAGCTTCCGCCTGAACCTCAAATACTTCGATTTTCCCCATTCCACGACGCGCACCTTCAGCCGCGAGTGGGAACGCCTTTTCGGCAGGCCCCAGCGCCGCAAGGAAACCGATCTCGACGACTTTCATCGAGACATAGCCCATTCCGGACAGAAGACCGTCGAGGAAATCATGGTCAAGATGGCCCGCCACGTGCAGAAGGAAACGGGCATGCACAATCTATGCTTGGCCGGCGGAGTCGGCTTGAATTGCGTGGCTAACTGGCGCATGTTGCAGGAAACGGATTTCGAAAACATTTTCATTCAGCCGGCGGCGGGCGATTCCGGCGGCGCGCTGGGAACGGCGTTTTACATTTACAACTGCGTCCTCAAGAACCCGCGCACGTTCGTGATGAACCATGGATATTGGGGTCCATCATTCAGCGACGACGAGATACTGGCCACTTTGCGGCAAAACGGAGCCCGCTTGCAAGTCATTGACGATGAAGCATCGTTGCTTGATCGAACGGCGGCCATGATCGACGAAGGTCAAGTGATCGGCTGGTTTCAGGGTAGACTGGAATTCGGCCCCCGGGCCTTGGGCGCCCGCTCACTCGTGGCCGACGCCCGCAATCCGCAGATGAAAGATATCATCAATGCCAAGGTGAAGTTTCGCGAAGCCTTTCGACCCTTCGCACCGAGCGTGTTGAAGGAACGAGCACATGAATATTTCGAGATGCCCGCGGGAATGGACGCACCGTTCATGCTATTGGTGCCGAAAGTCCGGTCGGACAAACGAGACTTGATCCCCGCCGTCACGCACGCCGATGGAACCGGCCGCGTGCAAACCGTCACCGAGGAACACAACGGGCGATACTACCGCCTCATCAAGGCCTTTGAACGCCGAACGGGCGTGCCCGTCGTCATCAATACGTCTTTCAACGTTCGCGGCGAACCGATTGTCTGCACGCCGCAGGACGCCTGGAACACGTTCATCCAAACCGGGATCGATGCATTGGTTATCGGAAACTGCATCGTGACGGAAAAGGACCGGGAAGTCGACTTCGAGGCGGGCATGCGTCGCAGCGTCGAACTCGAATCCGGTTCACTCGTGAAATCGTAGTCCCGGCGCTTAGCCCCGCAGCTTTCCGCTTCTACGTCCGCCGCATAGCGCTACGGCGCGACGCTAAGCGCCACCGAACGCCTCCCACCGCCACCACGACATCTTGACCCGGTTTCCCATCCGCGCTCGCGACGGACCACCGTTAACGAATCACCAAATCCATCGGCATCATCGTAATGACGTGCTCGCGATGAAGCAGCTCGATCCGCATCAGTGCATTTTCCAACGCACGCACACGCATGGGGTCCAGCCGCTCCAACATCGGCAATAGTGATTTCAGAATTGATTGATCGTTATCGAACAATCGTGGCCGAACGCGGACCTCGATGTCGGACGGCCGCTCGCCCTTGCCCATCAATTCCGATAACAGCGTATCGATGAAATTCTTCGGCTCCGGAATGACTCGAATCTCGTAGTCGCTGATCGACGCTTCTCGGGCCGCGTATTCCACCGCCTCCGCCAACCCGCCGATGCGGTCCACCAGCCCCAATTCCAACGCCTGCTTCCCGGTAAACACCCGCCCGCCGGCGATCTCGTCGATGGGCTTGCTCAGCTTGCCCTCTCGCCCCTTCACCACGTGCTCTTTGAAGACCCCATAAATCTCATCCATCCAATTCAGCATGTCCTCGCGTTGCCCGTCGCTGAACGGTTGGGCGGAGCTCATCAGGTCCGCATTGCCGCCTCGTTTGTAGGGCACCCAATTCACGCCGATCTTGTCCCACAGGCCCGTCGTCACCAACTTTCCACCGACCACGCCGATCGATGCCGTGATCGTCGTCTCATCCGCGAAAATCTGATGCGCGCCGCACGCGACGTAATATCCGCCGCTACCCGCGACGTTGCCCATGGACACGATCATCGGTTTACGCGCTCGAACGTTCTGCGTCTCCCGCCAGATGATCTCGCTGGCCAGCGCCGATCCGCCGGGCGAATCCACCCGCAAGACAACGGCTCGCACGGTGCGATCGTCGGCCGCCTTCTGAAGCGCCTTGGCGATATCCCCACTGAACGCCCCACCGCCGCCCCCGAATGGACTCTGCTGGGCATGACCGGGCATGATCGCACCATCCACGTACACGATGGCCACGCTGTCCGTGGAAGTCTTCTCGCTCTTGCCCATCATGTCCGTGAAGATACTGAAAAACGCAAACGGGTTGGAAAAGTCGACGTTGGGCCCTTCGTCTTCACCGTAGCGGTTGTCGAAGGTCACCTCCTTGCCGTAAATCTTCTTGATCTCTGTCAGAAACTCGTCTCGATATTGAACGGAATCGACCAGACCTTTTTCCAAGGCTTGCTCAGCCGTATAAGGCCCCTCATCGATCAGCTTGCGCACCTGCGTCTGTGACAAACCGCGGGACTCCGCGATCATATCCACGACCGCGCCATACAATCCGTCCAGCAGCCAGTTGACGTTGTCAGCCGCTTCCTTGCTCGGACCGGTTTGGGTCAGCAGCTCAGCCGCCGACTTATACGCACCCATGTGCAGAAAATCAGCCTCGATCCCCAGCTTGTTCAACAGATCCTTGACGTACAACGATTCCACCATCATGCCGGTCAGCCACACGTCTGCCGTCGGCACGATGCTCAAGTCCGAAGCGGTCGATAGCAGGGCCAACGTCCCCATGTTCAACCCATCAACGTGGACGAACACGCGTTTATCGACGGCCTGAAACTTCCGCAGCGACGATCGAAGCTCTTCCAGTTGACCCGATCCCATGCTGACTCCGCCCATCGTCAGCACGACGGCCTTGACGGAATCGTCCTTGCGAGCCTTCGCCAGTCGCTCCAGCAATTGTTTCAGCGAAACCGAACGCTCGCCGGCCAAACCAAACGGGTCCGTCACCGGCGTCTCGGTCACCGCGCCGGAAAGATGAAAATGCGCAATCTTGCCCGGTGACGATCCAAAATCGCGCGGACCGGCCCATGCCGTGCCCGCAAACAAGACCGCCATCGCGGCACCCATTCTGTTAAGCTTCATGAACGTCGACATGGTTACCTCCGTCGAACTGATAGGGCACTGACCACACTTCAACATTTCGGCTACGTGATCGGCTTATTCTAGAAAATCTTTCGCTTCGCGTCCCCCCGTCGGCACATGTATCCGACAACTCCCTACATCGCCGCCGCGAAATGCCCCAGATCACCGTATCACAGTCCGTTTTGATGCTTCGACGTGCCGAAACTTGCAGGGATGGTCGTGCCCCGCCGTGCGAAACAAGCCGCGAGCGCCCCTTTCGTGAATTCGAGACACTTTCAATTCATCGTGACCGGATCCACGTCAACCATCAATCGCCCCCCCATCGTCCGCAGCAGACCCTTGGCTCGCAAAACGGACAGCAACGACGTCATCGACTTCGCGGTTCTTGTACGCACAAACATCTCGAACCGGTATCGATTCCGAAGTCGAGGCATGGCACAGGGCATCGGTCCCAAAACGACGGCCTCTTGCACCGAGTCACCGTCGATTGTCGAGCGAATGTGGTTCGCCAGTTCCTGACAGGATGTGCGCGCCCGCGTTTCGACGGCGTCTGAAAGTACCATCCTCGCCAACCTCCAATACGGAGGCAAACTCAATTCCCGTCGCATCGCCAATTCGTGCTCCGCGAATGGTCCAAACTCTCCGCTCACCGCCCATCGCAACGCCGGAAGATCGTCCGTTGTCGATTGAACGATCACCCGTCCCGGAATCTCACCGCGGCCGGCCCTTCCCGCCACCTGCGTGATCATCTGAAACAGACGCTCGCCCGATCGAAAATCCTGCGCCGCCAACGTCGTGTCTGCTCCGATGATCCCCACCAGTGACACGCCCGGAAAATCCAAACCCTTGGCGATCATTTGCGTTCCGATCAATACGTCGATCCGCCGAGCCTCGAAATCCGAAATCAACCGGCGATACAAACTCTCCCGCAACATCGTATCACTGTCGGCACGGGCCAGGCGGGCCGCGGGAAACAGCCGATTCAACCCAGCCTCGATGCGCTGCGTGCCGCTTCCCGAGGGCGCCAACTTTCCATCGCACGACGGATTCGGACAATCGCTCGGCGCAGTCGCCCGCCGACTGCATCGATGACAGATCACCTCCCTGCGGCTCGCATGATAGACCATGTTGCCGTCACACGACGGGCAAACCACCCGATGTCCGCACCGGGCGCACATCAGCCAGCGGGCGAATCCGCGGCGGTTCATCAAAATGATGGCCTGTTCCCCGCGTTCCAGTATCTCTCCCAGCGCGCGGATCAAGTGTCGCGACAAGTGCGGCGCTGCCGCTCCGTCGCGGGCTTCGTCATTCATGTCCACGATCGTCACTTCGGGAAGCAATCGACCGCCGACCCGGCTGGGCAATTCGATTATTTCGTAATGTTTCAGCCGTTGGCAGTTATGCCAGGTTTCCAGGGACGGCGTGGCGCTTCCCAGGATGATGGGAATGCCAAGCTGCTGGGCTCGCTTGATGGCCACGTCGCGAACGTGATAACGCGGTGCCTGAAGATTCTTGTAGCTGGGCTCCTGCTCCTCGTCCACGACGATTAAACCCAGTCGCTCACAAGGTGCGAAAATAGCACTACGTGTTCCGATCACGACTTTTTTTTCACCCGATCGAATCGCCGACCACGTCAACGATCGCTGAACGCCGCTCAGTCCACTGTGTATGACTGCCACCTGCTGAAATCGGCTGGTCAATCGATGAACGAGCTGCGTGGTGAGCGCAATTTCAGGAACCAGCATGATCACTTGTTGGCCTGTTTCCAAAACATGGCGCATCGCCCGGATGTAAACTTCCGTCTTGCCGCTCCCCGATACGCCGAACAGCAGGACCGCCCGAAACGCGCGATCGTCCACCACCTGTCGAAGCCGCTCCGTCGCGCGAAGTTGATAATCGTTCAACTGAAATGCCGGCTCGCTGGCAGACACGTCAAAATCCGGCGCCGGCCGTGCTTGTTGTCCCACCACCACCTGAATCCAGCCGCGCATTTCCATCGATCGCAATGTCGAAAGCGTCGCGCCCGTGGCCTCGCCGAGCGCCTCCCAATCCAGCGGTCCACCCGCGCTGACCAATGCATCAAGTACCGCCCGCTGCCTGGCACCGACACGTCCTGATGTTGTCAGAACCGAATCTAGGGTCTCCTGTGGAAAGGCAAGCGATATCGATCGGACGACTCGATGACCCGATTGACGCTGAACGGACCGCGGCACCAGCGCATCAAGCGTCCGACCCAACGGGCACGCGTAGTATTTCGAAATCCATTGGCCAAGATCGAGCAGTTCCGCCGTCAAGTAGCTGACGTCGTCGATCACCGAATGCACCGGCTTGATCGTGCCGGTCCAATGCCCCCGATCGACCGACAGGCAAAAAGCCGGCGTCAGTCGGCCCCGGCGACCCACCGGCACCAGGACTCGTTGCCCGGGCCACAGATTCTCGATTTCCTTGGGAACGGCAAACGTAAACGGCTTGTCAATGGACCCGACCGCAGCGACCGTGACGACGGGACCCGTCGTTTGTTCGCCCTGCTCTTTCCATAGGAATTGCTGTGATTCGTTGTGATCGCGGGCCGACACGAACGGAGTCTAAACCCGCCCGCAGAACCCTACAATCCATCCGTTGTAATCACGGTGTAGTGACCCTGCTCTCGTGGCCCCGCTGCCGTAGCCTCGCCGTTGTAATGCCACGCATGCGGCGTGCGACCGGACGAATGGGTGCCTACGGGTTCGTGTTGGGACCGCTGACCGCCGCCATGAACGCCCCGTGGTCGTCGAGATCCACGTCCCCATCCCCGTCCCAATCGAACGCTCCGCAACACCACGACGGATTGATCGAATAGGCCGGCGGATCAATCGGTCCCACCGGTCCCACGAAACAGGCTTGAAATCGAGCAAAGTCCATCGTATCTACATCGCCGTCGGCGTCGCAGTCCGCTGGAGCGCCCGCCCGCACGGTCACCTCCGCGATCTGACCCGTCACGTTCTGACCCGGCGTCGAACCGCCGAAAACGACCGTCCGGGCATGCTCTCCCAATGACGAAACGATCTGAACGCGGCTGCCGATCGTATGCCGTAGCGCTCGAAATTCCATCGTCGTGACGTGCAACTGCTTATTGATCTTCACGGGCAGGCCGTCAAATCGCGCCAAAGCCGTGTATTTCGCGCTCCCATCCAGCCAGGAGACGTTCAACCCGTCTGCGTCGGGCGGAAAACCGGACGACAGCCACTCGTACGGACCGTCATCCGATGCCCTCAATAATTCTAGCGCGCTCGCCGGCCAAACGATGACCACGTCCATCGCGACAATCGCGGGTCCATCGCCCGAATCCGAAACGGCCACGAGATCCAGGCGAACGGTCTCGCCGACCTGCACCGATTGAATTGCCGGATGCCATTCAAGCGAGACTTCCGCACACGATTTCGACGGGCTAAGCGCGACCAGTGACAACAAGCCACCAACAACGGCAATTGTAAACCGATATTCCATCGCCAACGTCGTTCCCCTCCGAAACCCTGATTCTATCCCAATGC
>CAYRHJ010000024.1:0-74254 GCA_964424105.1 uncultured Phycisphaeraceae bacterium | reverse complement strand
GACCGCTCCCTGAACAGATGGTTTCTGGAGGTAGCGGCGCGGTTCGCGTGCCATGGACTGCCTCGCCCGCTTGCCATACTGGACGCTCCCGCCTTGGTCGCGTCCAGGGTCGCGGCTCTGAAATTGATAGGGGTTTTGCCTGGGTGGGCAACGAGGGAATTCGAAGAGTCGAATATGACGAAGGATGACGCGTACAACCCAGCGGGGCAGGCGGACAGCGGCAAGGAGCGCAAGGCCGATGAATCGGCAGGGGTCGCTGGCGGCGGGCCTGGGAAGCAAACGACGGGCGGCGGGCCTGGGAAGCGAACCGCAGGCGGAGGTCGACGTTTTTCCGTCATCGTGGCGGTGTTGGTGTTCAGCGGCGTCATGGGCGGATACTACCTGGTCGAATATGCCTATTTTCTTGAAAAGTATGGCAACGTTTTGCGGCCTTACTTGACATTTATTGCGAGGGTGTCTGCGGGGTTGTTATCGGCGATCGGATATGGGGTTGAAGCCGAGGGGCCTTTCATGGGGTCCAAATCATTGGGCGTCCGCTTCGAGATCGTGCATGGCTGCGACGCGTTGGAGCCGACGATGGCGTACGTGGCGGCGGTGTTGGCGTCACCGGTGGCCTATCGGAAGAAATTGGCAGGTTTGCTGGCCGGCGTTCCGTTGCTGTTGATAGTCAACGTCTTTCGAATCGTGTTGTTGTTCTTGATTGGCATCTATTTTCCGAAGGTGTTGGACCTGATGCATTACGACATTGGACAGGCGTCGTTCATTATCGTGGCGGTCGTGTTTTGGGCGGTCTGGGTTCAGTGGGCGACTCGATCAAGGAAGCCGTCAACATGATTCGAACGCGGCCTCTGGTTTGGTTTGTGTTGCGGTTTCTGGTTCTGTTTCTGGTATTGGTGCTTCCGTGGACACACGTCATCTCACACGGGTATGCCGCCTTTTTTCGGGCTATCGGCAATGCGCTGTTCACAAATATCCACGACGATTCGGTGATTGCTTTTGAGCGGATGGATGGTGACCCGGAGCGCGATACGCGGGTTTCGTTCAAGCATAAGCCGACGGGATATGTTTTGCCGGTGGGCGTCAACTCTCGAAACAAGGGATTTATCGCGACTGCGTTCGTGGCTGCGCTGGTGTTGGCTACGCCGTTTCGCTGGCGGCGCCGGTTGATCACTTTGGCGGTCTGCCTGGTGGTGATGACGGGGTTTGTGGCGTTGCGTCAGTACATTTTCATAGCCGGGGTCATTTACACGGATCTTGATGACTGGCAGAAGAAGACGCTGGCGTTTTTGAACTGGATATGCGTGGAGTCGTTCGCTGGTGAGTTCGTGATACCGCTGGGTATTTGGGGGATGATTTCGTTTCGGCGAAAGGATTTTGAAGAATGGTTGAATTTTCGCCGGGCCGATTGATCATCAGAGAAGCCCGTCGTCGCGGTTTGCAAGTGCGGAAGCCGCGTGCGAGCGAATGCCGAGTATTGTCCGCAGTGCGGACGGCGGTTTGAATGACGGTTTATTGATATTTGAATAGTCAATTGAACGATGGTGGCCGTTTCCGCGAAAGTGTGGAACTGCAAGAATGTTTCCTGGACCCCGGCATTCGCCGGGGTGACGGTTCTGCGGGCATTGCGGATCGACTTGATTACACCATTCAAGCGTCAATGGTTGCGAGGCGCGGATCGTACGCGTCGAGATTGTTCGTGGTTCGGTTGTCGTACTTGACAGCGATTCCCGGCGAACGAGAATGATTTGTGGACATCGTTGAAGCAGGGCGAGCCACCATGGTGCGAAGCACATGAAGATCAGGAAGGAGTTTTCGATGCGAAGGCGTTATCTGAAGGGCATGTCACTGATGGGCCTGTTTGTTCTGGCGACGGCGGCGGTGTGGGCGACGGTTCACGGTCGCGCGTCGGCTCATTGCCAGGTGCCCTGCGGGATTTATGACGACGCGGCCCGTATCAGCAGGCTCAAGGAGGACGCTTCGACGATCGCCAAGGCCATCACGCAGATCAACGAGCTTTCGGCGAATCGCGATGCGCAGTCCGCGAACCAATTGATTCGTTGGGTGACGACGAAGGAAGATCACGCGTCGCACATCATTCACGTCATGGCTGAGTATTTTCTCTGCCAGCGAGTGAAGCCGGTCGACGGAGATTCCGCGGAGCGTGGGGAGTATCTCAAGCGGCTTGCGGAACATCACGCGGTGATGGTCGAGGCGATGAAGACCAAGCAATCGGCTGACCCCGCGGCGGTGATGTCACTCAACAAAGCCATCGAGAAAATCGCCGGATATTATTGATCGGCGTCGGTTGGGGGGCGTGGCTTTGGTGTGCTTCACCGAAGTTTCGCTCGGTCAAGGTGTCCGTTTCGAATTAGTTCTGGAGCGCATCCGCGGCACGCGGGTCATCAGCCGGGAACGCTTGCGGCTCTGGCAGGGGCGCACGACCCAGCGTTTGCCGGAACCTATTGATCACTGAATGGTCCGTTGAACGATGGTTGTCGTTTCCATGAAAGCCGGAAACCGCAGCGATTATGCCTGGACCCCGGCATTCGCCGGGGTGACGGCGTTTTGGGAAGAACGAACCGAATTCAACACCGTCCAAACGTGAATACGATCGCGGGTCGGCCTATCGCACGGACCCCGCGGCGATTTCCATTCGCAGACATCACACGTCTTCAAATATGTAGACTTCACTCGTCTTCAAATATGTAGACTTCACTCGTGTTCAAATACGCCGACAAAAGCTCGGCGGTTGTCCGCACGTTGATTATCGGACGCTCTTGGCGGCGGATGCATGGAATAATTGACAAGGGCATCAGGAGCCAAAGCTCCGTCCGTATACGTCCGAGAAATACATCGAAGGTATTGAATGGGCGTTGGCCCGTGATTGGCGGGCGAAGGATGCACTTGTGCTGATCAGTGATCGTACGTCCTATGATCCGCTCGGCGAGGTTTGGCAGTACCGGCACCTGCTGAGCAGCCTGACGGTTCGCGAGCTTCGCATTCGCTACAAGCAAACGCTCTTGGGCGTGGCTTGGGCGGTGCTGATTCCGTTGAGCATGATGTTGGTGTTTACGTTCGTTTTTACGCGCGCGGTGCCGCTGGCGGATGGTCTGGGATTGGAAATGCCGTATGCGTTGTTCGCCTACACGGGTCTGTTGCCGTGGACGTTCTTCGCGGCTGGGTTGAACGGCTCGGTGAATTCGCTGGTGGCGCATCAGAACCTGGTCACCAAGGTCTACTTTCCGCGGGAAGTGCTACCGCTTGCGTGTATCGCGTCGGCGTTCGTGGATTTTTGCATGGCGTCGATCGTGCTGGTGGGGTTGATGGGCTACTTCCACTGGTATTCAGATTGGTCTTTCACGACGTCGTGGGCAGTGTTGTTCGTACCGGTCGTGTTGCTGGTGCAGATTATCTTCATGGTCGGATTGGGGATGGGGTTGGCGATGGCTAATCTCTTTTATCGGGACGTGCGACAGATGTTCTCAGTCATCATTCAACTGTGGATGTTTGCGACCAGTGTCGTCTACCCACTTCAGTTGGATGATTCATTCTTGGGTCGACTTCTGTCGGCCAACCCCATGACTGGAATTATCTCGGCGTACCGAGCCTGCCTATTGGAAGGGCGACTTCCCGATGCGGAGTCATTTGCGTTTGCCACGGTGATCGCGGTGTTATCGCTCGTGTTGGGCTGGGCTAGTTTTCATCGGGCTGGGTATCTATTTGCCGAGCGGATTTGATGAGCCGAGGACTATTGAAACTCGAAGGGGTGGGCAAGCGGTTTCACCGCGGAGCGGCACATGACCGTCTCGGCGAGCTCATCTCGGACGGGATACGCCGCGCTTTGGGGCGACCGAGTGAACGTCCCAATGACGCATTCTGGGCGTTAGAGAACGTCAGCTTTGAGGTCGGACCGGGCGAGGCGTTGGGGCTTGTCGGCCCCAACGGGGCGGGCAAGAGCACGGCGTTGAAGCTGATCGCCGGAATTCTTCGAGCGGATCGGGGTATCATTCGTCGAAGGGGGCGGGTCACGGCGTTGATCGAGGTCAGTGCCGGTTTCCACGGTGATCTGACCGGGCGAGAAAATGTATACATGAATGCGTCGGTATTGGGCATGCGCAAGGCGGAGATCGAGCGGAAGCTGGACGCGATCATCGAGTTCAGCGGCATTGGGGAGTTCATCGATACGCCTGTGAAGCGGTACAGCTCGGGAATGCAGGCTCGGTTGGGGTTTAGTGTGGCTGCGCACGTGGAACCGGACGTGCTCTTGGTGGACGAAGTGCTCAGTGTGGGGGACGTTGCTTTTCGGCAAAAATGCGTGAACCGGATGCGTGAATTGGTGAATGATGGTGCGGTGCTGCTGTTTGTCACTCACCAGCTCGAGCAAATGCAATCGTTTTGCACGCGAGCCATCGTGCTGGATCGCGGCCGCGTTGCGTTTGACGGTGACACGCACGATGCGGTGGCTTGTTATTTGAGTGCTCTACAGAGCGCAAGTCCGATGGGCTCGATGGCTCTCGACGGTGAGATGGAATTCGTGCATCCCGCACGGATTCGCTCGTCGAAAGGGAATGACTTGGGCGTCATCGCCAGTGATGAGCCGTTGGTGTTCGAAGTCAGATTTGATCTTTCTCGACCGTATCGCGAATTGGCGGCGGAGGTCGACGTCCGCCGGGACGTGGGCACGTGCCTGGTCAATTTCAGTTCCATTCGCGACGGCGTGACGTATTGCGTCGCTGAAGGTGACGGACGGATCGAACTATCCGTGCCGTCTCTTCCGTTGGGCGGCGGCGAATACTTGTTGCGAACGATTCTACGAGACGCGGAGAGTGGCCAGTTGGTCGGAGATTCCGGCTATTGCCGAACCGTCTTTGTTGAAGATCGCGGACGTCCGACGGGCATTCTGTGTTTGCCGCACGCGTGGGAGTTGTGTTCCATTGACGCCGCCCAGTCTGAAGTCGGGTCGATTGAATCTGCCCGGGAATGTGGAGTGAAAAAAGTACCTAACACAATGGCCGACCTGTCATTCCAATAGACAGCAAGACCGCTCCCTCGCGGTTGCGGCTCTGAAATTGTTGAGAGTTCCAAATGCGCATTCTGATGCTGGGACCTTCCGACGTCATTCATTTCAGACGATTGGTGCGCGGATTGGCCGATCGGGGCCACGCGATCCACGTGATGTCGATGAAGCCCGACGCCGTCGAAGGTGCGACTTTTGAGCGCTTTCGGGTTCCGCCGTTTGGCTGGCAATATCCGTTTCACTGGCGGCGACGTTGGAAGGAGTTCCTATCGCGACAGTTCAGCAGACACGACGTGGCGTGTGTGCATTTTGTTTCAGATTGGGGCATCACGGCGGAATCCGTTCGACACACGCCATTGGTAGTTAAAGCATACGGGTCGGATGTGGATCCGCCGCCGCAATCAGCCAAGCCTCACGCCGAACGCGACTTGGCCAAGCGCAGACTGTTACGTGCTGCCAGCAGGGTCGTAACTTCCGCCGAATGGTTTCGCGAAAAAACCGCGCAATATGGTCGTGTTGAAATTGAAAGAGTTGTGGCCATTCCAATGGGTGTGGAGACGCGTCAGTTCATTCCGCCGCCCAAACAGTCTCGATCTCGAATGACTGTAGGCTTCTACAAGGGGTTCGAGCCGGTTTATGGACCGCTGACTATGGTCGAAGTGGCGGCATACGTGTGTCGGCGACATTCGAACGTTCGATTCGAGTTCATCGGCTCCGGGCCATTGCTTTACGAATGCATTCGATTGGCCGATGAGCTTGAACTAAATCAGTTCATTCACTGGCGGCCAAAGCAAGAACATGGCGCGTTGCCGGGAATCATGTCACGTTGGGATGTCGTGGCTATTCCATCTGTCAAAGAGAGTTTCTGCGTGGCTGCATTGGAGGCGGGAGCCATGGAGTTGCCGGTCGTGGCGTCGGCGGTTGGCGGGCTGTTTGAAACGGTGGAGCACGGTCGAACCGGCACTTTGACACCACAAGGCGACGTTGGTGCAATGGGCGAGGCCATTTTGGACCTACTGAATGACCCAGAAAGGCGTCGTGCGATGGGCGAATACGCGCGTCGGCGGGTACAGACTTTTTTTGAATGGAGTCGGACGATCGATGCATGGGAAGCGCTGTTGACTCAGGTGATGACGGATCGCTCTCTTGCCAAGAGTGGATACGTGTCGACCGGATTGCGACATAGCGCCGTGACTGAGCAAGTGTTGATGCAGTCTACTTGAAATGAAATCCACTACTGCGACGACATCGAATGCGACTGCGGCGGGCATTCCCAGGCAAAAGACTTCCGCATTGGTATGCGCAAACGAGGGGACGTATGGCCCGGTAGAGCGGGAAACCGACGATGTGATTGTGTCTGTCGTACTAACCGTGCTCAACGACGCGTCTGGCTGCAAGGCCGTTCTTGAAGCGTTAGGGAAGCAAGACGAAAAGCCGTTGGAAATTATCGTTGTGGACGGGGGATCTGTGGACGGGACGCTAAGAGTGATCGAAATCGAAGCCGCTCTAAACCCCCATATACGCATGGTGACCGCGCCCGGTGCCAACATCAGCGAAGGTCGCAATCGAGGCATCGCGCATGCTCAAGGTCGCATGATCGCACTGACCGATTCGGGGTGTCGGCCTAGGGCTGATTGGCTGGTCAGACTTATTCAGCCGTTTCGGTCGGACAAGTCTACGGAAATCGTGGGAGGTGCGTACCGCGTGGAGGCCCACTCGCTGTGGGAATCTGTCGTGGGGTTAACGACGATGCGAGGCCAGCTCGATCTACTCGATTCGAAGACGTTCAAGCCCTCGGCGCGTTCCATGGCTTTTACGAAGGAGGCGTGGCGTCGCGCGGGCGGATTTCCCGAATGGCTCTATACGGCGGAAGACACGCTTTTCAACCTGAAGATGGATCGATTGGGAGTGGTTCGGCGATTGGCGGAAGATGCAGTCGTTGCCTGGCGACCTCGTAGTTCGATATTTGCGTTGGCCAAACAGTTCTATTTTTACGGTCGAGGTGAGGGTCACATCGCATCGTCTATGCGGTCTCCACTGTATCATTTTCGCAATGCTTTGATTGTTTCGGCACTAATTGTGGTGGCTCGTCTAGTTCCGATTTTTTGGATGGCCGTCACGATGGCATTGGCCTATATTCTGATTGCTCCTTATCACGACAGATCGCTGCGGGTGGCGGGGCGACTGAACCGACCCGTTGCGTACGGCATGGCTTTGGTTGTGAACTGGATTGTCGCGATCAGTGGCACAATCGGGCAGAGCGTGGGTGCGATCGAACGACGTTGGAATCGGCGGAAGTACGCCGACCCCCTTGATGCATACCTGGGCCCGGCGGAGAATTGACGTGGCTACGGTTTCCAGCGTGAACAAAAGCCGGCAGTCCAGCTTCGAGCAGCATGTTACTGTTTGGGATCGAATTTGGCGTCAACAAACGTCTACTGACAAAGATCGGTCTGTCTTGGAGCGTGAACGGCGAAGTCCACGGTGGCGCAGTGCTTTGTTTGCGATGGAGTCGACATTTGGCCGGCTGGCTGGACTGCGGACGGTTGAATTGGGTAGTGGAAGGGCGGACTTTTCTGCGTTGATGGCGATGGAGGGTGCTGAGGTTACATTGATCGATTACAGCGTCGGGGCATTGGAGCGGGCAAGCGATCGATTTGATCGACTGCGACTTCCAGTGGTGCTCGAGCAAAGAGACTTTTTGGCTGACATGAGTGATCTTGCCGGCGTGTTTGACGTGTCGGCGTCGCTGGGCGTGGTGGAGCATTTTAGAGGAAGTGACCGCCGGCGCGTCATCGGACTTCATGCTGAAGTGATCAGGCCTGGCGGACTTGTCTTGGTGAGCATGCCCAATGCGTGGTGCATTCCGTATCGACTGTGGAAGATGGCATTGGAATCGACCGGGCGCTGGCCATATGGAATGGAATTGCCCTACCACCGAGTGGAACTGGCTCGCTGCGCCACAGAGGCTGGACTGATCGACGTTCGAATTGATGGTTTTGGGTTTTGGCAATCCGTCGGGGATCACTGTGTGAAGGGTCTTTGCGGAACTGGTCCGGATTGGGTCGATAAACCCAGCCTGTTGGACGCGCGTATGGGAGCTAGTTGGTTGCTGGCAGCACGCAGGCCACCTTTTTCGCAACAACAAGCTTGCGATGTTTCGCGCGGAGAGTTCACCTCGGGCGTCGCAGAGCATGACACTGCGATGTAGGCGGCAGAACGTCATTGCCGATCCAGCGGCATTATGAGCGTGCATTGGCTGGCGGTGACGTCTTCTCGGTTGCTGCCCAACGGTCGCGACGTCGAGAGGCCCGCCCCCGAATCTCCATACACTTTATTATCGGACTACAATGAGGTTGCAGTTCTGTTGTGATCCTGGTCTGCCGACGGAATACGCTTTGTTAGAAACGGAAAGTTATGACCCTCGACTTTGGATGGCGCGGGTGCGCACGCTTTTAGGTCGAACGAATCGACCGGTCAGCCGATAACTTGGCGCGGACTCCGTCCGAAAAAACTGGCTGCGTGACGTCTTGGCCTAATTCGAGGTTTGATCCATTGCTGCATGACAATGACATTCCTTCGCTGAATTCGGAAACGACAACGCTTCACACGTTGATCGTGACGTGGCATTGGCCGCCGACGAATCGGGCGTCTGCGCATGTACTGCGTCGCCTTTTTGAGGCGGCACCGAGCGGTGCGTTCCGCGTGTTGACTCGATGGTTTGCCGAGGCGTCGGCGGACTGTTCGCTGGATTACGATCTTCCGGTGGAAAGGGAATTGGTGCATTGGCCCCACGATGATCAAGTGACGCCGGGCTGGGCATTGATGCCCGCAGTCGCAAGCACGATTCGTCGCATGACTCACAAGGCTGACGAAGTGCATCGGCGCCAGCGAGTCGACCGCGTATTGGCCGTCTACCCGCACCGCTACAGCTTGTTGGCAGGCTGGTGGATTGCGCGTCGATTGAGTTTACCGCTCATCGTTTACATGCACGATCTCTTGGCGGAGGGCAGTGTTTTTCGAAATCCGTTGCGGCGCCGGTTTTGGCGTGCATTTGATTATCAGTGTTTACGCGATGCATCGCTTGTGATTGTACCTACCGCGGAATTTGCGGAACATTATCGGCGGCGGGGTATTGAAAAGTCGTGGGTGCTGCCACACTGCACTTCCCGTGGCCACATGCCATTGCAGTTGCCGCCTGCTCGCCGCGATCTCCATTTGATATACAGCGGCAATGTCTACGAGCCTCATTTCGGTGCGATTGAGGCGTATGCTGCCGCAGTTCGTGGCGCGAAGGACGTTAAGGCCATGTTTTTCTCGCCCCCGCAGGCGTGTCATGGATTGCTAGGGAACATGGGTGCGTCATGGAAGCCGAATGACCAAGTGCAACGGGCCATCGAGTCCGCAGACGTAGCCGTCGTAGTGTTGGGAAGCCATACCGTTTGTCACAATGAAACCATGGGATGTTTTCCATCTAAACTCATCGACTATCTGGAGATCGGTCGTCCTATCCTGGCCATCGTTCCGCGATATTCGTTCGTTGACAGGTTTGTTCGCGAAACGGGTTGCGGACTTGTAGTCAATAGCCATGACGTAGCATCGATCGATCGGGCTATTCAATTGCTCCGCGACAGGAATACACGTGATCAATTGGCTGGCGCCGGACGAAAGGTGCTCAGTGAGCTTCTTGCCGACAAGTGGATGCCGATGTTGCTTCGACAATTGACATCGGCTGACGGTCCATTTCGAGGCAAGGCAAGGTTTGCGAAGGCCAAGTGGACCTGTGATCGCTGCCGAGGCGACTCGCAGAGTCATACTCCGCGCCGGGCATTGGCCTCAGTTGAGTTTTGAATAGTTTGATTGAGGCGATTGAGGTAGAACGCCAAGCATGTCCGCTCTCTGACGGTCGCGGCTCTGAAATAGTTAGGCGCCCTAGGACCGTGTCATGCTCGGAAGCTTGACGAATGCGATCATGCGGACGAGTTGGGTCGGTATCCCTGCTGGATCGCGGATGACCTGAAATGTTTCCTTTACGAAGTATCGCGTTTCTAATCATCTTCTTCGGACTGTCAACGGTTTCGTTGGCCATCCCGATTATCGGTGTTGCCAACTACATGTTGGTCTATCAGATTTTTCCCGAACACGCCTGGTGGCACATTCCGCTGGCGCCATTTGAAATTCGTTACTCGATGACGGCGGCGGTCTGCATGATCATTGGGATAGTCCTTAACGCCCATCGCATGGACTCGGTGAGACCCGCGTTGAGCCTATGGGACACATTGGCCATGGTAATGGTCCTCATTGTGTTGCTGAGCGAGTTGACGGGCGTGGGACTGTCGCGTGAATCGGACGTTCTACTGGATAAGTTCGTCAAGATCATGGTGTTCGTGTTCTGTCTTTCTCGCGTCACCACGAACAAGCGAAACTACACGATAGTGATGTGGACGCTTGTCTTTGGAAGCATTTACATAGGATACGACGCGTGGACGGCGCCGCGAGGTGCCTTTGCACGAGGTCGGTTGGATCAAGTGGGCGGGCCGGATTTCAGACACGCTTCGGGATTGGCGGCCCATATGGCCATGATGCTTCCCATCATCGGGGCGTTCTTCATGATCAATCGATCGTGGCTGGCTCGAAGCGTGATTGGTCTGGGCGGCGCATTGACCATCAATACCGTCGTCTTGTGCCGAACCCGATCCGCTTTCGTCGGACTCGTCTGCGGGGCCATCGCGACGTGTCTGTTCGCACCTCGTCGACATCGATTCAAGACGTACATTGCCATGTTCATTGCACTGGGTTGCGGTTATGCACTGACGGACAGTCCCTACTGGGAGAGAATGGGAACCATGCGCAGTCAGGAAACCCTGATGGATGATCCGGCGGTTTCGTATCGTTTGGAAATCTGGCAAGACGCCTGGCAGATGATCCGCGATCACCCCTTGGGCATTGGCATCGGCAACTTCAGTTCCATGATGGCCGTTGTGAATCCCACACTCGGTCGCCGGGCCGCACACAACACTTTCATGCTATGTTGGACGGAGCTGGGTCTTCAGGGATTCATTGTTTTCGTTGCGTTGCTTATTACTTCGTTCGTGCAGTGTTTTCAATGTCTGTGGCAAGCTCGCCACACGGAAGACTCGGCCTGGACGCGGTACATGGCCTTCGGTTTGATCGTGTCGCTGATCATTTGCACTGGAACGCAATGCTTCACTGAACGACTGTATACCGAGGCGTTTTGGTGGATTCTGGCATTGCCTGGTTGTTTGAAGCGAGTCGTCATTCGTGAGCGCGTGGCCATGCAAATGCGGGCCGGGCAACCTCCGCCCCATTGGGATATCGATGGCTGGATACAACAAAACCCCCTGCTACACAACAGTGGTGCACGTCGTTCCCTCGCTTGAACAGGGCGGCTTGCAACGCGGGCTGGTCAACTGGTTGGGCCTCACTTCGCGCGATTCGTGGCGGCACGTTGTCTGCACGTTGGACGAGGCGGGGCCACTTGCGGCGGAGCTTCCCAGTCATGTCGAGCTGGCGTCCGTGGCGAAGAAAGAACACGGCCGGTTTGCAGCGGTCCAATTGGCTCATGTCATTCGCCGCACGAAGGCAGACCTGGTGCACGCCAGAAACTGGCCGACCTGGTTTGACTCCGTCGTGGCCTGCCGGCTCGCGAGCCGTGGTTCGCAGCCTGACTCTTGCGCCGGTCGCACGGTCGAACGCCACAATTTGAATCGACGATTCGAACGCCGACCGCAATTGGTGTTGGGCTTTCATGGCCTGGAAACTCCGCACGGATTCAGCGGTCGACGCCGGCTGATGGGGCGATGCCTGGGACTGCGGAAATACCACTTCACCACCGTATCCCAGGCCGCTCGACGGCAACTCTCCGACGATCTAGGAATTAGCCCGGAACAGATCCTTACCATCGCAAATGGAATTGACTACCGGCAATTCAAGCCGGCTAGTCCCGCGGAGAAACAGACGGTACGGTCGAAACTGGGAATGTCGGATGACGATTTCGTCATCGCGATGGTCGGTTCACTTTATCCCGTGAAGGGTCATTCCACGGTTATTGATGCCTTGGCGCTGGCGGCGGAAGCCGTACCGAGATTGCGGCTGCTGGTTGCCGGTGATGGCCCGCTTCGCCCCGTTCTTCAGAAAAAATCCGCGAATCTTCCTGCCAAAGCGTCCATACGATGGCTTGGAACGGTCAAGAACCCCGTCGAAACGCTGCACGCAGCCGATATTTTTGTCAATGCCAGCCGATACGAGCAGATCAGCCACGCCGTTCTTGAAGCTATGGGCTGCGGCTTGCCGATGGTAGTGACAGCCGTTGGTGATCATGCGGACATTGTGGGGCACGGTCAGGGCGGCTTGGTTGTGTCGCCGGACGACGCCGACGCTCTGGCCCATGCGTTGATCACACTGGCGAGTGATGATCGTCGCCGAAAAAAGTTCGGCGCTGAATCACGACGTCGCGTCGCGCGGCTAGGTGATCCCTTTCGGGTCGCGCGCGAGTACCAGCGGTTCTATGAATCACGACTTCGGTTGCCTCAATCGAACCTGACGGAGGTCACGCCATGTGCGGAATCGCCGGTATCGTTTCCGATCGAACGCTATCACAGCAAGACCGTCACACCTTGACGCGGATGGTCGGGCGATTGCGGAACCGGGGCCCGGACGCCCGCGGCATCCGAACGCTGCGTACGGCCGTCTTGGGTCATTCCCGCCTGGCCATCATCGACCCGCACGAAGGACGGCAACCGCTGGCTAATGAAGACGAAACCGTTTGGCTGGTGTGCAACGGTGAGATTTACAATTACAAAGAGTTGCGACGCGAATTGGTCAGCCGAGGGCATCGCTTTCGTACGCAGTGTGACAGCGAAGTGATCGTACATTTGTACGAGGAGATGGGTGCCGATTGCGTGACACGCCTTCGAGGCATGTTTGCGTTGGCCATCTGGGACGAAGCACACCGCTCGTTGATGTTGGCCCGCGATCCGGTTGGTGTCAAACCGCTGTATTATATTCACAATGGGGCGACGCTGGTTTTTGCGTCCACGCTTACGGCCTTGATGGAACATGCCGCGGTGGGCCGGGAGCTTGATCTTCACAGTCTGCATCAGTACCTCACGTTTCATTACATCCCTTCACCGGGTACGATTCTTCAAGACGTTTTCAAGCTGCAACCTGCTGAAAGACTGATTTCGTCAGACGGTCGCATCAAGGTTCAGCAGTATTGGAACGTTGCATTTGAGGCCGATCCGTTCCTTGTGGATTCCGATTGGATGGAAGTCATTCGCGACGGAATCGCCCGCAGCGTCGAATACAACTTGGTTTCCGATGTGCCGGTGGGCGCATTTGTCAGCGGCGGGCTGGATTCCAGCGCGGTGGTCGCGGCAGCCGCGGATAGCGGATACGCCGGGCTACAGACGTTTACCGCGGGTTTTCACGAATCGCGATTCGACGAACGAGCGCCCGCACGCGATCTGGCCAGTCGACTTGGCACGCGTCACCGAGAACAGGAAATTTTTCCCAATCCGCTTGCCGTGGTGGATCAACTGCCGGAAAGCTTCGACGAGCCGTTCGCCGACCCGTCAGCCATACCGACGCATCTCATCAGCAAAGCGGCGCGGGAGCACGTCAAGGTGGTGCTCTCCGGCGATGGTGGAGATGAGCTTTTCGCCGGTTACTCGCGGTACATTCGCCGCGGTCACGAACGATGGATCAGGCCATGGACCGCGGGGCGATACACTCGCTCGTTGGTGAAGACGATGGCCGCAGCCGCGGGGCGACGGGGACGCAGTGCCGCGGCTGGGCTGACAGAGAATCTCGAATATGCGCACTATCTCGACGTCGCTTGGTTTGATCCGGAAGAAACGCGCGCCCTGCTGAACGACGAAGCCGCGAGCTTTCTGAAAGACTATTCACCGTTCGAAGTGCTTCGCCATCATTTCAAGCAATGCTCCTCACGCGATGATCTGTCTCGCGCACAATACGTTGATTTCAAGACTTGGTTGGCGGATGGTGTCCTTTGCAAAGTCGATCGGGCCAGCATGGCCTTCGGTTTGGAAGTGCGTGTTCCCTTGCTCGACACGCCGTTTGTTCAGACGATGGCGAGATTGCCCAGGCATTTGAAAATCCAGGGCGGTACCGGAAAATACGGGTTGCGAAAGGCGATGGAGCCGGCACTCGGTAGTGAGAGCGTCCGGCGGGTCAAACGTGGTTTCGAAGTACCGCTGGATCGATGGATGGCAGGGCCGTTGCACGATTGCGTTCATGATATTGTATTGAATAGCGATTCTGAAATTTCGCGTTGGTTGGATCGCCGATCCGTCGCCGTTGCATGGGAACAGCTCCAACAAGGCCGACGGGGCATGGGTGCCCGAATTTGGTCCTTCCTAATGCTGGAACAGTGGCTGAAGCAGAATCTCATTTCTCGACGCATGACGCCTGTCGTCGATAGCGGGGCGTTGGCAACCGTCGGCGCCGATTAATCCGTGAATATTGTCAGCCTGTCTTTATGTTATCCGTCACCTAGTCAGCCGATGGCGGGCCTATTCGTTCGCGAACGACTTCGCGCCCTTTCCCGGTTGGATACGGTCCGCGTTATTCAACCTATGCCAATTCCGTTCTGGAAAATGGCGGCTGATGTCGAACTGGGAGCGTGTGACTATCAACGGCCGCTGGTCAACGACGGGGTGCCGGAAGTGCATCGCTTGGCCATGCGTTACGTTCCACGGATTGGACATTTTTTGAATCCGGCGTTGTACGCGGGTACGGTTTTGCCGTTGCTGTCTGCTTGGAAAAATAAATTGTCGGTCGATTTTTTGGATGCTCATTTCAGTTGGCCCGACGGAGTTGCGGCGGCGCGGCTAGCGCAAAAGCTGGGGCTTCCGTTCAGTGTCACTTTGCGCGGGGTGTTGGGTCGGTTTGTCGCTGACGCGATGAAACGACGGTCGATCATTTGGGCGCTGAACAGGGCGGCTACGGTCATAGCGGTGTCGGGTGATCTCAAGAATCAGGCTGTTCGGCTTGGAATTCCGGGCGAGAAGATTCACGTGATCCCTAACGGCGTTGATGACTCGATCTTCAATCCGGGTGATGGCCAAGCTGCTCGTCGGCACCTGGGACGAGCTGCGGACGAGATTCTGCTGATAACGGTTGGTCATTTGTGCCCTCGGAAAGGTTTTCATCGTGTGTTGCGAATTCTTCCCGAATTGCTGCGACACAACGCCAGAGCGCGCTATGTCATCGTCGGGCAAGATGGGGCTGAGGAACCTTGGGAGGGGCGTCTACGTCGTGAAGTTTGTGACCTCGGTTTGCAGGACGTGGTGACGTTTACCGGTGCATTGCCGCCGGATTGCGTGGCTGAATGGTTGCGGGCGGCTGATCTCTTCGTGCTTCCGACTGACAACGAAGGTTGGTGCAATGCACTTTACGAGGCTGTTGCGGTGGGTTTGCCTGTTGTTTGTACGGACGTGGGAGGCAACGGGGAGGTCATTGACGGTTCAAGCGGAGTTTTGGTGCCCGTTGGAGATCAGGCGGAACTTCTGCGGTCTGTGCGGCGGGTGATCGATCGAATGCCTGGCCCGCGGGTTTCCAAGTCCGTCCGAACATGGGCGACGGTGGCGCGGGAGACGCACGAGGTCTTGCTTGGCGCGGTCGAATTCCAGCGCTCGGGTAGGCACGACTCTACTCCGCTATCGATCGGACAATCTAGGAAGCTCCGATCCGAACAGCCAATTCTATGAAGTGACGCAACTCAACCCTGATGGAGCAGAGCCGCTCGCGCGTCGGATCGCAGAGGAATTGTCGGAACTCCGATCGAAACAGGCGTTGCTTGTACGAAGACCAGAATCATTAAGCAACCGTTTGGACTGTGGCGGCGCGTCGAGTTTCTCAACGCCGAAGACGTCGCCGACCTCCGCGAAGCCAACGTGCTGGGCGCCGCGTGGCGGCGCGACTATAACCATCGACGGCCGCATGCGAAGATATCTCCAATTCTTGTGGATCGCGCATGATCAGGCGGCATCGAAGCCCTCGCCAGCCGGCTGCGACCTTGCTGGACATCGAACCGCACCTGCGGACGGTGTGCGACCACCAGGATCTGACCCGTTTACGCAGCATCCTGCAAACGCATCGGAAAGGGCGCCTGGAAGAAGTAGCGTAACCCCGTGGAGCCGTTCGGAATACTAGCCAGGATTGGCATTGACCCCATCAGGTTACCGCAGTGAGACTCGCGCTCGCCAATCATCCAGGTTAATCGTCATCGTCATCATCGTCATCGTCGTCATCGTCGTCGTCATCATCGTCGTCGTCATCGTCGTCATCATCGTCGTCGTCAGAATCGCGATTGCGATTGTTGAATTCGGTGTTGTTTCCGAAGATGATGAGTTCGTCGCCGATGCAGGTGTTAATGAAACTCGCGTTATTTCCCAGGATTTCCACCGGTCCCTCAAACCGGATGTTGCGGAACGTGGCGTTGTTTCCTTCCACCACCACACCCTGGGTGATCGTGGTCCAACCCCGATCGCCGCAATCATCGCCGGAGTCGCCTATGAGCGTGAAGTTGTTGCCCTGGACGGTCAACGCTTGATTGTAGATGCCCGCGGGAAGAAAAAGGGTGACGTTGTTGCCGCCGATCAAGAGAGGAAGTTGAAAGTCCACATCGGGAATGGCGCGGCGCACGACGGAAAGGCTCAGCCCGTTCTCAGCGGTCTCGACGAGGATTTCGATCAGTTCAGCCGCCCCGACGCTTTCCAGCGCGATCGTACCGCTCACGCCCAGGTCGGGAAGCTCGATCGTCAAAACAACGCTTTCCGCGGGCCGAACTTCGTCGATCAAGAATGCACAGTCGTCATCCAGCAAGATGGGGACGACGGCGCCGTTCAATATCACCACGGCATTCGGACAGCCGACCTGGGCTACGGACGAGAGGCCTCCGACCTTGGCCGGCGAGGAAAAGGTTCCGACGATGACCGCGGACTCCCCCAGTGTCCCAGGGACAAGCTCCACGCAGCCGGAATGGACGGGCAAGAACAACAGCGCCAAGAGCAGTGAAATCGATCGAACGACCATGAGTTGTTTTCCTTTCAACCAGTTGCTATTGCGCCACCCCTTGTGGGTGACGCAGGGATGCGAGGTGTCGTGACACCCGGCGACGACTGCGACTTCGAACAACAGGGCGGACTTCCACGGATTCCTCATTGGATCAATGGCGGAGTCCTCGAGCCACACAAACAAAAAAACCGACGCAAGGGAGGGCTAAAAAGCACTCCTTCGCGTCGGCCTATTCTCTAACAAGCCTCCCGCAACGGCCGGGCTGCTGTCTATCTAATCGTCCGACAGATCATATTCAATTGTCGATCGGAGTCGCGCTGCGCTCAAACACAGGCTCTCCGGCACACTCCTCAGTGCTTATAGGGCAATTCGGACGCGCTGTCAACAGGGGAACGTCTTCTTGTTCAAAAAGGCTTGTTGAGTTGCCTTTCCGAACCTCGCCCGTCGCGTCTATTGGCCGGCAGCGTCGCCCGGTCCTTTTCAGCAGTATTTTGACCGGGGACATGTGCCAAGGGGCGCTCGTGGGCATGGGTAACATGTTCCTGTCCGGTTGGGAATCCCATCAATGCCATCGACTTTTTTTGCTGCTTGGTTCTATTTTTTCTGAAGTCTTGCGATATCCATGTCATTCGCCCTCACTCGGACTCCGCCCCGGCTGGTGTTTCAGGTTCGGCGTAGCTCGCGGCGAAAACTCGCCGTTCTGGAGCGAAATGGTCTACTATCCGTCGCGACGATCTTCCATCCACCGCAGCAGGGGTCGAGGTCGCCGAAGGCATCGATCACCGCGAAGAGGTCGAACAGGTTGATCGTGCCGTTGTCACTGCGAACAAGGTCGGCTCTGAAAAGAGGCGGATGAAACGGGCCCCATTGATGTTTGGGTGTGCGAGAATGCGATGTGAGCTGGCTATGATGGGAGTCGGTCTTTTCTGCGTTCTCGTGTTTCTTGATGAATGGACCAGATGCGGTCGGGCATGATTTGCGGCTTGCCGTCTCGCCCGACGCAGGCCAACGTGGTGGCTGCCTCGGCTAGGAGAACTTTGTCACGAAGCAACTGATAGGTGTGATCAATGCGAGTTCGGGTGAATCGCTCGATGCGGGTGTGGAGCGTGATCAGGTCATCATAGCGAATGGGCTTGATGTAGCGGCAGGAAAGCTTGGCGACGACAAAGAGGATGCCCTCGGCTTCGAGGTCTCGATATCGAAAGCCGCGGGTGCGTAGGGCTTCGGTGCGTGCCTCCTCGATGTATTCGAAATAGCGGGCATGGTGCAGGTAGCCCATAGCGTCGCACTCGGCGTAGCGGACGCGGATGTGATGTTCGTGAAACGCAGGTTTTTCCGGCGAGATTGGAGCCACACCGTTATTATAGAAAAGATTCGCAAGATTGACAGGATGATACAGGTTCGGTCGCCGGTGCGGATGGCCACAACTTTCATGCCCATCGTGTGAATCTTGCAAGTCACAGTAGGGGGTCAGGCTACTTTATTGGCGGCGAGGATCGGATATCGTTGGACGAGAAGACCGCTCGCTGATGGTCGCGGGTCGTGAACGGGCAGGTTAAACACGGACGACGGACTGGATTCCGGCTTGCGCCGGAATGACGGAGCGCGGGGGACCGCTCGCTTCGCGCTCGCGGCTCATAGGAGACTTGGTCGCGGGTGTCGTTTCAGAGAAGACCGCTCCCTGACGGTCGCGGCTTTGTTAAGAGGGGGTTGAGGTTGGAAGACAAGACCGCTCGCTTCGCGCTCGCGGCTCATAGGAGACTTGGTCGCGGGTCGTAAAAGCTTGGTCGCGGCGCTGAATAGAAGCGAACAGCATGACGGACTGCGTTAGCGTCCTTCCAGGGTCACCTTGATGGTCAATTGTTGGGTTCCGCGGTTAACGACAACGTCGACGACATCGCCGGGCTTGTTGTCTCGCAAAGCGCCCATGTAATCTTGAACATTGGCGATGCTGGTTGGGCCGATCTTGAGGATGCGATCGCCTTGCTTCATCCCCGCTTTGCCGGCTGGTCCGTCTTCGTAGACGCCATCGACGGCCATTCCCGCGTCGCCGGAATCAGCGTAGGCGGGCATGACGCCCATAACGACGCGGGGCATACCCATTCCGGATTGCTGGCTGAAGATGTTGGCGCGCGTGGTGACGGCGAAGTAGGTTGGGGGGGCGGGGCGATCGATGATTTCCTTGGCCATGGCGGCTACGAGTTGCGTGACTTCGGCGCCGCCGTGGACATTAACCTTTTCGGTGTCATCTCCGGGTCGGTGATAGTCCTCGTGCAGGCCGGTGAAAATGTGGACGGAGGGGATTCCCTTTTGATAGAAGGACGTGTGGTCGCTGGGTCCGAGGGCGCTTTCGTCGCCGCGTAGTTGGAACCCTGCTTGGCCGGTCAAACGGGTGATCATTTCGTCGAATTCTTCGGCGGCTTTCGTACCGTATATTTGAAGTGTGCGTTCGTCGGGGTTCAGTCGGCCGATCATGTCCATGTTGAGCATGGCAACGATGTCATCTAGTGGCACGGGTGGATTGTCTACGAAGAACTTGCTGCCGTGCAGGCCGGTTTCTTCTCCTGAAAAGGCTACGAGCAGAACGCTGCGATTGAGGGGCATTTGCCTGGTCAACACGCGCCCGGCTTCGATGATACCGGCGGTTCCCGAGGCGTTGTCGTCGGCGCCGTTGTGGATTTCCGGTTCGCGAGTTTCGTCGCGGCTTCTTCCGAACGACATTCGCGAGACGGATAGGCCTAGATGATCATAGTGGCCGCCGATGACGACGTATTCGTGTGCGTTCTTTCCGGAGCCTGGAATCAAGCCGACCACGTTTCGCATTTGGGTCAGCGTTTTTACGATGTTGGCTTTGCCTTCGATGTGAATGCCGGCGAGCGGGGCTGAGGCGAATTCACCGGCGTCCACTGTCGCTTGCAGCGTTTCCAACGTTGGCAGTCGTCCGGCGGAAAGTAGCGAGTCGGCCAATTTTCTGGAGACGTGAAAAGCGGGCAGGCCATAGTCGCCTGAACCGCCTTCAAAGCGAGTGAGTCGGTCGCCTTCGCCATCGCCCACGCGATCTACGATCAAGACGGCGGTGGCGCCCTTGTCGCGAGCGGCGTAGACTTTGTTTCGAAATGAGGCGTGTCTCGTTCCGCGGCCCGAGTCCCAGTCCGGAGGCTCGCGCCGCAACATCAGGAGGACTTTGCGGCTGACGTCGAGTTCTGCATAGTCGTCGTGGTCGCGGTCGGGAGCCGTAATGCCGTATCCGACGAAGACGACATCGCCTGCGAAGGCGTCACTGTTTGAAAACGGGAACGGTGCGTAATCGACGTCGAAGGTGGCAGTGACTTCGGCTCCGGTGATCGAGAATTCTCCTTCGCCGGCCAGACTGCTGCCCGTGACGGTTTCGAACTCTTGGAAGTAGGATCCGTCCGCGGCACCTGGAAGAATTCCGATGGAAGCGAATTGGCCGGCGATGTAACCGGCAGCTAGATCGATGCCGGGGGTGCCGATTCCGCGGCCCGTAAGGGCGTCATGGGCCAGGATGGCGACGTGTTGCTTGTAATCCGCTGGGTCCACGTAATCGAAGGCCTGGGCGGTGCGGGCGGTGCTTTGCCTGGCCAGGGACGGCGATTTATTGACATCAACGTGGACGCAGGCTGTTGAAGCGTGCAGAAGCAGCATGGCGCCTGTGGCAACGGTTGCTTTCAAGTAAGATGGTTTGAGTCGCATATATTCACTCCGTGTCCGTCGGTGCGTATTGAAGGCCCAGTATTGGATGATGATACCGATGCCCCCATCGTGCTGCAAATGTTGCGGGACGGAGACGACAATTGCCTACACGCGATCTGGTAGCTCCTGACAATGCGAGGCAGGACTACTAGACTAACAGCGAGATGACGCCGCGACAGAAACCCAATGCCCTTAACGAAATTCCCGCCGTGCAATCTTCCGGTGCGCGGGCGTGGATCCTGTGGCCCGGATGGGTTCCGCTCGTGTTGGCCTTGGCTGCGGGGCTGCCGAGCCTTCGTGGGGGGTTTCTGACAGGTGATGATTACCATTTGGTTCGGAATCATGTGCTGGTCAATCACCCGTCATTGGCCCATGCGGCTGAACTGTTCACGATCGTTCACCGCGACCTTTACCAGCCGATTCCGTTGCTGAGCTTCTCGTTAGACTTCGCGATTCTTCGAGCGTTGGGTTTGAATCCCACTGCGGACGGTCCACACGCGGGGGCTTGGGTGTTTCACCTGACGAACGTATTGATTCACGCCATCAACACCTTGCTCGTTTTGGCGGTCGTGCGACGCGTTGATGGGCGCGGTTCAGTGGCCTTTTGGGTGGCAGTGTTGTTCGCCGTGCATCCGTTGGCGGGTGAGCCTGTGGCTTGGCTCAACGGTCGCATGCTGATGTTGAGTACGTGTTTTACATTGGCGACGGTCATAGTGCTGCATCGTTGGAACGACAAGTCCACGGCTTTTGGGGCGGTTGCGGTTATCGTGTTAGCGGCTGCGGCTCATATGAGCAAGGTGAGTGTGGCGATTCCGGTGTTGGCGATCATACCGTTTGTCGCACGGCGAACGTGGCCTCGCCGGTCGTGGTGGGTGTTGTGGGGTTGCGTCGCGGCGATGGCGTTGGCGTTTACGACATTTGCGGTTCATTCGAGCGGGGAGATGTTCGAGCGTGCGGAACGGGAGATGGATGGCCCGCCGATACTGTACGTCGCATTGGCGTTGGGGCAGTATTTTCGGCATTTGTTGGCTCCCGTCGGGCTATCGGCTTGGTATCCGCCTCCGCCGGACGTGTCCTGGGCGGACGCGAGTGTCATATGGAGCGGAGGCATTGTTGTACTCGTATTCGCACTCACTGTGCTGAGCGCCAAGTGGTCGCGCATCGGATGGCTGGGACTGTTGTGGTTTATGGCGGCAGTGTTGCCGACGCTGCCGATCATTCCCGCCCGACGCGCCATCGCGGCCGATCGATACGTCTACTTGTCCAATATCGGGCTGCTGTGGATCGTTGTGAGCCTGGCCAGTTGGTCGCTGGGTCTGGCCATTGGCCGCGCCAGTGTGCCGGTCGGGCGAATGATGCGGGCGGGGGCAGGCGTGGTCACGGCCGTCTTTATTGGCGTGCTGCTTTCGGCGACCTGGAGGACCATTGCCCACTATGAGAACAATATCACGTTGGCACAGCGGATCATTGCATGTGATCCGCAATACCCCAGTGTTTACGAATCCGCCGCGTGGGCGTACTATCGCGAGGGACGGTTTGACGAGGCGATCGACATTGCATTGAAAGATTTGGAACTGCATCCGCAGGAAATGGCTTGTGAGGTCTTGCAGGTTGTCGGAATGAGTCAGTTTCGGCTTGGGCGAATGGAAGAAGGACTGGCGACGCTCAACAGGGCTATCGAAGCCAATCCTGACTATGGTAAGTGTTATACTCGGCGGGGCAGGATCCACGCGGCGATGGGGAGGCGAGACGAGGCAATCGCGGACTACGAACGGGGCATTGAAATCATGCCCTACTACAATCCCGGAATTCTCGCATTGGCACAATTGTATCGTGAAGCCAATCGAACGTCTGATGCAATGGCCGCCTACGAGCGAGTCTTGGCGAGCAATGAGTACGATGTTATGGCTCAATTGGCACTGGCAGAAATGGAAATCGGCGGGGGGCAATTCGAGGCGGCAGCAGAACGATTGAAGATGCTGTTGAGTTGGATGCCGGAGAATGTCATTGCGCGCGCGAATTTGGGCGTATGCCTGGAATGGCTGAATGAAACTTCGCAGGCGGAGCAGGCGTACCAGGAGGCGATCAGGCGTGACCGTCTGGCAGTCACGGCCATTGTCAATCTGGCGTCGTTGTATGTGCGAATGGATCGACTGGATGATGCTCGACGTTTGTTCTTGGAATACTTTTCCGATCAACACGACAACTTGGCATTCTTGATTGCATTTCATGACTACTGTGAGCGTGTGCATTCACCAGGACACGCGGCGAACGCGTTCGCGGCGGCGCTGAGTCGCGATCCGGATAATCGTCGACTTGAAGCGTGGGCGCACTACACTGCCGCCAAAGCAGGTAAATTGACTGCGGGCGGAGAAGCGGAGACCTTGGCGGCAGATGCAGGTGATGTCAAGGCGGTTGTTCAGTTGACCCAAGTGCTTATCGGTCTTGGCGGTAACGACAACGACGCGGCGATCACTGCGACCGCGTCACTGATTCAACTGGATCAGCCGGACCCTGTTGACGCACTGGATCGACTTCTTGCTGACTTGGAGACGTTCAGTCTGGCCGATTCGGAGAACCCTTGGCCGTATTTGTTGTCGGCGATGGTGCTGAATTCGCGGGGGAGACATGACGTATCGCAGATGGCATTTGCGGAATTTTTGCGGCTTTGTCCGAACGAGGAGTGTCGAGCGCGCGGCGAGCGCGTGTTTGAAAGGCAGGAGAGCGGCGCAAGAGCGCCTGACATAGGGGCCGACCTGCCATTCGAATAGGCAGGAAGTCCGCTCCCTCAGGGTTGCTGCTTTGAAATCGTTGGGTGTTTTTTGTCCTGAACGGCTACCGTGACATTGACCGATTTGAATGCCGGAGTGCGAGATTCCGGGTCGGCGTGACGGGGCACGAGGGCATTGGCTTCGGGGTAATACATAGCTGCATTGCCTGGTGGTATGTCGAACGGTTGTGCGAGGATGTCGGTCATGGTGGAAATTTCACTGGTGACTCGCAGGGGCTGACCCGGTGCGATGCCCAATCGCTGCATGTCAGTTTGATTGAGCAGAATGACGTTTCGGGTCTCCTGCCCGCGGTACAAATCCTCTTCTTCATAGACGACAGTGTTGAATTGCCCCTCGCTGCGAATGGTCATCAGGCGAAATGATCCATTGCATTGGTCTTGTTTTGGTATTTCGACGGCGTGAAACTTCGCACGACCGGTCGGCGTCTTGAACAGTGGTTCATGCAACGTCCTTCCGCCGATCTGAAATTCTTCCTGGGTCTCGTCGATTCGTGCCATGGGTTCATAGCCGGGAATCACTTGGCTGATCATTTTGCGGATTTGACCATGTTGTTCAAGTTCGGACCAATTGATCGGGCCGGTGTGGCCGAGGACGCGAGCGGCTATTTCCGCCACGATTTGAACTTCACTGCGAGCGCCGGGACAGCGAGCGGGTCCGCCGTCGCTCAGGCGCACGAAGTTGAACATGGACTCCTGTGTGGTGGGCTGGGCCTCTTCGTCCCGCGCACTGGCTGGCAGAATCAGCGTTTCCCGGGCGCGGCCCCAGGCGTGTCCGGTGTTGAGGGTGGTGCTGACGTAGACGACGGAGTGAAGGTTGGCAAACGCACGCGAGGTCGCGGCGGCTTCAGGATTGGATCCGTAAAGATTGCCGCCCAAACACCAGGCGTGATGGAGTTTTCCGACCTGCATGGCCTTCACGCAGGCGAGGGTGTCCATTCCCGGCGTGGTTGGGAGGGATAGGCCGAAGCGAGACTCCAATCGATCGAAGATTTCCTGTTTCAACTTGGGTGTCACGCCGACTGATCCGACGCCTTGCACGTTGCTGTGGCCGCGGATGGGCAGCAGTCCGGCGTGCGCTCGACCGACCATTCCGCGCATGAGGGCGAGATTGGCGATCATGCGAACGTTATCCACGCCGTGGAGGTGATGGGTGATTCCCATGGTCCAGGCGAATATCGTCGCGGTCGAACGAGCATACACGTCGCCCACGTGTTCCATGTGTTCGCGACGGACGCCCGATGCGCTTTCGATCTCGGGCCAGTCCGTTCGATCGACACGGGCTTGAAACTCGTCGAAACCCTCGGTGTGATTCGCGATGAAATCCTTGTCCAGGGCGTCTATTTCGAGAATACGTTTGGCCAGGCCGGTTAGCAAGGCAATGTCGCCGCCGATATTCGGTTGAAGGTATTCACTGGCGATGGACGATCCGAACAAGAGGCTGTCGGCGCGAGAAGGGACACTGAAGTTGACCAGTCCCTGCTCGCGAAGCGGATTGATTACAATGACCCTTCCGTCCCGCTGGCGCACGTCGGCCAGCATGCCCATCAAGCGGGGATGATTGGAAGCGGGGTTGCCGCCAATCAGAAACACGAGGTCACAGTGTTTGAGATCGTCGAGAACAACGGTCGCCGTCCCTGATCCCAGCACGCTATTCATGGCCACGCCGCTGGCTTGGTGACAGTAGTAGCTGCAATTGTTGACGTTGTTGGTTCCCAGCAGTCTGGCGAACAATTGCCATAGGAACGCGGCTTCATTGGACGCTCGACCGCTGAAGTAGAAGAAATGATCGTCCGGTTTGGCGTGGCTGAACTTGTCGGCGCACCAGTCGATGGCATCGGGCCAGGAGATGGGGCTGTATCCCTCGTCGTTGGCATTTGCCAACACCGGCTCGTTCAGTCGTCCGGCGTGTTCCAATTCACGGGGCGTCATTCGTCGCAGTCGAGTGAACCCGTTTTGGCGGAAAAAGTCCGCGGGGATGGGCGGTTGCATGTCGGCGGCCATGGCCTGCATGGACTTCTTGCAGACTTCCGGAAAGCTTCCGGCTTCGTTGACCATCCCGCCGCGTTGCCCTCCCATCCCCAGTGCGCACGTTTTGCAAGCGTTGCGACTGCGCAGGGCTTGATAGAATTTGTGCAGGCCCTTCGCCTTCCGTGCGGCGCGCAGGGCATAGGCGACAGCAGGCCAGCCGCCGCCCGTGGTAACTTTTTTCATATCTGTGGCTCCGGCGCGAAATCGAATGCTGCGAAATGCATGGTAGCGTGGGGCTGCTGGTTCGCCAACGTGCGGCGAGTTCTTGGAATCAGCTTCTGGCGGCGAGGAATTCGACGACGTCGATTTTTCCAACGATCCCGACGATGGTTCCGTTGTCCATGACGACGGCGACGTTGTTTTGGTCGAACACCTTTTGCACCTTGGAAAGGGAGTCGTCCATCGATACCTGACCGCGCATGGGCGTGGCGACGCGCAGGATGTTGTCGGCCGGCTTGCAATCGCCGCGGATCAGGCTTTGCAGGACGTCGGCCTCTCGGATCATGACGAAGGGTTCGCCGTTGGCATGCGAAAGCGGCATCTGCGAGATCCCCAGTGCGCTCATTCGCTTGACGACGCTGGCCAGTGATTCGTCTGGCGAGGCGAATTCGACGTGGTTGCCTTTGAACTGGAGCAACTCGCGGACGGTTCCCAATCGCTCCTGTAGGCCCAGGTATCCCATGTCTTTCATCCATTCGTCATCGAAACACTTGCTGATATAGCGGTCGCCGGAATCGGGCAAAATAACGACGACCAGTTTTCCCGGTCCCAGTTGTTTGGCCACTTGCAGGGCACCGAACAAGGCTGTCCCGGCTGACCCGCCGGCGAAGATGCCCTCTTCGCGGGTCAATCTTCGTGCGGTGAGGAACGAGTCGCGGTCGCTCACCGGCAGAACCTCGTCAATCACGGAGAAGTCCAACGTGTCGACCATGAAATCATGACCGATGCCTTCTACAACGTAGACGCTCGATCGATCGTCGGTGTTGCCTCTGTGCCGATCGAAATAGATGCTGCCGACCGGGTCCGGGCAGACGATGCGCAAGGGATGTCCCGTTTCCTTTGCCTTCTCCTTTAGATATCGCCCGGCTCCGGAAATTGTTCCGCCGGTTCCGATCCCGCCGACGAGGCAGTCAATCGTGCCGTCGGTGTCCTCCCAGATTTCGGGCCCCGTCGTCAGATAGTGGGCTTCGGGGTTATCCATGTTGTGATATTGATTGGCATAGAAACCGCGGGGCGTTTCGCGGGCCATCCGTTTGGCCACTTCCACGTAGCTATCGGGATGATCGTGCGGCAGGTCCGTCTTGGTTACGATGACTTCCGCGCCGTAGGCCTTAAGCATGTCGATCTTTTCTTTGCTCATCTTGTCCGGAATCGTGAAGATGCATCGGTACCCGCGAACCGCGGCCGCCATGGCCAAGCCCAGACCGGTATTGCCGGACGTGCTTTCGACGATGGTCGCACCGGGCTTGATCTGGCCGCGTTCCTCGGCACGGCGGATCATGTAGAAGGCCATACGATCCTTCACCGAGCCACCAGGATTCAGTTGCTCGAGTTTCATTAGAACGGTGGCCATCGCGGCATCGCTCATGCGGTTCAACTTGACCAACGGTGTGCGGCCAATCACGTCGAGCACGGTTTCAAAGAATTTCATGACGGTCCGTCCAATTCCACGATGGCCAAACTGAATCGGCGAGTCCACAGGGGGACATGCACGGGTGCATCGGCTGAACAGCTTTTCTGACAATCGCTTTGCAGAGTGCACGATGCCCGCAAGAATTGATTCTAGCGAACGTGGGCAGCGGCTTGCAAGCTTGTTGGCTTGCGTGGTCGAAGCCTTCCATAGGGTCGCCCTCGCATCGAGGCCATTATCGAACCCAATATCCGCTACGCGTCAAAACGGACGCAGTTCTTGAGGCTGTTGTCATCGTGGTTTTTCCAACTTTTGTCGCCAGCCGGGCATGTCGCGAACGGTGACCTCTCGCCAAAGCCCGACCCGCCCGGCCCGCGCAGCGTCTTCCAATTCACGAAATCGCGCTTTCATGGGATGTTGAAATCTCGTGTCCGCGTAGCCATGACCCTGGCGAATCAACATCTCGTTAAACAGTTGGCCCGACGGTTCGACAAATACGTAGGCCAGTAATCGGCGATATTTGTCGCGCGTCGCGCCGGCGATCAACTCCAATCTGACCTGCCGCCCTTCCAGCGTTGATTTGGCGAACCGCGATGCCTGCTCGCCCCAGAACATATCACCCGTCGGCGAGCCAGCCACCTCCGGCGTATCTACGCCCCATAGGCGAATCCGCGTCGTATCGAATTTGCCGTCGGGCACGTCAATGTTGATCGTGTCGCCGTCCACCACGCGGGTAACGTCGAAGACGCCTTGATGCAATCGTTGCATGTCGTCATCGGCGTTTGGCCGAACAGGTTGACTCGGTTCAACTTGTCGCAGCAATACGAGGGCGACGATGATGAGCGCCAACCAAATCGTACCAGGGTGACGGCGATGATAGGCCGGCAACTGAATGGTCGGGGGAACGCGGCGGCGTTTTCGACGGATGTTCATGACTCGACTTTCAAGTCGGTTTTAGCCGGGTTGACGCTTGCGTTTCGATGATTGCGGATTCTGAGGGACAATCCCGCCGCCAAACGATTTCGCCGGGACGATGCGCAGTGAATCAGGCCGGCCCGCCATTGTTGATCGCGTCGCCGTTCAATGACGACAGATCAAATGCGTCATGCACCGCGGCCAGCGCCTTGGGTCCATCCGCATGATCCACGATGCAACTGATAACGATCTCGCTGGTGGAAATATTATGAATGTTGACGTTCGCTGCGGCGAGCGCGCCGAACATCGTGGCTGCGACGCCGAAGTGCGAGCGCATGCCCACGCCGATGACGCTGACCTTGGACACGCTGTCGTGAAACTCGATGCCCTGAAACTGATGTTCACGGGCCAGGCGCTCGGCAATCTCCCGGGCCATCGGCGCATCCGATCCATCGACAAGGAAACCGATGTTGGCCAACTCTTCGTGGGCGTAAACGTTCTGAATGATGTCGTCGATGATGATGTTCTTGGCCGACAGGGCGCCGAAGACCGCCGCGGCCAAACCGGGCGTGTTGGGAACCCCGATCAATGCCACCGTGGACAGCCCTTCGCGAAGCGTCGCGCCCCGGACGGCCACCGCCTCCATCCCCTCGGTTTCTTTCACTATCATCGTTCCCGGCGCATCGGTTAACGAACTGCGAACGTGAATCGGCACATCGAATCGCATGGCAAACTCAATAGCGCGGCCGTGCATGACTCCCGCGCCCGCCGACGCCATTTCCAGCATTTCATCGTAACTGATACGGTCGATTTTGCGAGCGCCGGGGACGAGTCGGGGATCAGCCGTGTAGACGCCATCCACGTCCGTATAGATTTCGCACAGTTCCGCGCCCAGCACCGCCGCCAACGCGGCTGCGGTCGTGTCCGAAGCGCCTCGGCCCAGCGTAGTGATTTCCCCTGCATCGTCGATGCCCTGGAAACCGGCGACGATGACGATTTTACCCGCGTCCAGCTCACGTTCCATCCGTTGGCGCTCGATCTTGCGAATGCGAGCCTTGGTATGCACGCTGTCGGTGACCAGCCCCAGTTGACCGCCGGTCAGGCTGATGGCTTCGTGACCCGCGTCGTGAATGGCCATGGCACACAGCGCGATGCTGACCTGTTCGCCCGTGGTGAGCAGCATATCCAGCTCGCGTTTCGAGGGACTAGCGGATACCTCCCCGGCTAGCGCCAACAGCTTGTCCGTGGTCCGCCCCATCGCCGACACAACCATGACGACGCGTTGCCCGCTCATGCGGGCCCGTATCGCTCGCCGCGCGGCACGATGGATCTTGCCCGCATCGGCCACGCTGGTCCCGCCGAATTTTTGAACCACCAGCCCCATAACGCCTTTCAACCCATTCCGTAGGAGATCGATTTATGCGCCGCGGTCGCGCCGGCGTCAAATCCGTATTCGTTGATGATCGCATCGACCATCACCAATTAACCCAGACGCGGGCTGGGCGGGCTATGATTATCTCTCAAAACAGTTTAGGCGTCGTTCGTCGGCGAGTTTGTGGCGGGTCAGGTGCCGCATGGCATGATTGTCGCGCAGACCGATCTTACGAAATGGAAACGCGCTCCGCCACCTCTCGGTCGATCGAATCGAAGAGCGTCGAGGCCTCGGCCATCAACGTGGTAGCATCGCAATCGGCGGGTGAAAGGTCGGAAAACACATCGCGCAGAAAATTGAATTGGTCGATGGCGGCTAGGAATGCGGCGCTCAGTGCCTCAAAAGACAAACCAAAGGAACAGATGGCCAAATGTCGCAGCGCGGATTTGATTTGGGCCGTTTGCTTGTCAGCGGCGAATGGAACTTGGGCACAGAAGTACGACAGTTGCCACATAATCAACGAAGGGTCTCGCGTTTGCATGTAGGGGGGCTCAGCACAACGTCGTCCGATTCCGGTGACCAACGATTCGGGGAGCTTCCAACGCAGTGCCAGCGTCCTGCCCACCGTCGCATGGTCCGTCTGAAACTCGTCGCGCTCCACTTGGCATCGAGCCGTGGAATCGAACCGATACTGCCGATAAATATCGATGTATTCACTGCCATAGTAGGTGACCATGACGATCGTCCCGAGATCGCTCAGCAGATTGACCAGGAAGGCCTGTTCCGCCGGGTGCAATTTCATCACCGTCGCCAATTCACGCCCCAAACAGGCGCGGATGATGTTGTCGCGCCAATACTCGCGTATATCGAAATCGTCGTGGCCCAATCGGTTCCAGCCGCGAGTCAGCAGGAATCCCAGTGCCGCGGCCCGCAGGTGTTCATTTCCCAGTACGACCGCGGCTCGCGTCAAGGTGCTGACCAGGTACTGTTGGCCGAAGTAGCTGCTGTTGGCTACCCTCAGCAATCGGGCGCTCAGCGCCGCATCCAGCTCCAGTACCTTGACGATCTCCTGCGTACCAACGCGTTCGTCGCGACACAATTCGAGAAGTCGGAGAGCGGCTTCGGGCAGCGACGGCAGTTCGGCCCTGTCCAGGATGCGGTCCACCACTTCAGGCACTATCGTTGGCGTGCGATCGTCATTCATTTCGTCATCACCAAAATGTTGGTCAATGGGACATAGCGCCATGGTCGACGGTGCGACCCCCAACCAGCTTCTACTGTTCACTGCCCACTTTTCATCGGCGCTTTCAGTGCATCGATTCTTGGTGAACCTTTATCGCATGACGGTGTCCGATAATTCGACTTGATGTGCGGCGCAACTTTCAGATTGTTGCCGCCCAGTTCGATGGTCGATCACTGTATTGGGCACGTGAATCGGACACTGCCATCGTGGGTGGCGGAGCAATCGAAATGTTGGGCTTAGGTCAAGACGTATTCCTGCAACTCCCCAATGAAATGCGCCGGCGTTTCCTGCACCCAGCCAAGGTCGTCGGAGCTGTGGACGGCCAATACCACGTGGAAATGGAGAAGCGCGAAACCCAAGTCATTTCCGATCAAGAAATTATGGCCTTTTTTCACAGTGGGAAAGACTTCGTCAAGCAGGCCGCACGCGTCATCGGCGACGTCGAAACGGAACCCAATTACGTCATCACCTTTGAAACGGTTGGCCAGCCGGTCTCGGCGGATACCCGCGAATGCTATCGCGTCTCCACTGTGATCGCGGGACTGACCGTTGAATTTGGGAGGGAGACGAACTGTCCACTATTGGATGTAAGTGTCACGGGCTTCGCACTATCATCGAGTTTGAAGTATGTCGTGGCCAACATTGTCTCCGCTAAGCTTTTTCACGAAGGCGCCGAGTATGCAGGGCAAGTATGCGTGCAAAGTGTTCGTGAGCTAGGAAATGGGCGCATCCGCTACGGCGTGAGTTGCGTCGACAAGACGCCCGGCGGCAACAACCTTCTTGCCGGCACGCTGAAATTGAGTCTATCCGTTCAACGCGAGCACGCCCGCCGCCTGGCTGGCGTTGGCGGCTGATTCCCGCTTGCTCACTCGCCATTCTCCGCACGAATACGCGCAGGCAGGCGGTCCATGAATCGGCGGAGCGCTGGTTCATTAAACCAGGGGCGCCAGGCCCCAAGTGTCTACACGCTTGACTTGCGATCAGCCCGACTGGGCGTTTTCGCGCGACTCTTCGCGGTCGACTTCGCGGTCTTCTTGATCGTGGTCTTGGGTTTGGGGGCGCTTTGCCCTCGCGATTGGGAACTGCTCCTAGCCGCTTCGTAAAGCGCAATGTATTGCTTCGCAGGAACGCGCTTGATGGCTTGACCAATGACGTTCAGCGGAAGGTCGTCGATTTTCTTGAATCGAACGCAACACTTGCCCATGTCCAGTTTCTTGCCGGTCTTCGCCCAAGCTTCGCGAAACCAGACTTCCTGAGGTGTGTTCGCGTACATGCAATTCAGATAGACCGACATGTAGTTCTTTTGAGAGGCCAATGCGGCGTACGGCAGCGGCTGAGTCGGATCGCAGTGATAGCCGGCAGGGTAAACGCTGTGCGGGACGAAGTATCCGATCATCCCGTATTGCATGCCCTCCTCGTATCCCGCCGGCAGGTTCTTCAAAATAACCTCGCGGACAGCCAGCAAGGCTTTCTGACGATCTTCGGGAAGTGAAGCCAAGTATTGCTCCACGGTTGTCGCGCTGCTTTGCATAGGATTTCAATGCTCCCCTGATTAGTCGCGGTCCACTCATCGTCATTCGAACCCATTCCGTCATTTCGGCGAAAGCCGCATACGTCATTCCCGCGAAAGCCGGAATCCAGCTCGTAAACGGGCGTAGCCCATTGCTGCATGTTCAATGGCTCATGCCCCAAGTCGTATCGTGCGACCGGCTGCCTAATGCGCAGGTCGACCGGTCGGCGCTGCTGTCAGATCAACCAGCATCTCTCCAATGCGCTTGTACTGTTCCTGAAATCGACTGGTCCATTGATGCAGAATGGCCGCCGCAGCCACTGGTTCCGCTTTCTGATACTCGTCTGCCATTGCAAAGGCCTGTTCTTCGCTCAGGGGCGGCTCAAGCAGCGCAGCCAAGGCGTCAGCGGGCATACCGGCGTTGATGATCTTACCCCACAGGCGATGTAATTCGAGATGGTTGACTCCGCAGGCGGCCGTCACCAGTGGAGCGATGGCCCGCATCTGCCGGTGGCTTTCGACGGCGTCGATTCGTAGCCCGGAATCGTCGGTCAACGGATTTCGTTTGAGCGCCAAATCATCCCAACGCTTTTCATAGAACGTGGGCGAGATGGGGTAGTGGTAAAGCGTCGGCTGGTAAATTCTTCGACGATCCTGGTGAACGGACCATAACTCCTGCCCGGCGTCGCTCAGGCAATAGCGAAGAAATCGTTCACCGATCTTGCGGTTGGTGGAACAGTGAAGCAGGCTGAGCGCGTCCGGAGTGACAGCCGTGCCATCCTCCGGCTGAATGTAGGACAGCAACGGCGCGAACCGCTCGGCACGGCTCATCCCGTCCACGTCCGCCGCAAAGGCCGCCAAGGAAACGCCATCCTGAACCTGGTCCAGCGCTCTGGAGCTGGTGCCCACCACGGCTCGGGAGTTAGCGAGGATACGGATGAGAATTCCCCAGCCTTCGGACCATCCGTGTTGCTGAAGTACAAGCATCATCCCGAAGCGATTGCTGCCGCTCACCTGCGGGTCCGCAATCGCCATCCAACTGTAATATCGCGGATCCGCCAGATCCGACCATCGAGTGGGCGGTTCCAAACCGTAGGCCTGACCTGCTTGATGATTAAACAGGATTCCGAAACTGGTAAGACTCGTCGCGAACCAGCGATTCTGCTTGTCTCGCGTCGGAATACCCGCCACCTCGGTGGGCAAGTCAGCGATAACGTCTCCCAGCTCGACGGGAATGGATCGGCCTCGCTCCGCCAACAAGGTATGGTCCACGACGCTTCCGCCGAAAATAACATCCGGCGCCGTCCGCGGGGCGACTTCGCTGGGCAGCGTGTAAAAATCCTCAACGTATTGGACACATTCAGGGGTGCCGCGAACAATCCACGAAACATCCACCTCGACACCATAATTCTGTCGATGCCAGCTCGAGAACTCGAATCCGAACGCGTCGCGAATGGACTCGTTCGTGGGGGTCAGAATCACGAACTGTTCGGCGGGCATTTTTTCTGACACCGCGGAGGCGGGCCGGTCCTCCAAGCAACCCGCCAGACACGTCAACATCCAACCGCCGGTTGAAACGACCCGCCAACATGCCCTCGAAGACCTATTCATGCATCTGACCCTTCAATAGGATGCGTTGGTGCGGCCCATGAAATCAGGAAGTGACTGGATCATTAAACTTGCGAATTCGACCACCCAAGATTCAACACTCTTCAGGCCTCACGTGCCGACCCGCATGATACCAATCGTGGGTGCAGAATGAAAGTCGGCAATCGATCCGCCCAGGGTCTTTCAATTTTACGTTTTTCGCCAGGGTAGCGCGAGCGGGATCGTCCTGATCGTCACTCCGGCGAACGCCGGAGTCCAGGCAGCGTTTTCTGGATTCCGGCCTGCGCCGCCCCGCTTTCGATAATTCGGGAGAACTGAAAGACCCTGTCGATCAAGCCACCGGCCAATCGCCAAGGCCAACAGATTGCCCGTTAGCGGCTTGGATGGGAACAAGCCCCGCATGGCCATTCTTGGGCCCGGTCGCCAAGGTGTTCGATTCATTCGCCGGAGGGTACGAGTTGTTCAACACGGTCCAATTGTTCTTCCAACCGATGAATCTGACGGCCAAGAATCTCCAGTTCCTGTTGAAGAGACCGCACATAATCGGGCGGTGCAGATTCCATCATACGAGCCAATGCGGCCTCCGCCGTCCGGCGGGTACGCATCGACATCGCCCCCGCCAATCGGTTTTCGATGGCCTCGCGCGACCGCTCGTCGCCAATCTCAGACAGGGCATCGAACGCAGCCTCTTGTGACCACGGTTGAACATCGTTTAGGAACGGCAGAAGAAAACTACGAATGCCCTCCCGTCGTTCCCGCGCTTGGGATAATTTCCCCAGCACCCTGATCGCATCGGCTCGCAAGCGCTCGTGATAACCGTAGGTCGCGAATTTCTTGGCCGGCGCTACGCCTTCGTCCGCATTCAAGTCAGCCAGCGCTTCCATAGCGGCCACGCGTATTCTGTCTTCGTACGAATCCTTTTCGGTGTTTTCAACCAGAAGGGGAATCACTCGCTCTCGGCTCGCGTGCATCCTTCCCAACGCACGTGTAGCTGCCGCCTCCACGTTGTAACTCACGTCCGAGCGGGCCACGGGCAACAGCATGCTCGCCGCGGCGGGATCGTCATATCGGCCCAGCGCTTCAACGACGGCCCGTCTCGTCCGATGCTCGTCGATGCCGGCTTCCAAGAGCTGAATGAGTGCAAGCATGGCCGACCGCGATTGTAAGGTGCCCAAGGACAAGGCGGCTTCACTAGGCACGGACCAGTGAAGTTTGTCGTCTCGAACGACGTCCGCAAGCGCGTCGAGCACCTCCGGTCGGTCCCATCGCGATAGATGCCGAGCCGCGACGATCCTTGAAATCGTCGTCGGTCCCTCGTTAAGCTCTGTCAACCACATTGACCGGGGCTTTGTAACTTTCAATTCCATGAGCAAGCCAGCCGACGGGTCCACGCTGAATAGGTCGGGTGCCTCGTCGAATCGCCGCGTGAATTGCTCCTGTCGTGTCGAGACGTCAACCGTGGTTCGATATTCCTCGCCGCCGGAACGAACACATAAATCGAGGGGAAACCGAAAGGCGGGTACACCGTCGTGAATCGGCTGGGTCTGCGCGATATCAACGACGACCAGTTTTTCCCCCGCGTCCCAACGATAGTCCACCTGTAGCCGGGGCACGCCGGGTCGATTCGTCCATTGATCGAAAAACTGTTCCAGATTTCGCCCGGTGATTTCCTCGAATGTGCGCCGCAAATCGTCGGTCTCGACCAGTGTTTCGCGAAAACGCCGCGTATAGGCCTGAACGGCTTTGAAAAACGAATCGTCACCCAGTTGATGACGCAGCATGTGCAGGACGCAACTGCCTTTGTTATAGACCAGCGCCCCCTTGTGAAAAAACGGCTCGAATGAATCGGAGTAACGGTGCAGCACGATGGCGCCCGGCTTGTTCGTTGGATCGACTTTCGCCACGCCCTGAAACCGTTGCCAGAATTCATACAGGTAATCTTCGCGCCCAAACCCTTCCTCCCGCCACAATGACGAAAGAAACGTCGCAAAACCCTCGTTCAGCCATATGTGAGGCCAGGATCGGCAGGTGATCAGGTCGCCATACCATTGATGAGCCAGCTCGTGCGAAATCAAGCCATCTTCGTCGTTATCGATGGCCGCTCGTGCGTCGAGTAATATTCGGTCGTTCATGGTCGTCGCCGTCGTGTTTTCCATGCCGCCGAATCGAAACAGCGGAACGTTCACCTGCGCATACTTTTCGTAGGGATAGTCAATGCCCGTGATCTTGGAGAAGAATTCCACCATTTCAGGCGTTCGCCGATAGGTGCGCCGGGCATCGTCGGCCCGACCCAGCGGAACGTAATAGGTTAACGGGACATTGCGCCAATCGTCAGAAACCACGTCGAATTGACCGATGACCAGCGTGACCAGATAGAAGACTTGCGGAATCTGCTGTTTCCAATGATAGATCGCGCGACGGTTTTTGTTGTCTTGCGTGACTTCCATTAATTCGCCATTCGACAAGGCGAAGAAATCCCGCGGCACGGCTGCCACCACCTCGGTCGTGAGGCGATCGCCCGGGTAGTCGAGGCAAGGAAACCAATAACGGGAAGTTTCCGTTTCGCCCTGCGTGTGAATCACGAAAGGACGGTCACGGTAGGCATCATCGGGAACGGCGAAGTACATTCCCTCGATCGGATCCACGCAGCGATACTCAATGACCAAGACAGAGTCGGAATCGGCTGGCAGTGGTCTATCAAACGTGAGGAAAAGTTTTTCGGCGTCATGTCGGAATTTGACATCGGCACCGGATTCGTCGCGCACACTTTCAATGTAAAGATCGACGGCGTCGAGGGTTAGCATACGCACATCGTCGCGAACAGCCCGCAGTCGATAGGTCGCAGAGCCTGAAAACGACTTGGATTCCAACTGCTCGAAAACCAAATCCAATTTAAGGTGAATAAAATCAACTGGAAATGATGGCGCGTATTGGCGAGGGTCTTGACCCCCATGCGGGTCGAAATCTGTGTAAACCGCACCGCCGGCCCCATGCCCGCAATGAACGACGTCAGAACCGCCGCCTGCGGCTGTTTGGCCATCCATGACCAAAAGTGTTAGGGTTGCAAGAATCAGTCCTTTCAAATGTTTGTTCACGCACATCATTATTTTTTGATATTTCACTTGACGAGGTTGGATGCCTTTCCCGACAATGCCCGATAGAAATTGAACGGTCCTGTCACTAAGGAGTTAGTGACGATGCAAATCTCCAAGCGGTCCGCGCTGTTGTTGGGCGTGATTATAGGAACAGCCCAAGCCCAGTCGCCGATCGGATTCTACCAAGGACACGGAGAAGTGGTATTGCACGCCGACGGTTTTTTGACTGTTTTCGCGGGCGAGCGGGGATCGACAAGAATTGGAGTCCAGTTCGACGCAAGCTCCATAATCAACGCCGACACGATGCGAGGTGAAGCGTCTGACATTCGCTTCGAAGGTTGGCTGACCGTCGCGCCCGCAGGTCACAATGGGGTTTCGGTAACCATCGATCCAATGGTAACGGGCGATCCGAACGATTGGGTCATTCCCCAGTGGGCGGCGGATGCGCTGGTGGACGTAACTAACGGAAACTCCTGGCGGCAGTTCAAATCCAATCTCGATGCCGATCGGGATGCGTGGCTAGCCTTGCGGCGACCCTTTCGGGGAACGTTCCTGCTGGGTGTTGACGACGAGCCTGTCCAGAATCGTTTGCGGGCGGCCGACGGCCCCTTGAATTGGGCGGAAGCGATTTCATTTGTCAATCGGAATCGGGCAATCGGCATCGGCGGAAACAGATTGGCGGCCCAGTTGGCCGACGACGACGTCAAAAGTTTTCCCGGTGGAAGTTGTAAATGTGAAGTCGAAGGCGCATCGGCAGAGTCCTGCTGCCCCAAGGGTTTCGCTCCCAGTTGCCAATGCGTAGGCAAGAAAGGCGACGAGCCCGCCCATGGCGACGCCGCTTGCATCAAAATTCAACATTCGATGATTCTCGATGGGGACATCGATTTTTGAATCATTGAAAGCTGCACACGTCCGGCCTATTCGCACTTAACATTTCGCCCGATCCTGTCGAAAGTTTCGCGAAGTGTGCCCAATCTCTTGAGCTTGACGCGTTGCGAGATTTCGCCCAAGTGTGGGACCCGACGGTCCGTGACAGTTTAGGCGGGTAGATCTTCGCCCCGCAAGGGGCGACGGAACGTAGCCACGGGTGGAGCCGCCGCAGGCGGCGGAACCCGTGGAAACCTGACCCTATGAACCCCCGCCCCGGCAGGGGCGGAGGAAGCCGGCGCAACCTCCTCCGCCCCTTGCGGGGCGGTCATTGTGGGGCGGACTGGCAACCACGGGTTGCGCTTCGCTTCACCCGTGGCTACCGTCCTGCGCCCCGTTCGGGGCGGCGCAATGGCTCCGCCTAAAGTGTCATGCACCCGGGACCCCGCGGTTGTTCCGTGAAGGGTTGACACCGGCCGCGACCGTGTGCTATAAACGGTATTGTTCAGGAGCGAGGCAGATGTTGAACCAACAGGGCAGTCTATTTACCGTCACGCCGGTCAATGACCGTGTGTGCGCAAAGGAGGCGGGTTCCTAGGGTTCTGCATCGAGAAAGACGTGCTAAACCAGCCCCGGGAGCCCAAGCGGTTTCCGGGGTTTTTTCGTTTTCGTTATGGCGGGGCCATATGTCTACGACCTTTTCGAGGATCGTCACACGTTGGGTGGGCGATCGCAACGAAATCATTGAAGTGATTCGCATGTCTTTCCCCATCGTGGTGGCCAACTGCTGCCGCATGTTGATGGACGTGTCGGATTACTGGATGATCAGCCGAACCGGTGACACCGACGCATTGGCCGCCATTCTGCCGGGCCAGATGATCATGTTTTGTTACATCGTGATTGGCCTGGGCATGGTCAGCATCATCACGACGCTGGCGTCGCAATCCCTGGGACGGGGGGATCGGCGAAGTTGCAGCGCATTCGCTTGGCAGGGATTGTATTTGTCATTGGCCCTGTGGTTGATCGGCGGCCTATTGTGGCCATTCTTGCCGGCGGTCATTGGATGGGCCGGGCATGACTCCGCCATTCAGGACCTTGAAAAGCAATACATCACGATCGCATATTGGACGGTCGGGCCGACGATAATCAACGCGGCCTTGTGCGCCTTTTTCAATGGGATCCATCGACCGATGGTGACCATGGTCACCGCGTTGGAGGGCCTGCTGGTGAACGCGGGGGCGAGCTATGTGTTGATCTTCGGGTCATTCGGGCTGCCGGCGATGGGAGTCGCCGGGGCCGCTTGGGGGCTGGTGATTGGAACGAGTTACCGGGCGGTGCGATTGGTCTGGTGTTTGTGCGGGAGCGAGATGGACCGCGAATTTCAGAGTCGTTCCACGTGGCGATTGGACGTTCAGAAGATATTGAAGATCGTACGGGTCGGTGGGCCTTGTGGATGGCAGTGGTGCAGTGATGTGATTGTCTGGGCCACGTTTACGGTCGTGCTGGTGGGAAGTTATTTTGGAAAGACGCATCAACTCGCCACCAACGCGGCATGGCAGTACTTGCGGGTCAGTTTCATTCCCTGCATGGGGGTGGGGATGGCCATCTGCTCGTTGGTGGGTCGATCGATCGGTGCGGGAGATCCGTTGCGAGCGGTTCGATTGACCCATGTGTGCACGGTGTTGATGTTGTGTTACATGATCGCGATGTCGTTGATCTATTTCATATGGCGGAACGAATTGGTGGGGTTCTTCTGTGCGGATGCGGACGTCATTCGCATTGGGGCCTTGGTCATGGTCTGTGCAGCCGTTTTTCAGGTGTTCGACGCCCTGATGATGGGTTACAGCAATGCGCTGCGCGGGGCCGGCGATACTTTGGTGCCGTCCATCGTCTTCGCAGTGTCGCATTGGATCGTGGTCATCGGCGGGGGCTTCGCCATGGCGGAGCTGCGCCCCGACCTGGGAAGCCTGGGGCCTTGGATCGCCGCATCCGTCTTGATTATCTTGTCGGGAATTTGGTTTTGCCGTCGCTGGTCTCGCCGAGACTGGATGAAGATCGATCTGTTCCGCGACCCTGCCGAGCACCCGGCGGCTGCGAATGAAACATCGCGGGACAGCGTGATTCCCGGTACGACTGGCGAGCAGCCGGCATGATGCATAACCGCCGCCGCGTCAGTCAGGGACGTTGGGGCCGATCATCTAGAATTGCTGATGCGACCGCATGGTTGAAACGAATCCATTGCGATTGGGCCTGCTGATTTCGGGATCAGGCCGGACGATGCAAAACATTCATGAATGCATCGCGGCGGGCACACTCAGCGCCCGTGTCGAGTGCGTCATCAGCTCGCGGGATGGCGTACAGGGATTGGACCGGGCGGCCAAGTGCGGGTTGACGACGCATGTCGTGCAGTCGAGCGCCAATGATGAAAGCGGTTTCCACGAACGAATGGCCGGTCTGTTGGATATTGCCGGGGTGCAGTTGATTTGCCTATGCGGTTTCACGACGCTATGGCGAATACCGCCTCGCTACCAAGGCAGGGTGATCAACATACACCCGGCGCTGTTGCCCAAATTCGGTGGCTACGGGTATTACGGATTGAAGGTTCACGAAGCCGTTCTGGCGGCAGGTGAAAAGGAATCCGGATGCACCGTTCACTACTGCGATAACGAGTACGATCATGGCCCGATCATACTCCAGCGTCGCGTTACCGTGCGTCGGGATGATACAGCCGAGTCGTTGGCGGATCGGGTGTTCGCGGAGGAGTGCATCGCCTATCCGCAGGTCATTCAAATGTTCGCAGATGGAAGGGTTCCGAGCTATAGGGCGCTGGCCGGTCAATCGGGATAATTCGGATTATTCGTCGGCAATTTCATGACCAAGCCGCGACTGTCTGCGTGCGTCATTCCGGCGCGCGCCTGCCTGTGTCATTCCGGCGCGCGCCTGCCTGTGTCATTCCGGCGCAGGCCGGAATCCAGACAACCCACAACCGTCATTCCGGCGAACGCCGGAATCCAGGGCGGGTTTCACCCGCTTCTTAACAGAGCCGCGACCGTCAGGGAGCGGTCTTTATTTGTCCGGGTGGCCCACCTCCTTTGGAGGTGGGGGAATCGATGATGTGCAGCCGATGGGTGCCCCATCCTTTGCGAAGCATAGGGTGGGTCGGCGATGATGATGATGATGACGATGATGAACCAGGAGTTGGCTTGCGTATTCGCAATCCTCCGGGCGACAATCATCGTGACCCCACCCATCGCTGCGCGATGAATGGGGCACCCCGCCTGCGCCGGAGTGACGGGGCTTTTGCCGGAATGACGGGGCTTTCGCCGGAATGACGGGGCTTTCGCCGAAATTACGGGGCGCGGGGGACCGCTCGCTTTGCGCTCGCGGCTCGGACAAGTGTGCGTTTCGTAACGGACCGCTCCGTAACGGTCGCGGCTCTGATAAGATGTCAACGGCGAGAAAGTTCATACTAGAAGGGCACGTCGGATGCGGGCATGTGGCCGCCGGGTTCGTGCACGAGACTCAGGTTGTCAAACCGCGTCAGTCGCTTGTTGAAATTCAGCTTGATGATGTCAGTGGGACCGTTGCGCTGTTTGGCAATGATGACTTCGGCGATTCCCTGGGCTTCGACGCTTTGCGGTTTGTAGTATTCTTCGCGGTGGATGAGCAGGATGACGTCGGCGTCCTGCTCGAGCGCGCCGGATTCGCGCAGGTCGCTCATTCGGGGCCGATGACCCTCGCGACCTTCGGCTTGTCGATTGAGCTGGGCCATGGCGATGATGGGGATGTTCAACTCCCGGCCCAAGGCCTTCAATCCGGAACTGATCGTGGAAATCTCCTGTTGGCGATTGTCGGCTCCGGGCGAACTCATCAGTTGAATGTAATCGACAAAGACGGCTTGGATGTCGTGCTGGCGGACGAGACGGCGGGTCTTGGCTCGCAGTTCCAACACGGTCATGCCCGGCGTGTCGTCCACGTAAAACGGCGCCCCCGCGAGGTCATCACAAACGTAGGCAAGCTGCTCGATGTCGGAATCGTCCAGCATGCCCTTGCGGAATCGATGTGAATCAATTCGACCGCGGCTGCACATGATGCGCTGGGCCACCTGCTGATTGCTCATCTCCATGGAAAAAAAGACGACCGGCTTTTTTTCATTGGCGGCCAGGTGTTCGCAAATCGTCAAACCCAATGCGGTCTTTCCCATCGATGGTCGACCGGCGACGATGATAAAATCGCCCGCCTGAAATCCGCTGGTCAGATCATCCAGCTCGGTGAAGCCGGACGGCAGGCCCGACAGATAACGGTCGTCACGCAGCTCCACCTGTTCATAAATCGTTTTCAGCAGGTCGCGAAGCTTGGATGCTTGCCGGGAGATGCGCCGCTCGGTCACGCCGAACAGCTTTTGCTCAGCCAGGTCGAGCAGTTCGTCCGCCGGCTGATTGTCGGCGAAGGCGACGTCTGATATTTCATGCGAACAGCGAATCAGTTCCCGCAGGATTCCCTTGTCGCGAACGATTCGGGCGTAATGGTCCGCGTTGGCAATGGAGGGGACGCTTTCAGCCAATTGGATGATGTAGCTCAAGCCCCCGACCTGATCCAACACGTCGCGGCGGGTCAGTTCATCCTGCACGGTGACCAGATCGATCTCGCGATTGGCGTCGTACATGTCCACAATGACGTGGAAAAGCTGTTCATGATCGGGGCGGTAGAACCAGCGAGCCTCTTCGTGGCGGATGATGGGCAGGACGCTGGCGATGGCGTCACGATCCAACATCATAGCCCCCAGCACGGACATTTCCGCGTTGATGTTATGCGGGGGAACCCGCTCGCCGGAAACCTTGTTCGAAAGGCGCGATGGGGCGAGCGTGGCCATAGTCTCACACCTCAGGGTAAACCCAAGTGCGTCGTCAACGGATATAGGTCGGATGCGGGCGCCGGGCGTTACCGATCGTCGTCGCTCGGCTCGTCGCCCTCTTCCCGACCCGGTGTAGCCTGCGAGCGAACGACCCAGACCTTCACCTCAGCTTCGATACTTTCAGCGAACCGGACGGTCACGGTTAGATTATCCAATCGGCGGATCGGCTCACGCAGCAAGACGTGCCGCGATTCAATATCGTGACCCTCATCCCGCAGGGCAGCCGCGATCTCACGCTGCCCGACGGAACCGTACAGAAGACCTTCCTCGTTCGCGGCGGCGGCGATGGTGACCTCAATGTCGCGGAGTCGCTCCGCACGGCGGCCCAGCTCTTCATGATGCAGACGGCGGCGCTCTTCGGCTCGCTTTCGCTCTTCAGCCAACGCTTTGATGTTCTCCCGCGTCGCCTGCGTAGCCAATCCTTGCGGAAGCAGATAATTACGCCCGTAACCAGGTGAAACGTCGATCACGTCTCCGACGATACCCAGGTGGCCCAGATCCTTGGTCAACAATAATTTCATCTCGTCATCCCGTAGCTATGCGGCGGCGAATTCGAACCGACCGTCGCCGACCCCTGTTATTGTATCCGAGCTGGGATCAAAATCATCCGCTCGCCCACACATTGTTAGCTCCGTCGAGCCGATGCTTCACATTCAACAGGTGCGTAACACCTCTGAAATTCAGCCCGGTACAGACCTTAATGAATCAACTCCTCCTGTTATCAGCCACATTTGGCATCCTGTCATGCAACGCTAGAATGGAACATCATCCGGCACGGCGCTTTCCGGAGAACCCGCTTCCTCCGGCGTCGTGGACCGCTCGCTCCGCCCGCTGCTCAGGAATTGAAAGGTCTCGACGACAACCGAGTGTTTACTTCGCTTCTGACCTTCGGGTGTGGTCCAGGTATCGTAGGACAGGCGACCCTCCACCAAAATAGGACTTCCCTTGCGGCAATACTGGTTGATGACCTCGGCTGATCGTGCCCAGGCCGTGCAATCGACAAACATGACCTCTTCGCGCTTTTGATTTGTCTGCTTATCGTTCCATTGACGATTGACGGCCATGCCGAATTTACAAACCGCCGTGCTCGACGGCGTGTAGGATAATTCCGGATCGCGCGTCATATTTCCCGCTAGAATGATGCGATTGTAGTTGGCCATGGCTGCTCCTTACCGCGGGACCTCGCCCTGCCGCCGTTGCTACGAGTTATCGTCCACGTCCGACGAATCAACGTTCTCCGTTGCGACAGCCGTCGACCTTCTGGGGCGATCGAACGAAACGTCGTCATCATCCTCATCCGAGTCGAACTGCCGCCGCCGACCGCGATAATCTCCGCCTCGACCGTCGCCAGGCCGTTCGTCGGATCGTTCAGACGATTTGCCAGATGCGGACGCCTGCAAACGTTCGATGGTGCGGTCAATGTGTTCACGGGACACGCCGTCGGCGTTTAGAAACAACACCCGCAGGATCGCTTCGGAAAGACGACAGTCGCGCTCCATGTCCGTGATTTTCCCCGGCGGTGCCGTGAAATAGACAACGACGTAACAGCCACGCTTCTGACGCTTGATTTCATAGGCCAGCTTGCGGTCTTCCCACTTGGCCACCAGCAACACCTCCGCACCAGCACGACCCATGATGCGTTGCAACTCCGTTTCGACGTTCGTGAATTCCGCCGCGAACGTCGATTCAAACAAAAACAGGCCTTCATATTGTCTCAATGTCTGACTCCTTGTCATTCTCCGCACGTCACAGGATCGAGGGCCTACGCCGTCCGTCGAATCCGACTAGTTGACGCGGTTCATGGTGGCGACGGCCCCATCCTCCAACCACGTTTCGACCGCCTCGACCGCCTCACCAACCATCCGCTCTACCGCGGGCTGTTCATCATCGCCAAATCGCGACAAAACATAGTCCGCCTGCGGGCAGTCCGCATTGTCGATCCCCAAGCGCAGCCGATGAAACTCGTCACTGCCCACCCGATCGATAATGTTCTGCAATCCGTTGTGCCCGCCGGCAGAACCCCGCGTTCGCATGCGGAGTTTTCCCAGCGGCAGCGCCGTGTCGTCCACGATCACCAACAAATCCTCCGGTGCCGCCTGGTAAAACTTCACCGCCGGCCAAACCGACTGACCGCTCAAATTCATGAACGTCATCGGTTGCAACAACGCCACCTGCCTGCCCTTGTAGGCGCCGTCGCCCCACTTCGCGTGAAATTTCTCGCGACCAAGGGGAATTCGCCATCGATCGGATAACCGGCTGACGACAACGAAGCCAAGGTTGTGGCGCGTCCCCGCGTACCGCGTACCGGGGTTGCCAAGTCCAATGATCAGTTTGGCCACGGGTCTTCACACCCATCTCACCGTTAGCTCTTGTCCTCGTCCGTTTCGGCCACTCTTCCGATTCGTTCAGGCTCCGCGGGCCCAGCCACTTCCGCCCCTTCCAACGGAGTTTCCTCGTCGTGGATGGCCAGCATGCGAACCATCGCCACCTTTTCCTCCGGGTCATCCAACGTCACGACGCCCTCGGGCAGCGCGATCTCCTTGACCAACAATGATTGCCCCACTTCCAGATGCGCCACCGAGGGGTGCAGCGTCTTCGGAATGGACAACACCTCACACTCCACGCGAAGGCTGTTGCGCATCGTCTCCAGAATCCCGCCTTCCGCGACGCCCTTGGGAATCCCGCGCAGTTCAATGCCCACCTCGACCTGTACACGTTCGTGCAGACCAACCCGCGCCAAATCAAAATGGATAATGTCTTTTTGAAGATGATCGAACTGAACGTCTTTGATCAGGTATTTGTTGGCCGTTCCACCAATATCGACGTTCAATATTCGCGCGCCGTGCTGGACATGTAGATTCATGTCGTGGGCGGAGACGGCGATCGGCTCCGGTTCTTCTCCGTGACCATAGATGATGCCCGGCAATTGCCCCGCCTTTCGAATGCGCCGATTGACCTTGCTCCCCAAATGCGTCCGAGCCTCAGCCTGAATGGTTGGAATATCCACGTTGATCTTCTCCTATACTCTTACACCCGCAGCCCGCAGCCGCTTAGCAAAACAAAGCGCTCACCGATTCATGCGTATGAATGCGGCGAATCGCTTCGCCGATCAGGTCCGCCACGGAAAGCACCGTCAAATTCTTCAACGAACACTTGGCTTCCTCACTTAGCGGAATCGTGTCCGTCACCACGATGTATCGAAATTCCGCTTTCTTCAATCGTTCAATGGCCGGGCCGGCAAACACCGCGTGCGTAGCGCCCAGGCACACCTGGGTGGCCCCATGTTCCCGAACCAGCTTGGCGGCCTCGCAGGCCGTGCCCGCCGTGGTGACCATGTCATCAAAAATACACACCGTCTTTCCCTGCACGTCTCCGATGATTCGCACCGCCGTGGCGTGTTGGCCGGTATCTCGCCGTTTGTGAATGACCGCCAGCTCCGCCCCAAGCCTCGACGTAAACGCGCTGGCTGTCTTGATGTTACCAACGTCGGGCGAAACCACGGTCGTATCCGGCAGATTCAGGTTCGTAAAATGCTCACACAGCACCGGCGCCGCCGCCAGATGATCCACCGGGATATCGAAAAACCCTTGAATCTGATCCGCGTGAAGATCCATCGTCAGCACACGGTCCACGCCCGCGCTGGCGATCATGTTGGCCACCAGCTTCGCCGTGATGGGCGTCCTTCCCTCTGATTTTCGATCCTGCCTCGCATAGCCGAAATAGGGGATCACCGCCGTAATCCGATCCGCACTCGCCCGCCTCAGGCAGTCAATGAATATCAGCAACTGCACCAGGTTGTCATTCACCGGCGGACAGGTGGATTGCACGATAAAACAGTCTTTCCCGCGAACGTCGTCCTCCAGCTTGATAAGCTGTTCGCCATCGGGGAACCGGTCAATGGCGACTCGGCCACGCCGAATCCCGATGGACTTGCAAATCCGATCCGCCAGGTCGGGAACGCTGCTCCCAGCGAAGATTCGCAGTCGTCCCAGGTCACCATTGTTCTCAATGATGGGGCGATTCATCATGATGACACGCTGGTTTCCGCGGCGAAGACCGGTCCGATCACGGCGTTGTCGAGAATCCTCTCGCCCGCCGCGACGTGCGCAAAAGGTCCCACTCGACACCCGCTACCCAAACGGACGCCCGTGCCAACGTGACTGAACGGGTGGATCGTTGTATCCGTCCCGATTTCACAACCCGCCTCGATCCACGTACTTGTGGGGTCGATGATCGTGACCCCTTGGTTCATCCAGCTTTCTTGGATGCGACGTTGCATCAACCCGTTTACCCTAGCCAGATCGGCCCGCGAATTGATGCCCTCGGCGTCCGCCTGCGGCACCGCGGACATCGCCTCGGCCCCGTGACCGTTGTCAATCATGATACGCACCGCGTCTGTGATGTAATACTCGCCCTTGGCGTTGTTCGGCCTCAATTGATGCAGCGTATCGAACAGGCGCCGCCCGTCGAAACAATAGTAACTGATGTTCACTTCGGATATCGCCTTCTGCTCCGGACTACAATCAACCTCTTCCACGATGCCGGACAACCTCCGCGATTCGTCACGCACGATGCGTCCGTAACCCGTCGGATTGTCGAACATCGAGCTAGCCAATGTCACACCCGCGGCGGAATTCTCCTGGTGATCCAAGAGCATCTGTATCGCGTCCGGGCGGACCAAGGGCATATCTCCTGCGATCACCAGGATGGGTCCACGAAACTGGCCCAACTCCGATTCGCAAACCAACGCAGCATGTCCCGTCCCCTTCTGTTCAGCCTGCTCGATCCACGTAATGTTTCGCCGGTCGCAAAACCTATGCTTGACCGCCTCTTTGCCATGTCCGACAACGATCACCAGTCGACTCACGCCAACCGTCTCACAAGCCCCAATCACATATTCCAAAATCGGTTGGCCGCAGACCTCATGCAAAACCTTGGCTAGATCACTCCGCATACGAGTGCTCTTGCCTGCCGCCAAGATGATGGCCGCCCGTTCAGCCATTAAATTCATCTCACTACCCGGCCAGGACTCGAACCTGGAATACCAGGACCAAAACCTGGTGTGTTACCGATTACACCACCGGGTAAACCCCGCAGGGCGATCGCGGCCGGTCACGAGTACCCACGGCGCAAAAAAGCCGCCCCGCTTCATCAAAAGCCGAAGAGCCGGTTAAAGCACCTCGAGCGCAATCTATTAACTATACGAACGTTACAAGCCACGCGACGGGCCGCGGCATCGGTCCGGCTTGGACCGCCCGGGTTTGAGGCTCGAGCCTTCCGCCGCGAAAAGGCAGGCCCGTCGTCAGGTCATCCTGACCGCCCCGTGAATCCCGGGTGTTCGTCAGCATCAGCCAATCATGGCCGAGGCCGACTAGAGTAGCGTGCCCCGAACCCGAAGTCAACGAGCCGGGCGACCGCTTGAAAGTCACAGGTGCCGGTTGATTTCAACCCTGGAAACGCAAAGGAGCGAACGGAGATCCGGTTGAATCTCGTCCGCTCCTTGCTACCCATCAAATTCTCAAGCCCCGAGGGCTAGGATGGTTACTTGCGAATCGGTTTTGACGAGGGCGGCGACGCGGGCTTGCCGCTGGACGTGCCCGGTGTCGCTGGCTTGGCGCCCGGCGTGCTCGTCGTTTGTGGCTTACTGGAAGCCGGAGTCTTCGATCCACCCTTACCTGGCATTGAATTGGTTGCCATTACCATTGCTCCTTCATTATTCGTGGGTTCAGTTTCAACCGAACCCCAACCGACATATCACCGCCTACACAGCGGTGAAATTGATCTTGATCCAATTCGGGAACCGAAAGGCAAGAACCGTTCCGGATTCCCGCTCGATCATGCCTAGTCCTGGTCTGCCGGCTCGTCATCGTTGGCGGGCGTAATCGACGTGATGTCCACGTATCGAACGCCGCCCTTTTCAAAAACCTTGCCGACGATGTCGACGTTTTGGAACGCGTGCGCGGTCAATGCCTTGGCCGGACCGGTCGGACCCTGTCCCAGGACATACACGCCCGAATCCGTGCTCAACGCCGCCGGCACGCCGCTGCGGATGCAGTCGGCAGTGCATTTTGCACGATCAGCCGACGGAAACTGCCCTGTCATAAAACAATGCAGGTCGACAACCTGTCCGCTCAAGGTGACTTCCTTGCCCATGGTGGGGCGGTTCATCCCCGGGCGATCCTGGGCGGCCAAGGGGCCGAGGAAAACTAGTAACGCAGCCACAATCGCCAAAACTGAAACCGTCAAACTCTTGGTGCTCATAAACAGAATTCCTTCCACTTGATGCGCCTGGTTAGCGCGTTTCAATCAACTCTTCTCAAACATCAAACATCTATCTGGCAAAAACCGACACATTCAAACCGGCAATTGTCTAACGCATCTGAACGACTCCTTTCAGCCGCCCGCACGCAACGCTGACCTGGACAAGGCGCATTTCCGCGCCCTACGCGCCCGCGGATGTTCTGCTGCACGCCCACGCCGGGCGCGAAACGCAACCGCGGTCGGCAACTTCCGCCTATAGGTCAAGATTGTCGTTGGATCAGGTTCGGCCTATGACCGATCCCAATGGGAATGTTTCGGGAGGGGTGTGATTCGCAGCCGGGTCCACGCTCCACGGGCAGACACCCACCGCTTCCCTACGCCCATAGTATACACCAGATTTCGGCTGGTGATGCAAAAAGATGCCAGAATCTTGGCATTAAAGTCGCCGTTTGGATGTACTGAAACAAGCCCAAAACAACGCCAACAAGGACACGCCAACCAGATAAACGGTACGCTTAATTCCTGAAAGTGTTGGTAACACGCCTCGTTGACTAAAAACTGAATTCGATGTCAGTTTTTGTCAGCGTGTGCCGAAAACCCCTAGTTTGTTATCACAAGCCGAAGTACCGATATTCGACAGATCGTTGACTTCGGCGGAAACGTCACGCTATTCCAACTGATGGGCGAACGGGTTGACTTTCTTGGCACGCAGCGACAACCCGCAATCCGGGCACCGAATCTGCCCTGTCACAGGCGTCCAAATGCGAAATCGAAAACTGACCGCGGAAACGCGCTCAGGTTCCGTTGCGATTCTGACGAACCGAATCAGTGCGCGGAGTTCACCATGTTCTGGACAATAGTAGGTGACGGCCGTGTCTGACTCGCGCTCGCATTCCGGGCATTTCGGGCGGTTGATTCTGCCGGATCGCGTGAATTCATGACCATCGGGGCAGCGGAACTGAACTTGAACATCGGACAGATGACGTTGCACAGCCGGTGTCACGGGTTGCGGGCGGCTCACCGACCAAAACGACAGCAGACCCATGCCCACCAGGCAGGCCGCAGCAAAACTGTCTATCGCGGTCCGACCCGTCCGGCGACCCATTCGGTCGGCACTTCGGTTCGTATCGTCACTGAATTGCGAACTGATCACGGAACCCCGTCCCCTTTCAAGAGGTCCAATCGCCTGATCGTTGATGCGAAATTCGAATGTTCATGGGTTTCCAACAGGCAATTCCCCCGTCCACCAGAACAACCGGTCTGACGCGAACGAATAGTGCGGCACAGACAGCGGCTTGCACAGCGGACACTTGCCGGCTGCACAGTCGCCGTAATAGGATCGTATCCGCTCGATCTTCATCTCGCTCGTCCGAACGAGGTGGACAGCCCCGTCCATGCTTTGAACGTTAATGTGTCCAAAATGCCTGTCAGTCAACCAGGAATGCGTCAGGCCAGCCTCCGCGGGGATGAACCGGTCGTCCCACGGCAGCCAACCGTGTGATCGCCCGAGACCGTCAATCGTTTGAACCAACGCCAGCGCGTGATCGGGTCCCATGTCAGCGAGCAGGATCGTTTCCGCCGGCCGTTCGGAAGGGGCGGACCGGAAGTTCGTCAAACCCAAGATAGGAAGCAGGCTATTCATTCCATAGCTTGAAGCGTTGTGGGGGTCAGGTCGTTGATCCAACGGTAGATCCAAGTCGATAAGCGGTCGGGCTGGGTCAGCCGGACAAATCAACATGGACAAGTCCGCTACGTATTGAGGCGGGAGGTGTGTGAACCATGTCGATGGCGGGGACTGGAGCGACCATTCCGAATCGAGCGTAGCCATGTCCGGCAGCCAATCTCCGTATTCAAGCTGGTAGGAGTCGCAGGCACGATAAATCGTACGTAATTGCTGGGAGCACGTCAGGGCGGACGTGCGTTGAATCAACCTTTTGACGGCAGGTATGAGGATCGCGAGGGCGATCGCAATGATCACGATGACGGCGCCCAACTCCACAGCGGTAAGCCCACGACGCGTGAAACGGCCAACACGAAATATAACGCGAAGTCGATGGACAGGGTGGGGCTTCATCATGACCGGTGAAGTTTAGGTCTTGCGAGGACACGGTACAACAACAGCCCGCGTCGATGGGGTCCGATTTGTTCGGGTGACAAGGCCGGCGTTTTTGCGTAGAATCAGCTTGTCGCGGAAACGGATGATCGAGCGGGTTGTGAACGTTTTCCAGACTCCGCAACGCGGCAGGGGGAACGATTCAACGTGTTGCATCAGTCATTGCAAGACCGGGTGAGCGCGGAGTTGCTGCCATTCGTGCGGCAGCCCAGCCAATACATCGGCGGCGAGATCAATCAACTCGCCAACCGCGGGGATTGGGAGCGGGCCCGCGTGCGCGTTGTCGTCGGTTTTCCTGATACCTACACCATTGGGATGAGCCATCTGGGCTGTCAGATTCTGTATTGGCTTTGTAATCACACCGACGGGGTTTGTGCGGAACGGGTGTATCTGCCGCTGCCCGACGCCGAAAACATCATGCGTTCCCGGCAGATTCCCTTGTTTACGTGGGATACTCGTCAACCGGTCGCGGACTGCGACCTATTTGCGATTTCCTTGCAATATGAAATGTGTTTCACGGGCCTGCTGGCCATGCTCGATCTCGCCAACATTCCGTTGCGGTCGGCCGATCGGGACGATTCCCATCCGCTGATCGTGGTCGGCGGTCCGCAGGCGGACAATCCCGAGCCGGTGGCGGACTTCGTGGACCTGGTCGTATTGGGCGACGGAGAGGAGTCGATGCGGTCGCTGTTGGCTTCGTACGCCGAGATGAAGGCCGGCGGAGTTCGGCGACGAGACATGTTGGAACATTTCGCGCGGTCCTTCGATTGGGCGTATGTGCCCTCGGGCTATGACGTTCGCTACGCTGACAATGGGACGGTCGATTCCATCGCCCCGAAGTCGGATGCGTATCGCCCTAGAATTGAACGCTGCCAGACGCCGGATTTCGATCAAGCTCCGTTTCCGCTCGACCCCCTGATTCCCTATACCCAAGTCGTGCACGATCGGATCGCCATCGAGATCATGCGCGGTTGTCCGCAGCGTTGCCGATTCTGCCACGCCGGATATACCAAGCGGCCTCTGCGATTGCGGACGGTGGATCAGATTCTCGAAATGGCTGAGCGGATGTATTGGAGCACGGGCATCGAGGAACTGGGCCTGCTCTCGCTCTCGACGGCTGACTATCCGGAACTGCGTGAATTAACCGGGCGCGTCAACGAGCGCTTTGGCCCCCGCGGCGTGAACATCTCCGTGCCGTCGCTGCGCGTGGACAAGATGTTGTCCAACATTCCGTTCATGGTGAATTCCGTGCGCAAGGGCGGCTTGACGATTGCCGTGGAAGCCGCGCAGGACGATATGCGGCGGGCCATTCGCAAAAAAGTTTCCGACGGGGATCTTTTGGACGGCGTTCGGGCGGCGTACGAAGCCGGATGGAAAGCCGTGAAGCTTTATTTCATGGCCGGATTCCCCGGCGAGCGCCAGGAAGACATCGATGGGATTTTCGAGCTGAGTCGAGCGGTCAGCGAAAAGCGTCGCGAGGTACGCGGTGGCCCCGCGTCGGTGACGGCGTCGGTGGGTTGGCTGGTGCCGAAACCATTCACGCCTTTTCAGTGGGCGAGTCAACCTCAACCGGAATATTTTCATGACGTGCGGCGGCGGCTTCGATCGGTGGCCGGCCGTCAAAAGTCGGCGGTCAAGATTCGCATGCACAACGTCGATCGATCTGTTTTGGAGGCGGTGTTCGCCCGTGGGGACAGGCGGTTGAGCGTCGTGATCGAGTTGGCCTATCGTTACGGGGCCCGCTTGGACGGATGGGATGAACATTTTAAGATGGAAATCTGGCGTCGGGCGTTTGACGATGCGGGGGTTGACGTTGGTTTTTATGCGCATCGCGAGCGGCCTGCCGACGAGGTTTTCCCCTGGGTTCATCTGCACGGCGGCGCGCCGGAAACGTACCTGCGACACCAATATGAAGACGTATTTGAGCAAATCGATCCCAGCCGGCTGACCGCGCTGCCCGTCATGTCGGCTTGAACACCGATGCCCCGCGCATTTCGCCGCTTGACCGCCCGGTGACGACGGTTGTATCAACTCGACATGCCTGAACCGGAAGTCATTCTATACACCGACGGAGCCTGTAGCGGGAATCCCGGACCGGGCGGCTGGGCCTACATCCTGAAACATGTCTCGTCGGGGGCGGTCAAGAAAAAATCCGGCGGCGCGCCCGATACAACGAACAACCAAATGGAACTTGCCGCCGTTATTGAGGGCCTGCGGGCGCTTTCCCGACCCACCACGGTACGCGTCGTGACCGACAGTCAGTACGTGACCCGGGGCATGACCGAGTGGATGCCCAAGTGGATCAAGAACAATTGGCGAAAAGGATCGAAAGCCAACAGCGAACCCGTGAAAAACGTTGAACTTTGGCAAGCACTCGTTGCGGCCTGCGAACCGCACGAGGTGACGTTCGAGCACGTGCTGGGTCACGCCGGTCATCCGGAAAACGAGGAATGCGACCGGTTGGCCGTCGCCGCGGTACGGCAATTCGTATGAAACCTCTCAGAAACGAAACGTGAGTCCGGTAGGGCAGGTGCTTGCACCTGCCTGCACCAAACATTGGCCCGATCACTCGTTGATCTCCGGCAACTCGACCGGGCTCAATCCGGGCCATTGTGGATCCAACGTGCCCAGCCGCACGTGGCGATGGAAGCTCGACCACGGCCAGTCTTCGGGTCGCTCCACGTATCCGTGCCGGACGGGATTCAGATGAATGTAATCCCGGTGTCGCACGTAGTCTTCCTCATCGCTGATGCGATGTTCCCAGTAACGCGGTTGCCACACACCGCGACGTCCTTCCGTGCGGCTTCTCCGAGTCACAGCGCTGTCGGAACCGCCCGAGGCGAGGTACGCACGCGTGAAAACCGTCTTGATCTGCCGCCAGCGCGTTGGAAAATCGTCATCGTCATCCGGCAGCATCCAGATGCAATGCAAGTGGTCCGGCAACAACACATAGGCCAAGAGATCAAACGGAAGTCTCCGCCGCACCGATGCGAATGCTCGCCGGAGCATCCCGCGCGTCATCCGACCGGTAAGGATGCGTCGCCTCCCATGGGTCACGACCGTGAAGAAGTACGTGGCTCCTTTCTCACGCCAGCGGACGTATCTTGGCATGGCCGAAGCATAGCCGCTTGCTGGTTTGACGGCCATTCGTCAAGGCAGGTGCAAGCACCTGCCCTACAGGACTGGTTTTGGTTCGTCCCCGGAGCCTGATCCCGAACATCGCCACCATGGCGTGTCTCATCCGGGGCGATCCTTTGTTGATCACCCATACGGCCTCGTTGATCCGCACACGCCTTTGGGTCTTTATACTACGCCTTATCGCTACAGACGCGTAGGGCAGGTGCTTGCACCTGCCTTTTGCTCAAGATACTCCGTCATTCATCTCGCTTCGCCTTCACTTCCGGCTTCAGGTCGATGCCCAATTCCTTCAATTGGCCTGCGGAGACTTCACTCGGCGCGTCGGTGAGCATGCAGACGGCCCGCTGTGTTTTGGGGAAGGCGATCACGTCGCGCAGGCTTGGTTGCCCGGCGAGCTTCATGGCCCAGCGGTCGAAGCCGAACGCGATGCCGCCGTGGGGTGGGGCACCGAAAGTCAACGCCTCCAACAGGTGCGTAAACTTCCGCTTGGCCTCCTCCTCGCTGATGCCCAACAGGCGGAACACCTTCTGCTGAATGTCCTGTCGATGGATACGAATACTGCCGCCGGCCATCTCCTCCCCGTTGAGCACCAGGTCGTAGGCTTGATCGCGGACCTTGCCCGGATCGGTGTCCATCAAGTGCAGGTCCTCCTCGATGGGCGCTGTAAACGGATGGTGCGTGCTGTCCCAGCGGTTCTCGTCGGCGTTCCACTGCACCAGGGGAAAATCGATGACCCATAACAGGTCCCAGCGATTTTCAGGAATGACGCCCATGAGTTGCCCCAATCGCGTCCGGACGTGATGCAGATACTTGCAAGCATCGTCGAATGACCCGGGCATGAAAAAGACGGCGTCGCCGACCTTCAGATCGAGCTTCTCGCATAACGCGCCGCACAGGGGTTGCAGGTGCTTGGCCACCCCCGTGGAGAATTCCACGCCGTCGGCACCGCGGGTGACCTTGGTATAGGGCAATCCGCCGCCTCCCATGCCTCGTAGCTCGTCCCCCAATCCGTCCATCACCTTGCGCGTCAGCGATTCGCCGCCCGGCACGGGGATGCACTTGACCACGCCGCCTTGCTCCACCGCGCCGCGGAACACCGCGAAATCCGACGTCCGCATCAAGTCGGTCACGTCGCGCAATTCCAATCCAAAACGCGTATCAGGCCGATCGATGCCGAAACGGTCCATGGCCTCCTGATACGTCATGCGAGGGATGGGCAGCGAGATGTCCACGTCGATCCCGGTCTTGAACATCCGCTGCACGCAACGATCCACCGTACCCATGACCTCGTCGCGCTTGACGAAGGCCATCTCCATGTCGAGCTGCGTGAATTCCGGCTGACGGTTACCGCGAAGGTCCTCGTCTCGAAAACACCGCACGATCTGGGCGTAGCGATCGAAGCCGGCGATCATGAAAAGCTGTTTGAAAATCTGCGGCGACTGCGGCAGTGCGTAGAAACTCCCCGGCTGAACACGAGACGGCACCAGGTAGTCCCGGGCGCCTTCCGGCGTCGATTTGGTCAAAAAGGGCGTCTCGATCTCGACGAACCCCTCCTCGTCGAAATAGTCGCGGATGGCCTTTCCGATCCGATGACGCAATCGAAACGTCTTCTGCATGATGGGCCGGCGCAAGTCGAGATAGCGATAGCGCAGTCGAGTTTCCTCGTTGGTCTCGCTGGAGTCGCCAATCTCGAAGGGGATCGGCGCGGACTTGTTCAGAAGGTCCACCTCCCGCACTTCCACCTCGATCGCACCGGTGGGCAGCTTGGGGTTGACGTTGTCACCGCGCGTCGCCACCGTTCCGTTCACGGCGATCACGTCCTCGTTCCGCAAACCGCGTGCGATTTCGTGGGCCTTGGGGTCCGTTTCGGGGTTGAACTTGAGCTGCGTGATGCCCTGATGGTCTCGCAGATCGATGAAAACCATCCCGCCGTGGTCGCGATAATTATTGACCCAGCCTGCCAGCGTGACGTTTTGCCCGACGTGGTCCTTGCGCAGCTCCGCGCACCGGTGGGTTCGTTGGTTATAGGCGACGGCCAAGGGAAGTTCTCCTCCTATTCATTATCTGTGTTCGGTGCACCGAAGCGATTCTTCAACAACGGGCACCAATTTCTAGTTGTTCATCGACCTTCACGCAATGCGCCGCCCAGTGAAACGCAGCCGCGGCAATTTGTCATTGACCCGCCCCGGGCCCGTCTCGATGATGCAGATCGCGGATGCCGGCCCGCCCGATAACCTTTTTGAATCAGGGAACTTAATCGCGGGCTGCGCGTCCAAGTTATTGAATGGGAGCAGCATTGCGGCAGGCACAGACGACGGTCGATCCGGACGACGTCACGCTCGTGCGTCAAACGCGGGAGGGGCAGGTGCAGGCGTTCGCCCTGCTGGTGACCCGTTATCAGGACCGCATTTTCAATACCTGCCTGCGAATCTGCGGGCACCGCGAAGACGCCCGCGATCTGACCCAGGAGGCGTTCTTGAAGGCATATCAAGCCCTGGACCGCTTTCAAACACGGAGCAGTTTCTATACCTGGATTTTCCGCATCGCCGTGAATCTGTCGTTGACGCATCGCCGAAAAGCCCGCCTACGCTATGTGGAGCCGCTCGATCGAACACGATCGGATGGCCAACCCGAAAGGCACGAAACGGTCGATCCATCGGCAGCGTCACCGGCCGCGGTCGCCGAGAAAGGAGAAGCGCTCGAACTCGTAACCCAAGCCCTGCCGGCACTGGACGAACATCATCGAGCCATGATCGTTTTGCGAGACATCGAAGGCTGTGATTACCGTCAAATCGCCGAAATCATGGACGTCCCCGTCGGAACGGTGAAGTCGCGAGTCTTTCGGGCACGCGAGGCGCTTCGCGAGGCATTGAAAATTACTGTGAACGATTCACTCGTGTGAAATCCAATGGGCAAGAAGCCGCGAAAAACGAAACGACTGGGTGAGCAACTGTCAGCCTATCTCGACGGGGAGCTAAGCCCGTCGCAGATGAATGCCGTCGAGCGCCGCCTGCAACGTGATCCCGAAGCCAAGGCTCGTTTGGAAGAGCTGCGGCAGACGGTGGACGAGGTCCGCCGATTGCCGCGTGAGCTCGCCCCCGCGTCGCTCGTGAATGAAGTTCTCGAAAAACTGGAACGGCGGCATATTCTGGGCGACGATCCCTGGGTCAGCCAAAAAACGCCCTGGACCTGGCCACGGTTGCGATCACTGCTGGCCGTGGCAGCCATGGTCATCTTTTCCGTTTCCGTGGGCCTGTGGTCGCTGAATCAAGTGAGTCGCCGATCGACACCCATCGCGCTATCTGACGCCACCCGCCCGATGGAGCCGGTCGAAATCCGAAGCCGGGCGGCTTTCGATGAATCCGCCGATAGTGCCGCCGCCCGATCCAACGTCGAGCGGTCTGATATGACCGCGTTGAGCCATGCCCAAAAGACGCAGCCGGGCAATCTCGCAACGGGTTTGCTATCGCCGCCGGCGACGCATGACGAAAGTGACGCGCTTCGACACGCGACGGCCCCCATGCGTCATTCCGGCGCCAGCCGGAATCCAGCTCTCAACGCGGGTGTCTGGACTCCGGCATTCGCCGGAGTGACGGAAGCAGCGCCCGCGACGGCCTCGATAGATGAATTCGCCACCCCCGAACCATTTCATGCGGATGTGAATGATGCGCCAACCGAGGTGTCCATCGATCAATCGGTCGTGCTGACCGTTGCCTGTCGATCAAACAGCGACCTGTTAGCCTGTCAGCGATCCATCACACAGCGGGGCCAAGTGGTCGCCTCGTCATGGCGACAAATGGTATTCGGCGACACCAGCCCGACGGTGGCGCCGACCGAATACGCTGCGCCGACTTCGCCGGTAGCGCAGGCTGGAACGGATGACATAAATGAAGAAGTCCAAGGTCGCGGCGTCGGCGAAGAACTCGCCCGGCGAGGCCGGTTCGCAGGTTCAATCGCGATCCCGCAGACCGAGATTCTGGGGGTCAACCTGACGATCGCCCGCTCCGAAGTACCGGAATTGATCAACGAGCTGGCCGGCCCATCGACGTCGCCGCGCGACATCTCGCTATCCGTCGGCGACGTGATCAGTGTGCAAGGATGGCGACAATCGCAGCAGCTCGCCCAAATGATCAGCGCGAAGGGCGCCAAGCACCGCGCGAGACCGCTCCCTGACGGTCGCGGCTCGGAAAGAGGCGCAGCCGATTCGTCAGGTCCGCTTGAACAAATGTTGAATAGCCTGGGAATTCCGTTTCAGCCGTCTTCACATACCGACCATTATGTGGAACCGCCGGCGGCGAAGCAGGAATTGTCACCCATGCGCGAGTCACACGATGTCATCACGACCGAAAGCGAGATGATCACGCTGCACGTCCGCCTGATTGCACCGGTCGAGGCCATCAAACCCCCATCCGGTGAACCGGGTCAACTATCGCCCCGGTGATTGAAACACCCAAAACGTCCGCCGTAGAACTTCGTCGCCCAAGGGCAATTCATAATCGTATCGCACCGCCACCGGCCACCCCAGCTTCTCGGAATATCCCAATCCCGATTCGATTTCATCGGCGGCCAACTCCGGCGTCTTGTAACACACCAGGAATCCGCCGGGTCGTACGTGTCTCGCGGAAGTGGCCAAACACCGTTTCAGCGGTCCCAAGGCCTTCATCGCCACGATATCGAACTGACCGCTGGGATTCCAGATTTCCGCGCGGGCCTGCACAGCCGAAAGATTCGCCAATCCCAAGGCCACAGCACATTCACCCACGAATCGCGCCTTCTTACCCGTACCATCGATGGCCGTCACCGCCCAATCAGGCCGGACAATTGCCAGCGGAACCGCCGGCAGACCCGCCCCCGTCCCAACGTCCAGAACCTGCACCCGACCGCTTAGTCCCCCAGCGTCTGACACACCCTGCCCGACCCATGACAACAGTGCCAGCGAATCGGCATGATGCTTCACCGCAAAGGCGGCTGCTTCCGTGATCCGCGTCAGGTTGAACCGCCGATTGGCTTCAACCACCATTTCATAGTGACGCCCAAGCTGTGCAATTGCAGACGCAGTCAGTTCCATCCCCAGCGATCGCGCCGCCGCCCGCAATGATTCGTCATAGACCGCATGATCGTCGTTGGACATGGTTCAGGCGTATCGTGTCGGGTCGGCCACGCCAGCCAAACCCTCGTCACTCCGGCGAAAGCCGGACTCCAGGCTGGGTGGCCCACCTCCTTTGGAGGTGGGGGAGCCGATGAAAGAGTGTGGACGACACTTTCACGTCATTTGCCTATCGTGCGGGGTCGGACGCGCCAGCCTCTTGATGGTTCAGGCGTATCGTGTCGGGTCGGCCACGCCAGCCTCTTGAAACCCCCGCAATCGAATCCGGCAACTGTCGCATCGTCCGCAGGCCGCACCATCATCCCGGGGACCGTAACAACTGTGCGTGATTCCCAAATTCATCCCCAGCCGAACCCCTTCCAGTATGATCTGCGCCTTGCTCATCCGAATCAACGGCGCCTGGATCCGAAATCGACCCCGACCCTCGATCGCCGCCGCCGTCCCCAGATTGGCCAGCGCCTCGAACACCTCGATGAACACCAGCCGGCAATCCGGATATCCGCTGTAGTCCACCGCGTTGACCCCGATGAATATGTCAAACGCCCCCACGCTCTCCGCGAAAGCCAACGCGTAGGCCAGGAAGATCGTGTTCCGTGCCGGCACGTACGTAACCGGAATCGAATGGGCCATCGCCAACTCGTCGCGATCCAGTGGGACGTCAATTCGATCCGTCAACGCCGATCCGCCGAACGCTCGCAAATCAATGGTCTGCACGACATGCCGGCATACGCCAAGCGATTGCGCCACACGATCCGCCGCCACCATTTCAAACTCGTGACGCTGACCGTACGCCATCGTCAACGCATACAATTCAAATCCCTGCTCCGCCGCCAGCGCAGCCGTCGTGGCTGAATCCAACCCTCCCGACAACAGAACCACTGCCCTAGCCAAGACCGATCACTCCTGACGACCGAGGCACTCCATTGCTGCACGCTACTGATGCATTCTACAGACACACGCTATTGGTTCACGCCATCGTCGCACATTTCCATGTGAACCACGAATTCTCGTGTCGAGTATCAGGACCGCATCTTTACGAGCCGCGAGCGCAAAGCGAGCGGTCTTCTCTTACGTCGTCTTATCCGACCCACGAGTCTATGTTGATCCTTGATCCGTCAACGGTCGCTGCCTCCTGTTTCAGGCGCGAACGTTTCGCATAGGTATCATTCGGGTTGGCATGGGCACGAAAGGATCATCGACCGAACCGGTCACCGCGCAGGTTTCGGCATCTCGAATGAAAAAACGTCCTGCGTCGCCGATTGCAACAGGACGTTGGCTTTCGCCGCTTCGCGGGCCTGGCGAAATTCGTCAAATGTCCGCACCGGTTGATCATTCACCGAAACAATAATCTGTTCAACGTCCATACCCCGAACCGCCGCGTCCGAGGCGGGCCTGACCCCTACGACCAACAGTCCGCCCACGCGCGTCTCCAATCCCATCACCGCGCGAATGCGTTGTGTGATCTCCGTCAATATCGCGCCTCGCCAGTTGATCGTGGGAACCGCCGTCCCGTCGGCTAAAACCACCTGCTCCCGGGCGGCGATCGGGCGCTCCGCCAACGTTATATTCGTCGCCTGTTGCCGCCCCAGGCGTACATATCGAGTTCGAACATCCGATCCGACGGGCGTCGCCCCCACCAGCCGGACCAGGTGGTCATAGTCGTCGATGGGCGTGCCGTCGAATTCCACGACCACGTCACCGTCGCGAAGTCCGGCGCGGGCTGCGGGTCCATCCATCACCTCGCCCATCCGGGCGCCGCGAACGCGAACCCCTGCCACCTCATGCCACGTTTCCGGCGGGTCCTTGTCCACCCGCACACCCAGATAACCGTAACGAACCTCGTCGCCTTGCTCCAGCGTCTCGATGATGCCTCGCGTGCGTGCCGTCAGCGGGATCGCGAATCCGACACCTTCCGTAACGCCCGATCGTGTTTCGATCGCCGTTACGATGCCGATGACCTTCCCATCAATATTAAACAACGGCCCACCGCTATTGCCGGGATTGATGGCCGCCGACGTCTCGATCAGGTTCCCATAGTATCGCGTGTCCGTCATGTCGAGCTGGTCCGTCAGGTTCCGGCCAAATGCACTGATATTGCCCACCGAAAACGACGCCCGCCCCGTGAAATTGGCCAAACCAAACGGATTGCCCACCGCGAATGCCCAATGACCGACCCGCAGTTCGTCGTGATTGCCAATCGCCGCAGCCTTCAACCCGACGGCGTCGATCCGCAGGACCGCCAGATCGCTCCGCACGTCAGATTGAACGATCGTCCCGTCGTATTCCGTCCCGTCGTGCAACATCACCGAAACGTGCGTGGCGTCCTCAATCACGTGGTTGTTGGTCAAAATGTATCCGTTGGGGCGAATGACCACCCCCGCACCTTGACTCAACGCCCGCAGAATGCTTCGGTCCCCGCGGCCATCGCTTCCCGTAAACGTTCGAATGGCCACGACGCTCGGCTTGACCTCATCTGCGATCTTGGAAAAACTCTCCTGAAGCGTTTTCAGGTTGCTCCGCGAAAGTTGAGGCCAATCCTCCGCGATGACCATGCTTGGCCACCCGACCGCCGCCGCGAATAGTAACAACGCCAGGATGATTCGAAGTCGCGGCAGTCCCGGCCAAGGTCTTGTCCTGGTGTAAACGGGTGGAAATAGGTTCATGGCGATTTCGGCGCTCGACCGTCGTTTCGAATTGAAATTGATTTGCATCCTTCCCATGCTCCTAATGCTCTGTCAACGCTCTTTCTGCGCGTACGCGGCAATGCCTTCCGACCCGCGACCGTCAGGGAGCGGTCGCAACCAATGCTTGGCGCACGCTCGGAGTCAACGCCTGACCCGCAGGTTTGGCGTCGACCGACTCCTTGCCATCACGCGAAGGCTCGTCGAACGGCTCGTTTGGGTTATTATAGCCGCGTGGTGGCGTCGGCAAAATTGCGAAATTGTGTGTTTTCAACGCACCGGCCCGCGAAACCGCCTTGGATCGCCGACCTTGTCGCATAACTATAACGCAAAACCGTCCGGCCCGTCACGAGAATTTACTGAAAGGCATCCTATCGGACCGACCCAATGATCGATCCCCATACACTGGAAAAACTGGAGTTTGGCGTCGTCCGAGAAATGTTGGCCGAGCGCTGTAGCAACCGCTTGGGGCGCAGCCTGGCCTTGCGAGTCGCCCCATCACAGTCATTCCAGGAAGTCCAACGCTGGCTGGGTTTGGTCCGCGAGCTGCTGGCGGTGGCTGGCTCTCCCCTGGGTCTGCCGCCGCTCGGTGGCGTGCGTGATATCAGCGAAGCGTTAGTCCAGACGGGGCGACCGTCGGGCATCGATTCCGAGCAACTGGCAGAAGTGGCGGACACGTTGGAAACCACGGGTCTGATTTGTCTATGGTCCGCGAAGCTTCCCGACCACGCCGAATTGCTCCGCAGCCTGACCGCACGCGTGGGCGACTTCACCCCCATCGCCCGCCAAATCCAGCAAGCCATCGACACCCGTGGGGCCGTACGCGATCACGCCAGCCCCAAGCTGGCCAACATCCGCGCCGCCATTTCCAAAGCCAGGGACCAAATCGACCTCGTTTTCAAGCGTTTGCTCCGCCAGTCATCCATCACCCGATTCCTCCAGTACGCCTCCGCGACTTTTCATGATGACCGCCGCGTCCTGCCCCTGAAAGCCGACCATCGCGGACGCGTGCCGGGCATCGTTCATCGCAGTTCGGATTCCGGTGCCACCCTGTTCGTCGAGCCGGCAGAAGCCGTCGAGCTGAACAACTCCATCGTTCGCATGGGGCTGGATGAACACAAGGAAGTCAACCGTATACTGGGCGACTTGTCTCGTCTGGTACACATGAACGCCGCAGAAATCCAAAAGACGTTGAACGCCCTGGCTGTCCTCGACTTACAAACCGCCAAGGTTCGTTACGCTCGCGATTTTGACGCACGGGTGCCGGAATTGGAAGATGTCGAAATTCCCGTCCTGGACCTGCGCCAAGCTCGACACCCCGCCTTGGAACAACTATTTCGCCACAAAACCGCTTCCGACGGCCTCACCAGAAACGTCGTCCCCATCGACGTGCGCCTGGGAGAAGATTTCGATCTCCTGGTCATCACCGGCCCCAACACCGGCGGCAAGACCGTCGCACTTAAAACCATAGGCCTGCTCGTCCTGATGGCACAGGCGGGCATCCCCATCCCCGTCGCCGGCGGTTCCAAAGTATCCATTTACGCCCAAATCTTCGCCGACATCGGTGACGAACAGAGCATCGAACAATCCCTCAGCACCTTCAGTTCCCATCTCGCCAACATGCTCGATATCCTGCGGCGGGCGAACAAGCGAAGCCTCGTCCTGATTGACGAAATGGGCGCCGGCACCGACCCCGACGAAGGCGCCGCCATCGGTCGCGCCGTCATGGAAGAATTACTGAGGCTAGGCGCCAGCGCCATCGTAACGACCCACCTCTCCGCCCTGAAAGCCGTAGCTTTCATCGAACCGCGGGTCGACAATGCGTCGGTCGAATTCGATCCCCTGACCCTTCAGCCACTGTATCGCCTCCGCCTGGGTGAGCCGGGCAACAGCAACGCGCTCATCATCGCCGAACGCCTGGGCATGCCCCGAAACATCATCAACCGCGCCCGTTCACACCTCGATCAACGACAACAAACCCTCAAAAAAGCCATCGCCGGCACGCTGGAGTCACGCCGCGAGTCCGAACGCGCCCGCATCGAAGCCCAGGAAGCCAAACGACGCGCCGAACACGAGCGCTTCGAATTGGAACGTCGGCAATCCGAACTGATCGAACAGCAAATCGCCCATCAGAAGTGGGTAAGCTGGATCAATCGCCTGTCCCCGGGAGACGACGTCTACGTTCGATCGTTTGATCGAATCGGCCGCGTCGTGCGAGTGCAACTCCAACAGCAGACCGCCGTCGTAGCCGCAGGTGCCATGGAGCTGGAAGTCCGGCTGAGCGAGCTGGCCCTGCCAACCGATCCTGCCCATGGTTGACACGCGAGAACCATCCTAACGTCGGCGGGCGATTTCGGTCGCGTAATAGGTGATGATCATGTCCGCACCGGCCCGACGAATCGCCAGCAGTGATTCGTCGATCGCGGCTTCACGATTCAGCCAGCCGTTCCGGGCGGCCGCCTCGATCATCGCGTATTCGCCCGAAACCTGATAGGCCGCCAGCGGCAACGATGAACTCTCCCGAACGCGACGCACGACGTCCAGATAGGGCATTGCCGGCTTGACCATGATCATGTCCGCACCTTCCATTTCAGCCGCCGCCGCGACGCGAACAGCCTCCCGGACGTTCGCGGGGTCCATCTGGTAGCCACGTCGATCGCCGTCCTGCGGTGTGGAGTCAGCCGCCTCCCGAAATGGGCCGTAGAAGGCCGAGGCGTATTTCACCGCGTACGACAAAATCGCCACGTCCGCAAAGCCCGCGCGATCCAATTCAGCACGGATGCCCGCCACCCTGCCGTCCATCATGTCAGACGGCGCAACGATATCCGCCCCTGCGCGAGCATGCGAGACTGCCGTCCGAGCCAACAGTTCGACGGTGGCGTCGTTCTCGACTTGTCCCCCTCGACGGATCCCGCAGTGACCATGATCGGTGTACGAGCACAGGCAAACATCCGTGATGATCAGCAAATCGGGCGTTGATTCCTTGATGGCCGCCACCGCCCGTTGCACCACGCCGCCCGGGTCATACGCAGCCGACGCCGACGCATCCTTCTTCGCAGGCACACCAAACAACAACACCGCCCCAATCCCCGCATCGGCGACCCCCTTGCAGTGATCCACCAAGCGATCGACCGACCGTCGAAATTGCCCCGGCATGGCCGAAATCTCCCCTTCCAGACCCCCGCCTTCTATCACAAACAGTGGCTGAATCAGCTTTTGCGCGTCCACGCCATGTTCAGCCAGCAGTTGACGAATGGCCACGCTTTTGCGGAGACGCCTGAATCGTTGGATGGGTGGATTCATCTCGATATTTCACTTTCCTGCAAGAAATTGCGCAAACCCTTTTGGCCCAGACATCTATAAGCACGGACCTCCGCCACAGCAAGACAAGCGTTGCGGGTTGGCAGTGGTTTTGCAATGTGATTCGGATGGAAGACATGGTCATTGAGGCATGTCGCCGAAAACGGCATGAAAACAGTCAGCCATCGCCCGATGGGCGAATCGTTTGAATATCATATGGATCTGGTACGGCCGTTCAGCGACAGCGTCGCCGCTTGGAACAATCGGTCGTGAAACGAAGGAGGTGGATGATGTCTCGAGTTTGTGGATTGAAGTGCTTGGTCATTCTTGCCGGTGCCTCCTTGGCCCTGCCGGCAACGGCCCAATTGAACGCCCTGGGCACCGTTGAGGACTTCGAAAGCCTCGGTGTGGGCGACAGCGTCGACTTGCTGACCGATTGGATCATCGTCAATACAAGCATTACCCAGACCGACTTCACGATCGTCGGTGCCGATGACGGCGGCCCCATTGCAGGCTTGAGTTCGTCTCGATGGGTGCGTGTCAATGACATTGATGCTACCGACGTTCAGAACCGCTTTTACAGCGGAAGCATCGTCGCGCCGGGCGTTGAGCGATATCGGTGGCGATTCTACGTCAAGCTGGAAACCACGCCGCCCGGTGGCGGGGCAACGAAACCGCGCTTCACCATTCAGCATTTCGACGCCGGATTCGCCAACGCCTGGGGCATCGAGTTTACGGACACCGGCGGCAATCTGGTAGTCACCGGAATCGGTGGGCCCGCCGCATCCACCGCCCTGTTTCCCTTAGCCTCCCCAACGGGCGTCGGCGACTGGATGCAACTGGAACTTTCCGTTGATTTCGCCGAGAGCGTGGTTCGCGGTCGAGCCAATGGCGGGGCGACGGTGTCCCTGCCCATCAGCTTGACCGGCGATCCTGAAAATTTCAGGTTCTGTTACCGAGGCGAGGGCACCGGGAATGTCATCACCATGTTGGTTGATGATATCAGTGTGGACGTGCCGGCTATCGTCCCCGTCGGTACGGAGGCGTCCGCGCACCTGCTGGTTTGGTTGATGATTGGCGCTGGAACCGCCATTTTGCTGAGGAAAGTAATAGTTTGATCGATCGATAGGACCCGTCCATCCGCTTGCCGTGTTGAGTGATCGGGGTGCTGAATGATCTATTCGGCACCCCCATTTTTTGAAGCCGTCCACGTTCTGACGCACTTTCTTGATGGGTCGATTGTGTACGTTCCAGCGAATAGTCCCGCGTCATTTGACGCCTGCGGTCCCAACACATCAGCCCACGGACCATATTTCCGATTGCGTTCGACACAGCGGGTTTAATGCGACGATCCTGCCTTTTCATTCAACGTCAAACCCATGCCCCCGCACCCGAAATTGCCCCATTTTTCCAATATTACGCAATTTACAGTTTCTGAGAACCTGGTCACATCGTGCAATATTCGGTGATGAACCGAATCGAATGCAGCCGATCATGCAATAGGAAAATTGTCTGTGGATTCTTTGCGGAAGAATCCTTGACGATTGGACTTAGCTGGCATACGTTTCGCCGAGCGGTCAAGAATGCGCGTGGGGCGAACGCCCATGACGGCGGATTTGCCGTTTGAATTCTCGGTCGACGCTGGCGCTGCACAATCGTGTCCGGGTTTCTGATGGCGGTTCGCTTTCAGTGCAGTGGTGCACGATCCAAGCGCCACGACGAGCGGAATACCGGCGCCAACGGCGGCGGGGTGGAGAACACGAAACATGCTCGGTCATTCGCGCGTGGGAGGCTGCGGCCCATCGGCCCATGCCGAAATCATCCATATCGGTTCAAGACAGTCGTTTTTCAGCGGCACTGTTTTTATTGGCTCTTCGAAAGCGGCGATTTTTTCTATCGTCGTTGCCATGATCGCCGCCTTTGTTCAGCCGATTTGGGCACAGGATCCTGCCGTCGGCGGCGAGCCGGAGTTTCGGGCGACCGTTCGTCAAGCCACGGAACGATCGCAGCAAGTGAAAGTGCCCCGAAATCGAAGCGTCATCGTCGAGCTGTCCATACCAGCCTCGCGCATCGACGTCACGGGGCAGGACATCGTCCGTGTCGAGGCACCGACGGCCACACAGCTTCTGATCACCGGCGAAGACTACGGCATGACCCAGGTTGTGGTTTGGACCGATGCCGGCCAGCGACACGTTTTCGAGGTCGTCGTGGAGCTTGATCTCGAGCTCCTGAACAACACCATTAAGGACATTGATCCGCAATCGGACGCCCGGGCTATATCCATCATGGGCAACGTTTTGCTGATCGGCACGGTCAGCAGCGCGGAAGCGTCCGAACGGATTGCCCAGGTGGCGGGTTTATACCTTTCGCGACTGGCCAGCCAATCCGGCGTCGAAGTTCAGAATCAGCTTCGCACCGCGGGTGAACAGCAGGTGATGCTCAAATGCGTCGTTGCGGAGGTGAGCCGCTCCGCCATCCGCGAGCTTGGAATCAATGGATTTCTGGCCGGCGAAAACGTTCGCGACATGTTCACCGTCAGCCAGATCGGCAACGTCAATCCGTTCGGCATCACAGCCGCTCCCAACATCGACGTTCGGGGAACGATTCCCTTTCTGACGTCATCCAACGCGCTGGGAACAAACTCAACGCTGACGTTCGGGTTTCCGCGAGCCCAACTTCAGTTGTTCATCCGTGCCTTGGCGGACAATTCCCTGTTGCGGATTCTGGCCGAGCCGACGCTGGTTGCGGTCAGCGGAGAATCAGCCAATTTCCTGGCCGGTGGTGAATTCCCGGTTCCCATTCCCCAGAGCGGGCAGGCGGCTGGTGCCATCACCATCGAGTATCGTGAATTCGGCGTAACCTTGGCCTTCACTCCGCTGGTTCTGCCGCACCAGCGGATTCGACTATTCGTAAGCCCCGAAGTCAGCGCGCGAGATGAGACCGGCGGTATTGTGACCCCCAGCGGATTTGTGCCGGCCATCACCACCCGTAAAGCCCAAACAACGGTTGAGGTGGCCAGCGGTGCGACCATCGCCATCGCAGGATTGTTGCGAGATGAGGTGCGCGGGATCGCGTCGCGCGTTCCCGGAATAGGCGATCTGCCGGTCTTGGGCGCATTGTTTCGTTCGGTCAATTTTCAGCGATCGCGGACGGAATTGATTATCCTGGTGACGCCCGAAATCGTCGCCCCCATGCATCCGGGCCAGATTCCCAGTCTCCCCGGCGCCGATTTCTACGATCCCAGCGAGCTGGATATCTATTTGCTCGGCGCCTTGGAAGGGGAGATGCCCGTCGAAGACAGTGACCTGGATTCATCGAACGGGTCTGACCTTTCCGCGGATGGTTTGTCGGTGCAACCGTCGGAGCCCGAACGTCTGTCCATTCATGGCCCCTGGGGTTTTGTTGTTCCCGCGCCGGCGCGGCACTGATGGTGACGCGCGCGTGGAACACCGTTGGTAGTTTGTGTGAGGACTGGCACGATGCAGAAAGCAATGGGAAAGTGGTGCGGTCTCGCGGTTGTCGCGATGTTCCTCGGCGGCGGCTGCGATGATATGAAAAAGCCGGAAGAGAAGATGTTGCAGGCACCATTCAATCCGACGGCCATGCATCGTTTTCACGATCCGATGGTCGAAAATGCAGTCGCCTACGATATGTCAGTCGCAGACATTCATTTTGTGCCCCACACGAGCCATTTGAATGACCTCGGCGTGCGGAGGTTGGATCGCTTGGCTGTGATTCTCGAAAAATACGGTGGAACCGTGCGCTACGAAACGCATTCGACCGACAAAGATGCGAACGTTGCCCGCCTCGCTGAGGTCGGGCGCTACCTTTCGGATCTGGACCTTGATATGGCCAAGGTTGAAATCGTCGAGGGCATGTCCGGAGGCCGAGGGATGTCCGCCACCGACGCGGTGGCCGCACGCCGGCGCGCAATCGGAGTGACCCAGACTGCGGGCGCGGCGCCGCCGTCGTCGTCGGAGTGATAGTGGCCCGGCCTTGCGTCTCGCTGACATCATTCCGCATCGAGGCCGGAGACGTGAGGGGTGCCGGATGCTTGACAAAGAACATCTGCTGGATCGTAAAAGGAAGTTGAACTCCCCGGGGACGTTGCTGCTGGTCGTGATGGGATTGGCGTGGTTTCTGGCGATTCCCTGCGGTTGCCAATTGGAAGATCGAAATCCACTCCCCGCCGCCGCCCGCGGGCCACAATACAACAACATCAGCGACGCCGAGGAAGCACAAGCCAAGGACGCCCCCGAGCCCAAGATTGAGGTTGCCACCCGTTTCGCCGCAGCCAGACTGTTCGAGTCGACCCATCAATTCGAGGACGCCGTCAAACAATACGAAGCCATCGTGGCTGCGGACCCCAAACACGTTGATAGTTATCACCGCATGGGGATCTTGCAGGGCCTCCTAGGCCGACACGCGGACGCGGAAAATGCCCTGCGTCGGGCCGTGCAATTAAGCCCCAACAACGCATCCATCAGAAATAACCTGGCCTTCGGATTCATTCTGCAAAAGCGATGGTCGGAAGCGGAGCAGGAGCTGTTGCGGGCGCTGAAGCTCGATCCTCGTGACCGGCAGGCGATAACCAATCTGGGGTTGGCTCTGTGTGGACAGGAGCGATATGACGAAGCGCTGGATCAATATCGGCGCGTGCTACCGGAGAGCGATGCCCATTACAATCTTGGCCTAGCCTATCGCATGCACCGTCGGCACATCGAAGCGCGCGACACTTTTCTGCGCGTGCTGGCCCTGAACCCCGAATTCGAAGCCGCCCGTCAACAACTCGCAAGTCTTCAGAATCAGCTCCGCGCCAACGACCAATCCAAGTCCGACACCCGCGATTCGGCTCCCAAACCAATCGTCCGCCTGGTTGATTCTTCGCCGGACGTTATCGTTAACACCCCGCTGTCGCCGGCGAATGGCGGCGTTGAGGCCGGCATGACGGATGCTGAGTTCGTGGCCAACCAATTGACGCCGGCGGTTGGCGGCATTGAGGCCGGTATGACGGATGCTGAGTTCGTGGCCAACCAATTGACGCCGGCGAATGGTGGGCTTGAAAACGTTCCGATGGATGCGGAACTTGTTGCGACCGAATCGATCGAAGATGACGAGGCCGACCGCCTAGCCGAGGTTTGGCTGGACACGACTGACGTCGTCGAGACAGACGACCAACAAGACCCGAATCAGCCGCCCGCAGAACCATCAGCCAGTGCTTTCACGGGCGAGGTCGAGCTTCGCCCCGCATTGAGATTTCCAGAACAGTCGGCATCGCCAACCGCGTTTCAGGTGGGTCCGCCGCTGTCTGTCCCAGCCAATGTGAAGATCGCCGGAAGATCGCCAATCGGAATCAATTCCCCGCATAGCATTCGCGGCGATTTGGATGGTGACGAAGACGTCGATTACGACGATCTGGCCATTTTAGGTAAGTGCTGCGGTGGGGCCGGGCTAGCTCCGCGAGCTGATTGTCAAGCCGCCGATCTCGACGCCGATAGCGACGTGGATCTGCTTGATTATCAGATTCTGCATACCATTCTGCATGCCGTTTCGAACCGATGACCGCGCGGTTGTCCACCGTTTGACCACCGAACCGTCACCGCGGCCAACGAAGTCTAACAACGTATTGTCCGCGCCACACGGAGGACAAGCATGTAAAGGCGGGCAAAAGACTTTTCGGAGCCATCGAATCGAATATCGGGCCAACTTAAAATAATGCTGACTTAATTGTTCGTCACGAATTCAGAAGGTTCCAGCGCCAGCCATTCGACGCCCGATAACAATATGAGGCGTCGTTTTCAGTGTTGGCAACGCTTGCGGCTGTTAACCATTGGCCCATAAGAACTAACGTTGTGAATAACCGAGAGAAGAACGAATCGGGGAGAAACGCCGGTTGGCGGGTCACAGCCGTCTTGGTCTGCATGTTTGTATGCGGGTCGATTCTGACGTTTGACGCGGGCGATTGGCCAAGCCCGCATCAGTATCCCCACAATCAACCGACAGTGAACGCCTGTGGTCAGGTCGGGGCCTATGTTGCCTTTTATCTGCGTTTCGCGCTGGGCGATGGAAGTTATCCACTGGTATTTTTTGCAACCTGTGCTTCAATTTTGTGGCTGTCGCGCGGGCGGATCATTCACCCCTGGCAACGGATCATTGGCTTGTCGTTGTTGACAGCGTGCACGTCAGCATCCGTCCATTTGACCTCTGCACCTGGCGTTCAGACGCTTCCATTCGGGGAGGGGGGTTTAATCGGCGCGGCACTGGGCAATCTGCTTTCAACGCATTTTTCAGGGCTGGGAACGGTGCTCGTGCTGGGCTACTGCATCATTGTAAGCCTATTGTTCACAGCGGAGGGTTGGATGTTGAAGTTGCCGCGGTTTGCGCAATCGCTGTTTGCAGTCCCGGGGCGATTGAAAGCGGCGGGTGAAATGCTAGGCCGCCGACGGCCGACTTTGGCAGTCGTGGCCGAGGGAAGCGGGGTGAGCGACGGCGGGAACGCGGTCGTTGAACCGGCGGCATCGGCGGCGGAATTGCGAATCAACACCGGACAAGAGAGTGCGAAGCGACAACGGGCCGTATCGTTTGAATCGGCCACCATTTTTGAAAACACGCCATTGCCCGCGGAAGCGGAAACACCGGTGGCAGATACGAAAGTTCCTGTGCCACCACCGACGGCGAAGCGAGGATTGGCGGAATCGGCAGATCAAGCGGTTGATCGAACCCATAAGCAGCCGGTTGCGGCTGATGTTCCCAAACCGCCGACGCAATCTCGGCAGCCAGCGAGTGTTCGCGACGCGTCGAGCGATGGGGACCACGAGATGTTGCCGGCGGGAGCTGCGTACAGCAAGCGATTGGGGCGGTGGAAGCTGCCGCCATTGTCTCTTCTGACGCCGTATGAAAGGAAGTTCACTGCCGCCCAAGAGTCACAGTTGCGAGCGAAGGCCAAGATTTTGGAACAGTGCCTGGCGGAATTTCGCGTTGACGCCCGCGTGGTGGAAATCGACACGGGGCCTGTCATCACGATGTTTGAGCTGGAACTCTCGCCGGGCATCAAGGTGAGCCGCATTGCATCGCTGGCCAACGACATCGCCCGTGCCATGAAGGCCCCCGCGGTGCGCATCGTGTCGCCGATACCCGGCAAGAACACGATCGGCGTGGAAGTCCCCAACATCGACAAGGAAATCGTTCGCTTGCGGACGTTGATGATGGCGGGCGGGGACAAGGTCCGCGACATGGCGGTGCCACTGCTCCTGGGCAAGGATGCTTCGGGCAACGCGCTGGTGCTCGACCTCGCCGACATGCCGCATCTGCTGATCGCGGGCACGACGGGCAGCGGGAAGAGCGTGGCCATCAATGCCATTATTATGAGCATTTTGATGTGTCGTCGGCCTGACGCGGTGAAGCTGGTCTTGATCGACCCGAAGATGGTGGAATTGAATCATTTCAAGGACATTCCGCATTTGATGGCGCCGATCATTACGGATGCCTTGAAGGCTGAGCAGGTGCTTGAATGGGCGGTCGCGAAGATGGAGGAGCGGTACGCGATATTGGCCGAAGCGCGAGTGCGAAACGTCAAAGCCTACAATCGTCTGGGTGACGAAGAGATTCTTCGTCGATTTCAACCAACGAGCGATTCGGAGCGGAGACAGATTCCGATTCACCTGCCCTACATTGTGATTATCATCGATGAATTGGCGGACCTGATGATGATGTCGGCGAAAGAGGTGGAGCATCATCTGTCGAGGCTGGCTCAGAAATCGCGAGCCGTGGGGATTCACATCATTGTAGCGACGCAGCGTCCCGAGGCGAGAGTGGTGACGGGCTTGATCAAGTCCAATCTTCCTTGTCGATGCGCGTTTCGCGTCGCGTCGCGGATGGATTCGCGGATCGTTTTGGATCAGAACGGGGCTGAGGTCCTGATGGGCGAAGGGGACATGCTGTTCATTCCACCGGGCGCCCACAAGCCGGTTCGCGCTCAGGGTACGTACGTGGAAGACAAGGAGATGCACGGCGTGCTGGCCTACCTGGATACGCAGGGCCGTCCTGATTTTCATCCGGAGTTGGTTCGCGCGACGCGCGGTAGCTTCAGCAACACGGAACGCGATCCGCTGTTCGATGAGGCGGTCAAGATCATTCTGGAGACTGGGCGCGGGAGCGTGAGCCTGCTGCAAAGGCGTTTGATGGTGGGGTATTCCCGTGCGGCCAGGCTGATCGATCAAATGGCCGACGCGGGCGTGGTGGGTGATTACAAGGGTTCGCAGGCTCGCGAAGTGGTGATGACCATGTCGGAGTGGCAGACGATTCGACAACAGATGGTGACGGAGGAGGCGGAGGAGGAGCAGGAGGCTGAACGGGTGGGGATGCGGGCGAGTGAGGCCCGGCATGACGAAGCGGTTGATACGGATGACGTCGCGGTGATTGAGGGCGAACAAGAGGACGACGATTCCGTTGCTTCGATTCAGGGTGGTACATCGGTTTAGAGGGTTTGTGTGCAGCGTCGCGAATTGGAAGAAGATTCGAGATTGAGGACCGCTCGCTTCGCGCTCGCGGCTCGTAAAGGGGTGGGTGAAACACGGGCGACGGACTGGATTCCGGCTTTCGCCGGAATCCAGAATCACACTGCCTGGAGTCCGGCCTGCGCCGGAGTGACGGAGCGCGCCGGACCGCTCGCTTTGCGCTCGCGGCTCGTAGAGATGCGCTCGCCGTGCGGAGCTGGGGCTGGCCAGCGGGCGCATGAGATGCGGCTAGCGGGAGGCGATTGCACGTCGGATATCTGGGTTTAGGTTCGGGGCAGGAGCGTGCGAGGAATGGCGTGGCGACAACTCGTCGCGTAAACTCCGACGCCATGGCCAAGAAGCGGTCAACTGCCAAGCCGACCTCGACCCGGCG
>CAYRHJ010000023.1:0-27464 GCA_964424105.1 uncultured Phycisphaeraceae bacterium | reverse complement strand
GGCTGAATTATGCGGAGGTTGGCCACAGAGACCACAGAGGGGGACTTCGAATTCGCAAGCCGGGTTCAAAACCGTGCCGGTCGATTCAGTCGGGTGTCAGCCGGAGCGAATCGCCGGGCTATTCTCGATGGCCCCGCCGGGCCCTGCTACGTCTCGACGACGGCGTACGCCCGTATCCGTCATTCCGGCGAACGCCGGAATCCGGAAGTCGTTTGCCTGGACTCCGGCTTGCGCCGGAGTGACGATCGAGACGATTCTCGCTCGCGGGAGTGACGATCGGGACGACCCCGCTCGCGCTACCATGGCGAAGAACTTAGAACTGAAAGACCCTCGCTACTGGGTCAATCCCGTGCACCTGGTCGGTCATTCCGGCGTCGGAGCGCCCCCTCCCTCACGGTCGAGGCTCGGATAAAGTGCCATCGACTTGAGGCACAACACCAACGCCGCTCCTATGTCGGTGGCACATGGGTTCGTTATACTCCTCACCATGGCACCGCGACGACCGGTGAACACATTCGGAACAATGGTTGTGGAGCGCATGACGCCCGGACCGGACGTGGAAAGCGTGGTGATCGCGGCGGCGCAGGAATCCCACGCGGTCATTCTCGAAAGCAGGTCCCCCCGCCACCCCAACGGACGATACAGCATCGTCGCTTTTGACCCCATCGACATCATCAAACTATCCGCCGCGAACCGCGATTGGCTGGCGATTTTGAATGAACGCATCGGCCCGGCACAAATCACCACTACCGATCATGACCCGCCTTTCGTTGGGGGGTGGATGGGTTATTTGCCGTACGAAGCCGGCGCCGCCCTCGAAATCGCCACGCCATCGGAACCGGCAGCCCCGCACGATTCGATGGAAGCGGAAGTTCGATTCGCGCTGTATGACACAGCCGCCATCTACGATCATGAATCGCCCGGCTGGCTGTTGGTGGGCGTCGACGTGGAAACGCCATGGTCACGATCTCGCCGGTCTGCCCGGCAGCGCATCGAAGACCTGCGACGATGGCTGAACGGTGTATTCAAGCCCGATCCGATCGACTGGAATCAGCCCATCTGCGACGAGCCTGCGCCCGAGCTATCAATGCCCAGCTACCTGCAAAGGGTCGATCGCGCGTTGGAGTACATATCGGCTGGTGACGTTTATCAAGTCAATCTCACGCATCGGTTCAGCATCGAATGCGACGCATCGCCCTTGGAAGTGTATCGTCGCATGCGTGTTTGCAATCGTGCACCGCTGAGCGCGTTGTTGATTTATCCTGACGGGGCGATTATTTCCGCATCGCCCGAGTCGTTTCTAACGTTGGGTCACAGGCAGGTCGTCACCCGACCCATCAAGGGGACTTGTGTACGAACGGGTGACGCGCTGCTTGACGAAGCGCGGTCTCGCGCCTTGTTGGCCAGTGAAAAGGATCGCGCCGAATTGATCATGATCATTGACTTGCTGCGTAACGACCTGGGGAAATTCTGCGAATTCGGGACGGTCCACGTTCGATCGTCCGCGGAATTGGAACATCACCCCACGGTTTCCCATTTGGTGGCCACGATTGAGGGGCGTCCTCGTGCCGGTACCACCTGGCGTGACGCGCTGGCGGCTGCGTTTCCGGGCGGCTCCATCACTGGATGCCCGAAAATCAGGGCTATGCAGATCATACGTGAACTCGAAACCGGGCCCCGGGGCGTCTACTGTGGGTGCATCGGATACATCGGTCTTGATGGTCGAATGTCGCTCAATATCGCCATTCGCACGATGACGTTGATGCGAGGCGTCCTTCGATTACACGGCGGCGGAGCCATCGTCGCTGATAGTGACCCCCGGCATGAATACGATGAATCCCTCGCAAAAGTCGCGGGCCTCATACGCTCGTTGCGGGCTTGTAAGGACGAATCCAAAACGATCGAAACGCCGGGGCCAATCCCATGGTGAATGACCGCGTTTGGCTGAACGGCGAATTCGTTCGTGGCGACAGCGCTCACGTCAGCGTTTACAACGGCGGTTGGCTGCACGGTGCCGGGTTGTTTGAAACCATGATTGCCCGCAATGGCCGCGTTTTTCGATGGTCGCAACATCTGGCTCGTTTGAACGCATCGGCTGGCAAGGTGTTGGCCCCGATTCCGCCCAACCGGCTTCCGGATGATGCCGTGTGGTGTGAACTGCTGGAACATAACCGGATTCGCGATGCGCGACTTCGATTGACGGTGACGGCTGGGGACATGCGAGCGACGGGCGATGGCCGGCAAGTCGATTTCGACATATGCGCCACAGCCATGCCATTGGTAGCGTACGCCGACCGTTTGTACGATCAGGGCGCCGCGGTCCTCGTCTGCCGATACAAACAATCGCCGGAGGATCCGCTGGCCGGACACAAGACCACCAATTATCTTGGGCGATTGATGGCCCTGAACCAGGCGACGCAGTCTGGTTGCGATGAAGCACTGTGGTTTACCTCGACCAACCTGTTGGCCGAGGGATCGATCAGCAACGTATTCGTCGTAAATGACCGGTGCATCAAAACGCCGCCCGTGCACACGCCCGTATTGCCCGGCATCGCCCGTGCGACGGTTTTGGAGATTTGCGAGCGGCAGGGGATACACTTGGAAGAATCGCCCGTGACCATCGACGCATTGCTCGATGCCGATGAAGTGTTTTTGACGAATTCCGTCATGCAGGTCATGCCGGTTCGCAAGGTGGAACAGCGGCTGATTCGAGATGGCCAGCCCGGACCCCTGACGCGCGAGCTGATTGGCCACTATCGGCGGACCGTCGAGCAGGAGTGCAGCCTCCCATGAACGCTTCCAAGCCATCGACCCGTGCGACGAGACGACGGCTTGTGGACATCTGTCGGATACTGGACGAATTGGCCCCCATCGCGTTGGCCCAGTCATGGGACAATGTCGGCTTGCTGGCGGGAGATCGGACCGCCGATGTCCGTCGCGCGCTCTTGTGCATCGACCTGATGCCCGCGGTCGTGGCAGAAGCCGTCAGGCAAAAAGTGCAACTCGTCGTTGCCTATCACCCGCCCATCTTCAAGCCCGTGCAGCGGTTGGTCCGTCCAAGCGGCGAGCCGGCGGACGCGCTCTTTCAATGCATTCGCGCGGGGATCGCCGTCTATTCCACACACACCGCGCTGGACGCAGCCGAGGGCGGAACCAATGACGTCATCGCCGACCTGTGCGGACTGTCGGGAACCAAGCCGATCGAATACGCCGAAAGTGGCCGCGAGGAATGCAAGCTCGTCGTCTTTGTGCCGCAGCCAAACGTGGACGAAGTGGCCGGCGAGATTTTTCAAGCCGGCGCGGGACATATCGGCGAATACGACATGTGCAGCTTTCGCATTTCGGGAGACGGGACGTTTCGCGGTTCGGACGCATCCAATCCGGTCGTCGGACGCAAGGGTCGATTCGAGCAGGTCAACGAGATCCGCATGGAAGCCGTCGTGCCAGGGAATTGTCTGCCGGACGTGGTGGCTGCCTTGCGTCGTGCCCATCCCTACGAAGAGCCGGCCTTTGACATCTACCCGCTACGTACCCCTCCGCGACGCGGCATCGGCAGGGTCGGCCGATGGTCCAAGCCGATCACGCTGTCAACATTGGCACGGAGGCTGAAAAAGACCGCCTCCCTTCCATTCGTGCAACTCGTCGGCGACCCCCAGACATCTGTCACTCGAGCCATTATTTGCGTCGGGTCCGCCGGCTCACTTCCCTTCAAGGTCGGGCTGGCACCGGGCGATGTGATCATCACCGGTGAAATTCGACATCACGATGCGCTGGCCACACTGCGAAACGGCGCTTGCGCGATGGCGCTGAGTCATTGGGCGAGCGAGCGGCCCGTGCTCGCACCCTTTGCAAAAAGACTGTCCGGTCGACTTCCCGAGTTGGACGTACGCATCAGCCACGCCGATCACGACCCCTTCACGTTGATTTAGGCACGCTAACAGTACCGCCGCCCGACCGTCTCTTTCCGAGCCGCGACCGTGAGGGAGCGGACTTGAACGGACATTGCCCCGGTCTTGTTAAAGTGAATGAATGCATGATCTGAAGATGCACGACGTTTCGATGCAGCACGTGAATGGATGCTTGCAGCCTCGCCGTCGATTCGACCCATGCCGCCGCTGATGATGCATCGATCAAGCCACCTTGGCGCACACCTTTCGGGCCGCGTCGGTCAAATCCTCCGCCGTCATCAATTGCGAAATGTTCGCTTCCTTCAGCAGCTCACGAGCGCGTTCCACGTTGGTCCCCTCGAGTCGCACCACCACGGGCACCTTGAAACCGACTTCCTTCGCCGCGGCGATCAACGCCTCGGCAATCGTGTCACATTTGGCAATTCCGCCGAAAATATTGACCAGCACCCCGCGGACCTTGTCATCGGAAAGAATAATCCGAAAGGCCTCGATCGCCCCCTCCTTCGATACCGATCCGCCGACGTCCAGGAAATTGGCCGGCTCCCCGCCGTGCAGCTTGATGATGTCCATGGTCGCCATCGCCAACCCCGCCCCGTTGACCAGACAGCCTATATTGCCGTCCAACGCGATATATGAAAGCTCGTGGCGCTTGGCGCGGAGTTCGTTCGCGTTTTCCTCCGACGGATCAAACATTTCCTGCAATCGCGTATGCCTGAATAGCGCGTTGTCGTCGAAGTTCATCTTGGCGTCGATGGCCATCACCTCCCCGCCGGTCGTTAACACCAGCGGGTTGATCTCCGCCAAGGAACAATCCAGCCGCTGAAACACGTCCACCAGTCCGCTGATAACCTTGCGAGCCGATGCGACCTGTTCCTTCTCCGTCATGCCCAATGCCTTGACCAGTCGACCCATCTGAAAACTGATCAGCCCCAGGTGCGGGTCCAGCCACTCCTTGACGATGGCCTCCGGTTTCCGAGACGCGACCTCCTCGATCTCCACCCCGCCTTCGCACGAAACCATCACCACCGGACAACGCTTCACCCGATCCAACACGACGGCCACGTAGAATTCGCGAGCGATATCCACGGCCGCGGCAATCAGCAGCTTCTTGACGGCCACACCCTCCGGCCCGGTCTGCTTCGACACCATACGATGGTTCAACATGAAATCCGCCGCGTCTCGCACTTCATTCAGGCTATTGCAAAGCTTCACGAAACCGGCTTTGCCACGCCCGCCCGCGAAAACCTGAGCCTTGACCACCACGCTGACGCCTATCGCCTGATACGCAGCCACGGCTTGCTCCACGGATTCAATGACCCGTGATGGCGGTACGGGGACACCGGCTTCAACCAACAATTCTCGCGCTTGGTATTCGTGAATCTTCATGCGCAGGTCTTCCTCTCGTCGAACGGGTGATTCGAATGGGGTCTCGTGTTTCTTGCAATAACGGTGTAGGCCGAAAGCTGCTTGATCGGATCATTTACACATGCATGTCCGTTTTTCCTTGACAGCCGTCCACCGCTCGCAGACATGCAGCCGGAATCGATCAACGCAGTTTCCCGCCGCTTGTCGCACCGCTGCCGGGTGGCGGAAGGCGTCATTCTAGGGCGGGATTGCGATTGAACAAGCCCGCCCTTGCAGCCCGCGCGGGCACGAAATCTGGCCCACCCTCGGCGAACGGTCAACGACCGCGGCCACCCCGTCCGCGAACGCGTGCCAAACACCCGCGTTCGCGTTAGGATGTTACCGAGCGTTCCGTGAGATTTCCGTATTTTCACCGATGCTCGGAGAACCGCATGACCCCGACCGGCCTGGAGCCAGACGTCTTGTCCCTGATCGTTTGTGATCAGATTATCACCGATCGCGTGACCGGAAAACAATCGCTGATAGGCATGTTCAGCCGCATTCACGCGACCCGCTTTCCCGCGACGCAACCGCAACTGTGCGTCCACGTATCACTGACCGACGGCCGCGGAAAGACGCCGCTGGTCATTTGCATCGTCGATGCGGAAGAATCGCGTAAACCCATCGTGAAAGGCGAAGGCGTCGTCGACTTTCAAAACCCTCGCGCCGTCGCTAACCTCGCCCTGCAATTCTACGGGTTGACTTTTCCCCAGCCCGGCGAGTACCGCGTCCAGATTCACGCGCTGGGCACCCTCTTGCGTGAGGCTAGACTGGAAGTCGTGCCCGCCCGGCGACGTAGAAAATCGTCCGATCTGCCCGAACCTCCCAATCCCGCCGCCGAGTCTTGACCGCCCCACTCGACGGATTAGAATGCCACGGACGCTACTACGCGCGTAGGAGAATTCGACGCCCGCATTATGACCGACTGCCATCTCGACAGAATGAATCGAATCACGCGCGTCCGCGTTGAATGGCAGTGAAGGAAGCGTATAATCCCGCCACTCGCAGCTTTCGGCGAGGAGGGTTCACAGTTCATGAAACGCACGAAGAAGGAGACGGCCATGCCTGCCGATTCAAGTAGTGAGTTCCCCACCATCATCGGACCGGACGCGAATTTCAAGGGCGAATTGAGCTTCGAAAAAGGTGTCAAACATTTGGGCCGATTTGAAGGCACCATTCATTCCAAAGGTCATCTCATGATCGCGCAGGGCGCCTCCCTACAGGGTGACGTCGAAGCCGGCAGCGTAGAAGTCGAAGGCGACGTTAAGGGTAACCTTCACGCGTCCGGCAAGGTGCGGCTGGCGGAAACGGCGAGATTGGAAGGCGATTTGCACACCGCCCGCCTCGAAGTCGTCGAGGGTGCCGTTTTCATCGGCCGATGCATGGTCGGTCCGAACGGTGCGGCCAAGTCGGACAAGCCCGTAACGCCATACGTCCCGGATCAAAGACCACCGCGGACCGAAAGCAAGGATCGTGAACCGGTCTCCGCCGGCGGCGGGAAGAAGTAACGAGTCGTTAGCGGGGCGGCCACGTTCATGCCCAAGCTGATCACCTCCGCCGTGGGGGCTATGCGTCGCGTCCAATGCACGCAATGCGGCCAAGAATCCGAAGTGGCCAAGCGGGCCATGTCCGTGTTCTGTCCGCATTGCAAAGAGCGCGTCATTTTGGAAAACTACACGGTCAAGTCCTACCATGCGTCTCGCTTGTTCGCGACTTGTGGTGATATCATTGTCGAAAAGAGCGGAATCGTATCGGCGATCATCCGCGTTCAGAATCTGACTATCAAAGGTCAGGTTCAGGGCCACGTCGAAGCGCGAGGGTCCGTTCACATCGCCAAGACGGGCAAGGTACGCGGCGATATTCAAGCGCCCCGTTTGAGCGTTGCGGACGGCGCCGTCATCAACGGGTTCATCCGCATCACACCTGAAATGGTGGCGGATACGGGGGGCTTGACCCGGTGAACAAGCCTCCCATCCATCCCCTGCGGCTTTCGGTCTTCTTCCCATGTTACAACGAGGAGGCCAACGTTCGTCGAACGACGGAGGCGGCGCTGGATGCCTGCCGGGCGCTGGCCCAGGAATTTGAGATCATCATCGTCAATGACGGAAGCCGCGACAGGACCGGCGAGATCGCCGATCAACTCGCCGCGGAGTATGTCCAAGTCCGCGCCGTTCACAATTCGCCCAATCTGGGCTACGGCGGTGCTTTGCAGCGGGGCTTTCGAGAGGCCAAATCGGACTGGGTTTTCTACACCGACGGCGATGGCCAATTCGATTTCGGCGAGATCAAGAAGCTGATTCCCCTGCTGGAACAGTTTGACATCATCAGCGCTTTTCGTCTGAATCGTCAGGACTCGTTGGTGCGAAAGATGAACGCCTGGGCTTGGACCACCTTGGTGAACCTCGTCTTCAAGATGCGCGTTCGTGACATCGATTGCGCGTTCAAGCTATTTCCACGCGAACTGTTCGATCGGATCGAGATGCGCTCCATGGGAGCACTGATCGACACGGAAATCCTCGCCAAAGCCACGCGACTCGGCTATACGATCGGACAAATCGGCGTCCACCACTACCCGCGAATCGCCGGCCAACAGACCGGCGCCAATCTGAAAGTGATTGCCAAGGCCTTCGTTGAACTGTACCGCTTGCGAAAGCACATCCTGGGCGGTCACGGATGAAAATCCGAAACCCATTCCGTGTGAATCGCCCGGAATGCAGACGAACAAAGAGTCAGACGAACAAAGGGTCACTGATGCGCGAAGACATGAACGGACTTTTTCCTGGCCATCGCCATCGTTTGCTCGGCGTCGATGATCACCGTCTTGCCGGCTTCGATGACCAAGGCCACGGCGCCGTGCTCGTGCAATCGCTCGATCGTGTCAGGCCCGATGGTCGGCACGTCGAATCGCATGTCCTGATTGGGTTTGCCGACCTTGATCAGACACCAGCCGCCGCGCGGACACAGCGAACCCGCCCGCTCGATCATACGGTCGGTTCCTTCGATGGCTTCGACGGCGATGACCTCGGTCTCCTTGACCGCGACGGATTGGCCGATGTCGAGTCGGCCTAATTCCTTGGCGATGCGCCAGCCGAAGTCGATGTCCCGCTGCAAATCCGCGGGCGGAGGTGGGCCGGCTAAATGACCCACGGGTGCCAACGCCTCCTGACTGTATTTCACGGCACTTTCCAACGTGATGCCGCGCGATTGGAGCACCTCCGCGACCGCACCCAGCACCGAATCGTTTCGCTTGTCACGCAATTCAAAAAACCACAGCTTCAGACTCAGCCAATCGGGCAACAGTTTCAGCAGACGAAACCGCCCGTACATGATCTCCTTGCGAACGTAGCCGGCCATGATGCAATGGGCCACACGAGATCGATGAAAGATGCGAATCCAATGCCCCAGCTTGGCCAGCCCCGACCAATAAAAGGCGTCAGCGTGTCTGCGTAACGTGGGGTCCGCCAATCCCCGCAACCCGATGATCGTCACATGGCACCCGGATTTCCTGGCGCCGTCAGCCACCATGAACGGGAACCGCCCCGCGCCGGCGATGATGCCAACGGCGGCGGGTTGGTGAGAAGACATCATTGACTCCTTAACCAATTTTCCGCCATTCTGGGAACGCCGAAATAAGAGATGGAACGCACGTCGATTCCGGGGAGGCATTCTCTCTCGACCAGTCGTACGTGTTCCGGGCTGCTGTGATGAAGTCGTTGCGTGAAAACTGGCTGTGCCGCCCGTAGTCCTCATCCTCGTTGACTGTACGGCCGAGCAGGGCAAGAATCCAAGTTTCAATGTTACGACGCGGGATGAGGACGGCCACCGGATCATCAGATGTGAATGCAGGCGATTCGTGAGACGAAACGCTTTCCACCAACTCATTCTTGCGCCGATCAACGGTCCGATCGTCAGCATCAATAACGACGATTAGCAAAGTTTGGGCTTTCTTAGCGCGTTGACGACAGGCGCACAGTTCACGCGGAAACTCCTGAAGAACCCATCCTACGTTTCCGCCGTGTTGCTTCTCGCTTGCAACTACAAAACTGACAATCCGTTTGTTGATTCCGCAACGATTAAAATAGTGTTCAACAAGCCTTTTCTGAGATCGATCCTCGCAAAGCAGAATGTAGCGAGAAACCCGACTACTCACTTTCCCAACCTCGAGCGATTAGTTCCGCTGGAGACAGGCCGGGTTGCGATGCGTCCCTAAATTTTTGAACGCGTACGTGCCGCCCGCCGGGACGGTCTACCAGAAGCCCGTCATGAATGGCCATGCGGTTCAGCAGCTCCGGATGATGAGACGCAATCAAGACTTGAGGCTCCGTTTTTTCCTCGTCAACCGCCTCCAAGATTCGATTGAGCCAGGGGTCAACTTCACGAAGCGCGATGAAATTGTCCGGCTCATCAAAACAAATGGTCGCACCCGGTTTGATGGCGAAGTGAAGAACGGCGTATAGCCCTATGAGAACTCGCTGTCCGTCCGAAAGCTCGCTAAAGAGATACTCGCAATCGCGACTCTTGTTCGCGTCCTCCGAATGACCTAACTTTACCTTGATTTCACGGCGGCGCTCTCCAGCTTCCTCCAAGCGCATCGACGTGAATCCTGTAATAATCTCTTTCAAATCCTGCTGATATTCATGATCTCCGGTCTCTTGTCGAAAATGCCGAAACCAATCCGCAAAATCTGACAAATCTCGTTCAGGGTGTTTCACCTCTCTTGATGCAACCCCGGACATGCGTCTGGGGTCCGGCGCGACGCAAAGTACACCTCCAAGCCAATTCTTTAACCACGTCAGTTTCTTGTTGTCATGACGCTCCATAATGGTTGCCAACGCGGAGCGATGCCAGTCAAAGTGGTACCTAACATATTCTTTGTTGTCCAGCCGGTCGTTAAACAGGGCGACTTCCCCATCCTCGAACCGAAAAAGTGGAACACCGTCAAACGTGACTTGTTCAGTTTTGACTCGAGGTCTCGCTGGTTGGCCCCAGGAATCGATCACAAGCTTCAACTGATACTCGCTGCCGTTTCCGAGAACCACCAATTCAAAGGTTTGTTCGGGGACACTTTGCCATCGAGTTCGCGTGGATTCCGGAAACAGTTCATCCGGGGGATCACCGCGTACGCAAAAGTCACGGAGTGCCGTTAGTACGTCAAAGAGTGATGACTTACCAGCCCCGTTCGGCCCAAGAATCAACTGCTTGGACGATAGCTCGCACTTGAAGTTGACGAAACATCGGTAATTGTCAATATATATTTGTTTTAGCTTGTGACTCGAATGCATGATTCAGATTATATCGTCCGTCCAGCCAATCTTCAGCATGATTCAGGCAGGCCAAGTTTAGCCTTTAGTTCCTGTTCCGCGAGCCTCTGCCCGAGAGCCAAGACCTGATTTTCCAGTTCTCGCACGCGTTTTTTCAATTCGGGCAAATGATGAATCACCGACACCTGCCGGCGAAAATCGGGACTGGGCACAGCCGGCGATCCCATATATTCACCGTTCGCCACCAAACTGGATGCGACGCCGCTTTGTGCGCCCACCTTGACGTCGTTCCCGATAGTCAGATGCCCGCTGACGCCCACTTGTCCCGCCAGCGTCACGCGATCCCCGATGACCGCCGACCCGGCGATGCCCACCTGCCCAACGATCATGCAATGTTGCCCAATCCGTGCGCCGTGACCAACCACGACGCCGTTGCTGAACTTCGTCCCCCGCCCCACGCGAGTCTGGCCCAACGTCGCACGATCGAACGCACAGTTGGCCCCGATCTCCACGTCGTCTTCGATGACGATACGCCCCACCTGCGGAATCTTGATCCATTGGCCGCTGTGCGGTGCATATCCCAGTCCATCCTGCCCGATCACCGAGCCGGCATGAACCGTAACCCTGTCGCCCATCTGCGTGCCGACGTAGATCACAACGTTGGGGTACAACACCACTTGTTTCCCGATTTGCACGTCTTGGCCGATGTAGCATCCCGGATAGATCGTCGCCCGTTCGCCGATGGTCGCACCCGCGGCGATCGTCACGTTGCCCGCGATGTTTGCTTCCCGACCGATTCGAGCCGACGGGTCAATCGTCGCCCCCGCATCGACTCCCCAGGCCGGATGCTGCCGGTCGCCGTGAATGATGATGATGGCCACCGTCAGGCAGGCGTAGGGATCGTCGCAGCGCAACACGGATAGCGAGACCGGAACCGCGACGTGGCGATTGACGATGACCGCAGAAGCCCTTGTTTCCTTCAATAGGGGTTCATACTTGGGATTGGAAAGAAAACTGATGTCGCCGCAGCCGGCATCCTCCAACGTGTTCACCGCCCCCAGGCACAATTCGCCATCACCCGCCAGATCGTTGGCAAATCCTCTTGCAGCCAGTTGTTCCGAAAGTTGGGCCAGCGTCGTTTGCATTGGTAGGAACCCCGGACGAGTCATCAGTCAGACGGCCATCCTATCCGCAATTTCGCGATGGCGTCAACGCGTGGGACCGAATCGACCCAGAACATCCGCTGACCCGCCGACCAACACGCAACCGAGGCTCGCCAATGACCCCTACGCCGGTCATCCGCGCAACTTCCAACGATGCCACCACCGCTTTCGGGCTTCGGGTTCAGATACACCGCGTGATAGTTGCCGCTGCACAGCCGTCACCTTGGGAAGCTTGGCACGCAGCTCGATCAGGTGGGTCTTGGAAAACAGTTCCGGATGTTCGCGCAGGCGTTGCCGTGAAGATCCGCAGAAAACGGCGGTCGACGGCGGAAGATCGTTGTCCTCGTAGAACTTGATCGCTTCTTCCAGGCATTGCGAGGCTTCGTAGCCTAATCGACGAGATTCGACCTTGTTCGTTTCCCGCCCAGCCGACTCGAGCAGGACTCGAAAAAGAACGAGCCATTGACCCACATCAAGAATTCGGGAAGGCTCGTCGGAGGCGTTAATGATGGGATACAAGTCGTCTCGATTGCAAACGTTCGAACCTTGCGGAACTTGAAAATCCAAGCGCTGCAAGGCTCCGCAATGGCGGCAGTTCGCATCAACCGATACACGTCCGCGTTCCAATGCCGACAGGTCCGGCGAGGTTTCCAACGGTCCGCGTCCGCAAGACCGGCAGGCAGAAGCCAGCAGGAACATGTGAACTTCCGCCAGGCTACGGGCATCAAGCATGTCGTCACCCATGCATAATGAACTACTGCGAGGACAAGATTAAATCAATCCACACAGACCAATCATTCGAGACTCCGACCGGAAGTCGAATTTGATGTTTGTGGCTTTCAAGGACGGCGCATGCTTGCGTCGTGGATAGATTTGTCTACGGCGGGTCATCGGAATCCGGGGCCGTTCCGGAGTCGTTCGCAGGTTCGCTTTCGTCGACGACAAGAGATTCGTCATCAACCACTGGAACATCCGAATCCGGCGCGTCGGCATCGGCATCGACATCGGGAACGGCATCGGCATCGGGATCGGGATCGACATCGGGATCGACATCGACATCGTCAGCCGGTTCCGAAGTCGCCGGTTCAACCGCCGTGTCACTGATCTGCGTCAGGTCGGCCAGCGGCGCCAATTGGGCACGCCCACTTAGTATGTCAGCATCGCGCGTCGGCAATCGAGTCGGCAGCAGGGGCCGACTGTCATCGCCCAGGTTGTACGCCAAATACAGCGACGGCTGCGAATCTCGACAGGCCAACCCCGCCAAGCTGATTCCCGACAGGACAATGGCCGCGATCAACCTTTGCGGGCCTCGTGACCCGCCTTTTCGATTGCCGAAATCCCGGTGCAAGTGTTTCATGACAACAACTTCATAACCTGCCAAACGCTACGGAAGGCCGGCCCAACGGTCAAGCGGCTCATCGTACAATTGATAGACAGGGCCAAGCGATCGACTAACGATTGGGCTGCATCTCTCCACTATCGAGGCGGCGGAAATAATCGCGCGTGCCCGTCAAAACCTTCGGCATGAGCATCAAAACCGCCGGCAAATTGCACAGCACCATCAAACCCGTCGTCCCGTCGGAGAAATCGTACACCGTCGAAAATTTTTCGAGCACCATGCCCAGGAACACGAACACCACGAACACAAACTTGTAAATAAGGATGGCCCCGGGCCCAAACAAGTACTCCGCACCCTTTTCTCCGTAGTACGACCAACTGATCATGGTGCTGAAAGCAAATAGAAACACGGCGATGGTGATGACCCATTGACCCAGTCCGGTGACTTGTGTATCGAACGCGAATCGCATCAATTCCGCGCCTTCCACGTCCACGTGCACCGGCATGCCCACCTCGATCTTCGAAAGTTTCGTCAAATCGTCGCCACTCACGCTGCGGCGATCCAACGCAATGTCCGTCAACGAATCCCACGAATCGGAAGAAGCCAATCGTTCGATGTCAACCGACATGGCCACGATGTCGGGTTTGTCCTCGACGCTCGTAGCAAACTTCTGCGCCAGGTGAATGGCCATCTTGGTTCCGAATTCCATCTCGTGCAGGTATGCGCGTTGCAAGTCTTCCGGCAACGAATCGTTGGGTGCGATCAGGATCACGTCGTCGCGAATCTCCGCCACCGTTCCCACCGGGGCTCGATTCCACACGCCCGTCATGATGATCACCAGGGCGCTCAACGTGCAGATCACCAATGTGTCGATGAACGGTTCCAAGCCCGCCACGACTCCCTCGCGAATCGGCTCGTCGGTCTTCACCGCCGCATGCGCCATCGCCGCCGAACCCTCGCCGGCTTCGTTGCTGAAACAGGCCCGTCGCAACCCCCAACTGAACGCCACCCAGAAGCTCACGCCCACGAACGAGCCTTCCGCCGCCGTGGATGTGAACGCCGAACGAATGATGAGCGCCAGACATTCCGGCACGTCACCAACGTTCGACAATACGATGAACAACGCCGACACCACATAAACCACGCACATGATCGGCACCAGCTTCGACGCCACCTTTCCGATCCGTTGGATCCCACCGATAATGACCAACGCCACCAGGACGGACACAACCGTGGCTGACAGATACGTCGGCACGCTGAAATTCCGTTCCAACACGTCGCTGACGTTCCATCCCTGAAACATGTTGCCGCCGCCGAAACTGTTCAGCATCGTGGAGATCGCGAACAGCACCGCCAGCACCTTGAACACCACCCAGAATCCGTTCCCGCGTGCACGCATAGGCTCAACCAGCGCCTTCTGCATGTACCACATCGGCCCGCCGCGAACCTCGCCACGGGCACGGGATTTCGCACCGGGCGCGGGGGCATCTTCTCCGGCATACTCCAACGTTCGATCTTCGGCGTCCGCTTCCATCAGCGCCGGCGCGCTGGGATCGGGTACGTCGCGAATGTCGCGATACATCACCGCCAGACTGCATTCCGCGAATTTCAGTGCCATCCCGAACAGGCCCACCACCCACATCCAAAACACCGCCCCCGGTCCACCGATCGCCACCGCCACCGCCACGCCGGCGATGTTGCCCAAGCCGATCGTCGCGGAAAGGGCGGCGCACAACGCCTGGAAATGCGAGATAGCCCCAGGGTCGTTGGGGTCGTCGTACTTGCCTTGGACGCACGCGAAGCCATGCATGAGGATGCGCCACTGCGCAAACCGCGTGCCGATCGTGAAGATGAGTCCGCAACCCAGCAACAGAAAAAACAAGGGCGTTGACCATACAGCGTTGACGAACGTCGTCGCGAATTCTCCAAGAGTCGTAGCCAGCATCATGTTCTCCGCTGATCCGGTCGGCCTGAAAAAATCCAAAAAGGGGATTCTAGTGAAACGAACTCGACGTGCAACAACCGGCCAACCCCTCGCACACACGACGCATCACGTGCTTGCCGTCGGTCCATGATCCAGATACCGTTCCGTGGATCATCCGAGTGGCGGGCCGATCGTCCGGGGGGCCGTGACAATAATCCAACCGGATTGACTTTCAGCCATAAATCTGCTTGAACAAACGTCGCTGTCTGCGGTATGGTCCACAACTTCACTGCCCACGCGGTGATGGATCAGGCCCGTTCGATCAAGACCCAGGGTGATGCATGACCGACAGCTTGCAACTGGAAAAACGCACCAACGGCGAAAATTGGAGCTCCAAATTCGGCGTGGTGCTGGCCGTGGCCGGGTCCGCCGTCGGACTGGGCAACTTCCTCCGTTTCCCCGGCACGGCTGTGAACAACGGCGGCGGGGCCTTCATGATCCCCTATCTGATCAGCCTCGTCGTGCTGGGGATCCCCATCGCCTGGTGCGAATGGACCATCGGAAGGCTCGGTTCACGATTCGGCCAACACAACGGCCCGGGAATCATGTTCGCGTTGTCGAGAAACCTCTTGGGAAAAGTCACCGGCTCGCTGACGTTGCTCATCCCCGTCACCGTCTACATGTATTACGTGTTGCTCGAAGCGTTGTGCCTCCGCTACAGCATCGAATTTTACTCCGGGGGATTCGCGAAAATCTTCGCCAAGGCGGATGGCGATATCGTCGGCGCATCGACCGACTTCGCGGTCCAATCATTCGGCATCGCCGAAAACGGGGCCATGTACGGCACCTCAATGCTATGGTTTGTACTGATCTGTTTCGCGGTCAATTTCATTATTATCTACCGCGGCGTCACCAAGGGTATCGAGAAATTCTGCATTGCCGCGATGCCCCTGCTCATCCTGTGTGCCGTCATCGTCCTCGTCCGTGTGCTGACCCTGCCCAACGAAGTGGACGGCAGAACGATCGGCGTCGGTTTGGGCTATATGTGGAATCCCAAATGGGAAATGCTCCGCGAACCGGAGGTCTGGTTGCGGGCGGCTGGACAAATCTTTTTCAGCTTGAGCGTCGGTTTCGGGTTGATCCTGTGCTATTCAAGTTATCTGCGAAGTCGCGACGACGTCGTGCTCACTTCCTTGACGGCGTCGAGCACCAACGAATTCTGCGAAGTTGTGCTCGGAGGCATGATTGTCGTTCCCGCGGCGATTCTGTTCCTTGGTCCGGGAAACACTCCCGCCGGAACTTTTTCGCTGGGCTTTTTTACAGTGCCCGCCGTCATGAACTACATGCCCGGCGGATCGTTTTTCGGTGGAACGTGGTTCGGCCTGCTGTTTCTCGCCGCGGTCACCAGCTCCATCAGCATGCTTCAGCCGGCCATCGCGTTCCTGGAAGACGGGTTCAATGTGTCTCGCCGCATCAGCGTTACCATCCTGGGCATCATCACGCTGATGGGGGCCGGTTTGATCATGTATTTCAGCGAGAACGTCCAAGCGCTCGATTTCACCGATTTCTGGTGCGAGTTCATGATGATCCTGGCCGCGTTGGGACAGGTGATCATTTTCGGGTGGATTATCGGCGCCAAGCGGGGGATCAACGAAGCCAACGAAGGTTCAGACATCCGCATTCCCATGTGGGTGGCAGGTGCGATACGATACGTGACCCCCGCGTTCTTGATCACCATCTTGACGCTGTGGTGTTACTACAACGGGCCCGATCGACTTCGCGGCATGAGCCCCCGCATTCAGGGGGCGACCGCCGCCCGGGCTGTCTACGCCGCCCGCATTGCCGAACAACCGCAATTCCAGAATCTGCAAATCGACAACTTCGAAAACACCGTGTCCGAAATCCTGGGTACGACCGATGGCATGCCGGCGTCAATCGAGGGACTACCCGAATGGCTTCGTGAATCCGATCAAGCCGCCGCCCAGGCGCGTGACATTGCGGAGTCACGAGCAAACATCGCGCGTTTCGTTTTCGTCGGCATCGTGCTGATGTACATTCTCGTGTTTGTGATAGGTGACATCGCTTGTCGCGGTCACATTCGAGCGACAATCGAGCGCTCAAGCAGCCATGCCGCTGGATGGGAGTCGCCGTGATGTTGGCTCAGGCAGCAAACGAAGTAGGCGAGCGCTTGAACGGGTTTGGCCTATTCATGATGATCGGCAGCATCGTCGCCGTTTGCGGAATGTGTGTGTACTGTTTCACACTCATTTTGCGGGAAAGCAATCCGTCCGAGCACCACCACGCCCCGTTGGATGTCTTTTCGGACGACGACTAAGCTCGACATTCGCGCTCATGCGGTTCGCTTGCCGGCACGGAGCCGTGATTTCACGATATTTCGCAAGCCCCACTCGGAAACTAAACCGTCTAACGATTTCGCCTCGTCCACATCGCACCGGTGTAGAAATTCGAGTTGGTGTTTATGGCCGCTGCGGCACAAAATTTCGACGCATTCGTCAGGTATCAGCCGAACGACCGACTGACCACCGGCCCGCAAAATCGCCTCGAGAACTGTCAAGGCCTGTGGTTTGACTATGGACGGCATGCGTATTCCGATAATATCGCCTTTCTTGGCGCCCGTCGCGTAGTTCACCAGAACACGAACAAGTTCGGTCAGTCTTGAATCTTGCATTTAGGGCTTGTTATCAGCGATAATGGACTCGCAACCGGCTGGCAATCCGCAGATTCATCCCGGCTTGCCATTCGTCGTTCTGCGATCAATTTGACCGGCGTGCGGCCATTCTGATGGGGATGTTGGCCTGGCAAAAGTCCCGCGTCGGTGACAGATATGACACGTCAAGTTCGTAATACGTGCAAGCAAGGCTATCGGAGACCTTGATTGTTGATCGGCGAGTTTGACCTGACTCGGGGAAAGGTGCAGATAGTGCGTTGCGGCGAGCAGACGATCTCATCTCCGCAAGTTATGAAACATTGAAATTGGAATGGGCTTCTCGCGAGTTATCCACAAGACAAGCGGCTTTTGCGCGCGATCTCGACGAGGGCAAGGAATCATTCTGGGAGAAAAAACAAAAGGAAAACAAGGGCGAAACAGCGAACGGGAGTAACGATGAGGTTGGCGAAACCAAGAAAAGTCATTTTGAAGTCCAATGAGGGATTCCAACATAGGGAGGATTTGAAGATCATGAGAAAAGTCTGTTGCGTTTCGAGTCATTGTCGGGTGTTCGGGCGATTCAGCCGAGCGCCAGGTTGGGTAAGTGCGATGGCTGTGGCCACGGCACTTGCTTTTGTTTCGCCGTCCAAAGGCGAGGTTTGCGTCGTGGCGGATGCAGGCGGGACGGCCATCATGCCGCCGAATTGTTTCAGCGGGCAAGGGTACTTGAGTCCGGCGGACGTGCACGCGATTATCGACGGCCTGCCGCCGGGCACCACCATCGAGCTGGATGCCAGTCACTCGGATTTCTTCGGCATTACGCCGATTCAGGGCGGAGAACGATTCAATTCCAGTCTCTGCTTCGACATGCAAGGGACGGGGGATTTGGGAACCTTTCAGGTCACCAAGTGCATACCAAATGTTCTTTGCGAGACGCAAACCGGTCAGCCCCCGCCCCCCGCGCCGGGGTTTCAGAGCTTCCCGACGGAGATGATGCAGTTGCAGGGCGATCTGCCGCCAGGCGATCCGGACTTTGATTTGCTTGCGATTCGCGCGGGCGTGGTACACGGCCTGCCCAGCCCCGGACACACCACGCTACGGCAGGTGGGCGGGCCTGGGAGTGACTGGGTCGTCGATAGCTTTTTTGACATTGCTTACAGAATCGACTTTGTGGGCAGTCCGGGCGGGCCTCTCAGCGGAATGAGTGGTTCGACCACCGGAACGATCCGCATGCAGGCCGGCGAACCGGGTTCGACCGTACAGCCTGGCCCCGACCCCTGGCATACGGTTCCGCTGACCGAAATCAAGATCGGGTCAACCGGCGACATCCCGCCGATTCCGGCTGACTTTTTCTATCCTGGGTCGCTGCCATTCGAAGGTCAAATCCAGTTGACCGGGGATCCGATCAATCCGGGTGACACGAACACGGATACGATTGTTGAACGACTGGAGGTGGCCGTTCTTCCCAATCCGGGTGCATCGGACACGGTTCAAATCGAGCTTAAAGAGCTTAGTTTGACAAGCGTTGCCCCGATTGACGTCGGTGGAATCCAGTTCGTCGTGTATGTCGATCTCGATCCGACGGGCCCTTCCTCGCTCGGGTCGATGACGATCGTGCGAAACAATAACGAGGGTGGTACATTCACGTCACAACTCAACGTTCACCCGAGAGTGCACTTCCGCCAGGTTGGCGGAGGACCACTTCTGGGGCCGATCGTCGGCGGTCCTATACCACTGGAGAACATCAACCCCCATCCTTGGTGTTACCAGGCCGTGGACGGTTCGGTGCCAGCCGCCGGTCCGAATTTCTTCCCCAAACTGCCGCCGCTGATTGAGTTGAAGCCGGCAGGATCGATTCACACGGTGACTCCGCCAGACAAGTGTTACCAGATCGAGTTCTCGGTTGACATCGGCGGTGACACGGAGTTGAGCGACCCTAACGCCGACGGCGACGAGGGATTCGACCCCGGCGACGTGTATCTGTGGAAAGGTCCGAGCGTTTCGCCGCCGGTCTGGCCTTGTGGTCGTCAAGGGTTTAAGGACGATCGCCTTTGGAGCCCGAGCTTCTCCTTTGACCCACTGCCCGATCCGGCGGTTTGCGGTAGCGGCGCGCCGAGCGGTGTGTGTCCCGTTCCATGCGATCCAGCCGTATGTACCTCGACCTTCCATTTCGGAAGCTGGTTCGACCTGGATGGGCATGATCAGCTCGATGTTTCACTTTTCTCGATCGTGCCTCCTGCTTTGTCCGTACCCATTCCGCGGACGGGGGTTCCTTCGTCTTGCATCTATGACCCGCGGTTCATGATGATTTCGTTCGACGACGACACGGCTCCGGCCTGGACGGCCACGGACGTTCCCGTGACCGCGTCATCGCCCGTGGGAGCGATTTACGGGCAGACCGCGAATCAGGACGAAGTGGTGACGTACACGTTGGGCGCCGGTCCGCCGTACCCAGCCATTGGGCCGACACCTTTTTCAGACGAAGTCGGTATGCACATCAGCCTGGGCCCCAATCCCGCGGCCCCTCCGCTGACGCAGGACGAGGATGATGACATCGACTCGCTGGACATCGTTCCCAACATCGGCGCGTGTCCGGTGTGGTACTTCAGTCCGGATCACGAAGGCCACGTGGGGCTTGATCCCGGCAGCATTTATCAAGTGATGCCGGGCGGAGGTTTTGCGCTGGTCATCGACGACGTGGCTCACCTGGGCATCGGCGAGGACACGGACCTTGACGCGTTCGAGTTCACTTGGCTGCCGGACGCGGCTGGGATCTCCAGACTCGCCGTCCTGTTCAGTGTTGATGATGACGATCCTTGCACCACGGCCGACGAGTCGGGCGCTGCGTTCGGATTAGGCGATCCGACGATGATCTACGGTTCGTTCCTGACCGGGTCCAGCTTCCCGGTTCTGACCGCGGGTCTGGGTGACGACATCGACGCCATCACGCTGTGGTGTCAGAACATCAAGCGACTGCCCGAAGGCGCGTGCTGTATCGACGTTGCCGGCGCTCCATTGGAGTGCGTTGTCACTTCGCAATGTGATTGCTCGATTCGAGGCGGCGTCTACAAGGGTGACGGAACGACCTGTGATGACCTGGACGGCGACAACATAGCCGATATTTGTCAGGATTGTCGGCCGCTTACGCCCGCGCAGGGATACGGATGTACCCAGAATTGTCCTGGCGGGCAGCAGTGTGTCCCGACGTTGATCGAATGGTTGCCGGGCGTGATTCCCGTCGTGTTGCGTTGCGAGTGCACGGACCTCTGTCACGTGGATTTCGACTTCAATACGCAGCAGCCCTTCTGTGTGAAGCCATGTCCAACTCCTGGCGAAACCTGCGACTTGGTGACCGAGGATTTGAATATGGATGGCGTCCTGGAGTATCGCTGCGAGTGCAACTCGACGGCGGACTGCGAACCATTGCCGCCGGCGCTTGGGTTCGGGTGCACGCAGAATTGTCCTCCGGGCCAACAGTGCGTGCCCACACTGATCGAGTGGGTGCCGGGCGCCATACCCATCGTTTTGGATTGCGACTGCACGGACTTCTGTCACGTGGACTTCGACTTCGCAGCCGATCAACCGTTCTGTTTCAAACCGTGTCCCAACCCCGCGGACGACTGTGTCCTGGTGGCTGGTGACGTGGATATGAACGGGGTTACGGATTACCACTGCGAGTGCCAGCCAGTGCAGCAGGACTGCGATCCTGATCCGGCTTCACCGACGGGTTGCAGTACGACGGTTTGTCCGATCGCCGGCGAGACCTGTCTGCCGAGATGCATCACAGTGGATGCGTTCGGCGTGCAGACTGTGTCCGACTGCGAATGTCGATCGACGAATGAATGCACGGCTGAATTCGGCCCGGCATTTCCATTGTGCAGCGCAGTCGGATGTCCTGCGCCGCTTGTCTGCAAGCAGACCGTGACACCTGTCCCTGGCGGTGGTGACCAGTTCTGCTGCGATTGTGTGCTGGGATGCTGTCTGCCGAACGGCACTTGTGAAGACATGGATCCGATCGATTGTGCGGCCCAAAATGGCATCGTGCTGCCGGGTCTGTGCTCCGGGAACACCGTAGCCTGCTGCTTCCAGGACGGCCATTGCGAGCAAATTGACGAATCGTGCTGCGTTGCCGGCGGAGGCACAGTGCATCCTCCGGGCGCATCGTGCACGGCTTCGCTGAAATGTTGCTTGCCGGACGGCACGTGCGATTTCATGGATCCGCTGTGCTGTCAGGAGCAGGGCGGCGTGGTCAGTTCCGATCCGAATTGCAATCCCGCGTTGAATCAGGGTTGCTGTCTGCCGGACGGAAGCTGCATTGTTACCGATCCGAACTGCTGCCAGTTGTTGGGCGGGCAGGTGTCGCCGGCGCTCTGTCTCGCGGATCAAGCCTGCTGTATTGATCCCGCGTTGGCTCCGCTGGGCTGTCTGGACACCGATCCCGTGTGCTGTCAGCAGATCGGTGGTTCACCGTTAGGCCCGGCATTCCTGTGCTCGGGCGTTGACCTGAATGGCACCGGAGTTGATGACGTATGCGAGGCGTGCGTGGACAAGTCGGAGTGTTACGACGGATCGGCTTGCACCTGCAATCTGTGTGTGCAGGGACTTTGCGAGAATCCGCCGAGGACGTACGGTGACGTTGACTGCAACGGCACGGTCAGTTTGTTTGACTTGTTCTGCGTATTGGACGGCTTCAGTAACAACTTCACAAATTGCAATGAAGTTGATGTTGATCTTGACCCATGCCCCACTGGGAATGGGACCATCAACCTCGGCGATTTGTTCGCGGTGTTGAATGCCTTCAGTGACATTGATCCCTGCTGCGGCGGCGGTCCCGCCCCGCAACGGGCATTGGGTCTCGAACGCGGGCTGGGTCGCACGGACGATCTAGGGGCGTCGATCATTCGACTGGTCCCGACCGAAACTGAGATTCGCCCGGGCGGACTGGTGACGGTCAACGTCTTCGCCGAACGCTTCGTCGACCTGCGCGGATTCGAGATCAAGGTCATCGCAGCCGGACATCGCGGCAGTCTTGACCTGGTCAATGTCGATGTTGAACTGGATCGCAAGGATTTCGCGTTCCGTGGTCAGACGGCATTCACGGTCGTCGATGAAAGCGGCGGTCGTTTCGCCGGTATCATCCTGGAGGATGGCGTGGCCTCCACGAAGCCGCGTTATCTGGGCTCTTTCACCTATAAGGCGTCGCGTGACGCTCGAGGGTCGTTTGAGTTCTCCGCGATCGGCGGTGCCGAAGCGGTGCTGGCCAACACACTGGGCGAGCACCTGACCATCGAAACCGTAGTTGGTGCGTCGATTAACGTTCGTTAGCCCCTGGCTACACGCAGGCGCGTGAGCCTCAATCTGGGTCGCCCTTCGGGGCGGCCCTTTTTTTTTGCCCTGCCGCTGTGATCGTCCGATCGCACAAACTGTAAAACCGTTGCAGTCCACGGGCATGACTCGACTGCAATGATTATCAGACCCATTCGCATTGAATCGTAAAACCCATTGAAATTGAACGGGACGAACAACGGTGGATTGACGGGCGATGAATCTCGGCAAACGCCCCAATTGTTTCACTGGATCACTGTCAAATTCATGCGGTCGCAAACTGCTGACGAGAATCTCCGATAACCATGGGGGCGGGGGCGATTGGCGGCGCGAGTGTTTTTTCGGACGTTTGTCTTCGATACACGGGAGTGGGTATGGCTGATTCAATTGCCGCCGTTGTGTTGGCCGGTGTACATGACTGGGGCGCCTGCCCTCTGCATCAAGCCATCGTTCGCCCGTTAGTGCCGGTCGCCAACAAACCGGTCATTCACTACGGACTGCTGGCCTTGCAACAGGCCGGTGCTCGACGGGCCGTCGTGTGCACCAACGCTCCCACGTCGCAATTGGCTGGCGTGCTCGGGCCGAAGCCCATCAGCCGACTTCACGTTGAATATCAAAATGAGCGCATGCCCCGCGGGCCGGCGGGTTGCGTGCTGGATGCCATGACCTGCGGTATCGATGCCACCGACGTGATCGTGGTGGCTGAAGCCGCCGTCGTGCCGCACTTTGACGTCTGGGCCATGGTCCGGGTCCACGTCGCCGCCCGAGCCAGTCTCACCATTGCCACGCGCACCGCCAGCCCCGCCGTTTCCGACGACGATTCGCAGATCCCGGTCGGGATATACTGTTTCTCGCGCGACGCATTGGAACATGTTCGACCGAAGGGATTCGAGGACATCAAGGAGGGCCTGGTGCCCAGACTTCACGCCGCCGGCAAGCGCGTGGACGTTTATCCGATCGCCGGACTGGCTCCCCGGCTATCCGGCGTGGGCAGTTACTTCGCGCTGAACGAGTGGGCGATTGGCCAGACCCTGCGAGGCGTCTGGGAAACACCAGGTTACGCCATGGACGGAACGGCGCTGATTCACATAGACGCCCGCGTGCACCGTGCCGCGCGCCTATTAGGGCCGGTCATGATCGGGTCCGGCGTGGTAATTGAGCAAGACGCCCTGATCGTCGGTCCCGCGTCCATCGATCGAAACTGCGTGGTGCGTGAAGGTGCCGTGATTTCACGCTCCATCTTGTGGGAAGCGGCTCAAGTGGATGCCTGGTCCCACGTCGATCGTTGCATCATCACGCAAAATGCTCGTGTCCAAGCGCACACCCAACAATTCAATTCTGTATGCCTGTCCCAAGCCCACGGCCCCGTGAACCGGATGCAGAGCGCCGTACACCGCGCTTCCGACGAACCTGTTCCACCTCCAACCCACAAGTCAACAAAAACGCGTAGCCCGTTCTAATCCAAATCGTCCCCATCAAGCACGGCATTGGCGTATCAGGACCTACGCCCGGCTTGCCCGGACCGACCGATTTGAACAATCGCGCGATTGGCCATAACCTTTCAAGGAGTCTGATCTCGCCGAGAAGGTCCAATAATCATGTTTTTCTATTTGGTTTTATTGTTCGTCGCCACGCCCATCACGGAGTTGTATCTCCTCGTGCGCGTGGCCGATTTCATCCAATGGGGACCCACGATTCTGATCGTGCTCGTCACGGGCGTGCTGGGGGCCACGTTGGCCAAACGTCAGGGCGTCTTCGCCTGGCAACGGGTTCAATCGGAACTGTCCGCCGGGCGCATCCCGACGGCCGCGTTCATCGACGCCCTGCTGATTCTGGTGGCCGGCTTGATGCTCCTGACGCCCGGCTTCATCACCGACGCCGTCGGATTCGCCCTGCTGATTCCTCCCATTCGAACGGTCATCAAGCGCAGCTTGGCCAACCGTTTTCGCTCCCGCGTCGTCATGAATCAACATGACCAGGTATTCATGAATCCGGATGGGCAGGTTTTCATGAATCAGCATGGGCCAGTGAACATGGATGACGATGGTGATGGTTTCATCGACGTTCGCGTCACGGACGTTCGTGACAGCGAAACTTCCAGGAGCCTGATACCGTGACAGATTTCGTTCGAAAATCATCCCATGGAATTGACGCGCCGCGGTGATGGGCCTGCGGCGTTGGGCATGCGGGAACGGACCTGCGGCGATGGGCCTGCGACGATAGGCGTACGACGATTTCCATCGAAACGAGCGAATAGGGGTAGAATTCAATGACCTGGAACATCTGGGCGGCGGTCGCCGCAATGAACGGACTCCTAAGCGTCGCTGCCGGCGCGTTCGGCTCCCACGCTCTGCGCGAAAAGCTCTCCGAACGTCACCTGGAAATTTTCGAGACCGCAGCCCGCTATCACATGTATCACGCCTTGGCACTGCTCGCGGCCGCGTGGCTCATGTCCCGGACGCCGTCCGCGACCGCCTCCGCCGCTGCCTGGTGCTTCTTGATCGGCATGATCCTATTCAGCGGCAGCCTGTACGCGCTGGCCCTGACCGGCGTGGGCAAATTGGGGGCCGTCACCCCCATCGGCGGGCTTTCCCTGATGATCGGCTGGCTGCTTCTGGCCTGGTCTGCGATGCAAGCCCATCCTGGTCTCGTGAATGATTGAATCAAATGAACGCGCGACAAGCGCTGCGACTTGGTGCGACGTTGGGGACGCCAAGGCGAGGTGAATCATTTCATCAGTTGTGCCTCTCCGCGTGAACCCGACGTTAAATTGCTTCTGAACGTCAGCTCGGCCCCTTGACGTTTCGCGAAGCGATGGCTGCGTTGCGTTTGAACATGTGCAGGTTGGCGCGGGAGGTGGCGCTACCGCGGGTTTGTTGCTCGTAGTCGTCGTCGCTCCAGTTGGCGATTTCGTTCAAATTGGGACGAGGGCCGGGCGGGCGAATGTCGAACGCGTCGGCATCGGGCAGCTCGCGGTTGAACGGACACACCTGCTGGCAGACGTCGCAACCGAAGACCCAATCTCCCATGGCGGAATGGAACCCGGCTGGAATGTCGCCGCGATGTTCAATCGTCAGATAGGATATGCAACGCGACGCGTCCAATTCATAGGGCGCGGGAAAAGCGCCCGTGGGACAGGCGTCTAAGCAGCGGGTACACCGACCGCAATGATCGGTCACCGGCTGGTCGGCCGCCAATTCCAGCGTCGTCACGATGGCGCCCAGGAAAAAATAGCTGCCGATTTCGTGATGCAGGACAAGCGTGTTCTTGCCGATCCACCCCACGCCGGCCTGGGCAGCTAGCTCGCGCTCATTGATGGGCACGGTGTCCACGCAGACGCGGGCGCGGAACGATTCCGCGATCTCCGTCCGCAGAACAGTGACCAACTCCTTGAGCCGATCTTTTACCGTAACGTGGTAGTCCTGACCCCAGGCGTACATGGCCACTTGACCCCGAGGATCGTTGACCGTGTCAGGCGCCGTTCCCAATGCGGACGATGCCCGTCCATCGCAATTGGCCGACTCCGGGGCAACGAATGGGAGGCGCTGGTGATAATTCATGGCCACTACGATGACGCTCCGCGCGCCGGGTAGCAGGTTTCGCGGGTCGGTGCGTATTGCCCGATTTCGATGCAAATAACCCATTTCCCCCGCTCGACCCAACGCGAGAAACCGATCCAGATAGTCCGCCTTGGGCAACGGGGCGGCCTCGGTGATCCCCGTCCGAGAAAAACCGAGCTTCCGGGCATGCAGCTTGATTCTTCTCGATCGGTCTTCCGGTGACATGTACACATGATAACGCGGTGATGAGCCGATAGTCATCGGAGCAGCAGTCGTTGACAGGCACGGTCACAGCACATACGTTGCCCAGCCGTTTCCTTGGCGTCAACAGTAGGTGTATCCCGGGGGGTTCGCGACTTGTTCGATTACGATTGGTTCTACGGACCTCAATTCAGGGAGCAATGCGAACAGGCTCGAACACTATGCGCGAGGCGTAGATTCCCCGAACTCGACCCGGACACGATTCACCAGAACGGCGAGTATTCGGAATTTTGGGAATCGCTGCGGACGCGAACATTGGTGTATTTGCGTGACGGGTTCAGCTACGAATTCAAGGATTTCGTTGATGTGATGAGCAAATCACACTTGACTTTCGAGTGTGAGCCTGTAGACGAGCAGTACAAAGTCGGCGCATTTGTGGTTTCCGTGCCGTTTGAAGATATCGTTAGAATTGAAGTTTTTGCAGTACCGCCTGATGAAATGCCTGTAGACATGCCGTCAATCACCGGGTTCCGCGCGCGCACGGAACCGCAAACCCCGCCCATGGTCTAGGTCGTTCTTCATTTTTTGACATCGTCCAACCCCTGCCGGCATGTGGCGCCCAAATACATCGCATCGTCCGGTGAACATACAGACGACTGGGCAATTCATGTTACCGGCGCCCTGGTTTTGAATTGATCCTGGCATTGGGAT
>CAYRHJ010000022.1:0-32804 GCA_964424105.1 uncultured Phycisphaeraceae bacterium | reverse complement strand
GAAGGGAGCGTGCCTATTGATGTCCTCGCCGGGGCGAAGGTCGAAGACGTTTGAGATCTCGATGTCGAAGGCGAGGCATTTCATGATGATTCCCTTCGAGGGGTGGCCGTCGCCCGTGACTGTGGAGCCGCGCCGGCTGTTCGATATGCTACTCGAAGCATGAACGATTGAACATTCCTGATCGGGGTTTGCCTGCCTTCGCGCTGGATACCGGCCTGCGCCGGAATGACGGTCAGCATGGGCAGATGAAACCCTCTACGGACTCCGAACGGCGGGCATCGAGCGAGAATCGACAGGATTTACAAGATTGACAGGATGAATCCGCACCGATCGGCGGTCCGCGCGTTTACAAGACCCGCGACATTCGGACACACGCTGTAGTCATCGGGACCCCACCCATCGCTGCGCGATGAATGGGGCACCCGTGCGGATTTCGTTGGACAAGAAGCCCGCTCGCTTCGCGCTCGCGGCTCGTAACGAGGCGGGTGAAACACGGACAACGGACTGGATTCCGGCGATCGCCGGAATGACGGCATGGGCGGGCATGACGGGGAGCGAAAGTCATCGGCTCGCGACATTGGGACACACGCTGTGGTCATCGGCTCCCCCACCTCCAAAGGAGGTGGGCCACCCGGCGAATTCTCCGATTATCGTCCCTTTTGTCTCGGCATTTCTGCGGGCGCCGGAGCCGCATCTGATGGATGCCAGCCGGATGTCACGCGCAGCGGGATAGCACTTCTTCGCGCGCCAGCGCGAAATGACGCCTGTTGTAATGGGTTGCTGCAACCGTAGATCATATCAGTTCCACGTACTCCGCAGTGTGCATCAAGAGATGTCGCTCCAAAGCTTCCATGACAGTGGGTGAGCAGTCGTAAAAGGCAGCGTCAAGCTCCTCGATGAAGCTATCGGTCAATGCATACTCCCAGGCAACTTCGCACCCACTTGCAGAGAGCGCAGCAGCAGCACGTGATAAAATTTCTGCTTGGCAGGACAGGCCGAGATTGGTTAGAGCGTCAATGGTTTCGGGTATTATCTCGGTGCCGCGGTTTTCGAAGTACTGACCATGGCCGCCATTCTGGACCTCGGAGTCGTACCAGAAAACCAAGTGTGCCACCTGCTGGATCGGCGAGAGGCGGCCGTATTCCTCCACTGCGAGGAGGTCAACGAAAGCGTTCCAAATCAAGAATGGCTCGCTTTTCACCCGAGCCTGTTTGACCGATCGTTTCATGGAATCTCCCACGTGCCTTCTGATTTATGCCAACCCCTGTCATCGTATCCGATGACGCCAACTATGAGTTCTTGTCGATCCGGTTTCGTAAAGTGGCCGCCGCCCTCGGCTCGCCATGATTCCCGGGTATGAGCGCTGTCATATTAGTCGCCTTGCGGCAGGGTGAGGATGAATGTCGTGCCCTGGCCCGGTTTGCTTTGAACGTCGATGGTTCCGCCGTGCTCCTCAATGATATCCTTGCAGATGGATAGGCCCAATCCTGATCCCTTCTTGCGAGAAGGGTGGCCATTGGACTTGGTGGTGAAGAATTCGTCGAAGATGGAAGGGAGCACGTCGGGCGGAATGCCGTCTCCGGTGTCCGAAACGCTGACGGAGAATTTCTTGTCGTCGGTGCGTTGGCTACGGATGATGACTTGTCCTGGTCGGCTGTGCAGGGCGTCGCGTGCGTTGAGCAGCAAGTTGAAGAATACTTGCTGCAAATGTTTGGGATGCGCGCGGACGATCAAGTCGTCGCTCACGTCAACGGTCAACGTGATTCCGTCCTTGCCCAGGTCACGACAGAGGCTTCCGATGGCATCATGAATCACATGGGCGATCGGCACGGATTCGAAGGCCACGGGTTCGTCGGCGGACATGTTGAGAATCCGGTGGGTCATGGCCAGGACGGAGTCGATCTGCGAGACGGTTGACTGGAGGGCTTTGTTTTTCAGGGCGAGATCGTCGCGTGAGAGGGCGAATTGTGCGTATCCCAGAATGGGCGTCATCAGGTTGTTGATCTCGTGGGCCAGCGTCGCGGCCGTGGTTCCCAACGAGGCCAGCCGCTGGACATGGCGGACCTGCTGCTTGAGCCGGGCGATCTCCACATGAAGATCGTTGACGTCCGGTTTTTCGCTCCGCTGAGCGGACTTGGCGAGAAGTTGGCTTGGATTGGAGGGACGGGCCATTGGCGGATCCTCGTGATGGACATACCCTAGTGATGCATCGACCAATCATCGTGCGAAACTTGAAGGGACCTTGGTCCATGGACCTGGAGGCGAAAGTGGATGCCCTGTTGGAAGCGGCTGGGAATCTTGACGTCGAGATTCGTCGGGAGGATTTGGCCGGTCACGGCGGCGGGCTGTGCAAGATAGGGCGGCGGTGGGTGCTGTTCGTGGATGTGGCAGCCGACGTTGTGACCCAATACGAGCGTATTCTTCGCGATTTAGCCCAGTTTCCCGATATTGACAATGTTTATCTTAGCCCTGAATTGCGAGAGGATATCGACCGCATGCAGCGCGATGGCTGAAAGGCGCGTTCAGGGGTGAATCGACAGCGCGGCCTGTGAAAATCGGCGGAAGTCATCGAGGTCAATGTCGCCGTCGGCGTCGAAATCATGGCAACGACAGAACAGAGGATAGACCGGCGGATCAATAGGCCCGAGGCCTTCGGTTCGACACATCTGTAAGCGTCCAAAGTCGTATAGCGTGATTTCACCGTCCAAGTCGCCGTCTCCCAGTATTCCGCAGGGCACACAAACGTTATTTTGGCCCGGTGTTGCGCGAGGTTGGCCATCGCTTCCGTTGCCGGCTAGACCGAGTTGGCAAAAGTCGGACGGCGATTCGGTGTCCAGACCGTCGACGCGCCGAGCTACACCCGCCGGGGCGGACGTTCCAGCCGGGCCAACGGTGACGGCGTTGTAGTAGGTGCGATCGACTTGCGGAGGGACGCCGTCAATTCCCGCATCGGCAAAAGCCACTGCGTCAAGGATGCCGCCCAGGTTCGTGCCGGGGTCCGCGACGCCGTCATTATCCACATCGATGTCGGTTCCCAGAGGAAAGTTAGCCAGGTCGAAATTTTCAATCAATAGATAGGTGGCGGTGCCGTTTTCGATCTGGTTGGTTTCGCCCAGCGTCAGGTCTCGTTCGTCGATGGCTTGATCGCCCAACACGAACAGGCCGTCTCCCGGCATGGCGAAACCATCCATCGTCCAAATGGAGTCGATCCTGCCTTCTTGCCCGGCCACACTGTAGTCACCTTCGATTTCAACGACGGTCAAATTGAACAGCGACGTGCCGCCCGGCCCGCGTATTTCGATGAACTCCCGATCATCGACACCGATGTCGTTACGGTGAATCTCGTTGATGCTGAATGGAAAGGCTGTGCCGCAGCCACCGACGCCGTCGCAAGTGGTTCCGTGGCCTTGATAGTCGCCGGCTACGCGCTCACAGTCGAACAAGTCCTCCGTGAAGCAATTCCCTCCTGCCAGACAACAAGCGCCGAGCGGCGGTTGCGGGCAGGGCCCAACGGCTACGCAAAACACTCCAACTCCGTGAAACGTGCCTAGTTCAATCTGGCAGTCGATGGGATCCGTTGAAACGCATTCACCGTTGGGCAGACAACAGGCTCCCGTTTGAATGACGCAGGGGCTGTCACATAGCGTCGCATCACCTTGATACGTTCCCTGGGGTGCGGCGCAGCTCTGTGGTTCCAGGAAAGGCAAGCACGCACCATCCGGCTGGCAGCAGGCGCCGTGGGCCGCGGGCAACGGATGCGCATTGGTTGAACCCGGTGTCCCGTCCCGGCCAAGCCCGCCGTCCGTTGTCATCATCCATGGCCCGATCCCGTTGGGAATCCGTTGCAGAGTCACCTCGTCGCGGGGGCCGCTGGTTTCGTTCATTCGGTCGACGACCTGCATATCGCGCAGAATAGCGCCGGCCGCGGCACCGTCTTCGGCAAGAAACGACCCGCCATAGGCCCACGCTTCCACCACGCGATTCAATGGATCCATCAGTACAACGCCGTCCGGCTCGCCGTTTTGCATGCCGTCGGTTGCAAAGGCGATCATGTCCACGTTTGGGACCTCGGCTGATCCGACGACAAAGAAGCCGTCTGGTGGGACCTTGCCCGCCAACAAGATCGTGCGATAATCGCGGCGCTGGGACGGATCGCCGTTGTAAAGAATGATGGAATATCCCAGCAAGTCCCAGCCGGGTCGCCCGTAAATCTCGATGTATTCCGCCGAATCCGCGCCGGCTTGGGTGTACTCGATTTCGTTAATCACCAACGATATCTGTGACGTGCATGCTACTTGGGTGCAGGTCAAGTGATGGCCATGGTAGTTGCCGCCCGCGATGGAACAACTCTCCGAATCAGTTTCTATACAACTCCCGTTTGACGTGCAACAGGCGCCCGTCGGTGGCGGTGGGCATTTAGGTGCGGCGGAACAGGTGACATAGTCGCCCGCGTAGGTCCCGCCACGCGCCGCGCATTGGTCGACGGTCATCGCACCGCAAACGCCCGATGAAAGACAACACGCCCCGACGGGAGGCGGAAGACACGGCGGCAGCGGCTGAAAATTGGTCGCCAAACCGGACGGAACGTAGCCCGGACTGCCCAGTCCCGCTCCACTGTGCGATGTGCGAAGACCGAGCTGGTTTTCCGGCCCGGAATAGGGCCAAACCACCACGCAATCGTTACCAATCGTATTGAGTGTGCCGCCGCAGATGTCCAGAAACGCCTCCTTGACGGATTGCGAGCCGCCCGGAACCGGCGTCCAGAAATTCGGCGGATTCAGGTAGACCGCGTCGAGCAGCGTGCCGCCCGCCCCAAACAGAAGCAATCGCGAGCCGTTGAACAGGTTCTCGTAGACTTCGTGCGGCACGCGTACGATTTCGGATTCGTCCAAACCCCACTCGCAAGCGAAATCGCGATCCGATGATTCGGTCAGCCCGCCCGGCGCGATGATACGCGCGGATCGCGCAGGAATGACGGCAGGCTGGCCATTCGTCATCAAGTTGTCCGTCGTGTCCACCGCCGACCGCAGATTGCCATCGAAGCGGGTCAACGGTACGGCGCTACCGGTCAGATTGAAAATCTCGACGAATTCATAGACGCGCTGGTCCTGCGGATCGAAGAACGTGCCCGGTGTGTGCATGATTTCGGTGATGACCACGCCGCCCGCTTGAACAGCCAACTCCTGCCTTTCCGCCGCGGAAATGCGATCCAACCCATCCACGACATCGAACTCAAACGCATCAACCGACGCAAATCCGGTTTGGGGCAGATAGCTCAGCACGCCCGTGACGACCAAGGGCAGCGTCGTGCCGCCCGATCCAGTGATGGCTTGGCCATTATGAAAAAGTGTGCCGTTGAGCGGTGTCGATCGAACGCGGAATCGCAACGTCCCCACGCCGCCTTGGCCCACCAATTCCACCAAGATCTGTGTGGGCGGGTTGCGATGCAACAGCGTGGCGCCGGGCAGCGCGAATACAGGTGGCGATGCGTCGTTCGACGTGCCGGGCGTAGGCGTGGCGCCGGTTTCCCAGAATCCGCCGTCCGGTGTTCGTGCGATGGAAAACACCGCGCCGACGTTGCCCTGCTCGTTCCATTCGTCGTATTGCCGCGATTGTCCCAACGACGCCCAAAGCGCTGGATCGTCGTCGTCGTCGGTGCCATAGACAATCGCGTCGACGAGGCCGATTGTCGTCGGCGCCCGCTGCCCCACCCAGTCGTTGGCGGTTCCCACGTAGATCGCGACTGCGTCCGTGCCGTTTTGCAGCAGGTTCGATCCGCCGTTGCCGATCAGAATATCCACATTCGGGGTCTGCACCCCGCCCAAAACCAGAAATGCACCGGGCGGCAGCAGGCCGGTCAACGTCGTAGCCGAATAGGAACCGTCGATGACCGGCAGCATGTCATCCGCGCCGTTGAACAGGACCAGCACGTGCGGATTAAAATCGAAGTCGATCGTTTCATTCCCCCCGTTGTAGATTTCGACGAACTCCCTGGTGTCGGTGCCGAACTGATCGACGTCGATTTCGTTGATGAATAGCTGCGGCTGGGCCACGGCGCCTGAAACCATCATGAAACCAATCGCCGCGAGTCCACAAACGCAGCCCGTGCGACGGCCTCTTCTCCTGCGATCAAACGTAATACCCGGTTGGCACATGACCCGTCAAAATCCAATGCACAGTCCGAATGAGCGCCCTGTAATTTCCTGCCGCCATCTCGTATGATGGCCCATCCCATGCCCCAAAGTCTATACGTCATCGATGGCCTCTATCAGATTTTTCGCGCTTACTACGCGCCATTCAGTCGGCTGACGTCGCCATCCGGCGAGCCGACCAAGGCCGTACACGCCTTCGTCGCGACCCTATTCAATCTGCTCCGCAATCGCCGACCCGACTATTTGGCCATGGTGCTGGACGTCAGTGACGAAACCGTCTTCCGCCGCGAACTTGACCCGCAATACAAAGCCCACCGCGATCCACCCCCGGAGGACTTCGCTCCGCAAATGGACCGCATCATCGCCATCGTCAATGCCATGGGCATCCCCATTTACTCCATGCCGCGATTTGAAGCCGACGACCTGATGGCCACCATTGCGGAGCGCCACGGCCACAATAACCTGACCGTTTTCCTGGTCAGCACCGACAAAGACCTTGAACAGCTCATCACCGACAACGTGCTGTTATATGACGCGAGCAAGGACGCGGTGCTAGATGCTGCCGCCTTGCAAACGAAGAAAGGCTATTGGCCGCAACAGGCCGTCGAGATTCAAACGCTGGCCGGCGACAGCGTGGACAACATTCCCGGCGTGCCGGGGATCGGCGTCAAGACCGCCGCGAAACTGATTCAAAAGTATGGCACGGCACAGGCCGTCCTCGATCACGCTGACGAGCTGACCCCCAAAATGAAGGAAAACGTCCGAGCCTTCGTGGACAAGATCGAGCTGACCCGGCAGCTCGTGACCCTCCGCCGCGACGTGCCTTTCGATTTTGATTTACAGGCCGCCCGATATCAAGGCATCGCCGTGGACCGCGTGCGCCCCCTGTTCGACGAGCTGGGTTTCAACCGGCTCACCGAACAGCTTCCCACCTTCGCACGGCCACCCGATCGCGATCCATCGGACGCCACACACGAATCTTCCATCGCCGCGCCGGTCATCGACGCGCCAATGCAACGAACCGAGCATCCCGGCAGCAAGACCGACTATCGACTCGTCGACACGCCGCAAGAACTGGAGCGCTTTGCGAACCTGCTCAGCCGACAAAAGCGCTTCGCCTTCGACACCGAAACAACCGGCTTGAACGCCGTTGCGTGTGATCTGGTAGGCATTTCAATTTCCTGGCAGGCGGGCACAGGCTTCTACATCCCCGTTCGAGCTGCCGTTGGCGAGTCGCTGCCGCTCAACGTCGTGGTCGATCGCCTCAAACCCGCCTTCGAAAACCCCGCGATCGGAAAATGCGCGCACCATTTGAAATTCGACCTCGTCGTGCTTCGACAAGCGGGCATCAACGTCCGGGGCCTATGGTTCGATAGCATGATCGCCAGCTTTCTGCTCGAACCGCTCCGCGCCTCGCACGGCCTCAAACAACTCGGTTCCGAAATCCTGGGCATCGAAATGACGCCCATCCGCGATCTGATAGGCCGCGGCAAGGATCAAATCCCCATCGACCAGGTCCCCTCTGATCGGGTTTGTGATTATGCCTGCGCCGACGCGGACGTCACCTGGCAACTGTGCGAACATTTCGCCGACCAGATTCAATCCCATCACGTTCGCGCGCTCTTTGAAGACGTGGAAATGCCCGTCGTCGAAGTGCTCGCGGAGATGGAACACCAAGGCGTCTCCATTGATACCAAGATTCTGGCGAAAATGAGCGACGCGCTGGCCGACCGAATGCACGAATTGACGCGGAGCATCATCGACAAAGCAGGCCACACCTTCAACATCGACTCCACCAGGCAGTTGGCCACCGTCTTGTTTGACGAACAGGGGCTTCAGGTCGTGCGGCGAACCAAGACCGGTAGAAGCACCGACGCGGACACGCTGACCACACTGGCCTCAACAAGCAACAATCCGATTCCGCCGCTGCTGCTCGAATATCGGGAACTGACCAAGCTCAAGGGCACCTACGTCGACACGCTCCCGCAGATGATCGTATCGCGCACCAATCGCATTCACGCGTCGTTTCACCAGACCGGTGCGGTGACCGGCCGACTATCATCCAGCGACCCCAACCTGCAAAACATCCCCATCCGGTCCGACCTAGGCCGCCAGATTCGTCGAGCCTTCGTCCCCGCCCAGCCGGATGACGTCCTGCTCACCGCGGATTACTCGCAGATCGAGCTGCGCGTCCTCGCCCATTTCAGCGCTGACCAAGCCCTGCGCCGCGCTTTTATCGAAGGCCAGGACATTCACGTAGCCGTCGCCGCCCAGGTCAATGCGGTAGCCGTGGATGACGTGACCAAGGAGCAGCGCAGCGCCGCAAAAGCCGTCAACTTCGGAATCATCTATGGCCAGACGCCTTTCGGGCTTGCCCGTTCGCTCAGCATTCCCGTCGCCGAGGCTCGCGATTTCATCGACACCTATTTCAATCGCTACCCCGGAATCCGCGGCTTCATCGATCGAACCATCGCAGACGCCCGCGACCGTGGTTTTGTCGAAACCATCCTGGGCCGACGTCGCCCCGTTCCCGAATTGCATTCGCGCAATCGGCAGCAGGTGGCCTTCGGCGAGCGCATCGCCGTCAACACGGTGATTCAGGGTAGCGCTGCCGACCTGATCAAGCGGGCCATGATTGACATTCATCGTGGCATTCAAGCCGACCGCCGGCCGACCGGCCTGCTGATACAGGTTCACGACGAGCTGGTTTTCGAGACATCCCGGAAAGATGTTGAAACCGAAGCCGCCTTCATCCGCGACAAGATGTGCAATGCCATCCCGCTCGACGTGCCCGTCGGCGTCGATATCGCCTGGGGTTCGAATTGGCTGGAAGGAAAGTAGAATCACAACGCCAACTCGAAATTTTTCCAATCCGCAATCGCGCGGGACTACGCGGTCCTTCAGAGCCGCGACCAAGTCATTCACGAGCCGCGAGCGCGAAGCGAGCGGTCTTCTCTCCCTACAATATCCACCCCGCGACCAAGTCTTTCACGAGCCGCAAGCGCAAAGCGAGCGGCCCCCCGCGCTTCGTCATTTCCCCGCGCTTCGTCATTCCGGCGAACGCCGGAATCCAGAAATGCAGTCAAATACGCGCGCATTCGCGCGGGTGCCCCATCCATCGCGCAGCGATGGGTGGGGTCCCGATGATCGGCCCTTGATGAATCTCGAACACGCAAGTCAATATGCCACGAACCACTGGGAGCACTGATACTACACTGTGCTTGCGGCGCCTTCCTGTGAATCAATCACGCAGACGGGCATGCTCCGGAATCGGGCAGTAACTACCTTCGGAGAACCCGTCGGCCTCGATCCCGAAGGCATGGTCAAACCGCGCTCGATAGTTTTGCCAGGCGATGCAGGACGTCAACTCAACCAGTTGGCGGCGGTCGTATACTTGTTCAAGTTGCTGAAACAGCTCGCCGGAAACCTCAACGGGCGTCTGGGTCATTCCCGCCGCGTAGCGCAAGGCCAAGCGCTCGTTGTCCGATAGCGCCGCGTCCCGTTCAAAATCCCCCAACGCCCGCAACTTGGCCTCCGTCAACCCTAGTTGTCTGCCGACCGCAGACCCGATGTCGATTCAGAAGGGGCAGCCGATCATCATGGCCACCTTCACCTGAACCAAAGCTTTCAAGGCTGCCGGCAGCGTCTTGGCAGCCTCCTGACCCAGTTCCATGTGCGCCTGGGCACGCAGCAATCGCGGGTGATGAGCCGTAATCATGATGGGCATGATCACTCGACCCAGCTTCCGCTTGGTCATGAAATACGCAATCTTGGTAAACAGACCGGCTTCACGAGATTGGACGCCCTCTATCCGCGCCATGATTCGCTCCTCGACGGGCCTTTGTCATCCGAGCCGATCAAATCTTGCGTCTCGGACACGGATCGTTCTTGCAAGGCCAGTCAAATGCAGATAGGCCCACTAATACCGGTAGTGCTCCGCCTTGAACGGACCCTCGATGGGGATGCCCAGGTAGTCCGCCTGTTTTTGCGTCAACTGGGTCAACTTGGCACCCAGCTTATCGAGGTGTAATCTCGCGACCTGCTCATCCAGCTTCTTCGGCAATACGTAGACCCTGTTTTCATACTTGCCTGTATCGCGAGACTGAAACAACTCCATCTGGGCCAACACCTGATTCGTAAAACTCGCGCTCATCACAAAGCTGGGATGTCCCGTCGCGCAGCCCAGATTCACCAGCCTACCCTCCGCCAACACCGTGATGACCTTTCCATCAGGCCACCGAATCTGATCGACCTGCGGCTTGATGTTGATGCGCTTAAGCTTGGGATCATTGAACACCGACGCGATCTGTATCTCGCTGTCAAAATGCCCGATGTTGCACACGATGGCCTGATTCTTCATGCGATCCATGTGCTGCCGCGTAATCACATCGACGTTGCCCGTCGTCGTCACGAAAATATCACCATACTCGCACGCTTCATCCATGGTCACCACGCGATAGCCTTCCATCGCCGCCTGTAACGCGTTGATGGGGTCGATCTCAGTGACAAACACCTGCGCCCCAAGTCCCCGAAACGCCTGCGAACATCCCTTTCCCACGTCGCCATAACCACAGACCACGCACTTCTTGCCCGCGATCATCACATCCGTCGCACGCTTGATCCCGTCCATCAAGCTCTCGCGGCAACCATACAAATTGTCGAACTTGCTCTTCGTGCAACTGTCATTCACGTTAAAACACGGCGCCCCCAGCGCGCCCTTCTCCATCATCTGATAAAGGCGATGTACCCCCGTCGTCGTCTCTTCACTGATTCCATAAACACCCGGCAACAATTCTGGAAACTTCTCGTGAACCATCAGCGTCAAATCGCCGCCGTCATCCAGTATCATGTTCAAGCCTTGACCGTCAGGCCAACGCAACGTCTGCTCCACACACCAGTCATACTCCTCCAGCGTCTCGCCCTTCCACGCGAACACCGGCACACCCCGGGCTGCAATCGCCGCAGCGGCGTGGTCCTGCGTGCTGAAAATGTTGCAACTGCTCCAGCGAACTTCCGCACCAAGCTCGATCAGTGTCTCGATCAGAACTGCCGTCTCCACCGTCATATGCAGGCACCCCGCGATCCGTGCCCCGCTGAGCGGCTTTTGCCGGCCATGTTGTTTACGCAATGCCATCAAACCGGGCATTTCATTCTCGGCAATCGTAATACTCTTGCGGCCCCATTCAGCCAAGCTCAAGTCCGCAACCTTGAAGTCCTGCGTTTCCGTCAACGTCGTCGCCATTCGCTTTCTCCGTTTTGAATCAGGTGCTCTTGTGCAAACAATTCTTTTCGCGTTGGAACGGTCTAAAAAGCCACTCTAACAATACCGATCCGCGCCAGCTTCTTTCCGAGCCGCGACCGTGAGGGAGCGGTCCCCGACCAGCGCGAATTCGGGTTTTGGTAGAGTGCCTAACGCTGGTTCGTTCTCGCCGCCTAGCCGAGCCATCTGGCCGTCTAGCCGTCACCCCGGCGAAGGCCGGGGTCCAGACAGCATCGTTACGGGTTCCCGCTTTCACAGAATCAACCACCATCTTTCATTCGACCATTCAACGATCAATAAGACCGCACCATCGGCCAGTACCGTCCAGTCACGCACTCGCGGTCAATGTAAACAACTCCGGGCTAATCATCCCCGCCGGCTCCGTCGGAAGGTGACATACATCAACGTGGCTGAATCCGGTCGACACCAGCTTCGCTGCCAGTTCATTCTTGTCGAATCCCCACCATCGATCTTGCATGCGATCATGAAACTCCCCCAAACGGTGTTCGACCTGCTCGACGATCAAGACACGACCGCCAGGCCTGACAATTCTGCGAATCTCCACCAAGGCCTCGTCCGGCGAATCCACGTGATGCAGCACCAGGAACGCCAGCGCAAGATCAACGCTGTCGTCGCCAAGCGGCAGAAACGCCAAATCGCCCTGTTGAAACGAAACGTTGTCGAGCTTTTCAGATTCACATCGCTGACGCGAAACGTCCAGCATGTTGAGCACGGGATCGATCGCCGTAACCTGACGAAAAGCACGCGCCAAAACCGGAAGCAGATACCCCGTCCCGGTTCCGATATCCGCCACCGCCCAATCCGCTGGACACAGGCGCACCAACGCCTCCAAATGAAACGTCGAGCCAAACGCATCCCGCCTTAAATGGTCCCAACGATGACCGATCCGAGCGAAAAACTCCGTCGATCGTTCTCGACGTTGCGCGAGCACATTCCTTAATCGACCTTTCATCCGCGGATCAAGCGGCTCCTCCCTGACCCAGTCGAGTATTCGGACCTCAAGTGGCCTGCCGCCACCCGCCGCACCCCCATTTCCACTATTATTCGCGCCGCCTTGACCGCTTTCTGATCGTCGCCCCAGCATATACAGCACCGTCGCGCCTTCACGTCGATCGACAATCAGCTCCGCCTCGCGAAGCACCTTCAAATGACGCGACACCGTCGATTGAGGCATCCCCAGGCATTCAACAAGCTCCGTAACGCTAAGCTCATTATTGGAAACAAGTTGCATCACGCGGCGCCGCGTCCTGTCCGCAAGTGCCTTGAATACGCCATCTGTTTTCGTCAGGGCCATCGATAAACCATCCGCTTATTCGCATAATAGAATATATCGGCGGTTCCGTCAATGGCCTTTCCGGGTTTTTGGAAAATCGCCACCGGGTGCCCCGCCCCCGGGTGCCCCGCGACCAAGTCTTTTACGAGCCGCGAGCGCAAAGCGAGCGGTCCCCCGCGCTTCGTCATTCCCTCGCGCTCCGTCATTCCGGCGAACGCCGGAATCCAGTCCGTCGTCCGTGTTTCACCCGCCTCGACAGTGTGTCGAACCCCAAAAAATCCCTACTTCAGCCCTATCTCCAGCTTCCCGCTCGCCCCGTTCGCCCGCACATACGGCGAGTACATCGCCTCCACCCGCGTCGGCAACGCCGAAAACTTTCCGGGCCTCTCGCACCGCAACCGATAGCTCGGGCTTACCTTTCCCTGCCTCAAGTAATGTGCAAACATCGCCACGTGTTGATCGCGCAGCTCCATGTGCGTGTACACCCCGCCCCCGGATTCCCCCCCGCTCAACAGCGATTCCGCTTCACACCCCGCCGGCTTGGGGTCCTCAATGATCATGTATTCGAAATCATTCAGCGCCTCGATCTCCAACGTCACCTCAATCAAATCACCAGACGCCAACTTCGCCCCCTCCACGATCGGCTCGCGATCATAATCAACAGCCTTGTACGTCTCCTCCACGTACTTTCGTGACGCACCGTCCCAAACCCTCCGCGACCGCTCAACCTCCTTCGGAATCAGCCGCTCATACTTGCGATTCACCCGCACCTCGCCACCCTCCGCCGCGATCGGATCCTCCTTCGTATAGAAATCAACATACGTCGCGTGATACACGCTGCCCCGCCCCTCCCGCACGATCCGCACCTCGTGCTCACCAGGCCCCACGTGTCGCGGTGCGAAGATCATTCGCAAGTCCGACGTCAACACATTGTCCGGCGAAATCTCGAACGTCCGGCTCACCCCGCCGTCCAACGTCACCGTCACCGACATCGCCGCCTCCAACTCGCCCGACCATTCCAAATAATCCGCCAACGCATACACCGCCAGCGCCGTGTCCTTCGTCGAATGCCAACGATTCCCCTGCCGGTTTCGCACCAGCCAGTTGGCCGCACCGTGAATGTGGGGATCATCCGGCGAAACGCTCAACAACGCCCGCAAGACCATCGCCGTCGCTTCCAACCCATTGTCATACCAACGATAGTAACCCGACCCCTGCCCCCAACTCGCCGTCTGCGTCTCCTCATCCACCCGAACGGTGTTTTCCAGGTTCTCGATTACCACCTTCGCACGACCGGCGTCCCCGCGACGCTGCAACGTCAACGCCAACATCGCCCGACCATAATCCGTCAAATCGTCCCGGCCATCGTAGATCCGATCCAACTCGACGCGCACCTCCCCGCCACGCACGTTCCCCGCCTCCGCCACCCCCAACGCGTACACCATCCACATCCGCTGATTCAATTCCCCGCCCCAACGATACGGACCGAACAATTCCTCGTCCGACAAACCGATCTGCCGCTTCAAATGCTCCACCCCGCGGCCCAGCACCCCTGCGTCAACCGCCACGCCCGCCCGCTTCGCCTCCGACAACCCGTACACCACGTACGCCGTCATGTACGCATCACCTCGACCCTCCTTCCACCACCCCCAGCCGCCGTCAGGCCTCTGCAACTCCGCCAACCGCGCCAAACCCGACGCCACAACGTCATCCAAGACGTTGCCACGGAAGACCGGATTCAGGTGTCGCCCCCAACGCCGCCTCCGCCCTAGTTCATCGTGTTCCGCCTGCCCGCTGGCCCGCTTTGCCAACTCCTCCAACTGCACCCCCATCTTGTCCAGCGTATGCCGCGTCAACACCGCCGGCAGAAACCGGCTCATCGTCTGCTCCGTGCAGCCATACGGGTACTCGATCAAGTACGGAATCGCGTCCAACATCACGCCCGCGATCGTCGGGCTGATGTGCACCTCCAGAATCGGCGTCTGCGTGTCCATCTCCAGCGGAAGCGAGAAAGTGACCAACTGCTCGCTGACCGGGTCATCACGCCGCATCACCCCCGTTCGCGCCAGCAGCTTCGGCGCTCCGAATTCCAGTATCGGCAACGTCACCTCCATCCCGTCCGATTGCTCGTCCGTAGCCGCCGTTCCCGTAAACACCGCCTGACCGGGCGAAACCGCCACCATCTCAAAATCAACCACCGCCTCACTTCCCGACTTCACCATCACATCAACCCACGACCCCACCTGCGATGGCGAGCCTCCCGCCTCCTTCTCCTGCCCACTCCCGCGGAGCTGCTCCGCCGCGCGCTGACCATCAACGAAGACCTGCCCCATCGCCATCGGCCCATTGGCTTCCAATGTCACCCGCACCACCTTCTCGCTCGGCAAGTCATTCCGCGCGATCACCGAAACAAAACACGTATCCCCCTCCACCAGGAAACGCGGCGTCTGCAATCGCGCGATCACATCCTTGCGCGTAATCAGATCCCGCGCCGCCTCCCCCACCCGCGTGTCCCTGTCAATCGCCACCGCGATCAATCTCCACGTCGTCAGGGTCTCGCCAAACGTCAAATCGATCGCCACCCGACCGTCCGCCCCCGTCGCCCTCTGTCCCAGCCACAACACCGAATCAGGAAAATCCCGCCGAATCTTCGCAGCCGCAAACTCCTGCTCCATTGGCGCCCCCCCGTCCGCCGACATCACTTTCATCGCCATCGGTGCAGCCGCGACGTCGCCCGCCACTTGCGCGAACGCCGCCCCTTCCCGAACCGCGGTTCGTGCGAACCGGTAGTCATACCGGCCCGAAGAAAAATCGAAGCTCGTCATCGTCGTGACCATGTGAGGCCGCACCTGTCCGTAAAAGAACTCCTGCACCGCCGCGCGAAACTCCGGTTGAATGCCGTACAACGAGGCATCCACCATCATCACCGCCAACTCCGCCGCCACCGGTTCACCGGTCGAGTCCGTCACCGCCGCCGTCACCTCCACCGACTCCCCCGGCAAAAACGTATCCGCGGGCGCGTGCAGCGCGACGTTCAAAAACTGCCGCGTCGGCGGCACGACGATGGCGTGCATGTCCTGAAACACCTTGCCGTCCCGCACCACGGTGGCCGTCAGATAAAAATTCGGCGTATGCTGCTCCGCGATGGGAATCTCGATAACAGTGCCACTGCGTGACACTTCGATCAGGCGCTGGCTCAACAGATCATCCGCCTCCGCCGTGAACAGAATCTTGGCCTCTTCAAACCGCGACTGCACCAGCACCCGCGCCGTCTCACCGATCTCGTAAACGTACTTGTCCGGAATCAATTCCACGTCACGAAACGCGTAGTGCTCCAATCGCCCCTCGCCCTTCGCCACCCACACGTCACATTCACCATGAACCTCGGCCCCGTCAGTGTCACCCGCTGTCACTACGAAACGAAACGCGCCGACTTCATCCACCGTAAACCGGACGCGACCCTTACCTTCCCCATCCGCCGTAAACGCCTCCTCCCCGATCCGATCACCCAATTCAAGTGGCTCTGTGCCATTTAGGCCGGCCTGATTAGTTTCACGTGAAACAATCCGATGCACGTTCAACTTGCCTTCGAACGCCACCTTCTCGCCATTAGGCCCCCGCGCCGTCACATCGATGTGCACCGTGTCCCCAGGCTGATACAACCGCCGCTGCGGCGTCAGTTGGATCGTGAACGGCGCCGGCGTCACGTTCACGCTGCCCGTTCCGGTCACCGTCCGACGCGACGAGTCCGTCACCTCGGCATCGACGATGTATCGAAATCCATTTTCCATTTCAGCAGCCGTCAGTTGATCCGACTGCGGTGCGATGCGCACGATGGCCAGGCCAACATCATCCGTCTCCATCTCGCCGCGCTGCACCAGTGACTGCGGTTGTTCCCAGGGACGCATGCAAAAATCCGGCATGCAGCGCATGTTGTGCTCCTGCCACCAGCCGGCCAACTGATTGAAATACCACGGGTACGGAAATGGGTAACTGTAGGCCGGCTGAATGGGCGTGCGATGCACCGTGTAACTGACCTTGGCGCCCGCCACCGGTGAACCGAAATAGTATTTCGCCTCCAGGCGCACATCGACGGTATCGTTGAGCGCGTATCGCGCATCGCTCGCCCCGACCGCGACTTGATACTCCGGCTTTCGATATTCCTCGATGCGAAAACGGCTGCCCGCGCCGCCATCGACATATCGACCCGCCACGCGCCATTGCATGTGATAGGCGCCCAACGTGGCCGACTTCGGCAGACTGAACTCGCCGACGATCGAACCTTGATCATTGGTAGTCAGCGTCTTTTCATAAACCGTTTCCCCTTTGGGATCGCGAACGGTAACCGAGACAGCCGTATCGGGCGCATTGGCATATTGGCCCTCGGCATATCGCCGCACGACATTCTTGAAATGAATCTCCTGTCCCGGGCGATAGATCGGTCGATCGGTGAACGCGTACGCGCGATAGTCGCCTTGATAGCCCCACCAGAACCAATAGGAGGAACTGTTGCACAAGGCGAAATGGCGGCCCGAGCGCGCGAACAGAACATACGACCGCCCGCCACGCTCCGGTCGATCATCGACCGGCAGGCTGAACAAGCCGTCAGAATTCGTCCGCCCTTCCGAATTTCGATAGTCGTCTCCACCGAGCGCCTCTTGGGCGAGCACGTCCGCGTCCGCCCATGGTCGACCGCTGCCAGCGTTGGTCAACCAGACAATCCCGCCGTTGCGTGCGCCTTTCGCTACGGCCGACAACTCCGACACGATGAACAACGTGCGATTCTGTGTTGCGGCGGGATTCAAGCCGTCCACGTTCGCAACGATGATGTACGCGCCCGGTTCGGTGATCGGAATCTCGATCGGCGCGATGGAACCGTCGCCGGTGGTGTAGAACTTGTGTTCCCCGCCGTCGGCGATTTCTTCGGACCAGGATTTCGTCGCCGACCCCGGCGCGGACCACTGGTCCAATCGGCTGGGATGGCCGATCCGACGAATCAGGTCGAACAGATCGACGGAATAGGCAGCGAAACTGATGCGGGCGACGTTGCGGGTTTGAACGTGCAGGTACGGCTTCTCGCCCGGCGAGGCCGGGCCATCGACGCCGATGTTGACCTGCGGTTGTTGAATTTCGCGAATCTGTTGCAGCGCTCGAACAGCCAACCGACTTCCCGAAAAATTTTCGGCTACGAATCGATAGCGATTGACCGCGGCGACGTAATCCTGTTGGTACTGTGCTTGCAGACGTGCGATGTCAAACGCGGCGTGCGGTGCTTGCTGCGATTGGGGCCAGCGCTGAACCAGATCGGTAAACACTTCGATGGAAGTCGCGATGTCCTTGGTGCCGTCAAGCATCAGGTCACGGGAAAACAGCGTCCCTTTGCGGAACATGGCTTCGGCTGCCAACCGGGAATCGCCCGCGTGTTCGATGGCTCGATCCAGCCAGGTGACGGCGTGTTCACGCTGCAGACGCCGCGACTCCTGCCAATTATCCGTAGCGGGCCGTTTGTAGCCCTCCAGGCTGGTCCAATCGGCGAAGTGCACGAAAGTTTGGGCACATTGGAACGCGGCCTGCGCAGCCTGGTCGGCGCGGTCGTTTTCCAGAAACAGTTCGAAGGCCCGTGCGAAGTGTTTGACGGCGGTTGCGGCACGAGGTGGCTGTTGCGTCGCGCCCTCGGCCACTGTCAGATGCAATTCGGGATCACGTTCCAGGTTGGGGCGTTCCCGCAGGATTGTTTCGAATGCTTGAATTCCCTCGTCCCATCGGCCCAGCTTGATCAGGCAGCGAGCGCGCAGAACGGAGGCTTGGTCGCGCGTTTGCTCGTCGCTGGTATCGCGGAGCACCAGATCGGCGGCCCGCAATGCGGACTGGTAATTGTGCTGATCGAATTGACGCCGTGCCCGGTCCAGGGAATCGATTGACTGTGCGATGGCGGCGTAGGTGAGCAGGGCTACGACCGTGGCGGTCAGCGCGGCTATCATCAGCTTGTGCATCGATGAAAACATTTCGAATCTCTCCGGATGATGTGGAATTCCGTTGTTCATTGTGATTCTGCAATAACGGCACCGGACGTCGGGTTCGGTCGTCAGGCACGCGAGGGTCGGGCGTCGTCCGACCCGCCACCATTCGCGGCGTTATGGGCCTGCGCGAATCCATGCACTTCACCCGAACGCGACGGCCTACACGTTTGGACGCGCCAGCCGTGTCCCGGTTCCGCAAACTTCGGGAATAAGTCTAACCTGTCGCGGCTTGGTCGTCGAAGTGGAACCAGAAGGATCGCCCGTTACTACGGAGCGCAGCAAATAGTGAACATCGTCATTCCGGCGAACGCCGCATACGTCATTTCGGCGAACGCCGGAATCCAGCGCGCAAGCGGGCGTGGCCCATCGCTGGATGTTCAATGGTTCATGCTCCGAATAGTAACGACGCATACTTCGCCACAGGCAGACCTTGATAGAGCGCCTGACACAATGGCCGACCTGCGATTCGATTAGACAGGAAGACCGCTCCCTCACGGTCGCGGCTCTGAAAAGGTGGGGCGTTTCTAGAATCGATGCTTCTCGATTCCACAACAGGTCAATATTCGAGCGATGAAACGGCGGTCCGCAAATCCGAAAATCCGCGCGTCCGCAGGTCAGCAAGTCAGCAGGTCAGCAGGAGCATCTTGCGGCAGGCCGTCGACATGGGCCAGTCCCTCAGTTGATTCGCCGACACCCATCGCCACGGCGCCCGTTGGCTGGTAGGGCGCATGTGTACGTGCCCCGTCGGCCAGTCGAGATGGAAGACGTTGAATGTATACAGACGGTGGGTCAATCGATGCGTCACGGTGCCGAGGCGAGTCAACTTTCGACCCATGTCACATTTCATCGAATGCAATAGCGTACGCAGGGCGCGGGACGAATCATCTCCATCCGCTTCCACGTTGGGAAATTCCCATAGGCTGCCCCATAGCCCGCCGGCTGGTCTCTTGATCATCAACATCGCCCCCCGGCGATTCAACAGTGCGACGCAACGCCGCACCTCGCGAACGGCGGGTCGCACGGTCGAATTCCGTTGGACCGGTTTCGTTTGGTGGGCGACATTGGAATCGCCAAACTCGTTTCGCGATTTGCATTCCCGTTTCAACGGGCACGCTTCGCAACGGGGCCGGCCTGTCACGCAGACGGTCGCGCCCAGGTCCATCAGGGCTTGATTGAAATCGCCGCAACGTTTGGCGGGGATCATCGATTCAGCCAAGCGCCAAACACGTTGCAGGGTCCGTTGCGGTGTTGATGCATCTGACCATCCGGACAACCGAGTCAAAACGCGGACAACGTTTCCGTCCACGGCTGCGGCCCGACGATCGAACGCGATCGATGCGATGGCGCCGGCTGTGTAGCGACCGATGCCGGGCAGCTTCAACAGCTCCTCGGTGGTGTTTGGGATTTGTCCACCGTCGGATGCGATGATCTTGGCTGCGCGGTGTAGATGATCGGCGCGACGGTAGTAGCCCAGCCCCTGCCAGTACATCAGCAGTTCGTGCTCGTCGGCGCGAGCCAAGGCGGGCACATCGGGAAACCGCTTCATGAATCGTTCGTAGTATGTTTTGACGGTCTCGACTTGCGTTTGTTGCAGCATGACCTCCGCGACCCATTGGGCGTAGGGATCGTTTCGTCGCCGGCGCCAGGGCAGGTCGCGTCCCAATCGGTCATACCAGCGAAGGAGTTTTTGACGAATGGCCCGGCGCGCGGATGACGGCACGGTGGGAATCTCGCGCTCCCATTTGCCGTTGGATGTTTTTGCGGTCTTCGTCATCGGATCCGCCATCTGCGAACGATCATCGGGACCCGACCCATCGCTGCGCGATGGATGGGGCGCGCATGCTAACGGTCATCGGGACCCCACCCATGTCGAAAATCATCGACTCGCCCACCTCCAAAGGAGGTGGGCCACCCGACGTTGGATGGTTTCGCGGTCTTCGTCATCGGATCCGCTATATGCTAACGATCATCGGGACCCCAGCCATCGCTGCGCGATGGATGGGGCACCCAGCACCAGGTTTGGCACCTGTCACCCGGTTACTGCCCGTCGAGCTTGCGCCCGCAGTGGGCACAGTAGCGAGCCATAGGCCTATTAATTTCCTGGCAGCGGGGGCACTGTGGGTTGGGCGTTCGGGCCGACGTAGAAAAGATGACCAGGGTGACGACGATCACTCCCAGCGCGTAGTAGACGAGTTGCGATTGGCCCCACCAGCTTTCGATTTGGATGACATCAGCGATCACGTGACTCGTTTCCGATTGAATCTAGCGTAATGCAAAATTTGGAATCATCATGATACATACTATTCGGAGAATGAACCATTGAACATCCAGCAACGAGCCACGCCCGTCTGGGCGCTGGATTCCGGCTTCCGCCGGAATGACGATGTTCACTGTTTGCTGAACTCCATAGTAATAGGCGGGTGAAACCCGGCTTAGTCATCGGCTCCCCCACCTCGAAAGGAGGTGGGCCACCCGTCGGAAGACCGCTCCCTGAGCAGATGTTTTCTGGCGGTGGAAGCGCGGTTCGAGTGCCATGGACTGCCTCGTCCATTTGCCATACTGGACGCTCCCGCCTTGGTCGCGTCCAGGGTCGCGGCTCTGATAAGATTCAAACAGCGCGCGAAACTACACTAGGCATTGGGAGGCGTGGGCTTGGGCAACTCGAAACGGTCGGTGATTCGTGCGTACCAGTCGCCGCCCATTCGGCCTATCAAGTCGATTTTCTCGACGTCTACCGTCCCATCATTTAGAAGATACCCATCGGCGACGTGAAAGCACAGGACCTCGCCGATACAAATATTGGCGGCCAGCGGTCCCTGCCCCACCGGAACGATCTGCACGAGCCTGCATTCCATCTGCACGGGACATTCCGCCACGCGGGGCGGCTTGATGAACCGGCTGGGGAGCGGCGTGAACCCGGCGGCGTCGAATTCATCAACTTCGGGTGCGTAGGGGGCTGACGCCTGGTTCATGGCCTGGCGGATGGAATAGGGGACGACGTTGACGACCATCTCGGGCACGTGCTGCAAATTTACGAGCGTGTCTTTCTGGGTACCGTCGGCTTTGGTGGCCGGCGAGAAGATGATCGCGGGCGGATTCGACCCCACGCCGTTGAAAAATGAAAACGGGGCCAGGTTATTCACGCCGTCGGCTGACACGGTCGACACGAAGGCGATGGGCCTGGGCAGGACACAGCTTAGCAGCGTGTGAAAATTAGCCCGCTGCTCGCGATGGGCCACGACGAGACATTCGAAATTATCATGACGTTTCATATTCATCCCATCGTTTGCCAAACATAAGAGCGTCTAACACAATGGCCGACCTGCCATTCGAATGGACCGGAAGACCGCTCCCTCACGGTCGCGGCTCTGATAATGCTAGGCGTTCTGGGTAAACGCGACGACGGTCGGTGAACCGTGGTTCGCCGTCGGACAGGCCTTGTTTTTGCACCGTTTGCCGGCGAGGTCAAGTGTGGCGATTGGGGCGGGTTCGATATGGCAGGCGGAGGTCGGCCCGCAGCATGCCGCCGCGTCTGTCATTCCGGCGCGGACCGGAATCCAGCCGTCAGTGCGGTTCCCTGGACTCCGGCTTTCGCCGGAGTGACGCGTGCAGGCGGTCATTCCGGCGCGGACCGGAATCCAGCCGTCAGCGCGGAGCCCATATGGCACGTGTGGCGTTTGAATGGCGTGTGCAGTCAGTCCTTGGTCCCGATGTCCTGGCTGAAGACGAACGTGACCAGTAGTTCTTCGTGCTCTTCATGGTGCCGAATGGCGGACATGAGATGTTCGACGCGCTGGCAAGCATCTTCGATCAGTAATACGTCGTTGAATGTCAGGACGACGATTTCTTCAAGGATTCGATCGAACCACGTAGCGATCTGGACGTGTTCATGTCGAAGGCGTTCCACTTGTCGCGACAGCGTGGGGCGATATTCGACCACCGGCTCTAGAAAGCCACCGTCGGATTCCTCGGCGGTCATGTGGCCTCGCATGTGAGCCCGGAACCGCCCGAACAATTGGCGGAAGCGATCAAGCCATTCGTCGCCGGCGGAAATTGGAATCGGGCGAATGTGCGATTCGAGTTCGGCCATCAGTTGGCGGATCAGGCGATGCTCGTTTTGCATCCACGTGGCCGACAGTTTGGAAGTTTGGTTTTCCGTGGCCATGATCGACTCCTTATCAAGAAAGGTGGGGGGCGGCGGCTCCCTTTCATCCGTTCGGGCCGGAAAGGGGTTGGTTCTGAAAGGGGTTTCAACGCCGCCGTTCCCCATTATTGCCGATGAAAGTCGTGGCATGTTGCGTGCCTGTTCAGATCGATCGATCGCACGCTTCCAGTGTCATGTAAACGCGATGGTGTTTGGGGCGTGGGGCAATTCACACGGTTCCCGCGCTATTTGGCGCTAACGCGTGCGACGGGGGATTGCCGGGCGACTTGGGTTGTGATTGTGATTGTCTGGTAATTACGGTTGTTGAGGGACAAGGAGGCCGGCCTCCCGCAACCACTTCGTAATGGCTTGGGCGGCGATCGTGTGGCCTGCGGTGGCGGGATGTTCGTCGATCACGCTGATTCGCAGCGATCTTGCGTCATAGGGCTTGAACGCGTCGAGCAGGTCCAGAAATGGGATTTTCCAAGTCGATGCCATCTGTCGCACGCCCTGATGGACGTCCGCCAACGGATAGTCTTCCAACGCGTACAACCAGGGGAACATGACGATGGCGTAGACGGTATGGTCTTGGGCGGCGGCATCTTCGATCGCTTGCACCGCTGCCTTCAAACCGGTCCAGGCTTGTTCGCGCTGAAATGGAGACGACCCGCCTCGAAAGTAGTCGAGCGTGCGCTGCCGCACTTCGTGGCTGCGTCGTCGTTCTTCGAATAATCGCCAGACTCGCCACTCCTGCGCCCAGATTGAGCGCCGGTTCTGCATGGCATGGATGCGTTTCAAATCGTCGTACAGGTCGTGGCCCAGGTCGTTGGGATATAGGACGTGAATCAATAATTGAGGTTGAAGGGCTTGGCGCGTACGAAGGTAAAAGTCCAACTGCTGCGTCGGGTCCGTGCCCGGTAGACCCATGTTGAAGGTGACGAATCGCCGGCTGTTCGATGCGTTGAGTTGCAATTCCACCTGATGAACGAAACAGTCCTCCTGTTCCACGCCGGCGCCAAACGTGATCGAGTCCCCCAGAAACGCGATCCGCATCGCGTCCGCGTCGTCGGGAAAATCCTCCCAACGTTCGCGCAGGCCAAGCCGATTTCGATGGTCGTCGACGGCGGCTGCGTTTTCATAGGATTCCGCCGGCACGGGCGGGTCGGGAGGCAAGCCGAAGACGCGAAAGACACATTCCAAGCCAACGAGTGTCACCAGCGGGGTCAATATAACGCACGCGAGGCGCAACGCCCACACGCGAAGCCGCTTGGGATTATGCTCCTTGGCCACCGGCATGACTCATGGTAGGTCATTCCATTCCAATGAAACAGCCGTCGCCCTTTGCGGGGCGAAAATCTACGCGCCTAAACTGTCACGGACCCGAGCGCTAACGTCCGGTGGGGCCGATGCGTGATTGTTCGCGGGATCCATAGAATAGGGCGTGCTAATCAACTGCCCGGTACAACGCGGCTGCGTCGTGGCCGGTGAATCCGGTCGATAGCTTCAAAAGCGTCCGCACCTGGCGATCCTGATTCTGCGTCACCAGCGGCATGGGCAGCTTGGTACATCCGCCGTCGCTGTGCAGGGTGGCTGGCACTTGCCCGTGGCGCATCGATAGCAGGGCAGCGCTCAATTCCACGATTCCGCTGGCTGCCAACATGTGGCCGCAGTGCGGCTTGAACGCCGTCGCCACCGCGCCCCGCGCTTTGCCTTTCAGCGCTCGCGTCAACGACGCTCCTTCGTATCCGTCTGAAATGGTGGTTGCGGCTCCGTGCGGCACGACGAGGTCGATATCATCCGGATTCGTCTGCGTGGTTCCGACGACGCGCTCGATGGCCGTCCGCATGCGATCGGCCCGTACGTCGGGTATGGAATGCTTCCAACCCTGTTGGGCGAACGATCCGCCTAGATACTCCGCGTAGGGCTTCACGCCGCGCCGCGCCGCCGATTCCGCTGATTCCAACACGATGGCCCCACCGCCTTCGCCCACGACGAACCCCGTGGCGTTCCGATCAAACGGTTTCATCCTGGCGTCCTGCGAATACAAACCCAACTGTCGGAACCACTCGATGCGCACGCCGGTATCGAACGATTCGCCGCCGGCAGCGATCATCATGTCCGTTTCGCCGTTGCGAATCCTCTCGGCTGCGACTTCTATGGCGTACGCACCGGACGAACAGGCGTTGTGCACACTGGTCGAAAATCCGTGAAAACCGAAGGCTTTGCCGATGGCATGGACGTATAGAAATCCTTGCGAGTTGTAGAAATGCGGAGCGAGTTTGTCGTACAGTCGCGGAGGTCCAGCCGCCAAATCAAGCGAGGCGCACGTTTCGAACAGCGATGCTACGGCCCGTTCCATTCCCGGCGCTTCGAACGCCTGAATGACGCCGATGGTGTTGTTCTCGCGGTCGTATTCCACCGCCGCGTCTTCCAGCGCCAAATCGATCCCCGCCAACGCGTAGGCCAGGTCGCGATAACCCGCGTAGTCCTGCCGTTCAAGGAATTCGTGATGCGGCTTGATGATGGGCAGCGCCGGCGGCATGGACGCGACGTGAAACTCGACCTCGCGTCCGAAATCAATGTGCAACTGTCGCGGCTCGACGGTCGATCGACCGCCGATCAATCCCCGCCAAAAGGCTTGCGTACCGATGCCCATAGACGTGACCGGTCCCAGGCCGGTGATCATCACACGTTTTGCAGCTTTATCAGCCATTAATCGAACACCCGAACGTCCTGATTGGCGAAGTCGTAATGACAGGCAGGCGCCTGCTCCAGCAAACCATCGACCGATGGTTCGACCTACGCCGCGGTCAACACCACGCTGCTGTTATATCCACCGAACCCGGCTGAATTATTCAACACCACGCGCACCTTGGCATCGCGGACGAATCGCCGAACCGCATCCAACTTGCACGGCTCCAGCACGTTTTCCAGGTTCCAGGTCGGTATCAACTTTTGATGTTCCAACGCCAACACGCATACGGCTGCTTCCATGGCGCCCGCGGCACCCATGGTGTGGCCGGTCAAGGCTTTGGTCGAGCTGAAAGGCGTCTCCGCTTCCAGGCAATGCTCCATCACCTTGACCTCAATCATATCGTTTTGCGGTGTCCCGGTGCCATGGGCGTTGACGTAATCGATGTCCTTGGCTGTGACGCCCGCCGACGCCAACGCTGCACGGATGGCCCGGGTCAAGCCGTCGCCTTCCGGGTCCGGCCTCGTCGGGTGATAGCTTTCCGATGTCATTCCACTGCCCGCCACCTTGGCGCGAATACTCGCTCCGCGTGCGGTTGCGCTCGATTCCCGCTCCAACACGAATACGGCGGCCCCTTCGCCGACGAACAGGCCGTCCCGATCCCTATCAAATGGCCGGCAAACATCCGCGGCCGTCAACCGCAATCGCATGAATCCAATGAAAGCCAGGTGACTGAAACCGTCGGCCCCGCCCACGATGGCTACGTCGCATTGACCGCCCAGCAGGGCTTCACCTGCCAAGGCGATGGCCATGTTGCCCGCCGCACACGCCCCGTAGACGTCGGTGGCTTGACCCTTCGCGCCGCAGTCCTGCAAGACCGCCCGCGAGATGCAGCCGGGTTGGCCTGAAATGATCCGCTTGACGTGGCTATCGTTCAACCAGCGGTCCGCCGGGGACGAAAGTTCGGCTTCGATGTATTCCGTCTCGCCCATGGTGGTGCCAATCAATACCGTCGTTCGGGCGTCCGTTGGTATGCCGCCAGCCAGCTTGGCATCAGCCAGCGCCTGTCGCGAGGCTGCGATGGCCAGGCGAGACGCTCGACCCCCCTTGATGCCGGTATCAACGGGTTCGTCAATGAAACATGCGACTTTTCGAGGCAGGTCGGTCGTGTCCAGCGAGGTGATGACCTTGGCCCCGGATCGGCCGGTACACAGCGATTCCCAGAACTTCGATTCGTCGCAGCCGATCGGCGACACGACGCCCATTCCCGTTATCACCACGCCATCTGCCAACCGATTCGCCCCCCAAAAAAACCGCGGCAGCCACCTGCGACCACCGCGAAGTATCATACCAGATTGGTTGCACTTTTCAGCGCGATCGCCGGGCGATCAGGCCGCGGCCACGCGCTCCGCCATCATCTCGAAAATGTCGTTGAGGCAGGTGACCCGCTGAATGACGTCTTCGGGCAGTTCCTTTCGGATGGTCGATTCAATGGTCGCGATCAGGTGCACCGCGTCCAACGAATCGATGCCCAATTCCGGCAGCGACTTCGTCAAATCAACCTCCCCAGGTTCCACCTGCATGGTGTTGGCGACCCACTCCAGAATCTCTCGTTTGGCAGCTCGCAAGTCGATCATGTTCTCTCCCCAATCGCTATTTCTGACGCGGCCAGCCTTTCCGCCGCGACGGTTGCTCGATTCTTGACGTTCAAAAACGGATATTCAACATGGTCCGCTAACCACGTGGCCAGTTGTTCCCGCCACCTCCGGTAGCCTTCGGATGCTCCCAATCGCCGGGTTTCGGACTCGATCAAGTCGCATTGATCGATGCTCAACCGAATCGCCTCCCGTGCTGATGGGTCATACCCCTCCAAAATGATTTCAAAAAAAGACGCGTCAGCCAACGCCCGGGCCTTGTATCCAAAACACATGCCCAGCATTACATCCGAATGCCAAGCGTCCGGCATTCGGTGTAGCACATCGCGGCCACCTGTAGGTCGATCAAACGCCGCGAACGCGGTGGCCAACCCAACTCCGGAAGCGACGTCGGCTTCAAACGGTTTCAATGAACCGATAACCGTCACCAAGGCGTCCGGCTCGTTCAAATAGCGGAACCACAGACTTCGCCCCAGACCCTGATGCGCGACGCGAGCTGCAAATCCTTCCAGCCCGGCGAAGGCCCTAGTGTAGCTCTCTGTATCCCCAAAATCAAAGAATCCGTGCTTGAATCCGTAGCCATCCCAGCAAAGCATGCCGTGCAACGGGTCCAATTGACCGACAATCCGTTCCAGTTTTGCAGGACCACGGCCTCGCATGGCGTGCCAAAAACCGAGGCCGACGCAATGAAGATAGGAAAATTCGGGATTTTGGGCAACAATTTCGCGTTCAAAATTAGCGGATGAGAATCGTCCGATTTGCCGCAGCGGGTAACCCATGGCTGCGCCCTCCTGTGCGAAGGGGCGATAAAAGGCAGATTCGCTGTCGCAGAATTCCAGCCAAGCTTTGTTTGATGGTTGACTGATCATTGCGTTGAAACCGCCGGCAAACGCTCGACAAATCGCGTTGACTCGTTCCACGTCTTCGGGTTTCGATACCCGAAATCCCAAGGCCCGGGCGTTCATGTTGGCCACATTAATGCGGAATGGCCAAAACACGAAGCGCCATAAACCGGTCAATCCAATTATGACCGTTACAATCAATACAATCGAAATCACCAGAACGGGCGTCGTCAACGACTCTCTCCGGCTCGCCGAACGTCAAATCTCGTTGACGCGCCCGTTCCAGGTCTCCCGACTGTTTTCACGGGGTATACGAGCACGGGGCGGGTTTCTGTCATCGTTCGGCCATCGATTTTGGGTCCATTGGCGGCACGTGTATATGAAATAATTGTAGCGAGCGGGCCTTGGCGATCCAACGATGTTTCTTGGCTGGCAGGCGAGCGGTTGGTACGATGGGCATGATGAAAGCGAACTGGAAAGGCCTAGCTTGTGGGTTGGAGCAGGGATCAGGACCGATGGACTGCGAATCGGGAGACCGGGTATCCGTGATAGGATTGCGGCTTTCGGCGATGATGCATCACGCGTGTTGGCGGGTCTTTGCGGCTCGGCGTGGGGTTTGCGTTTTGATGCTAGCGGTTGCTTCGGTGTTCGTTGTGCTTGGCGGCATGGCTGGCTGCCGGCAGCGAAGTCAGGCTGAAGCCGTGACATCCAACGGCGACGATCAGACGTCGACCCCATCGGTGCCGCCGAAAGTCGAGGTAGCTGATCCACAGTTGTCGCGGGCGTTGGAAGCGTTGTCGCGAGGAATCAAAGCCGGCGACGCGGGCGACGTGGATGGTGCCATCATCGCGTTTCGTCAGGCCATCGGCATCAAGCCGGATTTCGCCGAGGCCCGTGCCCATCTGGGGGCGGCATGGGCGATGAAAGGTGATTTGCCGTCGGCCATCAGCGAGCTGCGGGAGGCGGTGCGATTGAAACCGGATTATGCGGTAGCGCAGGCCAACCTGGGGATGGCGTTGTTGGATTCAGGAGATGCGGAGGGCGCGGCGAACGCGGCTGCTTCGGCGCTGATGACCGACCCGGATCAGGAGCGGTCGCTGGTAACATTAGGGATGGCGCTGACGCAGTTGGAGGAATATGATCGGGCGATCGAAATTCTGACGGAGGCTATCGAAAAGAGGCCCGACGTTGCGGAATTGCAGTATCAATTGGCACGGGCGATGCGGTTGTCCGGTGATACGGAAGGGGCGATCGCGGGCTTGGAGAGGGTGCATCGGTTATCGCCGAAACACGTATTTGCGTTGTTGGATTTGGCTCGCATCCGCTACGACAAGGGCGAGATGGACGGGGCGTTGGAGCTGGGGAAGCGAGCTTCCGAGGCTGACCCCTATCTGGTCGAAGCGCATCTGATTCGCGCGGAAGTACACCTAGCCCGGGGCGAGGTTGAAGGGTTGGAGGAGGCTGCCCGTGCGGCGGCCAGGCAGGATATGAATAATCCGCGAGCGCACTATTTGATGGGTCGGGGTTGGGTATTGCGTGAAAAGCACACGTGGGCCATGGAAGAGTATCAGATACTGAGGTCTATGGGCAGCCCGTTGGCCTCGCAGTTATTTAGCGACGTGCGGGCATCATTGAAGGGAACGGAGTCGGCCACGCCGTAGCGAGTCGATTTTTTGCCTTTGATTGGGGAATTGCGGAAAGTCGGTATCCAAATTATTCAGTTATGGGCGTGGTCTTGAGCCGAATCGTGGCGAGAACGTGTTCGACAGACGTAAACTATTGTTGTATAGCTGGTTATAGTTTTCCAGGGCACACGAATGTCCATTCGGACCACGATTGTTGTGATCGCGTTGCACGGTGGGCGACCTGGTACGTCGAATAAATGGGAAGACTGCCCCTTCCCGGTCGCGGCTCTGAAACTGTTTAGACTGTCACTGAAATTGTCAGGCGTTTGAATATTTTCTGATTTCTGTCGACAGAATGTTGCAATTGAGCGGGAGTCCAGGTATGATAGGCCTCGTTGGAGGAGGGAAAGCTGCGCGAACCGGACTCATATCGAGCGCCTTTCATCCTTCGATTTCGTCGTCGCGTAATTATGGCAGCGGCGTTGTGATTTAGATCGGCATGGCTGGGCTGCAATGATACGTAAAGAAGAACAACCCCGAAAATCGCACAGGACGTTCGAGATGGCGCTGGGCGCGTCGACCGTTCTTAGTGCCTACCTGCTGGGGTCGGGCGCGAGTCAGGGCTCGTTTCTTGGAGCCGGTCTGTTTTGCTTGACACCGCTGTTGGTGGCCATTCGGTTTGTCGCGCCGCTGCAAGCGGGACTATGGGGTCTTGTTTGGGGTGTTTCCGTTTTCGCCTTTGGTAGCGGCCAAGGCGGAGCCGTCCCTTCCACGGTCGGCGCGGCACTGTTGCTCGCAGGCATTCCCGCGGCATACACCTATCTTGGCTCGCTTCTGACGCGCTCACGCATGGGTTTCAGCCCGCTGGTTTTGGGCGCGTTATGGGTTGTTGTGGAATTGGCGCTCTCGCCTCTTTCGTTGCGGTTCGGCCTGCTTTCCGGCGGATTGGCTGACGGGGGCGCCTTGCACGTGGCTGGCAGTTTGCTGGGATACGGTTTGATTGCTTTTTTGATCGCGTACGTCAACGGTCTGGTATTGACCCTGTTGACGCATGCTGGGATTCGCATACCTCGTCCCCGATACGTCTCCGCTTGCGGTGACATTGGGGCTCTTCTCGATATGGCTGCGGAAGTGCTGTCGTCGCGTCGCTACGTGGGCGCGGTGCAGCCTCGCGCGCCTCCGATTTTCAATTAATTTCGTTTCGCCGAACGATCTTTTACAAGGCGAAACCTCCGATGCCCGTTTTTCTGCGTCGCGCGTGATCGTCCGTCGCGAGCGAATCGCAGGTTGTTCAACGTTTGCGTCAGATTCGTTTGGAGGGTCCGCATCAGCGTTGATGCGGCATGGGAAAGACATCAGGTCAATCGAAGGAGTATGTGATAATGATGAATTCGACTTGGAGCCGCGCGTTAGCTGTCGCCGCCGTGGCGGGGTTTAGCGCGAGCACCTTTGCACAGAACGATTTTCAAAACCGTGGTGCGCCGCAACTGGGCGAACCGCAGTTCGTCGGGACGGTGTACTCGGATGGTTCAGCGGTGTCGCCGGGCGGCGACGTTGTGTTTAGCAATTTCAGCCCGTTGCTCACGCTGGTTACGCAGGACGCGACGGAGTTGATGGGTGACGACCTCGTCATCACCGAGCCGGGTGCGGTGGGCAGCGAAATTCTGTGGTATAGCATGGAAGTTGGCGGTTACAACGATTGTGCCGTTCCTCCGGCGAACACGCCGTTCGACGTGGTCACTTCGTTGTGGTCGATCTCTGACGGGACGGAAGCCCCGAACGCGGGCAACGGTCTGGGATTCGATTTCTACCGGCCGGGTCAGCCGTTAGCGCCCATCGCCGGGACCGACTGCACGTTTACCGGCCTGCCGGTCTCCGCGGCTGGTACGGTTATCGAGGTGGTTTGCAAGGTCTCTCCGGGCATTGCGTTGCCTGGGAGCCTGTTCATGATGACCGAATTCGACCATCCGGATGCTTGTGCCGGTCCGGCCCTGGGCGACGGCGTTCCGCAAAACGGAGTGAGCGCCGGTCGGTGGCGTTCAACGATTCCGTGCTCGGCGCCGGGCATTCCCGGCGACTGCCCGAACCTGGGCATCCCCTCGGAATGCGCTGATTACGGTCCTCCGCCGGCACCTGCGGGTATCGGCACGGCCTGCCACTTCCAGTTCCCGGGTTTGAATCAGCTCGACTGGTTGTTCAGCGGCTTCGCTGCGCCGTTCCAGAACCTGGGCAACTGGCGTGCACGCGTGGTAGTCGAGGGTTCACCCTGGGCTTGCTGCGATACGTCGACGTTCGCGTGCTCCAACATTCAGGAGAGCGATTGCCTGGGTGTGGACCAAGTGTTCAGCGAAGGCACGCTTTGCAATAACCTGAATCCTCCCTGCTCCGAGGGTGGAGCTTGCTGCGATACGGCCACCGGCGCTTGCAGTGGTTCGTTCGCCAGCGAGTGCACCGGCTTCCTGGAAGTGTTCACGCCTGGTGGATCGTGCTCCAGCGTGGTTTGCGACACTCCGGACAACGTTCCGACGGTCACCCAATGGGGTATGATCGTTATGACGACGTTGCTGCTGGTGGGCTTGACGGTCAAGTTCGGCCGTCGTCGCACCGTGAGTGCGTAGTTGAATTGAGTCTCGCTTCGGCGAGTTCGAATTGAGCCGGCGGGGTTGAGTGTTGCACTCGACCCCGTCGGTTTTTTTAGAATGGCATCTGGATTCCAGCGTGGGCCGGAATGACGGAATGGGGCGGAATGCAAGGAAAAGATGTTCTGGATTCCGGCGTTCGCCGGAATGACGGAATGGGGCGTCCGCTCGTCCTGATCATCGAAAGCCCACCCGTCGCTGCGCGATGGATGGGGCAGGCGGCGAGAATTGACAGGATTGACAGGATCGACAGGATAATAAAGGAATCGGTGGGCGGGCGCGGGTTGGAGTTGCGTGCGTTGAGCGGGGGACCGCTCGCTTTGCGCTCGCGGCTCGTAAAGACCGCTCCCTGAACAGATGGTTTCTGGAGGTAGCGGCGCGGTTCGCGTGCCATGGACTGCCTCGCCCGCTTGCCATACTGGACGCTCCCGCCTTGGTCGCGTCCAGGGTCGCGGCTCTGAAATTGATAGGGGTTTTGCCT
>CAYRHJ010000021.1:0-119500 GCA_964424105.1 uncultured Phycisphaeraceae bacterium | reverse complement strand
GCCGAGTGCCCGGCCGATGCGTCGATACGACCATCCCCGAACGTGTAACGTCAGTATTGAATGAATCTGGGCCATCTTGAGTTGGTTCGCCACGGCTCTCTCCTTTCAAGGAGAAAGCTAAGCGACGAAGCCGAAGCTCCTAAAAATGGCCGGTTTTGATTCGATAATCACTGGCCGGTTCTCAACTGATAGATGACAAAAGCGTGGAACGGCAGCACGCTTGCCTGGACCCCGGCTTTCGCCGGGGTGACGGTTTTGTGGCTGCGACGGATCGACTTTATTACACCATTCAAGGTTCAATAAGAAAGCCTGCCTATTCTTGATACAGCCTGGCTCGCATTTCCGACGGATCGCGCATGGCCTTACTGTGCGGGCGTCGTAATTGTATTGGACAGTAAGGTGATCTGGCCGACCCTGCACAACATTCTGCCTTCGACCGTGGAACCTGTCCCCAGCGAATTCGATTCCCCTGCCAGCACGTTTCCCTTAAAGGAAACGAGTGTCCCCATCGTTGATGAGGCGAAGATCGCCCAATACACGTTGGAAGCCTTGGCGCCGTTGATCAGGATAACCTCGGCGCTGTTATTTACGGTGAGTGATGATCCAATCTGGAAGATCCACACTGCATTCGCGTCTCCCAAGGCGTCGAGAGTGAGTGTCCCCCCGACGGCTATGCTCATCGTGGACCCGGACGTATAGACACCCGGAGCGAGGACCATCCCAGACAAGTCATTTACCGTGGTACCCGGTGGTCGCCCAAAGGCATCGTCATAAGCGAGCGTCAAGTCGGCCTTTGCTGCGGCTGCAACGCCGCCTGGATCGTTCGCGTAGAGCGTACCATTGATCAGTGGATTTGTCGCGGAACAGGGAGAACCGTCCCCCAGACACGTGCCAGTCGGACTCAACCCGACATCTCCGTTAATCGTGGTCTGACCGCCCGAATTGGAGTTGGTAAGGCCGGCACCTGCTATCGCCGCGAAAGTGGAAAGCGATCTAAGGTTGACGGGCTCTTCAACCAGCGTTGTGCCTGTTGTGAAGCTCCATACAAAGTTGCTGGCCAGTGCATTGCCTGCGAGATCATTGACGCCGGTCGTTATTCTGACCGTAAACAGGGCATTTGGTGGGAGATCGATCGTTGGCACGAAGGTCGCTATGTGACTGGGTACATCGTAGGAGACCGTGCCTGTGATAGACGTTGCCCCGGGTCCAGTGACGGTGTAGTTTGCGGTGGAAATGGTCAAGGGGTCCATGGCCTCACTGAAGGTCGCATTGATTGTCTTGTTGATCGGCACACCCGTCGCCGTATCGGCCGGATTTGTGGAAATCACTGTGGGCGCCGTCGTGTCTGCCGCCACACCCGTTGTAAAGCTCCATACAAAGTTGCTGGCCAGTGCATTGCCGGACAGATCCTTAACCCCGGTTGTGATCGTGGCTATAAAGGTGGTGCTTGCCGCGAGATCGTTCGTGGGGGTAAAGACCGCGGTTTTGCTCGGGACGTGGTAGGCGACCGTTCCCGTGGCGGGAGTGGCGCCGGGTCCTGTCAGCGTGAATTGTGCTACAGTGACCATTGTAGGGTCCATCGCCTCACTAAACGTAGCGGTGATTGTCGCGTTGATGGCCACACCTGTAGCCGCATCGACGGGCGCCGTGGAACGCACCGTGGGCGCCGACGTGTCCGGAGACGCACCCGTTGTAAACGTCCACACAAAGTCACTCGCCAGTTCATTGCCTGCGAGATCATTGACGCCGGTCGTTATTCTGACCGTAAACAGGGCATTTGGTGGGAGATCGATCGTTGGCACGAAGGTCGCTATGTGACTGGGTACATCGTAGGAGACCGTGCCTGTGATAGACGTTGCCCCCGGTCCAGTGACGGTGTAGTTTGCGGTGGAAATGGTCAAAGGGTCCATCGCCTCACTGAAAGTTGCATAGATTTGCCGGTTGATCGGCACGCCTGTCGAAGTATGCACCGGGCTTGTGGAACTTACCGTTGGGGCGACGGTGTCCGTTATGGTGATGGGGCTTGTGTCGGGCGCGGTCACAGGCGTTGCGAACGTCCACACATGGTTGACAGCCAGGGCATTGCCGGCGAGGTCCCGGACTGCGGTAGTTATCGTGGCTGTGTAGACCCTATTGAGTGTCAAATTATCCGCGGGAGTGAACGTCGCGGTATTGCCGACGGCGGCATAGGTCACATTACCGGAAATGGGAACTGCTCCGGGACCATCTACCGTAAACGCCGCGGCGGTGATCGTCGAAGGATCCATCGCCTCGCTGAACGTTGCTGTGATTTTCGTATTGATCACCACACCCGTTGCACCATTCGCAGGGATTGTGAAACTCACCGTGGGCGCCGTCGTGTCCGGAGTCACACCCGTTGCAAAGCTCCATACAAAGTCATTCGCCAGCGCATTGCTCTTCAAGTCCTTGACGTCGGTCGTGATGGTGGCGGAGTAGGCCACACTCGGGGTGAGGTCGATGTCCGGAGTGAACGTCGCGATTCTGCTCGGTGCGTCGTAGTCGACGGTCCCCGACACGGGACTCGTGCCCGGGCCAGTCACTGCAAAAGTGTCGGGGGTGATCGTCGAGGGGTCCATCGCCTCGCTAAAGGTTGCCGTAATTCTGGTGTTGATCGCCACGCCCGTCGCAGCGTTGACGGGGGTCGTGGAACTCACAGTGGGCACCAACGTGTCCGTGACGGGCGAGCTTGGCGCCGTGGTAAACGTCCATACAAAGTCATTCGCCAATGCATTGCCTGCAAGATCCTCGACCGCGGTCGTAATTGTGAACACGAACTCGGTGCCGGGTGTGAGATTGCTTGTCGGTTCAAACATCACCAGGTTGTCCACTACATCGAAGGCGCGTGTTCCTGCCACTGCATGCTCGTCCGGTCCCGTCGCCGTGAACGTTGCGGCGGTGATCGTCGAGGTGTCCATCGCCTCGCTAAAGGTTGCCGTAATTCTGGTGTTGATCGCCACACCCGTTGCACCATCCGCCGGGTCAGTGAAACTCACCTTGGGTGCCGTGGCGTCTGAGGTTCCCGTTCCCCCACCATCCACAAGCCATCCCCAATGACACCATCCACATCCGGCCAAGGTGATGACCGGTAGTGCTAGGATACAACACAAACAGCTAAACGCCTTCGTTTCTCTTGCAAACATTATCGTTCTCCTTTTCAGGTTCTCTGGAACCCGAGCGTTCGCGGATCGATTTTCATTTCTACGCAGTCCTGATCCCTAAATCAGGGCGAGGTCCACGAAGACGAGACATTCACGAACCAGCGTCGCATCGGCGACTTTGTAAGCTGGTCATGCATGGACTGCCTGCGCATCACCGCAAGCCAAAAAAAAACCGACGTGCTCGAACACCCGAAGGTATTCGATCACGTCGGTCTACTCCTCAACGAGCCCTCAGCGTAGCCAAGTGCCCTTCATCGAGTCGTCCGAGGACTTTGAATCTTTCGCCAGCCGGAGCCGCAAGCTTCCCTAATGCGGTTCTATCGACCCTTATTCTACTGTACATTACCTGGCCGGGAACGAGTTAAAATTCTTTTCTCAGCGCAGGCTCGCAGGCTCGAGGCGACATTGATTCAATTTACAGGTGCCAGGATCGGTGAACACCTGACTGGCTTTGACGCCTCAAGAGGCCGTCCATCGATCCAATTCCAGATTTTCCGGGCATCCGGCCAAAGTAACGCCCGGTAGTAACACCATAAGACCCTGAAAGATTCTGCATACTTCGTGTATTTGCGCACTTGTGTCTTCATCTCTCTTTAATGTTGGGCATTTGCTCGTATAGGGCCTCTGCGTCAGTCGCGGACCGGGGAAAGCGGCTGCGGGCCGGTACGTCATTCCAGCCGGCGTCCCTGAATCACGCGAAGCAGAATATCGATCACCGCAGCGACCACCAAGGGGTAAATCACCCCGTCGATAGTGGAGGAAGACACCATACCAAGCAACCACATAGTATAGCCAAGATCACCACAAGTTTCGCGATCATAACAGTCCTTTCAAATCAACCTGATCATGTCCGTGTGCAAGCGCGAGGGAGATCCATTTGATGTATCCGCCCTCGCGCTACCCTGGGAAAGAAGAAGGCGTAAGATCCTGCGGCAAGAACCAAGAATATGGCATCCATTGCGAATGCTCAAAATCATTAGGATACTCAGTACTCTACATGGAACCGCAAGAATCGCCGCGAGCCGCTCTTTCCGCGCGTTGCCACGCATCATGCGTCGCACCCTTCGCATGGTTCCAGCTTAACTTCGACTGTCCCCGACTGCTTTCCCAGTGGCGACCCAATTGTGGTTCGATATCCTTGAACTTCTTGCCCTTGTGGTTTGCGTAACTCTCCCACCCATACTGATAGGCTGGGCCAAATTCCTCGTACAGCGACTCTTGGTTAAAGTAGGGACGGTTGCGGTATTCGGTGCGCCAGAACTCGTGTTCCGCCGTCGGATTGATCGCCTCCGCGGCGCTCTTCCCGGCGAGACCGCCGGAGACCACCCCGACGACAGCGCCCACGCCCGCGCCGATCGGCCCGCCGACGGCGCCCCCAATGACTGCCCCCGCAATGCCGCCTCCGACCGCACCGGTCCCCACCCCCATGGGATGGGCCCCAGGCTCGCCCGTCATGGGATCCCGGTTGGCGTCGCCCCTTGCGATGGTCGACGATCCAGTCTTAATCTTTTTCGTTTCCATGTTTGAATCTCCCTTTAGTCTGTAGCCTTGAATTGCGAGTCACTCACTCGCACAACATCAGCCCCGTACCCCAAAACCAATTCTTCCACTCGTTCGCCAAAGCCCTATGTCGCCGCAGGCACCAACGCAACTCTTGTGAGCAGGTACTCCGGCTTCGACCAGCGCATCGCGAATGGCCTTGACACGACAATCGCACAGACCGTGGTCTTGCGTATCGATACCGCGCGGATCAATGGAGGCGTCGATTGCGATCTGGACCGTCGGGTTCCGATTCAAGTCGTTCGCGATTTCAACCAACCGATTCGCTTCGGAAGGTTGGAGTTCGGCGCTGTCATTTTGGAACCAGAAATCCCGGTACGAGGTCCAGTAATCCACGACACCAACTCGGCCTGGCGCGCCAATCTCGCCCGTTTCGCTATTTCCTCGAGCGCCCGTTTGGGCCTTGCCGGCCTGCGTTATCGGTCCCGACGGGCCATCTGGGCCGCGCGCACCAATCAAGCACGAATCGTTGAAGTACAAAGGAGCCTGACTGACCGCTTGAGTCCGGTTGACCTCACGTTTCCGATTGAGCCCGCAACACCGCTAAAAGCTCGCACAGCCACCCGCGGCAGCCAGTGCTGAAATCCCACACAACTCCAGTACTCGTTTCATTGAGCATTCCTCTCTAAGAAGCAGGGACATCTATTACAGGTCCATCGCGACCTACATTGGCCGCGTCACCCCCGAACTCAGGCAAAAAAAATGCCGACGTGGTCAAACACCCAAGAGGTGTCCAACCACGTCGGCTTACTTTTCAACGGGCCCCTCGGCGCTGCCGAGTTGTCCTTTAACCAGTCATCCGATAATTTCTAATCGGGCCTTTCCGGAACCGACGTTAATTTCACAAGGGTTCCGCCGGCTCCTGATAGCGTACCTTACGGAAAGGAAAAAGCCAGGAAATTGTTTTTGTTTCCGCGTCCAGTGCCTCTTTCAGGCCAGCGCGGAGATTATCCTGAGCGAGACCGAGACCCTCGGGTACGTCCGCAGGGCTGACGGCGTCGGCTTCGACGGTTTTCAATGTTTGAACGACCTGCGGAACAACTGGAACCGCCTCCTCGATGCCACTGGCCTGACACCCGACGAGCGCCGCGAGGCCATGCGGCTGAATACGGCCCGCGTTTCGGTCGTACCAGGAACAAACGTCTGAAGGATCGCCGCGTTCCCATCACGGCGCTGGCGACCGGAGTACGGCCTCGAGCCGGTCCGCTGCGCCGTCGCCCCCCGCGGACTCAAATCTCCTATCAGTGAGTCCGATCGGTCACCAGGCGACTCACCACGTCGCCATCTTCATCCCAACGACGATGCGAAATGAACCGCGCCTCCGCGGCCAACGCCCAATTCAGTTCGACGGGATCAATATCGGGACATTGACTGCCCACGCATCAATCACGAAGTGGATCACCCATCCTGGCCAAATGCTCCCAGTTCGATGACGAAGCACTCCTAAGAACAAGCCGGCGATCGTCGTGTAAATCACTTGGAGTAGTTCAAACCCGGGATCCGGAAGTCGGAGGCCACCACATTAGGTTCTATGAATCGACATGGAATTTTTTTATCCAGCACTCTGGGTATACACTGCACTGTAGCGAGCGTTCGTATTTTTTGTCTTGCCGCGTTTCGTGACGTGGGTCGGACCGCGAACTGCGCTGGCCGGGTTCGTGGCAACGACCTGGCAGGTGACGAGCCAGTCAAACATCATGCGGGCGGCAAAGCTGTCGCCCACCTCCACCCGCTTGGCGGTGGTCCAGCCGTCCTCGTTCGTCCAGACTTCGTGGTCCGGGGTCGTGCCCAGGGCCGTGCCGTTGGCGAACGTGATCCACAGGATGGCTGGCGCGATGGAGCGAAACATCCGCGCTGCTTTGTACTAACTCACATCGTAATGGTCAATTTTGATTGGCAAGCCGATGGCCGCAGGCACGGTTGAAGCGATTGTTGGCCGACGCCAAGTTGAACGAGACCATCCGTCGCGAGAGGCAGGTAACCCAAACCCCTTACGAAGCGGCGAGCACGGCTGACGAGGTTCTTCCGCGGCGCGAATTCTTGCTGTGAGGTCGTCCGGGCCTGGAACGCCGGGTGCCCGTTCGCGAGGATGATGGGGCGTTGTGCCGATGGCGTTCGGGAATGGCTGGGGCGACGTTGCGCCGAGGTTGCGGCGGTGGATCAGTTTCGCGCAGCGGTTGGCCTACACATTGCAAGGGCTCGCAGATCAGTCGTTCGATGGCCCGGAGGTTGCTTCGTTCCTGCGATGTGCAGAACGACACGGCGGTTCCGGTCGCACCCGCCCGGCCTGTGCGGCCTATGCGATGCACATATGTTTCGGGTTCAGCGGTCAGGTCGTAGTTGATGACGTGGGAAATGGCATCGACGTCCAGCCCGCGTGCGGCGATGTCGGTGGCGACAAGCACGGGTGACTGTCCGGACCGAAACTCGCCCAGCGCCCGGGTACGCGCGCCCTGACTCTTGTTGCCATGCAGCGCGGCTGCCCGCACACCGCCATTCACCAGTTGTTTGACGACCTTGTCGGCCCCGTGCTTGGTGCGTGTGAAGACCAGCGTGCGGGTGTGCGCCGTATTCGTCAGCAGGCGCATCAACAACGCAGGCTTTTCGGGTTTTTCCACGTGATGAACCCAATGAGCCACCGACGCGGCAGGCGACGATTCGCGCGTCACCTGAATTGGCACCGGGTCGTGAAGTATATCGCCCGCCAGTTTGCGGATGGAGGCCGGCATGGTGGCGGAGAAAAGCAATGTTTGTCGCCTCTTGGGTACGTGGGTGAGAATTCGGCGTATGTCAGGAAGGAAGCCCATGTCCAACATGCGGTCGGCTTCATCAAGAACCAGAATCTCCGTGCCGTCCAACTTGACCAGACCCTGCGCCAGGAGATCAAGCAGGCGTCCGGGTGTGGCAATCAAAACGTCCACACCGGCCCGCAATGCACGAGCCTGCGGGTTTTGGTTCACCCCGCCGAAGACGACCGTTTGCCGTAGGCCGGTGAAACGTCCGTATGTACGAAAGCTCTCGTGAATCTGCTGGGCCAGTTCGCGAGTCGGGCACAACACCAGGGCGCGAATTGCGCCCGTCGCCGGTTTCACCCGCGTTGACCGGTCGCCCAGTCGCTGGAGAATCGGTAAGGCAAAGGCCGCCGTCTTGCCGGTGCCTGTTTGGGCACAGCCGAGCACGTCTTGGCCGGCAAGAATTTGCGGAATCGCCTGAATTTGGATGGGTGTGGGTTCAGCGTAACGGGCCGCACGTACGGCACGCAGGAGCGGCTCATGGAGCCGCAAATCTTCAAATCGCATAAAATAATACTCTTTCGGACCCCAAGCGAAGATGTGTCGACGCACGCCGCGTCTGGTAAGGCCATCGGTGCCTGGCAATGCCCCGATGGCTTTTTCTCCACGGGAAGCTATTGGAGTCTAGTGGCCAGCCGTGGCCTTGTCAATTGGACCTGCCGATTTTGCATTCGGCCGTTGCTCAACTGGCGGCATCGAGTTTGACATCATGCCGTTCGAGTCCCTCAGTCACAGGGTCTGGTTCAAGGACGCTCCTCTCTTTGCTGAGTGGCCTCGTTCGGCCGGGGCCCGGAACCCAACCGCACTCGGCCACCGGTGGGCCGGCAAGCCCGCCCGGAGGAGCTCTCCGGATCGGGAACGTGCGGGTAGGGGGGAAGCCCCCTTAACCCCCGCTTGCCTAAAGCCTTACGCATCGGGTTCCAGCCAGGGGCGAGGACCCGAGGGCGACGGCCGTAGACGGCAGGGCACGCAGGCCCGCGGTGTGCCGGATAACCAATCGCTCCGGCCGTCGGAAGTCACAAGGAGGCGGGCGCCCATCGGTTCGATACCACCACAGACGAGCCGTCATGGACAAACGCCACGCTGTGAAATGCGCGCGTGACCGCGACGTGCAATTTTTCCTTTCCCTTGAGTGGGCTCGGGTCGCCGGATTTCAGAAACTTACTGATCGGCTTCGTGGGTACGATCAACACTCGTTCGCATTCCATACCTTTGGCTACTCCAAAGTTCAGTCCTGCCCGTTCATAGTCCGGCGCGTTATGTCTCCTCCCATGCCTTAACACTTGCGGGCGGAAGCATTGGAGATAGTCGCCTACGTTTCTTTCAGCGACCAGGAACACTCCATCGTGTCCAGAGCGTTCGTCCGAAACGGGCGACATGCCATCCATGCCCGGCCAGAGCTTGTTGACAAACTCGCAAATCTCCCGATTACACCGCCGAGTTTCGTTCATCATCTCGATCTTGCAGAGTCCCTGCGCCTCCCATTGCGCCAGTTGTTCGGTTACACCGCTCTTGCGATACCGCTGGTTCTTTCTCGCGGGATTGGTAGTCAGAACGCTTTGACGGGGATCTCCCACAAGATAGGTGCGAATTGGGGATTGAAGCAGCAACTCTATGAAATTCCAATCCCAACCCGCGAGATCCTGGCATTCATCGATATACAAGTCCGTGTAGATCTGTTGAAGTCGGCGGATAACACGCCCCTCCGACGCGACTTCGCATTCGACAACAAACTTTGCGATCTTGTCTGAGTAAATCAATTCACCATTCGCAAAATAGTGCCATGCGGTATCAGTTTCCGCGATATACCTTGCGGACTGCCCGTTCACAAACAACAACGACTCAACACGTTTCGCGGCGTACTTCGCCCGCTGGTACGGCCGCGCACATTCCCGGAGAAGAAACGCGAACCACGTCATCACATCAACATGCTTCGGCACCCCCGAATTCTTCTCACCAAACCGCTTGACAATCTCTCGGATGTTGTTGTTCGTGTACGCGATTATCGCGATTCGGCGATCAGGACCGGAGAGCGCCTCGTTGACCAACCGCGTCGTTTTGCCTGATCCGGCACAAGCGATGATCACCTTGTTCTCACTCAATGGCATTCGCAATGTACCCCGGAGCGACCCAGGCCTGAGCAGTCTCGAAAATCTTGAGAGCACAATCAGTCTTATTCCGGCCCATGTATTTCAACAAGGCCGCATCGTCCTCGAATGTCGTCCCGAACATCGAGTTCAGTTTGTGCAGCGAGTTCGCCTTCAAGAGTTGCGGTTCCAGCGTCGCGCATTGCACGTCCTCGTCGTAGAGAATCTTGATGGTCGAATGTGCTCCGTTCAGGTAATCTGCGTACTTCTGCCGCAGCGCGTTTACATCCCCATCGTTATCAGTGACGACACATACATTCAGCTTTAATAGTGCTGCAATTTCCAAGAATCGCTTAAACGCGAGCGAGCGAACGGAAATCACATCGACACCATCCTCAAGCGGCAGCTTACCGTGCTTGTCCTTGTACGCTCGTTGCACGATCAACTCATCCGACGGACCTTCGACAAGGATGCTTCGCTTAGCAAGGATGAGCCGCAATGTGTCGTAGCCCGGCAGCTTCATGAAATAATCCTTGGTCGCAGGCGTCAACGCCGCGAGTGCGGCCGTTGGGCCGTCATGCGAAAGGAGGCGGAGCTTATCGATCCCCAGCTTGTTCAGTACGAAGGCGCTGTGTGTCGTAACGATGACCTGTCGATCGCCACAATCTTTTTGAATATCATCCATCAGCATGTTCAGGTTTGAATGCGAAAGATGGTTCTCCGGCTCCTCGATGAGAAGAACTCGTGACTGCTCCGCCCCGGCAATCGCAAGCCGCATCTGTACGCGGCACTGCTCGCCCTTTCCCGCACAGTCAAATGGCAAGTCATCTAGGTGAGCGGTAATCGTGCTGTCCCACGATGACCGTGAGGACACATCCATCTGGACGGTCAGTTTCTTCGTCGTTGCGGGGTTGCCTTGCTTCTCAAGGTGCTGATTGATGGCCGTGACACCCGGCTCCTGCGTGAACCCATGGCGGAGCTTCTTGTAGGCGAGTGAAAGCTGTCGTCGCTGATCTTCGTTGAGGACATCATTCACCACCTGCGACAAGTACTTGTTCGGACCTCGATACACTCGCGCAAGACTGGTGTCGATCTTGGCGGCTCTGAAGGGTAGGTTCCTGACCGTCACCCCGTTGCCGGCGAACGACCTCCAAGCGACCTTGTAGAACTCGACGGGGAGCACCGTTGGATTCGAGCTGTCGCCGGCATAGTCCTTCAGCGCCTCGACGTGGTCGTTATCTACTTCAATCGTCAGTGCCAGTCCGGGGCAGTCTTCACTCTTCGAGTTGTTCGTACCCTTCAGTTTCGCCAAAGCGGCATCACCGGCATTATCCTGGAGATACGCTTCGATCAAGATGCGCGGCGGGCTTCCATTCTCACTGGCTTGCCGTTTCCTGAAATACTCGTTAACGGTCGCCACATTGAAGAGGTACGGATCGATGGCGTACTGAATAAGGCGTCCATCGTACTGGCCGGTAAGGACGAGACCGATCGCTTCCAGTACGGAACTCTTCCCGGTCTCATTATCGCCGACGATGATGTTGAGCGATGCGTTGAGTTCCAATTCAAAATTGGTCAGTCGCTTGAAACCGTCGATGTAGACACGATTGATGTACATGGCAAACTGGCGACCCTACAGGTAGAGGCATGATACCTGGAACCCGAGAAGGATGGGACAACAGCGCTTATCCTGACGGCATTCCAAATCATTCGCGCCTGCACAACGCCTGTCAGGAAACGGCACGGCTCCGCCCCGGCAATTCCTGACACTTTGCATCGGCCCCGACGCCGAGGCGAGTCTTCCAGCGAGCGAAGAACTCTTCGCCATCAACGAACTCGCCGCGTCGAGCTTCGTCGAGACCCTCGCGGACCTTGGCCCGAATCGTCTCGCGGGCACGGTCGAGCAAGCCCGCCGGCAGACTCGCTTCTTCGGCCGGCGTCAGGCCCTCGACCAGCCACTTGTCGAGCAGCCGGGCTTCTTCGTCGCGTTGCAGCAACCGAAGACCGTCGCGAACGACTTCGCTGGCCGAGGCGTAGCGGCCGGACTTTACCAGCCGCTCGACCAGAGCATCTTGTTCGTCGGTGAGCGACACGTTTCGGGCGTTCGTTGCTGGCATACCCAAAGGATAGCAGCCCACCGGCCGGGTGTCAAACTTGGCCACCCGACGGCAGTTCGGAGTTTCCGGACTTGGCGGGTGTACAACCCCTTTCTGTCGTGGTAGATAACGGACGTTATAACCCACGAAATCGGCTGGCAGGGGGGCTGCGGTCAGGCCCCGAGGCCGTTCGGAACCAAACGGCACGCAGGCCGCCCATGAAGCACGAAATCATCAAGGTCGAGCCCCGAGGCCTTGCTGTCGAGCCCGGCCGCGGCGGCTCTATCCATCAATTGCCTGGAGCGGTTTCGTCGAATTCGTAGCGGCTTGCGACTCGATTTCCCGTTAGGTCCGCGCGAAGACCCTTGACAACGCTGGGCGTCGTAAAGGGCAGGCGCTCGCGGCTCGGTACGTGTAGACTGAAACCGCTCCAGCGTCGAAGCACTTAGAGCGGTCTGACTGATCTATCGCAGGAACTTGAAGCGGGCGATGGCCCACAAAGCCCGCAGGCCGTCCACCCAGGTGATCTTCTTGCCCTCCTCGTAGGAGCGGCCGGCGTAGCTGATGCCCACCTCGTACACCCGCCATTTTCCGCGGGCGACCTTGGCGGTGATTTCCGGCTCGATGTTGAACCCCCGGCTGACCAATTGCATGCCCTGCAACACTTCGCGACGAAAGACCTTGTAACAGGTTTCCATGTCGGTGAGGTTGAGATTGGTCATCATGTTGGACAACAGGGTGATGAGTTTGTTGCCCACCATGTGCCAGAAAAAATGGACGCGATGGGGACCCGAGCCGATGAAGCGCGAACCGTAGACCACGTCCGCTCTGCCGTCGCGGATGGGCTGTAGGAGACGCGGATAATCCACCGGGTCGTATTCCAGATCGGCGTCCTGAACGATCACGATGTCACCGCGAGCCAGCGCGAAACCAGACTGCAAAGCCGCCCCCTTGCCGCGGTTGACCGATTGCAATTTGATTTGAAAGGCCTGTTCGGGCCAGCGCTGTTCGATCTGGGGATACAGATCACGCGTGCCGTCGGTGCTGCCGTCATCGACCAGGATGATTTCCCGGTCCATCCCGATGTCAACGGCCAGCACGCGAGCGACCAGCTCGATGAGCGTGTCGCGTTCGTTATAGACCGGAATGACGACTGAAAGTAGCAACGATCGCAATCTCGCACAAATGAACGCCTGATCCCATCGCCCGAAGGTCGAAGGTTCCGGTTCAAGGTCCCAGGTCGAACGTCCCGGCCTTTGATTCTTGACCTTCGCCTTTTGACTTTCGACCTAGAGCGCCTAAACCAACCCGCCCGGATTCAGCCCAAACCCCGCTCCCTGACGAGCCTGAGAAAAAATCGATTTTCGATGGCAGCGACCCGCATTCTTGATAGCGCCACGCGGGTTGCCCGAACGATTCTTTTGATTTTTTCCCAGGCTCTGACGGTCGCGGCTCGGTTAATTTAGGCGTACTTACTTCGTCGTGAATTTCGTCAACGAGCGTCGAACGTGGAAAACCCCTCGGCCAACAGGTCCTGAATGTCCACCATGCCGACGGCCAATCCAGTTTTGTCCACGACGGGGAGTTCGTCAATTCGATACGTTTCCATCAGTTTGAGCGCTTCACCCACGAAATCGTCCCTGCCGACGGTTTTTGGATCGGCGGTCATGATCTGACGGATCAATCGCCGTGCGGGGTGCTCCGGTTCAGCCAGCGAGCGCGACAAGTCTCCGTGGGTGATGAAACCGACGAGTTGACCGTCCGACTGTACGACGCAGGCCGCTCCCGCCCGGCGAGGCGCCTGTCTCACCGCGCGATCATAATCCAACAGGGTTTGATCGGGACGGACCGTCGGACAATCGTCACCGGTTCGCATGATCTGATGGACCCGCATCAAGCTGCGACCCAGCGAGCCGCTGGGGTGAAACTCGGCGTATTGCTCGGGGCGGACGTTTTTCATTTCCATGACGGTCAGTGCCAGCGCGTCGCCCAGCGCCAACATAGCAGCCGTCGAGGCGCTGGGGGCCATCCCCAACGGGCAGGCCTCCGGCGTATCACCCATATCAATAACAATGTCGGCCAATCTCGCACAGGGGGACTGACATCGGGCGGTGAGCAAAATGATCTTGCAACCTATGCGTGAAATACGCGGGAACAGATAGGCCAACTCCTGGGTGGCTCCGCTTTTGCTCAGCGACAGGACGACGTCTTCCGGGCGGATCATGCCTAAATCGCCATGCAAAGCTTCGACGGGATGCAGGACGTAGGCCGGCGTGCCCGTGCTCGACAACGTGGCTTGAATCTTGGTGCCGATGTTGCCGGCTTTGCCCAGACCCGTCACCGCCACCCGGCCCGTGCTGTGAAGGATCAGCCGCACCGCATCCACAAAGGCGGGACCCAGCTTGTTGGCGGCTTCACGAATCGCTTGAATCTCGCGGTCGAGTACGGCTTGGCCTCGAGCCATGATCCAGTTGGAATCCTTCGACACCGTTTCGCCTGCTTGGGGATTTTGAGCGACGGTCAGTCCTTTCATGGCCTATCACTATCCCTGGGCGATTCCGATCGGTCAACGCCATTTTCTTCATTGGTGTGAACAATCTTGACCCGCGACCTGTCACTCGCGTCGGCCACGGACTTTAGAATACGCTCGACATCATCGCGCGAAACGCCCTTCGAAATTTCAACAACAATGGACGGGGCCGTGTCCCGCAATGGAAAAAGCCGCTTTCGCATTTCGTCCTTCGAAAGCCGTTCGGATTCCCACTGAACCTCCTCCGCGCTCAGAATCTTCAATCGGATCGGCTTGCGTTCGTCATCGGCGGATTCGACGGCTGAAATAAGCAGCGTGACCGGCGTGCCCAGGGGTGGGATCGACTCGGTATGGGCTTGCAGGTTCAGCAGGGCGTTGTCGGCGGGTTGCAAGACAGGCAGGGCCAGCAGCGCTGTCGGAAAATCGACCACGGCTACGATCGTCCCGTCGAATTCAGCGCCCAATCGGCCGTCGCTGGTTCGCACGGACCCTGCGAAAACCCACGCGCCGGGGGGCAACGACTCTTTCGTAGCGACGTCGCGCATCCATTGCCCGATATCCTCGACGCGTGTTTGGCCATCCACGTCCCAGCGAATCTCGATCCGCACACGATCGCCGCGGGGCGGCAACCACGTCTTGGTGGATTCTTCAAAACGGACGGGTTGGCCCGGGGTCAGCCCGATAAGCCCCAGCGCTTCGAAAATGCGGATGGGTTGGGCTGGGACGACGACGACGATGCTCTCGTGCTCGCGGGTGTTTGGCGTGCACGCGAACAACTCCAACATGCCCTCGCGCAGAACGACCCGGCCATCCAACTCCACGCGGCGATGGGACCAGTCCAATCGAACGCCGGGACTGTAATCCACCGGCTTGCGCGGACGATCCGGTCCCTCGTCGCCGACCGCGGACGGCGAGGACGTCACGGCGATTACAAACAGCGCGAAAACCCATTCCGTCACGCGAGCCATGACCGCTGCACCATTCAACGCATGGAGAACGACGGGAACGCAGCCTCCTCGGACTCGGATTGAATAATGACTTTTGGCTTGATCAGGATCAGCAAAACCTGCTCGTCTTTGACCAGGGTCTTCGATGTATACAGGCGCTTCAGAATCGGAATTTTGGAGAGAATAGGTACGCCGGACTCCACCTCGATCTCGCCGGACAACTTTTGACCACCGATCAGCAAGGTTCCTTCATCGGGTACCGAGACCGTCGTCCGAACCACCGTCCGCGTAATGTTGGGCAACTGAACGAACGAACCCTCGCCAACGTTGGGCCCCAGGGAAAAACCAAACGTCTGAATGCCCAGAAGCCGGCCTACCGAGGGCCGCAACGTCATCTTGACGTATCGGCGGTCGGCGGAAACCGTCGCCCGGGCCTCCAAAACGGCGCCCGTTTCAATCGTGGAAATCACCGGGGCCTGCCCTTGGGCATCGACCACGGGCTGAAGCGAGCTGACGAAGGATTGCTGATTCACGACGGCCACCCAAGCCAATTGACCGTTCGATAAAACCAGCCGCGGGGCAGTCAGCAACGACGTGCGAGAATCAGCTTGCGTAGCCCGAACCAAAAAATCCACCTGTATGTTGTCAAGAAAGCTCCCAAACACTTGGAACGCGGGCTGCAAGGTCGGGTTTCCGGCGAATGAGCCGGGTAAATCGTTCGTCAGCGTGCCCGGATCGGTAAACTGCAAAATGTTACTGATGACCGGGAGCGGCGAGGCGTTCTGTCCGCCGATGAAATTGTTGCCGGATTGGGGGACAAAGCCGGGTTCGCCGAATGGCTGGGGCGAGGGTCCCGTGGTCGTCAACGTCGAGCCGACGCCCGGCGCTGTGGGTGTGAAGCCCAGTCGCGAGAAGGATCGGGGCATGAGCAATCGCGATCCCAGGACCGGATCGACCTGAAGCGTCCCGCCCCCCCCCGCAACGAAATCGAAACCCGCGTTTCCGGCATTGAGCACTACGTCCAGATCCAATCCCATTTCTTCCAGGTAATTACTCTGCACGGTGATGAAACGGGCTTCCACGGCGATCTGAATGGCCAACTGTTCACGCAGCTTGGATAAAAGTCCGCCGACGCGGGCGTGGGCCGACGGCGTCTGGGTGATCACCAATTGACCGTTGATTTCCGTAATGGAGCCGATGTCTCCGCCGCCCGATCGCCAACTCGACGGGTCCACCGTGGTGCGGATCAACGTGACCAGTTCGTTGGCTTGCTCGTTAATGATTTCCGTCGATCCCTCCTCATCACCCGGAAAGATCGTGCGATCACCGCCGCCCGACGCCAACCTCCGCGAAGAGGGCAGGTCGTTGTGCACCAAATCCATCCGCGGGGCGTCGTTGAAGTCGGGGACGGGCATCAGCAGGTCGCTGACGTCGTAGACGGCTTCAAACACTGTCCGGTCCAACACGTCTTTGCTGGCGACCTTCACCACCCCGTCAACGGGCAGATAGTCCAACTCCACACTGGACGCATTCACGCTGTCCAGAACTTCACGCAATGCCGTCCCCAACGACACCGGATTGTTGAGCGTCAGTTGCACGGGTGTTTTCGCGTGGATGCCGGCTGAATCCAAACTGGGCCAGGATACCGAGATGTTTGTCTTGCCCGTCTGGGCCAATCGTTCGATCACTTCGCCCAGCGGATCCCCGCGGAAATCAATTCGCACCGGCGTGTTCAAGCTGGATTGCAGGCTCGGATCGATGCCGCGGGACTCGCTGCCGGGTGGAATACGCGTGGGTCGGCTGATGATCTCGCGCCAATTCTTGGGATAGGTGATGTCCTGCCACCAGGGAATCTTGGAATCGTCCACGTCGATCAGGACGTTCTGGGTCTGCTTCATAAACTCTTCCCGCAGGGCGCGTTGGTGGTAATAGGCACGCTGATCTTCCAGGCTGTCCATGGTCCAGCGGGCGGCGTTGTTGTGTGGATCGATGGCCAAGACCTGTGCCAGGACGCTGATGGCGGCGTCGAAATCCTGGTCCTTGCGATGATCCGCAGCCTGATTCATCAAGGCGGTGATGCGCCGCTCGCGATTCTCGCGAATCTCTTCGTGCCTCTGCTGGTTTTCAACCCGGGCATCCTCGCGCTGACGAGAGACCTCCCGATCGTTGTACAATCGTTCTTCATCGTCGACGTAGCGCTGCAAGGCCTCCGCATCGCGAAGCATCGCTTCATAGAGCGCGACGGGTTCAGCGAAGCCCTTGCCGCCCTCGACCACCTGACGAGCGCGAAGCATCGCCTGCCGGGCCGTGGGATAACGATTGGACAATACATGCCCGCGTACTTCCGCCTCCAACTCTCGAAAGGTCGCAACGGTGCGCTGCCACGCAACGGCGTTTCGTTCTTTGATTCGCGACAACAGATTCTCCGCGCCGCTTTCAACCCTTTCATGACCACCCAATTGTTGCATGCCCTGCTCGGCTTCCGGATAACCCGGAACGTTGCTCAACGCCTCCTGGAATAATCGCTCCGCGTCGCTCAACCGACCGGCGGCGAGCGCAGCCATTCCATCCCGGGTCAACACCTTGGCGCGCAGCATGCGAAGCTGATTCCGATCAGGGTCCGCCGCCCCCACGGTTAATGATTCGTCTGTCGGCACCGGTGGCTCGGTACGGGTAGGTGTGGGCGGTGCAACTTGCGCAGGAGGTGCGTCTTGACTTGCGGGCACTTGTTGTCTGGCGGCGAGGGCCACCAGCTCTCTTTCAGCCTCCGCTTGCAGCGCCCGGCCTGCAAACTCGTTTTCCAAAATGCCTTCCAGCAACGCGGTCGCATCCTGCAAACGGCTTTCCGTGATGGCCAACACGGCCGCTTCCAGGTCTTTCTCCGCCTGGGCTTGTCTGGACAAGGCGTGAACGACGCGCTGAAGGTAGTCGTTCAGCCGATCTCGCTCCGCTTCATCCAGATTCCGTGAATCAACTTGTTGCAAGGCGTGCTGAGCGCCGGCATAGTCGCCCTCGTCGAAGAGCTGCACGGCGGAAACCAGCTTGGCAGGGTCCGTGGGTTCCTGTGCGGCCACCGGGGCGATGGGCATCCACGACCAACACATTCCAAGCAGTGCGGCACGTGCCAACCACGGATGATCATGCTTCTGACGATTCATTACGGGAATCTCCTTTGTTCCAGCCGGTTGATTCAACGCCGGCCAAGGAACGCAATGCTGACCGCAAACGCTTCAGGAGGGCAACCATCCGTCGTATTCGACCGCGCAGGCACGGCGCCAAAATGCAGTCTAGTGCGCGTTATTTCATTCCGCAAGCTCAGTTCTCGCTTGGCCATGCCCGGAATCAGCAAATGGTCGGCGAGCACGTCACATGGTCAGTACCGATCGTGGCCGGGCCTACTCGTACGGTTCACTTCCCAGATGACTTGGGATCGAAAACCTTGCTACCGAACGACTTATAAGTCTCGCTGAAGCGGTCTGCGTCAAGAATCCGCTGTTGCAGTCGGCCTTGGGAATCGGTGTAAACGAGCGCCACCGTTCGCTGCTGTGGACCGATCGTGAAACTCCCGCGGTGGCTTTTCTTGGCTCGATAGGAATAGTCGTAATCGATATCCACCACGGTCATGCCCGTATCAAAATCCACCAGCGGGCGATCCTCTTCACCGCTGTCCATCACTCGCACAACCTTTCGACTGCTCCCCCGGATGGGCTGCCCGATTTCGACCGGAAAGCGGTGATCCACCCAGACGCCCTCCACCCACTTGTAAACCGTCACCTTGGCGCCCGTCGTTGCACTCCCACTGGTCAGAAAGAATCGCGTGTCGGGTTCGACGTGAATATCGGCTGTCGGTTGCGACCATTCACCCGCCACCAGCACTTGTGCCGCCTCAGCCGGGTCCTCCAATTGCGCCGGCGAAGTGACAAAACGGTTGTAAAGTTGAAATCGTATCCGGTATTGATACGTTCTTCCGGATTCTGCACCTCCGTCGGCGGCACTCGCGGCATCGTGCGCCCAGACGAGTTGATACCTCGATCGCGGGCCTGTCGACGGGTCGTCTTCGTCTCCTCCGTCTTCTTTTCGCTTGATGCGGTTGGCCTGCTCGTCAAGTCGACCCTGCCTGGCTTCGGCAAGCTTCTTCTGTGCCTTTTCTTCCTGTTCGCGGCGGATGCCCTCTTGATTCAGGATCTCATCACGAATGATCCGTTCAGCCTGATCCCAATCCCAGGCGTTGATGGCGGCCTGGGCCTCGCCGAGCTTGCCTTCGATCTGGACCTGCAAGGACAGTGTCGCGGTGTTGACACCCGCTTCGATATCGCGCTGGTGCGGATAGGGACGAGGGTCACAGCCCGCAGCTTCCTTGGACGTGCACAATTCAAGATCGGCGGAGCGTATATCGAACTCCGCATACTTCGGATAAAGCCACCCCTCTCCGTGAACGACTTCGGGAAAAAGGGGTCGCATGATATCCCCTTGCAGGGATCGAATTAACCCAAAATAGATTCCGACGGTTTCCTCGGTTTCCTTGGCCAGAATGGGATTGCCCGTGACTCCGGTGACGATCTCGACCTTCGGGGGATTGGGCGGTGCGATGGGTAAATACGCGGGTACGTCGATCCAATCCGAATAGCCGCCGCCGGGGTGTTTTTCACGACGTTGCAGATCCACGCGGACGACGTACGGATTTCGCCGGTTGGCTGCATAACCCGCCTTCATGAAAACAGCCATCTGTTCCTGCTGATCGAACAACCCTGACACGGTGACCCAATTCACCGGGGTCGGAAACACCGGGGAACTTTCCGGTGGTTCCTTCCGCTGAGTGTCGAGGTTCAGGACAAACGTCGGAATCCGACGAATAGAAGCCCGATTGTACGTGACTTTCACCTGTTGAGGCGCGATGACGTGGGCCACCCTGATTTGACCGGCGCGAGGAATGGAGCCAACCGACTGCGGAACCCTCGGCAGAAAGGGCACGGGAGACGGCATCTCGTTTGACAACCCGGCGTACTCGATCGGACGAGAGGCAGCCTCGAACTGTGGTCCAGGGTCTTCCAGCTCCACCGGCTGGGGCGACGCCTGACGCAACCGATCGCGCATGCGATGCGCCGCGTCCAACAGATGCCGATCCACCGAGTCAGGACCCACCCGGTTCGAATCGATTTCGATCTCGTTGGGAGTGAGCACGCCGAACATCACCACGGCCCCTAGAAACACCACGGCGCATAATCCCAGCACGCCTTTTTCCAGGTGACGTTCAACAATGCTGATCGGTTGCTTGGCCATCAATCAAACTCCCATTGCCAACGGGACCGCTCCGTCGAGGACCTTATGAATTCGATTCCGCACGCTCACAGGTCTTGCCGATGGCGTTGAGAATCGCCTCGGGCATCTGACATCGATATAGGTCACCGAAGAAGATGGTCTCAAAATCCAGCACCACTTTGATAGCTGGGTCGGATCCGTAAACCTTGCCTTCCATTTTCAGGTTTTCGAAAGCGGAACGGTCGTACTCGTAGGCCACGTTGAGCAACGTATGAAATCGATCTTTGCAAATCTCATCGATGATCTGGGGCAGACGCCGGGCGTCAATCACCATCTTCAGCGAGAATTGCACGACCTCGTACATGTCATTAGACATATTAAGCGTAAAAACCGCGTTACCGTCGCCCGGGGGATTGGACGGGCCATCCCCCGATAGGTTTCGCGGCTCGCTGGTTTCTTTGACGGGCAAGTAATCCGAAACACGTATGGAGAGGATATCCTTGATGGGTAAATTACCCACCCACGGTTCTCCGCCGGCGTCGATGACCTCCTTGGCCACCGCCGCGTTAAGGCGAGCAAGCGATCTAACCACATCTTGCTGAACCCAAAGTGAAACTTGAGCCTTCCACATGTCTGCCTCACGAGGCGACAACCCCTCGAAAACGCTAGCGTTTCGGTCGAAGGTTTCGGGATTCGTATAACAATAGATGTTCAAAGCCCTTTGAATGGCAGCCCGGGTGGACGCAGATTCGGAAGCCTGTTTCTCGGAAATCAAACCGGACGGATGGGTATTTTCTTCATCTTGCGGGGGTTTACGAGACCGATCGCCTGCGTCCTCGTCTCCGAAGCTTTGGGCGGTGCGCCGTTCCTCGTCAATCGCTTCCTGGGCCGTTCGTACGTCACTTTCCGTGGGCGGCATTCCCGTTTTCAACAACTGAATGAATTCCGTGAACTGAGCGTCGTAAACTTCGCGGAATTGTCGCCGCCCGTTGCTCGATGGTTCAGGGAAAAACCGCTCGCCCTCGCCCGGTTTGAGCGGTTCGTACGTGTTTAGAGCCTTGGCCCGGGCGATAAGCTCTCCGTACTGCTGGGTAATCGTCTCCACGCGCTGGCGTTCGGACTCGATGATGCGATCGTTGACGGGCCGGCTCGTGGGACCCGAAAACTGACCATGAATCGATGCGATGGAAAGCAACTCTTCCTCGACCTTGCCCATCGACGTGATACCCAGCACACCGAGACCGATGGCGGCCACCGCCACCACGCCGCAAATGATGTTGAACAGATTACGTTTGAGGAAACCGATCATAGTTTTCTATCTCAATGGGCCTTTGTTCACCGTTGCGCCGCATCGCCGCTGACTAACGCTGACTGCCGTCGGCGGTCGGGTCATCGACCTGCGGAAGATCCGCCAACACCACGTCGAAGCTCAGCTCAAACACCCAATCCGATTCCATCGACTCCGCCGTGACGGGATCGAACATCGTCCGCGTCAAGGACTTCGTCTCCGTGCTACCCCGGCCTCGACCTCGACCTCGATCGGGCGGCGGGCTGCTGGTGTCTTTGTCGTCGTCCAAAAAACTTCGCGCCTTCGTCAAGACCACGCGGTTGATATAAAACCCTTGACCGGGCTGGCGGCCGCGTTCGCGCAGATTCTTGCGAATGGTTTCGTCGATGAAACGCAGCTTTCCCGCGTTGGGCGTACGGCAAACCATGTGGATGACGAAACCCGGACGGGCCTCGCCTTGCGATGGCTTGATCACTTCCGCACCCGAATCACCTCTTTCCACGTCCAGCAAGTCTTCCTCATCCACGTTGCTCAAGTACTCAGCCTCAAGTCGCTCAATGAAAATCTCGCGCCGCTGCGGACGCTGCAATTCTCCGGTCTTGTCATTCTTGATGGCCGCACGATACTTTGCCTCCGAATCTGCGGTCGCCAGCGGCCCCTCCCCTTCCGGTAGCGCCTCGTGCACCGCCATCAAGATTCGAGGCCACACGGCCTTTCGACGCTGAAGATCGACGATCAACTTAGCCTTCTCCTGCTCCTCGGAACCCTTGTTGCGATACTGGTTTATTTCGGTTTCAAACGCCTTGGCGACTTCCAGCCAGGTCAACGCCTCTTGTCGCGGCGGCATGCTCACGGTCGGGCCTCGCTGAAGGAATTCGCTGGCCCGCTGATAATTCATCTTCGAAACCGTCGCAGCCGACGCCGACGAAAGCATGCCCCGGTCGCTGAACTGGCGGAACCAGATGGTCCCGGCGGCCAGCGCCAAACACGCCGCCGCCGCCGCGAAATAGGGTCGCTTTTTCTTCCAGACCACGAGCTTGACGATTTCCGGCGGCAAGAGATTGCTCTGAACCGGTGCGGCCTCGGGCAGAACTTTCGGCGAGGAAATTCCCTGAAGCGCCAGTCCATACGCCACCATGAAACTGGGAACGTCCTCCTTGGCGATCACCTTGTCCCCGCCGCCGAGCTGCACCGCCTTTTTGAATCCCTCCGGCCTCTCGACGGGCATCTGCAAATTCTGTTGCAGATACTTCTGCAAACCGGGCAACGCAAACGCATTGCCGATGCCGATGATGCGTTTCAATTCCGCATCGCGGTGGGTCGATCGATAAAACCCCAGTGAACGGGAAAGCTCCTGAACCAGTTCGGCGAACACGGGCCTCATCGCCTGGAAGACTTGGCGGGCATACTTGCTCGTCGCCGCGGTGCGTTTGAGATTCTCCGCCTTGGAAAACGAGAGCTTGAATGACTTGACCAGGACATCGGTGAACTTGTTGCCGCCCAGCGGTATCGTTCGGGACCACAATCCAATGGACGTCGAAATGACCAGGTCGGTGTTGTCCGCCCCGATATCTAAAAGCACGACGGCCTCGTCGGAAATCCGACCTTCGAAGCGCATCGCGTTGTACAGCGAAAGCGGTGTGGACTGCACGATCACCGGCTCGATCCCCGCCTGCTGAAAGGGCAGCAGGTGCTCGCGGACCAACTCCCGCTTCATCGCAAAGATGCCCACCTCGATGTCCGGCGAATCGGGTTCTTGAAACGTTTGATAGTCCCAGATCACCTCGTCGAGGTCGAAAGGAATCTGCTGGTCGGCCTCATATCGCACGATGTCGGGAATCTTCTTCGGTTCGACCGGCGGCAGTTTGCTGAAACGGGCCAGCGTGTGCTGACCCGGAACTCCGACCGCGATACGGTCCTTGCTGATGTCGTGCCGCGACAAAAACTTTTCCAAAGCCTCGTTGATCAGGGCTTGCCGATTCCCTTCAGCCTTGGACAAAATGGTGGCATGCTCGATGGTCTCGTGCCCGATGATCTCCACTTTGCCATCGGCACCGGGACGCAAACGCAGTGCTTTCAATGCACACTTGCCGATGTCGATGCCCCAAGCTGCGACCGGTCCAGCCATCGAAGGCCTCCCATCATCTCTATTGATCTGGTCGATTTACTGAGCCGCGACCGCCTTCTTTCAGAGCCGCGACCGCCTGCCCTTGACGACAAGCAGCGTTGTCGAGGGTCGAAGGTCACGTGAAACCCTCCCTCACCGCACTCTGTGGCCTCTGTGGCCATGCTCCGCATAATTCAGCCACAGAGGTCACAGAGGAACCCGGCAGGATCGCCCTGCCGGCATGGACGGTAAGGTCCAAGGTTAAGAGGTTAAAAGGTTCGAGGTTCGAATTCCCAACCTTCCACCTTCCAACCTTCTAACTTTCTAACTTTCTAACTTTCTAACTTTCCAACTCTTGACCTTCGACAAACAAAACCGCCTTGGCCGAACACTCCGCGATTCCAAGGGGATTAAATCGGCTAGGGACCAAGACTGTCAAGACATGACATTCTATTGATGGACGTCGCCTCCGCCGCTATGGTGTTTGTGAGGCTGGCACGCGGGCGAGCGCGTTTCAATTGATGAATAGGTCAGCCGAATCGACGTTCCGGGCATCGCCGAGGGCGACGTTTTCGCCACCGATCCACGGAATCGCAAGTCCAAGGAGATGAATATGAGGGTCATGACCGCAATTTTGGGAGCCATGGTCTTGTTCGCCGCCGGTTCGCCCGCGTGGGCCGACGATAAGAAAGCGGAATCGCAAACCGTTCACAATTTTACCGTCCAAGCCATCGACGGAAAAGAGGTTGACCTGTCCACCTATAAGGACCACGTGCTGCTGATAGTCAACGTGGCCAGCAAGTGAGGGCTTACCGATAAACAGTACTCCAGTTTGGAGTCATTATTCGGTAAGTACAAAGACAAGGGCCTGCGGATCCTGGCTTTTCCCGCGAATAATTTCGGCGGGCAGGAGCCTGGAACGAACGAGGAGATCAAGGAGCGTTGCAAGGCCCGCTACAACGTCAGCTTCGACATGTTCGCAAAGGTTTCCGTCAAGGGTGACGACATGTGCGACTTGTACAAGTTCCTGACGGGCGAAACCTCGAAGCATGAGTTCGCCGGTGACGTTCGCTGGAATTTTCAAAAATACGTGGTCGATGGAAGGGGAAACGTCGTCGCCAAGTTCGATCCGCCGGTGCTGCCCGAAGACGAAAAAATCATCGCCGCCATCGAAAAAGCGATGAAGCCCGGCTGATCTCGGATGCCGAAATGAACGTCTGTCGTTTGAATGATTGTGGTCACCATTTCTTGTTAGCGAGGAGCTTGACATGAATTCACGAATCGCCGTTTCCAGCACACTTCTCCTACTGGCGAGCGCATGCGCTCAAACCCAACAGGCAGGTTTTCAGTCTTCGCATAGTCCGTCTCAGGACGACGATGCTACGACCTTGGAGTGGGGCGGAGAATCGGACGATGACGCCGTTGTGCTCTTCATTGAGATCTACGACCAGAATAAGCACAGTTCAGATACAGACCTCGTGGAATTCGAAATGAAAATCTGCGATGACGACACTTCCCAGACGGTTGCAGCCGTCTTCGAAAACTTGTGGCTGGCTCACGAGAAAGAAGCATGCAAGACGAAACGTAACGGCCGACTCGTCAGGCTCTATGAGTGTCAACGTGATTTGGGGGAATTTGAAATCAAAGAGATGACTGAAGAAAAATCCAATAGGATTCCAAGGACTGGTCGACACAGGCTCCCCTGTCGAATCGAGGTGGGGCGGAGGCCGAAATGACCGGCGGACGAGCCAAGATCTTGTCGTGAAAGGCACACCGGAGCGGAGGACGTCTGTCCGCTTGCGCTGGCAGTGTGCGAGATTTTGCTCATTCTCTTTCGGGCGCTCGAAGCAATGCCCGCGCTATTTCATATTCATAAAGTTTCGAGGGAGCTTGTGACACAATCAAATCGAACCACTTGATCGCCTCCTCGGTTTGGCCATTGACCCACGCGCGCAAGCCCAGGAAAAACCACGCGTTTTGGCGTTCGTCCTCCGTCGAAGCTTCGGCCAACAGCTTTTCTTCCGTAATTCCGCCGCCAAGAAATTCGACCAGGCGTTGCTGAAAGGGGGTCGCCTTCACGACAAACGAGTCTAGAATCTCACGCGCCGCTTCGTGATCGCCCGTTTCGCCTCGTCGCCTGTGCAACGCCCATGTCCACAGCGGAATGGTCGGATGTTCCTTGGTCGTCTGATCAGCGACGGACTCCAAATCTTCCAGCGATTCAGTCCACCGGCCCGCCATCCAATAAGCCACACCGCGGGCTACGACGTGTTCGGGCTGATTGGGCGAAATCGTGGCCGCCCGGTCCGCGTCCTCAATGGCACGTTCAAATTCTCCCCTGAGCCGATGAACCCGGGCGCGGTAATGAAGCCCGAAGGCAGAATTCCGATCCAGCTCGAGCAGTCGATCGAAGTCAGCCAACGAGGCCTCCAAGTCCCCGGACAGTTGATAAACCAGCCCGCGATTTCCCAACGCCCTCTGATAATCCGGCCGCTTCGCCAAGGCCGCGGAATAATCGTCGATCGCTTCACTCAGTCGCCCTTCCTTGCGATAGGCATCACCGCGCTCAACGAAGAGTGGCGCAGGCTCGGTCCGGGCATCGGCGATCGCGATATTGAATGCTTCGATGGCTTCACTGAATCTGTCGCGGGATTTCAGGATCATCCCGCGGACGAACATGGCTGAACCATTGGTGGGGTCCAAACTCAGGCTCCGCTCTGCGTCCCGCTCAGCCTCGTCGACGGAGCCTCTCTTCCAATGGACCATGGAACGCACACCATACACGCCGCCGAAATCCGGATCGATTTGGGCTGCTCGATTGCAATCCTCCATCGCTTTCTCGTAATTCGCCAGGTTCAAATAGGCCAACGCCCGATTGAGTTGAATCCCCGGAACCGCCGGTGATTCTTGGATGGCCTTGGTGAATGCGTCGACCGCCTGTTTCAATCGTTGCAAATGTTCAAGCGCCAAGCCTTTGTAATTCCAGGCCACACTCGCCATGGGCTTCATGGCCGTCAGAATCTCCGCATCCTGCAACATGGACTCGTACATGCCCTGCTCAAAATATCGCCAGGCTCTTTCCAATCGAGCGTCAAAATGCATACCGTCCTTATCGAGAATCGCGCTCAACAGGTCCACGGCTCGAGCGCTTTCTTCCGGCGCCAAACTCAACGCCTCAAAATACGTGCCCGCTCCGACGCGACCTCGCCCAGCCAATTGATGCTCAGCCGCCAGCGCTTCATTTTGAGTGCGATACAAACGCGACAGGAGAAAATGGGCCTCACCACATTCAGGATGTTCGTCCAGAACGGTCTGGGCCGCTCCGATGGCTTCCTCACGCCGATGTTCGCGGGCCAAAAGCAGCGCCCGCTCCAGCTTGGCGTTCAGATTCGCCGGGTCGTTCCGGACAAGGTCTTCAAGCTGTTGCAGGGCAAAATCAGGTCGGCGATGCGCTTCAAGCCGGGCTTCGTGAAACACCATCATGGCCGCTGCCACGCGCGAGGCACGATCGGCTTCGATGGTGCGATGCCGGTAGAAGCCCGCGAGCGCAATTAAGGCAGCCATTCCGCAGACCGCAGTCAGGGCATACCGCCGTCGTTTCATCCACTTTTGCAAACGATACGTGACCGTTGGCCGCTTCGCATGAACCGGCTGACCCGCGAGATAACGGTCCACGTCGGCGGCCAACTCACCCGGTCCGGCGTATCGCCGTTCCGGATCCTTGGCGATGGCTTTGAGGGCGATGACATCGAGATCGCCGCGTAATTCACGCAACAAGGATCGGGTGGACGTGCCGTGCCTCGCGGCGAACTCCGCGGTGTCCCCCTTCAAGTGGGCCAGCCGTGCGCTGGGCGGTGCGGGCTCCACTTCCAAGACCTGTCGCCGGAATTCATGCAGACCCCCCTGCAACTCGCCCGGCTCGAAAGGACACAAACCGGTCAACAGTTCATACAAGACGACACCTAGCGAATAGACGTCCGTCGGACCGCTGATGCGATCTTTGTGCCCGCTCAATTGTTCGGGGCTCATGTAGGCAGGCGTGCCGACCACTTCGCCCACCTGCGTCACCTTGGCTTGAATCTTATCAGCCGAGGGGAGCAATCGGGCGATGCCGAAATCGATGACCTTGGGGAACGGCTTGCCACTCTCCAGACGCACAAGGATATTCGACGGCTTGAGGTCCCGATGAATGACGCCTCGATCGTGGGCATGCTGAACGGCCTGACACACTTGCTTGAACAATTCCAAACGCGCCCGCGTGGCGAGTCGGCGATGATTGCAGAATTGGACGATTGACTCGCCCTCCACGTACTCCATGGCGAAGTACGGCTGACCGTTTTCCGTCACGCCCGCGTCAAGGATGCGTGCGATACACGGATGATCCATGAGCGCCAACACCTGCCGCTCAGCCTCGAATCGGGCGATGACCTCTCGCGTGTCCATCCCCGATTTGATCAGTTTGACCGCCACTCGCCGGCGGATCGGTTCAAACTGTTCCGCAAGATGGACCGTGCCCATCCCGCCGCTGCCGATCTCCCTTCCCAGTACGTAATTTCCCACCCGTTCCGGATTTCGGCCGCCCACGCCGCGGCCCGAATCGGCATCTCGAGCACCTTCGCCGTCGTCGCGAGCACCTTCGTCTCCGTCGCTGAACCCGGCCCGATCAAGCGTACGAGTTGCTTCGTTGTCCGGCAGGGTTGGTTCGTGCTGTTGCGTATCGTTTTTCATGCGAGCCTACAGCGGATTCTCGAGCGTCCCTATCTTCATGCTTCGATTCCTTCGTACCTAACCTCCTTGGTACATCTCTATTCTCCCGCATCCCTTCCTTCGTGCTTACTGGCCTGCCTGTCTTGCGCGTGAATCCGACCCCGCTCTCCTCGTGAACCCGACCCCGCTCTCCTCGCGAACCCGACCCTACTCCCCTCGTGAACCCGACCCCGCTCTCCTCGCGAATTCAGGACACTCCCCACCGAGGCTCACGCTTTTCCAAAAACGCCGTCAACCCTTCCTGGCCCTCCGCTGAAACTCGGCGCTCGGCGATGGTCTTGATCGTCAATCTTCGCGCACCGTTCCCATCGGCTTCATGCACTTCCCGTAACAGCCGCTTGCAGACCGCAATCGCCGCCGGACCATTCTTCATCAACCAACCAGCCACTGTCTCAATCCACGCGTCCATCTCGTCCGCCGAATCAAAAACCTCCGCGACCAATCCGATCCGCCGGGCGGCAGCCGCGTCAAACCGCTCCGCGGTGAGCGCATATCGTCGCATGGCCCCTGCCCCGATCTTCTCCATAACGAATGGCGATATCACCGCCGGCACGATCCCCAGCTTGACCTCACTGAGACAAAAGGTCGCGTTCGCCGTGGCCGCAGCCAAGTCACACGCCGCCGTCAATCCCACGCCTCCACCGATGGCTGCGCCGTGCACCCGGGCGATCACCGGCTTGGGACACTCCCTTATCGCCGTCAACATGTCGCACATGGTGGATGCGTCAGCCTCGTTTTCCTTGATCGAAAAGCCCAGCATGCGCTTCATCCACTGAACATCCGCCCCGGCACAAAAGGACTTGCCCTCGCCGGCCAACACCACCACCCGCACGTCCTCGCGACCGCCCACCACACGAAACGCTTCCGTCAAATTCTCGATCACGACTTCATTGAACGCGTTGTGCAGCTCAGGCCGCGACAACGTGACACGGGCTAGGCCTCGCGCCACTTGAATTTCAACCCATTCAGCCATGACAATCCCGCCTCTGCTCAGTGTTTGGATGGTTCGCGAATGGATTCGAATACGGCGCTCTGGGCGCTGGTTGGGATCTGTTCCAACCGCGTCTTCATGTCCTTGAACACGTCATCGACGGGCTCGTACAGCGCGATGGCCTCGTCTCGCAACGATTCGGGGATGTCTTCGTCCTTGGTCAACATCTGCTCCAAACGCACGATCCGTTCGCGGTGGCGATTCAGGTGATCCATGGCCCGTTGCTCGCATTCACGAAGGATCGATTGGCACGCTTCGCGCTGTCGATCGTCGAGACTGAAGTCGTCCATGAATTTCTTGACATAGGCATCCCATCGCTGTAGCTCTTCGTCGATCCGCGTCGGCTTGCTATCGGGTTTCCGTTGGCCTTCAGCCATCGACCGGCGGGCTTCACGCTCGCGCCTCGGCGGATCCCACCAGTCCTTCTCTTCAAACTTGCCCAGTTCCCAACTCTGCAACCGGTTGGCGAACATCTGAAGCCCGGTGTTGGTCTTGATCCGCTCCAGGCTCAGTCTGGCCCGCTGCATCGGGGTCATCATCTCGCCCAACTCATCGAGCGTACGATCCATCTCGCCGCGAAATTCTTCGAACAATGGCTTGGCGCGTCGCGACCAATCAGCCACACGATCGCGATCCGGCGGCGACGGGGCCAGCCGCGACTCCACGTATTCGGTTAGAAGCGGTTGAAGGGCTTCGCGGTTCTCGCTCAGGAATTCCGTCCAACGCGATTGGACTTCACCTCGAAACCGTTCAAACTGATCATCGTTCAACTCATACTTGTGGGCTGTGTCGTCCGCCCAGCGGGCCAGAATCCCTTCCAACATAACCGGCGTGGGCCAAATGCCCGCCGGAGCAACGTCGAGCGATTTCGTTTCGGGCGGTTGGGCCGATGGGCTATTCTGCGCCGCCGTTCGCGGTGCCAACACGATCGGCGCCAGCCACACCAGACCGGAAAAAGTCCCCGCCCGCGCAGCCATCATGGATCGTACATCTCGTCTTGCAAAACGCATCCGCGCACCCTGTCGACTCATTCTATTGACGTTTGAATGATGTAATGACGTTGATCCGTTCTTGCCGTAGAACCGTCACCCCCGGCGAAAGCCGGGGTCCAGACAAGATCGTCGCCGTTTCACGCTTTCGCGGAAACGACCACCATAATTCATTCGACCATTCAACGATCAATAACACTGACCCGCCGCCGCATCGCACGTTATGATCCCTGGAAGTTGGAATTCATCGAATTCTACACATCATTTCGCCGGAAGTCGGCGTTGATTTGCCGATAAATCATCATTCGAGATTGTAAGAAATCGTTTTTGCGGAAACTGCGTAAACCCATTGGATTTGAAGTCTTCCACGCACGGCAATGAAGACCGCTCGCTTCGCGCGCGCGGCTCGTAAGACAGATGATGCTCAGCATAGTCATTCCAACCTGCAATCGCCTGCTTCGTCTCGAAAAAACCCTTCAACGGGTTCGAGCCAACGTAACGACTCCGCACGAGCTGATCATCGTGGACGGCGGATCGACTGACGGAACACGCGAATTCCTCAATAATCTCGTCGAGCGTGATGCGTTACGCGTCATCTTCGAGACCGATCGCGAAGGGGCTGTCCGGGCCTTTAACAAGGGCTTCAAAGCCGCCCGCGGCACATACGTCACGTGGCTCAACGACGACGCCTTTCCGCTGCCCGGCGCCGTCGAAGCCGCCATCGACATGATCGAACGGCACGACGATATCGGCATGGTCGCATTCTATCACGATTGGGAGCGAACACGAAACGTCCTCGACAGCGTCAATCACGATGGCCGCATCTATTCCATCTTCAACGTCCGCGGCTATCCCTACGCCAATTTCGGGCTGCTTCGTCGATCGCTGCTCGAACAAATCGGATTCGCGGATGAACGCTACTACTTCTTCGCCTTCGATCCCGACCTGTCTCTCAAGGTGCAAATCCAAACTGGCCTGCGCGTCGTCGGCTGCCGCAAAGCGCTGATCTGTCACGAAGAATTCCACGACGATCGCAAGTTGGCCGACCTGCACCAGGGCCGCGAAGATAACGAAAAGCTCTTCGCCAAGTGGAACCTGCCATCCCCCGGCAGCTATCCAGACCCCAGGCCAATCTATCAAGAACTCATTCAACAGCGCGGTTGGGTGTAATCTAGTTATTCATGCGGTTTGCATCTTATCGGAGCCGCGACTGTCAGGGAGCGGTCCGGCACAGGACCCGTCGCCCACGCAAACATGAAATACAACAAACCTCTAATCCGGCAGGACCGCAACCAATCTGCGAACTTGGCCGTCGTCGCCGACGTGAACGACTTCTCGCCGTTTCGAACCATCATCCGCTGAAATCGCCGAGGCCAAACGCATCGCGCTTTCAGCCGCAAGGGATCGGCCAACCAGGGATCGCAATGAATACGTATCTTCAACACCAGATATTCCGCCGGCAGCGACGTCGATTTCCAGCAAACACTGCACACGCCCTTCATTCACAGAATCGATGGGGCGAAGGACGTACAAACACGCGCCCTCAGCCCACACACCGCCGTCTTGCTCGCGGTCCATCACCGTTCCCAATCCTCGCACGATCGGGTCGGACAGCGTTTCACTGCCACCCGCAACCACCACGTCCGCATCGCCATCAATCAACAACCGGACGCCGGTGATGATCGCCTCCAATCCAGCCAACCCGCCGCTGGCGATGGTCAGGTTCGGCCCGCGGATGGCGAATGCACGAGACAAAGCGCCGGCCACGTAGTTCCCCACGGTTTGCGGAAAATGAATCGGACTGACGAATCGCGCGGACTGCTCGCGAACTTCCTCGGCGAAATGAATCATGCCAAGCTGCCCCGCAAACGCCGAACCGATCACCAATCCAACCCGCTCCGGCGCATAGTCCTTCAGATCAATCGACGCGTCCGCGCAGGCGTGAACCAATGCCCCAGCCGTGATCCAAGCCCCGCGCTCCTTCTTCAACTCGGCGTTGAACGAATCGTATCGATTCAAGAACTCGTCGGGGATCGCCCAATACGCGCTCACACCGGCAAACCGGGCGCCGCCGGCCTGTTTCAGAACCTCCCGACCCACGCCGGCGGCAAACGGCGTCACCATGCCGCAGCCTTCGACCGCGATGAATTGCTTTCCTGCCAAGCCTCGCCTCCCATCACCCGACGCAAACAAATTCAACCATGGTCCTTTGGACGGTGTAATGAAGCTGGTTCGTGCCTCTCGTAGATCCGTCACCCCGGCGAAGGCCGGGGTCGAAAGCCGGGGTCCAGGCAGAATCGTTGCGGTTACACACCCTCGCGGAAACGACGACCATCGTTCATTTGACTGTTCAATGATCTATGCAATCAATCTCCAAACCGCGTGCGGCTCGTTCAAATATCGACCTCGCCAAACTCCCACCGCCATTCAATAATCTATTTCGCTATGCCGCGACGTGCAAATTCTGCATCCTGATGGTCCGAATCGATCGATGTATCAGCACTCGGCCAGGATGGCCCGTACACACCGATCCAACCGCTCCAGACCCTCGATCAGGTCGACTTTCGGCACGCTGAAACTGACGCGAACGTGATGCGACATATCGAAAAAAGCACCCGAAACAACACGCGTATCGAATGAATCATACAGACGCCTGCAAAAACCGTCGGCGTCAATCCCAGCCGGCAAACCCAACAAAACAAACGGCGCGCCGTCATGACCACACCGGGTCCAGTCACGGTGCGCATCGCACCAATTCATCAGTACCGGTGCATTTTCATCATATATGCGGCGCGTTCGATCCGCCCACCGGTCGATGTCTTTCAGCACAGCCGTCGCGATCGCCGCGCTCGGCGCCGGCACGTCCACGCACAGATGATCAAACACCGCTCGGCCCTTTTCGATCGATTCTCGAGATGCGATCATCCAGCCTGCCCGCAATCCGCCGAACCCATAGGCCTTCGTCAACGAAGACGTCGCTATCACCTGTGGCCCAATGGCAGCAGCCGTCCCGCGTTCCACCAAGCCCTGAATGACAGCGAAATCACGATAGACTTCATCGACGATCAACGTCGCCGATCGCGACCGACACAATTCCGCGATCGCCCTCATCAATTCCCCAGAACATCGCCGGCCTGACGGGTTGTGCAAATCCGACATCAGCACCGCCCTTGCACCTTCGTCAAGCCCCCTGCGAATGTCATCCAGATCGGGCGCAAACCCGTAATCAGGATCACGGCGAAACGACGCGGCCCGCAGCCCTAGAAACTCGATCACTCGAACCAGCGGTTCGTACGCCGGCCGTTCCACCAATACCGTTTGGCCTCGCTCCGCTGCACAGGCCACCGCGACGAAGTTGGCCGTGCTCGTCCCCGTGACCGGTAAAACCTGGCCCGGATCGACACCGTACAAACTGGCTACTCGTTCCACGAACTCCGCATGCCCATAGGCTCCGCGGATGGTCAGTTCGAGATCGGCTGGGTCGATGGACCACTCCTCCGCCGTGACCTGCCTGATCCCGGACACCGTCAACTCGTACCTCGCCCGCGCATGCGTCTTAGCCCAGTGTAAATACTTGATCGGTTGAAACATTTAATGTTGCCCGCGCAGGTTTCGACAGTGCCGGATGCACCCACAAATACAACGCGATCGGCGACGCCGCTATTCTGCGTCGCATATGGATCGGATTCGACTGGACTGCCCTGCGGTCCGATCAGTCAATCGTCCGCAGTACCGCCCGCACCGGGCTGGCATCGAAACCGACCAGCTTCAGCGGCAGGGCGATCAGTTCGTATTCGCCCGCCGGCACGTCTTTCAACACCAGCCCTTCCAGGATGGCCATGTCGTTCCGCAAAAACGCGTTGTGCACCGGCAGGTCCTTGGAATCAAATCGATCGACGCTGGGCGTATCGACGCCGATCAGCAACACACCACGTTCATACAACCGATCGACAAGCCCAACCGAAAGGGCCGCAAAGTCCTCGTTGAACTCCCGCGGGTCGGGATACGTTCCCGTGGCGATCAAGACGCGTGAAGCGCAAATCTCGCCCGTCACCATTTCGACCGTGACCGACGTCGCTCGTGGCGCGTCAACGCGAATGACCTGACAAGCCCCCAGGTAATAATCGAGCCTTCGCTGATCGATCGTGGGCGCGTCATCACCGTAATGGCTCGGCGCATCGGCGTGGGCGCCCAGATGCACCGTCGCCCGCAGCGTGGACAGTGTCAGGTTGTGGCCCTGCTTCATATCCAACAAAACTTGCCGCTCCGCCGGCGTGTCGCCCGGCCAAACCCGAAGCGCCGGCGTGATTTCAGGTGATATGTCGTAGATCATCCAACCTCGCCAATCTGTTCAGCGAACACCCGGCGATAAATCGCCGGGCTATTCTCGTTGGCCCCGCCGGGGCCTGCAACGTCTCGACGACGGCGTACGCCCTCATCCGTCATTCCGCGCAACACCCGCACGCGTCATTCCGGCCAACACCCGCGCTCCGTCATTCCGGCGAACGCCGGAATCCAGTTCATGGGGCGAGTTTCACCCCCGTCATCAATCGCCGCAAGCCCAGCGTTGAACGAGCCGCGAGCGCGAAGCGAGCGGTCCCCCGCGAAGCACATATTCACGAGCCGCGAGCGCGAAGCGAGCGGTTGATCTTCTGTCCGAGCCGCGACCGCCCGCCCAATCCTTCGGGATGCCACGTCAATGCGCAGCAAACGCATTCAAACAGCCGGCCAAGCGCGCGCTTGGCTGCACGCACCACTCGGAACGATCGGTCCCAGCGCGTCCTGAACCGTGACGCTACGACGACGCGGGAACATTGCGATCCATGTTGCCCGGCAATCTGTCACAGCCGATGTCGAACAGCCCATAGATCGGGAAACACCGACTTAAACAGCGAAGCCTTCAAAAATTCTACGCCCGGTGATCCACCCGTCCCGCTTTTGCTCCCGATGGTCCGTTCGACCATTTTCACGTGCCGGTACCGCCACTCCTGCAATCCCTCGTCGAAATCGGTCATCAGCTCGAAAAGAATCGCCACCCCCGGGTCCGACTTGTACAAGCTCTCGATCGCCGACTGAATGTCGCCGTTGGGTTCGCTGGCATCCTCCACCGGCTTGTTTCGCAACCCGTCGGGAACCTTCACGCCTTGATGGCCCAGAAAATCGTAAAAATGATCCACCACCGACCTTTCCATCAAGCGTCGTTGCACGTTTTCGTATCCCGGGTCGTTGGGATCATAATGTGACAGCATGTCCCGTCGCTTGTATCCCAACAGGAACTCCAGTTCGCGGAACTGGGTTGACTGAAAACCCGAGGCGCTTTCCAGCCGATCACGAAAGCTCGTAAACGACATCGGCGTCATGGTTTCGAGAATGTCGAGCTGGCTGACCAGCGTCTTCAGCACCGTCCGGCCACGTTGAAACGTGGCGATTGCACCGAACAGATCATTACCGGAAAACTGATGCTTCACCCGACCGAATTCGTGCAAAAGGAGCTTGAACCAAAGCTCGTAGACCTGATGAATAATAATGAACAGGGTTTCGTCGTGCTCCGGCGGTTCGGATTTCACCTTTTGGAGCGACAGCAGCTCTTGAATTCGCAAATACTTGGAATAGTTCAGCGACACAATGAGATTTCCGTTCCACAACCCGCCCAGGTCATTTCCTGACGTCTTGCAGGCCAAGATAACTCCGCCGAGCCGTGCTGGCCAATGGTGCCCCCGCGGACACCTTCAATTAACGTGGCCCATTCCGTCATTCCGGCGAAGGCCGGAATCCAGAATCCCATTCATCGCCACCCGCTTGTCAGGGCGTGACGGATGCCCCACAATTGAAAGACCTTGGGCGGTACGGGAGTGGGCTTGCATGGACAATTGGACCGATCTATACTCGCCGGGCGTGGATTGGCGTAGTCGCCCCGCCCCGGTGGCGGGATGTATCGGTCGGGTCCGGTTGGTACGACGGCGGACCCCAATGAAGCGGATATCACAATGAAACGATCTCGTACGAAGCGGACGAAGGCGAGTTTGGCCATCCTTTCCAGCGGCATGCTGTTCACGGGTGGCGATCTTTCCTGTGCCGCGTTCGGTCTTGACTCGGCCTTGCTATCGACGAATTTTTGTTTCCTGCTCAATTGCAACGAGGGTGCCCTGGGCGGCTTGATCGACTTTTGCTCGACGACGCGTTTCCGCAGCTTCATCGGCGGAATGGGTGAAGTGACCGAGAGTCCCTTCTTGGCCGATTGCCCAGAAACGTAGCCGTTTCGGGCTACAGGAAGGCGCGGGTGATGGTGTTCGGGAGGACTGTAATGAAAAGAAACAACCGAGGCGGGACGATTCGCCGTGCCCTGGTTTCCATGGCGCTTGGGGGTACGGTTTTTCAGCTTGGTTTCCTGCCTTCGTGCAGCAGCGTACTTTCCGTGTTCAATCCATGCGGCACGATCTTCGGCTTCTGCGAGCAGGAAGACCTGGACCTTCTCCTTTCGGACGGTATTCCTAATTTTGACCTTGACCCGACTTGCACGATCCCGTTTGCCACCGGTGGGAGCTGCGCGGGCGGACCGATCTTGCCGACACCAGGCCCACGACCCTGATCACGTTCGGCGGCTGGCTGATCGATCGTCCCCAACGGTGATTGGAGTGGTTCTTGCGGCGCTGTGGAATCTCGAAAAACGGTCTTGTGGTCCCATGAAATCCAGTATACGTTTCCCCGTGTTGGGTGCCGTTCTAACCGGCGTGTGTCTTTTACAGGTGGGCGCTTGTGCTGCCGCTTTCGTTCCGGCGGCGCTAGCCGTCGGCGAGCAACTGTTACTGACCAGACTCTTCGCCAATCTTCCTTTGTTTTGAAGGAGTGCTACTGATGCAGCGTCAACCCGTTCGTTCGATCAGGTGGGTGAAGTGGGCCATCACGGGTATCGCGAGTTGGCCGGCGTTTCAACTCGCGGGATGTTCAATCTTCGATCCACAGAACATCGCCCGCATTGCGTTTGACGCATTGCTGATCCCCTTGAACGACCAGGTTTTCAACCTCTTCTCGTCTTTCACCGGCGGCGTCTAGTAAGTACGCCTGACATTATCAGAGCCGCGACCCTGGACGCGACCAAGGCGGAAGCGTCCAGTATGGCAAACGGTCGGCGCAGTCCATGGCACTCGAACCGCGCCGCTCCTGCCAGAAACCACCAATTCGGGGAGCGGTCCTCCTAATATGATCAGAGCCGCGACCGTGAGAGCCTGGGAAAAAATCAAAAGAATCGTTCGGGCAACCCGCGTGGCGCTATCAAGAATGCGGGTCGCTGCCATCGAAAATCGATTTTTTCTCAGGCTCGTGAGGGAGCGGTCTTCGGGTCCCTTCGAATGGCAGGCCGGCCATTATGTTAGACGCTTTATCGCTGGTCGTGCTGTTTGCAACTTGTCAGGGCCGCACCCAAATGGTGAAGCTCCTTTTCCGCCCCTTGCGGACCAGGTTTTCGGGCGATTCCGCCATTCATTAGTTCGGCTATCGCAGATTGACGCTCAACTCGGTTAAATGATTGACGCTTGACTCGGTTAAGTGTAGCATGGAACAAGTCTCGTATACGGGGTGTGGCTCAGTCTGGCTAGAGCGCTGCGTTCGGGACGCAGAAGTCGCAGGTTCAAATCCTGTCACCCCGACTCTTCTTCAAAAACGGCGTGGAGTTTGAACCGAGCTCGGAGGGGTTTGTCTCACGGACGAGTGCGGGTATAATCCGTTGGCATGAAGCTGACGCTTGAAGTCGAACAGGAAGAGGACGGCCGTTGGATCGCCGAGGTACCCGAACTGCCCGGCGTTTTGGCCTATGGCCAATCGCGCGAGCGCGCCATAGCCAGCGCGGAAGTACTCGCCCTACGCGTATTGGCTGAGCGACTGGAGAACGGCGAGACGATCCCGCAAATCTCCGTCTTGTTTGCGGTTGCGTCATGAGCGAGTGGCCAGCCACGCCTGCGAGGCGCGTTTTGGCAGCGCTTCTGCGGATGGGATGGACGATCAAGCGTCAGACCGGTTCACACAGAACACTGTCGCGGCCCGACTGGCCCGATTTCGTGTTCGCCTTCCACGATCGCGAGGAGATCGGCCCACGAATGCTCGCCCGAATCTCCAAGCGCACCGGCCTGACGCCGAAAGACCTCTGACCCGGTCTCGGCGGCGACGAACGCATCCAACCACGCCGGTACGCACGGTTCAAACGAATGCCGGTCGCCCCGATTTTGAGCGGCCTTCGGGCCGCTCAAAATCGAGAGCAGGAGAGGGGATTGCGGCAGAGCCGCAATAGAGCAGGAGAAGGGAGAAAGGAGAGAGTCGAGCAGGCAAAATCGACCCTCCCGGACGAGAAGACGCCGGTGCGGCGGCTTTGCCCACTCCTGCGGTCTCCTTTCTACTTTCTCCTCTCTGATCTTGCGACTTCCCGCGGTAGCATCGAGGCTATGCCTTTTGCCTTCGAGAAACTGATCGTCTACCAGAAAGCCGTCACCTTTGCCGACGCCGCCTGCTCGTTGACGAAAGAATTCCCGCGCGGATAATTCTTCCTGGCCGATCAGCTCAACCGAGCGGCCTTGTCCATCGCCGCCAACATCGCCGAAGGGAATAGCAGTTTCACGAACCCGGATCGGAAGAACTTTTTCGGCATCGCCCGCGGAAGCGTTCAAGAATGCGTCCCGCTGCTGGATCTCGCCGCTCGGCCAAACTGTTTCAACCGCGCTATCGCCGTTTCAACAGTCGCGACAATTCAGGCCAACGACGCCCGAAAACGTCAATTGACGGTGTCGTCGATGGTGCGAAGGATGTGTTCCAGGCGATCCATCACATTCAATACCTGCTGCACCGCATGGTGCCACAGCGTGGCATCGCGAGCTTCGACGGCCTGCCGCAGTGCGGGCAACATCCAGGCGTCGTAGCCGCTGTCGGCGTCCGTGGCTGCATACAAGCTGCGAAACCAGGGTCGGCCCGGCAGGCCTGTAGGTGTCAGCCACTCTCTTTCCAGGGTCATCAGGAGGCGGCTGACGCGCTCGTATTGGGTCGGCGTCAGCGAATCGGATTCGATCCGTTCGAACAAACGATTCATCACGCGATGGGCGTTGACGCCCAGGGACGTAGCCGCCCGCGTTAACTGCGGCGACGGCGCCTGGAATTCGAGCGATTCCGCTCGTCGGCTCAGCGATTCCACATGATGTCGGACGTCAGCGGCGTAGCGAAGCGGGTCGAGCGGCAGCAGCGGTGCGTTGGCCAGTCGTGAAACGGTCAGATTGACCACCCGCGTCAGCATCTTGGCCGGCTCGTAATCATCGCCGACGATCTTGTGGTACCAGGTCAGGTTGTCATACAGGGAATGATAGGACACACCGTCACAACCGCCCACCGATAGCGAGGCCGAGGGCACGCCGGCGTGGCAGTAGAAGCCGACGTGATCCGATCCGCCGCCCAGATGTCCGAAGCGCGGGTGCCCGGGAAGGATGTCATCGGCGTCCTTTTCCACCCATTGATCGAAGACGGACGTTACGGACGCGACGCTACCTTGCTGAACCGGTTGGATGTCACGCGTCACCTCGAAGATGAGCGTTTTCAATAACGGGGCGGCGCTGGCGCCGAAATGCGGACCCATGGTGGCCATGTCGAGGTTCAGATATGCGACCGCATTGTTTTGCAAGTCTTCGCGGCGGGATTCGACCCACTCCACGGAACCGATCAATCCGAATTCTTCCGCGCCCCAGTTGGCGAACTTGATCGTTCGTTGGGGTCGTTGGCCACGACGGGCCAGTTCGCTGAAACTTTTCGCGCATTCGTAGACGATCATGGTGCCGGCCAACGGATCGCCCGCGCCGTAAATCCAGGCGTCGTGATGACAGCCGACGATGATTTCCTGTTCGGGCCATTCCTCGCCACGCAAGGTGCCGACGATGTTATATGTTTTTTGAACTTGCCTTTCTTGAATCACCGTCATGCGGACGACGACGTCGCCGCTCAATCGATAGGTAAACGGCAAACCGCCTTGCCATTCGCGGGGGACGACGGGCCCGTCCATGCGTGACAGGATTTGTCCAGCCGCAGCCCAACCCACCGGCTGAACGGGGATCTTGGCAAGTCTGACGTCGGCTGGGTCCAGCCGTTTGGCATCACGAGTCGCGGGGATGAACGGCGTCAGGGGGTCCCCCGAATAATCGAGCGTCAGTATCGATCCACGCTGAATGTACGATGGATTGGCCCAGCCGCCTTCGGGATACATCAAACCTTGGACGTATCCGCTGTCGGCGGGGTCGGTATAAATGATCAAGCCGGCGGCGCCGAATTGTTCGGCGAACTTGGCCTTGAAACCGCGGTAGTTGCCACCGTATTTGGCCATCACGATTTTGCCGCGAACGTCCACTCCTAGTTTTTGCAGTCGTTCAAAATCCTCCCGAGTGCCATAGTTGGCGTAGACCACTTCAGCCGTGGCTGTGCCGCTGCCGCTGTAGGCGTTCCAACCGAGCGCCAGATCAGCCCGTTTGGAAAACTCGTCTCCGGTCACGCGGTTTTCATGAACGGACAGCTTCACGGGGGTGGGCTGCATAATTTCCAACTCGGCGGAAACCGGTTTGCAGAGATAGACCCATATTTCCTGTCGTTCGACTTCCAGCCCCAGTTTTTCAAATTCCACCGCCAGCGTTTCAGCCGCCTTCCAATCACCCGCTGTGCCTGCGTAATGCGGCTCGCGGGCGATCATTTCGTGATAGAATCGCAAACTTTTCGCGGATGGCACGGAATTCAGATCGCGTTCCATCATCTGTTGCGGCGCTCGCTGAGTCGGTGGCCAATAGCGATGGGCCTGCCCCGACGACGGTTCGGCATCCGCGAGGATCGCCGCGGGAATGAACATCAACAGGATGGCGAAGTTCATTGAATCACCCAAACAACATCGAACCGCGATCGCGTCTTTCCGAGCCGTTCGCGGAGAATCCATTTGCAACGCAGGCACAAGAATCCGCGGGGTTCATTCGCTCCGAAGCGAGACCAGCGGATCGCACAAACAGCATTCACCGTTCACCCTCGGCATCGTAACGGTATATCGGCGGGCATTCCAAGGGCGTTTCGGCTGGATTCGCGAACCACCCATTCCGCTCGATGTTCAGCCGGGTCATTGTCGGACGTCCGCGCGAGGTTATAATCGTTGCGTCCGGCCGGTCGGTGCGGGCGCGGTGACCGCCGGATGTTCGAGACTTGCCGAGCAACCAGACGCCGACATCGAATTCACCGCGCAAGTCATGGGTACCCAGAAGGAGACGCTGATGTACGACAACCCCGAAATCCCGTCTCGCGCGGATTGGATGGAATCAAGCGGACTGAAGCATCTGCTGCGAACGTTCAAGCTGGCGGCTCACCCGACCAGGCTGGGGATCGCGTTGGCGGCATTGCTGGCGATGCTTTCCTGGGGAAAGTTGTTGGATTGGGTGTGGACGGCGTCGGGGAGGGGAATCGATGCCAACGCGATTGCGCTCCATCTGGGCGGGGTCGAATCGAGCGCCGCGGTAACGGACGCCGGGGTCTTCGAAGTGTTCATCGCATTCGAGGTCGCTTGCATTCGGGACGCCATCGAGTCGGTGAGATACGGCCGCTTGGCCGGGCCGATTCGGGCGGGTGAGCCCGTTTCCATTTCGACGGTCGATGGTGAGGGGCATATGGTGCGGGGCGCGTTCGCCAATATCCTGCTGATGGGGCGGGGCGTCGTCTGGCTGATTCGGGCGCATTTCTTCTACGCGTTTCTGTTCTTGGTTGTAACCGTTCTGATTTGGTCCGTCGCGGGCGGGTTGATCTGTCGGATGGTCTCGGTGCAATTTGCCCGGGATGAATTGATTTCCATCAAGCAGGCCTTTGGCTTCGTTCGCGAAAAGCTTTGGGGCGGTTTCTTCGCCGCGCCGTTCATCCCGCTGTTGATGTGCCTGGTGATAGGTTTGTTGCTGACTGCGGGGGGATTGTTTTTGCGGTTTCCTGTTTTGGGCAACATGTTGGGAGGGCTGCTTTTCTTTCTGGCATTGATGGGCGGCGGGATTGTTGCGCTCATCCTGGCCGGCGCGATCGCGGGCGGGAGTCTTTTCTGGCCAACGGTCGCGACGGAAGGCTCGGACAGCTTCGACGCCATCTCGCGCAGCTTCAATTACGTATTCGCCCAACCCTTGCGGGCCATTTGGTACGCAGCCATCGCGCTTGTGTATGGAAGTTTTTGCTGGCTCTTCGTGCGATTCATGGTCTGGCTGTCGCTCGCGGCGGCGCACCTGTTCGTGGATTTCGGCAGCGGAGGCAAACTGAGCGAGCTATGGGCTACGCCGACGTTTGAGAACCTGTACTCGATTTCGGTGGAGGCTCGAAGCGGTGGGCGGTGGACGTCTGCCTCGCTGATCGGCCTATGGATCCTCCCCGTGACGGGGCTGGTCTGGGCGTTTCTGTGCACGTTCTATTTCGCGGGCAGCACAGTCATCTATTATCTGCTTCGACGCGACGTCGACGAGGCTGACTTGGGCGAGATTTACTTGTCCGACTCGGATACCTTTGAACCGGCGCCTCTTTCCACAAATATAACGGACGAGCCGGTCAGCCCTGCCAAGACCTCGCGGACCGGCTCAGCAACTAAATCCACCGGCGACGTCGAATCTCAACCGTCAGGAATCGCCAAGAAACCGCCGCAGAAACACGTCAAACCTAATGCCGCCAAGGACGATGCGGATTTCGGCACGACCGGCACGACCGGCTAACCCACCGATGATAAGACGCAGCCTGAAAAAATCATGCGACTGAGGCCACCCATGCAAACATACGATGATGTCGGCATCATTCGCCCGACGGCACGTCATCAAGATATTCGGACCACGACATGACGGTGGGTCCGATCTTCCTGCTTGTGTTCGGCTTGGCGATCGCCGCTGTGTGGTTGAAGCGGAATCTCGACATTTCAAAGGCTCTTCGACAGACCAACTTCCTGTCGCCGACCAGCTTTCCAAAGCCGCCTGACAAGATGCCACGGGTTTCGGTCATTGTCGCCGCTCGTGACGAGGAGGACGGGATCGATCGTTGCCTGCGGACGTTGTTGGATCAGGATTATCCGAATTTCGAACTGATCGCGGTCAACGATCGCAGCCGCGATGGCACGGGAGCGATTCTGGAACAACTTCGCGTGGCCGCCGGCGACCGAATGAAGGTGGTCACCATTGAGACGGTCCGACCAGGATGGTACGGCAAGACCAATGCCATGCGCGAGGGTGTAACCCGCGCCGATGGGGACTACTTGCTTTTCACCGACGCGGATTGTGAACAGCTTTCTCGTGTCACGATTTCGACAGCGGTTCAACATATGCAGGAGCACGGCGTTGAATTCCTGTCCGTGACGCCGGTGATGCACAGCCAATGCGTTTGGGAGTCGATCGTTCAGCCGGCCTGCGTCGGTGTGCTCATGTTTTGGCATTCTCCGGAGCGCGTGAACGACCCGACGTCGGCGACGGCCTACGCCAACGGTGCATTCATGCTGTTCGAACGGAAGGCATACGATCGAATGGGTGGACACGGATCGGCTGCGTCGGCCATCTGCGAGGACATGGAACTAGCGCGGGTGGCCAAACGGAAAGGAGTCCGCCTTCGAGTTGTGCAGAATCGTGAACTGTATCAAACCAAGATGTATTCGTCGTTGCGAGAAACTTGGCGTGGGTGGACCCGAATCATGCAGGGAAGCCTGCAAATTCCGCGACGAGCCATCATCGCCGCCACGATTCTGTTCATTTTTAGCGTCCTGCCCTGGATCATGGCCGCGATCACCACTGCGTGGGCCGTGACGTCGTCGTGGCCGCATGGTGAATGGATCGCAGCCGCCTGGTTGACCGCCGTTGCAGCGCAGTTGAGCGTGATGATGCGGTTTTATCCATTGGTGCAGGCGTCGAGATGGCTGGCGCTGACTTACCCGCTGGGTGCCCTGTTTACGACCGGGATACTTTTTCACGCGGCTGGTAAATTATTGGGCTTCGGCGCCACCGTTTGGCGAGGCACGGCTTACCAGGCTCGCTGCAACACCGATCCGATTACAACTACGAACATCGGCTGCGAGTCCGTTGGGGGCTCAACGTCCCATGTCCAATGATTTCACCGAAAAGAAAACGACCCCTGCGGACCCGATCGCACCCACACCAAGAGCGTTTGTGACGGCCACGGGCTTGGTGTTTCAACTGACGGGATTGGTGCACATTTTCTTAGCAGGTGGATATTGGTTAATCAGCGGCCGCGTGCAGGCCGAAGCGCCCGTCCGCATCGACTCCCTGCGTGAATACGTTCAGGCCCAAAACGTGCTGCTTTCCGTGACGACGGTATGGGTGTTGGCTGCGGTCTCCGGTGGGTTGGCCATGGTGGCGTTTGGCATCGGATTGCAGGGCGAAAAACGCAGCAGCGGCCTGGGTGCGATGATCAGCAGCGGTATGTTGGCACTCGTGGCGATGTTGTGCGGGATTTCCTATCTGGTTTGGGGACCGGCGATCGGAAGGGCCATCATTGCAGGGCTGGAATTCGCGACGGCGACCGTATTGTTCCTGTTGGCGGGCCACAGTGCCGATGAATTACGGCGTCATCCGCCGCCTGAAAATCAAAGCGTGGTGGATGATGAATGGTTGGAGGAGTACGCGCGGAATCGTCGCGCCCGACGCGGTTCACCGTAGCGATGGGAGAAACCTCCGTTGGACGAGAGCGGAACATTAGTCACGTCGTTGACGCATTCATCGATGATTATTCGCCTGGCCCTCGCCACCGTGATCGGCAGCCTGGTGGGGTTGGAACGGGCGTTGTTGGACAAACCCGCCGGCATCCGCACGAACATTCTGATTTGTGTGGGGGCGTGCATTTTCACGATCGCGTCGCAAGTATTGTCCGGTCCGGTCGTGGATCATTCGCGCATCGCCGCACAGATCGTCACCGGTGTCGGATTTCTCGGCGCCGGCGCCATCATCCGCGATGCCAAGAGCGTCATCGGATTGACGACGGCTGCGACGATCTGGGCGGTCGCGGCCGTGGGCATGGCTGCGGGTTTTGGCGAATACTTCCTGGCCATTTCGGGAACGGCATGCATCATGGGGGTTCTGGTGGCATTGCCGCTGATCGCGGATTTCATCGAAACCCGCCGCGACCTACAGGTCTATCGACTCATGACCCTGAAACGAAGAAACTGCCTGGCCGAAATAGAAAACAGATTCAACGCCGCACACCTGCGCATCATCGTCAGTGATTGTTACGAGCAGAGCGATCAAGTGGTCTTCACCATCCGGGCGCTCGGCCCGCGAGCGGCCCATCGCAGTTTTCGCGAGGAGATGATTTTCGATGACGATTGGCGGCTTTGTCCGTCGTAGCGTATCATGCCGGGTTCTGGACGAGAGTCGGACTAGCAGTCATAAACCCACGGGCAGCCGCCCTTTCCTGTTTATTTCCATCCCATGATATTACGTCGTTGGATCATCTCGATAGTCTTGATCGTAGCGGTATTGCTCGTATCGGCCAAGACGGTGCAATGGTTGTATGAAACCAAACCGACGGCTGAACGGAGCCGGCTAAAAGTCCTTCCGCCGCTGGTCAAGACGGAGGTGTTGTCATTCACGGACGTTCAAGAGCGATTCGAGGGTTACGGCAATGCCCGCGCCGACGTGGACGTGCGACTCGCGGCTGAAGTCGGCGGCGTTATTACGCATGTGGGCGTCGACGTGCGGAACGGCGCTGCCATCCGTCAGGGCACGCTCCTGATCCAGATCGATGATCGAGAGCACCTGCAATGGCTCGCCAAGTTGGCGAGCCTCATCGACGATGTCGATGCCCAAATCGACGCGCTGCAAGTGGAAGAGGACAACGCTCGCAAGATGCTGGCCATCGCTGAACAGGAGGTATCCGTCAATCGTGATGAATTATCGCGGTTATCCAAATTGTTTGAATCCGCACAGGCGTCCCAGCGCGAAGTCGACCTGGCCCACGTGACCTATCAGCGGTCGCGCAGAGAATCGCAAGCCTATCAAAACGAACTGTCGCTGATCGCCCCGCGTCGAAAGCGATTGGAGGCGACCCGTGGCGCTCACCAAGCCGACGCCCAAGCCGCCAGGTTGATCATCGAAAAGTGTCAGATTGTCGCCCCCATCGACGGACGAATCGACACCCTATCGGTCAAGGCCGGTGATCGCGTGCTCCCCGGACACGAGCTGATGCGAGTCATGTCAACCAGGATGATCGAGGTCCCCATCGAATTGCCCGCTTCAGTCATGCCGTTTGCGAGTGTTGGTCAACCATGTCGGCTGACGCTGGAGAGTCTGACCGACGTCATCTGGCAAGGACGGATCAGTCGATTGGCGCCGTCCGCCGACCCACAAACCCGTACGTTTTCGGCCTACGTCGTGGTGGACAATGAACAGCAGTCCACGCCGCTCGTTCCCGGCTATTACGTGAACGCCACCGTTGACGGTCCGCTGTGGTCAGGTGTGCTCACCGTGCCACGCGGGGCCATCGTGAACGACACCGTGTTCATCGTCAACGATGATTCTGCACACCTGCGGCCCATTCAAACCGAACGCATCGTCGGAGATCGGGCGATCATAACCGGGCAGATTGCTGAAGGAGACCGCGTGATCCTGACCAATCTGGACACGCTCGAAGAAGGAGCATCGGTGCGGATCCAAGTGACGGAAGAAGCTAGCCGTCCGACGCAGCCAGATTGACGCGTTCACAACTACCATCACCCGGCCACGACCGCATGCATGCGTCATTCCGGCGAGCGCCCACATACGTCATTCCGGCGAGCGCCCACATACGTTATTCCGGCGAGCGCCCGCATACGTCATTCCGGCGAACGCCGGAATCCAGCATTCGCAGCGCCGGCTTCACCCGCATCGCGCCGCGATCGTCACGGCCTTGGTGTCATTTCCGGCTCAAGATCAACGCCCAGACCGTCGGCCACCCGATTGATGTAGTTGAAATAGGCGACGGTCTGTACCGCGTCGTGGAGGGCCCGGTCGGACAATCCAACGTCGCGAAGCACATCAAGGTCAGTCGTCGACATGGCGTCTGGCATGTGCGTCAATTTGATCGCGAAATCGCACAGGGCGCGATCAACGGCTGATAGGTCGGCCCGCGTGTAGTCAAGCTGAACATGACGCACAAGCTCGTCGTCGTTGACCTCGGCCCGGAGGTCGGCCGCGTGGGCCAGCGTTCAGTAATGACACTTGTTGGCTCGCGAAACCACCGTTGCAAGCAATTCGCGTTGTGCCCGCGATAATGGAGAGTCCTTGTGCATGATCGCGAGATACAGGCCCAAGCTGGCTTGAAGCGCTGGCGCGTTGGTACTTTGCACACGCAATATGTTGAAAACGCGTCCGGCTCGCTTGATCGCGGCTTGATAAATCTTGGAAAGCAAGCCTTTTGCGTGTTCCAGGGGGACCGTTTTTATCCAGGCCATTCAACCAGTCTACGCCCCGTCAGAATTCTTGGCAATCCAGACCATCCTATAAATCACGTAACATCATTATTATCATAATGTTATATCACTCCATCGCGTATAGGGGGTCCAATTTGGCGGCAAAACGTGCAATCAAAACCCATGACTGGGACATGATCGGACGTGGAAGAAAAGGGGTTGACCTGCGGGCGCTTTTGGGGGATACTCGTTGAATCGGGGTAGGATGGTGGAGCTGCGCCGAAACCTCGGCGTGCTCCTGTCAATCTGGGGCTATTCGAAACCTGATGGTTTTGGGCTATGGTTTTGGGCTTCGGTGCGTGTTTCGATAGGTGGAAGGAGGCAATCGTGAATCGGGGAGTATGGGGGTCTAATGGAGCGTGGAGCCGCGTTATTGCACTGGCGTGCGTGGCATTTCTATCCTGCCAATCGTCGTCGCAAGCGGGTTCCATTGTTTTGGGCGCGTCCGGCTGGGAAGCGGTCTGGGATAACTCGCTTGATGTATCAATCATCGTCGATCATGAAAAATCGGACGCGGTTTTCATTGAAAAAGCTGCGGTTTTCACCCAACCATTGGGTCCCGGTGGATTTCCACCGATTCCCATTCTTTTCCGTCAGATTTCTCCGAACGCGGTCAGCCAAATCGTCATTGTCGACGAAATCCTGGTGAACGAGACAGGTACGCCGTGGACGGATTTTCATATGGTTCTGATGGGACCTGGCCGGGCGGAATTCAACGCCCAATTGACTGCTGCGTCCGGCGGGGGCAACGGATTCATTACATCACCGCTTTCAAACCAGATGTTCTCGGATGACCTTCGGGAGTTTTGGGTCGACGGATTCGGTTTGGGGCCTAACGGTTCCGATGCGAGGATTCCTGACGGCAGCGTTTGGTTTCCGGGTGTGGCCGGCGGCGAGCTTTACATTGATGTTTTTCCAACACAGCAGGCACCGTTTACGGTTTTTACGTTAAAAGAAATCCCGACGCCCGAGCCTGGTACTGCATTGTTGGTGATACTCGGTGGTTCGATGCTGATGCGTCGCCGCCGTCAAATTCAATAACGCGTGCCCATCGCCATTACGCATGACCCCGAGCCACTATCATCGGGTCTTGTGTGCGCGCTTCAATCTCAGCAACCATGGTAGCGTGATCAGCGCACACAACAGTTCGGACATTCCCCCAACCACAAACGCAGCGCGATAAGCCGTTGGCGCATCGAATCGTTGACCGACGAAACTTACGACGGCTCCACCGATCAAAGGTCCGCACAGGAAGCCGAAAGACCCCACGGCGTTGAATCCGGCGTAGGCGGATCCCCGCAAGGAACGAGGCGACAGGTCCGCACAGAGGGTCAGATTCGGCGCGAACATCGCAGCGCTGAATATCCCCGACAAGACCATGAGCACCCACATCCACGAAAGTGGCACAAAACCGTATAGGGCCAGCACGATTCCGAAACCGATGCTGCCCAGACACAAGGGCGCGATCCGGCCGAATCGATCCGACAGACGACCGGCTGGATAACATAGCAACGCGAAAGGCAGCATGAAAAGCGTCAACAACCCGCCCCGGCCCGCGGGCGAGACTTCCAAATGATGACCAAGATAAAGCACGAAGCTGGAAACGATGATGCCCACGCAGAAGCGATCAATAAAGGCGTAGGCGAAAGGAACGATCAAGTCGCGCTGCGCCCGCAAGAATACGAGCATGGGAATGCGTCGGAGGTTCGTGCGACGGATTGAGGTGTCGTGAACGAGCCATGCGGCCAACGGAGCCAACATCGCCGAAATAGCCGACCCCATCGGCAGGACCCACGCCGGATTCCATTGACCCAGCAGCCCGCCCAACGGGGAACCGCAGGCGGTACCCATCATCAAACAGGCGCCCATCAGGCCCATGGTTCGGCCCCTGGATTCCGGGGCTGCACAATCCGCAGCCAAGGCCATGAGCGCGGATATGACGAGAATATGTGCGGCTCCTTCACACAAACGGATGATCAGCATCAGTGGGAACGAAGGTGCGATGGCCATCAGAAGCAGAAGGACCGAGTTGGCGACCAGCGCGCCGATCAGCAATGGCTTTCGACGCTTCCGACGATCTGACCACATGCCCGCAAGGGGGGCTGCGATGACGGCACCGATCATGTTGACAGACATGAATGAATGGGTTGCAAACGGCCCGGTTTGAAATCGCACCGCGACCAACTCGCGAAGGACCGGCACCAACATGGTCACGGGAAGCATAGCCAAGAAGACGAGGATTCCCAATGGCAGGATGTTCAACTGGGGCTGGCTCGACGGCCATTCCGTCACCGTTTGGGCAGAATCGCGACGGTCAGACAAGGTGCCGTTCGATTGGGCTGAATCAGGAAGTTCGGCGGTTCGCACGGGTAACCATTTTCGTTTGAAATCGGTGATTTTTCAGCGACCTACGTTATAGGCCATTCCGACAGGCCGTCAATCGGGTGTCAAACTTGCCGTCATTCCGGCGCAGGTCCGCATCCGTCATTCCGGCGCAGGCCGGAATCCAGAAGAACGTTGCCTGGACTCCGGCGTTCGCCGGAGTGACGATCGGCGAGTCGCGACTTGCGATCGGGTGCATGACTCCTTAGGCGGGGCATTCCGTCGCCCCGAACGGGGCGCAGGACTGTAGCCACGGGTGAAGCGTAGCGCAACCCGTGGTCGCCAGCCCGCCCCACGATCACCGCCCCGCAAGGGGCGGAGGCGGTTGCGTCGGCTTCCTCCGCCCCTGCCGGGGCGGGACGGGTTAGCAAGGTCGGGTATCCACGGTTTTCGCCGCCTGCGGCGGCTTTACCGGTGGCTACGTTCCGTCGCCCCTTGCGGGGCTTGATCCGTTTTCGCAGTCTCCATCCCACGGGTTTCGCCGCCTGCGGCGGCTTTACCGGTGGCTACGTTCCGTCGCCCCTTGCGGGGCGAAAATCTACCCGCGTAAACTGTCACGGACCCCTCGCGATCCCAAGTCGGCATCGGTCATTGCCAGCGAAATGCTATCACTATAGCATGCCAAGTTCGCCGGTGGGTGATGCCCTCGTGGCGAAGTCATCGATTTCGGCGGCGTACCCAAGTGGACTAAGGGGACGGATTGCAAATCCGTAATTCGTCGGTTCGAATCCGACCGCCGCCTATCCAGAAATGTAGCGCGATGGCTTGAAACGCGTTGTAACGCTGCGCGTTCTAATTAAACGCGAGGTCATGTTGCTTGAAGGACGACTGCATGGTTCGAGTGGCGATTGGCTACGGAACGATGAATGAGTCGTGCTGGACGCTGCGTGCTCGCGAAAGTTCAGCGCTCGCTCCGGCGTAGTTGCGATAATGACCATGTTGGACGACATAAGGCAGCGTCGATCGATATGAAAGGCGCTCGACCTGAACCGCTAGGCCTCGACGCCGGAGCTCGCCGGCGGCCTGCTCCGCGCCGTTCTGGGTGGAATACGCACCGCATTGAATGGTGAAATAGTCGTGTGGCCAAGCCAACAGTTTCTGGGCGGCCTCAGCAGAAGACCCGCCATCTTTCACGGCATTTTGGAGCGCGACGCGAGCCCGCCGAAATTCGCCGACCCGCTGGAGGCATCGCCCGTAACGATACCACGCCTCCCCGACTGCCGCCCCCCGCGCCGAACCCGCCAACGCCTTTTCAAAGTGGGCGACGGCGAGGGCGTAATCGTTGTCCTCGAAAGCCAACAAACCCAATTGCAAATACACCTGGGTCGCCAAGTCCGAGCGCCGGCAGAGTTGGGCCGCCGACCTGAGATCGGACATCGCCTGCGTGCGATAGCCGCGTTGAAGGCGTGCCAACGCTCGAAGGTAGTACGCCTCGGCTGTGTCGGGACAGTCGGGGAAAGCCGAAATCACGTCGGTGGCATGACGTTCGCACGGCTCGAAGGTGCCGCGTTGATAATCCTGATGTGCAAGCTGAATCTGGCGGACGGCTGACGCCGGCAGGTCCTGGCAACCGGGGTGAAAGACCAATATCAACGCCATCGCACAAGCGTGCGCCAGGACTCGCCTGGTTGTTGTGAACTGGATCATTGTTTTCATCTCGGTTTCATTGACCACTCGATACCCCCGAGTTAGCGAATCCTGTCAGCGTATCGATTGACACGACGTCTACCAGACAAATCGTCTGCGGCAGCCGTCGGTCCGCCGACGTCGACACATCAATCCGATCGACGCCGTCCGCGCGCCCATTATCGCCAAGTGCGGCTCGTAGACAAACGCCGACAGCCAAACTATTCTCGATTCGGTGCCGGTCAAATGGGAACTGGGTGGCCTGAAGCCATGCAGCCGGCTCATACGACCGCGTACAAGGCTCCGTTCCATCCGCGTCCGTGTGGGAAAATTGCGAGATTAGCCGGAACGCTCGTTTCGGTGGACGCGTCCGCGAAGGCTTGGTTGATCATCTGAAACGAATGAGCGCCGATGCTGCTTGAACCCCTATTGAAGTCGATGAGCCGAACGCCGCGGGCGGTGGCGGTTCGCGACCCGTTTCGCACGCTGACCTTTCGTGATCTCGTGACGGCGTCGGTGGCTATGCGACGTGTGATCCTACAGGGCACGCAGCGCTCGAACGTCGGTATCTTGCTTCCCGCGGGCAGCGCGTTCGCCGCATCGTTTTTCGGAGGTCAATGGGCCGGCAAAACGACGGTGCCGCTCAATTTCCTGATGTCCGCCGATGAGCTGGCCGACATCGTCCGCGACGCCGATCTAGATTTTCTGATCGCAACGCGTCATTTTTCCAAGACGGCCGACGAGTTGCCCGCCCGTGTCGCGTACATGGAAGAATTGCCCCTGAAGCGGCTGGCGATATTGTCGCGCCTAGCCCGCCGACCCGCCTTGCCGATTGCCCCGCCGGATGGCATCGCGGTGTTGTTGTACACGTCGGGTACAACAGGTAGAAGCAAGGGCGTCGAGTTGACGCAGCGGAATCTCCGCAGCAACAGCGACGCGGTCATCCAAGCCGTCTCGCTGACCCGGCAGGATCGCTTTCTGGGCGTGCTGCCTCCTTTCCACGTCTTCGGACTGATGGGAACGGTTTTGGTGCCAGCCATCTGTGGCATCTCCGTGCAGATGTTACCGCGATTCAGTCCCATGGCTGTCTTGGATGCCATCGAGCAGAGCGACCCGACGGTGTTGATGGCCATTCCGAGCATGTACGCTGCCTTGCTACGCAATCGATCTGTATCGCCCGATCGTTTTCGACGATTTCGATTGCTCATCAGTGGTGGCGAGCCGCTCCCCCAAGTCGTAGCGGATGAATTCCGATCCCGATTCGGCGTGGAGTTGCTCGAGGGATACGGGCTGACGGAAACATCGCCGGTGATCGCGCTCAATACTCCGGAGCATCATCGGGCCGGGAGCGTGGGCAGGGCTTTGCCGGACGTACAAATTCAAATCGTCGACGGCGAGAATCGAGACGTGCCCGCGGGCGACGAGGGGGAAATCATCGTCCGGGGGCCTGGTGTGATGCGGGGTTACCGCCATCGACCGGAGGAGACGCAGGCTGTGCTTTCGATAGACGGGCGATTCTCGACGGGTGACATCGGACGGATCGACGGTGACGGTTATTTGAGCATCACCGGTCGAAAGAAAGACATGATCATCGTCGGGGGCGAGAACGTCTTCCCTCGCGAAATCGAATCGGTGCTGGATCGTCACCCCGACGTCGCCGAATCGGCTGTCATCGGCGAGACGGACACGAGCCGTGGCGAGGTGGCCGTCGCGTTCATCCTGCCGAAGGAGGGAGTTCGTCCCGATGAGGGAAAGCTTCGCGGCTTCGTCAAGGAACAGTTGGCCGGTTACAAGGTTCCGCGGCGAATCTATTTCGTGGCCGATTTTCCAAGAGGGCCGACGGGAAAGGTGCTGAAACGAAAGCTGAAGGAGATTTTGGAGTCCGGCCTCTGCGCAGAATCCATTCAAGATTGATTTGAGGATTGATTCGAAACCGTACATCGTTCGGTTTGAAAGCGGGCGGCGCCGTGTGCACGGTTTGGGTTGCACGTGTGGGCGATCGCGTCATTCATGGAACGCCAAACCATTTCAGAGCCGCGACCGTGAGAGCCTGAGAAAAAATCGATTTTCGATGGCAGCGACCCGCATTCTTGATAGCGCCACGCGGGTTGCCCGAACGATTCTTTTGATTTTTTCCCAGGCTCGTGAGGGAGCGGTCTTTCTACCTATTCGAATGACAGGTCGGACATTGTGTTAGGCGCTCTTACTGTCGTTGGGGGTTCGGGGAGCAAGTCCCGGCCCACACTACAATTCGAAGATTTGAAGTCAGAAGCCGACGAGCATCAGGCCTCCGCAAAGCATGATGGCCAAACCGGTCACGGTGTGCACGTGTCGCCCCAAGGGCGCAAGCCATCGCCCCACAACGGTCGCTCCCAGTCGATCCAAACCGTAGACACCGACCGTCACCGCCAGCATCATCGTGGCCATCGTGGATACGGCAAACGCCGTGACAACCGCCGTCATCAACAGCCACCCGTCTGCAAGAGCGGGCAGCATCAACATCGGTATCAGCACTTCGCACGGTCCAAATACGAAGATGATGAATATGGCCCATGCCGTCGTGGCACTGCTGCCCGGCTGATCATGCACGTGGGCGTGTTGCCCATGATGATCGTGCTGATGAGCGTGGACCGTGCCGTCGGCGTGGACATGGGCGTGGCTATGCCGGCGATTACGAGCGTAGCGGGTGAATCCCCAAACGACGTACATTCCGCCAAACGCCACCAGCATCCACGCCGCCAATTCGCCGCGGACGGATTCCAATCCCATCAACGCATCGACACCTGTCAAGATTGCCACTCCAATCAGCCCCAGGATCACCGACCCCGCGATATGTCCCACACCGCATGCAGCCGTGATGGCCAACGTCTTGCGGAGTGACCAGCGCCGTGCCCTGGATAGCGCGATAAAGGGGACATAATGATCCGGCCCGGCCAACGTATGCGCCACGCCGATGGCGATTGCGGTGGTGATGATGGTCCATGCCGTGACTGTCATGGTCGTACTCCGATCGGCCGACTACCCGTACGCCTAACGCGTTTATCATCCGGCAATCCGCGTGCCATTGGATTGGGCCAAATCGGATTCCGGAGATGATGGTTGGCTTGATACCATTGACGGACTCTGATTCGAGAGACGGGGCCGTTTTCCTGATTCATAGGGGTTGTGTTCAATTGCACGCACGTTCCAGCGCCACCATATCCTCGAATGATTCACGTCGGCGGATCAGACGATGGTTTGGGCCGTCAACCAATACCTCGGCTGCCAATGGGCGGGAATTGTATCGGCTACCCATGACCGAACCGTAAGCGCCGGCTGAAAACACGGCCAGATAGTCGCCGGGATTCACCGCCGGCAAGTGACGGTCCTTCGCGAGAAAATCACCGCTTTCGCAGACCGGTCCGACGACGTCTACTGGCATCGTATTGGCAAGTTGCAAATCGCGCCCGCGATGGGGTGGAACCAGATGCGCCGGCGGGTGCACGGGCCAAACGAAATGATACGCGCCGTAAAGCGCCGGGCGAATCAATTCCGTCATGGCTGCATCAACGATGACGAATCGTCGCCGGCCACTGTACTTGAGATACAACACCTTGCCAACGAGGATTCCCGCGTTGGCTGATATGGATCGGCCCGGCTCAAGAATCAGCCGCAGGTTTTTTTCACGAAGCCGGGGCACGATCACCGCTGCGTATTCGGTGGCCGGCGGAGCTTCGCCGCCTTCGTAATGGGCACCGAACCCCCCGCCGATGTTGAGCGTGTCGATGGGGCATCCAATCTTGCGCAATTCGTCAATCATTCCCAGCGTCGTTTCGATCGCCTCGGCATAGGCCTGCGTGCGCGTGACCGGTGAACCGAGATGAAGATGGATGGCCGACATCTTGAGATGTCGACTTGATCGATATTCCTCAAACACGGACAAGGCCCGCCCGGCGTCGATACCGAACTTCGTCTCCGCCTTGCCCGTGGTCGTGTAGGGGTGCGTCTGGGGATCGACGTCAGGATTAACGCGGAGCGCGATCACGGCTTGCCGATCGACTTCACAGGCCAAACGATCGATGCGGCCCAGCTCCTGTTCGCTCTCCACGTTGAACCAACCGACGCCTCGTTCCAGGGCAAATCGAATCTCCTCGTCGGTCTTGCCTACGCCCGCAAACACGATGCGCTGGGCTTGATCGGTCACTTCCAACGCCCGCCGCAGCTCCCCGCCGCTGACCACGTCGAAACTCGATCCACAATCCGACAACACTTTCAAGATGTGCAGGTTGTGACAGCTCTTGATCGAATAGCAAATGACGGGGTCTAGTTCGGCGAAGGCATCGCGAATCCGCACGTAGTGGTTAACCAGCGTCCGCTTCGAATAGACATACAGCGGCGTGCCGTATTGTTCAGCCAAGGCGCCCACGGCCACGTCCTCGCAATACAACCGTGCGTCTTGATAACGGAAGTCATCCATGGTCAGCCTGCACGTGGGGCGATCCGCCCGGGACGGGACTATCGATCAAATTCGTCGCCGCGAAACGTGCTGCCGAGGTATTCAGCACGCACGCGCTCGTTGCGGACGAGGTCCTTGGGCATCCCCGACGCAAGGATGGTGCCCTCGACGATGATATAGCTGCGATCCGTCACCGCCAACGTCTCGCGAACGTTGTGATCGGTCAGCAATACCGCGATCCCCCGCTCCTGTCGAAGCCGAAGAATCTCGCGCTGAAGTTCTTCCACCGCGATCGGATCGACGCCGCTGAAAGGCTCGTCCAACAAGATCAGCTTGGGGTCGGTCACCAGCGCTCGGGCGATTTCCAGCTTGCGACGCTCCCCACCTGAAAGCGTCCGCGCCACCTGGTTGAATTGTTTGGTTAGACCGAATTGCTCCGCCAATTGCTCAGCCGCCTTCTGCCGATCGCGACGGGACAGGCTTCGCAGTGTTTCAAGGATGGCCAGCAGGTTTTCCCGAACGGTGAGTCGCTGAAACACGCTCGGTTCCTGGGCCAGGTAGCCCATGCCGCGCTGGGCGCGTCGGTACATGGGCAAGGCGGTGATGTCCTCGTGTTCAAAAAGAATCTGTCCGCCGTCGTGTTCGATCATTCCGATGGTGATTCGGAAGCTCGTGGTCTTGCCGGCGCCGTTTCGACCCAACAATCCGACGATTTCCCCCGCGTGGACGTTAAATGAAACGTCCTGCACGACCGCGCGGCCATCGTATCGCTTGGTAATGCCCTTGACGTTTAGAATTGGGTCAGCTTGCAAGTATAAACCTGAAATGGACCACGGGAAAAGACCGTGGATTACCTGTGAAGAACTATCGCCGCCACGAATGCCGCCCGAAGCCCTAACTCGGCTCTAATATGCCACTTACAGTCTTAAGGTAGGGGTGACCGAGCGTCGCAACCCCGTTGAACAGACGTAAACACATATGAACAATAATGTTACATTCGTTGATGTCGACCGTGCGACCGTTTTCCCATGCGTTGCGAACCGCCGACAACAGATTATTGCCTCGGTCGGGCCGTTATCGGACCGCAACTTCAAACGCGATAGGTAATTGTGCAAAAGCCACAGCCATTGCGAGCCTTAACGACTTTCGCCGCGCAACTCAACGGGTGATTAAAACGAATTCTCTCGGCCCACCAGTCGTGCTAGTCTAGCGGGCTTTCGTGGAACGTCTAGCCGCGTATCGTCGTGAAGGCGCGACGTTCCTTCGCAAGTGGCACAATTCAGCAATAATTCTTGCAAGCCACTTGACTTCTTCTACAAATGTGGTAGTTTATGCTACATGTGTAGCAGGTATGTCCCGTGAAACTGACCGAAGCGGAATGGATGGTAATGAACGCGCTCTGGCGGGAGTCGCCGGCCACGGCAAGGATTGTGCTTGAAAAGGTTCAAGCCGAAACCGGCTGGGCCTACAGCACCGTCAAGACCGTGCTCTCGCGATTGGTCGAGAAGGGTGCCTTGGCCGTGAACATGCGTGCTAACACCAGCGTGTACACGCCGAATGTCACGCGCGAAGATGCCCGGCAGGAAGCGGTTGATACGCTGCTGGAGCGTGCCTTCGACGGCGCATTCGGATCGCTGCTACAGCATTTGGTCGTTCGAGAGAAACTTTCCGTGGCCGATCGCGAACGTCTCGAACGCATGCTCCAAAACCTGGATGAACAAGAGAAGGCAAGTCATTGATGATCTGGTTGAATGACATTTGGTCCGACTGGTGGAATTGGATGTCGGCCATGTCCGTTCAGGCGACGATGTTGGTCGTTGTCGTCCTTCTGCTGGAACGACTCCTCTCGCGCTGGGCGGGGCCCCGTTTGTTGGCGGCGCTGTGGTACGTTGTGATGGCCAAGTTACTGGTTCCACCGACGATTTCCACGCCGCTGAGCTTGTCACGTCTCGTTTCAGGATCGGTGGGCGCGATCAGCCCGGCGGGGATTTCAGAATTTTCGACGTGGGGCGCCGTGGGGTTTTTCGTGTGGTTGTTCGGCGTGGTGATGTTCGGCGTCGGGTTAGGATGGCGTCACAGGCGGGTCAAGCGCAGGTGGCTGGCGGATGGCCCGATCGACCCGCCGGAGTGGATCGAGGTGATGAAATCGGTGGCGGCGACGCGGCTCAGTTTGGGTCGTATGCCCATCGTTCAGATTCACGCCAACGCAGGCGGTGCGGCGGTCGTTGGATTTTTCCGACCGATTGTGGTCTTGCCGCAATCCGTACTTTTCGACGGTCCGTGTAACGAAGTTGAACATATGCTGTTACACGAATTCGCGCACGTGAAACGGCGTGATCCGCTCGCGGCGTGGCTTTGCCTGGTCGTGCAGGTGCTGTATTGGTTTCATCCTTGCGTCTGGCTGACCCGGTCCAAACTCGCTGCCTGGCGTGAAATTTGCTGCGATGAGGCCGTGGTCATGGCCCTGGGTAGACAGTCGCGATGTTATCGCGAGACGTTGTTGAGCGCCGGTCGGCAACTGCTGGCTCCCGCGCCGACCGGGCACCTGGCATTCATTCCTCGACAAAGCCAGTTGATCACACGATTGGAGTGGCTGGATCGGCAGCCTTCACAACGATCGATGCTTGCGGCGCTGGCCGTCATTTTCGTGGCTGTTTGTTGGGCGCCGATGGGACCAGCGCTACAAGCGATTTCAACGGCGGATTCCCCATCATCAACCGCGGGATGCATGCGTTTGCGATATCAAGTCTTTCAAGCACTGGCGTTACAAGAATCACAGTCTGTCGAGATTTTTCCGACGAGCTAATTGAGATTTTTCGAGTTGGGGATTTTCGAGTCTGGGCGGTGCGTAGCCCGCAGATCGTCATTTTGCATGAATGGGCATTGAATCAATGGAGACAAGCATGAAAAGGTATCCGAGTTTTTTGCACGTCGTTGCGGTCATCACTTGGGGATGTTCCACGTTATCCGCCACCGCCCAACCGGCGGAGCAGCCCGATCCGGGCGAGATGGCTGCGATGATGGAAAAGGTGAAACAATTCACCGAGCCGGGCAAGCATCATCGTATTTTGGAGCGATTCATCGGAAAATGGGATACCGAGACCCGCTTCTTCATGGGCGAAACGCCGACACCCGCGGAGAAGGGCACCGCGGAAACATCGTGGCTGATGGACGGTCGTTGGATTCAGACGCGTGCCAAGGGCCGTATGATGGGCCGACCCATCGAGGGGCACACCGTCATGGGTTACGACAATTTCAAGATGAGTTACGTGGCGACGTCCGTTTCCAGCATGGACACGGCGATGATCCGCTCCGAAGGCGATATGGATCCGGGCGGGAAGGCGATCCTGCTTTACGGAACGCTCGATGAATATCTGTCGGGTGAGCACGACAAGATGGTTAAGACCGTGATGAGATTTGTATCCGATGACCAATTCGTGATGGAAGTCCACGATCTTCCGATCGGCGAGAAAAACACCAAGGTCGTCGAGATTACGTACAAGCGCTCGACTCCGTAATCGACAGAACTTCGCACGGCTAGCTTGGCTGCGAACGGCAGATCGTGGATGGCGGAAGGCGATGGTGCGGGCGGTGGGCGAACCGCAATGTCATTTATGAGGTGTACGGGTTTCTGATGATATGTCGATCAGATCGGAAATCGTGCCATCCGGATTGGGAAACGGAATGGGTTTCAGCGAGGCCTGCCCATTGGTTCCCGGTTCCTTGGCCACCGATTGGGTGGTGCTGCGGAATCGGATGGTGCGTGATCCGAACGTCAACTCATCCCCGTTTTGCAACATGGCAAACACGGCCCGTTGCCCATTGACCCAGGTGCCGTTCTCGCTGGCGAGGTCAAAAATGGCCGGTCGCCCCAGGTAGCTGAAAATGATCGCGTGGACGCGCGAGGTTTCCCGGTCCTGCACGACGAAGTCGGAGTTCGGACCGCGGCCCAGAATGGCGACGTCGCGTGACAATTTGGCGATGTGGCCTGATGTGACGTCCTCAATGGCCAACAGAGTCGGGTCCGGTTCGAGATCGACCACGACCGGGCTGTCGCTGGCGCCGCGAATGTCCGCAGCGGTCACTTCAATGTAGAATTCCCATGGACCGATTTTGATGGTTTGTCCGTCGGTCAACATTTCTTGTTCGATTTTGGCGCCGTTGAGCCATGTCCGGCCGTTGGTATTCAAATCGCGCAGGATGATCCGATAACCCGTGTTGACGACCACACAATGACGACGGTCCACCGTGGGGTCGCGAAGGACGAACTTGCAACCTCGCTTGGTGCCGAAAAGGGAAACCGCCCGGCGCAGTTGGATGGATTGCCCCGATCCCGGACCCTTGCGAATTGAGACCGTGGCCGTTGGGGCTCCAGCAGGGAGACACGGTGATTGATCCTGAACGGTGGATCCCATGTTCAACTCAACATCCCCGGACTGCCCTGTGCGAAGTGAACAGCACGAATTGGCCGTAGGAACTATCGGCCGGGCACCCCGTCACGGGCTAGAACGACCACGAACTGTCCGCGAAAGTCCTATCGAAGCGTAGTCATTTTACGCCCTGATAATACTGGAATCTAGTACCCAGCGGGGGTTCCACCCTTGCGAGGATCGGAAACTCCTATCAATTGAGGACCGTCAATCAGGATGGCCTGCACGATTCCGGTTCGACGATTCGGCGAAATGTGGTGTCCATGGGTCACAAGATCCGCTGCCAATTCATTCGACGGCGCTCGATCGAAGAACACGCTGTCGGGTTGCCATTGGTGATGAACGCGCACGGCATCGACGGCCTGCGGCAAGGACATCCCGCGATCCGTCAGGTTGATCAACACGTTTAGGACTGAACTGATGATGCGGGGACCGCCCGACGCGCCGATCGCCAAATAGGGCATGCCGTCCTTGATTACTATCGTGGGCGACATGCTGGACAATGGCCGTTTGCCGGCGGATATGGCGTTGGCGGCACCCTGCGTCAATCCGTAAGCGTTCGGTGCGTGGGGGTCGGCTGTGAAATCATCCATCTCGTTGTTCAAAATCAACCCCCACTCGTCAACGGCCAACAGCGAACCAAACGACGTGTTGATCGTTTCGGTGGCGACGACGATATTGCCCCATCGATCGACCACGCAGGAATGTGACGTTCCGCTGTCGTCGGAGATGATCGGCGGTTCGTTGGACTTGGTCGGCGCTGGAACATTCGAAGCATGGGCGGACAGGGTAAACTGGGAGGCATAGGTCTTGCTGATCAGTTTGCTAACAGGGACGGAGACGTAATCCGCATCACCCAGGTATTTCGCCCGATCGGCGAATGCGTATTTCATGGCTTCTATCAGGAAATGATCGACGGAGGATTCATCCCGCCGGACGAATCGTTCCAGTGGAACTGATTCGAGAATGTTCAACGTTTCCGCGATGCAAATGCCGCCCGACGAGGGTGGGGGCATCAGCACTAATTCCAGTCCCCGATATTGGCTGCGAATCGGCTGACGCTCGATGACTTCGTATTCGTCGAGGTCTTGGGCGGTCAGGATGCCACCGGATTGAATGACGGAACGGATGACGTCGTCACGAACTCGGCCACGGTAGAACGCATCGACGCCGCCATCCGCGATTTCCTGTAGGAGACGGGCGAGCGCTGGCTGTTGCAGTCGATCGCCAGGCCTGCGGAGATTCCCATCGCGAAGATGCACCCGCCAGACGTAGCCGCACGTATCGCGCAATTCCGGGTATCGGCCATAGATTTCCGCAACGTCGCGGCATTCGTTTATATAATGTTCGTCAACGGGAAATCCGTCGCGAGCCAACTCGATGGCGGGCCTGATCAGCTCCGACAGGGGAATCGTGCCAAATCTCCTGTGAATCTCGGCACGTCCGGCGAGCCAACCCGGGACCGCGACGGCTAGTCCGCCGAATCGGCTGGGCGGTGGGCCGCCGTGATCGGCCTGTTGGACGAACATGTCGGGCGTTGACGCAGCGGGAGCGCATTCGCGGTAATCAAACACCTGATAGTCGCCGGAATCAACCGGGCGGTAAATCAAAAACCCGCCGCCACCCAGGCCGGTGCTGTAGGGCCTGGTGACCGCCAAGGCGAACGACGCGGCGGTGGAAGCGTCGATCGCGTTGCCACCGGCCCGCAGAACATCACGCCCCACTCGCGAGGCGAATGGCGAGTCCGTCGCCACCATTCCCCGTGTCCCGATGGCCACCCAAGCGGGCTGGAATAATGTGCAACCAACGGACGAGCTAATAAACGGAAGGACAGCAGCAATGTGTACATACGTGAAACGGCGCATGGGCATCTGATTGGCCGCAGTCATCACGAATAATTGCTTTCACTGTTGCGGTGGAACATGGCCCATCAAGCCGATGGCCTGCTGGCGCGTGCTGCACGTGATAGCCGCCGTTGTTCACGTCGGCGGCTGCGAGTTTCCAGCAAATGGCCTCGACGCTGGCGATAGGCGGTCACAAACCAGCGCGACGAGAAATAGGCCAACAGACTGGCGATTGAGGCCACAAATAGGCACCCCACCCATAGTTCTGCGGTTAATCGCGAAACGGTAAAAAACAGTTCGCGCCAGGATTCGAGTTGCAGCCACGATGACCAGCTAAACGACCGCGTCGTTTGTTCCAGCGCGTAAATCTGCGACGCGTTTTCTGGATCGTCGGATGGGCCGGCGGAACCGATTAACAGGGTTCCAACTCGCAGGCAGGCCAAATAAATCGGCCAAAGCGTGACCGGATTGGTGATCCAGACCATGGGAATGCAGACGAGCTTGTTGGCGCGGAAAGCGGCTGCGAGGGCCAGGGCGATGACCATCTGAAGTCCGACGGTAGGCGTCAGTCCGACGAAGATGCCGATACCAATGCCCATGGCGATGCTATGGGGCGAGTCATCCGCATGCAAGATGCGCTTCAGAACGAATCGGCGTATTTTCTTCCAGATTGCTGACACCCTAATCGTCCTGCCCAGTCGGATAATTCATCACGCCCGCCGAACGATTTAATTTATCGGCGTTTCCGGGCGCCGTCTGCTTTTCGAACGCATATTGCCGGCCATCATGGTTGGGAATGAATAGGCAAGGAGACGGACGGTCGATTTTCAAACTCCGCAATATGGGCCGAGACGCGTTGATACACATCGTCCACCGCGATCGACTGCATACATGCGTGATCATAAGGGCATTGGGCTAGATGTTTCAAGTGACAGGGCACGCAAGGCAGGTCAGCCTGCATCACCGCGCCGCGTTGATGGTATGGGCCGGTTCGATTTCGATTCGTCGGGCCCAGGAGGGCGACCAGCGGTTTGCCCAGCGCGTCTGCGACGTGCATCGGGGCGGAATCATGCGTCACCACCAACGCCGCCCGATCGAGGATGCCCACGAGCTGCCGCAAGGTGGTCCGGCCAGCCAAGTCGATGGGCGACGTGCGGGTGGACTTGACAATCTGGTCGCACAACGTCGCCTCGTCCGGACTGCCCAGCAGCACACAACGACAGCCATGATGTTGATCGATTCGATCGACCAATTCAGCGAAGCGGTCCGGCATCCAGCGCTTCGTTTCCCATCGGGCGCCCGGCAGGATGGCGACAAATGGTCGCTCGTCTGACAAACCGGCGCCGCTAAGAAGGCGGCCGGCATCGACCCGTTCGTCGTCCGTCAATTGCATGTCAATCCGCCCCGTGTCGGTTTCGCCGCCCAGACACGACACCAGTCGCAAGTTGCGATCGACGGCGTGAAGTTCCATCGGCACGGTGACGCGATGCGTGTAGAACAACCAAGCCAGTTCGCGCGCGTTCCGAAATCCGACCCGAACTGCGGCGCCGGTCACCCAGGCCAGCCACCCGCTTCGAAACAGCCCCTGTAGATCGATGACCAGGTCATATCGGACGCGGCGAAGTTCACGAGCGAATCGATGAAACGCGCGGGTCGGGTTCCAACGTCGCCCAATCAACGCATATCGCCGACGATCGAACGCGATCGCGCGATCGAGATCGGAGTGGCCGGCGATCAAATCGGCAAAGGGACTATTCACCAGCCAATCGATTCGCGAGTGGGGATATCGACGTCGAAGGATTCGAAGGACGGGCAGCGCGTGCACGATATCGCCCACCGAGCTGGGTTTCACGATCAGTACACGTTGAAACTCGCGTGTGGCTAATTCATCGGCCTGGGAATCTGACGCGTGGCTGGGCGAGGTCATGAATGAAACTCGCGCCACTCGGCGGCATCAATCAGTCGCTGGTGGGGCATGAAGCTTGCTTTGTAGGCCATCGTCTTCGCAGTGGCTACGTGGTACCCCAGGTAGTAATGTTCCAAGCCCCGTCTCTTGCAGTATTCAATCTCCCATAGAATGGAATAACTGCCCAGGCTTCGACGCGAGAACTCCGGATCGAAATACATGTAAACGCTGCTGAACGCCCGCGGGCACACGTCGGCGATGCTGACCCCGACCAGCCGCTCACCAAGCCAGTAACCCAGTTCAAGCGTTTGCAACGGCGAATCGTATAGGAATTCTACGAACGTAGCGTAGTCACGGCACATCTGTTCGTCGTGTCGGGCTTCAAGGTATTTTTGAAGTATCAGCCATTTTTCCAGCGATGGCATTGGATTGCTATCATGCGTGACCATCAGGTCCCGATTACGCCGGAGGATCCGCCGTTGCGATCGGCTGGGCACGAACTCGCGAACCGGGACGCGAATCTGTTCGCACGCACGACAGCCATCGCAGGCGGGTCGATAAATGAGCCGGCCACTGCGACGAAAATTGCGATCCAGGAAGGCGCGATACAACGAACTCGGAACTTGATCGATCAAGAATCCTTCCTGGCGAGCGACCCGTCCCGGCAGGTACGGACAATCATGCGGCTCGCTGGTCGGCAGGGATTCCGCCGCCAAAAACTCGTCAACGATTTGCTGAACGGATGTATCGTGCGCGCTCATCCTCGGGTTCTATCCGCCCATCACGGTTTGAAGCGTCCCAGGCCGCCAGAATTCTATCATCCACACCACCACGGGGGGCAAGAATATTCCCGGCAGCATGTTGGCCACGGCGATCTTCTTGATCTCCAAAAGCACCAGTGCCGTCGCGATCAACAACACGCCCCCGACGACGTTCATCAGTTGCTGCGACAGGTCCGGGATGGCCGACGCAAAATTGTACGCCAAAATGGAAAGACTGCTCTGAAAAATCAAGACCGTAAACACGCTGAACATGACGCCCGCTCCCAAGCTGGCGGCTAGTGCCATCGAGCAAAACGCATCCAGCAACGATTTGATCATCAGCAGGCTGGGGTCAGCTTGGCTGCCGTTTTCGAAACAGCCCAGCAGAGTCAACGGCCCCACGCAGAAAATGACGCTCGCCGTCAGGAAACCCTCGGCGAATGAATCGGCGTCGCCGGTTCCGAAGCGACGGTGAATCATGACCCCCAACGCTTCCACCCGTTCCTGAAGGCGAAGCCACGTGCCAAGCAGGCAACCCACGATCAGCGAGCCGACGGTGACCATGGCCAGCGTGGCCCCGTAGGTTTTTCCGGCGTCGCCAAGCGGTCGATAGCGGGCGATGGTGTCGTTGAGCACGTTGACGCCCGCGTCGATGCCCAATGTGATCGTCACCAGCCCCAGGGCATCCAGTACCAATCGCTGATATCGTTCGGGCAATCGACCGGAAAGCAAAAGCCCGCATCCTGATCCAAGCAATACCGCGACCGTGTTGAACACCGTGCCGTTGAGAATTGACCACATAGGAGCTGCTCTCGATTTCCTGCTGACTGAATCGCTACACCATTGGCCCCGATCGGCTGGATCATGACTATCACGCGGCAGCCTAAATCCTTAGCTGCGCGTCCCAGCCGTCGATTTTCACCACCCGCACTGAAGACACAGGAATTGGGGTTGCTGATCGCATTTGACATTCCGCGGCAAGGCGATTATATTATTGCGCGTCGGGCGTCCTTATTCTATTGTTGATAAGGGTTTAGGAGAACTGAACCCTGCATCAGGCGGACGATTATTGTGACTGCCAAACGGTCCAAGACTATCAAGAAGAAGGCGTCTTCGCAAAAGCGAAACGCAACGAATAAAACGGCGCCCAAGAAGTCGTCCGTGTCCCGCATCGCCAAATCCAAGAAAAAGACATCGGCCAAGGCAGCCCGTACCGGTTCAGGCCAGATCGCCAAGCCACGAACCAAATCGTCGTCTGTGAAAAAACGGTCAGCCGCTCCCAAATCGCCGAAAGCCGCAAAAACATCTGCCGGTTCGCGCCCAGCGTCGAAAAGCACTGCTGCGAAAAATGACAGTCAATCGACCGAAAAGCGTGGTCCGGGCGTCGTATCGCGACGTCGGATAGCGGCCGGGCCATCAAAAAACAGCCCAACGATCGCAGGACGATCGCAAGGACGACAAACATCGCGATCAGCGTTGAAGCGCGATTCGATTGGTCAGGCTCATTCCGGCGGAAACGAACGGAGCAAGCCAGATTTGGCGAGCGGGGCAAGTAGAAATTCCAGCACCGCTTCACGTTTTTCCCAAGCGGTGAAACCGTCGAGAAACGGATCGATGGACGGTTCGCGAATGAACGTGAATCTGAATCACCGCTCGAACGTGTATGCGGGCAGCGAGGGTCTTCAAATCGTTCCGGAAGGCACGAAGCTACCTAAGACGAGATTGGGCAAGAAGTCGCTCGGGAAATTCGAGCGCCAGCTCCTCGAGAAGCGTCGTGAACTCGTCGGGGACGTGGAACATCTGACCAGTCAGGCGCTGGCTGGTTACAACGCTTCCAGTGCTCACTCGCACATGCCCATGCACATGGCTGACATCGGCAGCGACAATTGGGAGCAGGAGTTCACGCTGGACCTGGTGGACAACGAGCGCATGCTGATCCGCGAAATCGACGGCGCCCTGTCACGGATTCGCGACGGCACTTATGGCGTCTGTCTCGCGACGCATCGTCCCATCGGGCAGGCTCGCCTTTCCGCCAAGCCGTGGGCCAAGTATTGCATCGAGTACGCCCGCCTGCGAGAGAAAGGTCTCGTTCGCTGATTCCCTTCGATTCTAACACCGTCAGGATCGTCCCCCATGATGGCCCAGGTCGATAACGCCGGCGTGGATCGATCGGCTTTCTTCAGCCCGGCGGCGCACTTTCGATTGTGGAGTGTCGCGATACTGGCACTTGTTCTGGACCTCTGGTCGAAGGACTGGGCCTTTCGGACGCTCGCCCCGCTGGACGTGGCGCAGGCGATTCCTTCGCTTTTGACTTTCCGCCGCTCGATCAATCCCGGTGCGCTTTTCGGAATGGGTGCGGGTTTGGTTTCGGTTTTCATCGTTGCATCGTTCGTCGCCCTGGGGTTCGTCCTGTATCTGTTCGTCACGAGTCCATCGAAACGGTGGCCTTTGCATTTGGCGCTGTCATTCATTCTGGCTGGTTCCATGGGGAACCTGTACGACCGGACGTTCATCGTGGTCGACAAGATCGTGCTGACGCCGGCGGCGGCTGCATCCGGTGATCCGGTCCGGCACGGCAAGATTGTGGAAAACAAGCCCGATTCCGAATACATCGTGTTGGGACAGGGGCCCGACGGCGCCCCGCCGGTCATGCGTATTGATCGTAAACACATCGCCGAATTTTCCCAATCCGGCGTGGTCAGGGACTTTTTGAAAATCGAACCGCAGATCGCGGGGCGAGACATTTGGCCATGGGTATTCAACGTGGCTGATTCGCTATTGGTCGCGGGAGTCAGCCTGTTGATGATCCTGTTCTGGTCCGAACATCGGGCGCTCAATGCATCGGTGAAGCGCGAGGCGGTCACGGACGGTGCGTGATGCCCAACCCGGGTCCTTCGGAAGAAACGAAGTGGATGGACCTGGCCCTGCGGTTGGCATGGCGAGGGCAGGGTCGCGTCGAACCCAACCCGATGGTGGGCTGCGTTCTGGTCCGCGGCGGGCGGTTGGTGGGTGCAGGGTTTCATCGGCGATTCGGCGGTCCACACGCCGAGGTGTTCGCGCTTCGGCAGGCGGGTCGTCGAGCACAAGGCGCGACGGCCTACGTAACGCTGGAGCCCTGTTGTCATCACGGCAAGACGCCCCCCTGTACCGACGCCCTGATCTCCGCGGGCGTCCGCCGCGTGTTCGCAGCCACCGGAGATGACGGGGAACATGTCCGCGGGAAGGGCGTCCGGCAGCTTCGTCAAGCGGGCATGGAGGTCCACGTCGGATTGTTGGAAACCGAGGCCCGCGATCTCATCAAACCGTACCTGACGCTCCTGCACAAAAAGCGACCGCATGTCGTGCTCAAGTGGGCACAGGGCTTGGACGGTCGGATTTCGACCCCGCCCGGTCAATCCAATCAAATATCCGGTGAACAGGCCCACCGTTGGTTGCATCAACTTCGGGCCAGGGTTGATGGCATTCTGGTGGGCATCGGTACGGTGTTGGCGGACGATCCCCGTTTGACTGCGCGGGGCGTGTCGTTGCGGCGAGTGGCGACCCGCATCGTATTGGATTCGCGTTTGCGGATGCCGCTGACCAGCCAACTGGTTCGCACCGCCCGGCAGACGCCTACCCTTCTGCTTGCGACGCGGGCGGCTTGCGGGCGAGTCACCACGCACGTCAGCGCGTTGGAATCGCACGGCGTCCGCGTGCTGGCGATGCCGGCATCGCAAGGACGGGTGAGTTTGCCGGCGGCGATGCGCGCTTTGGGGCGGGAGAAAATAACCAATCTTCTGGTGGAAGGCGGGAGGCAGGTGCTTTCCAAATTCTTTCGTGCCGAGTTGGTGGATGAAGCGTACGTGTTGGTGGCACCTGTTTTGATCGGTGGACTCGCACCCCCCCTCGAACTCAGGATCGGGTCTCGACGTCGCCCTGTCACCGTTCAAACTCGTCGCGTGGGACCCGATACGCTGTTTCACGCTCGTTTTGCGTTCTGATCGTTCACCCACTCACTGCCAAGCCATCGAAAGCCGTCGCAATTCATTACAATTTCCAGCGGGTCTTGGATCGGTGCGGAATGGTTTTCGCGTGGTACTGATCATCGCGATCCGTACCCACCCGCGAGATTTCGAAGCCCACCCAGGGTCTTTCAGTTTTGGGTTTTTCGCCAGGGTAGCGCGAGCGGGATCGTCCCGCTTGTCACTCCGGCGAACGCCGGAGTCCAGGCAACGTTCTTCTGGATTCCGGCGTTCGCCGGAATGATGGATGCGCGGGACCGCTCGCTTTGCGCTCGCGGCTCGCAAATATGGGCTTCGCGGGGGTCCGCTCGCTTTGCGCTCGCGGCTCGTAAATATGGGCTTCGCGGGGGTCCGCTCCCTCACGGTCGCGGCTCTGTTGTGGGCGATTCCAAAAATTGAAAGACCCTGGAAGCGCACCACCGTCGCTTGACACTTCGTGGTTTCCACCCGAGAATCGATTGATTGGACTCCTTATGACCGCAAAGACTCTAAACGTTCTCGATGCGCGTGATACGGTCAGGGGAGCGTCGCAAGCCGCCGCGATTCTCGACGAAGGCGGCTTGGTCATTTTTCCAACCGAGACGGTCTACGGAGTGGCCGCCCGAGCTGATCGACCCGACGCGCTTCGAAAGCTGCATCAAATCAAGGATCGCCCGACCGGCAAGCCGTTCAGTGTGCATATCGCCCGTCGAGCGGATGCGGAGCAATTCGTTCCGGATGTCGGCGTGCTGGCCCGCCGTTTGATGCGAAAGACCTGGCCCGGTCCGTTGACCTTGATCTTGTCCACGCCGGACCCCAACGCGGCACCGGCGGTCGCCAACTTGGATGCCGACGTTGTGACGGCGTTGTATCACGAGAGGAGCATCGGGCTTCGTTGCCCGGACCACGTCGCCGCCCTCGAAATGCTGAAGATGGCCGGCGGTCCGGTGGTGGCGGCCAGCGCGAATCGAGCCGGTCGCACGCCTCCCAGCACGGTTGAGGCGGCTTTGGAGGCACTGGGAGACGATGTTGATCTTGCCCTGGACGGCGGACCCGCCAAGTACAATCGTGCGTCCACGGTTGTTCGCGTCAATGGTGATCGTTTTGAAATTTTGCGTGACGGCGTCTACGATGCGCGTATGCTTAACGGATTTGCCGTCCAGACCATTGTTTTCGTTTGTACCGGGAATACGTGTCGAAGCCCGATGGCGGTAGCGCTGGCGGAATTGCAGATAGCGCGTCGGCTGGGGTGTGAACCGGGCGAATTGCGGGATCGCAACGTTCGCATTCTATCGGCAGGGACTTTCGCCTCGTCCGGGCATGGAGCGGCCGACCACGCCTGCACGGTTATTCGCAGGATGGGGTCGGACTTATCGAGCCATCGATCTCAAAGATTGACCGTGGAAATGCTCAATCAGGCGGACTACATTTTCGCGATGACCGAAGCCCATCGCGACGACGTCACTGCCCTGGTTCCGTCGACCGCCGACCGAGTGAAGCTATTGCTGGCGGGCGAGGATATTTCCGACCCGATCGGGGGGACGGAAGAATCCTATGCCCAGTGCGCAGAGGTACTCGATCGCGCCATTCAGACTCGCTTGACGGAGATTGAATTGTGAACATCGCCATATCCAGTGATCATCGCGGTTACATGGCGAAAGAGCGCATCATCGCCCAATTGAATCACATGGGGCACCGCGTCGAGGATTTCGGATGTTCCAGTTCCACCAGTTGCGACTACCCCGACCATGGGTTGAAGGCGGCTGAATCGGTCGCGGCTGGAAAGGCCGACGGCGGGGTCTTGATTTGTGGCACGGGGATCGGCATGTCCATCACAGCGAATAAGGTTCGTGGAATTCGGGCGGCCTTGTGTCACGATGAATTGACGGCCGAGTTGGCCCGCCGGCACAACAACGCCAACGTGTTGTGCTTGCCTGCCGACCTGGTGGGCGAGGAGCTTATGAATCGCGTCGTGGACGTTTGGATCAATACCCCTTTCGACGGTGGCCGACACAAACGGCGGATCGACAAGATCCATGCGTACGAGATGAACGGGCACGCTGCTGGTGACGGGCCGTAGCACGATCGGGCTAGAAACTAGAAACTAGAATCTAGAAACTAGAGAAAAACTGCAAGCTCCGGCTTGCGATCCTCTAGTCTCCTGTGAGCGAAGCGATCCAGTCTCTAGTTTCTAGTCCGGCGGATGCCACAAACTTGGCAGGTTGGCTGACCCTGCACTTCCGTCACGATGGTCATCCGTCCGTGACACGTAGCGGATGGACATCTCAACGCCCGTTGTCCGGTCGGTTGCTTGCAAAACGGACACGTTACCGGGAATCGGTGAAAGCTGAATTTTCGCTCAATGACAAAATGTCGGCCACACGCTGCGTTTGAACATATGACGTCGAAGTAAGCCGTTTTGGCAGGCGGAGTCATCATCGCGGGATTGACCGGCTGGAACATGTCGACGGCGGTACGCAAAGCCAGCACCATCAACAAACCACCGGTGATGTAGGTTGTGTAGCGAACGGCTGGGGTTTGCCAGACCAGTTCGGGTTCTTCCTTGGCGGCTGTCCACCATTCGCGGAGATTGATCGACGCGCTTTCGCGGCGAGCTTTGCCGATCTCCAGCCATTCCAACCAGCGATTTCGTTCCGGTGCGGGCATTCCAAGCGTCCTTGCGTAAACGATACGCGTAGCCGGCCCATTCGGCAAATTCGGCCACTATCGCGAATGGATGGGTGGTATGGACGGATGTTGATTCGAGACTGATTCGGCGCCTGCGGTCGGTCTTTCCGTGCGGGGCGGGGAACGACACGACTATTTTCCCGTCCAGTATGCGGGATTGCCTTTTCGGGCGATTCGTCCGGGAGATGGCACGAACTGGCCATGGCAGCCTGGGCTACAGTTCTTGATTTTGCACGTCAGGCACGGTTACGATGCTCGCCGGCGGGAATGCCTTTCATTCATCCAGGACGCTTTCAAAAGGATCGGACATGGTTTTTCTCAATCAACAGCCTATGCGTGGGAATCAGTTGCGATTCGTTGTGCTCATGATGGCTTTCGCGGGCGTAGCGATGTTGACCGGCACGCTCCATGCGGAGGATTGGCCCGGTTTTCGCGGTGCGACCGCGGATGGGCGATCGACGGAGCAGGGCATATTTTCCGAGGGTCATTACAAGTTGTCCGTCGATTGGAAGGTGACGATCGGCAGCGGCTATTCCGGCGTCGCGGTGGCGGAGGGCACGGTGGTCACGGCCTTTGCAGACGGTGAATCGGACGTGATGGTCGCGTTTGAGGAGTCCACTGGGCGGGAGCGATGGCGAATGGTGATGGACAAGACCTACGTCGGACATGACGGCTCGCACGACGGACCCATCGCGACCCCGTTCATCGGGGGCGGGCGCGTGTTTGGCTTGGCACCGCGAGGTCGGTTGTTGGCGGTTGATTTGAAGTCGGGCGAGCTGGCATGGTCAACGGATCTTGTGGCGGATCACGGTGCTCGCAAGCCCCATTACGGATTCGCCACGTCACCCCTGTTGCACGATGGTGTGTTGGTGGTGGAAGTCGGCGCGGAAGATGGTGCGGTCGCCGGTTTCGATCCCGGGTCGGGCAGCCGGCTTTGGAAAGTCGGCGAAGACGGCATTCAATACCAATCCCCGGTCGTTTCCTCGCTGGGCGGACGGGAGCAGGTCTTGGCTGCTGGTAACACGAAACTGATGGGCATCGATGTTCGCCAGGGCAAACTGTTGTGGGATTATGCGCACGGGGGCGGCGGGCCGCTGGGCGCGGGGAGTCTGACGGCCGTCCCGTTGGGCGACGATCGATTTTTTCTGTCCCACAAGGACGACCGATCCACGGCTGTTCGACTCAGCGTGGTCGAGGGCAAAGCGGAGGGCACGGCGCTGTGGGAAGACCGGTCCATTCGCAACAGTTACAACGTGCCCGTCTGCCAAGGCGGTCACATCTACGCCTTCAGCAGCCGGTTCTTGACCTGTGTCGACGCTTCGTCTGGCGAAAGCACGTGGCGGTCGCGGTTGCCCGGTGACGGATTCACCATCCTTGTCGACGGACACGTCGTGGTGTTGACCAAGCGGGGCAGCGTTCATTTGATCGCGGCTGATCCTTCCGAATACCGCGATCTGGCATCGGTTCAAGTTTTTGATGACATGGCTTGGTCACCCCCTGCGTTCGCCAACGGTCACATCGTCGCCCGGGGTCTGAAGGAACTCGCCAGGGTCAAAATCACGTCAGGCCAATCGGAAGCGTTGCCGGACGAGGACGACGAGTCCTCTCCGCGCAACAGTCCATTTGCAAGATTCATCGAGGAGCTACAGGATTCGGATGACAAGAGCGAAGTCATCGATCAGTTCATGGCTAAACACCCGCAAACGCCCATTGTTGAGGACGGCTGGGTGCATTTCGTTTATCGCGGACCGGGTCATGACATCGCCATCGGCAGCGATTTGTTCGGTGCGCGGCAGGAACGGTCCATGCAACGGTTGGCGGGCACTGACTTTTTTCATTACTCGTCGCGGGTTCCGCTCGACACGCGGGCCAACTACCTGTTCATCAAGGACTTCGAAGAGCATCTGGTGGATGCCCGCAATGACCGCAGGACCACGACCATCATCTATGCAAAAGAAATGGAGATGAACTTCGGTGGGGCAGAAATGGAAATGTCTTGGTTCGCCATGCCGGGCTGGAAGCCGCCGGGCTTCATGAATCCCGCTGACGCTTCGCGTCGCGGGCGCGTCGAACATCAAAAATTCACCAGCGAACTCGAAAGCGCGGACGTGGAGTTCGACGTGTACCTGCCCAACGGCTACGACGATTCCGGGCAAACCTATCCGGTGGTTTACGTTCACGGCGGCCAAGCTGCGCAAGAACGTGGAAAGTGGATCGAGGCCCTCGACAATCTGATAGGGTCGGAGGTCAAACCGCTGATCGCCGTGTTTGTTCATTACGCCCCGTCGATGTTTCGCCCCAACAATTACGTGGGAATGTTCGAAAACGAGCTGGTTCCGTTCGTGGACAAGAATTTTCGCACGATCGCGGATGCTAAGAGCCGGGCCACCGTGGGGGCAGGGTTCGTGGGATCGTCGGCCATTGCCTGCGCGCTGGCGGAGTCCCAACTTTTCGGCAAGCTGGGTTGCCAATCGCCTTTTATTTTCGGCGCCGTGGGTGACAAGATCAAATCGCAACTCGCCAGTCGCAGTGGACCGCCGCTGACGGTTTACCTTGAATGGGGGACATTCGATCTGCGCAATCCCGACGAAGCCTGGGACATGAGCAAGAGCGTGGCTGAATTCGCCGATGAGTTTCGCAAGGCGGGTCATGACGTGCAAGGCGGTGAGGTGCACGACGGCACCGGTTGGTCGAGTTGGAGCAACCGAACGGATCGACTATTGAAATCCTTGTTCGCAGCCGGCTAGTCGAACCGATATAGCATTTCCAGTCCGGGCGTAGGATTCGCACGGCCCCTTCGGCGTGGCCACGGAATAGGAACATCTCCATGAGTCAATCAGTTGAGACGAACGGCGAATTGTCGTTTCTGGACAGCGTTTACCGCATGTACGAGAAGGCCGTCGCGACGCTGACCCTGCCGCCGGGATTCGCTGAAAAAATGAAGCGCTGTTCCTCCGTGTACCAGGTGCGGTTTCCGGTCAAGATCAAGGACCGGTTCGAGGTCTTTACCGGCTGGCGAGCCGTTCACAGCGAGCACCGGCTCCCCGTCAAGGGTGGGATTCGCTACGCCCCCGTTGTCACACAGGATGAAGTTGAAGCGTTGGCTGCGTTGATGTCGTACAAGTGCGCCATCGTGGACGTACCCTTCGGTGGGTCCAAGGGCGGATTGGCCATCGACCCGCGGGCCTACACGGACGATGAACTGGAACGGATCACCCGCCGGTTCACGCGTGAATTGGCCGCCACCGGATTCATCAGCCCCAGCCGAAACGTGCCCGCCCCGGACATGGGAACCAGCTCCCGCGAGATGGCTTGGATCGCGGACACGTATCGCATGCTCTATCCCAACGATATCAACGCGATCGCCTGCGTGACCGGCAAACCCGCGACGCAAGGCGGCATCGTCGGGAGACGAGAAGCAACCGGTCGGGGCGTTCAATATGGGCTTCGCGAGTTCTTCCGACACCCCGAGGATGTCCAACGAGCCGGCCTGAAGGATGGCTTGGGGGGTAAGCGCATCGTCATTCAGGGTTTGGGAAATGTCGGCTATTACGCGGCCAAGTTCCTTCAGGAAGAGGACGACACAAAGATCATCGCCATCATCGAGCGCGACGGGGCCGTCATCCAGGAAGATCGAGGCTTAAGCATCGAATCGGTCTTCGAGCATCTCCGCGAGAATGGCGGCGTCAAGGGGTATCATGATGCCCGGTATTCCGAAGACGGCAAAGCCGTCCTGGAGATGGACTGCGACATATTGATCCCAGCCGCGTTGGAGGGGCAGATCACTGCGAAGAACGCGCCGCGCATCCGGGCCACGTTGATCGCCGAAGCCGCCAACGGCCCGGTGACGTTCGACGCGGACGAGTATTTGCAATCACACGGAAAGGTTCTGTTGCCCGACGCGTACCTGAACGCCGGGGGCGTCACCGTGTCGTATTTCGAATGGATCAAGAACATTTCCCACATCCGATTTGGGCGAATCGAGAATCGACTGGATCAGCTTCGCGGTGAAGCCATCGTCGGCGCCATCGAGCGGGCGCTGGGCAAACGCATCGATAGCGACTTGGTTTCAAAAATCTGCTGCGGTGCCGACGAACTGAGCCTGGTGCGCTCCGGCTTGGACGACACCATGTGCCGGGCCTACCAGCAGATTCGCGAAGTCTTCTGGTCGCGCGAAGCGGTGAAGGATTTCCGAACCGCCGCGTTCGTGGTGGCCTTGGAGAAGATCGCACGAGCCTATCAGGAGATGGGAATATAGGCGCTGCAACAGAACTGACCCTGAACCGAGCCGTGACCGTGAGGGAGCGTTTTCTGTGTCCAGGTTTCTAATAATACCAGGGGTTCCACGAATCAGCACGTTCGCAACGCAAACGGCGAAACGTCGGTGACGAATCCCACGATCGCTGAACATGGCGTATGGGCGCTTTGCAGGGCCGCCAGCAACGCGTCACATCGGTCAGAAGCGACGGCGATGAGCAGCCCGCCCGACGTTTGTGCATCCGCCAGCACCTTGACCAAGACGTCGTCGGCTGCGTCGTTTCGAAATCGGTCGCCCACGTACGCGAGATTCGATTTGTGTGCCCGGGTCAACACGCCGGCCCGTGCGAATTTCAGCGTCTCCGCCATCAAGGGCACGGCCGCCGTATCGAGCGTGATGGTGACGTTGCTCGCGGCCGCCATCTCGAAAGCGTGGCCAATCAGCCCGAAGCCGGTGATGTCCGTGGCGGAATGGGCGCCGACGTTCAGGGCGGCGGTGGCTGCGCCGTCGTTCAAATGAATCATGACCGCGATGGCCTGGGCCAGGTCGGACGCGGGCATCTTGCCCGATTTGACCGCGCTGGTCAGCACGCCGCTCCCCAGTGGCTTGGTCAGGACGAGTTTGTCACCCGGTCGCGCTCCGCCATTCGTCAGGATGGCATGGGGGTGAATCGTCCCCGTGACGGCCAGGCCATATTTGATCTCGACATCGCGCACGCTGTGTCCGCCGACGATGACCGCGCCAGCCGTCGTGACGCGTTCGGCCCCGCCTTTCAAAATTTCAACCATGATGTCCGGCGGTAATTCCTTGTCAGGAAATCCCAGTATGTTCAGGGCGGTGATGGGCGTTCCACCCATGGCGTAGATGTCTGACAGGCTGTTGGCTGCTGCGATCTGACCGAACGTGAAGGGGTCGTCGACCAGCGGTGGAAAAAAGTCGACGGTCTGGACGATGGCCAGTGTGTCGCTGAGGCGATACACGCCGGCATCGTCGAAATGTTCGGACCCGACCAGCAGGTTCGGATGACGAATAGTGGGTAATTGACGCAGTACCTGCGCCATGGCGTCAGCCGGCAGTTTGCCCGCTCAACCCGCACAACTCGCGTAGTCGGTCAGTCTTTTCATGCGTCCAGTGGCCATGCTATCACGATACGTCGGAGCGGCACGATCCGCAATTCCTGTCGGATCAGGCGTCGTGATTACAAAACAAGGCCCATTCTATACTTGCCGTGAAGCGCCGTGGAGTGTATGTCTTGAATGACGCTGTCGAGGGCGACGAAGGTGTCGAGTTTTGTCGGTTGGCTGATCGTCGTTTGTAGTGGAGGAGGACCATGCCGCAATTGGCAGATCGCTTGGAAAACATCCCCGCGGCGATGCGCGCGCCCGTGCAAGACTATTGTACGTTGCTCCGCGAGCTGGGGGGCGCCAATGTCCGATCGTTGACGATTTTTGGTCCGATCGTGGCTGGGCGCTTTGACGCCACCCGACATTCTATTCAAAGCGTGATGGTGGTGGGCGAGATCGACCTGGACATGCTGCGGCGACTGTCGCAACACGGTTTGGATTTGGGCAAGCGGCGGATCGCAGCGCCGTTGGTCATGACCAACGCCTACATTATCGATTCCTGCGACACCTTTCCGCTCGAATTCATCGAGATTCAGCAGGCCCACGCCACGATATTCGGCGACGATGCTTTTGAAAGTCTGCAATTTGAGCCCAACGACGTTCGGTTGCAATGTGAACGCGAGTTCAAGTCCATCCTGATCGGCATGCGGCAGGGACTGTTGGCCACGGCGGGCAAGGACAAGGCCCTGGAGGCGATCGAGTTAAGCGGTGCCGACACCCTGTTGCGGACCCTGCGTGGAATGCTGTGGATCAAGAGTCGGAATGAAGCGCTACCGGCTGACGTCGTGGTTGCGGAAATCGAAAAACTAACGGGAAGATCGCTGCCCGGTGTTCGAGCGGTGATCGACCCGTCAGGCCCGCACGGTTGGGAGCAATTTCGGATTTTGTATCACGACGTTCAGAGTTTGGCAGGTGTGGTCGATGCGTGGTAGCCGGATCCGATGCAGTGCGTTGGCTGTTCTGGGGATGGCCATGACCCCTGCGGTTCAGGCCCAGGTCACCGTGGAGGATTCGGGCTTGTTCGTGGCCGATCGGGCGGGCGTCATCACGCATCGTGACGATAAGAATATTTCGGACATGTTTACCGAACTGGAAGAGAAGACCGGCGCCCAGATCAAACTGATCACCGTGCAATCCCTGGAGGGTGAGGAGATCGCGGATTTCGCCCAGCGCCACGCCGAGTTGTGGCGGCTGGGGCAGCAGGGTAAGGACAACGGAGCCTTGATTGTGCTCGCCGTAGACGAGCGAAAAGTGCGCGTTCATCCGGGTTACGGTCTCGAGCCCGTCATTCCGGATATGTGGTGTTCACGCGCTTGCGAGGAAATGGCCGTCCCTTTTTTCAAGAAGGGCGACTATTCGACCGGGCTTGCGCGACTCGCCGTTGCGACGGCAAATCAGGTGGCCGACGCCGCCGGAGTGCAATTGACCGGAATTCCGGATTGGCGAGTTCGTTCACGGCGCATCAGTCCTGGTTCAGCTATTTGCGGCGGCGGGTTCATTCCGCTGATCGTGCTGTTGATTGTGATCTCGTCGGTGAATCGTCGACGCCGATACCATCGAAGCTGGGGCGGCGGCGGATTACTGGAGGGCCTGTTCTGGGCGAACATTTTCAGCAGCATGTTGGGAGGCGGCCGTTCCTGGGGAAGTGGTCATGGCTCCGGTTTGGGAAGCGGGCTGGGGGGCGGTTTTGGCGGGTTCGGCGGCGGATCGTTCGGCGGGGGTGGCGGATTCGGAGGAGGTGGCGGCGGTGCGAGCTGGTAGTCCCTGTCCAAATTGCGAGTCCCCGAATCAGCCGGCGGCACAATTTTGCGCCGCTTGCGGAACAACATTGAAAACGACGACAACGCGAGGTGGATCCATGAATTCGATGGCCAAGGTATTGTTGATTGGGTTGGTGACGGTGGTCGGTGGGGCGTTGCTCATCGGTGGCTGCGTTTACTCCGGTTACAACAAAGCCATCACGCTCGATGAAAACGTCAAGGCCAGTTGGGCACAGGTTGAAAATCAGCTTCAGAGGCGATTCAATCTGATTCCCAATCTGGTCGAGACGGTAAAGGGCGTCGCCGCCCACGAAAACGACATTTTCATGGGAATTGCCCGTGCGAGAGAGTCGTATTTCAAGGCTGATTCAGTGGCTGACAAGGCCAAAGCCACCGGCGGTTTCGAGTCGGCATTGTCGCGATTGCTTGTCTTGCGGGAGACGTATCCCGATTTGAAAGCCAATCAATCGTTCAGAGACTTGCAAATTCAATTGGAAGGCACCGAAAATCGGCTGGCCGTCGAACGAAAGCGGTACAACGACGCGGTGAGATCGGTCAATACGTTCTGCCGCAAATTCCCAGGCCGATACTATTGCAGCTTCGCCGGCGTGGAAAAGTCGGACTTCTTCGAAATCGAGGAAACCGCCCGTGAATTGCCCAAGGTTGATTTCTCCAACGACGGCGAAGCAGACACCAGCGGCGGGAGCATGAGTTAGTGTCACGACGCACCTGAACTTGCGGGCGCTTTTGCGTGTCGTCGTGGCATACAAACCACGCCTGTTACGAAGCAGGCGCCAATCCGCGTGCATGGGTACGCGGGGTGCGGCCCAACAATTCTACAATCGACCCATCCGCGTCTGCGTTATCGGACGTGGGTCCATGCATTCGTTTGCCGGCGAACGACTAGTGCTCTGTCAACGCTTATTCTGCGCGTGCGCGGTAATGCTTTCCGAGCCGCGACCGCCAGGGCGGGAAATTGCCACTTAACAGAGCCGCGACCGTCAGGGAGCGGTCGTGCGCGATGTTTGGCGCGCGTTCGGAATCAATGTCCGACCCGCAGGTTTGGCGTTGACAGACCACTAGGCAATCGATCTTCCACCATCGACGGAAATGACCTGTCCCGTGATGTAATCGGCTTCGCAGAGGAAGCGGACGGCCCGGGCGATATCCGGCGGCCCGCCTTCGCGTTTCAAGGGGACCTTTTTGACCAGTCGAGCTTTCGTCGCCTCGTCGTACGAATCGGGAAACATGGCGATTCCGGGCGCGACGGCGTTGACCTGAACGCGCGGGGCGAGTGCCAACGCCAACGCACGAGTGAGATTGTCCAGGGCGGCTTTGGACGCGCAGTAGGCCAGATGGTTGGACCAGGGCGACCGAGCGCTGATGTCGGTGATGTTGATGATCTTGGCGACGTCATGCCGGCACAGGTGGGGCGCTGCGTAGTGACACAGGGCGGCTGGCGCGCTCGTGTTGATACGAAACATGCGGTCCCAATCCGCCAGATCGAACTGCTCGACGGACATTTCGTGGAAGATCGAAGCGTTGTTGACAAGGATGTGCAGTCCGCCGAGCTGCGCGACGCACCGTTCAACGACGATGGGCCAGGTGTCCGGGTCGGCCAGTTCGGCTTGAATCAGGCACGCTCGGCGATCCATGGACTCGATCATCACAGCCAGCGATTGGGCGTCTCGATCGGAATGGTTGTAATGGATGGCGACGTCGCACCCCGCCCGTGCAAGCTCCAGTGCAATTTCGCGGCCCACGCGCTGGGCTGCACCGGTAACGAGGGCGATGGTTCCGTTCAGCTCCATGCGTAATCGCGGTCTTACAAAGCTCGGCGGCTGCAACGGGCGTCACGGCTCGTTGGCCGGTTACGTCTTTGCAGAATCGCCGACGTCATCAGACATACTACACGGAGCATGAACCATTGAACAACCAGCGATGGGCCACGCTCGCCTGCGCACTGGATTCCGGCCTGCGCCGGAATGACGTATGCGGCGTTCGCCGGAATGACGTCTGCGGCGTGTGCGGCGTTCGCCGGATTGACGATGTTCACTATTTGCTGCGCTCCGTAGTATCGTCGTCCGGCAGATGGTCGTCCGGCAGATGGTCGTCTGGCAGATCCGGTACCCGATGCATCTGCCACACGTCCGTTGTCGATGTCGGCGAGGCCGGCGTCTCCAGGACGGATTTACGAAATCGCCGACTCACCCTCAACATTGCGATCAGGCTGATGAACAAGACCAAAACCAGCGACAGGCCAATGATGATCATTCCCGCACTGATCGCGGGCAGCAATTGTTGTGGATTGGGTGGGTCCAGCTTTTGATGCCGAACGGCGGCTTCGCCCAGTGCCTGCGGACCTCGCATCACGGACATGATCCAAACGCCTAACAGTGTGAACACACCCAGACTCAGCGCGGCGTAACCGGCCCGAAGTCGCTGCTGGTCCGTCGATCCACTTTCCCACGTCATGAGTGAACCTCATCCGTTGACCAGGGCACGTCGGCCCGCGGGTTGTAATTCAGTTGGTTCGCGAGCGTTTCCAAAATCTTTCTGTTGGCAGCGTCTATATTTTTGGGTGACTTGATTTGAATGACAACCAATTGGTCCCCGCGTGTCGATGCCCCCGCCGATTTCATGCCGCGACCCTTCAAACGCAGCTTCGCGCCGCTGCATGTCCCCGGCGGAACCGACAAGGTAACGACACCGTCCAGCGTGGGTACGTTGATCTTGGCGCCGAGCATGGCTTCGGTGGGCGAAATGGGCACGTCCAACAGAATATCGTTCTCTTGACGCCGGAAGTAGGCATGCGGCTGAACTCGGCAGACGATGAAAAGGTCTCCCGGCGCCCCACCCTGCGGAGATGGCTGACCCTTGCCCGAGATTCGAATGCGCTGGCCGTCCTGCATGTTGGGCGGAATTTTCACGCCCAGGGTCTGCCGACCGCTTCCGCCCTGAAGGGTCACCTCGATGGACGTACCGCGAAAGGCCTGGTCAAACGATAGCTCGACAGCCTGCTCAATATCCTGTCCTCGCGCCGGGGCAGTCTTGGCCCCGCGCTGCCCCTTGCGTCCAAAAATCTGATCAAAAACGCCGGACCCTCGGAAGTCTGGTCGCGACCCTCCACCGCCCTGTGTACGACCCTGTCCACCGAAAATTTTGAAAAGGTCGTCCAGTTCATCCATATTCACCGTCGAACCCGAACCCCAGGAGTAGTATTGCTTCCCGTTGTCATTGACCACCCGACCCACACCGATTTTCCCAAACTGGTCGTATTGAGATCGCTTTTCGCGGTCACTAAGAACCTCGTAGGCCTCCTGGATGGTCTTGAATTTCCGCTCCGCCTCCTTGTCGCCGGGATTGCGGTCGGGGTGAAACTCCTTGGCTAACCGACGGTAGGCTTTGCGAATCTCTTCGTCGTTGGCCCCGCGGGACACTCCCAAAATGTCATAGTAGTCATCACTCGCCATGAACGCGTTGCCCGGTGAAACGATGAAAATGAATTCCCACTGCCGATCATTGGCCATTGTAGTTGGGCCAAGGGTGATTGGGAAGTGTCGGTTCAGCTTGACGCGTGACCCTTCCCATGCCGATACGACTCAAAAGCAGATGGCCTTCACGGACCCGCCGTCACATGTTGGAACGGCGAGGGATTGAAAAGAACGGCAATTAAGGTACGTTGCAGCGTCCCGAGGTGTATTGGGGAAAGGAACATGGCCGACCGAGAAATATCAGACAAAGCGACGCTGGCGAAGGTTTACGACCCGAAACAGGTCGAGGGTGATGTTTACGCGCGCTGGGACGCGAACGGTGCGTTTGCTGCCAAGCCCGATCACCGCGGGCGAGATCGGCGATTCGTCGTGATGATGCCCTTGCCCAACGTCACCGGCAAGCTGCATCTGGGCCACGCGATCAACAACACGCTGCAAGACGTGATCACGCGGTGGCACCGCATGCGCGGCTTTAACAGCCTGTATCAACCGGGCACGGACCACGCGGGCATCGCCACGCAAGCGGTCGTCGAGCGTCGGATCATGGAGGAGGAAAACAAGTCGCGACATGACCTTGGCCGCGACGAGTTGGTCCGCCGGATTTGGGATTGGAAGAACCAATACGAAGCTCGGATTTTGGACCAGCTTAAATCCATGGGCTGCTCGTGCGATTGGTCACGCGTGCGGTTCACGCTGGACGATCGATACAACGTGTCCGTTCTGGAGTCGTTTTTCCGTTGGTTCAGGGATGGGTTGATCTATCGCGGCGAGCGTCTCGTCAATTGGGACACCCATCTACAAACCGCGGTGGCCGATGACGAGGTTTACCACGAAACGGTCCGCGGGCATTTCTGGCATTTCAAATACGCCATCAAAGACCCGCCGAACGGCGGTCCAGCCCATTTAGGATTCGCGACGACGCGGCCGGAGACCATGTTGGGTGATACGGCGTTAGCGGTGAATCCGGGGGATCAGCGGTATCGAACCTTGATAGGTCGGACGGCGCTGGTGCCGTTGTTTGATCCGCCACGAGAAATTCCCATCATCGCCGACGAGTGGGCGGACCCGGAAAAGGGTACCGGGTGCGTCAAAATCACGCCCGCCCACGATCCCAACGACTATGCGGTGGGCATCCGTCACAGCCTACCCATGATCAATGTTTTGACGCCTGAGGGAAGGGTGAATGAAGCGGGCGGCCGATTCTGTGGCATGGTGTTCAACGCCGAAGCCCGCAACGCTGTCGTGGCCGAAATGGAGCAACGCGGGTTGCTGTCGAAGGTCGAAGACGTCGACGTTGATCTGCCGCTCAGCGATCGCAGCAAGTCGCCGATCGAGCCGTACTTGTCGCCGCAATGGTTCGTGAAGATGAGTGACGTGGAGGGCGGCATCACGCTCGCAAACGGAGCGAAGGTCCCAGGTCTGGCACAGGCAGCCATGGATGCCGTGGAAGACGGTCGCGTGCGGATCATTCCGGAACGTTACAAGAAGACCTATCTCGACTGGCTGGGTGAGAAGCGCGATTGGTGCATCAGCCGGCAACTGTTTTGGGGACATCGGATTCCGGTTTGGAGTTGGGAGGGAACGGCACTCGAATGCACGATGACGCAGGCATGGATTGACGACCTGTGTGGGAACAGTCATGTTGCCGTGCGGATTTACCGTCTCGCAGAGCCGGTGTGTGAGATCGAGGCGAATCAATGGCAAAACACAATCAAACAAGCCATTGACGAGAAATACCAGATAAACGTCGCACTGCGATGCGGCGGCGGGGAGCCCGCGATCGTCAACACACTGGAAAGCGCCGGAATGCGCCGTGACCCCGACGTCCTGGACACATGGTTCAGTTCGCAGTTGTGGCCCTTCGCGACCATCGGTTGGCCGGAACAGACGAACGATCTCGATTATTACTATCCCGGCACCGTGCTGATCACGAGTCGCGACATCATTACGCTGTGGGTGGCCCGCATGGTATTGAGCGGTCTGTACAACCTCGGCGACGTGCCATTCCGCGACGTCTACATCCACCCCAAAATTCTGGATGGCCGGGGCGAGACCATGAGCAAGTCCAAGGGCAACGGCGTGGACCCGATGGACATCATCGACGCCTATGGCGCCGACGCGATGCGATATGCCCTCGCTGACATGACCACCGAGACGCAAGACGTTCGCATGCCCATCGAGTACCGCTGCCCGCATTGTGAAGCGCTCACGCCGCAGACCGCCCAGAACATGCAAGCCAAGACGATCAAATGCAAGGGATGCAAGAAACTTTTCGCGACGCATTGGGCCGGCGAGGAGATTCAAGAACAACACGGGTTGGCCGGCATGGTGTCGGACAAGTTCGAGATTGGGCGCAATTTCTGCAACAAGCTCTGGAATGCGGCCCGATTCGCGTTCATGAACGTGGAAGGCGTCGGTTGTGCGATGTTCGACGTGCGGACGTTGCCGCTGGAGGATCGATGGATCCTCGCTCGACTTTCTGAAACGTGCCGGACGCTTCACGGCGAGTTGTCCCGCTACCGATTTTCCGCGTCGATCAGACTGCTGCGAGATTTTTTCTGGGATTCGCTGTGCGACTGGTATATCGAGTTGACCAAGATGCGCGTACGCGAGGGCGGACCGTCTGGCGAGGCGGCCAAGCAAGTTCTGGCATTCTGTCTCGACCAGACGCTGCGAGCGCTTCATCCGTTCATTCCGTTCATAACGGAATGTTTGTGGGAGGAATTGAATCGGGCGGCTCCGCGACGCGGATTTCCGGGTGCAGCCGAGTTGAAACCGTCGGCGTTGTTGATTGACGCGCTTTACCCGCCCGGCGAAGGTTGGCCCGCGCTGGACGACGCGGACACGCTGATTTGTTTCGCATCGTTGCAGGACGTCACGCGAGGGGTGCGCGATTTACGGATGAGGAATCAAGTTCCACCCAAGGAAATGGTGACCGTCACCGTCAATGCCCCAGCGGATCGGGTAGGCTGGCTGAGGGAACAGTCGAGTATCATTCAACGGCTGGCCAACGTGGGCCAAATGGCGATATCGACCGATGCCCCCAGGCCGGCGAACTCGGGAACGACCGTGCTGGGCAACATTCAGATTCACGTTCACGGGATCAGTGACGATCTGGCTGAGCGGGCGAGGCTGTCACGCGAGATTACGGCCACTGAAAAGCAGATTGTGGGCAAGGAAGCCAAGCTGGCCAACCCAAATTTTCTGGAACGGGCCGCGCCGGACGTCGTAACGGCAGAACGCGAGCGATTGTTGGCGTTGTGCGAGCAACGTTCCAATCTGGTCGCCAGCATGGCGCTTCTCGATACCTGATTCGACGCGGCTGGCCTCATGCCGAGAAATGGAAGTCAGATGATGGAAATCAGGGCGGCGATCACATCGACCGCAGACACGGCCCAAGCCGCGAAGGAGCTGTGCGAGCGTGTGGCCGGGCTTTCGGTTGACCTGGCGGTCGTGTTCGTGACGCCGCATCACGGCCCGGATTTTGAAGAATTCATCAATACGATTCGCGATACGCTGAATCCGCGTAATCTGGTGGGGTGCACCTGTGCGGGCGTGATCGGACCGGACGTTGAGATTGAAGATACACCCGGTGCGGCCATGTGGGCGGCCTCGCTGCCCGGTGTCCGTACGTTGCCGTTTGTTCTGGACCAGAACGACTTTCATACGTTGCGATCGGCAGCGGATTGGCAAGATCGACTGGGCATGCAGCCGGAAGATATTCCCGCGTTCATGATTCTGCCGGACCCGTTCTCCCTGCAATTCAATGCCTGTCTGAGCATTATGGACGAAGTGTTTCCAGGCTCGACAATCGTCGGTGGGGTGACCAGTGGTGCCCACGAACCGGGCAAAAACCGCCTGTTTCTGAACGATCAGATTCTGCGGCAGGGAATGGTCGGCGTGTCCCTGACCGGGCCGTTTCGGGTCAGCAGCATCGTGTCGCAAGGATGTCGGCCTATCGGCGAAACATTTGTCATTACCAAGGCGGAGTCGAACGTCATTTTCGAGTTGGGCGGCAAGGGTGCGTATGACGTGCTGCGGGAGTTGCACCAACATTGCAGCCCCGAAGACCGCGAACGCATTCGCACCGGTCTGCACGTCGGTCGAGCGATAAACGAGCACGTCGCGGAGTTCGGGCCTGGTGATTTTCTGATCCGCAATGTCGCCGGTGTGGTCGAGAACCGCGGATTAGCCGTCACGGATTTCATGCGCGCGGGCCAGACCGTGCAGTTTCACGTTCGTGACGCCGAATCCGCGGATAGCGAAATGAAGACACTGATCACCGCCCAGATGCAAAAGATGTCCACGCCGCCGGTCGGCGGTTTGCTGTTTAGTTGCAACGGAAGGGGCACGCGGATGTTCAGCGAACCGAATCATGATATCGGCGTGGTGAATTCGCTGCTGTCGCCTTGTCCGGTGGCGGGGTTTTTCGCAGCCGGCGAAATCGGCCCGGTGGGCGGTCGTACGTTCGTGCACGGACTGACCAGCAGTCTGATCTTGTTTCATGAATCGACGGCGAAAGATTCGGAGACCGAGGGCTAGGAACGATTCGAAATCTATTTCGGAGCGGCGACCGTGAAATTAAGGATCATCCATTCGTCATCGCTAGTCATCATTGCCGGCGTTGCAGCATGGCCAGCCGCGGCTGCCGTAGCGGAGGAAGTTTCCATCACACCACGCACGGGCCCATGGCGGGCGTGGCTTGACAGTCCGGGTGGGGAGTTGCCCTTCGGTCTCGAGTTGGCCCGCGACGGAGCGGCATGGACCGCTGCGATCATCAACGGCAGCGAGCGATTGAACGTGCCCATCGTCCGGCAGGCCGGTCATACGATCGCGCTCGAGTTGGACTATTTTGATGCCTCGATTCACGCCGCCGTCAGCCACGAAGGAACCCGATTGGACGGTGAATGGAAGCGACGCAGCGGCCCAGACAGTTGGGCGCAACTGCCCTTTCACGCCACCGCGGGCCACGCTCCGCGATTCAAGCCCCTGACCATTTCAGAATCGTCCGCGTCGCGAACGTCGATCGACGGCAGATGGCGTGTGACGTTCGATCGCAGCCGCGACCCAGCCGTCGGCCTATTCGAGCAAGCCGGCGATGGCACCGTAACGGGCACCTTCCTGACCACCACGGGTGACTATCGCTACCTGGCCGGTCAATTTGAATCGGGCCGATTGCGCCTGTCGTGTTTCGATGGTGCCCACGCGTTCCTGTTCGACGCGGAACTGCAACTCGACGGCACGCTGCAAGGTGCATTCTGGTCTCGCGACACGTGGCACGAACGGTGGACCGCGCACCGTGACGCCCAAGCTGACCTCGCCGATGCATACACGCAGACCCAATGGACCGCAGCCGTACCCCTGGCTGATTTGTCATTTCCCGATTTGAGCGGGACCCCGCGTTCCTTGAACGACCCGGCATTCGCGGGCCGGGCGCGAGTCATCGAGATTTTTGGAACCTGGTGCCCGAATTGCTACGATGCCAGTCGATATTTATCCGACCTGCACGACCGATACGCCGCCCGGGGCCTATCCATCGTCGCCCTCGCTTTCGAGGTCACCGGCGACGCGGAACGGGACACCCGACAAGTTCAGAAATACGTCAAACGCCTCGAATTGAAATATCCCGTCCTGTTGGCCGGCGTATCGGACAAATCCAAGGCATCCAAAAGTTTCCCCTTGCTTGACGAAATCCGATCCTATCCCACGACCATTTTTCTGCACGCCGATGGTCGAATTCGCGCCGTGCATACTGGATTCACCGGCCCCGCCACCGGCCAAGCCTATCGCTCGCTACAAGCCGAGTTTGAGTCTATCATCGAAGAATTGCTGGCTGAATGATCGGCGAGCGAGTTGGCAGGTTTCGATCGGTGCGAATCGGTCAGGATCGTGTGGTGAAGTCCGCACAAAAGCCGATATATTGACGTCCAATACGAGTCGATCGAGATACGATGAAGTTCTGGGAATATAATATATGGAGATATAGGTGCCATGTTGAAATCAAATGGGGTCCTCGTGGGCAGGATGCGCGGCGTGCGGATGATCATTTTCACCATCGTCACCGCCTCGTTGAGCGGATGCGCGACGGAAAAGGCTTGGGTCCCTATCCGATACACACTGACGCCCGAGCGCGGGCTTCCCCCGCACGTGCGGACCGTCGCCGTGCTGGATTCCAAGGTCAACGAAGTCACCGACCGAAAGTGGTCCGAATTGGCTGCCAACATGCTTCAAGACATGATTCAGGATTCCATTGGAAATTTCGAACTTGATTTGAAGATTGCCGATCGCAAGCACCTGACCGACGTCATGGCGGAGCAAGACCTCGCCGCTGCCGGCGTGACCCGTTCTACGAGCGGATCGCGAGGGCAAGGCGGGTCCGTGATGCACGTCGACGGCACGATCGAGAGCGAAATCAACGTCAAAGTTGAAACCCACAAGGGCCAGCAAACGACCATCAGCGGCTTGGGACTGCAAGGCGGAGGCGCCAAAGCGACGGATCGATTCGGGCGGCAATATCGCGAGGGCCACGGTGGGGCGGACATTCAGACTCGCGAAGTCGAGACCGTCACGCGCAACATCATCGTGCAAACCACATTCAAACTCGTTGACAACACCACCAATCAAAACTTGGCTACCTACGCTCCCCCACCCTACAGTCAGATGGATTCCACGAAAGCGTCACCGCTGTTTGGAAGCGCCCAGACCGAGGCGGCGCTGACTCCCCGTGACGAGATCATCGGACAGGCCGTCAAAAAAGGCGCCCAATCGTTCGTTTCCCAGATTCTGCCGCGGGCGATACGTTTTGAAATTCCGGTGGAATCCAGCGCGAGCGAACAATGCAAACTGGGCGTCAAAATGCTGCGCGGCGAAGACTATTCCGAGGCCATCCGATACTTCCGGGCTGCGATCGCCGAGAATCCCGCAGACGACCGGGCCCATTACGGAGCCGCCGTTGCCTATGAAGCGATGGGCGATCACACAAACGCGCTGGCGTTTTATAAGAGCGCGTTTCGCGAAAACCCGGCCCCACAATATCGTGCAGCGAAAACGAGACTCGACGAACAATTGTCGCGGATCGTCCGCACCGACGCGCGCTAAAATGACCACCACACCAACGCAGATCGCCAACGTCGACGTACGGTTTTCCCTGGCTCGTCCTAACATTACCGAGGCCGAGATCGAGGCGGTGGTAGCTGTACTAAGAACCCCGCAACTGGCCCTAGGCCCTCGTCTGCTGGAATTCGAAGAAATCTTCGCGACCGCCTGCCAAACGCGGTATGCCGTAGCCGTATCCAGCGGGACAGCCGCCTTGCATTTGCTGATCCAGGCCATGGGCATCACCGACGGCGACGAGGTCATCACCACGCCGTTTTCGTTCGTCGCCTCCACCAATTGCATACTCTACGAACGGGCCAAGCCTGTTTTCGTCGACATCGATCCCCATACCTGGAACATCAACACCGCGCTCATCGAGTCGGCCGTCGGACCACGGACCAAAGCCATCCTTCCCGTGGACGTGTTCGGGCAGGTGGCCGACATGGACGAGATCAACGCCGTCGCAGACCATCGCAAATTGCGGGTGATTGAAGATTCGTGCGAGGCGCTGGGCAGCAGCTACAAAGGGCGAGCCGCGGGTTCGCTGGGCCACGCCGGCGTGTTCGGGTTCTATCCCAACAAGCAGATCACCACCGGCGAGGGGGGCATGATCGTCACCGACGACGAAGCGCTGGCCACGCTTTGCGCGTCGCTTCGCAACCAGGGCCGAGATCCGTCAGCCGGCTGGCTGGAGCATCCCCGCCTGGGATTCAATTACCGGCTCAGCGAAATCAATTGCGCCCTGGGAATCGTCCAGATGAATCGACTCCCCGACCTCGTCGAACAGCGATCACGGGTGGCCGGCTGGTATCGTGAATCGCTGAGCGACGAGCGTCGTGTCCGCCTTCAACGTATATCTGCGGACGTGCAAATGAGCTGGTTCGTCATGGTGATTTGCCTTTCCGATGACTACGACGACAAGGACCGCGACCGCGTGTTGGACGGACTACGAAAGCGCGGCATCGGTTGCAGCAATTATTTCGTGCCCATTCATTTGCAAAAATACATGGTCGATCTGTTCGGCTATCGACGAGGCGATTTCCCCGTTTGTGAGCACATATCGGACCGGACCATCGCCCTGCCCTTTCATGCGGATCTATCCAAGGCGGACGTCGTTGAAATCTGCCGTGAATTGCGCTCATTGCTATAGTCTCAATGGCCCAATGCTACATCGCTATGGAGCATTGGAGCGCCACCCGATTAACGGCTCGTCCCGGGGTTTCTGAATCGTCCATCGCCCCTGCTGATGCGTCCATTGCATGCGTGCCCCATCCATCGCGCAGCGATGGTTGGGATCCCGTTGGACGGGTGGCCCACCTCCTTTGGAGGTGGGGGAGCCGATGATTAGAGCGCCAGTTCGTAGGGCCGGTCTTCATCCGCCTCCTAACACAGCCGCGCCCTTCTGGGCGGGGTCTTCTCTTCCTACGCCACCCGATCCGCGGCATGCGTGCATGCGTGCCCCATCCATCGCGCAGCGATGGGAGGGATCCCGATGATCGAAAAACACGGCAACGCAACATTATCCGACTCGCGACCGCCCGCATGCGTGCCCCATCCATCGCACAGCGATGGTTGGGATCCCGATGATCGGCGTTCTGAGTTCGTAAAGCGGGTTTCACACGCCCATGACTGCGCCGCGGTGTTGACGGTGTGTAAGTCCACAATCCTGAGCTAGAATGTGACCATGCTGCAATTCGTGAAAATGCATGGCGCCGGCAACGACTACGTTTTCATCGACGTTCACCAACAACAAGTCGCCGATCCCGCGGCGCTGGCCATCACCCTGTCCGACCGCCACCGCGGCATCGGCGCAGACGGATTGATACTGATAGGCCCGTCGAAAGTCGCGACCGTGCGCATGGTGATGTACAACGCCGACGGTTCACGCGCCCAAATGTGCGGCAACGGAATCCGCTGCGTAGCGAAGTACGCGCTGGAAGCGAAGCTGTGTACCAGCCCCGATGTCACGATCGAAACTGATGACGGAGTCAAACACGCTCAATGTCACGTTCACGGCGACAGGGTCGATGCCGTGACGATTGACATGGGCGAGCCCCACTTCCGACCGGAAGAAATACCAGTCGCCGTCGAAGCAGATCAGGTCGTCAACCTACCCATTCAAGCCAACGGCAAATCGTTTGAAATGACCTGCCTGTCCATGGGCAATCCCCACGCCGTGATTTTCATCGACGATCTAGGCACGATCGAGCTTGCCCACGATGGGCCTGCCATCGAGGTACACGAATCGTTTCCGCAACGTGTCAATGCCCATTTCGTTCAAGTTCTGGAACCACAACGGGTTCGGATCATCACCTGGGAACGCGGCAGTGGCCCGACGCAGGCTTGCGGCACGGGAGCAGCCGCGGTTTGTGTCGCCGGCGTGGTGACCGGCCGCACGCATCGCCAAATCCATGCCGAAGTTCCCGGCGGCGAACTTCAGTTACAATGGCGGCCTGACAATCACGTCATCATGACGGGACCAGCCGTGGAAGTCTACCGAGGCCAATGGCCCGGTTAATTCGTTGGTGAGCCAAGGCCAAGAACGATCGCGAAACATCACCCGCGGCGAGCAATTGGCGTCAGATCGAATGTCATGTTGCGCCAAACCAGCGCTCGTACGCGCAGAATTCCTGTGATTTCAGACGCAGGCGTTTAGACCGCAGCCACGGCTTGTTCGACGATTTCCAATCCGGTGTTCAATTCCTGCTCGTTAATGCACAACGGCGGCGCAAAACGAAGCGAATCATCACCGCATCCCAGCAAGATCAGCCCTCGCCTGAATGCTTCCTGCGCGACTTTGTTACGCAATGCACCGGACGGTTTACACGCATCGTCATACACCGTCGCGCCGGTCATCAACCCCAACCCGCGGATATGGCCGATTCGCGGGTGACGACCGGCGATGGCCCGTAACCGCGCCTGCAAAAGTTCACCAATGCGCCCCGCGTTTTTCATATACTGCGTCTCGATCAGCCGAATCGTTTCGATGGCTGCGACGCAACTGACCGGGTTGCCACCGAACGTGCTGCCCTGCGCGCCGGGCGGCCAATCCATGATGTCCGCCGCGGCTATTACCGCACCGATCGGCATCCCGCTGGCAAGCCCCTTGGCTGCACAAAGAATATCCGGCATCACATCTGCATGCTGGCAGGCGAACCATTTTCCCGTCCGGCCAATGCCCGATTGAATCTCGTCGAATACGAGCAAAATCCCGTGTTTGTCGCACAATGCGCGAAGATCTTTCAAAAAACCTGCCGGCGGAATGACATAACCGCCCTCGCCCTGCATCGGCTCGACAAAAACAGCAGCCACCTCGTCCGGCGCCGCCTGTCTTTGAAAAATTTCTTCAATACTTGAAATGTCACCGTATTTTGCGTGTGTCACCATGGGCACGAGCGGTCCGAACCCCTTTTTCTGTCGAATTTTGGAACTCGTCAGCGACAAGGCGCCCATGGTTCGGCCATGGAAGGCACCGTGAAAAGCAAGCAGCCATTTCCGTTTGGTCTTGTAACGCGACAGTTTCAGGGCAGCTTCAACAGCTTCCGCTCCACTGTTAGTCAGCAGAACCCGGCCCGGGGAGCGGAGCGGGGTGATCTCGACGAGCTTTTCGCACAGCTCGGCCATGGACGCGTAATAGAAATCACTGGCGCAGATGTGAATGAATCGGTCGATCTGCTCGTGGAGCGCTTTGGTCACGGCGGGATGCGAATGGCCCGTGGCGCACACCGCGATACCGGCGGCGAAGTCAAGAAACCGATTGCCGTCGACGTCTTCCACGACACATCCCAACCCCCGATGGGCCACCAGCGGGAAATCTCGAGTGTACGAAGGCGAGGTCACGCGCTCATCGCGTTCGATCCATTGTTTGGCCTTGGGTCCTGGAAGATCGGTGATGAGATGGGGCGCGGGTCCCAACGCCTGCAAATTGGCCTCGATGATCTGCGTCATGGGTGATTATTTCCTTTGTCAGAAATTGCGGAAGCACGCTTCGGCATCTGTGAATCAGCAGTATAGGGTCGCCGTCGAGCCGTCACAAGGCGACACGAAATCACGTCGGGGTCTTTCAGTTTTCCCGAATTATCGAAAGCGGGGCGGCGCAGGCCCGCTTCCGTCATTCCGGCACATGCCTGCATCCGTCATTCCGGCGCATGCCGGAATCCAGAAGAACGTTGCCTGGACTCCGGCCTGCGCCGGAGTGACGATCGGGACGATCCCGCTCGTGCTACAATGGCAAGAAACCTAAAACTGAAAGACCCTGGAAATCACGTCGGGCTAATGGACTTCGTACCGGCGCAGTGACGCTTGGGTTCATGTCGAACGAGGCGACATGGCCCATGATCCATCGGAATGTCTAACTTGGGGGCGGGCTTTCGCGGGTGGCCGAAAACGGTTGATTCGCAGAATGAATCCCGATTTTCTATTTCTGTCCGGTGAAGACCACCCAATCATCGCGCCCCGCTAGATCGGGATTACCGGTGACACGGAAAACCATTCGAACGTTCAGTGTTTTGGTATGCATGATGGAATCCCAGTATCGCCCCTTGACGACAAAATAGGACCCGGGGCGTTCGTTGAGAATCCGTTCGATCTCGCCCGCGAAACGCTCCACAAGTGCCTCGGAAGCCGAACGTCGTCCTTCACGAACCGGAGCCAACTCGAGCGCCGTGAAAAGTCTCTCCGTTTGGATGCCGTAGTAGTAGGCCAGTCGAGCGTCCGGTCGCCCGCTCAGCCAGATGATCTGATCGTTCGGCGTGATGTCGTGGGCGGCAAGTTGTTCAACCATGCGGGGGAGGCGGACGTCCAGAATCGGCATCGAACCCATCGCGTCCCAGGCGAGGGAATAAGTGGCCGTCATCGTAACAACCAGGCCGGCCAATGAGGCGGGGGCGTGGCGCACCACGAACAAGGCAGCCGACGCGGCGATGCCGAGCACGAAAACAACTCCCGCCGGGACCAGCACCCTCGCATCCGCTTGATACTCCGCTGAAAGAAATCGCCACCCGACGACCACCACGACAATCAGGATTAGTGCAATAGATGCCGCTGCCAGCAACGGGCGTTGCTGTTTGACGGACCGAATCTGGCCGAAAAGGCGATGCACTGCCGGGCCCAGCATCAACGACATTGTGGGAATGCATCCCACCAGGTAATGCGGACGCTTGAACGCCGCGGAACTCAAGAAGACAAACGAAACGACCAGGATCGTCAGAAGAAACAGCAGCGGACGACGGTATTCTCGATAAACTGCCAGGAAAGGGGAGGCCAACGCTTCCGGTAGCGACAGGCTGAATGGAAACATCAATCCCAATACAATGGGCAGGTAATACCAGACGGGCCGGGCGGCGCCGCTCAGGTCTCCGGTGTATCGGGCAAGATACTCGATCCGCCAAAGTTCCAGCGATGACGGATACTTCCAGGCCACATAGGCCGGCCAGGGCATGAAAATGACGACGAACACGACCAGGCCCAGGGCCGGCGAAAAAACCTTGATCCGACGAAATTGACTCCCCACCGTCGCCCACCAGGAAACAGCGAGTTGATCAGTCGTCGCCGCCGACGCCTCCCCCAGGCGGAAGCAGGGCACGGTCACGAACCACCACACCGCCAACGGCAGGACGACGAGCGCCAGCGGAAGTGGCGCCTTGGCCAACATCGCCGCGGCCAACGCAATGTAGAAGGTCATGGCGAACAACTTGGACTTTGCTCGTGTCTCCGTTGCGAACCAAAAGCAGGCGAAAGCCGCGGTCATGAAAAACGTGAGCTGCATCTCGATCTGCGCGTTGTGGGCGAAAAAGAATGTCCCGCTACAACAGGCGACCACAAGGCCGGAAACGAGCGCGATCGCGTGGCCGAACATGGATCGGCCCCACGCGTGCACCACGATGACGGTCAGAACCGCCGCAAGGGCCGAAGGAAGACGGGCCGCAGCCTCGCCGACCGGCGGCTTGGCTGCGTTGGAGTCGGTGATGAACGAGGCGGCTGCGACGGTCCAGAACGCCAGCGGCGGTTTGCGGAGAAAGGCTTCGCCGCCGACCGATGGAACGATCCACTCGCCGGTTTCGTGGATGTGGCGGGCTCCCAGGGCAACGATGGCTTCGTGATCCCCCAAACCCGGGCCGCTTCCGAGGCCGAGCGTCGCCATCACGAGGGCCACGCCGATCAGGCAAACAATCTCCGTTGACGTTTGCCAAGCGGTATTTGTCATGGAAGGGTTCGCGAGGCCGAGTGTTCGCACACGATCAATCTGCTACACTACCTGGACGACGATACTCCGCGAGAACATTGACGGCAAGAGCATCGCCAACGAGGTGGGCCAGACGGGTGTCGTGCAAGTTTATCGCACGAGTTGCCGCACGGAACCGACCGGTCAGACCCGCGTGCGCAGGAACGATTTTCGCGAACACGGAGATTCGCATTGATGCAATCAAATCGAAGGCTGGGCCGGCTCGAAGTGGTTCACGGGTCGATGTTTGCGGGCAAGACGGAACACATGATCGCTCGCCTCCGGCAGGAGGCGTCACACGGCAAGAAAGTCCTAGCCTTCAAACATTGCATTGACGATCGTTATGACGCGGACCACCTGGTCACCCATCGCAGCGACCGATTCGACGCGACGCGCGTGGATGCTGCCGGCGAGATCGGCGAGTTGAGCACCCTGGCCGACGTAATCGCCATCGACGAGGGCCAGTTTTTCAAGGTCCAACTCATCCCCGTTGTGGAGGCGTTGTTGAAGCGAGGCGCCACGGTGATCGTCGCCGGTATCACCCATGACGTTTGGGGCCGGCCCTTCGATCCCATGCCCCAATTGGCACAGATGGCGGACCAAGTCGTCGAATTGCGGGCGCCCTGCCGGGTTTGCGGTGAACCGGCCCCCTTCACGCAGCGCATGGTCCCCATGGATTCGCTGCATATGGTTGGCGGCTTGGATGAATATGAACCGCGTTGCCACAAGCACTTCACGCCCTTGGCCGGCCCGCCGGAACAGCGGTGACTCAATGATGCATTTGCTCCGCGGCCTATTGGGAATCGCCGCACTGATCGCTTTCGCTTGGCTGCTCTCGTCCGACCGGCGACGGTTTCCCTGGCGGGTCGTATTGACCGGTCTGGCGCTACAGTGGATTCTCGCGCTGGCCGTGCTCAAGACCGAGGTCGGGCGATCCATCTTCGACGTCATCGGGAGTGGTGTCACGGTTGTGCTGAACGGTGCCGACCAAGGAGCACGTTTTGTATTTGGAGAGTTGGCGGGTGACCATGATTCGGTGGCGTGGAAAGCCATCGTGGGCATCAAGATCATGTCGACGATCATCGTGGTCGCATCGCTGTCTGCGGTGGGGTACTACTACGGCATCCTGCAACGCGTCGTCTCGCTGTTGGCCATGCTGATGAAACGGTCCATGGGCCTCAGCGGCGCGGAAAGCCTTGCGGGAGCCGCGAACGTTTTCCTGGGACAAACCGAAGCCCCGCTGCTCGTCCGTCCCTACATTCGAAACATGACCCGATCGGAATTGATGGCGCTCATGACCGGCGGTTTCGCGACCGTCGCAGCCGGGGTCATGGCGGTCTACGTGGGCGTCCTGGCCGGCGGAGATCCGCAGGCGGCCATTGAACGGGCGCGTCACATCTTGACGGCGAGTCTGATGTCCGCGCCGGCTGCCTTCGTCATGGCCAAGGTCATGATTCCGGAAAGCGAAGTGCCCGAGACGCTCGAAGCCGCCACCATCGTTTACGATCACGAAGAAATCAGCGTCATCGGGGCGGTGACGCGAGGGGCTGAACAGGGAATGAAACTGGCGATCAATGTTATGGCCATGTTGATCGCGTTCATCGCCTTGATCGCCATACTGGACACGATTCTGATCGCCGTGGGCCGCCTGCCTCCGCTGACGCCGTTGCTGGCTTGGCTGAACCTGGAACAGCTCGATCTGAACGGAATCCTGGGTTTGTTGTTTTCCCCTGTGGCTTGGCTGCTCGGTGCCGAGGCGAGCGAATGTCGCATGCTCGGGGGGTTGCTGGGCAAAGCCATGGCCACCAACGAGATCATCGCATACGGGCAATTGGCTGAATGGGTCCGTGCCGGCGCGTTATCCCCACGAACGGAGATCATGGCCACCTATTCGCTTTGCGGATTCGCAAACATTCTCTCGATCGGAATACAAATCGGCGGGATCGGGGCGATGGTGCCGGAGCGCCGCGGCGACCTGGTTCGGCTGGGGCCGCGGGCGATGTTGGGCGGCGCCTTCGCCTGCTGGATGACCGGTTGCATCGCGGGGATTCTGTCGTAACTCGATTTCGAGTTTCGCAGCGCATGAACTGTGCCGAATCGGAATTACGACGCGGGGCGGCCAGCGGCCATTTCGCGCGTCAGTCCGGCGTGTAACAATCGGTGGAAATGGTGCTCGCCCGATTCACGACGCGCCGAAAGCCGACCCACGTCGTAGGCTTGGGAGCGCAATCCACGTTGCACCGATTCGCAGATGTCGATGTCCTCCTGTTGGATGCGCTCCCCGACGGCCATGCTCTTGGCATTGAAATCCGCGCCACCGGCCGACGTATCGGCAAAATAAAAATCGAACACGACCCGCGTGCGGTCCAGTCCCAACGGCAACACCAGGTTGGAATCCATCACACCTTCGTACCAATTCAGCATGAAATTGGGATAGAGCCAATAGTAATAGGCCATCTCTCCGCCGCGAACGGCTGCGGTTTCCGACTCGCCGCCGGATTCGACGGGACTGGATTGCAAACAATACCGGTCACGATTTTCGATGGTATATCGTGAATAATCCAGCACGCTGCCCAAGCCCTTGTGAATGTGCGGGACGTGATAGCCGCCGTCGAGAAAATTGTCGACGTAGACCTTCCAGTTGCAGGCCAAGTCATACGTCCGCCGTTCGAAAAAATGCAAATCGCCCAATCGTAAACGCGCCACTCCCGGGATCATCAAGCCCAGGTAGCGCGCAAGCTCGTGATGTTCAACGGGTAACGCGTCGATGGACTCCCCGGCAACTGAACCGAACAGGCGAACAAACACAAATTTTTCCCACACGTCCACCTGAACCGGCACCAAGCCATTGGCCGACTTGTCGAAATCGCGGACACCGTCGAATTCAGCCACCGACTTCAACGTGCCGTCCAGCGAATACGTCCAGCCATGATAGGGGCATCGCAGCGACTCCGTGCATCCCGCCGATTCAGTCACCACCTCCGCCGCGTGATGACGGCAGACGTTGAAAAACCCCCGGATCACGCCGTCTCGGCCACGCACGACCACTATCGGCTCGCCGGCTACGTCCGCCGTAATGTACTGACCTGCGCCCATGAGTTGTTCGGCTCGCCCCACCATCTGCCAGGTGGACCCGAACACCGCTCGCCGCTCAAGCTCATAAATCCGCGAGTCCGTATACCAAGCCGACGGCGGTGTCGTAGCGCTTTCCAACGCCGCCGCCGCGTCGTAGGACTCGATGAGCGCTCGCAATTCCGTCACGTGGCCCCCACCCATTTCATTTACCGTGTTGACCGATTGACATCAACGTCGCCCGCCCATTTCATTCACCCTGTTGACCATCCGACATCGATATCGCCCGCCCCATCATAACATCACGGCCCATGAATGTCAGGGCGACGATCGCGGACGACTGAATCTTTGAATCCTCGGAATCGCCCACCCCTTAACGAGCCGCGAGCGCAAAGCGAGCGGTCCCCCGCAGCCCACGCAACTCCAACCGGCGACCGCCTACCCGCGTCATTCCGGCGATCGAACGCATGCGTCATTCCGGCGAACGCCGGAATCCAGTTTCCTATCAGAGCCGCGACCGTCAAGGAGCGGACGCTCAGTATCGGCTTCCGACCTTCACGACCGCCGTTTCAGAAGTTGCGACAAATGCGATTACCTGCACTCGCTTCGATTGCTCGTTTCAGAATCAACGGTATAGTGTGCCCGGACGGTCCGGCGGAAACCATCCGGCGTGTGAATAGATGGCTGTCCAGATTCAGCCTTGCATGGCTTGTATCGCGCGATTCGCATGCATCGCTTGAATTTGTTTCGGCGGATACGCATTCCGCGAGGCCTTCAATAGCTTGAAATCGCACATGATGTCGTTGAATTCTGCCAGGAACGATCGGGAGAGGTGTCCGAGCGGCTGAAGGAGCTGGTTTCGAAAACCAGTGTGCGGGCAACCGTACCGGGGGTTCGAATCCCCCCCTCTCCGATTTTTCACATCACCAGTTTGCAATCCCTCGCAGGCCATGATTTGCGCCGGGCCATTGCATTTCGTCGGCGTAGCCGGACAATGACGCCTCGCCTCCGCGAAAAATTTCGCACCGGCGCACGGCACATGAACGACAAGATTTCATCACTCCGTCGCATCCTGATCCAACACTTGGAGACCGACCGTCAACTGGGTCTGCGAAGTGTGCCCATCCGCCCGCGTGTTCCCGTTCGCCGCATCGGCCATGCCCATGCCCCGCGCATTCAAAACCTACCCAAGGCCGAGATAGACGCCCGAACCGCGAGCCTGAACGCCCTGGATGTGAACCACGTGAAAGACTGCCGCAAATGCGCCCTGTGCGAAACCCGCAAGCAAACCGTATTCGGATCGGGATCGCCGGCTGCGCGGGTCATGTTCGTGGGTGAAGCGCCCGGGGCCGAGGAAGATCGTCAAGGCCTGCCCTTCGTCGGGCGAGCCGGACAACTCCTGACCCAGATGATCGGGGCCATGAAATTGAAACGCGAGGACGTCTACATCTGCAACGTCCTCAAATGTCGACCGCCCGACAATCGCACGCCCGCCGCCGATGAAGTCGCCGCCTGCTCCCCCTACCTGCTCGAACAGCTACGCGTTGTCCACCCCGAAGTGATCGTTGCACTCGGCGCGCCAGCCGCACAATCCCTGCTGGGCACCGGCGAATCGATAGGCCGACTCCGCGGCCGGTTTCACGAATACCGACTCCATGGCAGCACGCCGGGCATTCAACCCATACCCCTCATGCCCACCTATCATCCCGCCTACCTGCTGCGAAGCCCCGGCGAAAAAAGCAAGACCTGGGCCGACCTCCAGATGGTCATGGCCCACCTCGGAATTCCCTTGCCTGGCTAAATCCCGGTGACCGGCCACAAGCGGTCCTGATTCTATCCTGCCCGACCCCGACGCGATACTACCGTCGGGAAGGCTCGCGTCGCCGACCTCCGCCACCACCTCCACGCCGCGAGCCATCATCATCAGGAGCGCGATCACCGCCCCCTTGCGAATCGGCGCTCGCGTCATAACCTTCCATTGCCTGTCGTCGCGAGAGCTTCACTCGGCCCTGGTCGTCGATGGCGATGACCTTGACGTCCAATTGATCGCCGATGCTGCACACCTCCGACACAGCCTTCACGTATCCATCCGACAGTTCGCTGATGTGACACAGCCCATCCTGACCCGGAATGATTTCGATGAAGGCGCCGAAGTCCTTGATGCTGGTGACCTTGCCCGAATAAATCTTCCCGAGCTTCACTTCTTGGGTCACCATCTCCACCATCTCCCGGGCACGTTCCGCCGCAGCCGCATCGATACAGGCGATGTGGATGGTCCCGTCGTCATCAATATCCAACGACGCGCCGGTGGCGGCTTCGATGCCCTTGATACCCTTGCCGCCCGGTCCGATGACCTTGCCGATTTTCTCGGGATTGATCTTCATGGTCAAAATGCGCGGGGCGTATTGGCTGATTTCCGGTCTGGGCCGCCGGATCGTGTTCAACATCCGCTTGAGTATCTCGATCCGCACTTCCTTGGCTAATTCAAACGTCTCGCGGATCTGCTCATCCGTCACCCAACCCGTCTTCAGGTCCAACTGAATCCCCGTGATGCCCCGTTGCGTGCCCGCCACTTTGAAGTCCATGTCACCGTAGTGGTCTTCCTCGCCGGTGATGTCCACCAACAGAACATGCCGTTGATCGTCATGCACCATACCGATGCTGATACCCGCCACAGGCTGCGTGATGGGAATGCCCGCGTCCATCAAGGCCAGCGTCCCTCCGCAAACGGAGGCCATCGAGCTTGACCCGTTCGATTCCATGATCTCCGACGAAAGTCGAATGGTGTAGGGGAATTTTTCCGGCGAAGGCAACACCCGCTCCAACGATCGCTCCGCCAGCGCGCCGTGTCCGATCTCCCGTCGGCTGACCGCCCCCACGCGCTTCACCTCACCGGTGCAGAACGGCGGAAAATTGTAATGAAGGTTGAACTTCTTGCTGAATTCTTCCGTCAGCCCGTCCACGATCTGCTCGTCGCGCCCCGTTCCCAGCGTCGTCACCACGACGGTTTGCGTCTCGCCGCGGGTGAACAGCGCCGACCCATGCACGCGCGGATAAATGCCCACCTCACAATCGATCGGACGCAGGTCCCGCGGACCGCGCCCGTCCGACCGCCTTCCTTCCGTTAAGATCATCGACTTGACGATCTCGCCCGTCAGATCGTCAAGAATCACTTTCACGTCGCCGGCGGTATAATCGACCTCGGCGTCCGCCGGGCACAGTTGCGCAATCGTGTCCTTCCAGACAGCATCCACCGCCGCCTTGCGCTCCAATTTTCGCGCGAACTGTCGGGCTTCGCGAAGGCGATCATAGGCAAAGGCTCGCACCTTTCGAGCGAGCTTGTCGTTCGAAGCAGGCGGTTCCCATGTCTTGGGCTGTCCGCATTTCTTCTTCAGCTCCTCGATCATTGACGCGATCTCGACAATGATCGTGTGTCCCAACGCAATGCCCCCCGCCACCACGTCTTCGGACAGTTCCTGACTGCCCACCTCGATCATGCTCACGCCGGCAGGATGCCCCGCCAGGACCATGTCCATCGTGGAATATTCCAACTGGGATTCCGTCGTATTCACAACGTACTCCCCATCGATGCAGCCGATGCGTACAGCCCCCATGGGCATGTCAAACGGAATGGAGGAGATGTTCAGCGCAGCCGACGCGCCGATGACGGATAGAATGTCAGGATCGTTTTGCTGATCGGAGGACAACACCATGCATTGAATCAAAACCTCGTCATTGTATCCCGCGGGAAAAAGCGGTCGCATCGGACGATCGATCAAACGCATCGTCAGAATCTCTTTCGTGGTCGGCCGACCTTCACGCTTGAAAAATCCGCCGGGAAACTTCCCAGCCGCATAAATCTTTTCCCGGTAGTCCACCGTCAAGGGGAAAAAATCGATTCCCGGGCGAGGGTCCGCACTGATGACCGTCGCCAGGATCGTCGTCTCCCCGTATGACACGAAAACCGCACCCTCCGCCTGCTTGGCGATCTTGCCCGTCTCGATACGCAAAGTTCGACCACCGATTTCACGTTCAACGAAGTGCAGCGTACGATCGACTCGTTCCAATGTTTCCGTCTCCATCAATCCATCACTCATTTCCAACATCCATTCGAAGTGTGGCCGCGCAGCGTCGCCCTTTTGGCCTAGACGACCTCTGTTCCTGGCTCAAAAACCTAGTTTCCCTTGTCAACATGAACTGTAAGCCGTCGCCGTCAAAAGGTGTGAGACGCGCCGCAAGAGCGCACCGCACCGGGGAGGGACCCGCCAACGCGGGCGAAAACAACCATTCCATCATCCGACCCGTACCGTCAATTCCTACTTTCGCAACCCCAATCGACCAATCACCGTCTGATATCGCGATCGGTCCTTCTTGGCCAAATATTTCAACAGGTGACTTCGCTTGCCCACCATCTTCAAAAGCCCGCGGCGCGAGGAGTGATCTTTCATGTGGTTGCGCAGATGATCCGTCAGCTCTTGGATTCGCGACGTTAAGATGGCCACTTGCACTTCCGGGGACCCCGTGTCGCCCTCGTGTGATCGATAATCAGTTATAATCGTCGTTCGTTGTTCCGGTGTCATTCTTTCACGAGTCGCCGTTAACGTTATCCCAATTAGTCACCTACAGCCGCCGAAAGGCCTGGTCGAGCACATCGCCGAATACTCAAGCCGGAAAGCCTAGCATCGGACCTAGCCGAACGCAAGACCCGTCCGAACTGTTTTCGCGGACGAAAATGCTCCGGCCTTGATTACGCGGGTTTAATTCCATTAAAGTGCATCGGCCAATCGGTAAATGCGTGCATGGGTCATTCCGAGGTACACTCCCGCGATGGTTGCGGATTGGGCATCAATGGGCAGATGCGACGCAAAACGATTGATAGGCCGACGCATCCATCAACTCGTCAAGCGCCGTAACGTTGGAAACACGCAGCTTGATCATCCATCCCCCCTCGAAAGGATCAGAATTCACCAATTCCGGCGAATCGTTCAGCAAGGCGTTGATTTCGATCACTTCGCCGTCCAACGCGGACACCAGCTCCGACGTGGCCTTGACGGATTCGATTTCTCCAAACTCTTTCCCGGCCTGAACTTGCGTACCCTTGTCGGGCAGGTCGACGAAGGTGATGTCAGTCAACTCGTCCGCCGCAAATTGGGTAATTCCAACCATCACAGATTCACCAGTCTGCTTAAACCACTCATGTGTCCGACTGTATTTGCGATCCGTAGGTACGTCAGTCATTTGATTACAGCTCCAATTTAGTAATCAGTTCAATAATCGCGCGGCCAAGGCTCTAACGCGGGCGTTTATAGAACGGCAATGGTACGATTCTCGCCTCGTTTGTCTTCCGGCCCAGGTCGATTTCAACCGTCGTTCCCATCTCCGACCTATCCACTTCCACGAACCCCATGGCGATGCTCTTGCCCAGTGTCGGGCTCATGGTGCCACTTGTCACCTCTCCGATGGTTTTGCCGTTTTTCAGAATCCCGTACCCTTGTCGGGCGATCCGTTTGCCGTCAAGTTCCATTCCCACCAGCCTACGGGTCAGCCCCTTGTCTTTCAATCTCCGCAACGCCCCTGCGCCGATGAAATCGACGCTCAAATCGACGCACCAACCCTGGCCGGCGGACAGTGAATCCACGGATTCGAGCAGTTCGTGGCCATACAACGGCATAGCCGCCTCCATCCGCAGCGTGTCGCGCGCACCCAAGCCTGCGGGTCGGCAGGGACCGGCACCTTGGGCTTCGATCAGTCTGGGCAGCACCAACGGAACCGCAGCCGCAGTGATGACGGCTTCGACGCCGTCCTCGCCGGTGTAGCCGCTGCGAAAAATCGAATACCGCATCCCCATCAGTTCGCCATCGACGAACCAATATCGTTTTAACGTAGAAAAATCGAGTCCGAAGGCGTCCTGCATATGGGTTATCGCAGCCGGCCCCTGGACGGCGATCATCGCGGTATCCAGCGTGTGGTCGGCGATGTTCACCGCCTGCCCGCGTACGTGCTGTTGAAACCAAGCCAGGATTTTTTCACGGTTTGAAGCGTTGCACACCACGACCCAATGGTCTTCGTGGCGGCTGACGATCACGTCATCGAGAATGCCGCCGTCTTCGCGACAAATGTGCGAATACTTGGATTGTCCCATGGCAGTGCCGTCGAGGTTTCGGGTACACAGGTTTTGTAGAAATGCTTCGACGTCCGACCCTTGAAGATGGATGCGACCCATGTGGGAGACGTCGAACGCGGAGACCTGCGTTCGCGTGTGGACGTGTTCCTCCTGGATACCGCGATAGTAGATGGGCATGCGCCAGCCGGCGAAGTCCACCATTTTGGCTTTCGCATCGTCGTGAAACTGATTCAGGGGCGAATGACGCACGCTTTCTCCACTTGCGTGATATAGTGTCGAAGGTGGAATCAGGCTAGGGAGACGCCCGTGACCTGTCAACGGGTGTGTCGAAGGGCGCTCGAAATCGTGAACCCGACCGACCGACAACAGGCCCTGGATTACTTGCAGCGCGAGTTGCGAAATGACGCGCCGGCTGATGTCGAATTTGTCGCCGCGTTTACGGGCCGACCGCTGGAGCGGGAAGGTAACATGTCGCTGTTTCGGTTTACGGCGTCGCTCGGCGGTCAAGCGGTCGAGCGGTATTGGGTCGTCTCCGGACAAACGGAGCCGAATTACTACCCGCACTGGGAATTGTCACCCGACGATGTTCATGCACTGCACCTGGGCACACGGTTCATGTTGGTCATGGGTATCTCCAGTTTGCCGTTGAACGAACTGCCGAGTGATTTGGACAAAAATATTGCGTCGTTTATCGGAAGCATCGCGCCCAGTGCGACGGTTACCGAAATTCGTCCGGTCGTGGCCTTTCAAGTCGAACAGCATCGATATGCGGTCGCGCGGGTTTTTCTGGCCGGCGAGGACGTGTACGTTTTTGGTCTCGATTGCCCGCCGGGTGTGGATCGAGACGTTCACCTGCCGCCGCACGTCGTCTTCCGCCGTCACCTGGGCCGGGCCATTCGTTTGGAAATGGAAGACGAAGCGCGGCAAGAGCGCAGAAACGGCGCCCGATGAATCGGAGTCGCTGGTTATCGGTATCAGGCGCGGCAAGTTTTGCGTGACCCTGACCGCGTGCGACTGATAAGAATGATCGCACGCGGCGCGACGCAAGTGGCCTCAAGAACAATTCGTACGGCCGTCGATAGTACGCCTGCCGAGTCAGTAACTTACCCGTCGCATCATCCTTCGGGGTTACCGTTTCCGGCCATTCGATCACAAGAATGATTGCGTCCTTGGGACACGATGACCCGGCGGAGTCCGGGCGACGACACTTTTGAACGCGGCGGACCGTTTCGGGATCGGGCAGGAGGCCCTTGGCGTTTGTTCTCCCTGTCCGGTCCAACGCTGAAGAGGAACGGTCTATGCGCAGCACCCTGCTCGAACAGTACATGAAACCCCTGCTTTCCGGCGACCGCGCCGCCTGCCGCGGCTTGGTCCAGCATCAACTGACCAGCGACATGTCGGGTCGCCAGATTTTCGAAGAAATACTTTGGCCGGCGATGGAACGCGTGGAAGGGCTTTTCAGGCGAGACGAGATCAATCTCGCCGTCGAGCACATGGCCACGCGGATCAATCGCAGCTTGGCAGATCAGGCGCAGTTGGCATTGAAGCGAAAGGATTTGAACGGGAAGCGCATTCTGATCATGTGTGCAGACGGGGAGCCGGAGGAATTGGGCGCCCAAATGTGCGCGGATCTTCTGGAAGCGGATGGATGGGAGGTCTATTTTGTCGGCGGAGGGGTTCCGAGTGACGAGATCCTGTCATTGGTGGGTGATTTGAGGCCGCAGGTACTCCTGATTTTCGGTACCCAACCGCGGGGCGTGCCGGGGACGCGTGAACTGGTCGACCTGATTCGGGAGGTTGGTTCCAACCCCACTATGAACATTATGGTTTCCGGCGGCGTCTTCAATCGTGCGGACGGGTTGTGGAAGGAAATCAACGCCGATCTGTTCGCCCCGACGGCTGGCGAAGTTCTGCAACTCGCCAACCATGCGGAGCCGCGGCCTGTGGAGGTTCGCGTGCCCGGCGCGCCCAAAAAGCGTCGTCGTCGTCGCAGACCGCCGCTGCTGGCAACGCTTGAAGCCTGATGCGCTTCATGCGATCGGAGACGCAACGGGCGTGACCTCCCAAGCAGCGCCACGAACTATTGATCGTTGAATGGTCAATTGAACGATGGTGGTCGTTTCCGCGAAGGAGTGGAATGGCAGCACGCGTGCCTGGACCCCGGCTTTCGCCGGGGTGACGGTTTTACGGCAAGCATGGGTCAACGTCATTGCACCATTCAAACATCAATAATAGGCGGATGAAACATGCGGTGATCATCGACGCCCCCACCTCCAAAGGAGGTGGGCCACCCGGCCGACCTGCCATTCGAATAGACACGAAGACCGCTCCCTGACGGTCGCGGCTCTGTTAAGAAACGGATGAAACATGCGGTGATCATCGACTCCCCCACCTCCAAAGGAGGTGGGCCACCCGGCCATTACACCATTCAAACGTCAATAGGTTCCGCGGTGGATCCATACGGAGCCGCACTCGCAGTCGCCGGGCAGTTCATATTCACGTTTCAGCCATTCAGCGAAGTTGCCATATCGTAGTGGGTGATCCGGCGGTGGATGTTCAATGGTCTGTAGTTCGCCGGGACCCACGACAATGGCGGCCGGGGGCTGGCTTTGTAAATCTGCTACCACGTTATCAATGAAACGTTGGGCTGCGGGGCCAAGCTGATCAACGAGCGTTGTGACGATGTAACGTTGGGCGAGCGGCCTATCCGCGTACCAGTACACCGGCGGATAATAGCCCCACATGTACAATGAATCGTTTTGACGTGCATGCCGGTGAATGCAATCGACCACGGTGGCGTGGCGAGGCGTCGCGCGGTCGTGGAAACGGTGAAATTCGGCGATTTGAGCGGCTTTGAATTGGTGATTGAGGGCCGGAAAGACCATATAAGCAAACCACAAGGTGGCTACGATGACTTCCATTCGCGTGCGGCCGTCGCGTTGATGGTTGCGCATCAATAGCCAGACGCCGTGGGTTGCGAGCAGGATCAACGGCACGAGCGCGACGCCGAAATACATGATGCGCTGGCTGGGACCGATCAGGGCCAGGTATAGCGCGGCAGCCAACCAGAACATCAACAATCCGAACAGCGATGGAACGGCGGAATCGGTGGCTGATGGGTCATTTGTGTCCACGAGAGACCCGGTTCCCGAATGCGGCTGCCGGCTGGCGATTGTCAGACCCGCGCTGGCCGGTGATAACCGCGTTCGAATCGTTGCAATCAATTCATAGATGACGGCGCCGGCTGCCAGGATCAGCGGCAGCCCCAGAACGCGGAGGTGCTCTTCCCAGCCGAACATCGCGGGTAGGAATTCAGATTTGTCCCCATGCGCGAAGTATCCGACGTTGGAGCCGACTATTCCGTGCCAGGCATCGGACAGGTCGCTGGTACGGGCCAGTAATCCTACGATGACCAAACCAGCCACGACCGCGCCAGCCAACATCGTGCCAACGTTGGTCAACAGTTTGGATACCGGCATTCTCCGCCGCGCGACCAGGAAAATCTGATGGACGACGATCGCAGCCGGCGCGGAGAACGCGGTCTGACGAAACGCGACGGCACAGGTCGCCCAAACGCCGGCACCGAACAGATGCGCAGCCGCGTTTTTCGACGGCCCGAATGTGCGCAAGTAGAACGACATGGCACACAGCTCGAAAAAAACGTAAAACGTGCTGGGGCGATTGCTGCCCACGTGGTAGTCATGGATGAATACGAACGTTGCGGCCAATACCGTGCCGATGCACGCGACGAATGGGCCGAAGAGTCGCGACGCTACGATCAGGAATACGAGACAGGTACCCAGCGCCGCAAGCCCGCAGACGGCTGCTATTCCCCAATATTCGCCGCCCGAAATGAACAGGCCCAGGGCGTCCGCCCAGAAAACGCCGGGTGGTTTGTTGTCCCACAGGTCGGTGTAGAGTCGCTGACCATTCAGCATTCGTTTGGCATAAAAGGCATACAAGAATGAATCGATGTCGTCGGTGCGGGCTTGGGCGGCGAAGATGCTGATGGCCAGGATGGGTACTGCGAGAATGGTGGCGACGAGGATGGACAAGGGCGCCTTCAATCGGTGGGAATCGACGCGCTTTGGGGACATGTTCATGTGTCGATGGGCGGCCTCATTGTGGTCCATTCGACGGATGGCGACGAACGAGTTTCGATCGCATCGTTCACGAATGTCAAACGAATGCATCGTTCATGAGCCAACCTGCGGAAAGCCGGGCGGGCCGCCGATCATTCAGCCAACCGTCACATCTGCTCCACCGTGCGGATGCCCAGCAATCCCAAACCGAGCTTCAACGTGCGCGCGGTCAGGTCACACAGTCGCAGTCTCGATTGTCTCACCTCGTCCGATTCCGCGTCGATCACCCGCACGCCGTGCCGCCGATCATAAAAGACGCTGAAAGCCCGGCTCAGCTCGTACAAGTAGTCCGTCAGTATGTTGGGCCTCAACTCCGCGGCCATTTGATGAACAGTTTCCGCGAAGCGGAGCAGCGCCTTGCCGAGCTTGATTTCACTCTCGTGAAACAGTTGAATCGGCCCGTCGCCCGGCAACTTGGAAAAGTCGACCCCCGCCTTTCGGCCTATGCTCCGCACGCGGGCGTAGGCGTATAGCATGTAGGGGGCGGTGTTGCCCTCCATGGCCAACATGGTCTCCCAATCGAACTTGTAATCGCTGCCCAGGCTATGTGACAGATCGAAATACTTGATCGCCCCGATGCCGACGGCGCTGGCGATGGACTCGATCGTGGCCTCGTCAAAAATCCCCGGGCGATCGCCCGCCTGAACGTTTCGTTCCACCACACCGCGTGCGCGAGCCACGGCCTCGTCCAACAGGTCGCGAAGTTTCACGGTACCGCCTTCGCGCGTTTTGAAAGGTCGGCCATCGGAACCCAACAGGTTTCCGAATCCAACGTGCTCCAGTTGCACCTCGTCGTCGACCCAGCCGATCTTTCGTGCGGCGGCAAACAACATGTCGAAGTGCTGTTTTTGCGAAACGCCGACGACGTAGATCAGCTTCCTTGTGCCAATGTCCACCAAACGATGTTGAATGGCCGCCAGATCGGTCGTGTCGTAATTGTAGCCGCCATCCGACTTGCGAATGATCATCGGCAGCGGTGTGCCCTCGCGGGTGGTATAGCCATCCAGGAATACACAAATCGCCCCGTCGCTTTCCCGCGCCAAACCGGCTTCCTGAAAACTTTGCACGACGCCCGCTAATCGGTCTCGATAGAAGCTTTCACCGCGGTCTTCAATCGCCACGTCCAATCGTTCGTAGATTTCGTGGCAGTGTCGCAAAGATTCCGCGCAAAACGCCCACCAGATGGCCATCACCGCGGGTTCCTGCCGCTGAAGCTCGACCACCGTGCTACGGGCCACCTCGGCAAATGACGCATCGGAATCATAGCTACGCTTGGCCTGCACGTAGAATTCTTCAAGATCGCCCAGGACCAGCGATTCGGGATAATCCAGAACGGCTGGCTGCGTGCGACGCAGGTGGGCCAGCAACATCCCGAACTGTGTGCCCCAATCGCCCACGTGATTGATTCGGTGAACGTCGTGGCCGAAAAACTCCAACACGCGGGCGATGCAGTCCCCGATGATCGTGCTTCGCAGATGTCCGACGTGCATTTCCTTGGCCAGATTGGGGCTGGACATGTCCACCGCCGCAACGGTTGGATTCTTGACCGGCGCGATGCCCAGACGATCCATTCCCGCCTCTGCCAGGAGAATCGAGGCGAGTTCCCTTGCGACGAAATCGTCTTGCAGGCGAATATTGATAAACCCCGGCCCCGCGATTTCAAGCGGTTCGCAGACGCCCGACAGGTCAACCGCGGATTTGATCTTCTCGGCCAAGTCGCGAGGCTTAGCGCCCATTTTCTTGGCCAGCGCCATCGCGCAATTTGACTGGTAGTCGCCGAATCTGTCGTCTTGCGATCGCCGAATCATCGGATCGACATCCGACCCGGGAACGTCCACTGCCTGGGCAATCGCTGTTTTGAACCGCGTCGCCAATAACTCGATCGTCGACCGCACGTTGACACGACCCCTTCAAACACCCATGTCCAGGATCAGAAATCGGCGATGGGACGGGGACCCGGCTCGCGGAATCATGCCGACGCCGACCGTGCCCATGAAATGCGCGGCGCGTCACCCCACATCAATTCCAAATCGTAATACTGGCGGGATACCGGTAGAAAAAGGTGCACCACGACGTCTACGAAATCAACAAGAATCCACGAGGCTGTATCGTAGCCGCAGATGGAATAGGGCTTTTCGCCGAGCTTCTTGGCGTGTGATTTCAGCAGGTCCGCCGTGCTGCGCAGTTGGCGATCGGACGAGCCGCTGGCGATGACAAAAAAATCAGTCACGCTCGATCGACCGCGCAGGTCCATGATCGCGATGTCTTCGCATTTATTGTCGTCGGCCAACCGGGCCAGCTCGACCGAGAATTGTTCCGCCGCCATGGTCCTCATCATCATCGGCAGTATAGCAGCGCGACGACCCGCTGAAAACCCGCGCCGTCATTTCGTCTGGGTCTTTCAGTTTTCCCGACTGATCGAAAATGGGGCGACTCAGCCGATTTTTTCGCCCCACGCCACCGTCATGCTTGGGTCGACTCGCCGGCGTTCGGCGTCCATCTCGTGCTCCCAGCCGGTCATTCCGGCGCACGCCGGAATCCAGTAGAACGCTGCCTGGACTCCGGCTTGCGCCGGAGTGACGATCCCGCTCGCGCTACCATGGCGCAAAACCTAAAACTGAAAGACCCTCGTCATTTCGTCCGTGCAGTTCGCCGACTATTGCAATCCCAGCAGAGCGCTGATCTCCGGTGCGAATTTTACGATCAACCCGGCGAAGACTACGCTGACCATGCTCATGAGCTTGATCAGGATGTTCAGGCTAGGCCCCGACGTGTCCTTGAACGGGTCGCCCACCGTGTCACCCACCACGCCGGCTTTGTGATCTTCGCTGCCCTTGCCGTAGACGATCATGTCGTCCGGCGCATCAGCCGCTCGATTGGCAATCCCTTCTCGAATGGCGGCTGGTATGGATTCGCGAACCTTGGGATCGTCGCGGAATGCCTTGGCCGTCACCTTACCATACGTCTCGATCAGCTTCTTGGCGTTGTCCCAGGCACCGCCCGCGTTGGCCATGAAAACCGCGACGGCGAAACCCGAAGTCAAACCGCCGGCCAACAGACCCATCACGCCGCCGACATCCAGCACCAGGCCCACGACAATCGGCGTGACGATGGCCATCAGCGACGGGACGATCATTTCTCGTTGCGCGCCGGCGGTCGAAATCCTGACGCACAGCGCATAATCGGGATAAACCGCTCCTTCAAACTCCACGGGTCGATTGGGCCAATTCCCTGGATCGCGGATGAACGCTTCGTCCTTGCCCTGTTTGCGCAGATAGTCCCGCATCTTTCCGAACTGCCGCCTACACTCCAACATCATCGCGTTGGCCGCCCGCCCGACCGCCTCCATCGTCATCGCGCAGAACACGAACACCAGCATGACCCCGCAGAACATCCCGCATAAAACCTTGGGATTCATCAACGTCACATCATAAAACGTCATGAATTGGTTCATGGATGCGTGCCGGGCCGACACCAACTCTCTTGTCCGACCCTGGTGCGAAATCGTTCGCTCGTTTTTTTGCGCGCTCTCAGCCGTCACCGTATACGTTGCACCCACTTCGAATTCATCAGCCACGCCGTCCATCAACAACAGGCAGTCGAAGGTCCGCGATCCACCCATGACCGGATTGATGCCGAATTTTCGGTGACCAAGATACATCGCCAAGCCATCGTTCGGCACATCCAACTTGGCAACGGTGACCGACTCCGCCTCACGGATCAGTCCGACGCGCACCTCTTCAACGTACGCAGCCAACAGCGCCAACGCGGTCAACGCCGCCGATCCGATGGCGAACCCCTTGCCGGTGGCCGCTGTCGTGTTGCCCAACGCGTCCAGCGCGTCGGTCCGTTCCCGCACATGGGGTGCCTGGTCGGTCATTTGGGCGTTTCCGCCGGCGTTGTCAGCGATCGGGCCATACGCGTCTGTCGCTAACGTGATTCCCAACGTCGCCAACATGCCCACCGAGGCGATTCCGACTCCGTACAAGCCCAGCATGAATTCAAGACCGCCCCCGGCTGCGATGAACGAAACCATGATGGCTACCACCACCGTCAAAAGTGACGCCCACGTGCTCTTCATTCCCACCGCGGTTCCGGAAATAATGACGGTCGCCGGCCCGGTCAGCGCCTGCTGGCTGATTCGCTTGGTCGGCTCATATTCGTAACTCGTGTAATACTCCGTGGACTTGCCGATGATGATTCCGGCGGCCAATCCGGTGACGATGCTGATCCAGATGCCCCACCAGCGGACGTCCGCGAACTCCGTACTGTATGCCTCGATATCGCCGAACAGTAGATAACAGACCACACCCGCGGCTATGGCGATCATCAGCGAGCTGCCGTTGATGCCCCTGAAAAGGGCCGCCATCAACTGACCCATCGACGCCCCCTCGTGCGTTCGAACCATGTAAATGCCGATGATCGACAACACGATTCCGATGCCGGCCAACACCATAGGGGCAGCCAGAAACCGCATACCACCCAGTACGGCAATGTGCATATCGGAAGTCATCGCCGCCGCCGCAGCCACGCCCAACGCCGCCGTAGCCAGAATCGACCCGCAATAGCTTTCGTACAGGTCCGCCCCCATGCCCGCGACGTCACCCACGTTGTCACCCACGTTATCCGCGATCGTCGCCGGGTTGCGGGCATCGTCTTCGGGAATCCCCGCCTCAACCTTGCCCACCAAGTCCGCACCGACGTCCGCCGCCTTCGTATAAATCCCCCCACCCACGCGCGCGAACAACGCCTGACTGCTGGCACCCATCCCGAATGTCAGCATCACCACCGTCACCTCGGTCAGGCTCATATGAAAGTCGGGCCAAATCGCAGGGGCCAACTTGGTCAACACCAGAAACCACACCGTGATGTCCAACAGTCCGAACCCCACGACCACCAGTCCCATGACCGCGCCCGCTCGAAAGGCCACCACCAAGCCCCGGTTCAAAGATTCCCGTGCCCCCGCCGCTGTGCGATGGGCCGCGTTCGTCGCCGTCTTCATTCCCAAAAAACCGCACAGGCCGCTGAAAAATCCGCCCGTCAGAAACGCGAAGAACACAATCTTGTGCTGGACATGAAAAACATAGGCCATGATAAACAGCAGGATGGACACGACGACGAAAAAAACCGCCACGACCTTGTATTGCCGCCGCAGGTAGGCGTAGGCACCGTCGCGGACATAGGCAGCGATCTCGATCATGTCCGCGTCGCCTTCGCCCGCGCTCATCATTTCCTTGTAAAACTTCCATGCGAAGAACAACGCGATCACGCTGCCAATCGGAGCGCTCCACCAAATAGCCGGAATGACAATCGGCTCGAAGACCGCAGATTGGTCTGCCAACGTTACCTCCTGACCAAACGCGGTTCCGCTCAAAAACCCCGTTGCCAGGACAAAAAACGCCCACGTCGGCGCTCCAAAACCGCGCACCCAAGTGCCCAGTTCCCAAAACCCGCTTCCCGTCGTTCGTCGCTCGTCGATCATCATGTCCGTCGGTTTCCTCGTGTTCAACCAGACAAATCTAGCCATCGAATCAAAAAACGCATGCCGAATTTCCGCCTCCACAATGGGACGGTCAGCCTGGAATGTGCGTCACCACTGATTCTTGGATTCTTGTGTCGTCTTCGAATCTATTGTTCAGCCTAGGGTTACGTTCACCGTAGGCCCTTCGAATCAGATACAGACATGCAATCCGATTCGCCCCACGGGCCGCGCCGCCCGGCGAATCTTGTTGCAAGCCGGGAAATATAGCACAACTCAACCACAAGTCTACAACCCCGCCGGGACCAGCACGTGTTTCGAGCCATCCGCAATCCAACCGGTCCATGGTAGGACCGTTGCCTCCCACGTCAGGCCAACCAGGCAGGCGAACTTTTGACGCACCTGACTCATCAAGCATCCACGAAGTTCCCAATCCGGCACGTCGAGTCGAATGGCGGTCAACGCAATTGACACGTGAAATCAGGTCTTTTCACCTGACGTTCATCGATTAGGGTCTTGAAAACATTGCGGCCATGGTCATGGGCCGATAGCATCGCGGATGTCGTTCGCCCCACCGGCGACCCATGTTGTCGCCGTCGGGGTTGCGTTTGATCAAGTATCCTTGCCCCACGAGAGCCCAACGTGGAATCCGTTCGCTTATTGGAACTCATCCGCGATGTTCCGGGCTTTCCCAAGCCGGGGATCGTCTTCAAGGACATCACACCGCTGCTGCGGCATCCGCAAGCCCTGCTCGCCGCCATCCGGAACATGACAGACCCGTTTCGAAACGAAGCCGTCGAGGTCGTCACCGGGGCAGAATCACGCGGTTTCATCTTCGCATCCGCTGTCGCACAGAGCTTGGGGGCCGGTTTCGTTCCCATCCGAAAACCCGGCAGGCTACCGTCAAAAGTCCTGGCACAATCATACGCATTGGAGTACGGGCAAGACACGCTGGAAATTCATTCCGACAGCATCGAAAAAGGTGATCGAGTGTTGCTGGTGGACGATGTGTTGGCCACCGGGGGAACCATGGCCGCCTGCGTCAAGCTGGTGCGTTCGCTTGGCGGCGAGGTGGTCGGAGCCTCGTTTCTTCTCGAATTGGAAGGCCTGGGCGGTCGCGACAAGCTGCCCGGTCTTGCGGTCCATACGCTATTGAAAGTCTGACCACCGATTGAAGCGCATCCCAACGATCGAATCGAGTCGCCCCGCCATGATGTCTCCCAGGACTGGCGACGGCGATCGCAAACCCCCAGGATACCGTGCATGTCCATTGTTGTAGCCGTCAAGAAACGTAATCGCACCTTCATCGCCGCCGACACGCTCTATCTGACCGGGCCACAAAAGGACTACACCGCCGATCTGGTGGGACGATCCAAGGTTCGCAAGATAGGCAATTCCTGGGTCGGATTAGCCGGCTGGAGCGTGTACCAAAACATCTTCGATCATTACGTCAAGAGGCAGCGCGATCCGCGCATGAACACCGAACGAGCGGTTTTTGATTTTTTTCTGAAATTCTGGAAATCTCTGCGGCGAAATTACACCCTGGTCAAGGACCAGCGGGATTCGGGCGACTCGCCCTTCAGCGATCTGGATTCATCGTTTCTCGTAGCCAACAAGTTCGGCATCTTCGATGTGCACGGAAACATGACCGTTTGGGAGCACAAGCACTATTGCGCCATTGGCAGCGGTTCACAATATGCCTACGGCGCCCTGCATGCCTTGTACGAACGACTCCCCAGCGCCGAAGAAATCGCCATCCAATCCGTTCAATCCGCCATTCGATTCGATGACGGCTGCGGCGGGCCGGTGGAATGCTTTCAGGTCAAGTGAATGACTCGTTGGATGCACCACCCGCGACCTGACCGGACACATTCGGTTAACCTGCGCGCCTTGCGTGTCACGCCTGCTCGATGGCGACGCAGGGTCTTTCGGTTCTCGCGACTTATCGAAAGCGGGGCGCCGCGGCCCACTTTTTGGCCTCACGCCACCGTCATGGTAGGGTCATGCTCGCCGCCGGCCTGCGTCCATCCCGTTCACCTGGCCTGTCATTCCGGCGCAAGCCGGAATCCAGAAGAACGCGGGCCAATTCGCTCGCCGAAGGATCACTTGCTGGCCACCAATGAATCGAGGTCCGCTGCGGGCGCCGCCCGTTGCGATTTCGACTTGCCGGTGCGGAAATCGGCGCAGACACTTGACAAGACCCATGATCGAAGTTAGGCTGTTCTTTGTTTATTAGTTATGACTAAGTTACAAGCGAAATTTCCGTGAAGACAAGGAACCCCGGCGTCGTGACGCCCGGCCGTTTGAAATCGCACGGGACTGGATCAGGAGAATCTTGCAGATGAAAGAAGAACGGAATCATCCCATTCGCCGATTACGAGCCGGCGTTCTGGCTGGTTTGTTGGGCATGTACACACTGGGGGGTTGCGTCGTCGGTGACGCCGTCATCGACGGACTTTTCGGCGGCGTCAGCACCGCCGTGTCCACGCTGATTTCGGCCGCCGCATTGGCCCTCTTCGGCCCCGCCGCGCCCTGACGAACAGCCGCGATCGGGCCATTGGACCCATAGCCCAGACACTTCAACACGGTGTTCGGCTCCGGTTTTCGTCGGTGCCGGTCCAAATGACCCGTCATGAAAGACTTGCATTGGCCGCCCCAATTTACTACTGTTCGATGTGTAGGCTCTCGCATTCCCCTTTGCTCGAGGTGATGGCAACGCGACAGCCGCCAATCGAATTGCGAGGAGCGAAATCATGCCGAACTCGGGAAAATGGGCGGCGGGAGCCATGCTCGCGTCGATATATTTGTCATCCACCGTTTGGGGTCAATCTTGCGCCGGCCCGGGCGATTGTTTCGACGGCGATTTGTGCACCTTGGACCGCTGCATCGAAACCGTTTGCCAGAACCCGCCGCACATCTACGGTGACATCGATGAAAACGGCACCGTAAACCTGCTCGATCTGTTCTGCGTCCTCGCGGGCATCGTGGACGAATTCACTTCCTGCACGTTCGAACAGGTGGACCTGGAACCTTGCGGTGGAAACGGGACGATCAACTTGCTCGATTTATTCGCCGTCCTGAACGCCTTCTCAGCCATCGATCCCTGTTGCGGAACGTCCATCGGAGCTTGCTGCACGGGTGGCGGCTGTGTGGACGTCATCACCGAAAGCGATTGCAACGCCGCCCCGGGAACATTTCTGGGGGCCGGAACCGACTGCACCACCGACGGCGATTCCGACGGCATCGTCGATGCCTTTGAAACGGACGATTGCCTGCTAAGCCTGCCCTGCGCGACCGGAACGGATCCCACGAACCCGGACACGGATGGTGATGGTCTGCTGGACGGCGAAGAGGTTTTCGGAACCGCCGGCGGCGTCGATCTGCCTGCCATGGGCGCCGATCCCTGCCGCAAAGACATTTTCGTGGAAACCGATTGGACGGACGACAGCTTCGATATCGGGTCTCACTCGCACCGGCCGACGACATCTGTCGTCAATGCCATCGTGGGGGCCTTCGCGAACTCGCCCGTCCCCAATCCCGACGGCAGCATCGGCATCAACCTCCACGTGGACTATGGCCAAGGCGGCGCCTTCACCGGCGGCAATTTCATCTCCGGATCGCCCGCCTTCATCGTCTTCGGCAGCGAGTTCAACAGTCTGAAAGCCATACACTTCGACCCCGACCGCAAAGGCTATTTTCACTATTCCATTTTCACGCATCGCTACAACAGTTCGACCAACAACAGCTCCGGCGTCGCCGAAATCAACGCCGACGATTTCATGGTGACCTTGCCCTTTTCGCCCACGTCCACCAGCGCCGTTTCAAAAACCATGATGCACGAGTTGGGACACAACCTGAACCTTCGACACGGCGGCTTCGAGAATCGCAATTACAAGCCCAATTACAATTCCGTCATGAACTACCGGTTTCAGTTCCCCGGTATCGATGGCGGCGACTGCAATTCAATCGGTAACGGCATCATTGACTATTCAATCGGAACGCGAATCGTTTTGAACGAGAACAACCTGGACGAGTCCGCCGGCGTGTGCGGCGCCACCCCCATCGATTGGAATGGAGGCGGCATTCAATCCGGCGTCATCCGCAACATCAATTGCAGCGCGGGTACTACGACCGCTTGCGGCGAATCCAACGGCAATTGCGATGACAGCTCTTGCAATCAATTGCAGGATTTCAACGACTGGGCCAACATCGTTTACGACAATCTCGGTGTCGGCGATTTCGCCGCGCGGGAAACCGTCACCTGCCAGGACGACCCAGGCCTGCCTTGAACGCGGTCAGCGGATTCCATCTGTTACTACGGAGAGCTGCAAGTAACGGAAATCTGCAAGTAGTGACCATCGTCATTCGGGCGCAAGCCGGAATCCAGCATGGGTGGCCCACCTCCTTTGGAGGTGGGGGAGCCGATGACTTACGTTCCCCACCATGCCCGCGATTCACCCACCCCTTCACTCAAGTCGAGACCGCTTCTTTCAGAGCCGCGACCGTCAGAGCCTGAGAAAAAATCCTCTTGACGCGTATGGTATCCTCCGGGGCATGGACACGACAGCGCTTTTTTCGGGGATGGACCTCTCGGAGGTTGGGCAGGAAACCAAGGCGGTGGTGGTCG
>CAYRHJ010000020.1:0-11886 GCA_964424105.1 uncultured Phycisphaeraceae bacterium | reverse complement strand
AAATCATCGGCTCCCCCATGTCCAAAGGACATGGGCCACCCACCACGGAACGTAAATCATCGGCTCCCCCATGTCCAAAGGACATGGGCCACCCGCCGGGTGCGTGCGACCGTTGATCGAGGCGTCGGGCTAAATCGGCGGATCGGTTTGGGGGGCATCCGGAAGGATGGGGTTCACCCGTTCGTGAAGCGAGATTTCGTTTTGGTATCCCCAATCGTCGGCTGGCTGGTCTTCGGAAAGTTGGTCCCCCACGGGAAATTCATCTAACCCGCGTTGTGCGCTGGCTTTCAGAAACGAGTCCACCCATTCGTAAACGTCGTGGTGGCGGATATATCGACGCATCCGCTGCATCCGCGCCTTGCGTTCGTCTAACGGCATGTTGAGCGCCGTCTTGATGGCGTCGGCGATGCCCTCTCGATCATAGGGGTTCACCAGCAGGGCGCCGCGATGCAACTCCGCCGCCGCTCCGGCGAACTCGCTCAAAATCAACACGCCGGACTCCTCCACGTCGCACGCACAGTATTCCTTGGCCACCAGGTTCATGCCGTCGTTGAGCGGAGTGACCAGGCAGACGTCCGCGCGGCGGTACAGCGCCAGCAGTTCGACACGGCTCAGCGAGCGAAACACGTAATGAATCGGAACCCATCCTTGACGCGTGTAGGTTCCGTTGATCTCGCCCACCAGTTCGTCGATGTCCTCCTTAAGTGTGCGATAGTGATCGATGTTGGAACGACTGGGCACGACCACTTGAATGAAGGTGATCCGCCGTTGCAGTTCTGGAAAGCGCTCCAAGGCCATGCCGAAGGCCTTCAGGCGACTGGGAATGCCCTTGGTATAATCGAGACGATCAACCCCGAGAATCACCTTGCGATTCGCATAGTCCACGCGAAGGGAATCGAGGCTTTCGTTAACGGCTTCGCTGACCGCTTCGTTGGCGAACTCGTCGTAGTCAATGCTGATCGGGAACACGCCCAAGCCTGTTTCACCGCGACGAGTGGTCGCCACCTGCACCCGCCCGCGACCGCGGACCTTGTATCCGGGTATCAGAACTCGAAGGCATTCCACGAAATTGCGACGGTCTCCGTAGGTCTGAAAGCCGATCAGATCGTAGGAAAGCAGGCCTCGGAGAATCTGCGCACGCCAGGGCAGCTTCAGAAACATGCCCGGCGGCGGAAAAGGGGTATGCAGAAAGAACCCGATACGGGACTTGATGCCCTTGCGCCCCAGCTCCTCCGCCACCAGCATCAGGTGATAATCGTGAATCCAGATGAATGGCGCATTGTTCCCGACTTGCTTCAAAATCGCGTCCGCAAACTTGAGATTGACCTCCTGATACATCTTCCAAAAACGCGGGGCGAATCGACAGCGCTCGTTGAGGCTGTGGAACAGTGGCCAAATGATTTGATTGGCGAACCCTTCATAAAACCCTTCGTGCTGGGCACGGGATAAAATGACCGGCGACAAACGATATCCCCATTCCTTCGGGCTGTCAGCCAAGATGGAGGCCACGTCAATGCCGTCCTCTTCCAACGTTCCTGCCCAACCGATCCACTCGCCGCCGCGGTCCCGCAACACCGGCGCCATGGCCGTGATCAATCCGCCGTCGCTGGGACGAGTCTTCCAATCGGATGGGTTTTCACCGCGTTCCAGAACGCACGGGAGGCGGTTGGAGGTGATGATTAAGTTGGATTTGTGGGGAGGCAACATTTCTCCTTTGTATTTCGGCACAAACGCGGAATTGGTTCGGTGATCTTCGTTGACCGCGAGGACAAGCCAAGTTTGGACAAGTCTGGACCAGCGTAGTTCCGCCGTTATTCTAACATTCGACGGCGGGCGCTACAAATGAAGTATAGATGTACAGAATGTCGAACGTGATTATGGGTCGATGGACATCGCAATCGCTTGCACGCGACAGCGCAGAATCCAGGCTAGACGCGTTGCCGTTCACCGTGGGCGATGGAGTGTCAAATCAACCATGACCGATTCAGCATTGCATGATTCAAAACTGCTTCAAAACATCGCCACAGCCGAACGGTTGGCGGTGTTTCTCGATTACGATGGCACCTTGACTCCCATCGCGGGCATCCCGGAGTTGGCCACCCTGTCGGCGTTGATGCGAGCGACCGTCGAGCAACTTGCGGCGACGGCGCTGGTGGCCGTCGTGAGCGGACGCGATTTGGACGACGTGCGCCGGTTGGTGAATCTCCCGCGGCTGGTCTATGCCGGGTCACACGGATTCGACATCTGTGGGCCTGACGGTCTTCGATTCCGGTTCGCCGAGGCGGAACAACATCTTTCCTCGCTTGACGAGGCGGAAGCGATGTTTCGCGAGTCGGTGCCGGCGATTGATGGGGCCCTGATCGAACGCAAGCGCTATTCCGTAGCCCTGCATTATCGTCAGGTTCGACCGGACCGCGTCGCACAGGTTGAAGAAGTGTTCGCAAGCGCTTGGAAGGCGACGAAAGGACTGCGGAAACGCACCGGAAAGATGGTCCTCGAACTTCAGCCGGACGTGGTCTGGGACAAAGGGCGGGCGGTGACGTGGGTGCTTCAGGCGCTCGGTGTAAACGACTCGACAACTCTACCCATTTATATCGGCGATGACGACACCGATGAAGACGCGTTTCGGGAATTACGGGAAACCGGCGCGGGGATTCGCGTCGGTGCCTTCGGATTTCCCACGCAAGCGCGTTACGTATTGCGGGACGTGGACGAGGTCCGGATATTCCTACAATCCCTGATCAAACGATCCCCACGTGCCTCGCCATAGACGGATCTAGCGCTCCACCCGGGACGCCAGCACTTCGAATCGGGCGGACTCGTCCTCCTCAACGCGGTGATAGACGGTGCGCTGTGGGAAGGGAATCTCGATCCCCAGCTCGTCAAACCGGTTCTTGATGCGGCGGAGCAACTCCCGCTTGATGCTCCACTGTTGGAGAGGCTGCGTCTTGATCATGAACTTGATAACCACAGCCGAGTCGCCCAGCGAGTCCACACCCAACATCTCCGCGTCTCCCATGATCCGAGGGCCGTACTGCGGGTCATGTCGCAATTCGTCGGCAAGTTCCATCAAGACCTTCATGACGTCGTCGACGCGCTCTTTGTAGGCCACGCCGATGCTCCAGACGGCGCGAGACCAGCCGTGGGTCATGTTCCGCACGTTGGTCACCTCTCCGTTGGGGATGAAATGCACGACGCCCTCCAGGTCGCGCAATACGGTCAGGCGGAGCGTGACGCGTTCGACCAAGCCGGAGTTTTCACCAATCCTGACGACGTCGTTCACGCCGTACTGATTCTCCAGAAGGATCATAAACCCGCTGAAGAAGTCTCGAATCAGGTTTTGGGCGCCGAAGGCGACGGCCAGACCGACGACGGCCACACCGCCCATCAGCGGCGTGATGTTGAGGCTGAATTCGGCAATCACCATGAGCAATCCGCCGACGATGACGACGACGCGAGCTGCACTGTGGAATACGGAGACAAGCGTTCGCGCCCGGTTTTCGCGCTCCAGGACCGTTCCGCGGTCCGACCGACCCGCGATGAATCCGACGAGGCGATCGTCGATCAACCGAACCATGGTGAGCAGAATGACCATAACCACGATGATCGCGATCACACGCGGCCCATGGGTCACCCCCCACTTGAACAGGTTGTGCGCCGAGAAGGGGTTTTCGAAGCGTTCGACCTGCTTTCGGGCGGTTTCGGCAGCCAGTTGCTTCGTCTCGACTTCTTCCAGCGCGGAAATGCGCTCCGCCTGGAGCTTGGCCAAATCATCCTGAAGCTGGTCCAATCGATCGACGTGACGGCGAGATTCAGCCTGGTACTCGAGGGAGCGTTGACGGGCTTCACGAACCTTGGCGCGCGTTTCCTGTATCACCGCGCGGGCAGCGCCATCGTCGACCAGCTTGTCGGCTTGGTCGGTCAGCGTGCGCTCCGTTTCCCGGGCGTTGTCGACTTTTTTTCGGGCCGTTCCCAGCAGTTGCCTCTCCGACTCCAGCGTCTTCTGCAAGGTGGCGATACGTTCTTCGATGGATCGAAATTCCGCCGCAGCCTGCTCGGCTTCGGTCTCCTTGGAAGCGGCTGCTTCGCGAGCCTCGACCAGCTTTCTGTCCGGGGGCTTGGGTTTCGCAGGAGCCGTTGCAGCCGGGTCCGCCGATGAGGTCGGGGGTGTCAAGGGAATACCCGTCGGAGTGACCGTCGGGGTCACGGGGCCGCTACCGTTGGTCGTCTCCTTCGCCGCCGTCCCGTCGGTTGAACCGGCAGGAGGGGCGGTCGTCGCGTTCGGGTTTTCGGTCGGCGGCACGACGGGATCCACCGGCTTGGGTTGGACGGGCGCCAGGAATCGATTCAGGGCGGCCCTGTCCTGCTGAATCTTTGTTTCGATCGTCGCCCGTTGTTCCTGAAGCGTGCGGCGCTCCGAAATGGCCAGATCAAACCGATCCTTCGCAAGCTGCCATCGTTGCTGTAGCGCGGTGACCGCCTTTTCAGCTTCTGCGGCTTTTTCGTTGTCGCCGGATTGCTTCCATGCTTCGATTTCCCGCTTGGCAGTCTTTAACAGCTCGTCCAGTTTCTTGAAATCGACCTCGGCGCGAGCGAATTCACTTTCGGGATCGTTGAGCTTCCGCTGCAACTCGGCCAGAACGCTTTCATTCTGATCGACGGCACTTTGCAAGTGAGTGATGCGCTCGGCGTCACTCAGCTTTTCCGCGGTGCCGGTTTCCGCAGCCGGCTTATCCTTGGCTCCGTTGGTTTGTGGTTTAGCGGCCGGCGGGTCTTGGGCGAGCGCCATCACCGGCAAGATCAGAAGGAACCATCCGCATGCCCGTACCTGTCGCTTCATACGCTTCCCTTGTGATGCGGACTTTGCAAACACGTCGAATTCTGACGGACGATCCTTGAAGTTCGTTACGCCCGATCGGTGTCGTTCGACTCCGTGACATGCTAGTGTATCATGGACAAACTGTCCAACCGGTTGGGGTTTGGTACGGGGTCTTTCAGTATTCTCGACGGATCGAAAGTGGGGCGACTCAGCCAACTCGTTCGCCCCACGCCATTGTCGTGGTCGGGTCGTTCTCGCTGGCGTCCTGGGTTAATCCCGTGCACGAAGCCCGTCATTCCGGCGAACGCCCGCAGCGTCATTCCGGCGCAAGCCGGAATCCAGTAAAACGCTGGCTGGACTCCGGCTTGCGCCGGAGTGACGATCGAGACGATCCCGCTCGCGCTACGATGGCGAAGAACCTAACACTCAAAAACCATAGGGTTTGGTACGGGTCAAGAACGGAATTTGGTCAGAAGGAGTTTGCGTACGAACTTATCCGCCGATTGTGCTGGCGGACTTGCGTCTGTAACCATGGCAGACCATCATCGTCATCCGTCCCCCAATTGGCGGGAACACCGATTGCAAATTTTCACCTAATGATATTCACGGGATTGGACCATTTGAACCCGAAAGAGGATATAATCCTTGCAAGCGAGGATTTTCCCCAGGCCACCGGAGAAACGATTCATGAAGACCGCGTTCATTCGAATTCTCGGCGTGATGGTCGGACTAAACGCTACCGGACACTTCGCCCGGGCCGACGGTGGCGCGACGGATTCCGTCGAGCAAACCATTCAAGAAGGACTGGCATTCCTTCTAGCGGGTCAGCAACCGGACGGCGGCTGGCTCCTGCGGGAACGCAGCGACCCGGCGGTCACGTCACTGGTCGTCAAGTGTTTCATTCAAGATGAACACTTCGGCCCCAAACACGACGCCGTCAAGAGTGCGTTGGAGCATGTCCTGCGGTTTGTTCAGCCGGACGGCGGCATCTACGTTCCGGACGCCGGCTTGCGGAATTATTATACCAGCGTGGCGTTGTTGGCTTTGAGCGCCGCAGGTGATTCGCGATTCGACCCGATCATCCGAGATGCGCAGGGTTTTCTGAAAAAGGGACAGTGGGACGAGGAGGAGGACCACGATCATGAAAGCGTCTGGTTCGGCGGTGCGGGCTATGGCACGAACAAACGCCCGGACTTGTCTAACACGCAGTTGATGCTCGAAGCCCTGAAACAAAGCGGGTTGCCCGCAGACGATCCGGTCTATCGCAAGGCCATTCGTTTCATTTCACGCTGTCAAATGTCCAGTTCCGTCAACGATCAGCCTTTCGCTCGCGGTGCCGACGACGGCGGATTCATCTATTCGCCGGTCAACGGAGGCGAAAGCAAAGCCGGCACGGAGATCGTCGAGGGTCGCCCCATGTTGCGGTCCTACGGGTCCATGACCTACGCAGGTTTCAAGAGCCTGTTGTATGCCGGATTGGATCGGAAAGATTCTCGCGTGCAGGCGGCCATGGAATGGATTCGCCGTCATTACACCTTGGACGTAAATCCCAACATGCCCGGCGCCCGATCGAAGGAAGGTCTTTATTATTATTACCATGTGTTTGCTCGGGCGCTGCATGCCTGGGGTGAAGACGTGATCGAGGATTCGCGCGGGCGAAAGCACGTCTGGCGTGCCGATTTGTGTGAAAAGCTGGCGGAATTGCAAAGACGCGACGGCAGTTGGGTGAACGAAGCCGACCGCTGGTATGAAGGAAATCCGTATCTGGTGACGGCCTACGCGATTCTGGCTTTGCAAACGACGCGGGAACGATAACGTTCTGCCCGCGGGCCCATGTTCAAGAATGTGTCCGGGCGATCCGAACGCTAACCCCATTCGTACAAAATATTTAAGACATAAAAGCACCAAAAAACCCGTAAACACACATGCCCCAAGAACCCCGCCCCCTAACGGTGGCGGTTCTGTTGCATCCGATTGGAGGGTTCATCGTTGGCACTGCCCCGATTCAGACGATTCGACGTACAAGCGCGTTATTCCCTGATCATTTCCGCCGCCTCCATCGTGCCGCTGGCGTTGGCCGCCATCGCCGGTGTCATGCGTTACGATCCGGAGCTGCGGGCCATTCGTTTTGCCAAATCGGGCGCTTTCAAGCCCGCGTTCTTGATTTGCATTGCCCTGGCGTGCTTGCTCGCTGCGATCGGCGCAGCCATGGGGTTTAACAGTGCCGGGCAACGTCGCAACACGCTTCAGCGGCAATCTTGGACGGGCTTCTTTTTAGGGATGGTCGCCCTTTCGCTGTCCATCGTCGTGTTCGCGGGTTATTACTTCTTGCGCTTGCCGGTCGAGGTGGTGGCAGCCACCGGAACGATACTCCATTAGCCTGGGTTCATATTTTGCATGACCTGCCCGCCTGTGGGTCGCCGACGGCGCTTTTGACGCAACCTGATCAAAACCAACTTGTCCGAATCCTATTCTCGTGATATTCATCACGTCCACGTAGACGGGATGAACTCAATGGGTCATCTGGGACCGCGTGAAAACAACATGATTACCAATCACAGACTGAAATTGCTGAAAGACGTCTTGGCATTGCCGACGGCCCCTTTCGCGGAGCAACACGTCATCGAATTCGTCCGCAACTTCGCGGATGCCCGGAAAAACGTTTCCTGGCGGCAGGACGCCGTCGGCAACGTCATGATGCATTATCGTCGAGGTTCCCGCCGCGTACGCCGGCCCGTCTGTTTGAGCGCCCATCTCGATCATCCGGGATTCGTGGCCACCAATATGATATCGAAGGAGCGGGTCCGTGCGGATTGGCGAGGGGGCGTCTTCGCCGAGTACATTCCGACCGGCACGAAGGTTCGGTTCTTTTCTGACGGCGCGTGGGTCAAGGGAACCGTTGCCGCAACGAAAACGGTCAAGAAAGGCACGCGTCGAATTGTCAAAGACGCCGTCTTCCACGTGAAACAATGCGTCGCTGCCGACAGCCCGGGAATGTGGGATTTTCCCGACCCGGTCGTCAGGGATGGTCGAATCCATACACGAGCCTGTGACGACCTCGCCGGCGCCGCCGCAATGCTGGCCTGCATCGACGAGATCGATCGCCGCCGAGTCACCGGTGAAGCCTACTTCCTGTTCACGCGGGCCGAGGAGGTCGGTTTCATCGGCGCCATGGCCGCCTGCCGCCTCAACACCGTTCCCAAACGATGTGTCGTGGTGGCCGTCGAAAACAGCTCGCAGCTCATCAATGCCAAGATGGGCGATGGGCCGATCTTGCGCGTGGGCGATCGGGCGACGACGTTCACATCGTCCGCCACCGCCTTTTGTGCGAACGTAGCCACCGACCTCGCCAAACGCAACAAGCGGTTCAAGTGGCAGCGGCGGTTGATGGATGGCGGCGCCTGCGAGTCGTCGGCGTTTTGCGAGCTGGGATACGACGCGACGGGAATGTGCATCGCCCTGGGCAACTATCACAACATGAACACCCGCACCAAGAAACTCGGGCCGGAATTCGTGGATTTGAACGACTTTTCGGGGCTTGTCGATTGGTTTGTGGCCCTGGTCACCACGAAACAGAATTACACCGGCCGAAACGAGCGATTGAAGGAGCGCCTGACGCAATTGCAAAACGACTTCGACAGCCTGCTGAAAAGGACGGCTGCGAACATGTTACGCCGCCGCTGACCGAACCGGCGTTCCCCCGCCCGCACAATCGACGTTGGGCCTCCGAACACGCATCCTTCGCCGTTGCCTTTCATGACGATCCGAAACACCACGACTGCCCCCCAACAACTCCGCCATCGCCAACGCATGCGCGCCGTTTCCCTGTGCCGACCTGATGCATCACTCCTCCGCCGAGCTGAAACAGCCCAGTTTCTTTTCATCGAGCGTGTATACGTCGCAGGCTCGATCGATCGAATCAAACTCGTCCTGATGCGTTGCCATGAACGACTCGTACTCGTCACGCGACCGCCAGCGATCGATCGTGAAGTATCGCCCGACGACGTCGGCATCCCGCAGCAACTCCACGCCAAGATACCCCGCGTCCTGACCGTAAAAACGCGCCCACGTTCCCGCCGGCCCGTTGGCCCGTTCGAAATCGACGGTGCGCTCGGGCTTGACGGTGAACTGCCAGATGATCGTGAACATGAATTTGACTCATTCAACAGCAACCGCCGCTTGGATCGCAACAGCGATTCGCCGCGTCCGTCGCCAAGTCGAAATCCGCCGATACCTCCGATTGCTGTTTTGCGACAAGGTCTAGACTTGTGCCGCTGAAACCTCCGCCGACGCCCATTGGCTCTCATGCGCTCGCAGATACCACTCAACAGCCGCCGGAATGCCCTCGTCATAGGTAATCGACGAGCTCCAGCCCAGGTCCCGCTTGATCTTTTCACATTCGAAAAAGCAACGCCGACCCATCAGCCAAGCCGAATACCGCGTCACCAGCGGTGGTTTCTTTCGCCCGAATAGATGTCCGAACACTTCAAACGCAAACGCCGCCGATTTCACCACGCCGTACGGCACCGATCGCCGCATAGGGCCTTCGCCGATCGCAGCCGCCACCGCGTTCACATACTCCGCCTGCGTAATCACGCCGTCGTGGCTGCAATTATAAGCTTCGCCGATCGCCTTTTCCGATTCAGCCGCCAGAATGGCCGCTTCCGCAACATTGCCCGCATGAACCAGATTCAATCGATTCGTTCCATCCCCAATCAATTTCGTCTTACCCGCACGAATTGCACCGATCATCCGCCGCAGCGTCGCCCGATCCCGAGGCCCATACAACCAACTGGGCCGGATCACGGTTACTTGAATCCCTCCCGCACGATGGGCATCCCACACAATCTCCTCCGCCGCCACCTTGGCACGGCTGTAATAGCTCCACCTCGCCAGGTTTTGTCCCAGCGGCGACGTTTCATCCAGAACCTTCCCAGCGCCGTCCACATGCCCATAGGAGCTGATCGAACTGATATGCAGAAAACGAGCCACCCCCGCACGAGTCGCCGCATTCACCAGATGACGCGTTCCGTCGATGGAAATCGCGACGAATTCTCGCCACGGTCCCCAGTCCCCAACGCGAGCCGCCGCATGATAAACATTCCTGATTCCGCGACACGCCGACACCAGGCTGGACGCATCCGTGACGTCTCCTTCCACCAACTCGACGTTCTGCGCGCGAAGCCAACTCGTGTCCGAACCTTGACGCACCAACGCCCGCACCCGGCCTTGACCACGGCGCAGTTGTTCGACGATGTGGCTGCCCAGAAGCCCCGTGCCGCCCGTAACCAGATCAATGTCGCCATGCGGTTTGTCCATCAGCCCGCTACCTTAGAATTCCAGCCGCCAATGGTCAAGCCGTCTATGGTCAAGTCGCCTATCGTCGCGCCGTTCATGGTCACGCCGTTCATGGTCACGCCGTTCATGGCCGGGTGGCCCACCTCCTTTGGAGGTAGCTCGGGATTCAGCGGATCCTCTCGCATCCTGGTCGAAAACATGACGCAATTCACAACCGTGATGGACTTGATGTCGAACACGTTCATCGACACTGTTCTGTCAGGAAACCAAGGCGATCTGATTCGCATCACGACCTCGATGCAAGGGGAAGGGGAGGTTCCTGCAGGACTCCCGGTCTTTCGCGACTACTTTAGTAGCTTTGAATTCCTATTCATCGCCCCCGAGCCGGCAACGGGCGCGATGTTGCTGATCGGAACGCTTGTACTGTTTCGTAGACGAACGTTTTCATCCAATCCATCTTCCTCAAACTCCAGGAGTTCATGACATGCCGCCGAAGACCGCTTTGAGTTCATTCGTATGTGTCCTTTCAATGGTTATCGGAACATCGACATCGATGGACGGGTGGCATGGTCCACGCTTGCGTGGCCATGCTTGAATGTCATGCGCCGCGGTGTGGCCTCAAATGATGGTGCGGCGGGATTTTGAGGCTGTGCGACACCTGGTATTTTGGTAAGATGGTGTTTGTGAGACAAACCCTTTCCACAATTCGGCGGTTGCGGATTCTGGCTACGTGGGTCGTATCCGGGGTTGGGCTCTGTGCGTCCCCGGCCAAGGCGGAAACAATTCAGGCCCTGGGCCCGGCGGGTGGCAATGGGACGACCGCATCCGCAGGATCGGCGGGGATCGACTGGCAGTGGAGTCATCAGGCCTCAGGGTGGGGGGAGGCGCGGGTGTTCGACAACGGGCCGGTGGTCACCGACTCCGACGCCACCACCGGCCCGAACGACGATTTCATGCAATTCGTGCCGGTCGACAGGGTGGGAAGCGGAGTGAACAGCGCGTCTTATAGGTCCACCGGGAGTTCGAGGGTTACTGTCGGCGAGCAAGGGCTGGGACTTTCGTTGCGCTTTCTCTCGAGCTATAGCGCCACCGGCCCGCCCGGGGGACCTCGCCCCGGGGGGCGCGGGGAGGGGAAGCTGTCCTCGACGTTTGAATTCGTCATGCCGGCTGAAGCTCCGTTGATCAATCTGTTTATGTTCATCGTCGAGGACTCGGGCTACGAGGGCGACACGCTCGTCACGATCGACAACGTGACTCAATTTGAACGCCTCTACACGCTCAGCGCGTTCACGAGAATTTCGGAGATACTAAGCCAACCACAGGGAGACTTGATCCGGGTCACGACGGAAATCAGCGGGGGGGGGGGAGTCCCCGCCAGGCCTGACTACCTTCGCGGGATACGAGTCAAATTTCAGCCTGTCGTTAGTGATACCGGAGCCCGCGACGGGACTAATGGTCCTGTTGGGAACGATTGTCATCGGAGTGGGGAGGTCACGCAGGGCGACACGAGACCGCGGTCGTATAGAAAGGCCGGGTGGCCCACCTCCTTTGGAGGTGGGGGACCCGATGACTCTCGTTCCCCATCATGCCCGTGTTTCACCAACCCGTGCACGAGCCGCGAGCGCAAAGCGAGCGGTCCGGCGCGCTCCGTCACTCCGGCGCAGGCCGGAGTCCAGGCAGTGTGATTCTGGATGCCGGCTTCCGCCGGAATGACGGATGCAGGCTTTCGCCGGAATGACGAAACACACCGGACCGCTCCCTGACGGTCT
>CAYRHJ010000019.1:0-96789 GCA_964424105.1 uncultured Phycisphaeraceae bacterium | reverse complement strand
GTTTGCCGCCGGACCACGCGGCCCGGTTGATCTGGGCGGCGGTGGAGCGACTGGACCTGTCGGCGTTCTACGAACCGTTCAAGGCCCGGGGCAGCGAGCCGGGTCGGTCGGCCACCGATCCGCAGTTGCTGGTGGGGTTGTAGCTTTACGCCACGCTGGAAGGGATCGGCAGCGGGCGTGTCTGACGCACAGCCCGAATTCATATCGTTTTACACACAAAAAACTACAATTGTCGCGGATTTTGCTGCACCCTGGGGACCGTGGCGGCGTCTTAGTCAGTGAAGGCGAGGCCTGTTGGCGACGACTCGCGGTGCCTTTGTAGACTCCCGGTTCTTATAAATATCCGCGATTTATCGCATTGACGCTTGGATAAATGCGGGCAAGATAGGAGTATAGGGAGGTTGTCCCAAATATTCTGGTTGACAAACCGAAATGATTGGAGCATTGTAAGTCGTTTTTGGACAAGGGTTTGCTTAGTTTGACGAATGCGGCTTGATGCCTGGTCGACGGTCAAAATAGGCAGATCCTGCATGATGATGGATATTCGACGGCCTTTGGACGGCTTCCAGCGATTCGCATCCGGACACCATAATGACAAGCTCCCCAGCTAATTCGCCCAAGCCGGGTCAACCTCCGCGCCGGGACCTGTCGTCGTCCATGATCGGTCGGATCATCGGCGGGGATTTCGAGATCCTTCGCGAGATCGGTCGCGGCGGCATGGGGACGGTCTACGAGGCGCATCAGGAATCGCTCGATCGTATAGTGGCACTGAAAATTTTAGCGAATACTGCTGGCTTGACGGGCAATTCGGTGATTCGGTTTCGGCGTGAGGCACAGGCGGCGGCGAAGCTTCACCATATTAACATCGTGCCCATACACGCGCAAGGCGAGGACGACGGCGTTTACTATTACGCGATGGAGCGAATCCGTGGCCGGAGTCTGAACGAGATCATCAATGATCGCCGTGGCGGCGCGTATTCTTCGGGATTGGATTTGACCGAAACGAAAGTCGTCCTTGGCCGGGAGGATTCGCGTTCGGGCGGGAGCGTTGGGGATACGGAACAAACGGCGATTGTGTCGCCGGCAGGTCAAACGGATTTACGGTCGTCGTCTGGGATTGGGCAGTTGTCGAAATCCGCGTTGGAGTATTACGACCACATCGCGGATCAAATCGCGTCGTTGGCGGAGGCATTGGAATACGCACACCGTGCGGGGATTATTCATCGTGACATCAAGCCGCATAATTTCATCTACGGTGACGACGGTCGGATGTACATCACGGATTTCGGATTGGCTCGGGTTCTGGAGCAGCCGGGTCTAACGACGACGGGGGAATTCGTGGGTTCTCCGCTTTACATGTCGCCGGAGCAGATTACGGGCGGGCGCGTTGCGATCGATCACCGCACGGACATTTATTCGCTGGGGGCGACGATGTACGAGTGGCTGACGCTTCGTCCGCCGTATCCGGGCGAGACACGGGAGCAGGTCATCACGCGGATTATCAGTGCGGAGCCTGTCGCGCCGCGCACGATCGACCCGAAGATGCCGGTGGATCTTGAAACGGTTTGTTTGAAAGCGATCGAAAAAAGCCCGGATCAGCGGTATGGATCGTCGGCGGAGATGGCAGCCGATCTTCGCCGTTACCTGAACCGGGACCGTATTCGTGCTCGACGTGAAGCGTGGCATTCACGAGGTCGAAAGCTCGTTCGGCGGAATGCGGTGGCGGTGGTTTTGTTGATCGCGCTGATCGCGGTTGGCGCGTCCATCACGGTGACGTCGGGGATATTCCGGGAGTCCATCGAGCGGGATCGTGCCGACAAGGCGGCCCGAATCGCGACGATCGAGGAAGAAAGAAACCAATTGGAAGAGCAGCTTCACGACCTGGAGGAAAAGCAGAAGCGCATCCTGGAATTGGCGGACTCCGGTCGAGTGCTGCCGTTGGAAGTGGGCAGGGAGATTATTTCGTGGTTCGGCGGTGCGGGTGGCCTGCCTAATCCGTTGCAACGTCCGCCGTCCGGTACGGGGGAATCCGTCCATCCGGAAGTTGGGCTGGGTCAGGCGGAATCGGAAGGCGAATGGCAGTTTGGACAACAGGATTTGGAACTTATTGGACAGTTGGTGGTGGGCCTCATTCAACCTCTGCGCGAAGAGACATCGCGCATCGCGATGCCCGACGCGGAGGGTGCGACGCGTGAGGCTGAGCGCTTGTTCCGGGAGGCGTTGGCGGCGCCGTCGCTTGATGCGGCGGTCAAACTTACGGAGGACGCGCTGCGTAACGATCTGGTTCATCGGCGTGCGGTGTATCTTCGGGCGATGCTGACGGCGCGGATGCTGAATTTTGATGACGTGGTGATTCAGGGCGAGGGGTTGGTGATGATGGAGGACACGTCATCGCCGCGAGGGCACCTGGCGCGGGGCGTGGGTCGGCTGGGGACTCAACAATTTCAAGGAGCGATCGCGGACTTTTCGGAAGCGTTGGATCGGGGCGACTCGCACCCGATTGGGTGGATGTTGCGAGGTTTGGCCCGTTTGTACGCTGGGGATGACGTGGCGGCTTTTTCCGATTTAGACCGTGCGGTGCAACTTGCACCGAATGATGCGGACGTCTTCGCCGTTCGCGGTGCGGCATTGCTGCGTCGGGGGCGATTCGTGCAGGCCATCACGGATTTCGATCGGGCGCGGGGGCTGTCCGATGGTCACCGGATCGTGGCGTTGGAGCAGGATGCGCTTTGGGACCACGTGCAGCGGGAGTTGTCGCGGGTTACTGAGCGGATGGAACAGGTGCCGGATGATTCGCCGGCATTGGAGCGCCGCGGTGATTTGTACGTGATCCTCGGTGATTATGAGTTGGCGCTTGCGGACTATCAAAGCGCCGGGAGAATTGAGCCGCGGCCGTCGTTGTTCGTCAAGGCCAGCTTCGCGTCACGAGAAATGTTTGCTCAGAAATCGGCGACGGCTAGTGCGGGTCGGGTCCAGCCTGATCGTACCGGCCGGGTTGCGCCGACGGTGCCGGAATGGCTACGAGAAGTCATGCGTTGAATCAGTCTCCGCCGGTCGATGACGTTGTTGTTTCCTGCGAGTTGGCCATCCCTTTTCAGGAACTTCGTTTTCGTTATTCGCGGAGTCGTGGGCCTGGGGGTCAGAACGTCAACAAGGTTCATACGCGGGTGACGGTGTTGGTGGACGTTGTAGAAAACCCGTTGTTTACGGAGGCACAGCGTCGGCGGATTCGAGAACGGCTGGCGACGCGGATTAACAAGGACGGTAGTTTGCACGTTTCCTGCGACGTATTTCGCACGCGCGGTGCGAATCGAAAGCTGGCGGTGGCGCGTGTGGCGGAATTGTTGGCGTGGGCGTTGCATGAAAACGCACCGCGGGTGAAGACACGCGTTCCACGGCGCGCTCAGAAGCGCAGACTTCACGACAAGGCCAATCGCAGTGACACCAAGCGGCATCGCCGGCGTCCGGGCGAGAACGACATCTGACACAAGGGTGTTGGATGAAGCGGACGCATTATTGGTTGGCGGAACGTGGGGTGCGCGGCGGGAATTGACAGGATTTACAAGATTGACGGGATGAATCCGGGCCGGTCAGCAGTCCGCGCGTTTACAAAACCCGCGACATTGGTCTACACGCTGTGATCATCGGCTCCCCCACCTCCAAAGGAGTTGGGCCACCCGTCGGAATGACGGAACGCGGCGGACCGCTCGCTTTGCGCTCGCGGCTCGTTTAACAGGCGGGTGAAACCCCATACGTGAATGGCAAGGGAGTGGGGACGGGGACGGGGATTGGCGGGAGCATGGGGATGCTTGAAACTTTTTGTTGACAACGCCAGATGAGGGTTTATTGTGATGGATGGTTGGTGATCCGCTCGTGGCGGATCTAACAGGGAATCCGGTGTAAAACCGGAGCGGCCCCGCCGCTGTGACCGGGAACGAACGCCGCAGAAACCATTGGCCCGTGACTGATGGGCTGAGAAGGTGCGGCTAGTAGGTCCGATGAAAAATCGGAAGCCTGGGAGCCAGAAGACCTACCGGCCTGAATTCATTTGGATGCCTGGCGCTCCCGTGGGCGGAGCGGCGGATCATGTCCTATCAACACTCGCGCATCAATTTCAACGACCGTAGGGTGAATTCGTACGCCGGCGGCCAAGTTGGCTTCGACCCTTGGCTGAATCCACGATTCGGCGAATCGGGACGTGGGTCATCGAGGCTGACGAATCAAGCGCCGGCTCAGCCCGTTGGTAACGAAGCTGGCGAGACGCCGTTCGCGGTTGAAATTCAGATTCGACGAAGCTTGGGGAGATGGACGGACGTTCGACGGATGGCGCCGGGACCGCGTGAAGGGAGATGCAGATGCGGCCTATGTGTTCGCGAATCGGTTTGATCGTAGTTGTTTTTTCAAGTGTGGCAGGTCACCGTGCGTTTGGCGTCACGATAGACGACTATCAGTTGACTTCGTCGTTTCAGTTTCCGGTGGGGGCTGGTCCATTCGATGCGTTGCCGGATGGGCGGTTGGTTGTGCTGGTGGGCGCGGACGTGCATAGGGAAGTCAGTCCGGCGGCGCGGAGTTTTGCATTGTTGGGTACGTTGCCGGGCGCGGACCTGCCGGGTTTTGGGGCGGCCTTCCTGCGAGTGTCACCGGACGGCACGCGCTTGGCGGTGGGCAACAACGGCGGGGCGTCGTTCGGGAATTTTCAGGTGGGCGTGTTCGACGCGGCTACCTTGTCGGGCACATGGTTCGACGCGGGACATTTCGAGGGGCGCTGGTTCGATGACACATGGTTGGCACTGACGGATGGGGATTTCGTCAGCCCCAGCGTGGTGACCCTATTGGATACGACCAGCCCGAACCCGAGTGGGCCGATCAATCCCATCGTCATAGACGGGATTGGCGGCGGGTCGGCGGGCGTGGCGTTTGACTCGGCGGGTCGATTGATTACGGGCAATGGGTTTTTTCTGTTTGGGCCTAGTGGGACGGGGACGATCAAGTCTTTCGCATTTGCCGATTGGCAGGCGGTGCTTTCCGGAGGGACACCGTTGGATTTTGAAACGCAGGGGGTTTTTCTGGCTGACCTGCTGTCGGCGGCGCCGTTGGGAATGGACGACAGCGGCCATCTGCTGGTCGGCGGCGGCGACTTCGGTGACGATTTCGATTTCGCGGCGCTGGTGTCGGGCGGGGCGATTCAGGATGCCTTGATGGGGGGCGGGCCGGCGTTGCTGGGTGACCCGAGCGCGGTGCGGACGTTGGACCCGGATACGGTCAATGGGTTCAATTTTTATGACGTGAATTACATTGGAGCGACTGGGGAGTTGGTGTTGTTTGATCGGTCGGGTTCAACGGCGTTTACGTATTCGGCGAGCCACGTGAACGTGCCGCTGGCGTCCGTTGCGGGAACGGTTTGGACGTGCGTGCTCTTGGGTTGGTTGGGTGTTCGGTATTCATCGGATGGCCGACGAACATGAAACGCGTATGTTTTGGAATGATTGTGGTTCCGGTGTTGATGGGGGCCGGGGCTGGGCTGGCGCAAAGCCCGTTTGCTTCGCGGGTATTGGATTATTCGCCCGCGCCGGGGCAGTTTGTGCAGAACGGATCGTTTAATGATCCGAATCGAGCGTTGGGAGCACCGACGGGAGGCGGCAGCAGTGCGGCCAACAATGGTTCGGTCGTTTCATTGGGCGGGTTCGGCGGATCGATCACGCTGGGATTTGATCAGACGGTGCGTGACGATCGGTTGAATCCGTTGGGCATGGACGCCATTGTCTTCGGGAATGCGTTTTGGATCGGCGGTGCAAATCGACACGCGGCGGAATGCGGCTATATAGAAATCAGTGTCGACGTCAATGGTAATCAGATGGCGGACGATGCGTGGTATTTGATTCCGGGATCGCACATTGTAGATCCGGATGGTCAGTGGCAGTCGCAGGTTTGGGACGACGACGTGGCTGACGCGACGAATCCGCCGCATCACCCGGCGTGGATTCCGCTGGAAGAATCGGGTTCGTGGCAGACATCAGCCTATCGACTGCCCGGCGACATTTTCGACGCCGGGGTTATCGAGAACCCCAATGGGCCGTTTGCGACGGAAGAGGGCATCTACGGTTACGTCGATTATTCGCCGACGCTGCTTCTGGGCGACATGAACGGCGACGATACGGTGGACGACGCATTGATGCCGGCGGAGCGGTTCTACACGGTTCCCGATGATCCGTTGGTGGTGGGCGTTTCGCCGGGGTCGGGCGGGGGCGACGCGTTTGATATTGCCTGGGCTATTGATGCGGAGACGTTGCAGCCGGCGAATCTGGATGGATTTGATTTCATTCGCATCACGAACGGCGTCCATCGCGTTCATCCGGCGTTGGGCGAGTCGTCGACGGAGATCGATGGCGTAGCCGACGTGCGGCCGATGGTTTACGGTGACGCGGACGGTGATGGCGACGTGGACGTTGATGACTGGTATGTGTTCGTGCAGTGCCAGCAGGGTGCCGTTCCTGCGGATGCGGGAAACGGGTGCGCGGTCATGGACATTGACGGCGATTCGGACGTTGACAGTGTGGATGCCGGCGGATTTCAGCGCGCGTTTACGGGGGAGTGGCCATGAAAGTCCGACGGGGTGACGCCGGCGGCGATTGTGCGAGGAAAGCGGCGCGAGCGGGATTCACGTTGATCGAGTTGCTGGTGGTGGTGTCGCTGGTGGCGTTGTTGTTATCCATTCTGCTGCCGAGCTTGTCGCGAGCGCGATCGCAGGGTCGATCTGCGGTTTGTGGTTCGAGTCTTCGACAGGTGGTGCTCTCAGTGATGTTTTATGCACAGGAGAATAACGGGTCGGCTTGTCCGGGTGCGGCGGATTTCTTTTCGAATTTGCATCGCTGGCACGGTGAGCGTGATCATGTATCGGAGCGGTTTGATCCGTCGCGGGGTCCGCTGGCGGGTTATCTGGGCGATGATGGGGCGGTGAAACGTTGCCCGTCGTTTCGGGGGTTCTTTCGGGATTCCGCGTCGGCGTTTGAACGGGGAAATGGTGGATACGGATACAATAATGCGTACATCGGGATGACGTTGCGTGCGTTGGGGGGTGGATTCTACTCGGTGGAGAGTGATCGGTCGGGGGTTCGCGTGGATCGCATCCGCCGGCCGGCGGAGACGGTGATGTTCGCGGATGCGGCGTTCGTCAACGGGGGGTTGATCGAATACAGCTTCGCCGAGCCGCCCCTGTTTCCGACGACGGGCACGGGGGCGTCGCCGTCGCTCCATTTCCGACACGAGCGTCGATGTCAGGTGGGATGGTGCGACGGTCACGTCGATCGACGGCGATTTGCTTTTAGTGCTATCAGCCCTTGGTACGTGGGAGACCCGGCTCGACATCAGGTGGGGTGGTTCGGACGGTCGCGGGATAATACGTACTTCGATTTGAATTAGGATTTCGTTTTGGGTCGACGCGGTTGCGTCAGGAGCCGACGGTGAGTCGCGAGCGGATTTGCTGGAAGATGGCGCGGGTGGTGGTTGATTTGTTCAAGGTGTAGAAGTGAATTCCGGCGACGTTTTGATCGATGAGGGCGTGACACTGCTGGGTGGCATGGTAGGCGCCGATGTGGCGAACGGCTTCGGGATCGTCTTCCACGGCTTCGATTTTGCGCAGCAGGTCGGCGGGGATGCGTGCTCCGCACATTTGGGTGAATCTTTTGATTTGGGAGGCGTTGAGAATGGGCATGATGCCGGCGATGATGGGAACGGTGATGCCGGCGTTTTCGGCCCGCTCTCTGAAGGCGAGAAAATCGTCGTTGTCAAAAAATAGTTGGGTGATCAGGAAGTCCACTCCGGCGTCCACTTTGCGTTTGAGGTTTTCGAGGTCCTGCTCCCTGGATGGGCATTCCGGATGGCCTTCGGGGTAGCAGGCGGCTGCGATGCAAAAATCGTGGCGCTGGCGAATGAAGGCGACCAATTCGTTGGCATAGGCGAATCCACCTTCGGTGGCGACGAATCGATCGCTGCCCATCTCGGGATCACCCCGCAGGGCCAACACGTTTTCCAATTGATGGGTATGCAGGTTGTCGAGGACTTCGGCGAGTTCCGTTCGAGTGGCGCCGACGCAGGTGAGGTGGGCCATTGCTTCTATGCCGATGTCGTTCTTGATGCGCTGGACGAGTTCGAGGGTTTTTCGGCGGGTTGATCCTCCGGCGCCGTAGGTCACGGAGACGTAGGTGGGTTCGAGCAGTTTGAGCGAGGAGATGGTTTTGAAGAGATCCCAAAAACCGATTTCGGTCTTGGGTGGAAAGAATTCGAAAGACAGGGACAGTCGATGGGCGTCGAGCGCGTCTCGTATTCTCATCGTTTGATCGGTCCTGGGTTCATGGTTTTGGTTGTTGCTACGTTGGCCACGACCCTTCCGGCGGTAGACCCGGTTCGGATGCGAATTCCGGCGTCAGGGCGGGCGGCAAGCGATTGCATCTGACGGGTCGATGCTGTTTCCGGAGGATTGGCCAACGAACCCGCTCCGCGACCCATCATATCCGGCGGGCGGTTTTCGATCCAATCCGCCACCGATTCGTTTATCGAACGATTGGACCGATTGGCTTCACCTTCGATTGGGGACGTGGGCGGGCGGTGGCCGATTTTCGTGGTGCGATTGAAGCTGGGTGCGGCATGGTCAGGTCTGATTCGTGGATAGCAGGCGGGGAACCGACTATGATTGCACTGATGGCTGGTTGTCGATTCAAACTGCGAACGGAGGGGCGGAGGTTGCAAACGGCGCGCGGGGTGGCTTCGCGGGGTATGAACCGGTCGGGCGGGGATGGCGGCGTTTCGAACGGATCAAGCCGCGTGGCGGGGTTCACGTTGATCGAATTGCTCGTGGTGGTGGCGATCATTTCGCTGCTGATTTCGATACTGATGCCTTCGCTGAGCCGAGCGCGTGACCAATCGAAGGGGGTTCATTGCCTGGCGCGGCTGAAAGATATGGCTAATGCATTGGCGGCGTACGAAAACGAGAATCATGATCTGATGCCGCCGAGTCTGTGGGAACCTGAACCGATCGGTTTTCCGGAATTGGAGTACGGTTGGACGGAGATTGTGTATCAGTACATTTATAAGGAGCGCGTGTTTGACCCGACGAAGGTGGAAGTTCATTCGCTGCCCGTGCAACGCAACATGGAGCCGGATCGCTGGCAGCCCTACTTTCGATGCAAGGCCAGCTCCGTTCATGCGCGGCACAGCGGTCATTATCGAGTTTATCTGCCCTCGTGGCTGATGGGGACGTACGGTCTGGATGCGAACGGTCGATATGATCTTCAGGGTTCGATTTTGAATCCGCGGTTGGCGGCGTCGCGGACGCAAATTTTGCCGCGCATGCCGTTGATCATGGACAGCAACGAATTTTCGGAGCGTTTCGATACGAGCTACATTGACGCGGGCGAGGCGAACACGGCTGGCTCGGCGGGGCACAACGGAAATCGAATCAGTGACCGACATTACGGTGGGACGAATCTTCTGTTTCAGGATTTGAGCGCTCACTGGGAACGGAACAGTTTTCGCGAACGGCTGGCGAGAGACTACGATCTGAACGGGATCAACGACGTGGACCTGCATTAGAACGTTTTTCAAAAGCCGTTTGGAGGTCGAGCGCAGCGGTTCGAGCTCTTTGCCATTCGAAGAAAGACCGCTCCCTCACGGTCGCGGCTCGGAAAGAGAAGAAGAAAGACCGCTCGCTTTGCGCTCGCGGCTCGTTAAGTGGCAAGATTCCGCTCCCTCACGGTCGCGGCTCTGTTAAGAGGCGGGTGAAAGTCGCCTCATGAACTGGACCCCGGCGTTCGCCGGTGTGACGGTTCGAGGGGAAGGGCGGATCAACTTGATAACACCATTCAAACGTCAATAGAGATCGTTCGCGGCGTTATCCGCTGACGCGGCCGGCCAATAGCGTCTGGATCAGGTTGACGAGGGCTTTTCGGTCGATGGGCTTGCTGAGATAGTCGTCGGCGCCGCATTCGGTGGCCCGTTCGATGTCGCCCGTTTCGTTGAGTGCGGTCACCATGATGACGAGAATGTCGCGGGTTTTGGGATGGCTCTTGATCTGCTTGCACACTTCAAAGCCGCTCATTCTGGGCATCATGATATCGAGAAGGACGAGGTCGGGCGGATCGGATGCGATGATCTTCATCGCTTCCATGCCGTCCGAGGCAGTGCGCACGCTGACGGCATTCAAATCTTCCAGATAGACTTCCAGTAATTCCAGGTTTTGTTGATTGTCGTCCACGATCAGGATTTTGGGCATGGGTGTCTCCGTGTGCTGATCCGTATTGGTTCGGTGGTCAGCATAAGGCCGCAAGGCGGTCGATGCAAACGAGGGGGGCTGATTCAAACTTTGCGGCGGAGATTTGGCAGTTGAGTGCGCACCGCGGGGGACCGCTCGCTGTGCGCTCGCGGCTCGCAAAAGACTTGATCGCGGCTCTGTTAATAGGCGGGGTTGGGGATGATGAACCCGGAGTTGGGTTGCGTGCTCGGAGTTTTCCGAACGGCGGGCATCGGGCGAGAATTGACAGGATTTACAGGATTGACAGGATGAATCCGCACCGATCGGCGGTCCACACGTTTACAAGACACGCGACATTGGACTATACGCTGTAATCATCGACTCCCCCACCTCCAAAGGAGGTGGGCCACCGATGCGTTCGCCGGGGTGACGATTCTACGGCAAGAACGGATGAACTCTATTACACCATTCAGGCGTCAATGATTATTAGGCCCTTCGGACGTCAATGATACACCAGGCTGGTTAGGCCGTTGACCGGCCAACGAACCGGGCATATCACGCACGTTATGACGGTACGATTTGTGATGGGACGTGCTGGGGCGGGCAAGACGGCCCATTGTCTAGGGTCGATACGCGAGGAGCTCCTCGCCCGGCCTCTGGTGGGTCCGAAACTGATGGCGTTGGTTCCGGAGCAGGCCAGCCTGCAATTCGAACGATCGCTGGTTTGCGAAGGCGAGATCAGTTCCATCCATCGTGCGGAGGTGCTGAGTTTTCGCCGGCTGGCCTTTCGCGTGTTGGAAGGTCGTGGGGCGGTCGAACGGGAAGCGCTGTCGCCGGCGGCTCGAACGATGGTGCTGCGGCGGCTGATGATACAGCACGCGGATGGGCTGCGATTTTACCGGCGAATGACGGATCGGTATGGGTTCTTGCAGCGGCTGGGGATGACGCTATCGGAATTGATCGAGGAGGCGGTGGGACCGGAGGAGCTTTCGATTTCCGCGGATGGCGATCGCGGTGATGCGATGCACGCGGCGAAGCTGCACGATTTGCGATTGATTTACGAGGCCTATTTACAGGCGCTGGGGGAGCGGTGGTTTGATCCGGCTCAGTATCTCGAGGCGGCACGGCGGGAATTGGGTCGTTGTGAATGGATTCGCGGGGCGTTGGTATGGGTGGATGGGTTTGCGGGATTTTCGCGACTTGAACGACTGACGTTGTGTGACCTGGCGACGATGGTTGGGCACGTGGACATCGCGATGCTCATCGATCCGGCTGCCGTGGACGGGCGTGCCGGTCGAACATCTTCTGAATTGTTTTCACGAACGGCGCACACCATCGGGCAATTGGTCCAACTGTTTTCGGAGCGCGGCGTGGCGATTGAGTCACCGTTGAAGTTGACGGGGCGGTCGGCTCGATTTGCCGGTCGTCCGCGGTTGGCGGCGATGGAACGGTGCCTGTTTGACACGGAACCGGCGGTGTTAGAATCGGCGGAAGGTGACATCGAGTTGATCGAGGCGGCGGATCGACGGACGGAGGTTGAATGGGCGGTCAGCCGTATTGGGATGGCGGTGCAGCGGAAAGATCAGCCGCTTCGTTATCGAGATATTGCCATTATTGTGCGGCAAATGGAATCGTACGAATCGTTGCTCAGTCAAGCGTTGCGATCGCGGGGCGTGCCGTTTTTCATTGATCGCCGCAGGTCCGTTGCTCATCACCCGCTGGTCGAGCTGCTGCGGTCCCTTTGCGGGATCATGGTCGAAGATTATTCGCTCGAATCGGCCCGGGTTTTATTGAAGTGCGGCCTGCTGTCGTTGAACGACGATGACGGCGATGCGCTGGAAAATTACTTGTTGGCCGTCGGCGTTGGGGGTCGGTCGATGTGGGTGGACGGTGAATGGAAACTGCCGCCGCGGGCCAGGGATAACGTTCGCGCTGCCCCGCGATGGGACATGGAGCGGATCCTGCGGGCGAGAGAATTGTTCTTGCGGGACGTCGATGGGTGGGCGTCGACTTTCGGGCGCGATTCGGTATTGGATGGGGAATCGTGGTCGGCTGCCATCCGTGCGGTGCTGGATGGTTTGGGGGCGTGGAACCAAGTGGAGCGCTGGGCTGACGAAGCGGAGGATGATGGGAATCTGGATGGGGCGGAGGAGCATCGTCAATGCCGCCGTGATGTTGAGCGATTGATAGATGATTTGGGCACGGCTATGGGCGGGGAGCGCATCAGCGGGGGCGAATTGCAGGCTATTGTTGACGCGGGGTTGGCGCAGATGACGCTGGGGTTGGCACCTCCCATGCTGGATCAGATATTGATCGGGTCTGTGGAGCGTAGTCGTCATCCGGACATCAAGTTGGCCATCGTCATGGGCGTGAATGACGGGGTGTTTCCATGGATGGCTGGTGAAGACGTGATATTGAATGACGATGATCGGGCGCTGTTGGAATCGCAGGGCGTATCGCTGGGTCCGACGCGGGCCAGTCGATTGATGGATGAGGCTTCGCTGTTTTACGTGGCGTGCACGAGGCCTAGCGAGGCGTTGGTGGTGACGTATTCGGCTACGGACGACTCCGGCAAGCCGCTGCCACCGTCGCCGTTTGTGGAGGCGTTGGGTCGGGCATCGGGCGGAGTGAAGGTGTCACGCGTCGCTAACCGTTTGGCGTCGGGAGAAACGTGGGCCATTCACACGGCGCGCGATCTTGCGGGACAATTGGCCTTCGAATTTCGGCGGAGTGAATCGCAAGATGAATCAGACATTCAACGCGGCGCGGTTTGGAATGGGCTGTATCGACGCGCCGTTGATGATCCGGAAATCCGATCGGCATTAGGATCGGTGTTGCAATCGTTGGTGGCGGAGCAGCCGGCCAAGATCCATTCGGGGTTGCCTGCGGGGACTGCGAAGCAACCGTTTTCCGCGAGCGTGTCGCAGTTGGAGACGTATGCGGAATGCCCGTTCAAGCACCATGTGCGTTATCGATTGGGATTGCAGGAGCGTGAAACGGCGTCGTTGACGGATCGGGACGTGGGGACGATTCATCATGCGGTGATGGAGCGGTTGATTCACGATTTGACGAGCCGCAACGAGTCGCTGAATGATCTGGACGAGGCCGGTCTGCGATCGGTGCTGGTGGACAGTTTGCAGAGTGTCACGAGTGCGATGGCGCTGACGGATGAACTGTCGCAGGCCCGTGATCGGTATCTTTTGTCGCGGAGTCGCGGACAATTGGCGGAGGTGTTGTCGGTTCAGAGGCGGGTCCACCAAGCCGGTCGATTTCGTGCCCGTGCGGCGGAGCTTAAATTTGGATTTTCGGGCGATGATTCATTACCGGCGTTGGCATTGGTCACGCCGGCGGGGCGGCATGTACTGCTGCGAGGGATTATCGATCGTGTGGACCTGGCTGAATTGACGGATGAAGTGTTGGGCATCGTCATTGATTACAAGCAGACGCGCGACAAGCGATTGGATTTGTCGCAGGTTTTTCATGGCTTGTCGCTGCAATTGATGGGGTATTTGTTGGTGTTGTCGGCCCATGGTCGAACGTTGGCGGGCCGGACCATCAAGCCGGTCGGAGCGTTCTTCGTCAGCCTGGGGGAGCAATACAAGAACGTGCGTCATCCGGGTGATTTTAAGGAAGGCGACGACGTCGTGTTGCGAACCCATCGACCTCGGGGGTTCATGCGAGAGACGCACTTGATTGATTTCGAATCCGACCCCGACGCATCGGGCTGGTCGCCGTATTTCGCGATCTATCGGAAAAAGGACGGCACGCTGGGCCATTTGGATCGGTCAGACGCGGTGCAGGAAGCGGAATTTGAGGCGGTGCTTGATCACACGCGTCGCAAACTTGGCGAACATTGTGACCGGATACTGGCGGGGGACATCGTGGTGGAACCGTATCGGTTGCGCGGGTTTTCGCCATGCTCGTGGTGTTCGTATGCCGCGGTATGCCGATTTGACAGCGGAATGACTCGTGTTCGTCGTCTCGACACGTTTCAGCGCGGTGAGATTCTCGAACGGATCTGGCTGGCGAGCGATGGGGGAGATGCGTGACCGATATTGCCTGGACACCGCATCAGCGAGCGGCCATCGAGGCTACGGGCAGGAGCGTGGGCGTGTCGGCGGCTGCGGGTTCGGGCAAGACGGCGGTTCTGGCGGAGCGTTGTGCGTACCTGGTGTGTGATGCGCCGGCGAGGTATCGCTGCCCGGTGAAGGACTTGTTGGTGGTGACGTTCACGGAGGCGGCGGCGCGGGAAATGCGGACGCGCATTCGCGATCGCCTGGGTGATCGATTGTCGCGACGACCGCGTGATGACTACCTTGTGGCTCAAGTGACGCTGGTGAACGACGCCCACATCTGCACGATTCATGCGTTTTGTCTGTGGCTGATTCGGCAGCGATTCGATCGTGCGATGATCGACCCTGATGCGCTGGTTTTGTCGGCTTCGGAGGCGGGGGGGTTGAAGTCGGACGTGCTTGGCGCGGTGATGTCGGAGCGCTACGCGCGGGATGATGAAACGGGTCAGCATTTTCGAGATTTGGTGGACGCGTATGGACTGGGACGGGATACGGAAATTGCCAGGCAGGTGTTGGCGGTGTCGGACCTATTGGACACCGTTCCCGATCCACAGGCTTGGATGGGCGCGAAGGATTTCGATGCGCCGGCAAAACGGGATGCGGTCATTGGAGAATACGCCGGGGCGCTGGTGGCTGAAATTGCGCTGCATGTTGAAGACGCAAGTGTTCAAGCGCACGCCCTATCGAATATGGAATTTGGGGGCGCGTACGCGACTGCCCTGGTGGAACATCGCAGCCGACTGTTGGAATGGCACGCGCAACTTGTGGAGGCAGCGGGTGCCGATTGTGATGGTGGATGGCCGACGTCGATCGTGGATCAGGTATGGTCGGAAATGGATGCGTACCGACTGGGCGCGCCGCGCATTCCGAAAGGACAGGCGGAGTTGTATGAATCGGCGAGCCGTCGATTCAAGCAGTGTCAGGATCGGTTCAAGTCGCATGTACGCGAGCGCTTCGTTCGATTTCAGTGGCAGGAGCTTCGGGAGGGTTTGGAGCGGGTGGGGCGATACTGGAAGTCGATGGAATGTCTGGTGCGAGATTTTCGGCAGGGGTATGAATTGGAGAAGCGGCGAATCAACGTGATTGATTTTGCGGATCAGGAACGTCTGGCGCACCGGCTCATATTGCAGGAAGACATTCGAACGTCAATGCAGTCGCGATTCGCACATGTATTGGTGGATGAGTTTCAGGATGTCAATCGATTGCAGGCGGATCTGTTGCAGCGGATCAGTCGCGAGGATGATGGGGATCGAGCGGCCAACCTGTTCGTCGTCGGCGACTTGAAGCAGAGCATTTACCGTTTTCGACTTGCGGAGCCTCGGGTGTTTCAGGAGCGGTGGAGAAAGTGCGGGGAAGACGAAAGTCGAGGGACACAGATCCATTTGAGTGAGAATTTTCGGAGCCGGCCCGCGATATTGCATGCCGCGAATGCACTGTTTCGTTTGCTGATGCGGGAAGAAGTGGGGGAGATTGCCTACGACGAGACGGCCCAACTGCAATCCGGGGGTCTGTTCAGTGACGGCAGTGACGGCAGTGACGGCCCGGTTGTGGATATCCATTGGTTGGAGCGTGATGCTGCATTTGGTTGGCGGCATGAACAGGGCGACGAGGAGGAGAGCGAGGGCGGGGACGACGGGGTTGGTGACGGTGTATTTGTGGATCCGGACGATCCGGCGGAATGGACCGCAATCGAGCGTGAAGCGTACGTCATTGCCAGTGATATTCATCGCATGCGTGGGAATGGCAGCCAAGTGGAGGACGGGCGGGCGGTGCAGTGGTCGGACATTGTCGTATTGCTGAGGTCGCAGGCTCATACGGCGGCGTTGTTGGCACGTGCATTGGAGCGGCATGGCGTGCCGACGTCGGCGATCGGACGAGGGCGACTGTTTGAATCGCTGGAGATTCGCGATATTCGGTCACTGTTAGAAGTGCTGGACAATGTGCAGCAGGATATTCCGCTGGCTGCTGTATTGCGGTCGCCCATATTGGGGAGCCGGCTGAGCGATGACGATCTGCATGATATTCAACAGTTGAATTCGCAGAGCGCGTTTCATCTCAATGCGTTGCGTTATGAGCGCGAAGGTGCGGATGTAGAGTTGCGTGCCAGATTGTCGAAGGCCATGCGTCGATTGCGATCTCGAAGGCGGCTGTTTCGTGATGGGCCTTGGTCACAGGCGTTGTGGAATTGCATCGAGCGCTCGGGGTATTTTGCCTATGTTGCGGGTTTGCCGGGCGGCGAGCGGCGTCGTGCGAACATTCTGCGGTTTCTGGAGCTGGCTCGTCCGTTCGGTGATTTCAAGCAACAGGGTCTGCATCGATTTCTACGTTTCATCGATGCGATGGCGGCCCGAGACGACGATCCGGGCGTGGCGGATGCCGGTGGAGCGCCGTCCGACGCGGTCCGCATCATGTCGATCCACGCGAGCAAGGGACTGGAATTTCCTGTTGTCTACGTGGCTGATTTGGGGCGGCGATTCAATTTGCGCGACGCAAGAGGCAGGATCATCCTGGATCGTGACGCCGGCATGGGGATGAAAGTCGTTGATCGAGAAAAGATGATTGAATATCCGTCGGCGACGCATCACTTGGCGGCGCAGAATATCGAACGCGCGACGCGGGCCGAGGAGTTGCGCATTTTGTATGTGGCCATGACGCGGGCGCGGGAACGTCTGGTGTTGGTGGGGAGTGGGCCGCTGAGCGACGTGGACCTGTTGAGTGCGGGTGGGCCGTTGGGTGCGGATGGGGCGTTGGGTCAACCGGAATCTCCGCGTTGGCCTAGTTCGCTGTCGATCGCGACGGCGAGACACGTATTCGATTGGTTGGCGTGCGCGCTGCCGGGGATGCCGCGAGGGGCCGTGGCGATTGATCCGGCAGAAATGGATGGCCGAGCGCTGTTCCACGTCCACTTTCACCGATTGGCTGACATGCAGGGTTGGCGAGGGGAGAAGCTTGACGACAGGGCGACACGTCAGCGATTTCAGGCCATCGCCGAACTACAGCCAACAACGCGAGAGGAGGGCGGTGTTGAGGAGAGTTCATCGGAAATTGAAGACGTGATTAAGCGGATTCATTTTGACTATGCATACCTGGCGGCGTCGAGCATCCGGGCGGTGGTGGCAGCCAGCGAATCGCAACGGGAAGCGGAGGATCGGGCGCCGCTGCCGGTTCGTCGTCGGCAGGGCGTCGATTTTTCCGGCGAGCACGATCCCGAAGTTGGAAGACGTCGCGGCACGGCGACTCACGAATTGTTGCAACATTTGGAATTCGGCACAGAGGCGAGTATTCAAGCGGTTCAGGAGGAGATCGATCGACTGGTCGGAATGGGCGTGTTGTCCTGCGAGGATGTTTTGTCGGTGGAACTCGATTCCATCGTGTGGCTGCTGCAAACTCCCTTGGCCAAGAGCATCGCGCAAGCGGCTGATGAATATCGACGCGAATTCATGTTCGTGTCCGGGCAACCGGCGTCGTTTTTCGATGACACGCTGGAGGCAGGGTATGATGAACGTGTGCTGGTCAGGGGAGTGGTTGACGGTGTGCTGTCCGCGGGCGATGGGATTGAGATCATCGATTTCAAGACCGACCGGGTTGAGGCGGGGGACGTGGCTGCCCATGCACAGTTGTACGAGCGGCAGATCCAACTGTACGCCGCGTCGGTGGCGCCGATGTTTCAGAAACCGGTCCGAAGGTGTCACTTGGTGTTTCTGAATCCCCGTAGAATTGTTGAAATGGCTCCACGTTCAAACCGAGAGCCGTAGTATTCGTCCATGGATTCACGCGTGAGCGGACCCGTTTCATTTGAATCCCGATGTCTTGAACTGGGCCAGGAAATCCTGGAACGAGCCCGATCGGCGGAGCCACCGTTCTGGAACGCGGCGTGGTGGCAGCAGCGTGCGCTGGACATGAGCTTGCATTACGAAGCGCTCAAGGTTCAGTTGTTTCGATTCATTGATGTGTTGCCGGTGTTGCGTGATGACCAGGAAATCGCACGTCATCTGCGGGAATATCTCGATCCCGATCGAATGGACATGCCGTCTCCCGCTCGCCTGCTGATGGGATACGGCTGCTCCGATTCCCGGCACGCGAAATTCGTAGCCGGTCTGACGCGGCGGGCGGCACGCATGATGGCGGAGAGTTTTATCGCCGGGAGCAATGCGGATGAGGCGATCGGAAGCATTTACGGGTTCCGCGGGAATCGGATGGCTTTTACGCTTGACGTGCTGGGTGAATATACGTCGAATGATTCGCAGGCCGACCGTTATCAACAAACCTATCTGGACTTGATCGGGTCACTGTGCCCGGTGGCGAAGACGTGGCCCGTGGTTTCCGTCATTGATGAATGCGTGACCGGACCGATGCCGCGCGTCAACATCAGCATCAAGCTGACGGCATTGTCGGCGAGATTCGACGCCATCGATGCGGAACGATCTATGGAGTCGGTATGTCGGCGGCTGAGGCCGATCCTTCGCCGGGCTCGCGAGCTTGGTGCATTCATCAACGTGGACATGGAGTCGTACGCCTATCGTGATTTGACGCTGGAGCTGTTTACCCGGCTTTTCATGGAGGACGAGTTTCGTGACATGACTGATGTCGGGATCGTGGTGCAGGCCTACTTGCGAGACGGGGAGCAGGATTTTGATCGCCTGTTGGATTGGGTGAGACGTCGAGAAAACGGCATGGCTGTGCGCCTGGTGAAAGGGGCCTATTGGGACGTGGAAACGACCATGGCGACGCAGAACAACTCGCCCTCCCCGGTCTGGTTGCAGAAATGGGAATCCGACGCCTGCTACGAACGGATTGCGCGAAAGATGTTGATGAACCATGCGCTGGTGCGTCCCGCCTTCGCGAGTCACAACGTCCGTTCGCTGGCGGCGGTCATGACGATGGCCGATGACATGGGTTTGACACCCGGTCATTACGAGGTGCAGATGCTTCATGGCATGGGCAACCCATTGAAGCAAGCCATTGTGGAGATGGGGCAGTGTCTACGGGTGTATACGCCCTACGGTGAAATGGTGGCGGGAATGGGCTACCTCATTCGCCGACTGTTGGAAAACACGGCCAATGATTCGTTTCTGAGACAGAGCTACCGCGTTCGAGACATCGGCCCGTTGCTTGCCAACCCAGCCGTTGCTCGCCCGCCGAGCCTGCCGCCGAGAAGGTTGCAATCTGATGGTTTCGAGGAGGACTCGTGGATGTCGGAATTCAGGAATGAGCCCATCATCAGTTTCGTGCGGAAAGAGGACCGCGCGAAGTTTGCGTCGGCCATTGCGTTCATACGCGGCGAGCTGGGGCAGGAATATCCGTTGTGGATCGATGGCGTTGCGGTGCGGACGGACGAATGGTTTGATTCGGTGAACCCGGCGTCGCCGAACGAAGTCATAGGTCGGGCGGCGCTGGCGACGACGGCTGACGCGGATCGCGCGGTGGCTGCGGCGCAGAGAGCGTTGAAAGACTGGCGTTGCGTCGAGGCAAGAGTGCGGGCGGATTATCTGCACAAGACGGCCGACGTCTTGCGCAAGCGACGATTTGAATTGGCTGCGTGGATGACGCTCGAAGCCGGCAAGCCTTGGCGAGAGGCGGATGCCGACGTGGCTGAGGCGATCGATTATTTGGATTATTACGCCTATCATGCGACGCACTTGGCCGCTCGACCGCACCGCCGCGACCTTCCGGGCGAAAGCAATCACTTGACCTACGAACCGAAGGGCGTTTGTGTCGTGCTGGCGCCGTGGAGCTTTCCACTGGCGCTGCTGACCAACATGACGGCTGCTGCCTTGGCGGCGGGGAACACCGTGGTGATCAAGCCCGCGTCGGCGACGCCGGTCATCGCGGCGAAGCTCTGTGGCGTGTTGCATGAATTGGGTGTCCCGCCGGGCGTGGTCAATCTCATCATGGGACCGGGTGCGAGCATCGGGCGACACCTGGTCCGGCATGCGGGTGTTCAGCTCGTGGCGTTTACGGGTTCCCGCGACGTGGGTACGGAGATCATCCGTGTGGCCCCGGACGCATCACCAAGCCAACGGCATATCAAGATGGTTGTGGCTGAGATGGGTGGAAAGAACGCCATCATCGTGGATGACGATGCCGATCTGGACGAAGCCGTTGGCGGCGTGGTCAAATCGGCGTTTGGCTATAGCGGGCAGAAATGTACGTCGTGCAGCCGGGTCATTGTAATGGATTCGGTGTACGACGATTTTTGCGGGCGCTTGACGGAGACGAGCCGGACACTGCCCATTGGCCCTGCGGAAGATCCGGGAACGGTCGTGGGTCCGCTCATTGATCTTGATTCTGTTGAGCGCGTTAAGTCGTACGTTGAAATCGGTCGCCGCGAAGGCAAGATTTTGCTGGATCGATCGCACGACGGTCCCAGTGACGGCGGATTCTACGTCGGGCCTATCGTCATCGCGGACGTCGATCGCAACGCGACGATCGCGCAGGAAGAAATCTTCGGTCCGCTGCTGAGCGTGATGCGGGCCGCCGATTTCGATGAAGCCATCTGCATCGCGAATGATACCCGTTACGCACTCACCGGCGGTTTGTATTCCAGAAGTCCGAAAAATATCGAGAAATGCAAACGCGACTTTCTAGTCGGAAACCTTTACATCAATCGCAAAATCACCGGCTCGCGCGTGGACATTGAGCCGTTCGGAGGATTGAAAATGAGTGGCCACGGTGCCAAGGCGGGCGGACCGGAATATTTGCATTGCTTCTGTGACGCCCGCACGATTACGGAACACACGTTGCGTCACGGTCTAGCCTCTGCACAGGAGGTTCAGACGACTACCTGATGAATCGGAATGATGACGTTGTAGTCGTGGATCAGTTGACCAAGCAGTATGGCTTGACGCGAGCGCTCGATGCGGCATCGTGGCGGCTGGCACCGCGACAATTGCTGGGGTTTCTGGGGCCTAACGGTGCGGGAAAGACGACGACCATCCGCATTCTTCTCGGATTTCTGCGTCCCACTTCGGGAAGCGCGCGGGTCTTTGGTCTGGACGCATGGAAGCGCTCGCTCCAGATCAAGGCGCGCGTCGGTTATCTGCCGGGTGACGTGCGACTGTATCCCAACATGACAGGTCGGCAGTTCATTCGATTCTTCGCGGCGGCTCGGCGAATGCCTGACTGTCACGAGGCGGATCGACTGACCAAGGCCTTCGACATCAACTTGAACGTTAAGATCCGTCAGTGCTCCAAGGGCATGCGCCAAAAGATTGCATTGATCGCAGTGATGATGCATCGCCCCGAGTTGCTCATTCTGGACGAACCCACTGCCGCCCTGGATCCACTGATGCAACAAGTGCTCTATGCGGAACTGCGTGATACGGTGGCTCGCGGCGGCACAGTCTTGTTCAGCAGTCATAGTTTGGCGGAAGTCGAAGCCTTGTGTGAACGGGTGGTCATCCTCCGCAATGGACGCGTCATCGTTTCAACCGATATGGACTCGTTGAGAGCACGGGCCGGGCAACGCGTGCGCCTGACCATCAACGATGGAGAGTCGTTGCCCGATTCGATCCCCGCAGGATTCGCCGTCACAATGCGAGACCACCGCTCGCTTCAGGGGCATTGGGCCGGTGAAATGGACATACTTCTACATTGGTTGGCGGGCGTTAAGCCGCGCGAGGTCACGATTGAGCCGCCCGATCTGGAGGACTTGTTCCTGTCGTTCTATGGACGGCAAGGTGCCGAATCAACATGAGCTTCCCCCTATTCGCCAAAACCGCGAACGATCAGAAATGGGCCATGTTCCTGACGCTCGCCGTCGTCTTCGTCTTTCCCGTGATCATCATTCACTCATTTCTGACGTTTCCATTGGAGCAGTTGGGTCCCATACTCGAATGGCCGTTCGTCAAAGCCATCATCGAGACGTTGACCGGCGCGAACATGGCCGACGTCTTCACCGTCAACGCATTGGGCGCTTTTCCGTTCGTGCATCCGGTCATATTGGCCGTCACTTGGGCGTATATCATCACTTCAGTTTCACGGTCACTGGTGGGTGAAATCGAGAATGGGACCATGGACTGTGTGTTGTCATTGCCCATGACGCGCTCGCGCCTGTATGCATCAACACTGACTTGGACACTGACGGGTTGCATTATGATTCCCTTGGTCCAGTGGCTGGGAACTTGGATTGGGGCTATCACGGCGGACTTGCCCGAACCCATGAACGTTGCGGCGCTCTGGCGAGTCGTCATCAATGACATGGCCTTGCTCATAGCGGTGGGTGGAGTGGCTGCACTGGTGAGTGTGATCAGCAGTCGGCGGGGCGTGGCCATTTTGGCGGTCTTCGGCTTTCTCATCGCGTCGTTTGCCTTGAATTGGTTTGTCAGTTTCTGGCCCGCAGTTCAACCGCTGGCGTTTCTGGGGATACTGAATTACTTTCGCCCAGTGATCATTGTGCGGGACCATTGCGTGCCCTGGGACAAAATCGTCGTTCTGTTGGGCATGGCCGCAGTCACGACGACTGTGGGCGGCGTTTATTTCAATCGGCGCGATATTGAAGGCGCCTGAATGCAGTTTTATCGGCACCCCCCGGCTGATGTGCTGCGCAGCTTTCACAAACCTACCTCTTCGGCGCCGAGCCTGTGCCCGACATTCTATAGCGGCGGGTCAAACCCGCCCTACCCTACTGATGATACAGACTCTCAAGTCACGGCATGCAGCAAACGTCCGTGCCGCTCAGGGCGTTCAGGACGGCGAAGAGGTCCAACAGGTTGACGATGCCGTTTCCGGGGCAGGGCTGGATGTCCACCTCCGAGCGACGGCATTGGTTGAAGTCGTCGGCGAAGCCGTCGATTACACAGAACAGGTCGAACAAGTTGACGGTGCCGTCGCCGGTGTGTCGCCGTACTGACGCGGGCCGTTCTGACAGGTGCCGTTCACGCATTGGTCTAGCCTGCAAACGTCGTCGTCGCCGCATTCACAGTCCATTTCGCAGAAGGCCGCGCACGCATCGGGAACACCGTCGTTATTGCAGTCCGGCTCACATTGGTCCGGGACTCCATTGGCGTTACAGTCTACGCCGTCAAAGGCGAACACATACGCGGCACCAGTACTAACCGTGAACGGAACGAGTATGTCGAAACCGGAGGCGCCAACGACAGCGTGATTCCCGTCAACGTCAACGCTGTTGCCAGTGAAATACAGGTTATCGCCAGGTCGTAGATGGGCCACCTCGACCCAATCTGATTCCACGCGGTGGAAGAAATAAACTTCATCCCCGCTTACCACGAGTTGATCCCCATCCACCGACACGCCCGACCCGTTGAGCACCTCTTTCGAGGTCGTTATTAACTTCTGACGCTCGTACCAACCATCGGGCCCATTCTCGAAGACATAGAATGAATCGTTGCTGCCCACGACGATCGTGTTCCCACTTATCGATACTTGGCGCCCGAAGCGACCGTCCGGCTCGGCGTCACTCGCGGTGATCTTGACTGCCTCAATCCACTGGTCGCCCTTCCATTCGAATACATACGCGGAACCGGAATTGCAGTTTACGTCCTGCGGACACCCCTCATCGTCCATTGGCCGGCCTATCACAAGCTTGTCCCCATCAAGATCCAAATCGGACCCAAAGTAGCTGAAACTACCCCCGGCGTCGCTCGGGGTCAGAGTGGCCTCAGTGGTCCACATGGATCCATCGTGGTTGAACACGGTTACATAGTGGGAATCCGGAGTGCCGACCACGAGTCGATCACCCTCCAGGGCGATGCTTCGCCCGAATCCGTGGCTGCCACTGATCTGTTGTTGCAAAACCGCGGAGGTCCAATCATCGCCCACGCGTTCAAATAGGTAGACGGAGCCTGCAATAGAAGTTCCGATCGCTGCGTACGAACCGTTGATAGCTACGGCCGTCCCGAAGTACACCCTGGGTTTGGGATCGGGGGCTACGAGCTTGATCTGCTGAAACCAACCGCCAGGCTTGCGGGCGAAGATATAGGCCGACCCCGAATTGCAGTCCACATCCTGCGGACAGGCATCATCGTCAGAAACGGCGCCGACGATGAAGACGTCCCCGTCAATCGACACCGCCATTCCCAGTGTATCGAAATCCGATGCATCATCAGCGTTTATTCAATCATCCAGGCATTGGGCGAGTGCCGCACACGCGGGCAAGATGCAAAACGCAAATGCCATCCATTTTGTTCGTTCGATATTCCGCGTCCGACATTCGCAATTTGCCATTTGCTGTTCGCAGTTCATCTGAAACCTCCTGGGACGGGATGCGCCGTTCCGATGACCTGATTCCTCGATTTGCCATAAACACACCGTAAGAGTCAAGCGCTACTAATGAAGAAATGGCCCGGCAACCGTAGTCTACCTCCCCTCCTTCCGAACGGCAAGACGAAACGGAGGAATTTTTCAATTATTGAACATTGAACGGTCAATTACCACTCGGAGCATGAACCATTGAACATCGAGCAATGGGCGCCGCCCGCCTGGAGCGGGGCGGTCTCGCTTATGAGCGCCCGCCAATCGACAAAGTCACTTACAACCATCATCCCCCGCCCCTCGCCCCTACTGTCCATTCATCATTCGACATTCCGCATTCATCATTCGCCATTCGCTTCAGGGACACGCTGACAGGTCATCGCGCGGGCAATCGGCGTCACGCGTTTACGATCAAGCGCAAGAACTTCCTCTTGCCTCGTTGGATTACGGAACCCGTCTCGATCGATACGCTCCCCAATGGATCGCCGATCACTTCGCCATTCAGCCGAACTCCGTTTTCAGATATGAGCCGCCGCGCTTCACTGTTGGACTTCGCGAAGCCGCAGCGAACGACCAAGTCAATCGCACCCAGCGAAGCCGGCACGCTCAACTCCGGCATCTCATCTGGAACGCCCTGCTGACCGGCACCGTGAATTTTGAAGAACTCTACACACGCTGATTCCGCGGCCTCGGTATCGTGATATTGTGCGACCACGTCTTTGGCCAGCGCGACTTTGGCATCGCGAGGGTGCGTCCGGTCGACATTCAAAAGGTCGTTGATTTGGCCGGCATCTTTACGCGTCAGCAACTCAAAATAATTGAGCATGAGCGAATCGGGAATGCTCAAAAGCTTGGCGAACATCTCCGCCGGCGACTCGGCCACGGCCACGAAATTGGCAGCGGACTTGCTCATCTTTTCGGAGCCGTCCAGACCCACCAGAATCGGTGTGATGACCACGACCTGCGGCTCTTGCCCCGCGTTCTTTTGATAGTCCCGCCCCAGCAGATTGTTAAACGTCTGGTCTGTGCCGCCCAATTCCACGTCCGCGCGAACCACGACACTGTCGTAGGCCTGCATCATGGGATAGAACATCTCGTGCAGGTAAATCTCCACGCCGGCTTTGTATCGCTTCGCAAATGTATCGCGCTCCAACATTCGAGCCACCGTCATTTGTGACGACATCTGAATCACGTTTTGAAACGTCAAGGGACCCAACCACTCGCTGTTACGCCGAACTTCCAGCCGCTCCGGCGACAGATCCAACACCTTTCCAGCCTGGGCCAGATAGGTGGCTGCGTTCGCGTTGACTTCCTCGTCGGAAAGGATGGGCCTGGCCTTCGATCGCCCCGTTGGGTCGCCGATGCGGGCGGTGTAATCTCCGATGATCAGTACGGCGAGGTGTCCGCAGTCCTGAAAATCCCGCATTTTCCGCAGTACCACGGTGTGGCCCAACGTCAAATCGGGCGCCGTGGGGTCCACTCCCAGCTTCACCCGCAGCCGCTCCGCTTGCTTGGCTACGCGAGTCAGCTTCTGCCGCAGTTCGTCGACCGAATAAATCCGCTCGGCCCCACGCGACAAGAACTCAATCTGTTCCTCGACCGACTTCATGCTCAATTCCAAATTTCATTCCGCATTTTCTAAACCATCAAACCGCGACTCTCGCATGTTCAGACGAGCCGTGACCGCAGGCCCATCGCGGCGCAACGATTCTTCACGAGATCGGCAACGCCTCGCCCGCCGGGATCGTGCGGCTACGGATTCTCGAAACCCTGACACCGCACGGAAGCTATTTTCGTGACAGCACGAGTAATTGCAATACGAGCGATGGGAAGGATCACCGGCGGAAGAAGTTGGCCAGTGGGGATTGATCGAACGGCGTCGAGCCGCCACAATGTTCCCCGCAGGAACGTGACACGACGAACAGACAGGTAGGACTTGGCAGACCGTTCGAGCTGAAAATGGATTCCGGGAGAAACTAATGGGCGAAGCGATCTACAAACCGGGATTGGAGGGGATCATCGCCGGCGACACCGCCGTGGCCGAGGTCGAGCAATCCAGTCTTCGCTACCGAGGATACGGCATCGAGGACTTGGCGGAAAACACGACGTTCGAAGAGGTCGCCCATCTTTTGATTTATGGTGAACTGCCCAACGCCAAGCAACTCGACTTGTTCAAGACCTCCTTGGCCCGATTCCGCCCGCTGCATCCTACGGTCATTCAAACATTGCGAACCATCCCCGCTGACGTCAGCATGATGGACGTGTTGCGGTCCATGATTTCGATCGTGGGTCACTTCGACCCGGTCAAGGGAGATTCGCCGGACGACCTCCGCCGCCGGGCGATCTGGTTGACGGCTATGTGTGCCGGAATCGTCGCGGCACGATATCGATTGATCAACAGCCACGAGCCGATCGACCCCAAGCCGGGCTTATCCCACGCAGCCCAAATCCTCTATCAATGTCACGGCACTGAGCCGGATCCAACGTCTGCCCGCCTGATTGACCTGACCCTGGTCCTGTACGCGGAGCACGAATTCAACGCCAGCACCTTTGCCGCGCGCATCGTCGCCTCGACCCTTTCCGACCTCGTCTCCGGAGTCGTCACCGGCATCGGCACGCTCAAAGGACCGCTGCACGGCGGAGCCAACGAAGCCGCCATGCAGATGCTCAGACAATTCAAAACCGCCGAAGACGCCACCCGCTGGATTCGTGGCCGCTTCGAACGAAAGGAGAAGGTCATGGGGTTTGGGCACCGCGTCTATAAAAGCGGTGACCACCGAGCGCATATTTTGGAAGTCGAGTTGCGAAAGCTCGCCTCCCAAAAGGGCCAAGACCATTGGATGGCCATCTACGACGCCATCAAGGACCCCATGGTCAACGAAAAGAAGATCCATCCCAACGTGGACTTTCCTTGCGGATTGACGTACTACCTGCTGAACTTGCCCATCGACATGTATACGCCCCTGTTCGTGTGCAGCCGCGTGACGGGTTGGTGCGCTCATTTTATTGAACAGTTTACCAACAATCGTCTCATCCGCCCGCTCAGTCGTTACGTCGGCCCCGGCGAGCGCAAGGTTGTTCCCATCGCTCAACGATAGGAACAGACTTGCGCGACTCGAACGCGGCCGTTGCAATTCATTTCTTTTTTGTGCTTGACGACCTAACAAATCCCGAATAGAATGGCCAGACGGCGATCGCTGATGATCGTCGTACTGATGATCGTCGTCATCGAGCGGAACGGACCATGCTGCGACAGATTGCCAATCCACCCAATCCATATGAACGCCAGCATCGGGAGTGGCTGGAGGAACCGCCGCGGGCGACCATGGACGTCTATCACGAGCAAGCCAAGTCCATCCTCTCCGAAAACGACAGTCCCGACCTGCCCTTTCGCTGGTCCGTCAATCCCTATCGCGGTTGCCAGCACGCTTGCGCCTACTGTTACGCTAGGCCCTATCACGAATATCTCGGAATGGGCGCGGGAACGGACTTTGACACCAAGATTGTGGTCAAGATCAACGCTCCCGAACTGCTGGAACAGGCCTTCAATCGCCCCAAGTGGAATCGCGAGTGCATCAACTTTTGCGGCGTGACCGACGCCTATCAACCCTTCGAAGCCGTCTACGAGTTGACCCGTCGCTGCCTACAGGTCTGTCTGGATCACGACAATCCAGCCGTGGTCGTCACCAAGTCCTTTCTCGTCGCCCGTGATGCGGAGTTGCTGGCCCAACTGAACGAACGAGCGGGTGCAAGAGTTTTCTTGAGCGTTCCATTTGCCACGGCTGACTTGTCGCGGACCGTTGAGCCGTACGCTCCGTCACCCGCTCGCCGATTCGAAGCCATCCGCCGACTAACCGCATGCGGTGTGCCCACGGGCGTACTATTGGCCCCCATCATCCCCGGCTTGAACGATTCGGAAATCCCCGCCGTCCTTCAACAGGCAGCCGAAGCCGGCGCCAAGTCGGCCAGCTTCGTCGCCTTGAGGCTGACCGGCTCGGTCGAGCACGTTTTTCTCGAACGGATGCGGGCTGCGATGCCCTTGCGCCTAAAACGTATGGAAAACCGCCTCCGCGATATTCGCCATGGCCAACTCGACGAGAAACGCTTCGGAAACCGCATGCACGGCGAAGGCGTCTACTGGGACAGCATCAAGAAGCTGTTTGAAGTTTGCGCCACTCGATATGGACTTAAGCCACTTGACCGGACAACGGGGAAGGTGACCGCGCCAGCGCCCGCACCGAAACGTGCGGCGCAATTGTCATTTTCATTCAACCACGATTCGGCCTTGTCGAAACGCCCTAATTGGCATCAGTGAGTTCGATTTCGGAGTCGTCAATGATGAAGCCGGCGTCCCGCAGCTTGACTTGCATCTTTTGAAACTCCTCGAAGGCCTCTTCCGAGTTGCGTTCCGTACGAGTTATCTTGGATTCGAACTGCCGACGTTTGGCTTCCGAGCGGGGATTTTCGTCTTGCAACTCCGCCTGCAAATCCGTGCCTTCCTGTTGCAAACGCCGACCCTCGTTGGCGTGAAGATAGGAAACGTTTCTCCATAGTCGCACCAACAACTCCTCGCTCACGCCGCCCAGCAAGCGGTTCGCCACCAGCAAGGATTCCTCAGTTTCACCAGCCAGCCGCACGAGCTTCTGATATTCCGTCCGGGGGGGCGGCTCCCCTTTGAGGGCCGTCTCGATTTCCAGCAATGCCCGTTTCGCCCGCCGCATGCTGTCCGTCGCCAGAACATTGCCCGCTCGCTGAAACACGACCGGATCACTGATAAACCCTTCCTGAAACTTACCCGAATCATATCGCTCCAACATGGCTGATCGGGCCCGCGAGTGCCAGCGAATGTCCTCCACGTTTGATCGGGCCAGCTTGCGGAATGCGTCCTGCGCTGATCCGAATTCCCGATTCCGCAGCAGGTATTCCGCTTCCAGGCGACTAAGCTCTTCCTTCTTCTGGCTGCTCATCTGTCTGACCGAAGACGGATCCTTCAGCGTCGCCAGCAAGTCCTTGGCCACCTCCAGCTTATCCCCGTCGATGGCGGCGGCGAGCTTGACAAAGCGCGAATCCGAGGTCGTCAACGACTCAGCCAAGGCCAACTCGCCTTGCTTGGACAGGGTTTCATAATTAACCGTTTTAATCACCGCGCTCTCAACGTTTTCGAAAGAAAACGTGATCGGTGTACCGCTCCACGCCAACGTGGCTTCGATCTGATGTGCGGCGAATTCGCCGGTCATTTTCGAACCGTTCTTCAGATGCAAACGAATTTCTTCGTCCTCGGTCGTTTCGATCATCGCGATGTCGCCGACGGGGACGCTCACGGTTCCCGCCGCCTCCACGTCGAACGAAACCTCACCTCGCGGATCCACCAGTGAAACGTTGTAATCCGCGCCGCCGATCACCGTCACGTCACCCTTGGGAGTGGGCGGGCGCTCCGACGGTCGGCCAAATGACGCGAACTTTACGTCCCCCATCTCGATGGCTGTGGCTTCGTTGCCCGCCAGCCGCAAGGCAATGGAAGCCTCGTCCGCATCAATGCGTAAACGATCGCCGCCGTCGAGCAGCAGCATGCCGTACTCGTCGTTACGCATCATGTACGCCACCAGTCGCGTCGGGATTTCCAATTCGCCCAACGGACCGCCCCAGGTGATCGTTTCACCCTCCGGCTCACCGCACAACACCGATCCCGACTCCATCGTGACGCAGGCACCTTTCTCAGGCCTATTTCGGCCAGGAACCTCGACGATGCGATCGTGGCCAACGAACAAATCCACGAACGGAAACATATCGATTTTTCCGGAGACCTTTCCTCCGACCAACGCGATCTGAATCATTCTCTTGGTCAAATCAGCCGGGACAAGGACCGTGAAATTGGAACTCCCTGTATCACCGGGACCCGCCAGCGTGGCAATCCCGACAACGCGTCCTTCGACATCAACAACCGGACCGCCGCTGTTACCACCGTCTGCTAAAATGCTCGTCACGATGCCTTTTGCACGCCCGCTGGGACTGCGCGGAATCTCCGTCACGTGACCCGATTGCACCGCGATCAGCGCACTGCGATCTTGCGATTGACGCCGAGCGTCGCCGCCCGGAAAGCCAAAATTCCACACCTTTGTTTTCAAGGGCAATTCCGAGGTGGCCCGGAATCGGAAGTGTTCGGGAGTTTCCAACAGTTCCCCGTCATTGTCAAAGACTTGCATCACCGCCATGTCGGCTTGATCGTTGGAGTACACCACGTTGGCGTTGTAGGTCGCTTCTTCGTCCGTGCCGCCGTTCAAGATCACTCGCCATGTCAGCCGATTGTATTGACGCCAAAGCTGGAATTTTTCCGCGGGCGACTTCAAGTGCCCCGGATCCGTCACGTGATTGTTGCTGATACACAACCCCGTCGAATTCACGAAAAACCCCGTCCCCGATCCGATCAACGTGTCACCCTCGGAATTCACCGAGTGCGAAGTCGTGACCATCACGGTTCCCCGTTTCACCCGATCTTCAGTCGCCGGCGTCATCGTTTGGGCAGCCAACGGTTTCGCCGGCACGCACAAACCCACCAGGAGCACCAGCACCACGCTGGACTTCGATCGATACCCGACGACGCGCCGCTGAGCGGAGTCGGCTTCTAATCTCGAAATGGCATGCGACTTCATTAACCTACCCTCGCTGTTTCTTCATTTTGGCATCAACCGTTCACGATCGCTGCCACCCCAAAAACGAAAACTTGACCCATACCGTGTTCACCCAAGCAGATGCGCCGCCGGCGACCGAAATCCAGCCGAACCGCACGCTTCCGCTTCAAAACCTGGTGTAGTTTCTAACACTGCTAGTGTAGTCTCTAACACTGTTTGCAACTTGTCATAGCCCCGACCGTGAAAGCGGGAATTCCCCTCTTATCAGAGCGCGACCGTCAGAGCAGGGTGCCCCATCCATCGCGCAGCGATGGGTGGGATCCCGATGATCAGAGCCGCGACCGTCAGGGAGCGGTCTTCTATTCCCAATCACTTCACGACCCGCGAGCGTCAGAGCCTGGGAAAAAATCAAAAGAATCGTTCGGGCAACCCGCGTGGCGCTATCAAGAATGCGGGTCGCTGCCATCGAAAATCGATTTTTTCTCAGGCTCGTCAGGGAGCGGTCTTCTGCCTTGTTTGGCGCGCCCTCGGAATCAACGCCTGACCCGCAGGTTTGGCGTTGACAGACCACTAGCCATTCCAACCAGAACATTATATACGCATCGGCTCGGATACGCGTGCTTTCCCTTTTATAACCCCTCAAATGACGATTCGCAATGAATACATCTCGCCGGTCTCCGACAGGGTCTTTCAGTTCTAAGTTCTTCGCCATGGTAGCGCGAGCGGGAATCGTCCCGATCGTCACTCCGGCGCAGGCTGCGTCGTCCCGATCGTCACTCCGGCGCAAGCCGGAGTCCAGGCAAACGACTTCCGGATTCCGGCGTTCGCCGGAATGACGGATACGGGCGTACGCCGTCGTCGAGACGTAGCAGGCCCCGGCGGGGCCATCGACAATAGCCCGGCGATTTATCGCCGGGTGTTCGTCCGGCGAGGTGAACGAGTCCCGAAGGGACGACTGACCCACCGCCGAAGTTTCAGCCGTCCCTACGGGACTTCTCGTCGGCGGATCGCTACGGTTCCCGGCGATGAATCGCCGGGCTATTTTCATACCGTCCCTACGGGACGACCGGGCCGCCGATTGTGTCACGCACCCATGATTGACCACCGCGCTGCGTTTACATATGCTCGCGGCGTTTACACATCCCCGCGGCAATGACACATCCGCGCTGCGTTTACACATCCTCGCGGGGTTGACACATCCGCGCGGCGTCTACATAGCCGTACGGCTGATCCACATCCAGCTCAACGGTCTCTTGTCCCATCCAAACGATCGGCCATAATCCGTGGCATGCTCCGTTACGAAATCATCGAAACGTGCTGGGGGCCCTTCGTCGCCGTCGGCAGCGAGCGGGGGTTAATAGGAACCCTATTGCCCGATGATGACCATGTACGCCCCGGACAGGCCGTCGCCGAACGGTGGCCCGATGCCATCGAGGCTGATTGGGTCTCGTCGGCGTTTCGAAACGCGGTGCGTGATTATTTTCTTGGAAAACGGGTCGCCTTTCGCACGCGGCCAGACTTGACGAATGGAACTGAATTCAGGCAATCGGTAATGCGAGCCTGTCGACAGATTCCCTATGGCCAATTCGCTTCGTACGCGGATTTAGCTCGGGCCAGCGGTCGATCCTCGGCCGTGCGGGCGGTTGGCACCACGATGGCTCACAACCCACTGCCGCTGATTGTTCCTTGTCACCGGGTTGTGCGCAGCGACGGCACGATCGGCGGATTTTCCAGTCCGTCGGGAGTCCACATGAAGCGGCGCCTGTTGGCCCTGGAGGGCATCCGCTGGCCGATCGATTAGCAATCGCTGCGGGGAGGCTGTTCGGGTTCCGTCCCCCTAATTGCCCCGCTCGCCCGGTTAATGCCGTCGTGCGACACGGTCAGCGCCGCAGGCTACTGTAGGTTCATGGTCATCAAAAACTCTGCGTTGGTTCGGACCTTGCTCAACCGGTTTCGCAGAAGCTCGATGGCTTCGACCGGGTTCATGTCGGCCAATACTCGGCGCAATCGGAAGACCAGCTCCAGCTCCTTTTGATCCAGCAGCAGTTCTTCTTTTCGGGAACCGCTGGCGGCAATGTCAATCGCGGGCCAGACGCGACGATCGACCAGCCGGCGATCCAGATGCAACTCGCTGTTGCCGGTGCCCTTGAATTCTTCAAAAATGACCTCGTCCATCTTGCTGCCGGTGTCCACCAGCGCGGTCCCGATGATGGTCAACGAACCACCCTCCTCGATGTTTCGCGCGGCGCCGAAAAATCGCTTCGGTTTTTGCAGCGCGTTGGCATCGACACCGCCGGAAAGGATTTTGCCGGAATGCGGCACTTCGGTGTTGTAGGCCCGGGCCAATCGGGTGATGGAATCGAGCAGGATGACCACGTCCTTGCGATACTCGACCATGCGCTTGGCTTTCTCGATGACCATCTCAGCCACCTGCACGTGTCGCGAGGCGGGCTCGTCGAACGTGGAGCTGATCACCTCCGCCTTGGTGGAGCGCTGCATTTCGGTGACTTCTTCAGGCCGCTCGTCGATCAGCAGAATGAATACGTAGGTTTCCGGGTGATTCGTCGAGATGGCGTTGGCCATCTTGGCCAGCAGGACCGTCTTGCCGGTTCGAGGCGGAGCGACGATGAGCATGCGCTGTCCCATGCCGATGGGCGTGACGATATCGACGATGCGCATGTTGAATTCATCAGGAGTGGTTTCGAGAATCAGGCGCTTTTCGGGATGCAGCGGCGTGAGGTCTTCGAAATTCGTCTTTTCCGTGACGGCGTCGGGGTCCTCGTAATTGATGGCTTCGACGCGCAAGAGCGCAAAATACCGCTCCGATTCCTTGGGAGGCCGGATTTGGCCGACGACCACCTGCCCGGTTCGCAGGCCGAAGCGGCGGATCTGCGATGGGCTGATGTAAATGTCGTCCGGACAGGGCATGTAGTTGTATTCCGGCGAACGGAGAAACCCGAACCCGTCTGGAAGGATCTCCAAAACGCCCTCGCCGTACATCAATCCGTTTTGGCGGATGCGCTCCTTTAGAATTCTGAAAATGAGGTCCTGCTTTTTGAGGCCGCTGTAATCGGTGAGGCCTTCTTCCTTGGCCAGGTCGTGCAGTTCGCTGACGGTTTTCTTTTGTAGCGCGCGGATGTGCGTATCACCGCGCTTGATCTCCTCGTACTTGGCGTGGGTTTCTGCGTCGACTTCGGCGGCCAGACCGGCGCCGCGACTCTTGGGCGCGCCGACCAGGTCACCCCCGAAGTCGTCCCCGTTGTCATCCGTCTGCACGGCGTCCTCTCGCGCTGGAGCGGGCTTGGCATGGTTTGAATCACTTGACCGTTTTCGGATAGGTCTGGGCCTACCGGACGTGGCTTTCGCCATCGATACATCCTCCTGACAAAAAGGTTTGATTGACCCGCACGGTCCGCGCTACGAAAGCGGAGATACGGCGTGGTCCTATCTGGAAATTAAAGGTGGAAATCCGTTACGGCTGTCCTAACAACGACCTCGACGATTTTTTGGTTTAGCGGGAACTCGCCTGGGCTTCAATCAATCGCTCAAAAAGGGGTGTCACCTGCGCCAGTAGCGCATCGATGGTGGAGTTGTTGACCACCCTATAATCGGCCATCCGAGCCTTCATGTCCAGCGATTTCTGCAACATTTCTCGGCGATCGAATTCCGATTCCGTCCAGCCACGGCTTTCCCGGGCGCGGCCGACCCGGACATCGCGGTCACATTCCGTGAAAATCACCGCGTCACACAACTTATCCAACCCGACCTCGAACAGGAGCGGGCTGTCGATGACGATGGCCCGGACCGCCGGATCGTCCTCGAAACCAAGCATCATCTTCTCTCGCCGCCGTTCCAGCCTGGGATACAAAAAGGATTCCATCCGCTTGCGCTGCTCGGCCTCGCTAAAAATGATTTCCGACATCACCTGCCGATTGATGCGTCCCTCGCTGTCAACAACTTTCTGACCCCACCAACTCTCGAAAGTCTGGACGACGTCGGGCTTGGCAAGCTCGTCGTGAACCATCTGGTCGGAATCCACAATCGCGCAACCCAATCGTCGCAGTTGTTCCGCGACCATCGACTTGCCCGACGCGATCCCGCCAGCCAGCCCGATCACGGGTTTACGACGAATACATCCCGCCTCGTCTAGGGAATTCCCGCCTCGTCTGGGGAATTCCGTGGCGCCATTCACGATCGGCTCGGTATCCTGTTAAATGGAACCCAGCGGACTGCCCCAGGGGCAGGCTCGCCTGAAATGCGACAACTCACAGCCCGCCGAATTGACGTCAATCCACTGGCGAGCGAGATCGCATGAAAATCCGTTTGATCTGGGCAGACTCGTCCCCGTCGTGCTCGATTGATGTCCGAATTTAGCAAACCGGGTTGATTAGGGGTTCTCCATCGGACATGAACCACCTAAACACTAGCCACCCGCAACTAAAATGTCAAGCACCCAATTTTTGGATTCCACGCCCGGTCAATCCCCCGCCGGTGGGAACAGCCCTGCCGGCCATTGCCGCCGAATCTGCACCCGGTTGCCGGCTGGGTCAAGCAGCGACAAATGGCGGTCGGTGAACTGAAGACCCCGATGCCACTGAAATTCGTACCGCTGCTCAGCCAACACCTCGGCGACGTGAACGAGCGATGGGACTTCGAAGAGCGCTGTGAACGCGACGGATTCCACTTGGGGGTGCTCGACCAACCCGATTCTCAATTCCACGCGATCCGAAACGAACCGCAGGCCCTCCGCCGTCGATTCTGACTCGACCGTCGCCGCGCCCAGCCGCCGTAAACCAATCACCTGGCCATAGAACCATTCAAGCCGTTCAGCCTCGCTGGGGGCAGCTTGCAGATGGACGTGATTGACCGCAATCAATCGACCTCTCGCGATTCCAGGGTCATCCTTCTTCATCAGGATCACCCTCCCCGAACGTTTCAGTCGTAAACAGGCTGACGTCCGTTCCCGCATGTTTCCACGCGTCCGGCGGCAGGCCAGCCTTCATCGAACAACACCGGCTCAGGAGTTCTTCCGCTCCCCATCCGCATTCCACCGCGACCTGCGGCAGAAAACATCCGGACGAAGCCCCCCGTCGGATCAGAATGCCGTGATCGCCGATCCGCAACGACAGCGGATCAGGAATCCGAACCGGCAGGCTCAACACGGAAATCTCAATGCGGATGCGTTCCATCTCTTCGCGCGTGACGGGATTGGCCTTGAATCGGGAGTCGCGACAAGCCATCTTCGCCACCTTTTCCACCGTCTCAACGACATCCGCGCTGGGGCGAAACGTCCCCATGCAGCCGCGTAACGCACGACCATTTCGCAACGTGACGAACACGCCGCCGCACGGACCAGGATCTGGAATTTTGCAGGCCCGGCAGCCGACCTCGCCGCCCAACTCGCCAACCATGGCGCTTCGGGCCAGGAGGAGCAAATCCGTGCGACTCTGCTCATTCATCTTCGTAATCGCCAGCCCACCAGTTGCATAACCGCACCGAATCGGGAAGGATACCGCCGATTGGCGTCATTACAACAAATACGAAACACGAGCAGTCGAAACTTGGACAGCACGAAATCACGGTCGATCGAGGGTTGAATTATCCTGACGACCGACGTTCCATTCAATCCGCCACCAGCACATGACCATCGTCAACAAGGAATCGACCGGGGAGGATCGCTTGAACCCAATGACACACCTGAAAATTTGGGACTTGGCTCGCTGGGCTTTCAGCGGGCTCCTGGTCGGCACCGCCAACCTAATTCCGGGCGTTTCGGGCGGCACCATGATCTTGGCCATGGGCTTGTATCAGGAGTTTATCGACGCGGTGGCCGACATGACCGCACTGCGATTCTCGCGTCGACGAATCGTGTTCCTCGGCGTGGTGGGGTTATGTGCCGTCGTGGCCATCAAGGGACTCGCCGGGGTGATTCTGGTTCTTCTGTTCCGTTACGACGCAGCCATGTACGCGCTGTTCATCGGCCTGACGCTCGGCGGCGCACCGGCGTTGTGGAAACTGATTCGACCCCTCAGTATCGGCCCGGCGTTGGCCATGGCGCTCGGCGTATCCTTGATGGCGGCGATGAGCTTGTTTCAACGCACGACGGCTCTGCCGCAGCATTTCACCATGGACTTCGTCTCCGGGATTCTAGCGGCGATTACCATGGTCCTGCCGGGAGTCAGCGGGTCCTACGTTCTCCTGATCATGGGGCAATACGACCGCATCGTGGGATCCGTTCGTGATCTCGATTTTTCGATCATCGTGCCCGTGGGGATCGGCGCCGCCATTGGGGTCGTGGGCCTGTCCAACCTCCTCAAACTGCTGATACTTCGATTCCAACGCCCAACCATCGGATTCCTGTTAGGTTTGATGCTCGGCTCCGTCCTGGGCTTGTGGCCCTTCGGGAGGGAACCCTCGCTCGGTTCACTGTCCAATTTTTCCATTGAAGACATACGGAACGTCGCACAACAAAAGGGTGTCACCCTGGACGCGGAACCGAATCGGGATCTGCTGATCGAACAATTTGAATCGCGTTGGGCCGCTCGCGATCGGACGGGCGACTACGCCGCCCGGGTCGTAGCCAGCGCTGCATTCCTGTCCATTTTGGGATTTTGGGTGACTTTCGCACTCTCCCGATTCGAACGCGGGACTGGAATTGAATAGCGCCATGGTAGCGCGAGCGGGATCGTCCCGCACGTCACTCCGGCGCAAGCCGGAGTCCAGGCAGCGTTCTTCTGGATTCCGGCCTTCGCCGGAATGACGGATGTAGTTCGCCGCCCAACAAGTTCTTGACAGGCGCGGGTCCCCTCCCTAGCTTGGGTCCGCGCGGTCCAGACGATTCTGTTTTACAAACTAATCCTCAACACGGTGATTCCAATGAATGGGAAAAGAGAGCGAATCGGCGGTTTGGCCTTGGTGGCCCTTGCGAGCGTCTTCCAGTTCGGGGGCTGCAATATCGGGGAGATCACGACGACCTCGACCGTGGACGGTCGCGAATTGCTGATTTCCCTGGTGCGCGGCGCCGTCCTCGGCCCGATCGATGCATTCATTACCGACGCGATCAACCAGGCGTTCAACGGCAACGAATAAGTGCATCCGCTTGAAACGGTCGGTGGCCGTCCGATGGCGGACTGGGGAGTTTTCAGTTTGTTCGAACGAGCGACGCGGGTTCTAGTCACGATGGCGACGGGTGTGCTGATCACCACCTCCGTCTGTGCCGCTGATTCCGTCACTGTCAACGACGGAAGCGTGCTGGTCGGCGCGATTGAAAAGGTGGGCGACGGAAAGGTCGTGATCGTTACGCAGATCGTAGGCCGCGTGGAGTTGCCCCTGTCCCTGATCACGTCGATGGCAACCGATGGTCCATTCCATATAACGTTTGCCAGCGGAGACCAACTCGTCGGGACTATCGGTCCGGGCACCAAAGCCAACAAGTTGGCGGTCGAGTCCGCACTGGGGAACATCTCGGTCGACTCCGACCGCGTCGAATACCTGTGGCCAGCAGGTGCCGAGGATCCTCGCATCGCAGCCATCCGCGAATCGGCGAGAGTGGAAATCGAGGCCGCCAAGCCGAAATGGGTGGTGACGTTGGAGGGCGGTGCCAGCCGGAGCGAGGGAAACACGGACACGCTGGATGGCCACGGTCGGTTGGATGTTCGGCGAACGACACTCCGTGACCGGACGCACTTTTTTCTATCCGGCGTCTACAGTGAACAGGATGATCAAAGAACCAAGAACGAATACCGCGGCGGGATGCGTTTTGAAAATGATCTGACCGAAAAGTGGTATTGGTACACCGGGCTGGCCCTGGAATTCGACGAATTCGAAGACCTCGACCAGCGCGCGACAGCGACCGTTGGCGTCGGTCGTTTTCTGATCAAGAGCGAAGAGCATGAACTGAAAGCCCGAGCCGGTCTGGGATATCGCCACGAGTCTTACGAAGGCGGGCGAACCGAAAATGACCCCACCCTGGATCTGGGGTTCGACTGGCGCCTCGACATCGCCCAATGGGCGCGGCTAACCCACAGCACGACCTATAGCCCGGCTTTCGAGCAATTCGATAATTACCGGCTGGACATGGACACCGCCCTGGTCTTGCCGCTCAAGGACGACCGAATCGATTGGAAACTCGGAATGCGCAACGAATACAATTCCCAGCCCCAACCGGGATTCGATCGCCTCGACAATACCTACTACACGAGCTTGGTATTCAAGCTCAAGGATTAGCCATTCGACGGATGCGAGCATTCGCCCGGGGCCGGATCAGCGACACAGGCCTCGACGAACGGGCTGCCCATTGACGTTTGAATGGTGTAATGAAGTTGATCCGTTCTTGCCGTAGAATCGTCACCCCGGCGCAAGCCGGAATCCAGTCCGTCGCCCGTGTTTCACCCACTCTTTCACAAGCCGCGAGCGCAAAGCGAGCGGTCCCCCGCGAAGTACATGTTCACGTTCGCGCCTTCACGAGCCGCGAGCGCCAAGCGAGCGGTCCCCCGCGAAGTACATGTTCACGTTCGCGCCTTCACGAGCCGCGAGCGCCAAGCGGGCGGTCCTTTCTGAAACGACCCGCCACCGCCCCCATCCGTCATTCCGGCGCATGCCGGAATCCAGCGCACAGACGGGCGTGGCCCATCGCTGGTTGTTCAGTGGTTCATGTTCCGAGTAGTAGCGACGTAGCAAGTCGAAACAAAACGTCATCTGACTATCGGAGGAGGAGGGATTCGAACCCCCGGTACGGTCTCCCGTACAACGGTTTTCAAGACCGTCGCCTTCAGCCGCTCGGCCACTCCTCCCGGCATTGGGCCAACTCGCACGCCAGGCGAGTGGCCACCTCGCTGAAAAAAATGCTGCCTTGAACGATTCCCCGCGCCGGCAATCTGCTAGCTGCCATCGAGTTTGGAACCGCCATTTCTATTCGTGGCAGCATCGTCATCATAATCCGGGCTGATTGCCCAATGAACCCGCCACGCCCACGCCGTCCGTCCTGGTGGATTTCCGCGTAACGAAAAAAGACCGAGTGGCCATTGCCCACCGGTCCTTTCTCACAAGCACACAACGGCGCTGCAAACTAATGCGTATCCGATGGCCGCTCGGAATCGACCATGGGGTCAACGTTGGCGGGATATTCGCCCCCCGCATCCGCTAACATGCGGCTGGCCCAATGCCGATGGCGCCCGCCGACGCGCATCACAGCCACCACCTCGCCCAATTCCTCGGCTTGGGCCACCGCGTTTTGATAGGGCAACTGCAAATCGGGCGTGGCCAACACCAGCGCTCCATCGCGATGCACGATGGCCAAGGAACGCAAAAGCGCTGATCGCCTGGCTCGTTCGCTTTCCAAACGTGATCGCTCGCGCAAAAGTGAAGCCCGAAAAGCTTCAGCCTCCTGACGCTTACGTGCGATTTTGACGAACGGCTCCTGCATCCCGAACAGGTCGAAGCGCTCGTGCGCGATCTTGTCCTCGATGTTCATGTCCGGCGAGCGCTGTAGCGCCTCCCGCCGGGCGTCCGCATATCGCTTGTTTAGATACGTTTGCTGGTCATCCAAAACGGCCAACTCCCGGTCAATGCTCCCGATCATCGCCGGGTACCTATTATCGACGTCGTGCTTGATGCCCGCCAAATCCGCAACGAAATAAACCCGCGTCAGCAGATCCCCCTGCTCCAGGTGCTGAAACTCGCGGTGCTCCAATCCCACCGTGTACGAAAGGTCACGCATCGGAAAACGATGCTCCGCAATCTGCGCCCGGACACTTGGCAACTTGATGGGAACGAATGTGTTTCGGACGAACAGTTCAGCCGCCCGGCCCTTGGGCGTGCAAAGTTCAAGATCGCCGTAAATGACCGCGTCCTCAGCCCCGGCGGCGCAGGCATAGGCGAATTCATAACGTCCGGGTGACAGATCAAATACCGCCAAATCGCTTTTCTGCGTCTCCAGCCGATTGCCCAATGGTCCGCGCGAACGAACCGATTGCGCCCCGTCGGCACCGGCTCCGCGTAGGGCGATGGCTGCACCGTCCGGCGAATAAAACTGGACTTGAATTCGTTCCGTAGGGGTCGATGCGCAACCCGCGAGCAACAAAAGGCACGCAGCAATTCCTGGAAATCGCGTGTCGCACAAGTTCCCTATCCGTTTGAACGCGCTAGACGGATTCATGCAAAACTCCTATCAGACGGTAATCGACCGGGTAGAGGTTTGTTCGACCGGCACACAGAGCGTCGCCCCCACCCGGCCCAAGCCTTCGCACTGCGTCGCGCTTCATGCCTCGCGAACCTGAATCGTACGAACGTGGTGGACACTGTCAAGACAAGTTCTTGGGTCATCCACTCGCAGCCTGACGTAAATTAACGGGAAAAGTTTGCTGGCTGTTTGTGATATCTACCGTCCGGGGGATAGTCGGCTGCGTAGCGGATCAGTCTGATTGCCCCGATCCAAGACGCCTTGACCGCCGGCGTCGGAGGGCAATCCTTCGTCCTCGTTGTCAGCGGAGCCTGGCGGGGCGTGAAGCTCGACGCGGGCCGCGGTCACTTGTTCACGGCGCAAGTACGGAAATCCCAATGGTTTAGCACAAATAAGTTTGCCGTCGGCGGTGCACAAAAAAATCACGGAATCGCGGGAATTTGCCGGTACCACGCTGCCCCGCGGCAGTTCGATGATGCCGACTATTTCGCCGCTCGTTGAATTCGCGAAAATAAGGCTGCCGGTTTCCGAAACGAAAACTATTTTGTCGGAACCTTGTGCGACAAATGAACGGGCCGCCGGAATGTGCAGCGACCTGCGATGGCTCTGGGTATCAAATGAATAAATGCCGCGATTCTCGCAGTATTGGTAGACGAATCCGCTGGCTGAGAACGGCGCAGTCGCAAAACCCGACGGCAGCAATTCCTCTTCAATCAATCGGCCGGAATCAAAGTCGAGCATGTAAAATCGCTGGTCCGCGGCGCTGACATAAACCGCGGAATCGGCCACGGCCATGCCGCCGGTAATTGCACCGCCAACCCCAAACGCCCAAATCAGATGCTTGTCGCGGCCACCCATACGATAAACCCGCCCCCGTTCGGAGGCGACAATCAAGTCGCCATCAAACGTCAGCACGGGTCGGCCTCGCACCATGCCAGCCAAACCCACCCGCCACAGGGTCACGCTTGGTCCGCGACAGTGCAGCGACCAACGAATGGCGTAGAGATTCTGATCGGACCCGCCGACGTACAGCGTGTTCATCGTGGCCACCGCGGCACCCACAGCCGGTACGGGCAATTCCACGCGACCCACAACCTCGCCGCTGAATCGATCAACGAAGACAACGCGATCGGGCAGGGTAAACACGACGGGGCCCGCTCCCGCGATTGATTCCACGTGCCATGGCGGCCTATCAACGTGAAACCGCTCCTCCAGATCGTGCACCCACCTTAACAAACCGGTATCCACCTGAACGGCGTAGATCAAACCAGCCTGACTGCGCACGTACAGGTTTTCGTCCAACAGGTAGGCCGCAACCACCGCATCGCCCGACTCGAGACGAAGCCGAGCGGACCAGAATTCGCCGTAGCCGGCCCCTGCGAAATCAGCGGAAGTGGGAACGCGGAATGACCCCGCATCATGTTGGCCGAGCGCCGGCACACTGAACAGGATGGCGACCAGCAGGACTCCCGCTAAATAATGGTCGCGCGCACTTGGCCACACCATCAGCTTGTTTTCTCCGGTTCGAACGACGCAGGGATTGTACCGCCCAACACCTGACTACAGTTCGGATTGCAGGGCTTTGCAGGCTTTATAATAGTCCAGGACACGCTCCATGGAGCGCTTCACGTCGTCTCCCGCCGCGACGGCCACCGCGTTGGTTTGAAGCTCAATCGCCCGATCCACCAAGCCGATTTCGAAGACGGCCCGGGCATAGGTATCGATCTTGGAACAATCGCCGCCTTTGCAGGCTTCATAGGCCAACGACGCCGCCTGTAGGGCCAGGTCCGGTTGCCGACGTTGCATGTCCTCGATGCGCAACAGGGCCATGGCCAACGCGTGCATCGCCTCGGCGTTCTTGCCGTGGTTTTTCATGTGGTCGCCCAGAAAACGACGCAATTCCTCGACGTCATCCGATTGAAAAAGATAGCCGTAAATCAAGGCTTCCAGGGCGCTTTCATTCTTCGGATCCATTTCGAGAATGCGCCGGGCCGTCGTCTTGAAAGCGCTCCAGTCGCTGATTGCAGCCGTTCGATGCAATCGGGCGATCATCGGTTCAAGTTGTGCAAGCCGCCTCGCATCCTCGACGTTGTACTTCCCGTTCACCACCTGATCGATAATCTCGTCCATGACGGGGTCACCGGGGTGGCCATGCCACATCAATGATCCCGACTTGTCGATCAAAAACGCGTACGGAATTCCCGCAGCACCGATCCCACCCATGTAATCAGAATGGGTCTTGCCCGCGCCGTCATAGGCGACCGTGTAGTCCATCCCATCGGCTTGACGGCGTACGAAGCGCTTGACAGACGAAAGCGATTCACCGCGACCCGGACCGGACACGCCCAAAACCACCAGGCCACGATCCTTGTATTTGTGCTGAATCTCGGTCATGTGGGGGATCGCTTCGATGCAAGGCGGACACCAAGTCGCCCAAAACTCCAGCAAAATGACCTTTTCGCCCTTGGATTTGGCCAGCGTAATCGGTTCGCCACGCACCCACTCAGTGATCGAAATCTCCGGGGCAGGGTCTCCGATATTCAATTGCCCTCGCGCCACCGACCCGATTGCCAGGGTCAGCAGCCCCACGGTCATGCAATTCTTCACGCTCATCATGCGTTCCACTCCAACGCGATATCTATCGGACGTTGCTCGGTCAGGCGGACATTGCCCGGTCAGGTTATATTGGCCCATCGGGATAGTCTAAATGCCATCGTAGCTAAAATCAACAAAGCAGCTCCCAAGCCGACGCATTTCTCGAATCCGCCCTGCCGCTGGGATTTCGCGGATTGCGACATCCCGCCGCCCGCCCCATAATCGCGACCGTTGCCCGAAGCCCGGGCCGAAATCATCGACCGAGAGGAGCTTCGTGCACGTTCATAACGAACCGGACCACCACGACACCGCCGCCCGTCCATCAGCCCTGCAAGTCGAACTGATGGAACATCTGCCGTTTTCCGTCTCCGCGGTGACGCTGGGTCTCGCATTCGCGGGGCTGCTGTGCTATCTCACGCCCGATGACCGCGGGGGCCAAGGCGAAGAATCGGGCCTGTATACGCTTTTTCACCTATTCCACCCCATGCACATGTTTTTTTCCGCGGCTGCAACATCCGCCATGTTCTGGAGATATGACCGTAGCGTTTTCAAGTCCATCGTCATTGGGTTGATCGGGTCCATCGGCATCTGCGGGGTCAGCGACATTGTATTTCCACAATGCGCCCGCGCCATCATGGGCATCGATGCACCCTGGCACATCTGCGTGGTCGAGCATCCCGGCTTGGTCCTGCCCTTCGCGGGGGTCGGTGTGCTGGTTGGAATCTCGGCCGCCCGGGGCGTGCAGGGGAGCACACTGTTCAGCCATGGGCTGCACGTTTTGGCGTCCACCGCCGCCAGCATCCTTTACTTTATCGCACCGTTAAGTCGTCTGGGGTGGATCGACGAGATAGGCAGCATCTTCATCATCATCGTGATCGCCGTCATGATACCCTGCTGTCTCAGTGACATCGTGTTTCCGTTGATGATGACCCGCGAGGCACGAGCCCGTGCGCAACGGCCCCATTCGGCACATTAGTGTAGTTGGTCTGAATAGTCGCAACTTTTCAAACGGCGATCATGCGGGGTTTCTCTGTGACCTCCGTGGCTGAATCATGCGGAGGATGGCCACAGAAGCCGCAGAGAGCGGTGAGGAAGCGCTTCACGTGACCTTCGACGTTTGACTTTCGACTTTTGACTTCGACGATACCGTCGCAGGGTAGTAAAGCGAACGAAAACAGGCTCTTCCGACCCATAAACTATTTACCGGCCGGCACTTCGGAGTCGTATTGGCGTCTCTCGGTCGTTATCGGCCCGTACGGACATTCCCGCAGCGGTATTCGTTCAAGTTGCGGTGATGGTAAACCGTTGAACGCGATATTGGGAGTTTAATCCGCGACGCGTGGACCGGCGACGTTAGACGTTGAATTCCGTCGCTGTGCGGTGATTCCACCGCAGGGTCAACTCTTCGGGAATCATTGGAGGCCACTAAACAACAGGACCAAGAAACATGTATCAGACGGAACTAGCATGCAATCAACGGTTGGTGGCCGACAATTCTGCGGCCACCCCCTCTCGCTTGGACGCCATCACCGCCCCGGGCGTCTATTTGTGCCATTGGAGCGGACACCTCTTGCGAGTCATGAACGCCGGCATCAACATAGGGACGCATCCCATGGCCAGCATGATCGCCAATAGGCCGTTGTGGGTGACGAGGTTGAGCGACGACCCAGCCATCAGTCTGGGTCAAGCCCGCATGATGGCAGCCAACCTCAATCTGCCCGTCAATTTCTGATCCGGCGGCACGACCGATCACTTCGCCCATGGGCAGCAAACAGGTTCGTGATTCCGCGAGAAAAACGGACCCGTGTTTCAGGTCGAGCTTTCCAGCCGAGTATGGTAAGATAAACCGTGATGCGCGGCCCGGTGAGGCGGCTGGTCCGCGTGGCGAGGAAGGTATGCACTCGAAAACGCCGCCACTTCCCCCTGCACGCGTGGTGTCGGACGCACGCGCTTTTGCCGACGCGTGTACGGTCTTGCGGGATTCATCGCGATTCGCCTTCGACGTCGAGTTCATCGGCGAGGATGGCTACGCGCCCCAAGTCTGCCTGTTGCAGATCGCCACCGATGAACATATCTGGCTTGTAGATCCGCTGGCGGGTTGTGACGTATCGGCCTTTTGGGACTTCGTGGTCGATCCGCGGCACGAGACCGTGGTGCATGCCGGGATGGAAGACCTTTCGCTTTGTTTTCAAGAAACGCAGCGCGTTCCGAAGAACATTTTTGATATTCAGGTGGCTGCGGGGTTTGTGGGTCTCGATTATCCGCTTAGTCTTCAACGGTTGGCCCGGCACGCGCTGGGCGTTCGACTCCACAAATCCCAAACCTTGACGGACTGGCGCCGACGCCCGCTGTCTGCGCGTCAGATTCAATACGCAGCCGAGGACGTGGGATTCGTGCTTCCTATTCATTCGATCCAGCGAAAGCGCCTGATCGAACTGAACCGCGAACACTGGGTGCAGGAGGAGTTCGAACGATTCAGTGATGATTCCGTCTATCGCCAAGACGAGAAAACCGCGCTGGACCGCGTCCGCGGCGTTGGATCGCTAGGCCCGCGTGAATGGGCCATCGCGGAGGAACTCGCCAAGGAACGTGACGCCATCGCCCGACAATTCAATCGGCCCCCACGAGCCATCCTGAAAGATCATCTATTGGTCGCCGTGGCCAAGCACCACTGGACCCAATCCCAGGATGTGCAATCGCTCCGCGGGTGGACGGTGAAGGGCACGGCGTTGGAACGCATACTGACGGCAGCGCAACGCGGACTTGAACGGCCCATCACGACCGATCGGGAATCCGCGACGAAGGAACAAGACACTCCGCAGGAGATCGTCCTGTGCAAGCTTATCTCAGCCATCGTTTTCGAATACTGCATGACACACGAATTGTCGTATCAATTGGTCACCAACAACAAGGACATCCGGGCGCTGGTTCTGTCGCACACGCGGGGCGATGGGGCTGTCTCACCGCGCTCCCTTCAGCGGGGGTGGCGGCGGGAGGCGGTCGGAGATCTGATCGATGATGTCCTTCACGGGCGGCGGGCGATACGTGTGCATCGAGACGCGGGCGAGTTTCAAATTCTATTTGAATAATCCCGACAGCCGACGCTTGTATTTTGTAGCGACGCGAGGCTGCCCCATTCATCGCGCAGCGATGGGTGGAGTCCCGATGATCAGGACGAAGTGCAGGGCCCGATGATCGGCATGCAAGGGTGCCCCATTCATCGCGCAGCGATGGGTGGGGTCGCGATGATCAGGACGAAGTGCAGGGCCCGATGATCGGCATGCGGAGGATTTCGAACGCGCAAGCCAACTGCGGGTTCATCATCGCCAACCCACCCTTTGCTTCGCAATGGATGGGGCACCCACTGCGCTGACCGGCAGCCCATCATCGACTCCGATGCGACTCCGCGCCAATCGTCGCTAGCTGTTGTGTTCTCGTTCCTGTTGGAGCAGCGGTTCGATCCACGCCGCCAGCTCGTCCCAATCCGCTTCGCGTGGAATCGGTCGCTCCGCCTGCGGGTTGTTCTGCATTGCTGCCTCCAAGAAATGTTCGCATGACCGTCGTGGATGTAGGGCTGCGAGTGATTGGTAGAACATGGTGCGAACGCCGTAGTGGTCCCGACAAATGAATGGTTTCCAGTTCTCGTGAATCTCGTCACGTCCCGATTCATCCTTGCCTCGAATGTCGATGATCTGGATTTCTTCATGGTCGCGGGAAGCGGCGTCACCCCAAGCCTCTCTCATCAGCTTGATTGCCTCAACGTCGGTCGCTGGTGCCCGGTATCCGAAGATTGTGAGCAGATCTGCGTGCTTCAGAAATCGTTGTATCTCCCGCCATGAGTCGGCAATGGATGGATCATCGGAGTAGTTCTTCTGAGTAACGGGGTAAAGCAAGCGACTTGCCGTCAATTTTGCGCCGCATTGGTTACAGAGGCTTCCACGGTTACCAATAATCCTCAGCATGTGGCGATTGCAATAGCCAATAGCAACGTTGCCATGCAAGTACAACACCTGCGGCACGACATCATCACCAAAACGCTTCGCATTACGGCACAGAGCTTGCCAAAGCAACCGATCCCAGTTGAACGTGGCAATGAGGTCCTTTCGTCGCAAAGAGAGTACAAGGTGGTCGTAGACGGTCGGCTCATCGGGAAGGTAGAGCCGAAAGAAATAGTCGAACACGGTTCTTTCGATGTCCTCGACGAGATCCTTTAGCTTCCCACACGTGGTAAGCTCAGTGTAGATGCGCTCAAAGTCACGATCGGAGCAATCGACGCCCAACCGGTTTAGCGCAGGTTCGAGATCGAGCACGTCGATTAGATCGTTCATCAACGGCAGTTTCCGTCCGTACTTATCACCGTTCAGACACGCGGCACGGCTTGCACCTGCCCCAAGTATCACGACGTGAGGCTTGGTGGATGTCGGCGGTAGAGTTTTCTCTTCCGCATGCATTATCGAAACCCAAGTCAGCCGAGGGTTCCCTTCATTGTTCGTTTCCGTCAGCGACTCGCTCTGGTTGTGGAACAAGCACTTCACGATCGTCAGCGAGAATTACGAAAATCGCCCCAGACGGCTGCATGATCCGAACGCTCTGGATCGGGCAATCCGCTGCGTATAACGTTGCGTATTCCTCCGCAAACTCTTGAAGCGCCCAAAGCTTCTTCGCTAGCCCTTGCTGCTTTTTCTTCTCAACGTCCATCGCCAGCTTCGTAAGTTCTAGGCAAAGGTCCTTGAATTTCTCGCCCGCATGTTGTGGGGAGAACCATTGCGGTATGCCCTGCTCTGAGAATCGAACGTTTTTATTCATCATCGAGTCTCCAGATTCATTCGTTACCTCCAGCAACAGATCAAATCTCGACCACAATGCCTCCCAGAGCGCGTCTCAATTGATAGCGAGGGTGCCCCACCGGCAGCATATCATCGACTCCCCCACCTCCAAAGGAGGTGGGCCACCCGCCTGGAAAAAACGTGGAAGGGCATCCGCATGCAGCCAGCGAGACGACGGCACACAGGCCCACGCGTACTTGCACAAAAACGGAATTTTTCATCACTCGACTCCATTTGGGCATCACTGGTCAACGCCCGTCTTTTCGCTGGGCGGGCTGAACAAATCGAGGATCAGCGTATCCTCCAACGCATGGGCGGCATGTGGCACGTTGGGCGGCAGGACGAGCACTTGGCCACCCTCAGCCAGCAATTCACGGCGCGCCGCGCTGCCTGCCTGCCCGATGGTAAACTTGACCTTTCCACTCAGCAGCACGACGAATTGTTCGTTGGCATGTTGATGGGACTCGACACGAAACCCCTTTTTCAATTCAACGCGGGAAATCATCAGCTTCTCGCCGATGACGCGTTGGCGTGTGATCAGCGGCATGGGCGCGTCGCTCGGCAGGTCGTCCCAGCGATGAAGTGTAGCCTCACCCATTGCCAATCAACCCTTTCCGCGACACCGGCCGTTCAACACGCGATCCGGGCGAACGGCATGATCTGAATTCATCGAATCGGCGTGGTCAGTTTGCCCAACCGATCGATCTCCAGCTCGATGGTGTCACCGGGCAGGAGCCAACCGCCGGTGTTTTCGGCACCCAGTTCCAGGATGCAGCCCGTGCCCACGGTGCCGCTTCCGATCAAATCACCGGCGAAAAGCTTCACGTCCCTGGACGCCCGCTCGATCATCATCGTGAAATCGTGTGTCAAGTCACGCATGTTGCCCCGCGAGATCTCCCGTCCGTTCTTCCGCGCCACCATGGTCAGGTCGTACTTCCCGGGCCCCACCTTCACGTCGGCCAACTCGTCCGCCGTCACGACGAACGGTCCGATGGCCGTTGCAAAATCCTTGCCCTTGGCTGGACCCAGCATGCATTTCATCTCTTCACGTTGAAGATCGCGGGCCGACAGATCGTTGAGGCACATATACCCGAAGATGGCCGCCTCCGCCGCGGTGCCCGAAACGTCTATCACTTCACGCCCGATGACGCAGCCCACCTCCAACTCCAGGTCGAGTTCGTTGGTCGATTGGGGCTTGGACACCGGCTCCAGGTGGCCCCGCAGCGAGCACGGATTCGAGAAGTAGAACACCGGGAACTTGTACCATTCAGGGACCATGTCTTGTCCGCGCTTCTGCCGGCAGGTCTTGACGTGTTGCTCGAATGCATAAAAGTCTCGGAAGGTGCGCGGATCGCTGACCGGCGGGTGCCAGCGCGCGACCTGATCCAACGCCACGCCCGATCCTGCGGCCTTGTCCGCCAGCGATTTCAATCCGTCGTCGCCATATTGCTCCAACGCCCCGCGCAGGCTGGGCGGCGCGTCCAGCGGCACAACGTTTTCGCCGCGGACCACGCACAATCGAGGCCCATCCTGTCCCTTCAAATCCACCACGCAAAATCGCACGCTATTCCTCCCTCGCATTTGTACGGCTGGATTCCAGCCGTGGCCGGAATGACGCATAATGGACATCGATTACCCACCGATGAAGATGGTTCGATCGTCGCATCGGTCAACGTGATGTTTGTCGAACGACAATCATCCAATTCATGCTTTCGATTGTACTCGCTGATGCCGTTTCGTGCCATTGCGGCACAGAAATCCGGCGATGACCCGGCCAAACGTCGCGAGCACCGTCTGACTGGCGAAATCGCAGTCCATTCAACGAGTGGGTGTTGACTCTTGACAGGTGTTGCGGATTCTGCGATTGGCGCACATGCTCCAGCGTACTGCGTTGAACAGAAATCGTGGGTGACATGTTGGCCTTGGCGCAGGCGCCGTTAAAATGCCGTTTGCTGGAACGCGTAAACTGGTTGGTTGCCGGACAGATTCGTAGCCACTGAAACGGTGATGCATCGGCCACCTGCGGGAGTTCATTCATGCGATTCGACAAAATCATTCACGGCGGGAAGCTTGTCACGGCCACGGAGACCACGCCAACTGACATCGGGATCCGCGGAGAGACGGTCGCAGCCCTGGGCAAGGGTCTAGCTCGATCGTCGAGGAATGGCGCCGAGTTGATTGACGCAACGGGCCGATACGTGATCCCGGGTGGGATCGACGTTCACGTTCATTTGGAATTGCCGTTTTGCGGCACCGTTTCGGCGGATGATTATGATTCGGGAACGCGGGCCGCGGCGCGAGGCGGGGTCACGACGGTCATCGATTTCGCGATCCCCTATGGCCAGGAATCGCTCCGTCAAGCCGTCGACAATTGGCACGCCCGGGCCGAGGGAAAATCGTGCATCGATTTTGCATTTCACGTGGCCATCACAAATTGGCAGCGTCACGCCAAGGAAATCAAGAAGATTTTCGAGCAAGGCTATCCGACGTTCAAACAGTTCATGATTTACGAGAAGGAGGGCTGGCAGTCGGACGACGCCGCGATGTTCGGGGCGCTGGAAATCCTGCGCGACCTGGGCGGCATGTTGCTGGTTCATGCGGAATCCAGTCGCGTGTTGGACCTGTTGATCGAGCGGCATCACACTTCCGCGGCGATGAAAAAATACGGAGCGTATCTGCATACGATGACGCGACCTAATTTTGTGGAGGCGGAGGCCATCGAACGGGTCATCCATTGGACGCGGGTTACGGGGGGTCGATCGTTTATCGTGCATATGAGCACGGGCGAGGGGGCCGACCTGATCAAACGGGCTCGCGGCGAGGGCGTCAACATTCTGGCGGAGACCTGTGCCCAATACCTTGTGCTGGATGATGATGAATTCAAGAAAAAGGACGGACATCTATACGCGACCTGTCCGCAGTTGAAGAAACCGCGGGATCAGAAGCGATTGTGGACAGGCTTGCGCGACGGCGAAGTGTGCTCCGTTTCGACCGATACGTGCACGTTTACCCGCAAACAGAAGGCCACGTGGAAGGGCGATTGGACCAAAATACCGATGGGGATGCCGGGATTGGAAACGTTGCTACCCCTCGTTTATACGTTTGGCGTCCGCAAGCGGCGGATGACGTTGAATCAGTTCGTGGACAAATGTTGCACGACGCCCGCGCGAACCATGGGAATGTTTCCGCGAAAAGGGAACGTCCAGATCGGCAGCGATGCGGACCTGACCATCATCCATCCCACCAAGACCATCCAAGTCGATTGGCGGAAGATGGAAACCAACTGTGACTGGAGCCCGTTTCAGGGTTGGCCGTTGGCGGGCTTCGCGGAGCATACTTTTTGTCGAGGCCGACAGATCGTCAAGGACTACAAGTTTGTGGGCAAGAATGGGTACGGACGGTTCATTCCGCGCAAAACAGCGGGGATGATGGGCTAGATTGGTCATCCCATCGACACGGTGATTGGCTGTGTGCGCCGCACCAAGGAGTTTCAGTGTCCAAGAACCTCGTCAAAGCCAGGCAAGTCGAGGCGAGATTTGCCGACGTTCATCCGCCGTTGACTCGTGACGAATCCGCGACCGAGGCTTCGCGGTGTCTGTACTGTTATGACGCCCCCTGCACGCGGGCTTGCCCGACGCATATCGACATCCCGCGATTTATCCGGCAGATCATGCATCGCGACCCGATCGGTGCGGCCAAGACCATACTGGACGCGAACATTTTCGGCGGATCGTGCGCCCGAGTCTGCCCCACCGAGGTATTGTGCGAAGGGGCCTGCGTCGACAACACCATGCTGAAAGCGCCCGTGAAGATCGGGCGGTTGCAGCGATTTGCGTGCGACCAAGCCCACGAAATCAGCCACGGGTTCTATGCACCCGGTGCGGACACGGGCAAAAAGGTGGCGATCGTGGGGGCTGGTCCGGCAGGGTTGACGTGTGCCCACGAGCTGCGCAAGCGGGGACACCGTGTCGTGGTCTTCGAAGCTCGATCGGTCGCGGGCGGGCTGAACACGATGGGAATCGCCGCGTATAAAATATCGACCGAGTTCGCCCTGTCCGAGGTTGAACGAATCCGCGAGATGGACATTGATCTGCGATTGAAGCAGCAAGTGAGTGGTGATCAACTCGCCCGCCTGATCGAGGAATATGACGCCGTGTTTCTGGCCATCGGGCTGGGTCGGACAGCCCCGTTGGGCATTCCGGGCGAAGACCTGACGGGTGTCTGGGAGTCGCTGGATTTCATTTTTCAGACCCACAGTAAGCCATTGGATAAATGCAAAGTGGGCAAGCGCGTTGTGGTGATCGGCGGGGGCAACACCGCCATCGATGCGGCCAACGCCGCCATCCGCCTGGGTGCGGAAACGGTCACGATTGCCTATCGCCGCGATCAATCAGCCATGCCCGCGTTCCATCACGAATACGAATTCGCCAAGGAAAGTCACGTTCAATTTGAATGGAGCGCCCAACCGACGCGCATCAGCGGTCGCGGCGGGAAAGTGATCGGTGTTCGCTGCGTACGGACGCGCCAACAGAAACACGGACGTGACGGAAAACTGAACGTGATTCGCGGGTCCGAGTTCAGTCTGCCAGCCGACATGGTCATCAAAGCACTGGGGCAGGAACCGCTTCTCGATTTGGTGAAATCGCTGCCGAGACTGAAAATCAACAAAAAGGGGCGCATTCTGGTGGACGAATCCACCGGTGCTACGTCCCTTTCCAAACTGTTCGCCGGCGGCGATTGCCAGGCCGGCATCATGGAAGAAGTGGTCAGCGCCGTCGAGTCCGGCAAGAAGGCCGCCGCCGGAATCCACCGGCAAATTTCGGGGTTGACGAATTAGCGGCATTTCTGGATTCCGGCTTTCGCCGGAATGACACTCGTTAAACGGGTGCCATTCATTCCGGTGGATAACACGTTACAATGGCGAACGGCGCCTGTTACCGGCTAGCCCGTACGCATTTCCGGCAAGCCGGCGCCTGTTACCGGCAAGGATTCCCCGAACCGGACGTGTGCCGGCTGCGGGACGCCATAAAGGAGCAGTGACCGTGAAGCGCAAGCCACTCCCAAACGGATTCAATGGCGACGTTGACCTGGGAATCGAATTCTGCGGCGTGAAAGCCCCCAACCCGTTTTGGTTGGCCAGCGCCCCGCCGACGAATTCCGAATACCAGGTCCGGCGTGCGTTTGAAGCGGGTTGGGGCGGCGCCGTCTGGAAAACCATCTCCCACGAACCCATCGTCAATGTCAGCTCGCGATACGGGGCCATCGATTACGACGGCAGAAAGGTCGTGGGGTTGAACAACATCGAGCTGATCACCGACCGCACGCTGGAAGTCAACCTGTGCGAGATCGCCCGCGTCAAGAAAGACTTTCCGCATCACGCCTTGTTCGTGTCGCTGATGGTGGAATCAAACCGCCAAGCCTGGCACGACATCGTCCGGCGCGTCGAAGACGTCGGTGCCGACGGATTGGAATTGAATTTCGGCTGCCCCCACGGCATGAGCGAGCGGGGCATGGGTTCCGCCGTCGGACAGGTTCCCGATTATACCAAGATGGTCGTCGGCTGGGTTAAGGAAGTCGCCCAAACCCCGGTGATGGTCAAACTGACGCCCAACGTGACCGACGTCCGGGTGGTGGGTCGAGCCGCCCGTGAAGGCGGAGCCGACGCCGTCTCCCTCATCAACACGATCAACTCCATCATGGGCGTCGATCTGGACACCTTCGCGCCCAAACCGCAAGTGGCCGGGCTGGGCTCGCACGGCGGATACTGCGGACCGGCCGTCAAGCCCATCGCGCTCAACATGGTTTCGCAGATTGCCACGGACAAGAACATCGGCTTGCCCATCAGTGGAATCGGCGGCATCCAAGCCTGGCACGACGCCGTCGAGTTTCTCCTGCTGGGTGCAACCAGCGTGCAGGTCTGCACGGCTGTGATGCACTACGGATTCCGCATCGTCGAGCAACTCATCAGCGGCATGTCCAACTGGATGCGCGAGAAAGGTTTCCATTCACCGAATGATTTCATCGGACTGTCCCGCGATCGAATCAGGGACTGGGGCGACTTGAATCTCAACTACAAAGTCGTCGCGGAAATCAATCCCGACAAGTGCATCAACTGCGGCCTATGCTACATCGCCTGCGAAGATGGATGTCATCAATCCATCCATATCGACCGCGTGTCCGAGCGGGATTTTTTGAAGACCGTCGGCGCGGATCGTTCATTCGAGAGTGGCGGCCAATGCTACGTGCACGGCGCGGGCGACGGATACGTCAACGTATTCACCATCAATCAGGATACCTGCGTGGGCTGCAACATGTGCTCCCTGGTATGCCCCGTCGATGGCTGCATTTCTATGAAACCGATCGACACCGGCCAGGAGGCCATGAATTGGAAACAATATCAGCAACTGCTGGCCCAAGGGAAAATGCAGCCCATCCAACCACCGGCACACGTTTAGACCGCCTGACAATTTCCGCGCCGGGACCGCGTGCCTGTCGACAGACAGGTCGGGGAGCGGTCATTGACGGACCGCTTCACTGCCCTGTTCGAATGATTTGGTCATTCCGCATCGCCCGAATAGCCGCAGTCCGGGCGCGAAGCTCGTCGACGCGTTTCGGCATATCCGCTTCCCGCGCGTGATCAATGGCCTGTTCAACGGCCTCGATCGCACGATCCCATTCACCGCCCGCCACCAATGCATCGATCAACGTCCTGTACGCATCGGAAAGCGGGCCAGGTTCTGCCGATCCCCCCGTCGGCTTCGACAATTGATCCACCACCCGCGACGCCAAAACCACAGCCCGCTCGTAATCCCGTTTCGACTCGTCAGGACAATCGATCAACAGCCGGGCCAAGTCGTGCAACAATCCCAGCCGATTCGGATCGATCGCCAACCCATCTTCCAAAATCGTTTGCGCATCGGCAAACCGCCCCATTTCCTTCAATAACACAGTTGCATTGTGCCGAATGACGGCGTCGCCCGGGTCAACCGTCAGCAGGTCTCGATACCGTTCGACGGCGCCTTCGAAATCACCCGCCCCATAGTCCAGCGAGGCCAGCGCGGATAATGACGGTACATGATTCGACGCCAACGCAATCGCCCGTTCGAACGCACGGCGGGCCTCGTCCATACCACCCTTCTTTCGCCAGCACACCCCCGCCCGATACCAGCCCTCGACAAATCCATCGTCCATCGCCAGCGCTCGCACATAGAATTCAAGCGCCTTGCCTGCGTCACCCTCCTGCTCAAACGTCAGGCCCATATTCAATACGACCGACGCATCGTTCGGATCGACACGCATCCCCGCCGCGAACTGCTCCCGAGCCTCGTCCCATCGATTCTGCCGCATGAACAACAGACCCAGGTTGTTGTAGGCCGACACCAGCGACGGATCCACCCGAATGCACGCCCGATACGATTCGATGGCCCGTTCAACTTCATTGCGACGCGTCCATTCCTTGGCGAGGTTGTAATGGGCCGTCGGTTCATCCGGGTCAATCTCAATGGACCGCTGATACCGTTTCAATGCCTCGTCATGACGCCCTTGCGCCGCCGCGATATTCCCAAGATTCACCAGCGCGACGACGTGGCCAGGATTCAATCGGACCGCCTCCCCATACCGCCGCGCCGCCTCGTCTATCTCGCCATTCAAGAAGTGTGTCACGCCCAGATTGTAATGGGCCAGCCAGGACTTCGGATTCCGTTCGACCGTTCTCCGCCAGAGCGTTTCCACGTCGATGTAGTCGCCCGCCTGACGAAACGTAAGCACGGCGCAAATCAACAACAATGAAACGAACCCTACGTTTCGTGCCGCACCGATCCGACGCGATCCTTCGCCGTTTTCTCCCATTCGATCCGAAATCGCCCAAGCGCCCCCGATCAAAAGCGACAACAAAGCCGCACTGGCATGATATTGAAAATGATCCGCGACGAACGAAAAATAAAACGGATAGACGTCGAAGAACCCCAGCGCAGGAAACAGTAATACCACATAGGTCAAAACCCCTGCCAGCGGCCCGCGCCCCAGTCGGCCACGAAACCACCACGACGCCGCCACCACCACCATCACCGCCGCCGGATACGCATAGTCGCGCACGTCCGCCGCGTCGATCGTCCATCGCGGGTAATTGAACATCAACCCGGCAGGCCAGATCACCTTTCCCGCGTAGAAGCAGACCGCCCGACCTGCCAGCAACACGCGTTGCATCCCCGACAGATCCCAACGCTCGCCGCTGGCCCCGACATGATAAACCTCCAACCACACCGTGATCAGACCCAGCGGAAAACCCACCGCCAGAAACGGAACCATCCGCCCCCACGTCGCCCGCCGAACCTCGCCCTCACGCCACCACGTCAACAGAACCAAAACGGCCGGAAGCACGCACGTGACGGTCTTGCACAAGAGCGCTCCGACAAACAGAAGAAGTGACCATGCGAATTCCCGCCGCGACCCCGACGCTTCAAATCGCAGATAACACAACGCCGAACCCAGCATCAACGCCATGGACAACACGTTCTTGCGCTCGCTGATCCATGCCACCGATTCCACCTGCACGGGATGAAGCGCGAAGAGCAATCCGACCGCCCACGCCCCACGTAATCGCAAACGACGCAAGAGCCGACAGAGCAACAAGGCATTCAGTCCATGTAAAAACGTGTTGACCAAATGGAAGCCGGTCGACCAGTTTCCCCACACCCGCGCTTCCAGCCAAAACGAAGTGAACACCAGCGGATAGAATTGCGGCGTCTCGCCCGGCACCCACGACTTCCACAAACCATCCACCCGCTGAACCGCAGGGTTTTCGCTGACGTACCGGTCATCGTCCCACAAAAACCCGCCGCTCAATGCCGGCGCGTAGACGCCGAACACGCACAAAAGCACAGCCCAATCCCGCGCCTTGTGAAAGCGCGTCACACCGATTTTCCCACTCGCCAATGATGGCAAATCGCACCAATCACCACTCGCCGCACGTTGAACCAACCACAATTCGCCACCCGCGCAGCAAATGGCCCATCATCAACACACACTCGCCCTCAATCCGGCAGCGATTCCAATTCCGCCTGAACCGCCTCCATCAACGGCCCCAGCGTTTCCGTCGTGAAGTCAAATCGGATGCCCGCCGATTCAAAAAGCTCCGGCAACGGTCGACTGCCGCCCAGCGCCAACGCCCGTCGATACAACTCAATAGCCCGCCCACGATTTTCGCGCGCATTACGCCACAACTGCAACGCGCCGAGTTGCGCGATGGCGTACTCAATGTAATAAAACGGCACCTCAAATAGATGCAACTGTTTCTGCCAACCCCGCGCCAACGCTTCCTCGTATCCGCTGTAATCCTCCAATCCCCCAAATCGCGCTTGCAGCTCAACCCAATAGGCACGCCGCTCCTCGCGCGAATGCCCGGGCTTCGTATACATCCAATGCTGAAAGGCATCGATCGTCGCCACCCACGGAAGCACCGAAATCACGCCTTCAAGCTGATTCCGTCTGGCCCGGGCCAGCTCCTCCGCGGAATAGAAAACGTCAAAATGTTCGTAGGCCAGCATCTCCATGCCCATCGACGCCACCTCCGCGAATTCCAACGGCGACCGGCGATAGGTCACCAACGGATCATGACGGCACGCCAGCGTATGAAAAGCATGACCTCCTTCATGAATCAGCGTCCGCACGTCACGGTGCATGCCCACCGCATTCATGAAAATAAACGGCTGGCGCGTTTCCTGATACGTCGATTGATAACCTCCCGGCGCCTTGCCCTTGCGACTCTCCAGGTCCAATCGCCCCTGCCGTACCATCTCCCGAAACTGCGCTCCAAAGTCCGGGTGCAGTCGGTCAAAAACCGAAACGCACTTTTGAACCAGCTCTTCCGGCGATTCAAACGGCCTCAGCGGTGCCCGGCCCTTCACATCCACCGCCAAATCCCAAGGCCTCAGCACCTCCACGCCCAGCTTCCGTTTCCGCGCGTCCGCCTCGCCGCGCATCAGCGGCACACAGGTTTTCTCGATGGCATCGTGAAACGCCAAACAATCCTCCGGCGTATAATCAAATCGCTCCTTCGCACGAAATGCGTATCCACGAAAATCATCAAAACCCGCGTTGCCCGCTATTTGATGTCGCAGCTTGAATAGCCCATCGAAGATTCCCTCCAACACATCCGCGTCTTGTAATCGACGCGCCGAACTCAACTCCCAGACCTGCTGCCGAACCGCACGATCCGTTCGCTCCAGGTAGATCGACAACTGCTGAAGCGTTTGCTCCCGACCCTCGTACTCCACCGTCATCGCCGCGCTGGTCTCCTGGAATTTCTGCTGGAGCTTTGCCTCCTCCACCTCCAACGCCACGTTCTCCTCCCGATAAAGCTCCACCTGGTTCCGCACGCTGCGCGTCAACACCTCGAATCGTTCACCGGGCAGCACCTGCACCGCCGGCGAAGACACGAACCGCTTGTCCAATTCATGCCACTTCGGCTTGCACTTCGGCTCGATGTTCTCCACGTAATCCAGGTACGCTGCCTTGCGGGCCTCGTCATCTGTCTGACAGGTCATTTTCACGTACCGATCCGTGCCCACCTCATCAATGCACGCCGCCAGCTCGCTGCAATCCAGCAGCCACTGGTTCAACTTCTCCGGCGTGTCGTTGGCCGCGCTGAGCAGCAGATTCAGATACGGCTCAATCTGCTCCCAGCTCGATAACGCGTCCCTTGGCTTGACAAACTGACGGGGATACTCCGTGTGCTTCATCAATCATTGTCTCCTGGTGTAGTGAGTCATGCTATGTGCATCTTAACAGCGCCGCGACCGTCAGCGAGCGGGAATTCGAATCCTATCACCGCCGCGACCAAGTCTCTTACGAGCCGCGAGCGCGAAGCGAGCGGTCTTCCGGAACGGGTGGCCCACCTCCTTTGGAGGTGGGGGAGTCGATGATCAGAGCGCCAGTTCGTACGGCCCGCTTCACCCACCTCTTAACAGCGCCGCGACCGTCAGGGAGCGGGAATCTGAATCCTAACAGCGCCGCGACCGCCTGCCCTTGACTCGCCGTTGCGAGCGAGAGCTTCGCGTGTCGCACCGCGACACCGTCTTGCGAAGCAAGACAACGTCGTGTCAAGGGTCAGGAAGCGGTCGTGTGCCACATTTAGCCCGCCCTCGGAATCAACGCCTGTCCCGCAGGTTCGGCGTTGACACACCACCTGTCACACTCGCGCTCATCGCGCCCGCGAAATTCAAATCATCTTCCGCGTGATGGCAGGCCACGACGTGTCCCGCCGACTGCGTCGATCGCGACATCAATATCGGCTCCTCCGCCTTGCATCGATCGCTGGCGAACGGGCACCGCGGATGAAACGCGCATCCCGACGGCGGGTGCACCGCGCTGGGCACCTCACCTTTCAGCACCGGCCACGATCCTCGCTTTTTCGGATCCGGCTCCGGCACCGCCGCCAACAACGCTTGCGTATAGGGATGTCGCGGATTTCCATAAACGTCGTCCGCCGGACCCGACTCCACAATCTTGCCCAGGTACATCACCGCCACCGAATCACAAAAACTCCGCACCACCGCAAGATTGTGTGCGATGAACAAATAGCTCAATCCGGTCTCGTCGCGCAAATCGGTCAGCAGGTTCAGAATCTGCGCCTGCACCGATACGTCCAGCGCGCTCACCGGCTCGTCACACACCACGAATCGAGGCCGAAGCGCGATGGCCCGGGCGATGCCGATCCGCTGACGTTGACCGCCCGAAAACTCGTGCGGAAAGCGATGCATATCCGACCCATCCAGCCCCACGCGTTCCAGCAACGCCGCCACGCGATCCTTCAGTTCCGATCCCCTCGCCACCCCATGCACCGTCAACTGCTCACCGACGATGTGGACGATCCGCATCCGCGGGTTCAAGCTGGACATCGGGTCTTGAAAAACGATTTGCATATCCCGTCGCAAACGACGTAGCGATGCCCCATTCAACCGCAACACGTCCGTTCCATCGAATCGCACCGCGCCGGACGTCGGCTCAATCAGTCGCAAAACACTTCGACCCGTCGTCGTCTTGCCGCACCCGCTCTCGCCCACCATCCCGACAATCTCGCCTCTCCGCACCGCGAAACTGACGCCGTCCACGGCTCGAACGTATTCCCGCACTTGCGAAAAAACTCCCCGGCGAACCGGAAAATACGTCCTCAGATCCTCGACCTCCAAAAGCGCGCCGTTCATGCCAGCCAATCCATTCGATTCGCTCGATGACGGTTCAGGCATCACGCGTGATCCGCCGATGGTGCTTCCGAAAATCCCTCCGCCTCCCAGCAGGCCACGTCATGCCCCTCGCCAACAGTCCGCAACGCCGGACCCGCCTTCTCTTCAACCTCGCCCACCCCCGCACAACGCTTCAGCACCGTCCACGATTCACCCGCCAATCGACACGTCAACGTTTCACCAGCCCCGCGCTCCGCCAGCTCCTTCGTCAGTTCGCAACGCGGATGAAATCGGCATCCCGCCGGAAAATCGATGGGCCTGGGCACATTTCCCCGAATCACCGACATCCGCCCACGCCCCGACGACAATCGCGGCATGCTTTGCAGCAGCGATCGCGTATATGGATGAACAGGGCGCTCGAACAACACACCCACCGCCGCCCGCTCCACGATCTTGCCCGCATACATCACGCACACCCGATCCGCAAACTGCGCCACCACCCCCAGATCATGCGTAATCAACACAATAGTCATCCCCAGCCGATCACGCATGTCACGCAGCAATGCCAACACCTGCGCCTGCACCGTCACGTCCAACGCCGTCGTAGGCTCGTCAGCGATCAGCAGCACCGGCTCACACACCAGCGCCATCGCCATCATCACCCGCTGCAACATCCCCCCAGACATTTGATGCGGATATTCATGCACCCTTCGCGACGCATCAGCCATCCCCACCCGCTCCAGCATCTCCGTCGCCACCGAAACCGCCTGCCGCCGACCCATGCCCCGGTGATGCTCCAAAACCTCGCCGATCTGCCGCCCCACCGTCAAAACCGGGTTCAACGCACTTCCCGGCTCCTGAAAGATCATCGCGATCTGACGCCCGCGTACCTTCCGAATCTCACCATCACTCATCGCCAATAGATCGCGACTGCCCCTCGTCACGCCATCTCGAAACATTATCTGACCATCCGTGATTCGACCCGGCGGCGTTGGTATCAATCGCAGCACGGACATCGCCGTAACGCTCTTCCCACACCCACTCTCGCCCACAATCGCCAATATCTCCCCACGCCCAACCGACCAATGCACCCCGTCCACCGCCGCCACCGGTCCCGAAGCCGTGTCGAAACACGTTCGCAATCCCTTCACTTCCAATAGCACGTCATCATTCATCATGCCGATGCAACCAACATCTCGAATGTCCACCTGCCGTCATGCACCGTCTCGCTTCCATCGTCGTCCTATCGTCAACCCTGTCCAGCCATACGCCGGATTGAATTCAATTCCACCGCCTCAATTTTCCCCCAGGCGCGCGTCAAACGCATCCCGCAGCGCATCACCAACCAGATTGTACGAAAACACCGCCAGGAAAATCGCGATGCACGGCGGGTACATCAAATGCGGCGCCACCCGCAGCTCGTCGAACGCAGAACGCAACATCGTTCCCCACGATGGATCAGGCCACTCCACCCCAAATCCCAGCCAACTCAACGCCGCCTCAATCAAGATCGCCTGCGCCATCCCAAACGACAGCGTCACCCATATCGGCCCCATCGCATTCGGCAGCAAATGCCGCAGCATGATCCGCAGCGGACCCGCCCCCGACGACCGCGCCGCCATCACGAAATCCTGCACCTTCAATCGAAGAATCTCCGCCCGCACATATCGGGCGATCGGCGTCCAACGCGTCAAACCGATCACCACCATGACGTTCACGATGCTCGGCGGCAACCACACCATGATCGCCAGGATCAAAAAGATCACCGGAAAACACATCACCATTTCAATCACCCGCGACAACAACGCATCCACCCAACCCCCCGCGTAACCCGCCACACCTCCCACCACAATCCCAATCAAGCCGGCGATGCCCATCGACACCAATCCCACCTTCAACGCCACCGCCGCCCCGTATACCAATCGCGCCGCCACGTCACGACCCACCTCATCCGTCCCCAGCCAATGCTCCCGCGAAGGTCGCGAAAAACTGTCTGCCGAGGTCTCAATCGGTCCGAACGCTATCGGCGGCCAATACGCCTCCGCCGATCCTTTCAGCGCCGCCTTGGCATCAAACCCCGCGAGGTGGAAAGGCCCACTCTTCTCCACCCACCGCCAAGCCCCCGGAACCTGATGAACCAAATCCACAACCGCGGGCAAATGCCATCGACCCTCGAATCGACAAACCAGCGGCTGATCGTTGGCCAACACCGGCGCGAAAAACGCGACCACCGTCAACAGCGAAATGATCACCATCCCCAATCGACCACCGCCCCGACGCCACCATCGCCGCCGCACGCCAACGTTGCACCGGTCATCCCCGAACATGTCAGGCCCCACTCCCCACCGATGCACCCTTCCCATCCACCCGCACCCGCGGATCCACCAGGCAATAGCCCACGTCCGCCAGCAACGTTCCCACCAACACCATCCCCGCGCCCATGACCGACAACGCCATCACCGTCGGGTAATCACGCTGCCCCACCGCCGAATAAAACAACCGCCCGATCCCCGGCCAATTGAAAATCACCTCCAGAATCACCGACCCACTCATCAACGTCGGAAACAAAAGCCCCAACATCGTTACCAGCGGCATCAGCGCATTGCGAAAACCATGACCCCACACCACCCCTCCGCTCGCCAATCCCTTCGCCGCCGCCGTACGCATGTAGTCCTGCCGTAACACTTCCAACATACTCCCACGCACGAATCGGGCCTGATACGCCACGGACGGATACGCAAAACAAAACGTGATCAAAAAGTAATGCTTCGCCAGGTCACCCAGTTTCCCCACCGTCGTCAACCGATCAAAATCGTCCGATCGCACGCCACCCGTCGGCAACCAATCAATGGGCCACCAAACCACCAACATCACCAGCCCCAGCGCCATCACATAATTAGGAACACTATACGCCCCGAACAACAACGTCCCCGAAACACGATCAAACCACCCCCCCCGACGAACCGCCGACCAGACGCCGATCGGAATCGCCGCCGCCAGCCCCAACCCCAGCGACACCACCGCCAGTGAAAGCGTCCACGGCAACCGCTCCGCGATCTTCTCCAACACAGGCCGATGATCCGTAAATGACTGCCCGAAATCCAGTCGCACCAACCGACCCAGCCAGCGTGCGTATTGTTCATACAGAGGCAGATCAAGCCCCCAGTATGACCGCATTTGTTCATACACCTGCGGCGACACTCCAACCCCGCCGACTCCATCCAGGCTCTGTGACTGCAATGGATCGCCCGGTGCCAAATGCACGATCGCAAACGTAATAACGGTGATTCCCAGAAATGTCGGTATAGCCAGCAACAGTCGTCTAGTCAGGTAGTTCCACATCAAGTCGCGCCAAAATCCCCCACATCAACTATGGCCAACGCTACACAAATCACGGCAACGCGGGCATTCAATGACTGCTCCTCAACACTGCAACTGAACTGAACTGAACCGCAACTGCCTCTTTCCAACCCGCGACCATCTCTTTCCACCCCGCGACCGCCTGCATCCGTCATTCCGGCGACCGCCTCTTTACGAGCCGCGAGCGCAAAGCGAGCGGTCCCCCACCGATCGCGTGGGTGCCCCATCCATCGCGTAGCGATGGGTGGGGTCACGACGATCTGCGTTCAGAGCTTGCAGGGCGCATCTCACCCGCCCTTTTCCAACCCGCCACCGCCCACATCCGTCATTCCGGCGCAAGCCGGAATCCAGAACGCCGTTTTCGTCATTCCCTCGACCACTTCTTAACAGAGCCGCGACCGTCAGGGAGCGGAATTCCACTCGTTTCCGCCACGATCGCGCTAGTCAAATCATTCAAATCGTACAAAAACGGCTCCTGCAATTCCCTGCCGCGCTCAATCACTCCCGGCTATACCCTTCGATAAACATCCGTACTTGCGTATTTCAGTCCAGAATCCACCATCAGCGTGACGACCAGCGCATCTGGTCCCAACTGTCTGCCCACCCGAATCGCCGCCACGACATTGGCTCCCGAAGACGTCCCCGCGAACAGTCCTTCCTCCCGCGCCAATCGCCGAGCCATCTCCTTCGCCTCCGCCGTACTGACTGAAACCACTTCATCTACCAACATTGCCTCCCACAGCGGCGGAATGTAACCGATCCCGACTCCCTCGATCTTGTGCGGCCCCGGCCGGCCGCCCGATAACACTGACGACTCACTCGGCTCAACGACTACAATTCGGATCTTTGCATTGTGACGCTTCAGTACAGTTGCGACGCCTCGCGACGACGCCCCAGTCCCCACGCACTGAACAAATGCCTGAACCTTTCCGTTCGTTTGGCTCCAGATTTCCTCACCCAATGAATAGTAACCCACGATACTGTCAGCATTATTGAGTTGGTCGGTCCAGTATGTGCGGGGCTTCTGACTCAATTCCCGGGCAGTCTCGATCATATCCACAATCAATTGTTTAGTAGTCATGCCGCCCTCACTGGCCACCAGTGTTAGTTCCGCACCAAGAGCCGACATGTGATCCAACTTTTCCTGACTGAATGCACGGGAAGTGACGATGTGAATGCGATGACCATTCGCGGCGCAGATCAATGCCAGCGAGGTGCCCGTGCTGCCGCCGGTGTACTCCAGGACGGCGTCTCCGGGATTCAATCGACCATCCGCTTCAGCGCGGGAAATCATCGCCAGCGCCGCACGGTCTTTCATGCTTCCCGACGGATTCTCCCATTCGAGCTTAACCCATATCTTCGCGCAATCGGGAGGAACCACACGACGAAGTTCCACCAACGATGTATTGCCAATGGCCTCTAAAACATTCCCGCCCATGCTCAACTCGTTTCATCGACTTGAAAATTGAACCGCGTCGCATCAAGACAGAACGTACCGCACCCGACCCGTCACCGCCCGCGCTTCGACTGATGATCAACCGAGACCCACCAATTGCGGGTCCCCGGATAAAAATGACACGGGCCGCGGGCGCTGAATCCCACGCCGCTCAATCGCTTGCTGAACGCCCACAACACCGGTTGATGAACCAGAAATGCATAGGGCGACGATTCATAAACCAGCTTGGCTATTTCCGCATAGTGCGACCGCCGCTGCTCCGTGTCGAAACATCGCCGGGCCAGTTGAAACAATTCATCCACCCGCGGATCACGAAATCCACCGTAATTCCGTCCGTCGGCGTACGCCTCGGAGCTCCACAGGTTGGCCGCGCTGTCCGGATCACCACCCGTCGTCCACGCCGACGCCGACGCTTCAAATGCATGCTCCCGATTCCGCTGCATCAGCGTGGAATACTCCATCGTGCCGATGGACATGTCCACGCCGATGCGCGCCAAGTCCTCCTTCATGATGGCCGCGATGTCCGGTATCGTCTTACTTTCGACCGGCACGTTCAGCGAAAACGCGAACCGCCGGCGCGTTCCGACAACTCCTCCATCCGCATCACCCGCCGCCTCCGTCGGTGGCTTCACCGTCTTGTATCGCCATCCATCCTTTGCATCGATCCGCCAGCCAGCCTCGTCCAACAGCTCCGCCGCCCGCTTCAATTCAAACTCGTACAGCTTGATCTCGTCGTTGTAGTACAGCTCGCCCGGCTCGAACAAACCGTGCGATTGCGTATAAACCCCGTAATAAATCTGCCGGGCGATGCGCTCATAATCGATGGCATGACACATCGCCCGCCGCACCCCAACGTCGTCGAAAAACGGATTGGAGCCATCCTGATTCCAGCAGATGTACGTGTACTTCGCCTGCGATCCATATCCCTTCACGCCCTTTTCCGCGAAGCGCGCTCCCGCCGATCCCATCACGAACTGATCCGGAGTCATTTCGAACTCATCGATCTCGCCCTTCTCGAACATCAGCAAACGCACGTTGGGATCGGGCACGATCCGAAAAACGACCTGTTCGAAAAACCCGTTTCGACCGGAATAGTTGCTCCATCGCCGCAGCACGATCTGATCGTCCGTCCGCCACTCCACGAATTGATACGGACCGTTGCCCACCGGCTGGCGATTCGCAAATTGATAGTAATCGCTTCGCGTCAACGTCGGATCGTCGTCCTTGTAACGTTCGAACACGTGCTTGGGGATCACCCCGAACATCAGGTTCCAGCGGTTCGTCGCGAACGCGTCGCTGAACGTGAAACGAATCGTTCGATCGTCAACCGCTTCGCAATTCGAGATCAACGCCGTCTCCCCCTTGGCGATCGCACAGGGCACCCGTTCATCTCGTATCTGCTGCCACGAAAAAACCACGTCCGCCGCCGAATACCCGTGCCCATCATGCCACAGCAAACCCTCTTTAAGCCGCACCACCGCGGACAAATGGTCTGCCGATTCCTCGTACGATTCCACCATGGCCTCGTTGATCGCCCACTCCATCCGGGCATCGACCACGAACAACGCGTCGTACAGCAACGACGTGACCCGTAGCTCGTGATCCGTTGCCGCAAACAGCGGGTTGAGCATTCGCGGACCGGTCTTCAAACATCCGTACAGCGTTTCGTTCCAGGCGATCGCGCCCGCATCTTCCGGCGGTGGTTTCAACAACGAATCAGGGTTCACCAGCGGATCGGACTTCGGATCATACGTCCTCGATTCCGTTTCCGGCGCAACCGGTCCGCCCTCCCCCGCCCTGCGGCATCCCCCCACGCCCAGCCACCACCCAGCAGCCACCACCAATCCCGCCAGACCGATCAACCGACCGCTTCGAATGATCATCACCTATTCATTCCACCCGATTCCATATTTGCGATTCCATCCCGTGCACCCCTCCTACCTAAACCCACGACGACATCGTCGAGCGCGGATCAATCGCGTCGCGCAGTCCATCTCCGATGACGTTCAACGCCAACAACGTCAACGCCAGCGCGCCGCACGGGAACACGATCAGCCACCAGTACCCCACAAACAGGTTCACCGCCTGCACGCCGTCCGCCGCCAACCGACCCAGCGACGGCGTCGGCGAAAGAATCCCGATGCCCAGAAAGCTCAAGAACGCTTCCTGCATGATCGCCTGCGGGACGACCAGCGTCGCGTACACGATCACCGCACCCGCCAGATTTGGAAGCACGTGACGCCACAAAATCCTGACCTCGCTCGCTCCGCATCCTCGCGCAGCCTCGACAAATGGCTGACCCTTCAGCGACAACACCTGACCGCGTACCACCCGTGCCATCGTCAGCCAACTCACCGAACCGATGGCCACGAATAATACCACCATCCCCGCCACCGCGGACTCGCCGCCCATCAAATGAGTCAGCGGCGGTTCCAACACCACTTTCAGCACGATCACGAACAACACGTACGGAAGACCGTACATCAAATCCACAAACCGCATCATCAACGAATCGATCCGGCCGCCCAGACCGCCCGCCACCATCCCCCACGACACTCCCAACACCACAGACGTCAGCGCCGCCCCCATACCCACGCCCAGGCTGATCAACCACCCGAACAACAGCCGGAACGTCCCGCTGCGGCCCAGGTCATCGTAGCCCAGCCATCCTTCCCCCCGATGAATCATCGGCCCAATCACGCTTGACGCGCCGCCCCCCACCCCCTGCATTCGCTCCGCGTAAACCGCATACGGTAAACTTCCGCGAATCTGGGGCGGCGTCCGCAAATTACGGTCCAGATTCTGCACATTGTGCCAACGTGACGAAAATGGCAAGGCCACAACTGCCACCGACACCGCAACCGTCATCAACAAGAACGAGCGGTACGCCGCCCGGCGAGCGCGAAACCGTCGCCATAGGCTACCATAAGCCATCATCGCCCATCCGCCCCTCGCGTTCGCGGGTCCAGCATTCCGTAGATCGCGTCCACCAGCATGTTGAAACAGATCAGCAACGACGCGTACACCAGCACCGTCGCCAGTATCAGCCCCCGATCCAGGTTGAGCGCCGAATCGACGAAGTGTTGCCCCAATCCCGGGACGCTGAACACTTTTTCGACGACGAACGATCCCGTCATGGCCTGCGCCGTCGCGGGACCCAGGTAGCTCAAAACCGGCAGGAACGCCACCTTCAGCGCGTGTCGCCAAATGACCGTCCAACGCGGCAAACCCTTGGCCATCCCGGTGCGCACGAAATCGCTTGATAGGGCATCCAACATGCCCACGCGCGTCAGCCGGGCGATGTACGCCGCGAACGGCAACGACAGCGTCAGAACCGGCAACGGTAGATGCGCCAACCGCCCCCAGCCGCCGATCGGCGCCAGGTGCCACCCGACAGAAAAAACTGTCAAGAAAAATATTCCTGTCAAGAACGTCGGTACGGAGATGCCCAGCACCGCCAGGCCCAGCGTGGCCAAATCCAGCCAGCTTTCGCGACGCACAGCCCCCAGCACACCGATCGGCACGCCGATGACCAACGCCAACACGATCGCCAACAATCCCAACGTCATGGAAACGGGAAGCGAATCGGCGATGATCTGCGAACAGGTCCAGTCCTTGTACTGAAACGATGGGCCGAAATCGAGTCGAACGGCGCCGGCGAGATACTCGACGAAGTATCGCCAGTCGCTGTCCATACTGTAACGTGCGTTCAGTGCGCGGATGACCTCCGGCGACATGTTCCGCTCGCCGGATTCGAAGGGGTTGCCGGGCACGACCACCACCAGCAGAAACGTCACCGCGTAAACCGCTAGAAGCGTGAGCGCCGCGGACAAAAATCGTCGAATCAACCGCGTCATCGATTCACCGAAATAAATCGAAACGGAAACACAAGCCGCGGGTTGGGATGCAGACCGCTGACGTATGGTTTGATGGCCAGCAACTGCGTGTATTGAAACAGGGGCAACAGCGGGGCGGTGTCACACAGCAACCGTCGCTCCGCACGGGCCAGGATGTTCATCCGCGAAACCGGGTCCTGTTGACCGGCCGCTTCGACAAGCCACTGATCGAACAGTCGATCGTTATGTCCGGCGTCATTGTTCCCGTTTCCGTGGGCGAAAATGTCGAGAAAAGTCGTCGGATCGGCGTAGTCGCCGTACCAACCACCACGGGCGATCATGAATCGGCCTTGCTTGCGATCCTCCGCGAATGATTTGACCTCCTTGCCGCGGGGTACAACCGTCACGCCCAACTGCGCCCGCCACATCTCCGCCAAGGCATCGCATATCTTGCCATGTTGAAATCCTGTGTTGTACAAAATGTCAATCACGGGCATCCCCCGACCACCCGGATAGCCGGCCTCCACCAGCAACCGCCGGGCTTCGTCCGGTTGATAGGTCAATCCATTGACACGGGGATAATCTGCGATGCTATCGACGGGCACCAATGTGTCCGCGGGGCGCTCGCCACGTGCCACGACTTTCTCAGCCACCAATCTTCGATCGATGGCCTGCGTGAACGCCTTTCGCACACGGGCATCGACAAATGGATTGCGCCGCCCCGCGAACGTCACATCCTGACAATTGAACAGAAAGTAGAATGTTCCGAACACGGGAACATTGTAGAAATCGCGTCGTTGCCCGGTCATAGCCAACCGGGCCAATTCGTGATCGTAGGGCACGTTCGTCTCCGTCAAAAAGTCGAGGTCACCCGCTTCGTAGGCCATGATGGCCGTGTTCAGGTCCGGGTAAACCAACATGTCAACGGTTCGACAGGCGATTGTGTCGGCCTCGCGATAAAACGGATTCACGGCCAGCCGCACGCGGCGCTTGAATTTCCAATCCATGATGCGATAGGGACCGTTGCTGATCAATCCGGGATAATCGTTCACATGATAATCGGGCTTGGTCCACTGCGGATCGTAGACCACCAAGCCCTCGGCGGTTAGCGGCGATTGTTCGTAACGCACGCGCAATCGTTCGATGCTCCGATGAATGGGCAGCAACGTGGGGAAGGCGCAAAGGTCGAGAAAAAATGGGCAGGGACGGGAAAGTCGCACCCGCAGACGTCGTTCCGTGATGGCCTGTATGCCCACCCCTGAAAAACGTTCGTCGAGTTGGTTGACGTGCTCGTCAAACAATCCCCGCCATTCGGACGACCCGCGGTCCAGACTGTTCAAACGCGCCACCGCTTCATTTCGCCAGGCATAATATTCGGCAGCGCCGTCAACGAAATCGGTCAGGAAGTAGGCGTAGTCGGACGACGTGCCCGGCTCCAGGGAGCGTCGCCAGCCTCGAACGAAGTCACCGGCCGTCACGAAATCTCCGTTAGACCAGCGGGCGTCGGGACGAATATCAAAAAAGTACGTCAAGCCATCGTCAGAAATGGTCGGTGCAAACGCAGCCGCGGCGATGGGTTGGGCCGTTGTGGGATCATACGCGGTCAGGCCTTCCCAAACATTGTGGGCGATGCGAATATCCTGTTTCCAGGTGACCGCTGCCGGGTCGAGCGTGCCGATGCCGCTTTGATTGACGTAGGAAAAATCAGCGCGGTCCCCGGCTGGGCCGGCGCCGAATAGAATCAGCGTCACCAGCAGTGCCGGCGCCGCAAGCGCAATCATCATCCGCCGCATTCACGCAATATAAACTAGATTTGGAAAATCAAAACCGGCGATCCGACAACTTTCAGCCGTCGGCCGTCGATCGTCCGCCGCCATGCTGCATCGCTAAACAAACGCACCCGCCCTGATATCAGGTCTGGTGGCCGGGTGAGCTGTTACTACGGAGAGCGGCAAATAGTGAACATCGTCATTCCGGTGCAAGCCGGAATCCAGCGCGGGGGCGCGCGGGACCGTGACCATTGCAATCAGCCAGGCCGCAACCCGCAACCACCCGCCGCGCAGATGTACCCGTTTAGGCATCAGCATGCTCCATGGCACACGGTGAACGACTCCAGCGTTCCCAATGTATTCGTATCAATGATCGCGTCCGAATCGTCCCACCGAATGCTTCCCTGCGTGCGGAAGTCCTTGTTGACATCCAGCGTCCCGTTACTGAGATGGAACTCTCCGCCGGTGACGCCCCTACTGGTGGAGCACGAGCGGTGTTACGGTGCCGTAACCTTCTACACAAACCACGGTGACAGGAATTGACGGTTGCATGTCGCGCAGTGTTTGCCATACGCTCCTCAACCAATGGGCCGCGCAATCAACGATGACATTGCACACGTCGAAGTCTTCGCCATACCCATTCATCATAGGGACATCCGGAACGAATCCGCTCTGCGCATGGATCACGCGGAAGATTTCCGCGTATTCGTCGATGGCCTTGTTGAGCACATACAGATCCGGGCCATCGAGATTCGCACGGATGGAGAAGCCTCCCTCACCATCTTGCCAGGGAAGCACATTGAATTCCACCGAACGAGCCTTGGGCGGCAGGTTCTCCATGAGGAGGCGTATTCGACGACCCGCATCCTCACTATGACCCGCCAGCACCGAGAGGAGTGACGATCGATAGGCTGACTCGTTCATATGGCCACCTGCACAGGATTGTACAAGCGGTGCTGATCCAGTCAACGAAGAACCCTGCTCTCGGCGCCGCCTGGGTGCGTGACACAATCGAGCCGATGATCACCGCATGTTTCACCCGCCAATTTCCGCGCCGCCACCGCCTCCAAACGTCATTCCGGCGAACGCCGGAATCCAGCGCGGGGGCGCGCGGGACCGTTGCTGGATGTTCAGTGGTTCATGCCCCGATTAGCATGTCGCGACGGTGCGCGCCCGGATCGGATACGATTTAACGCTGTGACGTCGTTATGCCGAATGGAATTCGCGACATGGGCACGGATTCCATTTCATCGTGTTCCTCGCGAATGCGAATCCAGCCGTCCATCGGAACGTCCGCAAAAACCTGACGGATGCCGGACGCGGGCCAATCGATTTGCAGTCGCCGGATCGTGCCGGCTTGCCCCAGCCCGATTTCCTGACGCCGAGGTGATCCGCCGAAACTGCTTACCACCCCGACCGCGCGATGAAGTTCGCGTTCGCCGGCGTCCGTTTCAACATCGATCTGGATCCTCGCCCCGACGGCATCACGGTTCGATTTCGTTCCCACCAGGCTGATGTGAATGAATCGCCCGTTGTGGCCTGGGTTGTGAAACAACGCGTTGCGAAACTTGTCGCCCGGGAAAAAACCGCCGAGTTGATGGTAGATATCCTGATCGCCGTCGTTGTCCAAATCAGCGAAAGCCACGCCGTGCCCCTTCTGCAAATGTCCGAACCCGCCGGACTGCGTGACGTCTTGAAATCGCCGACCCCCATCGTTTCGCAGCATGACGTTGGGCATCAACGACTGAAAATCCGGATCGCCCGTGGTCAGATAAACGTCAAGCCAACCGTCATTGTCCAGGTCCCCGAAATTCGCCCCCATCGGCAGATAAACATGATTCAGCCCCATGCTGACCGTGACGTCGCGAAAAGTACCATCGCCACGATTTTGATACAGTCGCGGCAAAAGCCCGTCATGAGGCCTGCCCAGCGCTTCGGCGGCTAGATCGGCGATCGTCGATTGAAAGCCGGCGACGAACAGGTCCAACCAGCCGTCGTTATCATAATCAAAGAACCACGTAGCGAAACTGCGCTCCTCCGGTTCCGTCACGCCAGCCTGTCGGGCAACATCGCTAAACGTGCCGTCCCCGTTATTTCGATACAGACGATTCACGCCCGCGTTCGACACATACAGGTCCATGTCGCCGTCGTTGTCATAATCGCCCGCAGCCACGCCCTTGCAATAACGGTCGTTCGTAACCCCGGCGCTCACCGCCACGTCGCTGAACGTTCCGTCGCCATTGTTGCGAAAAAGCTGGCTTGGGAAATCACCTTTCGGATCGTGGGGCATGCGCGATTCGTTGCAGACATAAACGTCCAAATCACCGTCATTATCAAAATCCGCCCACGCAGCCGCCTGCGTGGGATAGGCGGGATCAGCCAAGCCCGCTTCGCGCGTCACGTCTGAAAACGTACCGTCCCCGTTATTGTTCAACAGGCTGTTGCGAATGCGACCGTCGTCGAACAACCACGCCCCCCGCAGCACGAACAAGTCCGTGTCACCGTCGTTGTCGTAGTCCCCGCCGATCAGATTCAACCCGCCGAGTTGGTCGTTCAAACGGGATGAATCAGATGCGTCGGCAAATGTGCCGTCCCCCTCGTTGCGATAAAACGTCATCGGGCCTTTCGGATCGGAGGTGGACGTCACGATGTCCAGCCGTCCGTCCTGATCGAAATCATCAACGACCACTCCTCCGCTAAGATTGAACGTATCGACACCCAGCGCCGGCGCGATGTTCGGAAAATCCCCGATGTCGAAGTCCGATTCAAACGATTCAGGCGGCAATCGGAAGGGCTTGGCAACACCCTCGGGATAGTCACCCAACGTCATGGCCACGATGTTCAGCAGCCAGATGGCCTTCAGATCACCCGGCAAGAGCTCCAAGACTTTTTCAAAATTCGCACGAGCCTTCAAGGCCGGCTCGCGCACGCCGTGAACACCTCGGCCACGCAGCGGAAAGATACAGCAGTCGCCGTGATGCCGGGCTACGCAGTTTTCCACCTCCGCCTGGCGAAGATAAGCCAGCCCCAGCAAGCGGTAGAGATTAGGATCGGGCGGTCCGGCTCGCCCGGAGACCGCCTCCTCCATCAACGCTTCCGCCTCCGCGATGGCTTCGTCTACCCTGCCATCCTGCAGAAAGAATAGGGCCAATGAAGCGCGCAGATTTCGTCGCATTCCCGGCGGGAGGTCCGGGTCGGCCAGCATCTGCTGGAGCTGGATGACCTTGCCTCGACCGAGGTAACTGTTCGTCCCGTCATAAAGGCCTTGCGCTATCTTCAAGAATTCAGATCGTTGCGATTGAAAGGGAACAACACGGTTGGACTCGGAATCCGCCCGAATCGCGGAGGTAGATGCCGCGGCGGGCACGGACAATTCGTCGGCTCGTGCAATGGAGATTCCGCAGCAGGCGACCGCACAGCTAACAACGACCCATCCGCAGAATCGCGCACGCCTGCCGGCGAGATTCCGAACACGTGAACAAGTCAGTCGCATCGTTCCGGTCGGATCACGACGCGACATGTTGCAGATCGATACTTCACGCCATTCCGAAGACTGCCGGCCCATGGATGTCGCTCGAATTGGAATTGATCCAATGGGGTCGCGACGTGGAGACGGATACTGGCGCACAACGACCGTCGCCCGAACGACGAGCGCGGACCGGGCATCGCGTGCTCGCCATGTGATGACGTGGCAACAGCCCGTTGGCCGTTACCAACACGCCTTGATGCTTAGAATTGCAAGACTTGCCCGCCGAAGCTGCGACCACGAAGCCTCGGCGCCATCCGAAGGGCTAGAACTACGCCCTTCCCATCTCCATAACGTAACTTTCAAGCCAATCCATAAACAAACTACGGCGATCGCTCGTCTCCCGCGCTCGACCACAGAGCCGGTGTAAGCAATATCGCCCAGCCCGAAACGTCACGTTGGGTTTAACCTTACAAAATCTTACCAAAATCGTCAAGCAAAAACGGACCCTGAAAACCAATTTCTATCCACGAACTTGCCGCCGCCGTGAAAATCGATTTGGTTTATCGTTTCCCCAGGCAGAATAGATGATGTTGGCCCCGAACGAAGAGCAGGCCATCAGATATCGCCGGCGTGGCCATGCAAACTTCACCCATCTCGTTTGAAGCCAATACTTTATATTCGCGATCGGCCGCGATGACGTCGATTTGACCGGCTTCGCTGGTAACGTAAATTCGACCCGCCGCGGAAACCGGAGACGCCGAATACGTCGATTGCCCGCTCCCGGGCAAGCGCTTGCGGATCACCCGATCCCCGTCTTTCATATCGAACGAAGTAAAAATCCCGCTGTCATCCGCAACATATAGCAAATCGTCAACGATGATCGGCGTTGGCATATATGACCCTTTTGAATTACTCCACCACTTGATTCCGTCCGGTTGACTACTGTCAGTGGGGGTCACATCACCCGTTGCGTTGGCATTGACAACGTAAATCGGCTTCTTGCCATGTCCGTTGGTCAGGACCACGTTTTCGCCGTCCACCAGGGGTCTGGGGACGGGGATGTCGCCGCCCCCGTTGAGATGCCAGCGACGCTGGCCGGACCACAACTCATAGCCAGCCATCATCTTATATCCGTTGCAGATGAGCAGCGTACGATCTTTTCCCTGATGAATGGTCGGCGTGGTCCACGTAGAATCATCCCCGCGGATCACTCGTAATTGTTCGGTGCCCGTCGTAACGTCGAACGCGGCCCAATAGGACTCCTGCTGTGCGTCACATTGGACGATGACGCGACCCTCGTGAATAATGGGTGAACTCGCGAAACCCCATTGCATCCCCGGATAATTAGCGGGGCCGGCATTCAGCGGGCCCAGGTCTTTTTTCCAGATCAACTTCCCATCCATGTCAAATACGTGCAGCCCTTCCGAGCCGAAAAATGCTGCAACATATTTTCCATCAGTCGCCGGTGTGCAATTGGCATGTGATGATTTCAAATGTCGCTTGAATCGCGGGGTGCCCTTGTGGACCGTTCGGCTCCACACCGTTTGGCCTGTTTTCTTGTCGAGGCAGATGACCCGCCATTCCCACTCGCCGGATTCATCCGGCGAATCACCGGTGCCTCCCAGCCACCCCGTGTCGAGCGAAGCCTCGCCGGAATCCTGCACGGCTGTGGTCAGGAATATCCGGTCACCCCAGATGACGGGCGACGACAACCCCAAACCGGGAATGGGCACCTTCCATAGAACGTTTTCTCCGGACTGAACGTTCCATGTAATCGGGGGGTCTCCGTTGCCGATTCCATCGCCGTTGTTTCCTCGAAACGACGGCCAATTTTGGGCGGATGCATGCGACGCAACCAATCCAATCAAAACCACGGCGATTTCAGAAATCGCGATTCCGAAATGCACTCTCCGTTCCCGATACATGGTCATCCTCCTGGTGCCATTCGTCGTCGCTCGACAGGGCACAGCCTGAAATCATCCGTCTTGGGTCTTAGAACGAGAAATTCAAACGCAATTGCGCGAACGGCCCATCGCCAACGTCTATGCGCTTATCGCCACGATCATCATAGTCCTCGCCTTCGAAGAAAAATCGATCAAACGCATAACCGCCCGCCAACGTCACCAGGGCATGTTCCCGCACTTTCCAATTCAAACCGGCTTCCACTCGCTTTTCATAATAGAACAATCGCTCGTCGTCGTCTCGGCGATCATGCCGAAAATACGTTTGTGCATCCCAATCGAAAGCTGCAAACAGCTCCAGCGACGGATCAGCCTCGTAGCCCACCCGCGCATGAACCGTTCGTACCAGTACGTAGGTTAGATCAATCGCCCACAGGTCCGCCGGCTCATAATGAAGCTGTGTCATCGGCAGGCCGAGCAGGCCGCGGAAGCTGTCTCCGCGATCGAACCGATAACCGACGCCGGGCAGCGGGATCCATTCCGCGAAGTCCCGTGTGTTCGAACTGTTCAGAAGGAAGACCCACGAATCACGATCATCGACGGGAATCTCGAGGTAGACATTCAGATGGACCAACCATTCGTCCGCGCTCGCGAACAACCGGTCCGCCGCGGACCCCAATTCCAAACTTCCACCCAAGGCCCAACCGTTGTCCAGATCATGGCGTAGCTGACCGCCCAACCGCACGTCCCACAGCGAATCGGGCAGCCGGTCGAACGTACCAGGCAGCCAAGCATGCGTTTCCATGTCCAAAGTCGAAATCCGCGCGGTCAGGTCCAACGACGTAGCCTCATCGCTCCATAGCGGTGCGACCAGTCGAAAATCATACAGGCTCATCTGCATATCCGTGTCCTGCCGCGATACTCCCGATTGGGAATAGCCCCGAAACTGAAAGGACGTGTGGATTTGCTCGTCGCCTTCGGATGCACCGATCAATTTGAAATGATCCAGGGCCTGTAGCGAGCTCGAAAACATGACGCAGACCACGAAGCACGTTGGCCACATGAATCGTATGGTCGTTACGATGCCGATGGTTCGGTTGATCATGGAACTGGATCCTTCAAAATGATTCGCAAATCAGACGTTGCGTCGAGAAGCCGCTACCATCAAAATACGTCAACTATGAACACGGGGCAACGATCAAACCAGATATTGATCCGACCCAATCCCGTCGGCCTCCGCCCAAGCGCTTGGCCCATGATATTCACATTCGCGCTGGGTTTGGTTTCCGGATGCACCGGGGGATCCCATTTTCGCGGCGAACAGCGATTCTCGATCATGGGTTCCTATGGCCAACCGTTTAACGAGGGGTTCGTGTGGAATGGCGGTGACGGCACGGGGCAGGACGCGGGACTCACCGTGGGTTACGACTACTTTTTAGAAGATCGACTCGCCTTGACTGGAACGCTGACCCCCTACCGCATTTACAATCAGGATGACGGCGACATTTACGCCGGTGAATTCCAGTTGGGCTTGCGATACTATTTTTGGGAATTCGACCTCTTGGCCAAGCCTTTCAGTCTCTACGGCGAGATTCTGGGCGGGGTCACCTACGGCGCCCGAAGCATTCCCGAAGAAGGCAGCAATTTCAATTTCACGCAAGACACCGGGCTGGGGTTTGAAACGCAGATCGCAGACGGGGTGGCCTGGTTCGGCGGATATCGCCTCAAACATCTTTCCAACGGAAATTTCTTCAACGACGATAATCCGGCCCAGAACGACCACTTCGTCTATACGGGGATTTCGTTTTCCTGGTAACGATTCCCGAAACTCGTCGCGCGAGTAATAGTCGGCCGGCTTAACGCTACCACGGATTGGTCACGTGGCAGGCTCGGCCGGTGCGCTTGATGTAATCCTGATGGTAGTCTTCCGCCGGGCAGAACTTCTTGGCCGCTTCGATTTGCGTCACGATCTTTCGACTACGGAACCCGTCCGAACGCTGAATCTCCTTAACGAACGCCTCGGCCTGCTTCTTCTGCTCGTCGTTGGCGTACCAGATTCCGGAACGGTATTGCGTTCCCGAGTCAGGCCCCTGGCGATTGAGCTGCGTCGGGTCGTGCATGACGAAAAAGGCTTCCAGCAGGCGGCGATAGGAGATGCGCTGGGGATCAAAAACCACTTTCACCGTTTCAGCGTGGCCCGTGTTTTTAGAACACACTTCTTCGTAGGTCGGGTTTTCCGTATCGCCCTGCATATATCCGCTGACGGCGTCGATCACGCCCGGACCCTTTTGAAAATAATGCTCGATGCCCCAGAAACAGCCGCCCGCGAAATAGGCCTCCTCGCGTTCCGAGTCGGCCACTCCTTTGACAGCCTGATCTGAAACAGGCTGACTTTCAGGCGGCAATTCGGCGCCCGATTCGTAGAACATGAGCGAGGCGGAATTGAGACAGTGTCGCTCGCCGGTGGGTTTGGGACCATCGTCGAAAACATGGCCCAGATGAGCGCTACAGCGGGCACACTCGATCTCCGTACGGGCCATGCCGAGCGACCTGTCGACGATGCGGGCAACGTGTTCAGGGTCGAATTCTCGCCAGAAGCTAGGCCAGCCGGTGCCGGAATGGAACTTGTGCTCGCTGGAAAAGAGCGGCAGCCCACAGACGACGCAAACGTACGTGCCTTCTTTCTTGTTGTCGAGAAGAGTTCCGCAGAAGGGCTTTTCCGTACCGGCTTTTTGCGTGACGTTGTAGGCCTCATCATCGAGCTTTTCCGCCAATTGGGCGACTCGTTCGCGAGGCAGCGGCGTGATGTCAAATCCTGATTGTGATCGTTTCACTCGATTGGCATCCTGTGGGTTGGCAGGCGAGGAAGCTTCACCGCTCGTCAAATGGGATTGGGGCGGCCGGTCAACCCGTTCGCAGCCGTGAATCCATGATAACGCCAGTACAATCGCAACGGTGGCTATGCGTGTCATGGAACGTCACCTCGGACGGATGATAAGCAGGGTCGGTCCGAACATCAAGTTGGCTGGATGGATGCTCGGGGTTTTTGAGATTTAGGTTTTTGGCCACGGTAGCGAGAGCGGGATTGTCCCGATTGTCACTCCGGCGGGCGGGATTGTCCCGATTGTCACTCCGGCGCAAGCCGGAGTCCAGGCAGCGTTCTTCTGGATTCCGGCCTGCGCCGGAATGACGGGCCACGCGAGCGGGATTGACGAAGGATGCCGGCGCGGCGCGGATTTATTGCCAGCCGGGTCGGGCGTGGCCTGATTGGTTTCGCGCCGCCGATCTTCGAACTACCACTCAAAGTGTGATGAAAGCCCGCCACGGAGCGGTTTTTTTCGTTTCTTGGAGGCCGCTGGTTTTTCGGATGATGGGGCCGATTCCGCAGCCATCTGTCCGTTGGATTGGGTGGCTTTGATGGACAAGGCGATTCGGCGCTTCTGGGCATCGACCGCGAGCACCTTGACCTTCACCTCTTCGCCGACACTGACGACGTCCGCGGGACTCTTCACGTGCTGCTGGGACATTTCCGATACGTGGACCATGCCCTCGATACCGGGTTGCAATTCGACCAGAGCGCCGAAATCCAAACAGCGCGTGACCTGCCCGGTGACGATCGATTCAGCCGGGAATTTTGCGGCCACCTCCGCCCAGGGATCGGTCAGGAGTTGCCGAATGCTCAGACCGATGCGCCGGCGCTTGCCATCGACGTTCAGCACCGCAACGTCGATCGATTGGCCGACCTGCACCACGTCGTCCACTTTCGCGGGTCGCTGAGCCCAGCTCATTTCGTTCAGGGGAATGAGTCCGTTGACGCCTTTTTCAACCTCGGCAAACGCGCCGAACTCCGCCAGCTTGACCACCCGCACGTTCAAGGGCATGCCCACCGAATACTTCGACTCGACGCCCTTCCACGGGTCCGGCGACATCTGCTTCAGACCCAGCGAGATGCGGTTGCGTTCGAGATTGACCTTGAGCACCTTGACCTCGATCTGGTCACCTTCCTTGACGACGTCCGCAGGCTTTTCGACGGGCGCCCAGCTCATGTCGCTGACGTGCAGCAGGCCGTGAACGCCCCCAACGTCAACGAAGGCTCCATATTCAACGATATTGCGGACCACGCCCTTTCGCACCTGGCCCGCTTGAATGTCGCTGAGAAGTCGCTCCTTGGCTTGGGCCAATTCCTGTTCGATGGCCTTGCGGCGACTGACGATGATGTTTTTCGATTTTTTGTCGACTTCCAGAACCTGACACCGCACGGTTTGGCCCAACAGAACGGAAATGTCTCGCAGGTGAGTGATGTCAACGTGTGACGCGGGCATGAACGCTCGTGCCTCGCCGATTTGCGCTTCGAGGCCGCCCTTGATCATTCCGGTTACTTGGCAGTCCACCATGCTACCCACGGCGAACGGGGACGGATTTTTTTCCTCGACGGCGCACCGAAGGTTGGCATGCAGCTCGTTCTTTTCGGTGTCAATTCGAACGACCACCAGATCAACGTCCTTGCCCACGGTGGCTTCGTGCCCGTTGTTGAATTGCTTTCGAGGCACGCGCACCCTGGCCTGTGAACCGACGTCCACGAACACGGTGTCATCCTCCACGCCGATGATGCGACCACGCAGGGATGCACCCCGTTGGTCCGGTCTCCACTCGGAGGCAGAGGCATTTGCAACGGGCGGCGGGGATTCAACACTGCGGGAAGACGCCGGCACGGGACTTTCACCGTCATGGGATAGCGTCGAGCTGATCGGTGAGACTTCAACCTCCGTAGCGTGCAATGGCCTGGTTGGTTCGTTCATGGTTCTTGACCTTTTTACGCGACAAGTGACGCTGTTGCCTCCAAACGGTGAACACGGCGACCGACGCCGACAATGAAGTTCACCTGATTGAGGTCAGCAATGATTCGTTTATCAGTTGCGGTCGTTTCTAGACCGTTCCCGTGCGCCGATACCCATGATGGGCGATGTGACCGACGCGGCGCTCGTCAGTCGACAGGTCCCCTTCTACCGAAACTCACAACCAAAGTCAATCAATTCGTTGTGAGTCGGGTTTACCCCGTTCCCCAAGTCCGTTCCGAAAAACCTCCTTGCGAATCATCATCACCAGCGAATATCACTGGGTATCCAATCGCGACGGAAAAATAAACCCGTAAACCACCGCGTTGCCCGCAGGAGTTTACTTCAAATTTCACGCTCAATCATACGCACCATATCAGCCGACCACAATAACAAATCGCGATCCTGACCGAATCTGAATGAAGTCTTGCAAGGCAGCAACGATCAAAACGCTGGTAAGGCCATTATTCGGACGCAGGGGACATTTTTGGACCATTCTATTTCACGTGGTGCCGAATTCAGATGCCGTTTTTTTCGAATCACCGCGTTCTGTGGACGCCATTTCGAGTCATGCTTGAAAGTGGCCACTGCCGATTTGCAGTACATGGGGAAGCCATCGTTCGCCGAGCAGTTGCGTCAAAATAACATCGGGCTAAGCTTTTGGCGGTCGATCAAATGGGATTGGGAAGTTTGAAATCCCGGTCAAGCCTGTTCGAGCGGTGGCAAGATCGTCCCAAGACATATTTTTGAAGTGACTCCCAAATGTCTTTCGATATTCGTTCACGACGCAAGGACACCGCCGCCGGGCTGTTACGTACCATTGACGATTACGAAAACGTTTTGCAGAAAGTCAAGGGGAAGGCTACACCAGACGTTCTCGATGCGCTGGAAGTGCAAATGACGGCCTTCGATTGTGCGTTGAGCCGGCTGCAAAGCGTGGTGAACGACATTCTCAAATCCCAACCCCGGTTGGCCACTCGCGTCGGTCAGCTCGCGGAGAATCACGGAGATTTGCAAGGTCGCATGTGCGTCATCCGTGCGGCGACGGATACGTGGCGGTCGGACCCCGCCGGCAAAACCGCGGAACTCACCTATCACGCCATCGAGTTCCTGGACCATTTGAGGCGGCACCATGCGATGACCACTCAATTATTCTTCGAAGCCACGCTCTCGGATATCGGCGGTGAAAGCTGACCTGTCGCCTGACCCATACGTCTCCCCCCACCCCCTCTTCGGTATCATGTGCTTCCACGTTCGTTGGCAATATCCGTCAAACGGATGCCGCCGCGAGATTCGATTTGAAGGGGGATTCAATGTTTGTTAGGATTCCGCCGGTTTGAATAGGCTGGCCGCGTCCAGGGCGGGCACAATCGTCCGTCCGGCTTGACGTGGAATGACGAAGCTCCTGTCGGGCCGTTGTTATTCCCGGCCAATGGTTTAGATTAGCCGTTTCGGATTCAGCGCCCCGTCATCTGAATCCTGCCGGACCATCAGGCCCATACTGACGCAATCGGGAGAATGCATGTCGAGTGATCAGGTTGAGAAAGTCGTCATCATTGGCTCCGGTCCCGCCGGTTGGACCGCCGCGATTTACGCCGCCCGTGCCAATCTTTCGCCGCTCATATTCGCCGGCCGGGCCAAATCAGACCCGGCGCTGGAGCTTCCCGGCGGTCAACTCATGCTCACCACTGACGTTGAGAATTACCCGGGTTTTCCGGAAGGCATCACCGGTCCGAAGATGATGGCCGCTTTCGAGCGCCAGGCCATCCGCTTCGAAACCCGTGTCATGACGGACGACGGCCAGAAGCCCAACCTCGATGATGACGGGCACTTCTATCAATACCAAGACGCGGCCAGCGTTGACTTGTCAACCAAACCGTTCACCGTGATCAGCGACCGCGACCATACCATTCGGGCCCATTCGGTCATCATCGCGACGGGAGCGACGGCCAACTGGCTGGGGCTGGAGAACGAGCTGCGTTTGGCCCGTTCGGGGGGCGGGGTCAGCGCCTGCGCGGTATGTGATGGGGCCTTGCCCATTTTTCGCGACCAGGCTTTGGTGGTCGTGGGCGGGGGAGATTCCGCCATGGAGGAGGCCAGCTATCTCGCGAAATTCGGGAGCAAGGTGTACATTGTGCATCGGCGCGATCAATTCCGCGCCTCCAAAATCATGCAGACACGCGTTCTGGAGAACCCCAAGATTGAAGTCGTTTGGAACTCCGTTGTGACGGACGTTCTGGGCGACGATCATGTCACCGCAGCCGCGATCAAGAACGTTGAGACCGGCCAAGAGTCCACGTTGGAATGCCGCGGATTCTTCGCCGCCATAGGCCACACGCCCAATTCGGCGTTTCTGAAGGGGCAACTGGAGCTTGACGAAAAGAAATACGTCGTGTTGAAAAAACCGCCCCGCTCGTTTACCAGCGTAGACGGCGTATTCGTCGCGGGTGACGTGAGTGACTCGGTCTATCGCCAAGCCGTGACCGCGGCGGGAATGGGCTGCCGAGCCGCAATCGACGCGGAAAGGTGGCTGGCGGAGAAGGGAATCGATTAGCATCTGTTTCAATTCCGTTCGCGAGCCGCGGACTTGCCTTCGCGCGGATTCGCCGAGGAAGGAATTGAAACTGTGCGGTTGGGCCACGACCGACGCCGTTATTTCATTCTGTGGTGGATCGCTGCGTCCGTTCGGGCCATATTACATTCATGCATGACTGGGAGCGTGCCATGCCAACAGCCCAAGACATCCTCGACAAGAAGAAATCGGACGTGCTCAGTGCCGACGAGGACATGACCGTCATGGCGGCTGCCAAGGTCATGAGCGATCACCGCGTCGGGGCTCTCGTCGTAACCCGTGGCGAAAAGGTGGTGGGCATCTTTACCGAGCGAGACGTGCTCAACCGCATCGTGGCCCAGAGCCTTGATCCGGCCAATACGATGGTGAAAGACGTGATGACCACGCCGGTGGCCTGCTGTCAGCCGACCAGCAAGATCGCCGAATGTTGCAGTGTGATGACGGAGAAACGCATCCGCCATTTGCCGATCGTGAAGAACAATCGATTGGTGGGCATGCTTTCCAGCGGCGACATTTTGGCCCTGGAAAATCGCCAGCAGCAGGACACGATCGAGTACTTAAACGAGTATCTGATGTCCGGTACACGGTAGTGCGTCTGCCGCGGCAGCAAGCAGCCGGCGCACGACGTGCGGCCCCGAATAAACCATGGCCGGTGAATGTGGGCCGCGGGCGCGGCGGCCACCGCCATCCAACGAGCGGAGCCATTATTAGTGAACAACCAATCCAAGGGCGAGATTCTCGGGCATCCCAAGGGCCTTTACATCCTCTTCTTCGCCGAAATGTGGGAGCGCTTCAGCTTTTACGGCATGAAGGCCCTGCTGATCCTCTACATGGTCAATTACCTCTTCTGGCATCAGAGCGATGCCTCGATGGTCTTTGCCTGGTACACCGGTCTCGTCTATGCGACGCCCATTCTGGGCGGGATGGTGGCAGACAAATGGCTGGGGGCGCGATGGTCGGTAGTCATTGGTGGGGTCATCATTGCCATCGGGCATTTCCTATTGGCCTTCGAGCCATTGCCCTTTTTCTATTCCGGGTTGGGGTGCCTCGTTATCGGCACGGGCTTCTTGAAGCCCAACATATCAACGCAGGTCGGATCTCTCTACCGATCGGCGGATGAGCGCCGAGACAGCGCGTTCACTATTTTTTATATGGGCATCAACACCGGAGCGTTCATCGGTCCGTTGGTTTGCGCGTGGCTCCAATTGAACTACGGTTGGCATTACGGCTTCGCCGCCGCCGGGGTGGGCATGGTGCTCGGTTTGATCGTGTACATCATGGGCATGGAGACCGTCGTCATCCGTGAACGCGCCATCGCAGCCGAGGAATCCAATGCGAAACAGGCGGATGCGAAAAGAGGGAGTGACGGGACCGTCGAATCTGCCGACGCTCAAACGCGACGCATTTATCGTGATCGAAGCATTGTTTTGGTCATTATTTGTGTCTTTGCCATCTTGTTCTGGGTCGGGTTCGAGCAGGCCGCCAACGTCATGAACCTGTGGGCGGATCAGCATACGAACCTCCATGTGTTCCGCAGCTCGTCCCCGGAGGTCGTGCTACCGTCCGAGCCGCAGCCCGCTACAGAAGAAGGGCTGGCAGGTTGGAGCATCGGAGCGGCCATGACCCAGTCCATCAACCCCTTTTTCATTATCGTCTTCGCCGCCGTCTTCGCTTGGCTATGGCAGTTTCTGCAAAAGCGAAAACTGCAACCCTCCACGCCGATGAAAATGGGCATCGCCATGGTCTTTCTGGCCGCAGCCTACGGCGTCATGCTTCTGGCCGCCTCCTCGGAGAACCGCCACAGCTCCGCGCCGCTGGCCGAGGTGCCCGCCGACGTCGATTTGACCGAATACGGTGCGACGCGCCTTCGTTGGGAAGACGGCACCTTGCACATGAACGGCGTGCTCACCGACATCGATTGGATGCGCGCCTTGGGAGACTCCAGCCCGGCTTCCTACAAACAGGCCGTTGGCGAACTACGCGCCAAAGCCGATGAATCCGCCGAAAACATTCGTCAGGCCCAACAGGCCGGACAGGCCGATGCCGACGAAACGTGGGAAGTGGTTGTAAACATCCCCGCCGACCTGGGCGAGCTTCATCCCATCGCCGCCTGGCCTGAACATACACTCGACGGGAGCAAGGTGCCGATGATTCGCTTTGACCCAGCCACGCGAAATCTTTCATTGTCAGCCACGCTTTCTGGTCGGGCTGAAGCCCAGTTACTCGCGGCGGGCGCCGAACCCAAGTTTCGCGACGCCCTCACCTCCATCTACAAACAGTCCTCGACGGCCCGCGTCTCGATCGGATGGCTGATGGCCTTTTACCTGGTTTTGACCATCGGCGAATTGTGCCTGTCGCCCGTCGGACTCTCGCTGGTGACCAAAGCCGCCCCGCCGAAGTACGTGGGGCTGTTCATGGGCCTGTGGTTCTTCTGCACCGGCTTCATCGCCAATTTCGTCGCCCACACCGTGGGCGGCTATTGGGGCACGATGACCCCGACCAATTATTTCATGATCTTCGGCGTCGTCGGATTGATCGCGGCTGTCATCATGCTTCTGATGCTCCGGCTTATCAAGCCATTGCTGCACGGGATTCATTGATCCCGCGAATCGTTATGGCCGCGGAGAACTGAACAGGAGAAACCCGTGACGGAACAAAGGCTCGGACTGGTCGCCCAGATCAAAAGCTACCCTACCACCTTCTGGGTAGCCAACACGATGGAAATCTTCGAGCGGATGGCCTGGTATGGTTTTTATGCCATCTCCTCGCTTTACATCACAGGCCCCAAGGAAACGGGCGGTCTGGGGTTCACGTCGCTACAGCGCGGTCAGATTCAAGCCATCGTCCCGTTCTTTCTATACCTGTTTCCCGTTTTGACCGGCGCGCTGGCTGACCGGTACGGCTACAAGAAGATGTTCACCATCGCCTACGTCGGCATGGTGATCTCGTATTACCTGCTGGGCCAAGCCACGACCATGCCCACGTTTCTGGCTGCGTTCATGCTGGTCGCGGTTTCAGCGGCCATCTTCAAACCCGTGGTGGTGGGCACCGTGGCCCGGGTCACCAATGCGAGCAATTCCGCAACGGCCTTCGGTATATTTTATATGATGGTCAACATCGGCGGCTTCGTCGGCCCACTCGTGGCCGGCGCGGTGCGCGGAGTCAGTTGGGATTACGTCTTCATCGCTTGCAGCGGTTGGGCGTTGGTGAATCTTGTCATCGTGCTGTTGTTCTATCGCGATCCCTCAACAGAATCCCAATCCGCATCGCGGCGGAGCTTGCGAAAAGTTTTGGACGACGCCGTAGAGGTGCTGGGAAATATTCGGTTTTTTATCGCCGTGTTCGTCGTCCTGATCGCACTGATGATCCCCGGTTTTCGATGGTCGTGGTTCAATTGGAATACCTGCACCGTTTTTGTCGTTTTGTGGTTGGCGTTGAACGGCCTATGGGATCTGATGCTCCCGCCCGGCAGTGGACGACCGGATTTCGCAGCCGCCGGTTCGCAATCGGGCGGGGGTGGGTCCGGGCGCCCCATCCCGTCCCGTCGTCATCCCTTGATGAAACGGATGCACTGTAGCAATTGGCGGTTTGCGCTCTTTCTTCTGATCATGTCGGGCTTTTGGACGAGCTTTAATCAGATTTTCCTGACCATGCCCGAATACATCCGCGACTACACCGAAACCAAACCCATGGTGAACCTGGGCCGGCGGGTATTCAACGCCATGGGCCATCCCGAGTGGATCGATCGATTGGCCGCGATTGAAGAGAAGGAGTTGTTGGCGAAGTTTGACGGAATCGTGCGTCGTGCCCGAGGCCTGGAATCCATGGCTGCACCTGAACCGGAAGCTGAGGCGGAAATACGAGAGCGGGGCCGCGAACTCGTTTCTGAACTCCACGCGCTGGCCAGGAATGAAATCACCGCCGAACCCGAACGACAAGAAGCCGACGCGTTGGCATCCACGTTGAAAGGCGCCGCGGACGCACCTCTCGATGCGCTGCAAGAGTCCATCGCAGGTGCGGACGAGCTGATCGAGCGCGTCGATCGAGCCGAACGAATTCGACGGCTGGCAACCGATCCGGGATTGACGAGTGACGACCACGCGGAGTTGATCCGATTGGTCAATCTGATAAACACCGACCAGGCAAAACCACCACTGGAACCCATCGATTTGGTGGACGCAGCCCGGACCGTTCTACAGTACAAAGTTCGCATCCAACCCGTGGAACTCGGACGCATCATCGCCGACATCGACGCATCCCCGCCCCCCATCACCGACGACCTTCTGAAACAGGCCGTCGAAACGATCAACGGGCGATTGAAATCCAGAAAAGCGCCCCCGTTTGAAAACGCCGCCGAACTCGATGAACTGAAAAGCGTGCTCACGTCCCTCGTGGCTGATTCACGATTTCCGGCTCGCGATTCGATCAAAAGCGCCGCCGATTCCTTGTCCACCGATAGTCGCACGATGAAGCCTGCGGAATTAGCGGCTGGCGTGCGAGACTTGGCCTATCGAAATGAAATCTGGGATCGCATGGACGCGGGCCGACAGGTCAACGCCGAACACATCGTCAATTTCGACGCCGGCGCCATCATATTGCTGCAAGTCCTCGTCTCCTTCCTGATGGCCAAGTTTCATCAGTTCACAACCATGATCGTCGGCATGGTGATTGCAGCCGTCGGCATCGGCCTGTCCGCCGCCGCCGGCGGAACGATGATCGGCCCGGCGGGCGGGATTTTTCTCGTGGTGGCGGTGGGGATCGTCATCTTCGCGATCGGCGAAATGATGGCCAGCCCGACCAGTCAGGAATACGTCGGCCGAATCGCCCCACCGCAGAAAGTGGCTACCTACATGGGATATTATTTCGTCGCGGTGGCGCTGGGCAATCTGTTCGGCGGCATCCTCTCCGGTGAAATGTATGAACGGCTTGTGCGCGACAGGCAGCGACCGGATCTGCTTTGGCTGTTCTTCGGTGCGATCATGTTCGCGACGGCTATCATCTTCTTGCTCTACGACAAGTTCGCCCTGCCCAGGCATCGATCCGGCTCGCTGACCCCGGACATGAATTCGACCTGACCGCGACATCGGACCGCGCAACCGGAATCCGACGTATGATCAGACGCTTGCCATCCGCCTTTCGACCTACGGTCTTGTCGAAGTCAAAAGTCGAAGGTCGAACGTCGAAGGTCGAACGTCGAAAGTCGAAGGTCACGTAAAACTCTTCCTCACCGCTCTCTGTGTCCTCTGTGGCCTCTGTGGCCTCTGTGGCCTCTGTGGCCATGCCCCGCATAATTCAGCCACAGAGGTCACAGAGAAACCGGGCAGGATCGCGAACGGCTCTGACCCCGGGGCGGCCAACGTGGGGTCCGTTCTGCTGACCGACACCGGCTGGACCGGGTACTCGTCCATTATTAAAACAGATTGATTGGTGAACACTTCGCGTGCAGTGTCATTCACCGGCATTGAACATGACTTGAAAGTCTGCGAAGTCGAGCAGGTCAACGGCGCCGCTTGCGTCCATGTCGGCCCAACGACAACCGGGATCGTCGGGAATTTCCGCAGTTCGATGAAGGCACTCGTGGAAGAAGTAGTAATCTTGATGGTCAACCAGTGAATCGCTGTTGAAGTCGCCGCTACCATCCTGCGGAATGACGCCGTAGCGGATGTAGTCCCAGCGCACCACGCTCTCGACGTACGCCGACCGCGCCCGCCAGGTGATGCTTGGCGTGTTCGACGGGAAAGCCCCTTCTGGAATCCCGGCATCGACCGCTTGACCGTCGATGTACCAAGTGTACAATTTGTTCCCGTACAATTCGAGGCGATGCGTATGCGGAACGCCGGGCGCGAGTTGCACAAACACGATGGGGAGCAGGTTGTCCCGGTTCAACTTCGCGAGATCGCGGGCGATGAAGAACGTGTAATGTACCGGGCCCAAGCTTCCGACAGCCAAGGCCGACGGGGCTCCCCAGGGGATTTCCGACGCCGGGCCATCGGCCTCGACGCGCCACTCGACAAAGAACGTGCCCGAACCGTCGAAATCGGAAAGAGATCGGACGTAGGAGTCTCTGTCGCCGCTAGGTGGATCAAAGCACTCGAGTGGCTCGACTTGCTGAACGAGCCACCCTTGTGCGAGGAGTCGTTCTGGGGTGCAGAACGTGCTTCGTTCCCAACTCTCGGTTTCGGGAAAGGAGGTGCCTTCGTACGAGACGACCTGTGCGGGTGTCTCACCGACCAGCATCAGCACGCATGAAACCGCGACGTATTGGCGCATGGCACGAAACCGCTCGTCAAATCGTTGTTGCCCCCGTCGAACAACACCGGGGCCCAACGTACCGATGAAACCCTGGACCATTGTACCAGCATGGAGACGCAAAATGAACCCCCGATACCAACAAATCCACCGTTACTCTCTGACTACCCTCGTGCTCGGTCTTGCACTATTGAGTTCCACGAGGCAGATCTGGGCTGGGGAAACGTGCCCATCCAACCCCTCGGGTCCCGATATCTGTGTTGCCTTTGACGGTGACACGCCAGAGATCAACACCGATTTTCGCGTCGATTACGCGGCCGACCCGGTCAACCCGAGTGTCGAACTGATAACCGGCGATCTTTCTTGGAACGTGCGCTCGGATGACAACGGCTCACCGGGGAACATCGGGGCCATCACCATCGATCCGGTCTCGTCGAGCGACAACTTCAACATCAGGATCGCCAACGGGACGAACCCCGGGGCGGCGAACGTGGGGTCGATCGTGCTGGGCGAGATCATTAGTCCGTGACTCGCAACCAAGCGACGTGACGTTTTCAACATCGGGCGCGTGGATGGCCATACTCGCGGGAATCGATGAAGCCGGTTACGGGCCTTTGCTCGGTCCGTTGATCGTGACCGGGGTGGCTTTCGACGTTCCCGACGCGTCGCTGGGCGATTGTCTCTGGAAACGACTTCGACGCAGCATTTCCAAGCGGGCCTCCTCCCGTAGCCACCGCCTGCCCATCCTGGACAGCAAGAAACTTTTTCATCGCAAAGACGGCATTGCGACGTTGGAACGGACCGCGCTCGTCATGAGCGCAGCCGCGGATTTGCCGGCTCGATCATTTCGCGAGTTCCTCCGCACCCTGGCCCCCAACGCGCTCGACGATCTGCACCGCTATCCCTGGTATCGAAACTTCGACCCCAAGCTCCCCACTTCCAACGACGAGCTTTCCTTGCGCATGCAGACCAATGCCGTGGCCAACGACATGCGCCAAGCAGGCGTGCGATTGATCGGAATCTACGTGGAACCGTTGTTGGAAGGCCAGTTTAACCAACTGGTCGACAGCACGCGGAACAAGGCCGTGGTCTCCATGGGACTGGTTCTACGGCTGATTGCCCGAATCGCAGCCGCCCATTCATCAAACGTCACGCGCGTCGTAGTGGACCGCCAAGGCGGCAGATCGCATTACGGGCCGGCCCTGCGCACCGCCTTCGATTGCCGCCATCTCGACGTTCTGGCCGAATCGGACGCGGCCAGCGCCTATCAATTTCAAGTCGGAAGCCAGTCGCGGCGCATCGAGTTCATTACCGGCGGCGAGGATCATCATCTACCCATTGCCTTGTCGAGCGTGATCAGCAAGTACCTGCGCGAACTGTTCATGACCGGCTTTAACGAGTATTGGATGGCCAAGGCCGGCGGGCTGCGTCCCACCGCCGGATATTATCAGGATGCCAAGCGATTCCTCGCGGACATCGATCCGATCCTCCGCCGCGAGCGGATCGACCGATCCCTCCTCGTCCGATCACGCTGACCCGCATCCGTCATTCCGGCGAACGCGGCGCCTTCCGTCATTCCGGCAAACGTCGGAATCCAGTAGTCGTCTGCCTGGTCTCCGGCCTGCACCGGAGTGACGATCGGGACGATCCCGATCGCGTGACGATCGGGACAATCTCGCCTGCGCCGGAGTGACGATCCCATGCACCCATTCCGTCATTCCGGCGAACGCCGGAATCCAGTTTGTAGGGCGGGTTTCACCCCCCAAACGAGCCGCGAGCGCGAAGCGAACGGTCCCCCGCGGAACGCCAATCACCTGACTGCGCGACTCACATGCGTCATTCCGGCGAACGCCGGAATCCAGTAGTCGTCTGCCTGGTCTCCGGCCTGCACCGGAGTGACGATCGGGACAATCCCGCCTGCGGCGGAGTGACGAGCGGGATGACCCCGCTCGCGCGACGTTGGCAAGAACCCTAAAATGGAAATGCCCTGCGAGCACTTCCCCATCGATTGACAGCCCGGGCGCACTCCGCTACCGTGCATCGCGGAAAACACGAGCGAGAAAACAGTCCATGCCCATTCAAAGGTGGTCCGAGAAAATTCTGGTGGCTGAACTTCAAGAAGATCCCGTCTTGACCGACGACTTCAATGGGATCATTGAGCAGATCAACGAACAAGACGATCTCGACCTGGTGCTCGATTTCGGCCACATCAGCTACGTCAATTCATCCAACATCGCCAAACTGCTGAAACTGCGCAGGATCATCACCTTGAACAATCGCCGTAGGATGATCCTGTGTGGCATCAATTCACACGTCTGGGGCGTCTTTCTGATCACCGGGCTGGATAAGCTGTTCGAGTTCGCCGACAACGTTTCACTCGGCCTAGCCACAATTCAAATCAAACCAGAATGATGGCAACCCCCGCCTGCCAGCCACATCCCGTCGCAAACACCATAATGACACCTGACAATTTCAGAGGGAGCAGTCTCGCTTTTCATTCGATTGACAGGTCGGCCGTCGGGTTCTGCGCCCTAATGAACCATCAGCCCTGTACACCATGCGCAGGCATCCATTTGGCAGATTAGCATGCTCGTTAGACAGGAACCGCCGAATCGAATCAAAAGCCGATTTTTTCGACGTCGAAATCGTCGTCCCCCAGGCCGACATTCAGCTTCACGTCCGTGATGACGTAACTACCCAGCAGTTGCTTTTCCTCGTCGTCTGCGAAGGAAAAACAGGCCACCGGCACCAGCCATTCGCGATCGACATGAAATCGCAGAAGCGCATCAGGATAGGGATATTCCTCGCCGGTGTAGGGAAGGCGTCGTTCAAAAACAAGTGTGGGCCTACCGTCAATAACACCCTCGCCCCGGTACGTAAGCTGAAGAACGCCGTCGTCCCGCCCCCGTTCGGAATACTCGATAATCAAGTCCAGCGTTTGGCTGAATCCGAACTGATCAATGCTCCGCCGCGCCGTCGCCCGCGCCGCCTTGCCGTGAATGGGCTGCTGAATTTTCGGAACGATCAGTGAAAGAATGGATCCCGAGGGCTTGAACCACGCGAGGGGTTGTCCCTGGTCGTCGTTCCATGCCCCTTCGACAAACAGGGCCCGCTTGGCTGCGGGCGGATTCTGGAACCATTGCATATGCACGCTGAATGGCTTCTCGCGAAAATCCACGCGCGATTGTTGAATCTTGGTGATCTTGCCGTTGACCAACTCCTGCGTAGAAAACGTGCAGGTATAATCTCGGATGGACCCCTGATCGTATTCGCGACGACAATCGTTTAGGAATCCCAATGGATCCTTCGCCGCTCGGGCGACGAGAGGATCCGGCGTCGCCATTGGTTCCGGCGAAACCTTGCGCATGGTCTCCACCATCGCGGGCAATTCCACCGGAGCAGCTTCGCGAATCTGATGGCATTGAATCCCCGTCCCCGCCGCAGCCAGAAACATGGACAACGAAAAAATCGATCGGATCAACTGAATTTGCATTTGTATATCAACATAGGGACGACACCGTTTGTTCACTATGGTCCCGCTGAGCCGAAAACCGTGAACGATGCAACCCGACCCCGCGCCCAGCCCGTCGCGACGACCCCAACACCCCGTCCTACCCCGTATCCCAGCCAGCAGGCGCACCCTCGCCCAAAAACCGGCATCGCTATGTGAATTATCGGATGGACTGCTTATAGGACTCCACCGGCCGACCTCGATTGACCGCAACCCTATGGCCGCCAGACCGTTACGCGCCGAATCGGTCCAACCGGGCGGAATTATAGGTCTTGATGCGCCAAATTGCCAGCACAAATCGCGGTGCGTGCGTATTTACTTGAATTTGGCAGATTCTCCTGTAAACCGAATCTCAATTCGCGTTCCCTTATCCACCTCGGATTCCACGGAAATGGTGTGTCCCAGAACCTGCAAAAGCCCATGCGCAACTGCCAATCCCAGCCCGGGATGCTGCTCGAAATTCAATCCGCTCGTCTTTGTACTGTAAAAAGGCTCAAAAACGCGTTGCAATACCGACTCGTCCATTCCACAACCCGTGTCGCTGACAACCAGGCAAACCACGCCGTCAATGACTTTTGACGCGACGGTCACGGTTCCGCCGTCGGGCATGGCGTCGGCTGCGTTGCGTAACAAGTTCTGCATCACGGTGACGATTTGGTCCCGTGGAACCGGCGTCACCGGAATCGGGTTCAACTCAATATCCAGTTGCACGTTAATCTTCGCCAGCTCCAGCTCCATTTCGCCCGTGACATCAATCAGTACTTCCGTCAAGTCGCTCTCGTCCTGATGCTTGACATCACCTTCGGCGAATTTCAGCAGCGCTTCGGTCAGTTTAGACGCCTTGGCCAGCGTATCGCCCGTTTGCCGCAGCACGCGGACCTGAAAATCCGAATCGCCTGCGCCCAACGCGAAATCCACGCTGGTGACCGTCGCAGCCAATATGTTGTTAAAATGGTGTGCCAGAGCGCCGGCCATCTGACCCAGCGACGACATTTTGGTTCGATGGGCTAATTCGGTTTCCAATGCAATCCGCCGGGTGATGTCCCGCACGCAAGCTGACACACCGGTGTGCAAACCATCATCGTCGATGATGGGCGAGAACGTGGCAATCAGATATCGCAGTCGACCTTCCTCGTCATGATCCTTGAATTCAAAGGAGCTGATCTGACCCGTGGAAAGCGACTCGTGCAATAGCTCTGCGCCCTTCTTGCGGTCTTCGATGGGAATGACAGACGACAAGGGCACGCCGATCATCACAGCCGCCTCCGCCCCAAACATTCTGGCCGCCGCCGAATTCCACGTGCGAACGTTCAGATCGACATCGCTGGAAATCAGCGCGATGCCGGCATGCTCACACATCACCCGATAGTGTGCGTCGTCAACCTGCCCGGTCGTGGCCATCGATTCCCGCGTGAATTCGCGCCGATCTTTCATGTCAGCCGCCCGGTTGGGGAGACGATTGAAAAAGCACGGGTGTGATACAAAAAATGGTTTCCCAACATCGCCCCGCCGACTCCTCGGTCAACAAGGTGCTCCCCAAAGAAAAGCGCCGTTCGAGCGCATTCGCCGGTCCGATGACCAGGGCGTCGCCCTGTACAATCGACATTTCCACCGCCAAACCGTGGAATTTCTTGCCCTCGTAACGTTGCCGATAGGATACCTGCCCTTCCACCGATTCAAACAGCGGCCGTTCACTCGTTTTGTACAGTTCCGGGGTCAAGCGCAACGAAATGCGCGGCGTGCTTCCCTGCAATCCGACGTCATAATCGAGCGTCAATCGCCGGGTCGCGTTCTCAAACGTCTCGCCCGAAAGACCTCCCGACGCATCGAACAGGTAAACCGTGCGACTGCCGGATAGCGAACCGAGATCCAGCGTCAGCGGCACGCCGCTTTGCACGATTTGCGAACTTCGCTCCCGTCGCGAATTCAATTCCGCCAACGCTTCACGCACGGCTGCGAATCGCCGCTGTTCCGCCACGCCCATCCGCAATCCGTTGGCTGATAACGATTCGGCTCGATCCGGCGACACGCGCAGTTCATCGACGTACCGCCAGACGGCTGCACGCTGTTCGTCGCTTTGATCGCAGGGAACGATGAATCGTTCGACATCGAACAGCAGCCGAACCCGCACATCGGTTGGATTGTTGGAGCGCACCCGGTTTTGATCGAACGGCAGCGGCCCGGAATCGCTGACCATCTGTTCAAACGATTCAGAATTCGGCGAGGGCAACGGACGCTGCCCACCCTGACCATTCAGGCAGCCGGTCTGCAAGCACGCAGCCCCTACCATGGTCACCAATCCGAGACCAAATCGCTGAAATCCGATCATGGTTTCAAATCTTCCAGATTGGTTCATGAAATGTCAACGCGGAAGGCCCGTGCATAATGAAAAACGTTCGGACGGGCAGATTGAAAACGTTCAGACGGGCAGATTGAAAACGTTCAGACGAGCAGATTGAAAACGTTCAGACGGGTGGCCCACCTCCTTTTGGAGGTGGGGGAGCCGATGATCTTCGGCGGATCGCGACTCCAAAATAGATCGGGTGGCCCATCCTTTGCGAAGCAAAGGGTGGGTTGGCGTTGATGACGACGGGGTTGGCTTGCGTGTTGAAAATTCTTCGAGCGCCAATCATCGAGACCCCACCCATCGCTGCGCGATGGATGGGGCACCCGCGCCGCCCCATGATCACCGCCCCGCAAGTGGCGGAGGAGGTTGCGTCGGCATCCTCCGCCCCTGCCGGGGCGGGACGGGTTCATAGGGTCAGGTTTCCACGGGTTCCGCCGCCTGCGGCGGCTCCACCCGTGGCTACCTTCCGTGGCCCCGTGGGGGGCGAAAATCAAACCCCCATAAAAGTCACGGACGCAGGGGCCCCGGCCAAAATTGAAGT
>CAYRHJ010000018.1:0-177485 GCA_964424105.1 uncultured Phycisphaeraceae bacterium | reverse complement strand
CCGCCTAAACTGTCACGGACGCTGGGCCACCTGCCAATTTTCAAGTCATTGTCGTTCGATTTTTCAAGTCATTGTCGTTCGATCGTGACTCGATATGATCTGCACACGAGGCTCGCCGTTGCCCGTTATCGTCGCTGGATCGTGTGACTCGTCGTGAAATCGTTTTCCGAGAATCATTCAGACGCGCCCGGCGAATCGTGCTGGCCGGCGATGGCGATCGTGGTCGCTTGCCTGGCCGTTTACGTCCCTAGCATCGACGCGCCGTTCATTTTCGATGACATCACACATATCGAGCGTAACGATTCGATTCGTGACCTGACCCAAATCCGTGACATCCTGTCCTATCGCCGCCGACCCGTGGTCAACGCCAGCTTGGCCGCCAATTTCGCCGTAGGGCGACTGGATGTTCGCGGCTACCACGTTTTGAACATCGTCGTGCACGCCCTGGCGGGTTTGGCGCTGTTCGGGTTAGTCAGGCGGACGATGGTTCTTTGTCGCGTTGCACCGCGTCCATCGCGTTGGGGGGCCTGCGTCATTGCCCTGATCTGGGTCGTTCATCCACTTCAAACGCAAAGCGTGACCTACATTATTCAACGCGGCGAATCCATGATGGGACTGTTCTTTCTGCTGTCTGTGTATGCGCTGCTTCGCGGAGCTACGAGTCACCGATTCGGCCGGCGATGGTGCGTCCTGGCCGTCTTGGCTTGCGCCCTGGGAATGGGTTGTAAGGCGGTCATGGTCGTCGCCCCCATCGTCCTGCTGCTGTATGACCGACAATTCCTAGCCGGCAGCGTCGGTCAAGCGTTTCGCACGCGGAGGTGGATGTATGGCGGCTTGGCGGGGACGTGGCTTCTGTTGGTAGTCACCGGAGTTGTCGGCGGAGTTCTGTTTCCCAAGCCCGGCTCGCCCTCGCACGTGGGGTTCGGTTTCGCAGGGTCATCAGCCTGGGAATACCTGGGTACACAAGCCGGCGTGATTCTGCATTATCTTCGACTGGCGTTTTGGCCAAGCCCGTTGTGCCTGGATTATGGTTGGCCTATCGCGAGGAGCGCAGCATCCATTTACCTGCCCGGTCTGATGGTTGTGCTGTTGCTGGTGGGGTCGGGATGGGCGTGGTACCGTCGCCATTGGCTGGGATTCGTCGGCGCGTGGTTTTTCCTCATCCTAGCCCCCACGTCGAGTTTCATCCCCATCAAGGACGCCGCCTTCGAGCATCGAATGTATCTACCGTTGGCTGCGGTCGTCACTGCCGTTGTCGTGGGCTTGATGAAGGCGATGGGATGGACCCGATCCGCCAATCACCGGGCACAACGCCAAGCGCGCTTGACGGCAACACGTTTTGAAGCGGTGATCCTGGCGATGGCCGTTGTCTTCGTCATGTCATTGGCGGGTTTAACCATCCGCCGCAATCAGCAATACAGGCATCCCGTCGAATTGTGGCGATCCGTGGTGGACGCAGCCCCTGATAATCCGCGTGGCCATAATGCGCTCGGCTTGGCCCTGTACCACGACGGACTCGCGACGCAAGCCCTGCGGCACTACGCCGATGCCATCGCCCTCGACCCCGACTATCCCGAAGCGCACTACAATCTGGGTTTGGCCTTTCAAGATTTGGATCGATTCGAAGACGCGGCTGATCAGTATCAAATGGCGCTAAACGTTCGTCCCGACGACGCGCACGCCCACAACAACATGGGCAACACGCTTTCATCGCTGGGTCGCATGGATCAGGCCATTGAACACTATCGACGGGCCATTCAATTGAATCCGCATTTTGCCGACGCGCACAACAACCTCGCCAACGCGTACGTTGCCACGGGCGATCCGCATTCGGCAGCGGAACACTACGGCTGGGTCGTGCGAATCGATCCGCTCGACGTGGAGGCGCATCTGAATCTGGGGTCTGCGTTGGGGTCTTCCGGCGACGTGGAGGCGGCTGTGATAGCTTTTCGCCGGGTCGTTCAGTTGAATCCCAATCATGCGCAGGCACGTTTCAACTTGGGAGTCGCGCTGGGAATGTTGCAACGGTGGAACGACGCCGTCGAGCAATACGAGGCTGCCCTGCGCCTGACGCCGGATGACATCGACGTCCGATCGAATCTCGCCCAGGCCTATGCCAACGTACGGCGATACGAAGATGCAGCCGCCCAAGCGGCCATTCTAGCGCGGGCGGCTGCGGTTTATGATGAAGCCGGGCGGCGGGACGAGGCCATCGCCATCGCAGAGATGGCATTCGCGGCCGCGCAAGCCGCGCAGGCGGAAGACCTGACTCGAAGTCTGCGCATTCAAATCGATGCCTGGAAAAATCGTTAGCCTGTCAACGCGACAGGCGTGAAATGTTTTGCATGAATCGGATGCAGATGGCGCGACCCATCTCTATTCGACGATGGCCTTCTTGATTACCTGGCCGCTGGCTTTGGCGGGTTTGCCCGTTCGCAAGACTTCCGCCAAGGTTACCGACAAGTCGCGCACATCCACCCGTTCGCTGATGCGTTGTTTACGAAAACCCGGGCCGGAAAAAACGAGCGGCACGTGTGTATCGAATTTGTGAAACGATCCGTGGCCCGCGCACGCCGTGTCACGATACCAATAGGGTTTCGGTTGCAGGAATATTTGACCGCTACGGCCTTCAAAGGCACCATTCTTAACGCCTTGCTCCAACGGAGTCAGCGTGGTTTTGCCTTGCAGCGATGAAACGACCACCGCCTCTTCAACCGACTCCTCCTGACGGAGTCGATCCGCGGCGATTTTTTCAGCCTCGGCGATCGAACCACCGTGAAACTCGATCACGGGCGTGTTGAGGTAGATCCAGGGCAAGTCGATGGCCGTGACGTAATGCAGGCCGTCAGCGGTGGATCCGAATTTTTCGACCAGGGCCTGATGTATGTTGTTGAACATCTTGCCGGCGTCAATTCGGCCGCCTCCCAGCCCGTGCTTCTGAGCCCATTCCGGCGCCGAAGCCACGCCGTGATCGCTGGTCAGCACGGCGACGTAATGCTCCGCGCCCACGTGTTCGTCCAAATACCGCAACATGGAAGCGACTTGGCGGTCGAGACGAATAATGATGTCGGCCATTTCGTGACTGTTCGGACCAAACATATGCCCGCAATAATCAACGCTCGACGGCGCGATGGTCAGCAGGTCTGGAACGTCATCCTGTCCCAGGGACTCGTTGGCAATCGCTCTGCGGGCGATTTCGAAGACGACTTCGTCGCCGAACGGGGATACCTGAAACTGTTCCCAGAATAGCTTGCTGACGATGGGCATGTTCTGACCCAGGACGTGGGGGAAGTAGTTGAGCCAAATGACGGTGATGCCCTTTTCATACGAAGCGTCGTCAGGCCCATAACTCTCGTATTCGGCGGCAGGGAGCGATAGCGACCAGGTTTTCCCCAGATAGGCATCGGCGAGACGTTCCTCGTTAATCTGTTTGATCCAATCAGGGGCTTCCTTTTTGTAAAATGAACTGGTGACAAAATCGCCGCTCTTGGTCGTGAACCAAATCGCCCCATCGCCCGATTGGCCGGCCATCAATACCGCGGAACGAGGCTTGAGGGAGACGCTCCAAACCTTGGCGCTCTGGCCATAGGTCTTCTTCAGCGAATCACCCAACGTGGGCGCTAGAAGCTTCCCGGGCGAATACCCCTCGGAATCGTACCAGTCCTTGTGACCAATGGTCATGTATTCTGTGTCGTCGACGCAATAAATGGCCGATTTGCCAGGCTCAAACCATCGATTGCCGACGATCCCATGTTCAGCCGGATGCGCCCCGGTCGCGATTGTGGCGTGTCCGGGCCCGGTTTGCGTGTTACCGTGGCTAAAATGGGCGTCGGTGCATTCGGTGCCTTGGCGAATCAATCGGCGAAATCCGTCGTTTCCGAAGTGTTGGCCGAAACGGGCCATGTAATCCCCGGGAAGCATATCCACGACGATAAGGACGGCCAGCTTGGGGGTTTCTCGTTGTTTTTGGCAGCCCGCTATCAAACACATCAGGCCTATGGCCGCACAAACTATATCGAAACGTGATATTCCACTCCGATTCATTCTGAACTTCAGTTGGCGTAAACCCATTGAATCTGCCCCGCCTCCAAAGGATGAATGCATTGTGCCATGATCCCAATCGCCGCCCAAATTTAGGCGGCGCCACATGAATCGGACATTGTACCGGCTGTTGGGATTCTCGCGATAGCCATCACCCGCCGAAAGCGACAACTGGCCCTGTGATGCCCGAAATAACTTCGCCGTTTTCCGACGTCAACAATGCCGTTGGCCTGTTCTTGGTGACCGTTTGGAACCCCTCGGCTGTTGAATTGGATGGATCGTTGTGTTACATAACCTGCTGTTGTTGCGTAGGTTACGTGCAAATACCACTAACAACTGAATGTGGAATTTTGATGGTGCCTGTCGGGCGGAATACTCCCGCCCGGAAATCGAATTCAAGAAACCCGTTTTTTTTGCCATCACTTGTCATTCGCGGGCGCTTGGCTATAGTAGCTGATTCGCGAAACGCTGGATCGGGTGTATGGAAATCCACTCGGCGTTCAAATTGCATAGGGAGACACGAGTGTCTGTGAGGCTAAGACTAAAACGTGTGGGTCGCCGTCATCGTCCGTGTTATCGGGTAGCTGCTGTTGACCGTCGCAAGAAACGTGACGGACGTGTAATCGAGGAATTGGGATCCTATGATCCCATGTGCCCGGATACTGAAAAACAAGTCAGATTGAATGACGAGCGGGTTAAGTATTGGCTTAGTGTCGGAGCTCAGCCTTCTGAGACGGTTCGTACGCTGATCCGGCGATGTGGTTTGGCGCAGGCTGAATAGCCCACCGTCTTGTGGCGCGGGCTAATGAAAATCGATATTCTGACGCTTTTTCCCGATGTTTTTCCGGCGTTTTTCGGGGCGAGTATTATTGGACGTGCGGTAGACGCTGGATTAGTTAAGTTTGAATTTACAAATTTTCGAGATTTCGCCACAGATCCACATCGGAGCGTAGATGACAGGCCATTCGGCGGCGGACCCGGAATGGTGTTGATGTGCGGGCCGGTGTTCGACGCGGTAGAATCGGTGACTCGTGGCTGTTCTCTGAAACCGCTTGTAGTGTTGTTGACGCCGCAGGGCGAGCGCTTGACGCAGAAGTTGGTGCAAAGATTAGCCGGTCAGGAGCATTTGGTTGTTGTTTGCGGGCATTACGAGGGGTTTGACGAGCGAATCCGGACCGGATTAGGCGCCTTGGAAGTTTCCGTGGGAGACTACGTGCTGTCCGGCGGCGAGGCGGCGGCGATGGTTTTGGTGGACTCGGTTGTGCGGCTGATTCCCGGTGCTTTGGGGAATGAGAATGCGACCGACGACGAGTCGTTTTCAGACGGACTATTGGAGTACCCGCAGTATACGCGTCCGCGATCGTTTGGCGGTGAAGACGTGCCGGAAGTCCTCTTGAGCGGTCACCACCGCGAAATTGAGGCTTGGCGGCGACAGAAGGCATTGGAGCGAACGCGAGAACGACGTCCCGATTTGCTGGCGGACGAAGACAACGGAACTTAAAATTGGGCTAGATCGTTTGTGGATGGGCAGTCGGCCTTGCTGATAATTGGCCGCTGACCAGGGAGGTTTTTTGAAGATGAGTCACCCACTAATCGGCATAATCGAGTCCAAGCAGTTCAAGGCCCATCCGCCGGAAATACCGATCGGCGCGACGGTCGACGTTCATACGCGTATCGTTGAAGGCGACAAGGAACGCACTCAGATTTTCACGGGGGTGGTGATCGCCAGAAGCGGCAAGGGCATGAGCGAGTCGTTCACCGTGCGGCGCATCGTCGCCAACGAAGGCGTGGAGCGCATCTTCATGCTGCATTCGCCGCGAGTGTCCAAGGTCGAGATCAAGCGGCTGGGCAAGGTTCGCCGGGCGAAGCTGTATTACCTGCGAGATCGCGTGGGCAAGAGTCGCAAACTCCGCGAGAAGCGTCAAACCGTTTCCAAGAGTGCGGAGCGATCGGCTGACGCTGAAAAGCCGCCGACCCCGGTGGGCATGAAACCCACTGAAGCCGAGCCGGTGGAAATCGGAAGTTAGTCTCGATGCGGATCGGAGTCCGCGGAGAACGGATCGCCGCACGCTGGCTCAAGCGTCGTGGGTTTACGATTCTATTCAAGAATTACACGTGCCCCGTTGGGGAAATCGACCTGATCGCTCGCGAGGGTGATTCGGTCGTTTTTGTCGAAGTCAAGACTCGCCTTTCGAACGAATCGGCTGACCCGGAAGTCAACGTCACGCGCCACAAGCGCAGGCAGATCGTTCGTTGTGCGCGATACTTCAATCAAACTCATCAGGCAGGTGACCTTCCCTCTCGATTTGACGTCGTGGCGGTGGTGATTCCGGAATCGGGCGAGCCGTCCGTCGAACATTTCGCGGACGCGTTTTGTCCCGAATGGTGATGACCGATGGGGCTGATCGACTCGCACGCCCATCTGACGGCCAAGGTTTTCGACGCTGATCGAGCGGCGGTCATCGATCGGGCCCAACGGGCCGGTGTGGATCGGATCATCAGCATCGCTACGGACCTGAACGACGCGGAAGCGGTGCTGAAACTGGCGCAAAGTGATGATCGGGTTTCCGCGGTCATTGGGATTCATCCGCACGAAGCGGGCAAGGTGCAGCCGGGCGACTGGGATCGACTGGAGCGATTCTGCGGTGAGTCATCGGTATTGGCCATCGGCGAGATGGGGTTGGATTATCATTACGATTTCGCGGATCGTTCGGTGCAGGCGGCTGTGTTCGAGAAGCAACTCGAATTGGCCGGTCCGACGAACAAGCCGATCGTGATCCACTGCCGCGAGGCCCACGCGGACGTCGTTTCCATTTTGAAGAACGCGGGGTATGCGAATCGGCGGGTGGTGTTTCACTGTTTCACGGGCAACGCGGGGCAGTCTCGGGAAATCGCGGACCATGGTTGGCGAATCAGTTTTACCGGAGTGGTGACGTTCAAGAGCGCCCGCGAGTTGCAGGAGATCGCGGTTCAGTATCCGGCTGATCAGATCATGGTGGAGACGGATTCACCCTACCTGTCACCCGAACCGGTGCGTAAGGTCAGGCCCAATGAGCCGGCGCACGTGGTTCACGTCGCGCGCTTTCTCGCGAAACTCCGGGGGACCCCGTTCGAGGAATTTGTCGAGCAGTCAGCGGCGAATACAATTCAGTTTTTCGGGTGATTCACGACGAGGGATCGCGCAACACTGTCCTATCGGCGGCGAGCGTTACGCCTTGGCGTGCGGGCAGCCATGCAGAGCGTTCTGGATTCCGGCGTTCGCCGGAATGACGCAGGCAGGCGGTGGGGCGGGGGCGGGTCGGAGTTGCGTGCGCTCTGTGAGGGACCGCTCGCTTTGCGCTCGCGGCTCGTTGTTGCGTGCGCTCCGCGGGGGACCGCTCGCTTTGCGCTCGCGGCTCGTAAATGACTTGGTCGCGGGACTGAAACGTGGCGGGTGAAGATCGGAAGTACGAACTGGCGCTCTAATCATCGACTCCCCCACCTCCAAAGGAGGTGGGCCACCCGACACGGAAGACCGCCGCCTGACGGTCGCGGGTCGGAGTTGCGTGCGCTCTGTGAGGGACCGCTCGCTTTGCGCTCGCGGTTCGTTGTTGCGTGCGCTCCGCGGGGGACCGCTCGCTTTGCGCTCGCGGCTCGTAAAGACCGCTCCCTCACGGTCGCGGCTCTGATGATGTTAGGCGTTCTTGTTCGCAGTGGCGATCAGGCGATCAATTGTGTTTCGCATAGGCCATGGTAGAGCGGGCAGCGGGTGAGCAGTTCTTCGTGGGTTCCGGTGTCAACGATTTTGCCGGCATCGAGGACCACGATGCGGTCGGCGAAGGTGATGGTGCTGAGCCGATGGGCGATGATGAAGGTGGTTCGTTGGCGGGCGAATTCGCGGAGGGCGGACTGGATTTTCTGTTCCGACTCGGTGTCAATCTGGCTGGTGGCTTCGTCGAAGATGAGGATGGGAGCGTCGCGGAAGATGGCCCGGGCGATGGCGAGTCGTTGTTTTTGACCACCGGAGAGTGTCTTGCCCATGTCACCGGGAATGGTGTCGTATCCCTGCGGCTTGGTGCGGATGAATTCGTCGGCGTAGGCCTGCCGGGCGGCATGTATGACGGCGTCGCGCGAGCCGTTTCGCGTTCCGTAGCTGATGTTGTCGGCCAGGGTGATGGGAAAGACGATGCTGTCCTGGGTGACCAGGCCGATTTGTCGTCGCAGGCTTCGCAAGGTGACCGTGCGGAGGTCGACGCCGTCGATGAGCACGGCGCCGAATTGGGGGTCGTAGAATCGTGTCATGAGGTTGACCAGCGTGGTCTTTCCGGAGCCGTTGGGGCCGACGAGGGCGACGGTCTCGCCGCGTTTGACAATCAGATTGACGTTGTCCAGGGCGGGGCTATCCGTTTCGGGGTAGGTGAAGGTCACGTCGCGGAACTCGATCTGCGATTGGATGGGTTGCAGATCGACGGTGCCGGAATGGATTTCCGTTTCGTCCTGGGAGTCGAGCGTTTCGCAGAGTCGTTCGGCGCCGGCGGCGCTGCGGAGCAAGCGGGCGTAGACGTCGGCCATCTTGCGAAGCGGATCAAAGAGCATGCCCAAGGCGATGACGAGTGTTCCGAAGGTGGAGACGTCGATTTCACGGTTGAGCACGCGGCGACCCAGCCAGACGGTGACCACGGAAACGGCCATCACGCCGAGTGTTTCCAGGGCGGGGCTTAGGACGGCGTCGAGCTTGACGATTTTGAGCTGTTGACGAAACATGCGGCGGTCGAGATGGAGCAGGCGGAGGCGTTCGGCGTTTTCGGTGGTGTAGGCTTTGACGATGCCGATGGCTCCGAGCGTTTGATGGAGCGTGTCGATCATGTAGCCGTAGCCGCGAAGGAGCTTGCGGTTGGCTTTTTTAATGCTGGTGCCGACCTTCCAGAAGATCAGCAACGCCCAGGGCGCGACCGCGACCATGGTCAAGGTGATGCGCCAGTCCAGGATCAAGGCTGCGATCAGAATGAACAAGGCTTTGAGCGGCTCGCGCAGTGACTTGCCGAACAGGGACATGGAACCGCGTTGAACGTCCTGGATGTCCTGGATGAATCGGGTGACGAGATCGCCGACGTTTCGCGTGAATCGCGACATGGGCAATTTGAGCACCTTTGCGTAGAGCGCTCGCCGAAGGTCCATCATGGCACGGAGCACGGCCCGGCCAATGCAGTATTCGGCCAGAAAACGGCACAAGTTGGCCAAGACGACGATGAAAACGACGAACGTGAGCACGTAGGTGAGCGTGGTGATTCTGGCGTCGGTGGAGTTTTGGGTTGGTGCCCAGGTGGCCAATGATGAGCCGACTCGCCAGAGCAGAGACGGCGAATCGAGCGGGGCGGTGTAGACCTGCGTTTCGCCGACGGGCTGACCGGAGCGCTTGGCCGTGAAGGTGATGAACTCGGCGGCGGGGTGATGGGCGACCTGGTGCAGCCAATCGCTTGGCGCGGTGGTGCGCTGGTCGAGCGTCAGAATGATGTCGTTTTCTCGCAGGCCGGTCTGGTACAAGGCGGAATCGCGATCGATGCGGAGCACGACGAGTTCATGGGAGGCTGTGGTGTCGGCGATGCGCTGGGCTCCGGCCTGCGCCGGAGTGACGGAATTATTGTTGGAAGTGGTGGTGTCGTCGATGCCCTGGACTGCGGCCTGCGCCGGAGTGACGGTTTCGCGGATGTGAAATACGGCGTGGAGTCGCGATTGGGCGCCGGCCCGGTCCAGCCAACCGTGAAGCCCCTCGTCTTCCAGCAGAACTTTCAGAATCGGCAGGGCGCCGAGAATGCTGACGGAGTGCAGCATGGCGTAGAACAGGGACGCGACGATCCCGCCGATGATGAACGTCCGATGGACGAGAACAAGCCGGATGATCCGCCAAAGCGTGTTCATCGACAAGCGTTTGGGGCGTGGCTCGTTTTCGATTTCTGTGGATTCCGGTTGCATGAGTCGAAACGGGAGAAACGGCGAAGCCGTGGCGAGGATCGCTAGGAACCGTTGCCGGACGTCTTCTCCATCGCGATTTTTTGAACCAGACTCTTCGGTGCCCGCGACAGGCGCCAGGTTTCATTGTTCTTGACGACCAAGAACACGATATCGCGTTCGCCTTTTCGCGATCCGCGTCCGAATTCGAGATTGACGTCGACGTAATACAAAATGCTGTCGTCCTGTGCGTGACGCATCGGTTGAACCTTGCGAACCACGATGTGCCGAACGGGCTGCCACTTCTGCTCATAATGACGCTTCTTGACGGGTTCGTCGGTGGCGAGCCATAAACTCCGGAATTCCTCGTATTGATTTCGCACGCATGCCTGCAAGGCTCGTTCGACGATGGAATTGACGGAATCGTCGTCGGCCCGCGCGGACGGTGGAAAGTCGATCTTGGCTGATAGCGACGCATCCGCCCCGGCTGACTCGATTTCAGGCTCACTCGAACAGCCGGCATGATGGAGGCCCGCCGCCAACGTCGCGACCAGGTAGACCCATCGGGGCCAATTGTGCGTGGGCTTGTCCGGAAAGGTTGAAAGAATCGACATGGTTACACGAAATCGCCCATGGGGTAGCGGTGCATCATATCGGCGTATCGGGGCGGCGCCAATGTGCGTTCCGATTCGATATTGACCCGATTGGTTCACAATCGTGGGCGGAGCAGATTTAAGGTTCCGTGGCTGGGACACTGTTTGACTGGACCGGCGGGGTACACTTCAACCGATGTAATAAGGTGTAAATGTGGCTGAACAAGCCTGCTGTTCCTGCGTTTTCGTTAGGACATCGCCTGTTGCATGCGTATACTAGTGCATCGATTCAGTTGAAATTGCGGTTGCTTCGCTACGTGAGCCGTCGCGTTCACACAACGGTCACCCCCGTGCAGGAATGCCGAGGCTCGGTCGTACCCGCAGATTCAAGTGAATCGGACCACTGGTGTAGCTAGTCTGAATTGTCGCAACTTTTGAAACGTCGATAACGCGGTTGAAAGGGGTAAGGCGGCCCCCGCTCCCTGAATAGGTGGTTTCTGGCAGGAGCGGCGCGGTTCGAGTGCTATGGACGGGGTTGTCCGTTTGCCATACTGGACGCTCCCGCCTTGGTCGCGTCCAGCGTCGCGGCTCTGTTAAGATGCAATCTGTTAAGATGCAATCTGTTAAGATGCAATCTGTTAAGATGCAATCTTTTGAGATGCAATCTGTTAAGATGCAAATAGCATGACTAACTGCACTGGCACAATGTGCGAAATGGCGAGTCCGTCCTTTCGTATTTTCCGCAGAATCGCGTCCTGATAATGTTAATCCAGAAATTTGGTTGTTGGATAGATGCCCACCTGAGGCGAGGAGTCAAAATGATAAATCCAGAATGTTGCAGCCGTCGCGTGCTATGGATGGGGCTTGTGGCCTTGGTGATGTGTTCGACGGTCTGGGCCCAAGTCGATGCCGGCGAACCCCCGTCCGTGGAGGGTGCGGCCTCGGGATCGAAGGACGCGCCTGAAAAACCGAAGGAGAAGCCGGATTTTCCACCATTCGAGGAGGTCAGCGAGAAACACGAGAAGGTGGCTGGCTTTTTTGATCTGTACTTCAATGAAAAGAAAGACCATCTGCTGGCGGTCATCCCGGGTTCCATGCTCGACAAGGAATTCCTGTTGGCGTCCAGCATATCGGGTGGATCGTTTCTGACGGGATTCACGTGGGACACGCAGGTGGTCAAATGGCAGCGAATGGACAAGAAGCTGGTCCTGATTGAGCCGGACCTGCGTTATGACCCGGCGGAGAAGTCAACCGTTTCCGACGTGGTGTCGCGTACGTACACGGATCGCATCGTATTTGCGACGCCGATCGTCAGCATGCGCGGTAGCGACCCGGTGATCGATCTTGATAACGTCTTCAAAGCGGATCGGGCCGGTTTGTCGCAAATGATGGGCGGCGGGCTTGACGCATCGCTGAGCCGTTGGGCCAAACGGAAGGGATTTGAGAAGAACGTGGAATTGGCGGTGGACTTGGCGTTGATGAACGGCGTGCAGGGGGGGACGCGGGTTCGGATGCACTACAGTTTGAGCGAGCTGCCCAAGACAGATTTCAAATCGCGACCAGCCGACGATCGCATTGGTTATTTCATGACGGCGGTGAAGAACTGGGGCAAGAAGCACACGGACAAGACCGTTTTTGATCGCCATGTTCATCGCTGGCATTTGCGCAAGGCTGATCCGACGGCGAAGGTTTCCGACGTTCACCCCGACGACCAGATTATCTACTACATCGAGAAAACGGTCCCGATTGAGTTTCGCCGGTACGTGCGGGAGGGCATTTTGATGTGGAACCAGGCGTTTGAGAAGGCCGGGTTACGCAACGTGATGGCTGCCCGTCAACAGACGGATACGAACGAGTTCAAGGACCTTGATCCGGAAGACGTCCGTTACAATTTTTTCCGCTGGATCGTCAGTGGGCGGGCGTTTGCCATGGGACCTTCGCGGTGGAATCCACGGACGGGCGAGATTCTGGACGCGGACATCGTTTGGGACGACTCCTTGATTCGATCGTTGCTATCGCAATATGCACGATTGAGCGCCAAGGGGCCTGCCAGCGCTCACGATCCTCGGCTCAACGAGTTTTTGAATCGGTTTCCGGAGTGGGGATTCACGTCCTTGGAAGAACAGATGATACCCGAGTTGGCTCAATACGCCGGTACGAGTGCAGGCTGGGAGGCGGACGTTCGCAGGACGCTCGACGGGCGGGGGCATTTTACCTGTAACATGGCGGAGGGATTGCGTCACGAAATGGCGCTGGCTGGATTCGTCATGCAAGCCGGCGGATTCGAGGATCTGACGGAAGAATTCGTGGGCGATTTCATTCGCTACGTGGTGGCGCACGAGGTGGGTCACACGTTGGGCCTTCGACATAATTTCAAAGCCAGTTCGTGGAAGAACGTGGAAGAACTGTTGGCTGCCCATCAATCGGGCGAACCGACCAGCGGCTCGGTGATGGACTACAACGCAGCCGTCTACGGTTCATCGAAGGACAAGCATCCGCGGTTTTTCTCGCCGGCGATCGGTCCGTATGACGTTTGGGCCATTGAGTACGGCTACCGCGAACCGGGCGAGGAATACAAGACGGAAGCGGAGATGTTGAAGGCCATCGCGTCGCGGGGCAATGAGCCGGGCCTGGCGTACGCAACGGATTTCGACACCGGCTTCCTGGCACCCGATCCGCTGGTGAACACCTGGGATAACGGTGCTGATCCGCTGGAATACGCCCGTTATCGGATGGACCTGGTTCGTGAATTGCAGGGCACGTTGCTGGATTGGGCCGTCGATGACGGCGAGAGCTTCAGCCACTTGCGCCAGGTATTTGACGGCCTGTTGTTTGAGTACTCGCGGGCCGCACAGGTCGCGTCGCGGGTCATCGGCGGGCAGTATTGTAACCGAAACCATCGCGGTGACGCCGATGAAAAGCCGCCGTTCGAGATCGTGCCGGCCAAGCAACAGCACGAAGCCCTGGAATTCCTGGTGGAGCGTGTGTTTTCCGCGGAGGCTTTTTCGTTCGACCCCGCCGTGCTGAATAAACTGGCGCCGGGTCGATGGCGGCATTGGGACACGGACAGTTTCGACAGCATGATGGAATATCCGCTGCACGATCGTGTGGCTGCGGTTCAAGCGTGGGCGCTCTTTCAGACATTGAACCCGTTCACGATTGCCCGCGTGTACGACGCGGAATTGAAAGTGCCCGCGGACGAGGATGCCCTGACGGTGGTCGATCTGGTGACGAAGACGGCTGCGGCGATTTGGTCGGAGCTTACCGAACCAGCCGGTTCGACCAGTCATACGAATCGCAAGCCGTTCATATCGAGCATCCGTCGGAATCTGCAACGTGCACACCTGCAAAACCTGATGAACGTCCTGCTGAGCGAGCCGGGCCGAATGATGCCGGCGGATGCCCATGCGGTCGTGCGTTTGACGATGAAAGGATTGACACAGCAAATCGGGCGGCTTCTTGAAGGTGACAAGGACGGGCGGCTGGATGCGTTCACGCGGGCCCATCTGGATGAAGCCAAGGACCGCATCGATAAGGCGTTGGAGGCGGAGTTTCAACTGTGAAGCGGCGCATAGGGCTGGATTCCGGCCTGCGCCGGAATGACGGCGAAAGGGCGTCGATGACGGGAATGATGCGGATGTTGAATAACGGTGCAGGTTCAAACGCCGAACAAGAAGGAATACGCGATGATTAGGATGAATTTGATGCGAGCCACGGTCGCCCTGGTGATGGTGGGCGGATCGCTGATTTTTGCCCAGACGCCGCCGACGGGACCGGGGGCGGGCGGTGGTCGCGCGGACAAGGCGGACAAGGATGAACTTCCGAAATTCGAGGACGTCACGAAGGACATGGAGGTTTCGGAGGGGTTCTTCACGCTGTACTACAACAAGAAGAATGACACACTTCTGGGCCGCATCCCCAAGAGCCTGCTCAACGAACCGTTTCTGTTGAGCGTTTCGATACCCAAGGGGCCGACGTTTGCGAGTTGGATGATGGGCAGTGCGGCGGTTTATTGGGAGCGGCATAACAACAAACTTCTGCTGATGGAGTCGGAGACCGGCCACGTGAAGGACAAGACGGGCACGGTGGAAGACGTGGTGCGTCGCACCTACACCGATACGATCATCAAAGCCATCGACGTGAAAACGGAAAACGGAGGCGATCCGGTCATTGATTTTGGGGACCTGATGAAATCGGACGTGATCGGCATGGAAGCGATCTACGGTCGCCGCCGATTGGATTCGTCACTGTCGCGCTGGTCGACGCGGAAGGCTTTTCCGGACAACGTCGAGCTTTGCGTTGATACGGCCTTGATGGGCGAGAACGGCGGGGTCATCGCCGGCGTGTTTTTCAGCATGTCGCGATTGCCGAAGAACGACTACCATCCTCGCGAAGCCGACGATCGGATCGGATATTTCCTGACCGTTCAGAAAGACTGGTCCAGGGACCACACCGAGAAGACCGTGTTCAAGCGTTACGTCAACCGCTGGAACCTGCAAAAGCAGGACCCGGAGTTGGCCCTGTCGCCGGTCAAGGAGCCGATTATTTTCTACATTGAGAAAACGGTGCCCATCCCTTATCGGCGATACGTACGCGAGGGGATCCTGGAGTGGAACAAGGCGTTTGAGCAAATCGGCTTTTCAGACGCGGTGCAGACTCGCCAACAGACCGACACGAATGAATTCAAGGACCTGGACCCCGAAGACGTCCGCTATAACTTCTTCCGTTGGATCGTGACGGGCAATGCGTTTGCCATGGGACCGTCACACGTCAATCCCTTTACGGGCGAAATCCTGGACGCCGACATCGTCTTTGATGACTCGATGGCCCGGTTTTACGTGAACGAGTTTCAGTTTCAGGGTCCGCGGGGTTATGAGAGTCTGTCGGACCCGCTGGCGGACGAGTTGTTGGCCCAATATCCGGAGTTGGAATACGTCTCGCCGCGCGACCTGCTGACACCCGCATTCCATGACCCCTTGCAATTGAACTCGCAAGACGCGTCCGTATCGCCGGCGCGGCTGGTTCGATCTCACTTGGACAGTCATTGTGAACTCGCCACGGGAATGAGCCAACAATTGGCCTTCAGTCAATTGGCGCATTCGTCGGCTGGGGGGCGTGAACTGCCGGAAGAGTTCATCGGGCAGGTGATCAAGGAGGTGGTCATGCACGAGGTGGGCCACACGCTTGGTTTGCGTCATAATTTCAAGGCCAGTTCGTGGCGACCGCTCGGCGAAATCATCGGCAGCCGGGATGGATCGGAGGCGTTGAGCGGATCGGTCATGGACTATAACGGGGCGGAGTACAGCCCCGACGCGGAGGGTCAAGGCGATTTCATCACGCGTACGCTGGGCCCCTACGACATGTGGGCCATCGAGTATGGCTATCGCCCGTTTAAGAGTGGCGGAGAACTGAAGACTGAAGCGGAAATGCTGACCGCCATCGCCAAGCGCTCGGGCGAGCCGGGGTTGGCCTACGCCACGGACGAGGATACGTCCGACTTCGGCCCCGATCCTTTCGTATATCGATTTGACAACGGGTCGGATCCCGTGGCATTCGCCAAGCAGCGGATGGAATTGGTCGAGACGATCAAGTCTGATCTGGTCGAACGATCCGTAGAAGATGGGGAAAGCTACGCCCGACTGCGTCGCGGCTTCGACATCATGCTGGGCGAATACGCGTTCGCCGTGCGCGTGGCTGCTCGAATGATCGGCGGTCAGAGCGTCAGCCGATCGCACAAGGGCGATCCGGACGCGCCCGAGCCTTTCACCATCGTCGACGCGTCGGCCCAGCGGGAGGCGTTGGATTTTCTGGGCAAGACGGTGCTTTCGGACGATCCCTATCGATTCCCACCCGATCTGCTGACCAAGCTAAGCCCCGGCCGCTACTTCCATTGGGACAGCGACGAGCTTCATTTTGACATCGACTACGACGTGCATGATCGGGTCTTGATGATTCAGGCTCGTGTTCTGATGCAGCTTATGAACCCGATGACGGTCAACCGGATTCACGACGCGGAGTTGAAGGTGACGTCGGAGAGCGATGCTTTCACGGTGCATGATCTTTTATCCGGGCTGTCGTCGCGCATCTGGTCCGAGCTGGGCGAGTCGGGGTCGCGGGGTACATGGACCAATCGCCAGCCTCGCATCTCCAGTTTCCGCCGAAATCTCCAACGGGAGCATCTCCGCAGATTGACGGATATCGTGCTGGGCGGATCGGGACGAGGATCGAACGCGGACGTGCATGCCGTCGCCCGCCTGGTGATGAAGGATTTGAAGCGTCAGATCGATACGCTGTCGGAGCAATCGCGCAAGGATTTGGATACCTACACGCTGGCCCATCTGGACGATTCGTCGCATCGCATCGGAAAGGTTCTGGATGCGGAATTCACCAACGGCGGGTCGCCGACTTCCCGCGGCGGGATTCGAATCATGATGGGCATGGAAGAGTCAAACGATAGAACCAAGACAACCGAATCTCGCGACGCGGATCGGGCGCCGGTTTCCTGGTTGAGTCGCCATCGCCGCTAAGCGGGGGACCGCTCGCTTCGCGCTCGCGGCCCGTTAAGGACTTGATCGCGGGGTGGGTATTGTAGGGAGAGAAGACCGCTCCCTGACGGTCGCGGCTCTGTAAAGAGGCGGGTGAAACTCGCTGTGCAAACTGGATTCCGGCGTTCGCCGGAATGACGGATGTTGGTCGCGCGGGCAGGTGGTTGGCGTTACAGATTGCCTCGCAGAGCCTGTTCACGTTCGATGGAGATGAAGAGGGCCTTGAAGTTTCCGATTCCAAATCCGCGGGAGCCGTGTCGTTCGATCACCTCGAAAAAGAGCGTGGGGCGGTCCTGCACCGGGGCGGTGAAGATTTGCAGCAGATAGCCGTCGTCGTCCTTGTCGATCAGGATGCCGTGGTCTTGCAGCTTGTCCCAATCCTCGCCGACGTCGCCGACGCGCTGGCGCATTAAATCATAGTAGGTATCAGGGACGCGAAGGAAATCGATGTCGCGGCGGCGGAGTTCGGTGACGGTCTCGTAAATGTTGCCGGTGTTCATGGCGATGTGCTGCACGCCGGGGCCATAGTAATAATCGAGGTATTCGTCGATCTGACTTTTTTTCTTGCCCTCAGCCGGCTCGTTGATGGGAAATTTGCATTTGCCCGTGCCGTTTTCCATGACCTTGCTCATCAGGGCGCTGTATTCCGTGGAAATGTCATCCTCGGTGAAGTGCAGCAGGTTCTTGAAACCCAAAACGTCTTCGAACCACTTGACCCAGAAATTCATTTCGCCCAGGTAGACATTGGTGACGACGTGATCGACGGCGGCTAGACCGACCGGCGAGGGGCGTTGGGCTTGAATGGGAGCGAAGCCGGGTGCGAATGGGCCTCGGTAGTTGTCGCGCTCGACGAATCGGAAAACGGTGTCGCCGGCATACTTGATTTCTCCGGTGACCAGGGTTCCGTGCCCGTCTTCCTGGGCCGTTGCTGGTTTCAGGACGGTGGCGCCGCGTTTTTTGGTTTCTCGCAGGGCATTTTCGACGCTGCCGACGGCGAGGGCGATGGCTTTGACGCCGTCCCCATGCAGGGCGCAATGCCTGGTGATCTCGTGATCGGGACCGTAGGCCGACGTGAACACGAAGCGGATGTTGCCCTGCTGCATGACGTAACTGGCGGCATGCCGATGGCCGGTTTCCAGACCCCGCTTGGCGACGGGCGAAAAGCCGAACGTCTTGTCGTAGAAATGGGCGGCTTGCTTGGCGTTGCCGACGTAGAATTCGACGTGGTCGTAACCCTTGATGGGTAGGAAATCTGTGGCCATCAGGCCCGCTCCTGCTCTTCACCGGTTTGGATCGCCGACATCCGGGTGAGGCGGACGCTTTGCCGACGATATTGATTCGCTTTTGGCGGCCTTCAAACCTTTCCGACTGCCAGTTACCGCGTTGGTGCCCGTGTTCAGCCGTCGATACGGTTCGCGAAGGATTTCAAATACAATTCTATCAACCCCGCGCCCGGAAGCCAAACGTTTGTCATTGCCGTTCAATCACCGCAAATGTGGGTCGGCGTTTCGGCGGGAGACGACGAGAAGATGCGATTCTCGTCGCGAAGGTCGATTCGCGTGCCTGTGTCACTGATCACGATCAAGGGGTTGGCCGGGCTAATCGTTCGACTCGCAGCGGAGGGCATCCATGGCTGTTCGAGTGTCGGGGGCGTAGGAGAATTTCCTGTCCAGACCGGAAATGCGGAGCACGCCGCGGATGTTCTCGGGAACGGAGCATAGCGTCAGGACGCGATGGTTGGCGATCACGGCCTTGTGAAGTTTGAGTATTTTGGTGATGTTCGAGGAATTAAGGTAGTTGACGTGGGAAAAGTCGAGGATGATATGCTTGTCAGGATTTGAATTGGCTTCGCGGGTCAGGGCGTCGATTTCAATGTTGAAGGCCGGTTCATCCGCAAGTTTCGCGCCGAGGACTTCGTCTGACCAGTGGTATTCCGTCATGCTCGATCCGTTTCCACAGTTTGATAGGAAAGGAAGTTACGCGGTGTCGCAAGCGACGTCAAATGGGTTGAAGGTCGTCAGGCGAAAGAGTGGGCGAGGCGCCAGGCATGGACCATCACGCGTGTCACATCCCATGCGACATTGCGGTTGTCCTACGGCGCCGGTCGTTTTCATGATGGCGGCGGTTGTTGCCATGATCGGGGACGACGTTTGGGGGCAGGAGGCGGCGTTGAAGATCGTCGATAACGGGCGGTCTTCGTATCAGGTGGTGGTGGGGGTTGATGCATTCCCCACGACGCGATTGGCGGCGGAAGAACTGGTCACGTATTTGAAACGGGCGACCGGTGTCGAACTGCCCATCGTGGCCAAGCCTGCGGAAGGCGGCGACTACATTTTCATTTCACATACGGACCAGTTGGCCCCGCACGGATTCGTGATTCAGACGAAAGGGCGCCATGTTTTCCTTCGCGGGCACGACAGCGATGGGGTCAAGCCGACGGTCGATTTTCTGGACCCCGTCTTGCGAGGCACGTGTCACGCTGTTTATGAATTTTTGGAGCGGTTCGTGGGGGTGCGTTGGTATTGGAATGATGGGCTGGGAGAAATGGTTCCTACGAGAGATCGGATCGCGATTCCGTCATCGATCGGTATCAAGCAAGAACCGCGATTCGATTATCGTGCGCTGGTGTACGGTCCAGCCGATACGCAACATGGGGATTGGGCACGGCGTAATCGGCTGGGCAGCGCGTTCACGATGCATCATGGTCATGCGCTGCATAACATCGTCCCCGTGGAAGAATGGGCCAAGCGGGGTCATCCCGACTACGCTGCCCTGCGCGGAGGGCGGCGGCGTATCGAAGGGGCGCGGGGAGGGAGCGGGGGCCACGTTTGTACGAGTCATCCTGATGTGGTGGCGTTGGTGGCAGGTGCCGCGAATGATTTTTTCGCTGCCCATCCCAAGCGGACGATGTTTTCCATTTCGCCGCCGGACGGCAGCGGAACGTGCATGGATGAGCGCTGCCGGTTGCTGGATGTGCCGGATTACGTCGTTCCGCAGGGTCCGCGGCGGGGCAAGGTTGTGAAAACCGATCGCATTCTGTGGTTCTATAACGAGGTCGCGAAGAGGGTTTACGAGCGATACCCGGATCGAATGTTGGGCGGAATCATCTACGCGGACTATCTGTATCCGCCCCGCCGCGCTGTCGAGGTTCATCCGATGTTGGCATTGATCGTGACGCCGAACACGGCGTTGGACTGGTGGAACGAGGATACGCGCGAGTTCAGCCGAGCGCTTTATGAAGATTGGGGCAGAATCCTGCCGCGGGCCTACGCCTATGACACACCGTCGTTGTCGCGGCGCTCGTTCGGCTTGCCGGCACCGCTGGGAGATCGCTTGACGGAATTGGTTCGCGTGTTGGAGGCTGCAAATTATCACGGAGCCTATCTGTACATCGGTCCGACGTGGGAATGTCTGGGGCCTGATGCGTACGTTTTGGCGCGATTGTTGTGGGACCCGAATGTCGATGTGGATCGAATTCGTCGCGAATACTACAGTGACCTGTATGGCCCAGCCGGCGCGGCGGTGCGGCAGTATTTCGAGGCCGCTGAGCAATGTTGGAAACGGGTAAGCCAATGCGACGAAAGAGAAGTTGAGAGAGTCGCGGAGAGTCTTGACGAGGTCATCGCCTGGGCGCGGGAGGGCGTGGCGCGACTATTGATCGGTTATGAGCCGGGTTTGGCGGAGCTGGAGATGCACGTGACCGCGGCAGAGGAGGCGGCAGGAGCGGAGGGCTTGCCGTCGGACCGGGTGGCGCGAATTCGCGACAGTTTGACGTTGACGTCCGCGACGATTCGCGGATTGCGGGCCGTCGTTGACTACGAGAGCGACGCGGGGAAGGACGTTGAACGGCTAAAACCGCTGGGCCGTTCGATCGCTGAAAGGGAGCGGTTGCTGTCGCGCGTGGGACGATCCTATGGGGCTGAATTGGCCAAGCGGATGGAATTCGCGGACCGGAGCGTACGATTTCCATTACAGGTTGGTGGGCATTACGATCTGATGTTGAAGAAGACCGCTCCCTGACGGTCGCGGCTCGGAAAGTGGTGGTCGTGCCATTTGAAGGAGATCCGTGATGGCGGATGCCCGTGTGGCGATCGTTATGGGAAGCGACAGTGATTGGCCGGTGATGAGGCGATGCGTTGAGCAGCTTCGTGAACTGGGCATCCAACCGGCTGTCGAGATCATGTCGGCCCATCGGGGTCCGGATCGCGTTCACGCGTTCGCCCGATCCGCCAAGGAAGAAGGGTTTTCGGTGATCATCGCGGCCGCGGGATTGTCCGCAGCGTTGGCGGGAACCGTGGCGGCGCATACGACGCTGCCGGTGATCGGTGTGCCCCTGGCCAGTGGTCCGCTGTCGGGGATCGATGCGTTGCTGAGCACGGTGCAGATGCCGCCGGGGATACCTGTGGCTGGGATGGGAATCGGTGAGGCCGGTGCGGTGAATGCGGCGGTATTGGCCGCCCAGATCGTTGCATTGCACAATCCAGACGTGGAAGCGAGCCTGGCGAGGCAAAAATCAGACCTGGCCAAGAACGTTGAGGTTAAGAACCGCACGTTACAGGAGATGATTCGTGCCGACGAGGAACGACCCTAGTGTAATGTAGGAGGTTGATCGCGTAATATCCGCGCCGCGCCCGTCAGGAAGCGGTGGGCGCGACCAGTTGGAGACCGCTCCCTGACGGTCGCGGCTGTGTTAAGATGCAAATAAAATGACTAACTACGCTAGCGATCGATGCATTCAAGGGAGGCGTGCGGGGCATTCTTCTGCCCCGAACGAACGGGGCGCAGGACAGTAGCCGCGGGTGAAGCGAAGCGCAATTTGTGGTTGCCGACCCGCCCCATGATCACCGCCCCGCAAGTAGCGGAGGCGGTTGCGTCGACTTCCACCGCCCCTGCCGGGGCGGGACGGGTTAGCAAGGTCCGGTATCCACGGGTTCCGCCGCCTGCGGCGGCTTCACCCGTGGCTAGATTCCGTCGCCCCTCGCGGGGCGAAAATCTACCCGCGTAAACTGTCACGGACCCTGAACGGACGAAGGAGGATTCGTCGCCTTGCCGGTTGCGTGTGCGGCTCGTAAAATACGGTGTTCGTCGGACGGAACGGAAAGAGCACACGTCCGTCGGGCAGGCCCCCATGCAGGGCGGAGATCGCGACATGACAAGGAATCATATTCAACTGGGCTGGCACGCGATGGTTGCAGCCGTAGCGGCGACCTTGTGCACGGGATGGGGAACGGCCAACTCGCGAACACAGGTTGCGACAACGTTCGTGCAGACGATCGACGATACCGCGGCTGCGATTGAGGAGGGCGAGGGCCGGGCAGCCATCATTCCCATCACCAAGGAAATCAGTGACGTCACCACGGTCAGCATCAAGCGGCGGGTGGAGGAGGCGTTGGCTGATGGGGTGCAGGTGATTATTTTCGAATTGAACACACCGGGCGGCTACGTCACCAGCGCGTTGGAGATTTGCAATTACATCAAGAACCTGGAGGGGGTCAGGACGATCGCATGGGTCAATGCGGACGCGTATTCGGCTGGGTCGATGATCGCGGTGGCGTGTGATGAGATCGTGATGGCCAAGGCATCGACGTTGGGTGATTGCGGCGTGATACTGGGCGGTCCGACGGGCCCGTCGGAGGTGCCCGAAGAACTGCGTGCCAAGGCGGAAAGCCCGGTCCTGGAACAGTTTCGAGATTCAGCCGCCCGGCACGGTTATGACACGCTGTTGTGTGAGGCCATGGTCGTGAAGGAATACGAGGTTTTCTGGATCGAGAACATCGAGACGGGGGAACGGCGATTCGTCGAAACGAAGGAGAAGGACGAATTGGTTGACTCGCCGAAGACGACGCGAGTCCTGGGCGTTGAAGTTCCGGCGATCGGTGCGAACGAGCCGAGATGGCGTCTGGTGGAGTCGTTTGAGGATCCGGTGACGGGAAATGAAATGAAAGTCGATCAACCCGTGGTCCGGTCGACGGAACTGTTGACGATGAATCAGAGCCGGGCGCATGCTTTCGGATTTTCGAAGGGCATCGCGAAGGACGAAGAAGATCTGCGTGATCGTTACGGCTTGACCGGCGAGATGCGGCGGATCGATTTTACGTGGTCCGAAGTATTCACGCGATGGCTGACGTCGATGCCCGTGCGGGCCTTTTTGCTGATCGTCGTGTTCCTGGGTGCCTATGTGGAGTTCAACACGCCGGGAGTGGGCGTCCCCGGATTGGTGGCCCTGATCGCGTTGGGGATTTTCCTGGGCGCGCCGTTCGTCACCGGTTTGGCGAATGTGTGGGAAATCGTCATTATCGTCATCGGTCTGGTACTGCTGGGAGTCGAGGTTTTCGTTTTGCCCGGTTTCGGCGTTCCGGGCGTGACGGGCGTTTTGTGTATCATCATCGGCCTGCTGGCGACGTTCGTTCCCGAATCGCCCGATGGTTTTCCGATTCATTGGCCGGCGTTAACGCCCGCCATGGACGGACTGAAATCAGGCGTGACGACGCTGGCGGCGGCGATTACGCTTTCCATCGCGGGAATGATTGCGCTCAGCCGATACCTGCCGCAAATGCCGTATTTGCGAGACATCGTACCGGCCAACCCGACCCCGTCGGACGTGATCATTGACGACCCGTACGTCGGGGCTGCCCGATTGGGTGACATCGGCGAAACGGTTTCGCCGCTTCGTCCTGCGGGCAAAGCCCGTTTCGGAACGATGCTCGTGGACGTGATTTCCCAGGGTGACCTGATCGGTCAGGGATCGCGCGTGGAAGTCGTCGAGCGGCATGGGAACAGAGTAGTGGTGCGTGAAGCACGAAGGGCGTAGTTGAAGATGAGAGTCCGACTTCATGGGTGAGATCGGCGTCCTGATTTTATTGTACGGCGTGGCGGTGCTGCTGCTGACCGCTGAAGTTTTCATCCCTTCGCACGGCGTGTTAACATTCGTGGGCGTCGCATTCCTGGTCATGGCCATCGTGCGGACGTTTCAGGTGGGTCAGACCGCCGGTACGATTTCCATCATCGCCACGGTTGTGCTTCTACCGGCGTTTGTGATGGCCGCGGTCAAAATATGGCCCAACACGTGGATCGGTCGCAAGATCGCCCCGGATAACCCGGTGTACACCGCGAAAGATTTTGGGGCCGGTACGGACGAGCTTCTGTTATTGGTCAACACATCGGGCCGCACCTTGACACCGCTGCGACCCGTGGGCACGTGCGAATTCGACGGAAAACGTATACCATGCATCTGCGAGTCGGGCATGATCGACTCGGGTAAGAGTGTGCGAGCCATCGGTGTTCGAGGCCGAAGCTTGGAAGTGCGTTTGGAAGCAACGCAGGACCTGAACGATTCGAATGGAGCGGAGTCTCCCCTGGTTTGAAAGGACGGTAGATGTATTCCCTGGACCCACTGATTGCCCAAACAACGTCCATCGGATGGATCGTCGGCATCATCGTCGTCATCGTGGCGTTGGTTTTCGCGTTCGTGATTTTTCAATTCCTGGGTCTGTGGTTGCAGGCCTATTTCAGCAAGGCCGAGGTGAGCATGACCGACCTGATCGGCATGCGACTTCGCAAGGTGCACGCCCCGACGATCGTGCTGAGTAAGATTCAACTCGTCAAAGCCGGAGTCCACGATATCACCACGAGCGATCTGGAGAGTCATTACCTGGCCGGCGGACGCGTGCCTTCCGTTGTCCGAGCGATGATTCAATCCAACCGGGCGAACATCGATCTTGATTATCGCAGCGCGTGCGCGATTGATTTGGCCGGTCGCGACATTCTGGACGCCGTGAACACCTCCGTGAATCCGAAAGTGATCGATTGTCCGGGTTCGGATTCGCCGGTGGACAAGCTGGACGCGGTGGCCAAGGACGGAATTCGTTTGTTGGCCAAGGCACGGGTCACGGTGCGGACCAATCTTCGCCAGCTTATCGGTGGTGCAACGGAGGAAACAGTGATCGCCCGGGTCGGTCAAGCCATCGTCAGCGCCATCGGTTCCAAGGCTTCGTACAAAGACGTTCTGGAAAACCCCGACGAAATTGCGCGAAGAGCATTGGCCACCGGGTTGGACGCGGGGACGGCGTTCGAAATCCTTTCGGTCGACATTGCCGACATCAGCGTGGCCGGCGTTTCGCAGGAGGCCAATGTCGGTGCCAAACTGCAAGCGGAGCAGGCTGAAGCGGACAAGCGACGATTTCAGGCTGAAGCGGAAAAACGTGCGGCCATGGCCCGTGCCCAGGAAGCGGAAATGAAAGCTCGCGTGGAGGAGAACCGCGCCAAGGTGGTTGAGGCTGAAGCGCAGGTGCCGCTGGCGATGGCGGAGGCCTTTCGAAACGGAAACCTGGGCATCATGGACTATTACCGCATGAAGAACATCGTGGCAGATACCCATATGCGCGATTCCATCGGCGGCAAAGGCGAATCGGGCGATAAGCCGGGGGCTGTCTGATGATGGTGATGCCCGAGTGGCTGCGTCAGTTTAATGCGGTGGATGAGTCGATTCCCGTGTTACTGGGTCAGCTTGATTCCGCAGAGAATTGGACCAACCTGCTGTACATCCTGTTGGTGCTCATCATTCCGGCGCTGAAGTCGTTCGGCGAGTGGATTCGAGCGCGTTACCAGAATCAATCGGGTGACGCGGCCAAGGACGCGGGTGACCCGGGAGAGCCGTTCGCGGATATGCCCATACCCGAACGGAAAGCTACGTCGCAGGCGCCGCAGCGAACGGCACCATCGACTTTCAATCCCCCGCCGTTCGCCCCCACAGCCCGGCGCGGGCCAGACCAAGCTTCGGCGCCGCCCGTGCCGATAGCAAAGCCGATTCGACCCGCCTCCCCCCGGTCTGAACGAAAAATTTCCGGTCCCGCCGTGCCCCCCAGGCCCGTTCGTCGTCCGCAGCCGTCACGACCGATACCGGAGTCTCCCCGCGTGGCCCGCAAGGTCGCCACGGTTCCCCCCGTGCCGAAAAGTGAACAATCTTGGTATGCGCCGACCCAATCACCCAAAAAGGCGGAAACGGGTTCCACCTGGCGTTTGGGCGAATCGCCAAGCCCGGACGCAACAGATGGGGTTCAACAGGTCGCCACCGTACCATTGGACCTGGATTTGACCGCGAGTGGGCTACGACGGATCGTCATCTTGAGCGAGATTCTAAGACCGCCGTTAAGTTTGCGAGATCACCCCGACCAATTCATTTGATCGTGTAAACACCGGAGATCGTGTAAACACCGGAGATTGTGTAAACACCGGTGATCGTGTAAACGCCGGGGCTGACCGCGCTAACGGCAAATCCATGATGCATTTCGGCCACGCCATCCGACGGATCAATGCTGCCGAGGCCGGGTGGCCCACCTCCTTTGGATGTGGGGGAGCCGATGAAAGTGTGTGGACGACACTTTCATGTACTACGGAGCGCAGCAAATGGTGAACATCGTCATTCCGGCGCAAGCCGGAATCCAGCCGTCAGTGCGGTTTCCTGGACTCCGGCTTTCGCCGGAGTGACGACGAAGGTTGTCATTCCGGCCAACGCTGTCATTCCGGCGCAAGCCGGAATCCAGCGCGTCGGCGGGCGTGGCCCGTAGCTGGATATTCAAAGGTCCATGCACCGAGTAGTTTCTTGCGAATCGCGCGTCGAAGAATCGATTCCCACAGGTCCGTAGGACCTGGGCCACCCGGCCGTAAAGCTGACTCCGCTCCTACCGCATGGGTTCATTGCCGGAAGTTCCACCGAAACGCGAATTCGTCGAGGTTACGGGGCGTCGGGGCGCGCAAGGCTTTTTGAATCTGGGTCCAATCGAAAACCGATGAAACATTGACAGTTCCGATGCCCAACCCTATCACTTGACAATCGATCGGGACTCCGATCGGTGAATAGCGTCGCAATCAATCACTGAAATGACCTTGGCTATGATTCCTCGTAAAATCACACATCAGGTCAGCGTCGGCGGTGTACCCGTGGGTGGGGGCGCACCCGTTTCCATCCAGTCCATGACCAGCACCTACACCTATGACATCGACGCCACCGTCACCCAAATCCGCAAGCTGGCCGACGGCGGGTGTGATCTGGTTCGGGTGGCTGTTCCCCAGAAAAAAGACACCGACGCGCTGCGGTCGATTCTGGAGCAGTCGCCGGTGCCCATCATCGCCGACGTCCATTATCATTTCGAACGAGCGTTGGAATCGATCGACGCCGGCGTGCATAAAATTCGACTGAATCCCGGGAACATCACCGATCGCAAGCAGGTCGACCGCGTCATTGCCGCCTGCAAGGACCGCGGAATTCCCATTCGCGTGGGCGTCAACGAGGGCAGCGTTGTCGAACGAAAAGACAAGGACCGCCGGGCCAATCAGAAGGCGGCCATCGCGGAAAATCCCCATCAGCGGCTGGTGGCGCTCATGGTCGAAACCCTTGAACACTACATGCGCATTTTCGACGAGAACCATTTCCACGACGTCGTGCTCAGCCTCAAGAGTATCGACGCCCGAATCGTCATCGACGCCTATCGCGCCGCCAGCGCGCGTTTCGATCTGCCGCTGCATCTCGGTTTGACGCACGCCGGCCCCCCGGAGACCGGGACCATTCGCTCCATCGCCTCGCTGGGCACGCTGTTGGCCATGGGCATCGGCGACACCATTCGCATTTCCTACGCAGCCGACCCGATCTACGAGGTCGATCATGCCAAGGAGCTGCTTTGCTCGCTGGGCATGCGAAATCGCCTGGAGCCGGAGCTGATCGCCTGTCCGACCTGCGGGCGGATCGAGATCGACCTGATCAAGCTCGTGGCTGAGGTTCGGCAACGGTTGGTGGCCATCAAGACGCCGGTAAAAGTCGCGGTCATGGGCTGCGTCGTCAACGGACCCGGTGAGGCCGAGGGGGCGGACGTGGCCGTCTTCGCCGGCAAGGGGCGTGGCATTATTTACGTTCAGGGCGAACAGACCCGAACCGTCAACGAAGACGAGATGCTTGATGCGCTTTTTGAAGAATGCGTCAAGTTCGCCGAACGCGTCGAACGCGGTGAAGCCCGGCTTTCCAACTCCGCCGTCAACATTGTCCCGCCCGACCCCCTGCCGCGTTCGGACGGCAGTCTCCCGCTGCCGGTCCTAGCCAAGTCCATCTAGTCAGTTTAATGCGGATTATTCACGGGCAAGCTTTTGTCCGAGCCGCGACCGCTTGTTTCCGAGCCGCGACCGCTTGTTTCACAACCTCCACCGCTTGTTTCACTGACGCGTCCGCTTGTTTCCCAGCCGCGACCGTGTGGGAGCGGGAGGTGGGTCCAGTTCCTGCACCGGGTGTGTGCTGACTTGTCTTGTTGACTAGCTCGTCGATGGATGGGGTAGGTCAGATTCGCTTCCGCGAGCCCTGTTCATCACAGAGCACACGGTGGAAGAGCCGCCGGTGGGCGCCCACCATGTCCCGGCAGATCAGGTCCATCCGCTGATGAAGTTCACGCCGGTCCCGCAGAACCTGACGCAGCAGCGATCGGTACCGCTGCTCGCGCTGCTGGCGACGTCGTTCGCGGATGTCCTGCCGCAACCCACGTTCAACGGCTGCCTGCAACCGATCCGCGTCCACCGGTTCACTCAAAACGTCCAAAACACCGATCCGCAGCGCCCGGACCATTTGATCAGGCTGCGGGGAATCGCTGATCAGGATGACAGGCCTATTGCGAAGACCCAGAATTCGTCCGATAAAATCAAAACCGGACATGTCCGGCAGGGATTCCATCGTCACCACCACGTGATGCTGTTCTTCACATTCAATATCGAGCGCTTCCGAACCACTCGTGGCGATGGACACGTCGGCGTCGCACCGTGTCGCCACGACGCCGATCACGATTTGAAGCGTGACCGCATCGGGCGTGACGACGAGGATTTTGGCGCGCTGCATTTTTCGCATCTTCGACAACTTCACGGGATCATTCGGCATCGAAACCGCTGGACGGTCCGACGAACGGACATTTTGGCCCCCATGAACGGAGCGGGTCGATTCACGTTCGTTCTGCCCATCAGTCACCGCAACATTATGGACCGACTAATATTCGCGTGGTGAATACCGAGCGGACGGCAACTCAACAAACACGGTCGTTCCCTGCTCGGGGGCTGATTCGATCCACAATCGCCCGCCGTTGATCTCGGCCAACCGTTGCGCGATGGACAGCCCCATCCCCCGCCCTCGACCCGCGGTCCGGTGCGAAAAAAACGGGTCCGTAGCGCGAATCAGAACGTCCGGCGACATCCCCGAACCGTTGTCTGACACAGTCATGACGATTCTGTCATCGGATGGGAGCGAAGCCGAGTTGATAACCACCATGCCGTTGGGAGCCGAACACGCCTGTGCGGCGTTGGCCATCAGGGCATCCAGAATCGTGACGAATTGACGTTCATCAACGCCGACCGCCAATCGTCCATCCGCGATCGCTAATTGAAAGGTCATTCCAGCGGTTGATAGCCTACTTCGCCATCCGTCGGAATGCGCTCCCAACCACGATTTCAACGTTACGGAAACTGTTTTCGGGCGGTCAGGTTTACAGTAGGCCAGCAATTCACTAACGATGCGGCTGCCTTGGCGGGCCTGTTCATCCATGATGGCCAGGGCATCGAGTATTTCAGGTTCTGAGACCTTGGCACGCAAGAGCTGGGCACGTCCCGATATAATGGCCAACGGCGTGTTTAATTCATGGGCCGCACCGGCTGCCATGGACGCGACAATCGCAAGGGCCTGTGATCGTGATTCCGATTTTTTCTCGTCCGCGTGGGCGGCCATGAAATGGACTGCTTCAGCCCGTCGTTCTACAACTTCATCATATAGTTTGGCCCCTTCAATCGTCCGGTGAACAACGGCAAGCAGTAATTGTGTGGCTGCATCCGATTCGAGCGGTCTTGTTTTACCGGCGGACTTTTTTCCCAGCCAGATTCCCCCCGTGACCCGACCTTGATCTACCAGTGGCCAAACGGTGCTGGCTCGTCCCGCGAACAATCTTGCAAAACGATCACGAATCTCCGTGGGCAACGGGGAATGGAAATGGTCAAACGTGGTCGGATCAAAACCTGAATCGGGTGAACGCATTGGGAACGGCGTGGCTTCGGTCAGCGGGATGGCACCGTGTGACAGCGGTATGGCACCGTGTGACGGTGGTATGGCACCGGGCGACAGATGGATGGCTCCGCGCAGATGTTCAGTGTAGCTGGACGTACCCCAATAGATAACGGTCTCCGCGGCATCATAGACGTAGGCCACGACGGGCGATGCGCCCCATGAGCTGGAAACGCAGCGAGCGATGGCCTCCGCCAATTGGGAGTTCAAGCCGCCGTGCGCCGTCGTTTTCAGCAGTTTCGCGGCTGCCGTCACCGCCCGTTGCCGTTCATTCGACTCGTCGGATGTTGGACGAATCGAGTGTGCGCGAAAACCGTGCGCTGCGGGGCGCGCGTGGCGACCAAATGAATCGGGCGTTTGGCCATCCCAGAATTCCTGTAACCAATTGTCTACCGTCGATGCCAACTCCGCCGAGACATCCGCCAATCGATCCGTCGGCACCGACCATCGCTGGCCGAGCGATTCGATTGCTGTCGACTGTTGGCGTGTTGCATCGACTCGTAACAGGTCGTGGGCCAAACGAATGACGGTCGACCAATCGAAATTCATTTTCGGCTGAAATGCATCGCCCGTTTCCGAACCCCGCTCGACAACGGCTTCATAGATAGCATCGTGCAAATCCCAACGTTGGCAGATTCGTGCGCCTGCTTCATCGTGATCCACTCCCCATTCATTCCGCTCGATGGTACGCAATGGGATTCGCCGAACGTCGCATTGACGCCGTATTCGTGCGTAGGCCTTGGGCATTAATTGTGTCAGCAACAGCCTGCCGACGTCATGAAACAACCCCGCGATGATCGCCGCCTCCGTACGATCCAACCGCCAGACCGATCCGGCAATCCACGCCGCAGCCAGTCCAATTTCCAGACCATGTTTCCAATGCCGCCTGCGATCCTGACCCATCACCTGATGACCACGGTCAAACACAAAGACATCATCCATGAACCGAATGATTTCAACGGCGATGGCGGGTGGTTCACCGGGGAATGCAACCGCGTTCAGGTCAGCCGGCTTCGTTTCATCGTAATGCCCTGCGAACTGACCGCCGTTGGGCGAATTCATCGAATCAACCGCCCCGATGCGGGCGATTTCCTCGGCCAGACGATCGGGCAATGGGGGGAGTTGGTCGATGAAATCGAACACGACGGCCCGGACATTTGCCGCGCTGGTGTAGTCAGTCATGCTGTTTGCATCTTTTCAGAGCCGCGACCCTGGACGCGACCAAGGCGGGAGCGTCCAGTATGGCAAACGGACGACGCAGTCCATGACACTCGAACCGCGCCGCTCCTGCCAGAAACCACCTATTCAGGGAGCGGAGGCACGACCATAACGTAGCAATCACGTGATCGCCGTTCAAAAAGTGGCGACAGTTCAGCCTGACTAACACAGAAAAGTTGGGTCTTGTCGCCGCTTCCGAGTCCACTGTGGGCCGCAACCTCCCCTCCCAAGGATCACGCTGCGAACTTGCGGGCGTCAATTTCAGCCGCTCGCCACGGTAGTGTACCTGTTCTAGCTATGTCGAACCACCATTGTCGCGTGCACGTTGCCGAAAAAACACGGCCGTGCCGGTGGTTGAGGTCGGTGGTTTTGCGGAAAGCGCTACACGTGCCCTACAATGCGCCGCGACGGCGCTTCTGTCCTGCAATCGTAACCGTCTTGTCAAGTAAACGTCCGGCGCGGGGGGGGCAGGCAGTCTATGTTTTCAACAACCATGGAACCATACATCGGTCATCTCGCCGGCATCGCAACGGCCATGCTGTGGACGGTGACGTCGCTGCTTTTTACCGCGGCTGCGAGAAGAATCGGCACGACGGTGCTGAACGCCTCGCGGATCGCATTCGGGATCATCCTGCTGGCGCTGACCCATCGGATGCTTTCGGGCCAATGGGTTCCCGATGCGTTGGCTGGGCAGATCACCTACCTCGCGTGGTCGGGCATCATCGGATTGACAATCGGAGACCAGGCCTTGTTCACGGCATTCCTGGACATCGGCCCACGGATTTCAACGTTGGTCATGACCACGTCTCCGATATTCGCCGCGTTTTTCGGTTGGGTGGTATTGGGCGAAACCCTGGGCGTCACGTCCCTCGTTGGAATCACGCTGACGGTCATGGGCGTCGCATGGGTTGTCGTGGAACGACCCCGCGTTCGCGATTCGATTCCGCGATCGTTGCTGGTGCGCGGGGTCGTTCTGGCGTTGATCGGGGCGGCCTGTCAGGGCGGCGGATTGATGTTGAGCAAGCAGGGGATGGGGCATGGGTGGCTGCCGGCGGATCAACATCTGAATCCGCAGGCTGCCACCCTGGTTCGGGCGGTCTTTGCAGGGCTGGGCATGATTCCCCTCGTGGCCTTGCGCTGGTTCCGCCGTCGTAGTCGCCCTGTTTTGTTGTTGGACCAGTTGGCACGTCGTCGTCAGACGGTGGGTTATTTGCTTGCAATCGCAGGTTCGGTTGTAGGCCCCTTTCTGGGGGTGTGGATGTCGCTGGTGGCATCGGATCGCGCCCCGGTGGGAATCGCCCAGACGCTGTGCTCGATGACGCCGCTGTTCATCATCCCGGCGGTGGCCATCATTCATCGCGAACACATCAGCCGCCGGTCGATTCTGGGGGCGGTCATCGCGATCGGCGGCTCGTCGCTCCTGTTTGTAGATGCCGGGTAGAAGGATGGGTCTTGATGCCGCACTGGACCCCGGCTTTCGCCGGGGGTGGCGGGGCTTTCGCCGGGGGTGACGCAATGGCGCCCAGAATTCAGCCGATCACTTCGCGGCGTTCCGATCAGATCTGATCTGATAGGATGTGATTTCCGGGGAATCGAATCGTTCCCTGCGGCAGAAAGCGATGATGCCTTCGATGACGATCCAAATGCCGGCCACGAACAGCAGCAGGCCCATGACGAGCAGCAAATGGTTTCCCGCCAGATAGAATTCTCGCAAGTTTTCAACGATGGCCGTCATGGTGCTGATCAACATGAACGCCATGGGCAGGCCGGTGAAATAGGGATTGTGACCGCGCTGCACCAGGTAAATCGTAATGACCATCAGCGTCAGGCCGGCCAGCAGTTGATTGGTGATGCCAAACAATTCCCACAATGCCAGCCCGGCGGCTTGGCCATCGATCTTGTAAAACGCGAAAAAGCAAATGGCCGCGACGGCGATGGCAGTGGCCACGAAACGGTTGTCCAGCCACCTGATGCCCAACGTCGCGCCGATTTCTGACACGTTGAAACGCAACAGGCGGGTTGCGGAATCCAACGTGGTCAGGGCGAATGACACGACGATGACGGCCACGAATGCCGCGGCGAGATTCGGTTCGACGCCCAGCGACTGGATGAACGAGGCGGTTCCCCTGATGAACGCGCCCAGCTTTTCCGCCAACCCGGCCATGGCCGCCCAATCGCGATAGGCCAATTGCCAATCGCCGTTGGTTCGAAACCCAGCCGTACAAGCCAGGACGGCCAACAGTCCCAGCAGCGATTCGCCGATCATCCCGCCGTAGGCAACAAAACGACCGTCCGTTTCACGATCGATTTGCTTGGCGGTGGTTCCCGATGAAACCAATCCATGAAAGCCGCTGGCTGCGCCGCAGGCGATGATGATGAACACAAATGGGAACAGCGGCGGCGCTCCGATGGGACTCGAATTGATCGCGGGCGCTTGAAACGTCGGGGCCAAGATGAAAAAACCCGCATACGCGGCCAGCAGCCCCAAATACAGCAGCAGCGAGTTCAAGAAATCTCGCGCTTGTAGCAGGCTCCAAACCGGCAGGACCGAGGCCAGATACGCATAGCCGATCAGCATCCAAGTCCAGCCCGTTGCCTTCGGCCATTGATCGGCGCTCAATCCAAGCGTCGGATAACGCATGCCCAGCCAGACCGACACCAACATCAGGACAAAACCGACGGCCGTCGTTTGTGCCAGCGGGAATCCACGTTTGTAAAGCAGATAACCCATTCCCATCGCCAACACCATCAACGATGCGGATGGCAGGACCGCGGAGGGAAACGACGTCTTGGCCGCGGAAAGATTGTCAGGAACGAAATCTTCGTTCACGGAAAAGAGCCGTGCAATGATGAACACGAACACACCCATGGCCAGCGCCACGCCGAAAAAAATCAAACCGAGAAACAACCGCTTCGCGCGATGCCCGATCACCCCGTCCGTGACCTTGCCGATCGACATGCCCTGGGCGCGCATGGAAACGACCAAGGCCCCGAAATCATGCACGCATCCGATCAGGATGGCTCCAAAAACCACCCACATCATCGCCGGAACCCAACCCCAAATCACCGCCACCGCCGGACCCAGCATCGGCGCCAAACCCGTGATGGACGCGTAATGGTGGCCGAAGAGCACGAACCGGTTGGTCGGCACATAATCGATTTCGTCACGCAGCCGATGGGCCGGCGTCTTCACTTGCGGATCGAGTCTGAAAATGCGAGTGGCCAGGAATTTGGCGTAGACGAAGTAGCCGAGTGCGTATAGTAGGAAGCAAATAGCCGCAGCCACAATCGGAGTCATAGGCGGCGGATTGTAGCGGTCGCTCGGCGGGTTGTCATGGGATGGTCAGCGATTCAATGGTCGTGAAAGCAGACCGCAAAGTACGGGTATGAAATGCGCCCGGTGTGCGGCGGGCTGACGGAGAACGCCGATTGAACATGCAGCGACAATTCAGGCGAGACGCACGGAGCCGCGAAGGATCGTGGAAGGTGGCGGCGTTTTGCATGACCGCGCTCGCGCTTCCCGCTTGTCGAGACGCGTCGACGACCATCAATCGAAAACCGTCGGGATTCATTGCTGTAGTCGGCGTCGGTCAGGATGATCCCCATTGGCCGGTGATGACCTACGTCGCCAAGAAGGCGGATGCCGACCGCGGATTGTATCAATTCCCCATTCGCGCGGCTGCACCGAGACAATCGTCCATCCATCTTCAGCGTGCGATGCTGGAAGAGTTGCAAGACGAAGGCATGGTCGGCGTGTGCGTGCAAGTGACCGACGCCGCCGCCCTGCTGCCCACCATCGAAGCGCTGGCCTCCGCGGGAATCTCCGTGGTGACCCTGTTTCAACCGGTTTCATCGAAGTCCCCGTTTCCCCATGCCGGCCTGGACGATCATGCCATCGGTGAAGCGTTGGCGGACGCGGTGGCCGCCGATTTGGCCACCAACTCCACGTTGGCCTTGCTACACGCGGATTCCGTCAGCGAGGCATCCACGAGGCGGCACACAGCCTTTCGTGGTCGGTGGGCGGCCGGTCAGTCGATCCAACGAATCGTCCTGGAATTCGATTGCAAAGCCGATCGCAAAACGGCGGAGTTCACGGTTCGCGACACGATGCAGCGCTACCCCCGATTGGGCGGCTGGGTGTTTATGGACGATTGGCCCTTGCATTCCGTTCTCGACGATGCCGCGCTGGTGCCGAAAGGTTGTCAAATGTTTGTGGCCACGCCCACGCCCGGATGTTGGAAGCGGATGACCGGCGGCGAGATCGTGGCCGTGGTTGCGCCGGACTACGAACAACTGGTCGATAACGGCTTGACGGCCTGCGTCGCGGGCCTGATGGGCGGGGTGGGCACGCCCACGCGATTTGAAACCCCGAATGAACTCGTCCGAGCCGGGGATTTTGAAACGCTGCGAAAACGGTGGGAATCGTGGGGCGTCCAATTGGAAACGTCAGTGCCGAAGTCCACCCGCGACAAGTAGACACGCTGAACCTATCCCGATCCACTGGCCACTATTTCGACGGGCGTGTAATCTGGTTGCAGGAAAGTGGATCGCGAACGATATGGCATCCTGCCCGCCGGGACAGTCTATTCTGCGGAGAAACAAAATGGGGAAACACAAAATGTATTCAAGAATTTGCCTGGTCGGCTGCCTGGTTCTGTTCTGGTCCATGACAGCCCGTGCACAAGACATCCCCTACGAAAAATACACGCTGCCCAACGGCATGACGGTGATCCTGCATGAAGATCACAGCTTGCCCATCGCCTGTGCCAATCTGTGGTACCGAGTGGGTTCCAAAGACGAGAAGCCCGGGCGAAGCGGTTTCGCCCATCTTTTTGAACACCTGATGTTCATGGGGACGGATCGCGTTCCGGGCGGTGATTTCGACAACATCATGGAGGCCGGCGGCGGCTGGAACAACGCCACCACCAGCGAAGACCGAACCAACTATTTCGAGATGGGCCCGGCGGAGCTTTTGCCCACGTTGTTGTGGCTGGAAGCGGATCGCCTGGAAGCGCTGGGCAGGGCCATGACGCAGGAGAAGCTCGATAAACAGCGGGCGGTGGTTCGCAACGAGCGCCGTCAAAGCTACGAGAACGCGCCCTACGGAAAGGCGGAGCTGGCCATCTACGAACTCCTGTATCCGAAAGGGCATCCCTATCATCACACGGTCATCGGCTCGCATGAAGACCTGGAGGCTGCGACGGTGGACGACGTGAAAGGGTTCTTCGCAGATTATTACGTGCCCAGCAACGCGTTGCTGGTCGTTGCGGGAGATTTTGACCCGTCAGCGATCAAACCGTTGATCGCCGAGTGGTTCGGCACCTTGCCCCGCGGATCGGACGTGATGCATTCTAAAGCCGCCGCCGTCAAGCTGGACGAAGTCATCCGCATGACGTTGACGGATAACGTGCAGTTCGCCCGTACGTCGATGATCTACCACTGCCCGCCGCGCTTCGCGCCCGGTGAGGCGGAGCTGGATCTGCTGTCGGACGTGTTGGCTGCGGGGATTTCCAGCCGCCTGTATCAGAAGCTGATCTATGAAAGTGAATTGGCCGTCGACGTCTCCGCCTATCTCGCGCCGTCGATGTTGGGGTCGTTGTTCCACGTCGTGGCCATGGTTCGGCCCGATCGCACGCTGGATGAAGTGGAACAGGCCATCGACCAGGTTATCGCAGAGGTCAGCAGCGAAGGTCCGACGACGGAAGAACTTGAGCGCCACAAGTCGCAGGTTGAATACCGGATGCTGTCGCAGCTTCAGTCCCTGTTGGCCAAGGCGGATCAGATGAACGAATACGAATTCCATCTGGGCGAGCCAAATTCATTCAAGCGAGACCTGGATCGGTATCGCCAAGCCACGCCGGAGTCGGTTCGCTCCTGGGCGCGGGCCGTGCTGAATCCCGACGCCCGGCTGATTCTACGCGTCGTGCCCGAAACAACCCCGCCCGAAGTCAATCCACGGGATCGGCAGCCGACCGATCTGGGCATCAAGACATTCGATCCGCTGCTGCCTGCTACCTTCCAATTGTCGAACGGAATCACCGTCCATCACTGGTCACGACACGAGCTGCCGTTGCTATCGATGACGGTCCTGTTGACCGAGGGCGCCGCCGACGAAGACCCGGCCAAGGGGGGTGTGACGTCGCTGGCGATCAACATGCTGGACGAAGGTGCGGGCGGTCTCGACGCCCTGGCGTTTTCCGATGCACTGAAGAAGCTCGGCGCGACGATGTCCGATCGGGTCTCGTTGAGCCACGCACAGTTGAACCTCAACGTCCTATCGGGGAATTTTGATGCAGCGCTGCGTTTGTTCAGTGACGCGATTCTGAAGCCCAACTTCGACGCGAAGGAATGGCAACGGGTTCATGACCTGCACCTGCAAGAGCTGGTGCAGGAGCAGGACCAGCCGGCGATCGTCGCGCAACACGTGGCCATGCGGACGTTTTTCGGTGCGGACCATCCCTACGGGCAGCCGGTCAACGGGACGACCGAAAGCGCGGGTTTGATTTCCCTGCCGGACGTCCGCGATCGACACCAGCAATTGTTCCAGCCAAGCCGTGCGGTCATCCTTGTGGCCGGCGACCGAACCGTGGAGCAGTTGAAGGCGTCGTTGGAGGCAACGTTCGGCCAATGGCCGGCACCCGCGTCGCCCGTCGCGAGTCAAGCAAGGTCCATCCCCCCCGCGTCCAACGATGCACTGACGTTGGCGTTGGTCCATCGGCCCGACGCGGTGCAGACCGTGATTCGATTCATGATGCCGGCATCGCCCTATGCCAATCCGCATCGACCCCAGCTTCAATTGTTGAACACGATTCTGGGCGGCAGTTTCACGAGTCGGCTGAATCAAAATCTTCGCGAGGACAAGGGCTATACGTATGGCGCACGATCAGCTTTCGTCATGGATCGCAGATTGGGTTATTTCACGGCGTCGTCGAGTGTGCGGGCGGACGTGACCGGCGCTTCCATTCGCGAATTCTTGAAGGAGTTTCGTGGCTTGCGAACGGGCAACGTCAATGAAGGTGAGGCCAAAAAGTCCCGGGCGACTCGCAGAATGGAAACGATGCAGTCGTTCGCGGGCTTGAATGGCATCCTCTCCGCCGGGGCGACGTTAGTGGTGAATGATCGACCTTTCAGTGAACTGGGGGAGGAGTTGAATGCGCTCGCGTCGGTCGGTGAATCGGATCTGAATCGATTGGCCTACGCCGCCCTGCCGTTGGAAAAAGCCGTGCTGGTTCTGGTGGGTGACAAGGATCAAATCCTTCCGCAATTGGAGGGGCTGGAACTACCCGTTTCGATTGAATACGACGTAGCCGGCCGGCGTGTGGACAACCGATGATATTCTGAATCGCAATCCCGCTGACACGGTCATTCCTGGCAATTCTGGCATGTCTATCGCGGCATTTCGAGGAGCAGGAACGAGGCACTGTCAGTGAATTGCAAGTCGTGCGTATGATGAATTGCAAGTCATGCGTATGATGAATTGCAAGTCGTGCGTATGATGAATTGCAAGTCGTGCGTATGATGAATTGCAAGTCGTGCGTATGATGAATTGCAAGTCGTGCGTCGTTTGAGAAAACATGTCGGTCCGTGACAGCTTAGGCGGGTAGATTTTCGCCCCGCAAGGGGCGAGGGAATGTAGCCACGGGTGAAGTTCGCCGTAGGCGGACGAAACCCGTGGAAAGCTGACCCTATGAACCCGACCCGCCCCGGCAGGGGCGGAGGAATGCCCCGCCTAAAGCGTCATGCTCCCAAAACCTGCCGCTACGCCGGGCTGTGTTGATTTTTGGCGCGGATGCGTTCATGATGCCGCAGCCCCGGTCGGATGGATCGGTGGCTTGACCGGGTGTGCCATGACCGGGTGTGGCTTGACCGGGTGTGCCATGACCGGGTGTGCCATGACCGGGTGTGGCTTGGCCTGGTGCGCATTGGCCGGGTGCGTTTTGACTTGGTGCGTTTGTCATCGCGTGCCGACGTAGCTCAATGGTAGAGCACAGCTTTCGTAAAGCTGAGGTTGTGGGTTCGAGTCCCACCGTCGGCTTTTTCAGTCGTTGATCGGTCAGTCGCTATTGCCTGACAAATCTTGCCGAGAGAGTACCCCAACTTGTCATCCATGACCGAGCTGGGCGAGTTCGCGATCGATCCGTGGAACCAGTGTGAATTTATTTTCTGCATTGTCTGTTGCAAGATTGGCCGCGGCGGAGGCCCGTGAATAAAGCCAAACTTCCGTTGCGGCTCCACACTCCTACCGCATAATTGCCGATCTTCTACGGGCGTATACGACCGATTGAATGCCAGCTATGATGATCCGGTCGAATTCGATGGGACCGATAAAAGGAGTTTTTCCGTTGTCCATTAGCAGTTTTTTGAGTGATGTGGAGTCTCGAAAGTCACTCGTCGGCATTGTCGGGCTGGGGTACGTTGGATTGCCGCTGGCCCGGACATTCTGCGGTGCCGGCTTTCGGGTTTTGGGGCTGGATGTCGACGTCAAAAAGGTCGAGCAATTAAACGCCGGCAAGAGCTATATCAAGCACATCCCGGGTACGCTCATCAAGTCGCTCGTTCAGCAAAAACAGTTCCGGGCAACGGCGGACCCGCGAGAGATGCGAACCTGCGGCGCAATACTGATATGCGTTCCAACGCCCCTGACCAAGACCCGCGAGCCGGACATGAGCTACGTCGAGAGCACGGCTCGCATGTTGTCGCCGAACCTCCGTAAAGGGCAACTGATAGTCCTGGAGAGCACCACGTATCCCGGTACGACCCGCGACTTGATCAGGCCACTGCTCGAGGAATCCGGATTCAAGTCGGAAAAGGATTTTTATCTCGCCTATTCCCCTGAACGGGAAGACCCTGGCCGAACGGATTTTACAACGGAAACGATTCCCAAAGTGGTGGGTGGAATCGGACCGAAAAGCCGAAAAGCGGCAGTTAAGCTCTATGAAGCGGCAATTTCAAAAGTGGTGCCGGTGTCGAGCTGCGAGGTGGCGGAATGCTGCAAAATCCTCGAAAACGTCTACCGATCCGTCAATATCGCATTGATTAACGAATTGAAAGTCTTGCTGGACAGAATGGGCATTGATGTGTGGGAGGTCGTGGCGGCGGCGGCCACTAAGCCGTTCGGCTTTCAAGCGTTCTATCCGGGTCCCGGGCTTGGTGGCCACTGTATTCCCATCGATCCGTTTTACCTGACGTGGCGAGCGCGGGAATTCGATATGTCGACGCGATTTATCGAGTTGGCGGGTGAAATCAATACCCAAATGCCGGAATACGTCATCCGCCGGGTGATCGACGCACTGAACGAACGGCGCAAATCCGTCAAAGATTCCAAGATTCTCGTGTTGGGTTTGGCCTACAAGAAGGACGTCGACGACATACGCGAGTCTCCCTCGATCGAGCTGATCGAGCTGTTGCGGGCAAAAGGAGCCAAAGTCGACTATAATGATCCTTATGTGCCTGCGACGCCGCGGCAACGCGAGCACGATTTGCGAATGAAGAGCAAGAAGTTGACCGAGGCTATGCTGGGCAGTTATGACTGCGTGCTCATTGCCACCGATCACAACGCCTACGACTACCCATGGATCGTCAAACACTCCAAATTGATTGTCGACACGCGAAACGCCACGGCTGGATGCCGCAACGGTCGGGCGAAAGTGGTCAAAGCGTGAATCGATCGCGCGGTTTGTCCATCGCCCGGAAACTCGGAGTAGTTTGCACATCGGTATGGATGGCGTGGACTCCGTTCCCGCAAACGGCGTACGGGCAAGCCGACGACGTCACGGAGCAGCAGCGAGACGTGGAGTTGCTGGGCGCATGGAGTGAAGCTTGCGCACGCGTCGGGCAGGGTCACCCCTGGTCCGAAATCGCCGCGGACGTTGAACGGAGTCTTGAAAAGGCCGGCACCACCCCGCATGCCGATCAAATCGCCCGTTACCTGAAATCCATCCGATTGGCGGAGGAGCAGGTCGAATCGACGGCCATCGCCGGTCCGAATGATTCGCCCGAAAGCCTGGTGGCTGCGCTGATGTATTCGCAGATCCTCAGCGCTCCTGATACGAGTCCTGACGTCGGTCTTATCCTTCAACCGCTTCACCTGCACCGCAAAGCCGACAATTCGCTGGAGATTCACTGGGTCAGTTTGGGCCTGCAACCGGAGCACGAATTCATTGATCCAGCCATCCGTGTTTTCAAGCGGGGTCGTGAGATGATTCCGGTATTGCTGGACGCACTGGAAGACCGCACGGCGACGCGCAGCGTGTTCATGATGACGGGTTCGCACCGACCCTCCGTATTGTGTCTGCGGAGCGACTTGGCCTTGGCGTTGCTGGAAGCCATCACGCGCTGCACGTTTTATCGCAGCGGCGGCACGGAATGGTTTGCCCAGTCTCATGAGGCGGTCCGTTCGGGCGTGATCGATCTGGCCAGGCGATGGTGGAAGGAGACGCAAAGCCTGCCCGATCTTGAGGCCAGAGGCTGGCTCATCGGGCAGATTCCCTACGATTACGCATCCACGATGATTGAGGCCATGATCGTCGAGGGGCACACGGATTTCGCCATCAAGCATCTACATGCAAATCTGTACGAGGATACGGGTCAGGTTCGTCCGACCGTTGCCCATCGGCTGGGTGCGTTGGGTGACCGTTCATTCCTGAACGAGATCTTGATGCGGAACAGTCAGGGTGAAACGCCCTCCCGGCACGAAATCGATATGCTCGTCGCGTACGGGTCCCAACGCGAATATGAGCTGCTGGCTCGCCTGGTCCGGGAAGATTGCAGCAAAAGCTCTGAATCCGAAAACAAGATCAGCCGCATGATACTTTTCGTGATCGGCGAGACGGACAATCGAAACGCGGTGGCCGTCGCGGCTGAGGCGCTGGGCGTCGACGACCCGTTCACCGACTATTCCAAGGTGAATCGGCCATCGCGGGCGACGATGCAGGGCGATTCGCGAGCGGAGATGGCCGCCCGCGTGATCCAGAATCTGACTGGACGTGATTTTCGGTATTCGCAAGACGCACCGCCGGAATCGCGTCAAAAGGCCATTGAGCGTATCCGGGAATGGTGGAAGGCTGAGGGTCAGGGGCTTTACGGATTCGAGAGTTCGCGCATTCGCCGGACCGGGACGATTCGGTAGTCAGGTCGAAGGTCAAAGGTCAAAAGTCAAAGGTCAAAGGTCAAAAGTCGAAGGTCGAAAGCCCCGTCATTCCGGCGCAGGCCGGAATCCAGCGCTCAACGCGCCGCACTGGACCCCGGCTTTCGCCGGAATGACGATGAAAGCGCCGGAATGACGGAACGCGGGGGACCGCTCGCTTTGCGCGCGCGGCTCGGGAAGTGATTGGGAATAGAAGACCGCTCCCTGACGGTCGCGGCACTGTTAAGAGGCGGGTGAAACCCGCCCGACGGATTTTTGGGGACACGGTGGGTCGACCATCATCGGGTCCCCCACCTCCAAAGGAGGTGGGCCACCCGTCCAAGGCGGCGAGCAGGGGGCTGGATTCCGGCCTGCGCCGGAATGACGATGAAGGTCAAAGGTCGAAGGTCCCGTCACCCCGGCGAAAACCGGAGTCCAGTGCGGCGTTCTTCTGGATTCCGGCCTGCGCCGGAATGACGGTGAATGTCCCAGGTCGAATGCCCCGACGTTCGACCACGCGTCATCGAGGCAAGTCGTCGATCCACGATCTCGCAATGATCTCGCGATCAAACGCGGAACGTGTTGAGGAAGATCGTCTGAGCGGCTGCAAAAACGTCGAAGGTCATGACCTGAATGACCCCGTCCAACAAACCCAATTGCAGGTCTGTCAGGGAGCATCCGCCGATTTGCAACATCGTTAGCCCGGTCAACCAAGCCAGGGGGCGACGGGCCAGGGGCGTCTTGTGAATGGCTGCGATCTTCATGTGTCCGTTCCTTGAAACTGAAGTTATCCGCGCGGGATCATAACAGGCCAATCCCGAGGATCAAGCCTGTTTCTTCGAATGGCATGACCATTTTGAACCTGCAAACGAGATTGTCAACGATATTTGTGGGTGGGGAGTCTACGAATTCCGGTGTTCAGAAACTCGGATTCCCCAACGAGGCATGATGGCAGCCGCAGATTCGGGTGCTTCGAGGCTGGCCTTTCGCGGTGCACGAAATTACAATCCTGCGATGAGACAGTCGAGGTCGCCCGAAGTCAGCGAAGCCGTGCCCCTGTTTCCGCTACCGAACTGCACATTGTTGCCGGGATGCGTCCTGCCGCTGCGCGTCTTTGAGCCTCGATATCGCGCGATGGTCGAGGATTTGCGTGTCAAGCCGCCGAATAAGCGATGGATCGCCATCGCCCTGTTGGCCAAGAATTCCGAGGATCATTATTTTTCGCCGAGCGCGCCGATTCATCGGACGGTGGGACTGGGCGAAGTCCTTCAGATTCTGCCGCTTCCCGAAGGATGTTTCAACATTCTGGTGGTGGGACGGGCGCGTGCTCGTATCGTCGAGGAGCATTCCGGTTGCGAATATCGCACGGCTTCGCTCGAATTGATGGCGACCGAGCCGGCTGATCTGCTGGCCGGGGTCCATGAGTCCGTGGAGCGAGTACGATCGGTGGTGAACGAGTATACCGAATTGGGACTTTGCGACGCGGATTTCGTGAAGGAGTTGACACGGCGGGCGCCGTCGGCAGCCACGATGATTGACATCCTGGCGTTTCACCTGCTGGGGCCGCAAGACGCGGTCGTCAAGCAGCGGATTCTCGAAGCGGAAGCGTTGGAATCGCGTGCCGATTTGCTCAATTATCAGTTGCATAAACTGATGCAAAGCTGGCGACAGGCTCAAGTGTGTCACGTGGATCGGCCATTCTGGTCAGCCCCATGCAATCTGAATTGAGACGTGTTTAAGAGCGACAAACACAATGGCCGACCTGCCGTTCGAATGGACCGGAAGACCGCTCCCTTGCGGTCGTGGTGCGGAGATGCAGGCGCGTTGCGGGGGACCGCTCGCTTTGCGCTCGCGGCTCGTGAAGTGATTTGGAATGGAAGACCGCTCGCTTTGCGCTCGCGGCTCTGTTAAGAAGCGGGTGAAATCCGCCCTACGGACTGGATTCCGGCCTACGCCGGAATGACGGATGCGGTCGCGGCACTGATAAGATAACGGCATGAAGGCAACATCGAGAAATTTCGAAATGAAGAGGCTGAACAGAACACGGGTGTGGCCCAGCGTCACGCTATTCGCGATTCTATTGTCGACTAACGCTCCGTCGCTTGGCCAACCGCTTCCCACCGACGAGCGGCTGGAAACGGGAACGCTGGCCAACGGCTTGACCTGGATCGTTCGGCAGCATGACAACCCGCCGGGGCAACTGTCCTTGATGCTGCACGTTCGCTCCGGCTCCTTGAACGAAGATGAGAACGAGCGTGGCTTGGCCCACTTCATCCAGCACATGTGCTTTCACGGCTCGGAGAATTTCCCTCCCGGCAATCTTGTGACGTGGTATGAAAGCAATGGCATGGAGTTTGGGCCTGACCTGAATGCGTTCACCGGTTTCGATCAAACGGCATACATGGTGTTTACGCAGCAAAGCGGTCCGCAGAACGTCGAAGAGGCGTTGATGGTGCTCAGTGATTACGCCTTTCGGGTGTCGTTCATGCCGGAACAAGTCGATCGCGAGCGTCGTGTACTATTGAAAGAGCGGGTGGAGGGCCAAACGTCGTTTCAGCGCGTGCGGGACAAGCTTTGGCCTCAATTATTCGCCGGGTCGCGGTTCGCCAATCATCTGCCCGTGGGAGATGCCAAGGTCATCACTGAAGCGGACCGCGGCCAATTGGAAAAATATTACAAGACCTGGTATCGACCCGAACGGATGACGCTCATAGTGGTGGGCGACGTTCAATCGGAGAACGTCTTGCCGATGATCGAGAGATGGTTTTCGGAGGAGGCGCCCGCGGCCGCTTTGCCCGAACCAAAATCGGCGGAATTGACTCCGTTTGCATCGCGCAAAGCGTTTGTCGTGACCGACCCCGAGGTCGCGGGCGTGAAGATCCAGATGATGAAGCTGCGTGAAGGTCGGCCGGTAACCACGACGAAAGAGCAATGGCGTCAAGACTTGGTCGAGTCTGTCGCAGCCTGGATCATGAGTCAGCGGTTCAAGATGGCGGTTCAGGCGGGCGAGGCTCCGTTCAGCAACGCAAGTGTGTCATTGCTCAACTTCTTCAATTCGGGGCTGCTGGTGAGTGTTTCCGCCGAGGGGACGGACCAGCCCTGGCGGCCGATGCTCGAACGGGTCATCACGGAAATCAAACGGACGAGAGATCATTTGTTCACGCTCAGCGAGCTGAATTGGGCCAAGTACGACATCACGACGGACGCTCAAAAACTGGTCCGCGAAGAAGGCGAGCGGGAGTCTCGCGCCATCCTGTTCGACATCGCGAGCGCGGTCAACGACAACAAACCGATCATGTCGTTGTTGCAGGAATACAAGCTGTATCGCGAACTCTTGCAGACCATTCGGATCGATGAATTGGATCACGTGTTTCGCGATTATTTTTCACCGGGGGCGTTCGCGTACGTCGTCATCGTTGCCGAATCGGATGGAGTGACCCCCCCGACATCCGAGGAAGTCCTTGCCGTCGTCAACGAAACCTGGGAGAAGGAGATTGAGCCCCTGCCCGAACAACTCGCCCCCCGCACATTGCTGGAAACGCCGCCCACGCCCGGCTCGATCGTAGAAAGCAGCTTGGACGAGGAATTCGGTGTCACCAGCCTGACGCTTTCGAACGGCGTGCGTGTGCATCATCGATTTATGGAACAAGCCAACGAATTCGTATTCGTGACCGTTTCGCTGGCGGGCGGAACGATCGAAGAAACCGCCGACAATGCCGGCGTCACACAGGCGGCGGCGATCGTGATCAACGAGCCGTCCACTTCCCGTCATTCCCGCCGGAACATTTACGACATTCAACACGGCAAGTTCGTTCAGTTGCGTGCTCACGTTTCCGGGATGGATACATTCGAGATTCGCGTTCAGTCCACTCGAACCGAACTTGGCAACGGCTTGGAACAGTTATATCTTCTGTTGACCGATGGCCGCGTAAATTCGGAAGCGTTTGAACAATGGCAGCAGCAAACGCGCGACATGGCCGCCGAATACAAGAAATCACCGCGTTACGCCGCGGCCGAAACGATGGAGCGATTGCTTTCCGACGGCGATTCGCGATTGGCCTTTTGGTCGAAAGAGCGCGTCGATCGCCTGACGGTCGACATGACGCAGGCTTGGTTTGATCGTCTCAGCCGCGAAGCGCCCATCGAGGTCTCGGTCGTGGGTTCCATTTCGTTGGACGAATTGAAACCGCTTCTGGAGAAGTACGTCGCGTCCCTGCCCAAGCGTTCGCGCGACGCGGATCATCTCGATCGATATCGAACGTTGAGGCGAATCCCCGGCCCGCGAGAAGCGTTGGAGACCGTTGTGACCGACGGGAGCAACGAGTCCGCGGAGGCCATGGTCGCGGTGGGCTTCGTGGGCTGTGACGGGCGTGAAACTTCCGATCGCCGGGCGCTGGACTTGGCCGCCCACGTCCTACAGCAGCGATTGGATAAGCGGCTCCGCGAGGAAATGGGGCTTGTCAAATCCATTCGTGCGGTCAGTCAGGCTTCGTTTGTGATGCGTGAAGCCGGGCGCTTCGTCGCCGGTGCCCCCTGCGCGCCTTCCGACGCATCGAAGCTGGCCGATGAAATTCGTGGGATGATGTCGAAACTGACGCAAGAAGGGCCGAACGACGTGGAATTGGCGGAAGCCAAGAAGCAGCTCGCCCAAGTCACACAGGACGCGCTCAAGGAAGTTCGCTACTGGTCCGCGCTGCTGAGTCAACTGGACATGCACGGTCGTTCGCCTCGGGAAGACCAGACCGAGACCGAGGCGTTGCAAGTTTTTTCAGCGTCGCAAGTTCGAGACGTTTTGCGAAAATATGACGTCCCGGAGCGGCAATTCCGAGTGATCGCCATTCCGCAATCGCCGCCCGATGCGGGAACGGTTGAAGACGCCGAAACACCGCAGGAATAACCGTATCCGCCGAGAAAGAGCCTGGCAGATGAATTGCGTTTGCCCAGCGGCGAGATGCTTACGACTTCGTACATTTTCGCTGGTCTCAATTTGAAGTCGAAACGGTATAATCGCACTCGTTCGCGGCCAATTATTCCGATCAGACGTTGGGAATGACGAGCGAGCACTTAAGTTCAAACCTTGAAAGGGATTGAGTATGAATCGCACTATATATGATCGAAGACCGCTCGTTGTTGCCGGCGCGACGATGCTAGGTTTGGCGACCGCCGTCGCCCAAGCACAATGGACGCAGTGGGGCGGCCCCGCGCAGGACTTCAAGGTCTCCTCGATTGACCTTGCGGACCGTTGGCCGGAAAGCGGACCGCCGGTTCTTTGGGAACGTGAATTCGGCGAGGGACACTCTTCCATCATCGTCAACAAGGACCGATTGTACACCATGGGGCGATCGGGCGAGAAAGAAGCCGTGTTCTGTCTCGATACCAAGACGGGCAAGACCGTTTGGGAGCACGCCTACGAAACCACCATCAGCGATGGGCATGTTCGCGAGTTTGGAATCGGACCACGAAGCACGCCGCTTCTCGACGGCGATCGACTGTACGCCATCGGCGTGTCCGGCCTGATGCATTGCCTGAACGCCGCCGACGGCAAGGTCGAATGGAAGAAGGACCTATGGGGTGAATTCGAAGGCACCGAACTGAATCACGGATACTCGTCAAGCCCGTTCGCCTACAAGGACAAGGTTATTGTCATGGTCGGCGGCGAAGGTCATAGTCTGGTCGCGTTTGACAAGAAAACCGGCGAGGTCGCCTGGAAACGTCTGGATTTCGGAAACAGTTATTCCACTCCCCGGCTCATCACCATCGACGGGCAGGATCAGCTCATCTGTTCGATGGCCGGTGAAATCGTTGGCGTGAATCCGGACAACGGTGACCTCCTGTGGCAGATTGAGCACGCCAATCAGTGGGGCCAAAACATTATTCTGCCGGTGTGGAACGAAGAGGATCGCCACCTCGTCTTCTCCTCGGCGCAGACCGGCTCCCGCGGCGTGACGCTGGCCCGGGATGGCGACAAGACCACCATTAAAGACTTGTGGGAGCAGAAGAAGATCCGGTTTTACCACACCACACCGATTCGCGTCGGAGATCATATTTACGGCTCGTCGGGTGAAATGTCGCCATCGTTCTTTTCAGCCATCAACGTCAAGACCGGAGACGTCGCCTGGCGCAAGCGGGATTTCGCCAAGGCGACGTGCGTGTACGCTGACGGCAAGTTCATCATTCTCGATGAAGACGGGGTCTTGGGGCTTGCGACCGCGACTCCGGACGAGTTCAAAATCCATTCCAAGGTGAAACTGTGCGAGCCAAAAGCGTGGACCGTTCCCACGTTGGTCGGCAAGACCCTGTATATTCGGGACCAGAATCGAATCATGGCCCTGAACGTTGGGAACGACGTAGCCGTCAACTAAAAACTCCTGACAATATCAGAGCCGCGACCGTGAGGGAGCGGTTTCCCTGTCTATCGGAATGACAGGTCGGCCATTGCGTTAGGCACACTAAGACGTACGAGTAAAGCCTATCATCGCCGTTCAGAATTCGACGGAGCAATTTCAAAGCCACAATCACCCGTGGTCTCGAGAATTCCGCGCCTTCCGGTCGATACCAGGAGTGTCGCACGATCGCGAGTCGTGTTAAGATCGCCGCTCGGAAACGTCGAACGGACCAGTCTGCGTACGTACCCGCACAGACAGACAACGAGCAGCGAATTGATTTCTGATGGCAGACCGCCGATTTCTGGTGACATCGGGCCTACCCTATTCCAATGGGCCGTTGCACGTCGGGCACATCGCCGGCGCGTATCTGCCCGCTGATGTTTACGTGCGTTACCTTCGGGCCACCGGGGCCGACGTGCGATTCATTTGCGGAAGCGATGACAACGGCGTGGCCGCCTTGAAGACCGCCCGGGAGCAGGGTCGCAGCGTTGAAGAGCTGACGGCCTATTACAACGAATCGCAGCGCAGGAGCTTCGCGGGGCTGCGGATCGAGTTTGACATTTTCGGGGGCACGCATCAGCCGGACTACGTCCAATTGCACGAACGCATCAGCCGGCAGATGTTCCTTTCAATCCACGAAAAGGGTTATTTCACGAAGCGCACGACGAATCAACTCTACGACACGAAAGCGGAGCAATTCCTGCCGGATCGATACGTCAAGGGTACCTGCCCGCACTGTGGGAGTGACAACGCCTTCGGTGATCAATGCGAGGGGTGCGGCCGATCGCTGGATGCGTTGGAATTGTTGGATCCGATCAGCGCGCTGACGCAATCCAAGCCGGAGAAGCGCGAAACGGTCCATTGGTATCTACGGCTGGATCAGATGGAAGATCGGCTGCGGTCCTGGCTGGCGACGAAACGGGAGTCGTGGCGATCGTCGGTGATCAATTTCTGCATGGGGCAGATGATTCCGCTGATCGAAATCGCGGACCTGAACAGCGAGCGTGTCGAAGCCCTGGCGGGGGAGTTGCCTCCGCATACTTCGGAGCGCGGCGGGGACGGTTCGGGGCCGGTTCGCCTGATGTTTGAATCACGGGCGACGTGTGTTGCAGCGGGGACCGTGTTGAAGTCCCACGGCATTGCGTTCGAGTTCAAGGGCGGACTTCCCGAACGAGCCATGACGCGGGACTTGTCGTGGGGCGTTCCGGTTCCGCTCGATGATCCCGATGCGAAAGGCAAGGTATTGTACGTTTGGTTCGATGCCCCCATCGGCTACGTTTCGTTCACGGCCAAGCTTTGCGAGGATCGGGGCGAGGGCTGGCAGGCGTATGAACATTGGTGGAAATCGCCGGATTGCAGGGTGATCCATTTCATCGGCGAGGACAACACGGTTTTCCACGCATTGACTTGGCCGGCGATGTTGATGGCCACGCACGACAACGAATCGATTCAGGGTGAATCGGGCGAGTTTCAACTTCCCAGCAACGTGGTGGCCAACGCATTCCTGAACATCAAGTTCCCCGGCAAGGACGAACAAAAAATCAGCAAGAGTCGGGGCACGGCCATCTGGATCGAGGATTATCTGAAACGGTTCGACCCCGATCCGTTGCGGTACTATCTGACGTCGATCGCTCCTGAATCGCAACGGACCACCTTCGACGTGGATGATTTCCTGGCGCGAAACAACGGCGAACTGGTCAACGCACTGGGCAATTTCGTAAACCGCAGCATGACGTTCGCAAACAAATATTTTGAGGCCAAGGTGCCCGCCGCGGGAATCGGGGAAGACGTCGATCGGGAACAGATTGAGCGCTGCCGGCAGACGATGGAAGGAATGGCCGCTGATCTGGAAGCGTGCCGATTCAAGTCCGCGCTGGGCCGATTGATGCAGTTGGCACGGGACGCGAACGGGTATTTCGACGCGACGGCACCATTTCGCACACGAAAGACGGACATGGCCGCCTGCGGCCGGGCCGTTCATGTCTGCCTGCGGACCGTTCGGGCGTTTGTCACGTTGATGCGTCCTTTCGTGCCGGACGCGGCGGACAAATGCCGATTAATGTTGGGGCTGGATGAGTCGGCCTACCGATGGTCGTCGGCGATGGATGCGTTGCCGGAAGGATCGCCGCTGGGCGAGGCCGTCATTTTGTTCAAGAAACTGGACCCAGACGAGGTATTCGCTGAACATTGAGGCTCAGCGCACGAACCCTTCGAGGATCAATGGACTGGAGTCGTTCGGCGATTTGAGCTAGCGGATTCAAGATGAGCATGGCACACACATCAAGACCACCCCGATCAACCATAGACGTCATGCATCGACACGTATCCTGCCGAAGTTTCACCAACGAATCGGTCAGCGAAGACGTCCTCGAAACGTTGATCGAAGCCGGCACGCGAGCGTCCACATCCAGCAACATGCAGGCCTACACGGTTATCTCGATTACCGATCTGGATTTGAAGCATCACCTGGCTGAGCTGTGTGCGGATCAGGTGCACATTCACGAAGCCCCGGTTTTTCTGGCGTTCTGCGCCGATCTGTATCGGCTACAGCTTTGCGCTAAAATGTATGACGCCCAAGACGTCGATTTCGGCATGGCCGAGGCCACGGTCTTGTCGTTGGTGGATACGGCGCTGGTGATGGAAAACGTGGCTGTGGCGGCCGAGTCGTTGGGATTAGGAATTTGCATGATCGGGGCGCTTCGGAATCGTCCGTACGAGGTTCGTGAAGCGTTGTTTCTGCCAAAATACGTTTTCCCGGTTGCGGGGATGTGCATCGGTTGGCCGACCAACACCGCCAACCCCAAGCCGCGACTGCCGCTGGACGCGATCTGGCATCGAGATCGATACCGCAGTGATGGTGAACTGATCGCGCTCATCGAAGCCTACGATGGAATCATGGCGGCTTTTTACGAGTCGCAAGGCATGCATCCCCAGGATCCTCGCTGGAGTGCGGTGATGGCCCAGCGCATCGTCGCGGTCAAACGGCGGGACGAAGTGGGTCGTTTGCTGCGCGATCAGGGCATGAACACGCAAGACCAGCGCGATCCGTCTGCGTAATGCACCTGGTGTAGCTAATCGCGCTGTTTGCCTCGTATCAAAGCCGCGACCGTGAGGGAGCGGACAGGCTTTTCACGATCCAACCGCTTCCTGTCGGGCGCGGCTCTGTTAAGAGGCGAATTCCCGCCCGGATGGTCGCGGCTGGGAAAGGATACAACCAGAATGGCTGACGGTATCGGTTTGGTCCATCCATGACGTTGCTGATTGCTACCATCCTGGCGGACAGCGTAGCCGACATGAAATCCCGCGCGTCGGCGGCGCTCGCTGCCGGCGCCGACGGTGTGGAACTGCGACTTGACGCGCTCAAATCAACGCTGGGCGACATCACCGGCTTGGCTGACGATCTGCCCACCGGCAGGTGGATCGCGACATGCCGGCCGACGGCGGAGGGTGGACGATTCACCGGCCCCGTGGAAGAGCGCATCCGTCGACTCCTCGCTGCCGGAAGGTGGGGCGAGGGTTTCATCGATTTTGAATTCAATGCCTGGAAGCCAAACGGCGGGTCCGCATTGGCGCGAAACGACCTGTTACGCCCGCCGGCCGGCGGTCCAGCCGCGGCTGCCCCGTCATTGATCCTTTCGCATCACGACTTCGATGGCCGACCGCCTCAAATCGCCCAACTCCTACAGGAAATGTCAGCGGATCCGAACGCCAGCGTCATCAAAATCGCCTGGCCCGCGGAATCCATCCTGTCCAATTTCGAGGCCTTCGACATCATGCAATCAGCCGGCAGCAACGCCATCGCGATTTGCCTGGGCGACGCGGGATTACTTTCGCGACTGTTGGCCAAGAAATTCGGGGCCTTTGCGACCTATTGTGCCCTCGACAAATCGCAAATCGCCGCCCCCGGCCAACTGACGTTGGGTGAAATGCGTGACACCTATCGATGGGACGCGGTCAACGCGGGTACGGACGTCTTCGGTGTCATAGGCCACCCCGTGGGTCATTCAATCAGCCCCATGTTGTTCAATCAAATGTTCGCGATTTCAGGATTGCAGGCTGTCTATCTGCCGATGCTTGTCGAGCCGTCGTACGAGGCGTTTGCAGCCTTCATGGACAAATGTCTTTCGTACGATGGATTGGACGCGCGTGGCTTCAGCGTGACGCTCCCGCACAAGGAACACGCCTACCGCTATCTCGGCGATCGTTTTGAACCGCCAGCCGATTCGATCGGTGCCATCAATACGATTCGATTCGAAGACGGCGAACTCTGGGGATGCAATTCCGATTGCGATGCGGCTTTGGAAGCCTTGACTCGCGGCATGGAGTGCAATCTCGATGATTTGGACGGATTGACCGTCGACGTGCTTGGCGCCGGCGGCGTCGCCCGGGCCGTCAGCACCGGTCTTGCAGACTGCGGCTGCCGTGTCACGCTTTTCAATCGCGACGGGTCCCGTGCGTCCGCATTGGCCGACGCGATCGGCGGGCAATTCAAACCGTGGGATGAACGCCAAAATGCCGATGGCAAGGTGCTGGTCAACTGCACCAGCGTGGGAATGTGGCCCAACCACGCCGAATCACCCATGCCGCCCGATTCGCTGCAACATACGCCGGTTGTGTTTGACACCGTCTATCGACCCCTGCAAACGCGATTGCTGAAAGACGCCCAGGCGCTCGGCTGCCGCACGATCAGCGGGGCGGATATGTTCGTCGCCCAGGCGGCGATGCAATTCGAATTCTGGATTCAACAGGAAGCCGACCGCCAATGCATGTCCCAAATCGTCCATGACCTGCTGAGCCAAGACGAAACCGGGTGATCGATGCCCGATCCACGTCCATTGAATATCGTCCTGATCGGCTATCGCGGATGCGGCAAATCCACCGTGGGCCGGGAACTCGCCAACCGATTGCAGTATCAGCACGTCGATACGGATGAACGAATCGAAGCCGAATCTCGCATGACCATTTCCGAGATTTTTTCTGCCGAGGGCGAACGAGGCTTCCGGCTACGTGAAAATCGAACGGTCGACCAAGTCGCGACGATGAATAACGCGGTGATCAGCGTCGGCGGCGGGGCCGTACTTCTAGACGAAAACGTCCGCTCACTGAAATCCAACGGAGCATTCGTGTGGCTGACGGCCACTGCGGAAACGCTCTTTCACCGCATCAGCACCGATGAACGATCCGGCGATTCCCGTCCGCCGTTAACCCACATCCGCGGCATCGAGGAAGTTCGCAAGCTCCTCGCGGAACGCGAACCGATCTACCGCCGTTCCGCCGATCTGATCGTCGAAACGGAACGGCAGTCCGTTCGCCAGGTAGTCGACCACATCATCGCCTGGGCGGCTTCGCGGGGACTGGGGCCACGTCAAGGCTGACCCGTCAACAGCTTGTCGTCGCGCTTTGGATCAGCCACGTGAATCGATTCTCCCGACGCCGCGAACGGATTGCTGAAGCCACAGCGATCGCAGATGCCGGAGACCAATGCCCGAAGGTCTCGGTACACGTACGAATCGAGCCGAAGCACGCGTTCGCGCCCGGCCGTTTCATAACGCAAGTCGATGATCCCCTTGCGTTCAAAATCTGTGGCGTCCAGACTCCGCATCGATTCAATCGAAATCGGACGCCGGCCCCGTAATTTCAGACCGTGTTGATCCAGAATCGCCCGCGTTGACACCACCCGCACCACCTGCCCCAGCATCAACAACGTGACGGGAAGTAATCCAAATCCCAAAACCTTCTGCACGAAAAGCTCGGCTTCGTCCCGCGACCCCTTTTCGAACGAAACGCCATGGACCAGATCGCCGTTGAATTGGATGACCAACGTTCCCCCCGGCCCAAAATATCGAGATTCCGTGATACCCTGGCGCAGCCCGTTCCACCCCGCCTTTCCGAATCGCCCATCTATATCACCGCGCGTCAGACGCTCCCCAGTGGCGTGCTTGCGACGACGCTCCGCCTCCAACGACTCGGCCAAGTCAACCGTCACCGATGCGTTGATTTCAGGAAGCGTCTCCGGCGCCGGCTGAAGCGATTGGACGGCCTTTTCCAGATTCGACTGTGGCCAATTGACAAATCCATCGTATAAGAACCAGATCGAAAAGACCCCAACCATCCCCGTGATGACCAGCGTGCGTACGATTCGTTCGGTAGTGGTGGGTGAAACGATGGGATTCATTTTGGCTTCCATGCGCTTAGACGATGGTACGGACACTGGACCCGTTCTGACGATAATGTTTCCATCGGATGCGCCGGAAAGCAAGTATCAATCGCCGACCAGGCGCCCCCGGCCTACGGGTCAAACATCAGCCGAATCGGGTGCGTGACACAATCGGCGACCCGGTCCGTGACACAGTCGGCGGCTGGTGGTACGTACGTTCCGCGTCCCGTAGGGAAGGTGCGAAAATAGCACAGCGATTCATCGCTGGGAACCCCATCGATCCGCCGACGCGTGTCTTGGGCAACGTTTCGACGACGGCGTACGCGCCCTAACTTGGGCAACGTCCCGACGACGGCGTACGCCCGTTGTGCTGCCGCCGATTGTGTTACGGACCCAACCGAAACGCTGAAAGTGTTTTCGGTTGCCGTGGACGCCGCCATGGACAATAATAGTCGGTGAGGCCGATTCGACAAAAAGGACACAGAAATTCCCGCAGTAACATTCCATGAGCACTGATTACACCCAATTCTGTGACGATTTCTACGTCAGTTGCCGGCTGTTTCTAAAACTGGATTTGGCTTTAGAACGTGAGACGGTACTTCATTTTTTCGACCGTGTGCGGAAAGATTTCCCGGACCTGCAAAAATTTCGCCGTCGGGAGGACGGCTGTCTGATTTTGGAAGGCGTACCAACTCACGACGAATCCCGCCGATGGATTCGACTGGAACCCAACAGCCTGCGCTTCGGCCACCATGGCCCACCCAGCGTGGAGGCCGTGCGAAACCTGGCCAACGTCATTCTAGAACAAGCTCCCTATCACCTGACGTTCAGCGAGTTGGATTACGATCACCTCGAAATCATTTACGGCTTCGACCTGGAATACCGTGGCAATCACGATCAACTCGTCGCCGAAACACTATGGGCCGACCATCCGCTGGGGCAATTCGTGCTGGGAAGCGACGCCGCCCACGCCATCGATGCCCAGCCCTATTTCGGCGCAGCCTTGACGGAGGCCTGTGACCTGCAAGCCTACATCGAGACCAAGTCCCGCACATCGACCTTTGAAGTGCGCAGTAATGAGTATGAACGCCAGCCGTTAAGCATCTTTCTGACGCTGCGCAAGTACTGGAACATCGGCGCCGATGCCAAGCTCGTTGACGTCGCAAACAATTTGTTCGATCGGGCGGATCAGTTGGCCGGCGCCAAGGTCATCCCCCTGTTGGTCAATCCACTGGCCCAAGCCATCGCCAGCCGACTGTGACAAGCCCAGCCCAACCCAGTGACGGAACGACCATCGAAACCCGCCTTGTCGTGGGTTTCGAGATTCATGTCCAGTTGGCCACACAAACCAAACTGTTTTGCGGGTGCGCCGTTCGATTCGGCGCAGAACCCAATACCCTGCTGTGCCCGGTGTGCACCGGTCTGCCCGGCGCATTGCCCGTGATGAATCGAAAGGCTTTCGAGTTGGCCGTACTGACCGGCTTGGCCCTGGGCTGCGAAATCCCACCCATCACCAAGTGGGACCGCAAAAGCTATTTCTATCCGGACCTGCCCAAGAACTATCAAATCAGCCAATACGATAAGCCCCTGTCGCGGGACGGCACTTTTGAAATCGTCGCCGAAGGCCAAACACATCGCATCGGAATCATTCGTGCCCATCTGGAAGAAGACGCCGGCAAAAACCTGCACGATCAGCCCGGCTGCACCCTCGTCGATCTAAATCGCGCCGGCACCCCGCTTCTGGAAATCGTCACCCATCCCGACATTCATTCCGCCGAGCAGGCCTACGTCTTCTGCACCGAACTGCACAAGCTCGTCACGCATCTACACGTATCCGCCGCCAACATGCAGATGGGCCAGATGCGCTTCGAGCCGAACATCAACGTCGCCATTCGCACGTCGCACGGCGAGTTCTTCACGCCCATCGTCGAAGTCAAGAATCTGAACAGTTTCCGCTCCGTTCGCGACGCGATCGATTACGAATTCCGCCGGCAGGTGCAGGACTGGTTAGCCGATCCATCCTACGTCAAGGGCAACCGCCCCAATGAAAACCGCGGCTGGGACGACGAACGAGGCGCGACCGTTTTTCAACGCGGCAAGGAAGCCGCCCACGATTATCGCTATTTCCCCGATCCGGACTTGGCCCGGGTCTGCGTGCAAGACCAGTGGCTGCAAGAGCTGCGTGATACCTTGCCCGAACTGCCGCTCGCCCGGCGCCTACGACTTCAAAACGAATACTGCCTATCGGAAGCGGATGCGGCGCAGATCGTATCCCAGCGCGAGACCGCCGATCTGTTTGAAGACGCCGTCGCGGAGGGCGTGTCAGCCGCCACCGTCGCCAAACAGTTTGTGAATATCTGGGCCAGGCTGGCCAACGAACGGGAAGTGTCCATCGGTCGTCTGGGCATCGACGCCCGACGGCTAGCCGGGTTGTCGCGACTCGTGGATGACGGCACCGTCAGCGCCACCTCCGCAAACAAGATCGCCCCGATCATGCTGGAATCGCCCGACCCGCCCCACGTCATCGCGGAACGATTGGGCCTGGTCGTCGTTCAAGACCATTCGCAGTTGCAAGCCTGGGTTGATCAGGTATGGGCCGAAAACGAAGACGCCGTTCAGGATGCGATCCAAAGCCCCAAAAAAGCCAAGGCAGCCGCGGGTTTCCTGCGCGGTCAGGTCATGAAGCTTTCCGGCGGCAAAGCCGACCCCAAGCGCGCCGGCGAAATGATTCAAGCCAAGTTGGATCAGTCGTCACCGACCCAGTGAATAGGTAACGGTTCAGACGTTTGCAGCACCCCCGGGTCCGCGCCGTCCCCCCCGTGGAATCAATTTTCGTATCAGTGATATCCAGGCGGGGTGGCCCACCTCCTTTGGAGGTGGGGGAGCCGATGATTGAGCGGGGTAGCCGAATGCCGTTCGAGTGGCACCCATCACTCGTCGATTTCACTCGCCGACTTCACTCGCCGATTTCACCTGCCGATTTCACCTGCCGCCCCATCCATTTCATCGCCCGCCCTATCACGAGCCGCGAGCTCAAAGCGAGCGGTCCCCCGCAGAGCACACGCAACTCCAACCCGCCCTGCCCCCCGACACTCAACGGAGACAGGCTGGGTGGCCCACCTCCTTTGGAGGTGGGGGAGCCGATGATTGAGCGAGGTAGCCGAATGCCGCGGGTTTGTATGCACCTGCGGGCCTGCGACCAAACCTGTTCCATCCTGTCAATCCTGTCCATGCTTGCCGGGTGACCCGTGCCCCAGTCGCCAACCAGACCAGGGTTGCGAAGAAATCGTTTTTGCGGATCATTACAAGCGAGCAGCAAGCCGGTCTTCCCGCCGGTTCTAGCCTCCTCCGCGAGTTCATGGCGGACGGCATGCGAAATTGGCTGCCATAGCCAAGAAGGAAAACGCCGATGAAGATATTTGTGTATGGTGTCGTCGCGATAGGCTGGCTGGTCAACGGCTGTTCGCCGACCAAACCCAATGCGCTGGACGCCCTCGGCACGACGGACGTCAGCGTCGGCGAACTCAAAGTGCGCGCCTGGATCGCCGATTCGAATGACGAACGCATGAAAGGCTTGATGTTCGTCACCGCCGAACAGCTTGCCCCCCATCCCGACGGCGCGGAACGCGGCATGTTATTCATCTTTCAGCGCGAACAAGCCACGGGCTTCTGGATGCGAAACACCATTGTCGACCTGGACATCGCGTTCATCCGCAGCGACGGACGTATCGTGCAGACGTTTACGATGGCCGCACTCGACGAAAGCTCCTACACTCCGCGAGCCCCCTACCGATACGCCCTGGAAGTTCGTGCCGGCACGTTCGCCCGACTCGGCATCGCCGAGGGCGACACCGTGGAGATTCCCGATTCCGTACTAAAGACCGCCCGATAGTCTACCGACCCACTGTCAAACGTCTCTTCTTGCCGGGCAATGCGGGTCCGATAATGTTCACCGGTACCGCCCGCCCAGCCTCAACGGGGTCGGTGCGCATTCATGCAGGTACTATTGGTCGGCAATCCTGAATCCTTGCCCGCGGGGGTCTGTGAACTTTGGTCCGCGAATCACTGGATCGTGGACACGGTGGCCGATTTCGATTCCGCCGACGAGAAGACCATCGACGGTCACGTGGACGCGGTCGTTTTAGCCTCGCCGCCGGTGCCCAGCGCCCGACTTCAGTCGTTCCTGCACAGCGTGGATGCGCGCCGCATTGCCGCTGTCGTCGTCGGGGCGGATCGGCAGCAATGGTCGAACAGTGAAGACTCGCTAATCGAGCACGCATCCGCCAACGTCACGCGGGAAGAGCTGACGAGTCGGTTGGCCATGATCGCGCGATTTCAGAATCATCTGCGCCAGGTCGAGCGTGAGCTGGATCGCATGCAGCGTTTGGGAGAACGGCTCCACGATCACTTTCGCGAAATCGATGACGAGTTGCGGCTGGCCTCGCGATTACAACGGGATTTCTTGCCTCGCAACATTGATCAGATCGGACGCCTTCGCTTCGCCAGCATCTTTCGACCTGCGTCCTGGGTATCGGGCGACATGTTCGACATTCAACGAATCGACGAATCCCACGTCGGATTCTACGTTGTGGATGCGGTGGGTCATGGCGTAGCCGCCGGCTTGTTGACCATGTATGTAAAGCGTGCCTTGACGACCAAGATCATCGCCGGCGAGGGCTACCGTGTGTTGGATCCGGGTCAATCGCTCCAAATGCTGAATGAAGCGTTATGTCAGCACGCATTACCCAATTGTCAGTTTGTCACCGCTGCCTATTGCGTGGTCAATCTGGAAACACTGGTCATGAAATTCGCCCGCGGCGGGCATCCCTACCCGTTGCTGATCCGACCGGCGGGGATGATAGAACTCGATTCATCCGGTGGGTTGATGGGGCTTTTCGATGAATTTGACTGTCCCACAGATCAAGTACAGCTTCATGCCGGTGACAAGGTTATCATCTATACCGACGGAATTGAATCTGCTTTTGATCATCTCTCCGCAGACGGGAATTCGAAAATGACGGGGCACATGTCCGTTTTGGAAACCGTTTCAAGAAAAGATATTGTGGATGCCGCCATCGAGCTGGACGACCGGCTCAACCGCAACAACGGTTCGCTCCTGCCAGCCGACGACATCACGGTTCTGGCCATGCAAGTCACAGAAGATGATGCCCCGTTGCCGGCATGAACTTCCCATGTCATCCGCCATGGAAGGTTTCGCCGTGAATGGCTGATGGCTTGAAAAACGCGAGGTAACGCTGGTTTAGAGCAAACCTGGGTCTTGAAATATCTGTAGAGCGCTTTACACTTGTGGGGTCGATGATATTCGAGAGACGGCGATTGTGATGGGATTGGATTATGAAAAAAGGCATTCACCCGGAATATTATGAAACCAACGTCCGTTGCGGCTGTGGGAATTCATTCAAGTCCCGCAGTACGCTCAAGGAAATCGTGGTCGAGATTTGCTCGAATTGTCATCCGTTCTTCACCGGCACGCAGAAATATATCGATACAGCCGGACGGGTGCAGCGATTCCAAGACAAATTTGGCGGCGAGTATTTCAAAAAGCAAACGAAGGTTGTCACAGGATCGCGTAAAGTTCGTCAGTAGCTAGGTTTATAGTCTGAATCCACGCCGCGGCGCGTTTGATGAGTCGTGACGTGGATTTTCAATGCGCCGTGTGAATTTCAGCTTAACATTTCGCGGGGAGTTCGGTCAAATGGTGGAAACCGTTGACGAAAGATTGTTTCAGCGGCTTGACGAGTTGGCCGCCCGACATTCGGAGCTTCAACAATCGTTGAATGACCCTGTGGTGTCGGCGGATCCGACTCGTAGCGTTCCGGTGGCCAAGGAATTGGGCAGGATGCGTCGCCTGGTTGAACCTTACCTGGAATTTCGAGGCGTTAAAGACCGACTGGAACAGGCCCGGTCCATCGTGGCCGACGCTTCCGAAGATCGCGAGCTGCGCGAGCTGGCTGAAGCGGAAATCATGGAATTGGAAGTACAGTCTTCGACACTGCTGGATGCGTTGAAGGAGCGGATGGTGAGCAGCGAGGACGCGGCTGTCTCGTCGATCATCATGGAAATTCGCGCGGGCACGGGCGGCGATGAGGCATCGCTTTTCGCCCGCGAGCTGTTCGAGATGTATTCGCGGTATTGCGACAGTCACCGGTTCAAAATGGAAGTGATTGATTCATCCGCGTCCGATCGGGGTGGGTTCAAGGATATCGTGCTCAACATTCGCGGCGAAGGGGCGTATTCACACCTGGGTTACGAAGGAGGAGGGCACCGCGTGCAGCGCGTGCCGGTGACCGAGTCGCAGGGCCGAGTGCACACCTCAGCCGTAACCGTCGCGATTCTGCCCGAGCCGGAGGAAATCGATATCAAGGTCAATTGGGAAAATGACGTTGAGGAATTCGTCTCGCGGGCCGGCGGACCCGGTGGGCAGAACGTCAACAAGGTTTCATCAGCCATCCGATTGGTACACAAGGAAACGGGGATCACCGTTTCCATGCGCGATGACAAGTCGCAGCACAAGAATCGTGCCAAAGCCCGCAGGCTGATGACCGCGCGACTGTTCGACCATTTTCAGTCTGCGGCGGACAGTGAACGATCCGCGGCCCGCAAGAAGATGATCGGCAGCGGCGACCGTTCGGAGCGCATTCGTACGTACAACTTTCCACAGAACCGCTGCACCGACCACCGCATTCATCTCGATCTGCACTGTCTGGACAGGATCATGCAAGGCGAACTCGATCCGCTCATTTCCGAGTTGCAGTCGTACGACAGACAGGAGCGATTGAAGAACTTGTGAGGGTGGCGTGGGCAAACGGCTTCATCCTGGGTTACGACCGCATTGCGCAATGCAATGCTGCGGACATGACGGGGAACGTCAATCATCGGCTCCCCCACCTCCAAAGGAGGTGGGCCACCCTGCGCGTTCTGATCATCGAGACCCCACCCATCGCTGCGCGATGGATGGGGCACCCTGCATCCTGCTGAAAATGTTGGAAGAGAAGACCGCTCGCTTCGCGCTCGCGGCTCGTGAAGTGATTCGGAATAGAAGACCGCTCCCTGACGGTCGCGGCTCTGTTAAGAGGCGGGTGAAACCTGTGCTACAGACTGCGGGCATGACGGGGAACGTCAATCATCGGCTCCCCCACCTCCAAAGGAGGTGGGCCACCCTGCGCGTTCTGATCATCGAGACCCCACCCATCGCTGCGCGATGGATGGGGCACCCTGCTCGCGGCTCGTAAAAGACTTGGTCGGGGCGCAGTAGGAGGTGGGCCACCCGTCCAACGACAAATGCGTCTGGACCCATGAGCGCGACCACGCGATTCAACAGGCGCTTGGGACGTGTACGGCGTCCCAAAGCTGCCGGGCGAGGACTTTGCCGTCACAGGGCTTGGTGACGGAATGGTTGGCGCCTACCGTCGAGGTCAGCTTGGCGAAGAAATTGCGCACGACGCCGTCATCGGTTCCGGTCAGCATGAACACGGGAATGTCTTTGCAGGCTTGGTTGGCGCGAATGCTTTCACAAACGGCGAAACCATCTATGTCGGGCATCTTCACGTCGATCAAGGCTGCGTCCAGATGCTGGTTGCGAATGAATTGCAACGCCTCCGAACCATTTGCAGCCATTTGGACTTTGAAACCGACGGCTTGCAATCGCTTAGCCAAGGCGGTGCGGACACCCAAATCGTCGTCGACGAGGAGGATGGTGGGTGGTGTTGTCATCACGGTTCGTGCCCCCATGCCATGCGGTGTTCAGTTCAAACTCCACGCCGACAGCCAATCGTTCGAGGCCAACCGTTTGGTGCCGGTGATGCTGTCCAATAAACCGATCAGGTTTTGGGTATCGTAGGGTTTGCGGAGGAAGAACTGTCCTCCGACGCGATCCAAGAACCTGTCGATGTCTCCCAACTCATCTTGCGAGGCTCCGGTTAGAAAAATGATGGCGGTGTAGTCGTTCAAGAGCTTGCTACGGACGGTCCGGCAGACCTGATACCCGTCGATATCCGGCAGTGACACGTCCAGAATCATCACTTGCGGCGTGTGATGGGAACACTGGTCAATGGCCCGTCGACCGTTGGGAACGCTGTCCACGGAGTAGCCGGCCCAGGAGAGCCGGGTCGCAAGCGCCTTGCAGAGCATGTCATCGTCATCGACAATCAATACGTGCGACTTTTCGTCCACCATCGTAAACCTCTCCGGGCCATCACCAAGGACATTCTACGATTCAAAGCGGCTGGAATTCAGTCCGCTTCCGCGCCGAGGCCCGATAAGACGCGGCGGGGCAGCGGTGGCTGAATTGATCAGCACCCTGTGCGAGGGGATGAAAGGTCGATACCTCCGTAAACCAGCTCCTTGACCGTTTCGACGAGCAGCTTGGCGTGGTAGGGCTTTTGGAAGAAGTATCGAGCACCGAGGCCCAGGGCCCGGCTATCGGGTTGATTCTGCACGCTGGCAGAGAGCACGATGACGGGAATGGCTGCGGTTTTCGGGTTTTCCCTTAATCGCGCCAGGACCGTCCATCCGTCCATGACGGGCATGCGAATGTCCAGCACGATGACGTCGGGAATCTCTAGAACGGCCTGTTCCAGCCCTTGTTGGCCGTCGTTCGCGGAAATCACGCGAAGACCCGCTGCGCGCATGCGCATGCCGACCCCGCGTACGATCTCGCGGTCGTCGTCGATCAACAAGACGGTTTTTTGTTCATGCATGAATCACGTCACCTGTTTTTGACGATGGAGCAGAATCGCTTCGTAAACTCTTTCCGACCATCCGACACTCGCCACGTACCCTCCGTCGTGCAACGAAACGCGGGCAACGGGCCGGCGGGCCGATTGCGATTGGCGTCCCGTCGCGCTCCATCCAGCCGCCGCATCAACTCTTGTAGTTCAGCATGATTGGATGCCAGAACCAGCAGCCAAGCGCCGGCATGAATGGGAAACACGAGATCGGACCGGCGAATTCCGTGCTGGATGAGCAACTCCAGATCATCGAGCGAGCGGGCGTCGTGGTCTTCAAGCGTATCGACACGAATCAGTGACGCGAAGGGCGAGCCGTTTTGGTAGGCTTCGATGCGGTCGAGATATCGTTCAATGAAACTGGTGGAGTCCGCCGTGGGGATGGTGAAGGTGAAGGTGCTTCCCTTGCCCAACTCGCTTTCCACGCCGATGTCGCCGAAATTCAAATGCACCAGTTCTCGGGCGATGCTCAAGCCCAGTCCGAATCCTTTGGTGCTGCTGCGCGCCTCTCCGCCGACCTGCTTGAAGCGTTCGAAGATTTCCGACAAGTGCTCCTGGTCGATGCCCGGTCCGCTATCACAAACTTTGACGGCGACTTCGGAGGCAATTTCGTTGAACGTCGCGATGAGTCGCACGTGGCCATTCTCTCGCGAAAACTTGATGGCGTTGACCACCAGATTGATGATCACGCGGCCGATTTTCTCGGGGTCGCAATGAACCTTGGGCAAATCGCCGTCGATGTCGATCTCCAGCGTCACCTTGCTCACGATGGCTTTGCGTTCCAAGATGCTGCGAACATGCCCGACGATGCTCTCGAGATCACAGCACCGCCGGGAGAGGCCCAGCACCCCCGCCTCGAGCTTGCTGATGTCCAGCATGTCATTGACCATCAGGGTCAGGTCATCCGCCCGCGCCCCGATAATGGTGACGAATTCGACCTGCTCGTCGGTCAGCGAGCCGGCCAGCCCGTCGACCAGGATGGACGTGAATTCCTTGATAACGGTGAGCGGCGTGCGAAACTCGTGCGACACGTTGTCGACGAATTCGTGGGCGGTCTCGTACAGCTCGCTTAACCGCCGATTCTTTATTTTGAGCGTATCATTCATTTCCTTCAGTTCTTGCACGAGTTTGGCGTTCATGCATTCCAGACGACGGCGATGGTAACGGCTGTTGGCGTGTTCGATTCCGCGACGGAGGATTTGCGGATTCACGTCGCCTTTGACGAGATAATCATCCGCGCCGGCGCGGGTCAGGGCGGCGGCTGCGTTCTCGTCGCCTTGTCCGGTCAGGATGATGACGGGTCTCAATTCCCCGCCCTGGCGCATTTCTCGCAGCAGATCCAATCCCGTTTTGTCGCCCAGCAGGTAATCGAGAAAAATCAACTCGATGGCCCGCTCCGCGAGCACCGCTTCGGCCTGTTCCCAGTTGCAGGCCGAGCTGATGCTCACCGCAAAGGCGTCGATCTGCTCAAGTTGCCGCCGGAGGATTTCCACGTCACCGGGATCATCGTCGATGGCCAAGATGTTCAGGCGTTCCGGCGTCATGCGTTCACCTCGAGCGGCAGTGCAACCAATTCAAACCAGTAATGACCCAGTTCCCGGACCACCTTGATGAAGGATTCCAACTCCACGGGCTTGGTAATGAAGGAATTGCATCCCAAGTGATAGCTGCGCAAGATGTCTTCCTCCTGCTGCGAGGTGGTGAGCACAACCACCGGTATGTGCCGGAGATTGTCGGCGGATCGCATTCGGGCGAGCACCTGTCGTCCGTCCAACTTGGGCATGTTCAGATCGAGCAGGACGATGTCGGGGCGGGGCGCAGACGTCAGCGAGTAGATTCCTCGCCGATAGAGGAAATCCATCGCCTCCTCGCCGTCGGACACGACGTGAAGGTCCGCTCGGACGATATCGTCTTGTAGGGCGCGGCGTGTCAATTCCTGGTCGCCGGGGTCGTCTTCTACGAGGAGAACAACGGCTCTCCTTGCCTCTGCTCGTTCCATGTATTCTGCTCCTGGTGAATGGGGATGATAAACTTGAAATGACTGCCCACGCCCGGTTCGGATTCCACCCAGATGCGACCGTCGTGACGTTCAACCGCCTTTCGGCAGATGGAAAGTCCGACGCCGGTTCCATCGTATTGGGTGCGTGAATGGAGTCGCTTGAAGGGTGCGAAAATCTGCTCGAGGTATTCGGCCTTGATGCCGATGCCGTTGTCCCGCACCCCCAGCACGCAGTCATTATCTTCATTCACACAAGTCAACTCGATGCGCGGAATCATTCCAGGGCTGACAAACTTGAGTGCGTTACCGATCAGGTTCTGATAGAGCTGTGTCAAGAGTGTCCGATCCCCGACGACCGTGGGCAGTTGGCCTATGATCACTTCTGCGTGACGTTCCTGCAACGATATCGATAGCGCAGCCATGGCTCGGTCCACGCAGTCACGCAGTTCAACGGATTGCATTTTCATTGCGGCTCGCCCGACCCGTGACAATGCCAGCAGATCCCGTACGAGCGACTGCATGCGGTGGGCGGCAGTGGTGATGTATTCCAAGTCCCTTTTCGCACTTTCCGACAGATCGCCGCCCGTATCCATCTCCAACAGCTTGGAAAAGGATATGAGTTTCCTGAGCGGCTCCTGGAGATCATGGCTGGCGACGTATGTGAATTCATCCAGTTCCATGTTGCGAATCGTGACTTGCTGGTTCACGCGTGCCAGCACGGCGGCGTGCTGTTCCAGCAGTTGACCCTCTCGCACGGCGGCCTTGGCCACCTCGAGTTCTCCGGTGCGCTGTTGCAGGACGCGCTCCGAAGTCTGACGCGCGTCGGCCATCCAGTTGAATGCCGCGGCCAATTCTGACAGTTCGTCATTTCCGTAATCGTCGACCCGATAATCGGGATTGCCACTGGCAAAGCGCATGGCTCCGTCTCTCAAACTTTGAATACGCCGCCGAATTTGGAGCGAAAGCGTCGTCGCCAGTATCCCGCCAAGTAACAGCAAGAATGAGGAGGATGCGATGGATGCCAACTGTGCACGATCGATAATCCACAGAGCCTGGCGTTTGGATTTCGCAAGCAATTCCTCCGCTGGTTTTCGAACTTCGTCGTCAAAAATGCTGTCGAGTGCCCGAGATTGAACGATCGATTTCCGCAACCCAGTGGTTTTCTGTTCTTCCAAATCGACAATTTCGTGGGTCAATGTGATGATATCCTTGAAGTCCTTTTGAATCTCTTCAGCCAACTCCTGCTCTGCGGTCGAATCCAAGTGTTTCGCAAGCTCCTCGTATGACTCGCGAAGGCCCGTCTCATTTTCTTCGATGCAATCGCAAAAGTGGAAGTCACGCTGACGCAAATAGCCGCTCAAACAATTGGCCACGCCGTTGACGTTGCTCTCCAATTGCTTGCTCGCGATGAACTTATTACCGGCATCAACGGAACGAGTCTGATCGCCTCGATGCTGAAGTTCGGTCAACGCGCCATCGATTTTCTTCAATCGATCCATGTGTTCCACTTTGAGCGCCGATTGGCGATTATGAATATCGATGACACGATTGAGCGTTGCCCGCAGTTGGGCATGACTTGCTTGTGACACACTGACTTTCGATCGCATGGAGTCCCGCTTGCACAGGTTGACCAGAACTTCGTAGTGATACTGGAAGTCTCGGTCGTGCTTGATGATTTCCTCCAGGTGAACGGGATCGGAGGTTCTTAGGTAGCTCAGCGAGGCTCTTGTAGCCTCCAGACTGTTGATCTCCAGTTCAGCCGCGGTCGCGACGACCGGCTCATGCCAATCCGTGATTTGAATGAGGGCCTCGCGAACTTCGCTGAGCTTGTGCGCATTCATCCACGCGACCGCAATCAACGGGAGCAGCAGAATCGCCGCCCCTCCGCCGAGTTTCTTTGCAATGGTCATTTTCATCGCTCGGCGTCTCCGGTCGACAATTGAAGGGCAACGCGGCATTCGAATTGAAATTGGCCGGCCCCGCGGGCCTCACAACGAGTGGTGTGACTTTGCAGGAACACAACTGCGTTTGGACTGGACCAGTCACTTCCGTGCACTGCTATCGGCGTTGTCCGAAAAGGTCTTGAGCGCTGCGACGAAGTAAGGCGAAGGTCGAACGTCAAGAGTCAAAGGGCCCAACCTTGGACCTTTTTCATTCGAATGCATTTGCGTATTGTAGACTGATGAAGGCAGTCATCGACTTGGAGGTGTAAAGACCCTATGAAGTATCCGAAGATTCTAGTCGCAGATGACGACCCACACGTTCGCAAGGTCCGTAAAACACGGTTAAACGCCCGGGGTTTCCGAGTTTCGGAGGTTAGCGACGGATTGGGTGTCATAATTCCGGCAGCGCGTGAAGACGAGGTCGCCATGATTCCGGACCACGAAATGTCCAATGAAAGTGAGCGAGACGTAACCCGGATGATCCGCAGGGAATGCGAATCCCCCATCAGCTTTTTTTTCAGACATGACCGAGAATCGTTTCGCCAGATCGTCAGCACTCCTCCTGACGTCCATTATTTGCACAAACCACTTAACACAGCCAAATTGCACACCATTATTGACGAAGTGTTGACGACGCGCGAAACCGCACTGGCCTGTGCCTGACGCGCACTAGAGGCCCTAGATGGAAGGAACCCGGCCATGCCCAAGGCACTGATAGTTGATGACGACCGCGGTCTGACGACGGCTTTGGCGATGCGGCTGCGTGCGGCCGGATTCGAGACCTTGACCGCCAACAGCGCCGACGAAGCGTCACGTTTCGCCCTGCGGGAACAACCCGACGTCATTATCATGGACATCGACATGCCCGCCTATGACGGCTTGGAGCTTCAGGAGTGCCTCAAATTCGCCGAGCGAGGCCGCAACCTTTCCGTCATCTTTCTGAGCGGCTGCGATACCGAATCGAACCGCCTCAAAGCCATTCAACAAGGTGCCGCGGCGTTCGTGGCGAAGCCCTATGAGTGGAGCTCCCTTCGTGACACCATCCATTCCGTCATCGCCGCTCGTTGAGCCGACGTCCATCAGCCGGTCGGAGGTCGAACGTCAAGTGTCGAAGGTCGGGACTTTGGACCTTGGGTCGCGATGGCGGACATTTCCTTGACCCATGGGCCATCGGTCATTAGCATCCGATCCGCGGAGCGGGCGTGGCTACGCCGCGGGTGGGGCGCGCCCGATCGACTGGTGGCACATCGCATCGAGGGAGTTTGTCATGCGCACGGACGTAAAGCTGGGCTTGGTGGGGTCCATAGTCATTGTGGTGGTGGCGGTCTGGTACTTGTCGGGTAATCAATCGCCCGCACCGGAGATCGTCATCGGCTATGATCCGATCGCGGATCAACGCACACCGACGACGCTTTCGGGCGGGTCCAAGCAAGTCCCGCCCAATCGCCCGGATTCACTGCCCACAAAGCCCATCGACCCACCGCGAGAACAACCGGCGCCAAAAGACGCATTGTCTGATTTGTTCGCGACGGACGACGAAGCCACAACGAACGATCAGAAGAAGATCTCGCAGGCCGACCCGTCACCGTCTGATCTGATGCACGACGCGACGGAGGTTTCGCGAATCGGTGCGGGCGGTGCAACGGGTGCAGCCGCCGTCGATGCCGATGATGGAAATGAACCGGTGTTGGGCGCACCGACGCGGGACGTGGCCGTTGCCCGTCCGACACCACCGTCTCGCCCCGTGGTAGAAACGCATACGGTTTCCAGCGGTGAGACGTTGGAATCCTTGGCGCGAATATACTATGGAGATGCGGGCTACGCCGCGTTGCTTCGCGGAGCGAACCCCGGCCTGGGCGCCGCGGATTCGTCCCTGGCCATTGGAACCAAGGTGGTCATTCCGCCGGAAGCGGGCTTCGTACCGCCCAAAAAGCTGGAGCCGGTCAAGTCGGCGGCGGAACAGATTCGTCGGAATGAAGGTTTCGCTCGCTCCGGAACCTACACGGTGCAACGTGGAGACACGCTGTACGCCATCGCCCGGGACAAGTTAGGTGCGGAGACGCGCTGGAACGACATCTACCGCCTGAACAAAACGCTCATCGGCGAGGATCCCGGCCGACTCGTCGTCGGGCAGGTGTTGACGCTGCCGGGCGATTAAGCGCTCTCGATCATGCCCCGTGCAACCGTCAAGCCGCCCGCAGATTCGCGATGACGACGCGGAATGGTCACGGTGATGAAGCAGGTGGGTTACGACTGCCAAGACCTCGATGATCGACGTCGACACGCCTCAATCCCAGGCCGTCAGGCCGTCTAAATGTTTCATCGGGCCTTCGGGATGGAGCTACGCTGATTGGATGGGAACGGTGTATCCCCGCCCTGCACCGCCGCGATTCAACGCCTTAAAATACATCGCTGATTATTTCAATGCCGTCGAGGTCAACGTCAGCTTTTATCGGCTGGTGCCGGCGCGAATGTCTGCCGGGTGGGTCAAGCGGGTGCCCGCGGGAGACGGTTTTCGCTTTGCGTTTAAGGTCTATCAAGGTTTCACACACCAACGAGATTCATTGGATGCGAGAGCGGTCTCGTCCTTTCTGGACGGGGTGCAGCCACTGGCAGAAGCGGGCTTGCTGGGCTGTTTGTTGATTCAGTTTCCGTGGTCGTTTCGTTGTACCACCGAGAATCAGGATTGGATTCGACGTCTGGCAGGTGCGTTCGGCGGCCATCCGCAGGTGGCGGAGCTTCGTCACGATTCCTGGGACCGGGAGGAGACGTTGGATCTGTTTCGATCGTTGGGAATGGGTTTTTGCAACATCGATCAGCCATCGTTGGGTCACTGCATGCGCCCGACGGCCTACACCACGAGCCGCGTGGGATACGTGCGTCTGCATGGCCGGCGGGCTGACAAGTGGTTCGCGGAAAACGTCGCGACGCACGAACGTTATGACTACCATTATTCGGAACCGGAACTGCGCGAATGGAAGTCACGCATCGACCTCGTGCGAGAAAATACGGACGAGGTTTATGTTTTCGCCAATAATCATCATCGCGGGCAAGGTCCAGCCAACGCCTTGCAGCTTCGCAGCCTGATCGAAGGCCATCGCGTGCGAGTCCCCGAGGTCTTGGTGGAGCACTACCCGGACCTTTCCGCCATTCAAACGCCGCCGTGCGACGGGCAGAGTCGCCTTTTTTAGTACCCGGTCGCGTTCGAGAATCGCGGCTGACGGACTTGCCAGCCTGCATTTCTGGATTCCGGCGTCCGCCGGAATGACCCGCGCGGGCGTCGATCCGGGTTCGGGTCCATTTTCGGCAAATGCACTCGTACATCTCGCGTTTCCGGTCCCTCCCCGCCACATCCCAACCGCTTGAGACGGCCATTTGGGGCGCCTATGATGATGCGTTGGGGGATGCTCCTTGTGACGACTGTGAGGAGCGAATGGGACACGCCTATACCTGTGAGGATTAACCGTTTGCGGACGTTCTTGCGGGCCAGATCGATCGAACCACGTGAAACGCATGGGCACGATTGAATGCGTGCAACGCGCGCGCCGATAGTGCAGACAGCACGCTTGTGACCCGGAGTGGGCGTTGAGTGGCTGATAGAGTTTTACCGGTCCGCACATCCGGACATGAGACCGGGCAAGACGTCGGGGGTAGACACTTCGATGACAAAGGGTAAAAACGTTTTAACCACGGGACAGGTGGCCAAGATATGCAACGTCGCCCCGCGCACGGTGTCCAAATGGTTCGATACGGGGCAATTGCGAGGCTATCGCATCCCCGGCAGCAAAGACCGTCGTATTCCCCTCGGTGACCTGATCCTGTTCATGAAAGAGCACGGGATGCCGCTCAATGGGCTGGACGGGGGCAAGACGCGCGTGCTGGTGCTGGACGGTGAAGCGACCGTCCGGCAAATGCTTTCGGAGACGCTGGGTCGCGAAGCCGGATTCGAAGTCAAGTGCGTGGCCACCGCTTTCGAAGCGGGAGTGGCTATCGAGCATATGCGACCGGATGTACTGGTGGTGGACATCACCCTGCCGGACGTTCAGCCGGAACAGGTCTGCCGGGACGTTCGATCCAACGCGAAACTGAGTTCGCTGAAGGTGATCGCCACGGGCGGCGAAATATCGGACGGCGAGCAACAGGTCATACTGCAAGCCGGTTTCAACGCCTGCGTCAAAAAGCCCTTTTCCATCGATCAGTTCAAGTCCGCACTGCATCTCGTGTTGGCGAAGAAGTAAACGGTCGTCCTACCACAATTTCGCCACGTTCATAACGTGCGGCCAATCACCGTACATCAATCAGGCCGCCGGCGGTGACCGTCATTCCGGCGAACGCCGGAATCCAGTACGCGATTCATCCTTGCCTGTCCTGCCTGCCGGCAGGCACCGCGAAACACCGGGCCGTCCGCGTGAATAGGCATTACAGGCCGCCGACGATTGAAAGACCGTGATTGCACCGTCTAATCTGACAATTGTAACGATATGTCGATTCGGCAGTCGTGGCCTTGGGCAGGACCGCGTCAGATGGTAACGTAACGCGTTCCGACGCGTACGTGATTAGCGTTCGGTGGGTGCGCCAACCTTTGCGAAGCAAACGGTGGGTTGGCGATGATGAACCCGGAGTTGGCCTGCGTGTTCGAAATTCTCCGAACGCCGATCATCGGGACCCCACCCATCGCTGCGCGATGAATGGGGCACCCCCGCAGACGTTAATGTAACAGGTTCCGACGCAGGGCAGTGGCGAGCCGTGATTCGGAAGGATTGCGGCTGTTGATGAATTCGAAATTCCTTGCCATCTGGTTCTCGGTTCTTGTTGCGCTGTCCGTGGCCAGCCGGTGGTCGATTGATCGAGATCGCTCGGCCCGGTGCAGCTTGGATGGGGTACGGATCGAACCGATCTACCGTGTCGATCTGGCGGTCGATGAAAAAATCACCGCGAGCTTTTGTTGTGTGAAGTGCGCCGCGGAATGGCCCAACGTTCCGTCCCGTGCCGTTTGGCGGGTCCGCGACGAGGTCTCCGGCAAGGTCATGGATGCGACGAAGGCCTGCTTCGTGATCAGTCAAGTGGTTACCGTTTCATCCAGACAAGCGCGAACGCACGTATTTGAAAAATGGACGGATGCGATGAATCACACGACGCAGTTCGGCGGATCGCGAATTGATAATCCCTTGCGGAACCGCCAACCGGAGGCTGTGAACCGAAAATCGTGAAAGCCTTTCAGCGAGAAAAGGAACGAAGAATGATTGAGCGTTGGCCCGTGCGCGGTGTGACGATCGCCCTGGCGTGTTTCGGAGTTTTTCATTCATTCGGTTGTGAACAAGGCGAATCCACCGACGGGTCAACCGTCCGCTCGCCCGATTCAACGACGGCCGACACCGCGTCGTCACCCACCGTTCCCAAATTCACCGACGTGTTGCCGTCGTCGGGAATTACGCATCAACATCATTTCCTGGACAGTGAAACCGGCACCCAATATCGCATCAATCCCTATGACCACGGCAGCGGGGTGTACGTCGCGGATGTCAACGGCGATGGGTTGGACGACATCTATTTCCTGGATTTTCTAGGGCCCAACGCCCTGTATGTGAATCGCGGCGATTGGGTATTTGAAGACGTCACCGAGGCGTCCGGGCTTGCGGTCGATCGAGCCATCAGCGTCGGCGCAGCATTTGGAGACATGGACAACGACGGCGATCAGGACGTCTACGTCACCACCTATCGCGGAGGCAATCACCTGTTTCGCAACAACGGCGACGGGACGTTTGAGGAGTCGACCGAGTCAGCCGGCGTCGGATACAACGGCCATTCCAGCGCAGCCACGTGGTTCGACTATGACTTGGACGGCGATTTGGATTTGTACCTGTGCAACATCGGCAAGTTCACAACCGAGACCATCAGCCGAGAGGCGGACTATTTCTATCGCGGGACCAGCTTGCCGTTCAGCGAAATCGGCCAAACGCCCGATCATCGCGTCCCGGGCGAAAAGGACATCTTGTACCGCAACAACGGCGACGGAACGTTCACCGACGTGACCGAATTGGCGGGCATTGATTCGGGTGAATGGAATGGCGACGTCGCGGTGGCTGACATCGATCTGGACGGCTATCCCGACGTCTACACGTCCAACATGTTTGGCAAGAACCATTTGTTCCGTAACCGGGGCGACGGCACGTTTGAAGACATCACCGACGCCGCGCTCAAACGCACAAGTTGGGGCGGCATGGGTTGTCGATTCTTCGATGCCAATGGCGATTCGTTCGCCGATCTGTTCGTCGTGGACATGCACTCGGATATGTGGTCGCAGCCGGACGATCGCGCCTCGGTCCGTCACACCGCGAAATTCAACACGCCGTTCGGGTCGGCCGTCGCCGGCGGAAAGCCGATCGAATCACCGGACGACACGCGGGGCAAATGGGCGATATTCGGAAACACGTTTTTCACCAACAACGGAGACGGTACGTTCGCGGAAAAGTCCGCAGAGGCCGGCTTGGAAACCTGGTGGCCATGGGGAATCACCATCGGCGATTACAACAACGACGGTTCCGAGGATGTTTTCGTCGCCTCGGGAATGGGCTATCCCTATTTCTATTGGCCCAATCGCCTGTTCCTGAACGACGGCACCGGCCGATTTGACGAGGTGGGATCAGTCGCGGGAATCGAACCGCCACGTTTGGGCCCGTCCATTCGCAACGCGGACATTCGTGGCAAACCGTTTACGCGAAGCAGTCGTTCGGCGGCCACCGCAGATTTCGACGGGGACGGCGATCTCGACATCGTCGTCAACAACTTCAACCATGAACCCTACTTGCTTCGCAATGATTCCGCCGTGGGCAACTGTTTGCGACTGCATCTTCGCGGCTCGCGTTCAAACCGCGACGCCATCGGCGCCCGCGTCGAGGTCAAAACGTCCAACCGAACATGGTATCGCGACGTCGTGAACGCACAGGGTTACCTGACGCAAAGCAGCCACGTCGTACACATCGGTCTGGGTGACGTGGCATCGGTCGCATCCGTCAAAATCCATTGGCCTGGGCAAAAGGAGCCGCAGACGATTCTCTCGCCGGCGCTCAACGAGGTCGTGGAGATCGTTCAACAATAACCGGACTATCCGCTGTGCCGGCATGAGCGCCAAGGGAAGTTTCATTCTAATCGTCACCGCGTTGATCGGTTTGATCGACGTGGTCTGGCTCGTTTTCGCGAATCAAGAACCGCGTAGCCGAGATGCTTTTCAATCCCTGACAGGCGGGGTGGGGCTGGGGGCTTCGTTGGCGCCGACCTGGAGCTTTCACAGCCTGGACCCAAGATTTGAAGGCCATTGTGAGAACGAGCATTGGCCCATTCCCGGCCTGACCTGCCCCAACCCCGTTCACGGGGCGGGCCTGATCGATCTTCCGGCGCTGAATCCCTTCGCGAAAACGGCCGGCCAATCAACACGGGCAACGACGACTACGTTCCGCGGCGCAACCAAACCCCATCACCATCGCTAGAATAGTCCGATTCCGACCCGTCCGATTTGTGGCACAGATGAACATCGCCACCCCCGGAAGACGGACCGTTTTCCAATCAGGCCCGTGGGACGTCATCATTCGACATAGCCGCGAGTGCAGCATTCCGCCGCTGGTGTGCCGAAATTTTCTGAACCGCCAGACGATTGATCACTTTCACCGCGGTCCAGCATTCGATCCAAAAACAGGTCTAACTATATACCTGGAATCAAGTTACAGAAATCACGCCGGAATGTGGGACGGAGTCCACCCGGTGGCGCGCCGTTTGCTCGCATTGACCCGGTCGGTGCCAATGCACCGCTGCTGATGTTCGATCATGCGACCGCCGGGCCAACGTCCTGTTCGTGAGTTCAAGCCGATGGATCCAGGCTGCCGGTCGCAGGAAGGAGGACCAAATTGTATACCGGACCCATGCAGATCGGCTCGCGGGTTACCTTTCAATTACGAGACGTAGCCTGCCCATCATTTGAGCAGATGGTCGCACAACTCGACGACGGGCTTGCGGTCGAAGGCGAGATCATGCTTCTGAGCGATCGTGGACTCGATTCGGGGCATTTTGCGGTCGTGGCTGTACCAGGAATCAACATGCCCGTTGTGGTACCTTTTTCTGCGGTCGTCTCCAACGAGCGATCCTCGCCAGTCGTCGCGGAGGCGGGCTGACGTTCCCTGCGGTCCGGTGCCCATTTGCTAGCGGCTGTTCGATCGTCATTGTCTGCCGTCAGTGAGCGCCGATGATGGCCAACAAGCACCGGCCATTGCCGATCCGGACCGATGATTGCCAACGAGCGCCGGCCATTGCCGATCCGGACCGATGATGGCCGACGAGTGCGTTTCACCGGTGGTTCGACGTGGCGGGTGGACTGATAAACACGGGTTTTTTCTTTCTCCCTCCCCGGGCATGGGATGTGCAATGCATCCCACGCCTGGGATTTTATTCATCCCCCAGCGCCTGACGAATATCGACGGGTGCAGCACGCCCAATCGGCGCGACCGCAACCCATCGACAAGGACGGATGGGTGCAAACCAAGGCGCTCTAACAATACCGACGAACGACCGCCACTTTCAGAGCCGCGACCGCGAGGGAGCGGTCATTGACGGAACGTGACCCATTTCTGATGGAATGCCTAAATGGAAGCCGCGTGGACATGACCACCGATGCCGAGCGGTCAGGCACCCACGGTGTTCATGGCCAACTGAGACATGTTTGAGTTTTGAATGAGTGCGTACATTTCAATGCACACGTGCCAATGCACCGCCACGATGACGTAAATGATGAAAACACCCCCGATGGCCAGCTCAGCCAACAGACGTCCACGAAGATGCCACAGAATCGTGCTTGAAAACGTGACCAAGCTGAGCTTGTATAATAGGATGGGCAGGACGCCGTGCGGCAGTAGGTATTCAGCGATGGGATTGGTTTCCTGTAGCACGCCCAGGTGATGGGCTGTCAGCGTCAGGAAGATGTCAAACGCGCTCATAAGCCAGATGCCCGCGAGCATCCACGCGACCCCTTGGGAACGGGAGGCTCCGATGAGTTCACCCAACCGCGACACTTGCGCACTCTGTCCGCTCAACGGAGCGTCCATCAACGTCGTTGAACTGGCAGGACTGCCAAAATCCATAGTTCATCTATCGTCCGCCGCGAGATTTCGCTTGATTCGCTGAACAAGCCCGTTGAATCTGCGAAGATTATGGGCCAAGGCCAATCGAATAGATCATGAAGCACTGCGTCCGAATTGGATGATGTAATATGCAAGAACACCGATCATTAACCCACGTTGATGCGGATGGGCAGGTCCGCATGGTGAATGTTGCAGACAAGGACGTTACCACGCGGTCAGCCATCGCGTCCGCGGTCGTCACCATGAAACCCGACGTCCTCGCTGATTTGCTCGCGGGCCGACTGAGCAAGGGCGAAGCCCTGTTGACCGCTAAAATCGCCGGGATACAAGCCGCGAAATTCACGGCCAACTTGATTCCATTGTGTCACCCCATCGCACTCGAATGGGCCGATGTGCAGATCACGCGAAAGAACGACAATCAAATCATCATACATGCCACAACGCGGTCCGTTTCGCGAACCGGCGTGGAAATGGAGGCACTGACGGCCGCGACGGTGGCCGCGCTGACCCTATACGACATGGCCAAGGCTGCGGACAAATCCATTGTGATCGGACCCATCTGTTTGGAATCGAAGTCGGGCGGTCGTAGCGGCGATTACCAACGGCCAAGACCGCCTGCCGAGCGGTCATCATGATCGCCCGCCGGCGATCGCGAAGTCGCGAAGTGGCGAATTTGCGACGTTGTTCAGTTGTAAAGGCCAGAATTTGTGACGTTGCGTCGTCGCGAAGACGCTTTTCGATTCGATCCGATTCGATCCGATTCGATCCGATTCAACGATGAATTTGAGATGGAACCGCCTGCGGGTGGGGTTCGCCGGTTAAGACTGCGCCGCCGGCTTGGCACGACGCGGGATGGCGTCGGCAGCCAATCCTGTTTCCATGTCCACGCGATCCGCCAATTCGTTGAGCCGTTCTTTCATGACCCGCCCGATCTTGAATTTAACGGTCCTTTTGGAGGGGACGAGCACCCTTTCCAACGTCTTTGGATTCTGAGCTTTCCGGGCGGATCGAACGCGACTTTCGAAGACGCCGAAGTCACGGAATTCCAAGCGGTTACCGTCACCCAGCTCATCCACGATCAGGTCCAGAAACTGTTGAACGACGCGTTTGACGAGCACTCGTTTGGCACCGGTGCTGTCTGCGATGCGATCGATTAGCTCTTTTTTGGTGATTGTATGCATTCAAGAATCCCCAGCGTCACCCATTCGTGTTGTTCGCACGCAGGTCGCGAAAAAAAGCACCATCCCAGCCGCAACGCTGGAAACCGATGCGACCGTAACGATCGTACCGAATCCCCGCCACGTTTGCGGATAAATGTTTCCCGAATCGAGCGCAAGTTATCGTACTGTAAAGAGTTTAAGCGATCAAGCTTGTTTTTTGACAAGCGAATTTGACCACAAATCTCAGAAAAGCTTCAACCATTTCGGCCTGACCGGAAAGCCCGCCAAAATGCCCATGCCGATGACTTCCGAGCACGATTCATTGGGTGAAAAAGGGTGGGCTGCAAACCATGATTGATGGGAGGCGAGCGCGTTAATGGCGATGGGCGACGGTCAGCGGTTGATCACACCCGACACCCTGCTTGTAAAGCGACGATGAAATAATTGACGACTGCTGTTGTTGTGACCCTGCCGATCCACGAAGTCGCCAATGAATTCGATTCGTTCACCCAGGGACGTACCGGCCTGGACGCTGGGCCAAGAGGAACGAGGCGGAACGTCCGTGGCGGAGAAGTCGCCCGGCCAATGGTCAAACTGGATGTTGGAGTTCAAGCCACAGGCCAGGTCGGCGTGACAGAATTCCGATCGGTTTCGATGGTGTGCGCATCCGCTTGCCCAGAACATGAGCGCAGCCAGGATGCCTGCATGAAGAATCGTTCGCACTGCTTCCCCTCCTGAACTTCGACTTGCTTCTCCCATTCCATGGTATGCCTGGCTGATCCGTGCTGTCGAGTCATCGCGGCCTATGAACGCTATGCGTCAACGGTGCGTGGGATCGATAACGACCATCGTCCTTGGTCGCGTCGCGATACGTGTAGCGGTTGTAATGATTGATGAGTGTTTTGGGACGACGACAGTCGCGATCGTGACCGAAAGCGCGGGGTGCATGGCACTTTAGGCGGGTAGATTCTCGCCCCGCAAGGGGCGATGGAACGTAGCCACGAGTGGAGCAGCCGCAGGCGGCGGAACCCGTGGAAACCTGACCCTATGAACCCGTCCCGCCCCGGCAGGGGCGGAGGACGCCGGCGCAACCTCCTCCGCCCCTTGCGGGCAACGCCGTGAACTGAACACCAAGAACGGGCTCGGCCGCGAGTTCGACCCGCGATATCGACCCCGGCAACGGTCTCGCATCACCGTGATGGCAACCCGTTTCATCTTCAGTTCACGGCGTTTCCCTTGCGGGGCGGTAATCTTGGGGCAAGCCGGCGACCACGGGTTGCGCTTCGCTTCACCCGTGGCTACAGTCCTGCGCCCCGTTCGGGGCGGCGGAATGCGTCGCCTAAAGTGTCATGCACCCGAACGCGCGCGAGCGGGGCGCCCGATGTCCACGCCGCAGTACAGGTCTTCGCCATGCACCCGAAAGCGCGCGAGCGCGGCGTCTTCGATTGCGGGCGATGGGCAAGCGTCATACCATGTTTGGCCTACATACGACCGATAACCGATTGAAAGGCCGCTCGTTTGAAATTAACCGTTTCAAGTTCACAAAAGCTATCGCAGGTAGACTGGTTCGTCCCCATACCGTCGGGTGATGCTGTCACGTCGTTGGGGCCCGAGAAATTTTCGGTCAAGGGCCTGCGAGTCCCGTCCGCGTTGGGCGAGCGGGTATTCGTCCCGCATCAGGGTTCGGCGGAAGCGCGCGTGTGGGTGGTTTCGATGGGGGACCGGACGTCGATCGACGGCGAACGACTTCGCAGTCTGGGCGGGATGCTGATATCGTTCATGATCGGGGACAAGCTGACCCGTGCGGTCGTTGACGTTCGGGCCATCGAATCATTGCAACTCGATGGGGCCTGCGACTCGTTTTGCGAGGGCTTGAATCTTGGCGTTTTTCGTTTTGATCGTCATTTGTCCAAAAAGACCCGTGCCGGCTCGTGTCGGATCACGTTGTTCACCACCCCACGTTCGACGTCGATCACACGGGCCCAACGCCGGGCGGCGATCGTTTCAGACGGCGTGAATTGGGCGCGTGAGTTAGGGCACGAGCCGGCCAACGTGATCAATCCTGTGACGTTGGCGACGCAATCGCGAAATCTGGCGACCACGCACAACCTGCGATGCACCGTCATTGACGAACGTCAGATGAAGCGGCTGAAGATGGGTGCCTTTCTGGGCGTAGGCCAAGGGAGCGCAACACCGCCGAGATTGATCGTGTTGGAATACGGATCGTCGAAGGGTGCCCGACCGGTGGTGCTTGTCGGCAAGGCGGTCACTTTCGACACGGGCGGATATTCGTTGAAAGACAAGCAAAGCATGGTGGGGATGAAATATGACAAGTGTGGCGGGACGGCGGTTCTGGGCGTGATGAAAGCGGTGGCGAAACTGAAGCCGAAGGTCCCGGTCATTGGCCTGGTCGCGGCAGCGGAAAACATGATTTCAGCGCAGGCCTATCGACCCAATGACATATTGACCAGCATGTCTGGCAAGACGGTGGAAATCATCAGCACGGACGCGGAGGGCCGCCTGGTGCTGGCGGACGCGTTGACCTATGCCCAGTGGAAATACAAGCCGCGGGCCATCATCGACTTGGCTACGCTAACCGGGGGGATAGTCGTGGCGTTGGGAAAAGCGCGCGCGGGGCTGTTTTGCAACGACGACAAGCTGGCGGGGCGATTGCTTGAATCAGGTGAACGGACGCGAGAGCGCCTGTGGCGGCTGCCGATCGATGACGATTATTTCGAAATGATTCGGGGCGATGACAGCGACATGAAGAACTCGGCTGGTCGAGAAGCGCATGCGATCCTGGGGGCGATGTTTCTGAAACAGTTTGTAGACAAGAACATGCCCTGGGCACATCTGGACATCGCGGGCGTCGCCGCCATTGACAAGCCGCTGCCCTATTGCCCGGTGGGGGCAACGGGATTCGGCGTTCGATTGGTCTGTGATTATTTGGAGCGGCTATGACGGTCGCGACGTTGTGGTTCATCGCGGGGCTGGTGACGGGTGCGGGGTTGGTGGTCGTCGTGCAACTGATTCGCGGTCGCGGTGCGAGGGCGCTGGCCCAAACGATCCTGGCGGAATCGCAATCGGCGAAGGCGGCGGAACTGAACGCGGTGATCGACCAACTGCGGACCAGTTTCGCGGCGCTGTCCGGAGAAGCGCTGTCACGAAATACCGACGAATTTTTGAAGCTGGCCAACACGCGATTCAATCAGCAGGTCGCGTCGGGAAGCGAGCAACTGGAATCCAAGAAAACGTTGATTGACGCCGCGTTGCAGACCATGAACACCAAGGTGACCGAATTGGCCAACCTGACGCAAACATTGGATCGGGAGCGCCGGCAGAGTGTTGGCGAGATCAAGACGGAGCTTTCCAAGACATCGGAAGTCACGGCCAAACTTCGTGTGACGGCGGAGCAATTGCGCGAGGTGCTGGCCAACCCACAACGCCGCGGGCAATGGGGCGAGCGGATGGCGGAGGACGTGCTGCGGCTGGTGGGTTTCCAGGAGGGCGTCAATTATCGCAAGCAACTAACGCTCGCTGGGGGCGACCGTCCCGATTTCACGTTTCTGCTTCCGCAAGGACTAACGTTGAACATGGATGCGAAATTTCCGTTCGACAACTACGTACGAGCGGTCGAGTCGACGGACGCGACAGCCGACAAGAAATTCACGGCGGATTTTCTACGCGACGTTCGGAACCACGTTCGAGCGGTGGCCCGTCGGGGCTACGTCGATCCGGCGGGCGGGACCGTCGATTGCGTGCTGGTGTTCATCGCCAACGAGCAGATTTACGGATTCATTCACGAGCATGATTCGACGCTGCTGGACGACGCCGTGCAACAGAAGGTGATCCTCTGTTCGCCCATGACGTTGTATGCGGTGCTGTCCGTCATCCGACAAGCCGTCGATCATTTTCGACTGGAGCAGACGTCGGGCGCGATATTGAAGCTGTTGGGCGATTTTCGCGGTGAATGGCAAAAATACGGTGAAGTGGTGGAAAAGATGGGGGCTGCGTTGGAAAAAACGGTGCAGGCGTTCGATAGTTTGCAGACGACCCGCACGCGAAAACTGGAGCGTACGCTTGATCAAATCGGTGACCTACAGGCAACCCAACGATTGACCGCGGGAAACAATCAGAACGATGGTCACATCGAGGTGGACAAGCTCGAATCATGAATCGACCGAATTGAACCAGATGCGTCGGCCTGTTGACCCGATCCCGGCGGTCAGCCATAATCGGGGCATTGCGGTTCCTTCCCGGGGGCGTGCGACAGCCCAGCGACCAGAGCTTCGAACCATGCGAACATCGCGTCCCTACTCGTATTCATGCGACAAGGTCAGTCAAGCGGCGGGCCTATCCGTTCTGATCTTGATGACCTTCGCGGGTTGCAAGGGCGGCGCCTTCGATTGGTCCTGGGCGTTTCCCAACAAGGAGAAGGGTGTCGTCGACACGAAGGATCACGTCGATCCGTTGGCCGACTCCGCCGTGTATCGAGACAGCGTGGCGGAGTACGCCTATTTCGACGGCCTGCGTCGACTTCGCGTTCGCGGATATGGTGTCGTCGTTGGTTTGGGGGAGTCGGGGTGTACGCGCTGCCCGAATTCGGTGGCACAGCAGTTGATTCAGGAAATGTACAAGACGCGGGAATTCGTGCAGCAGTCTGGGCGTCGATTGACGCCGGAACGACTGCTGAATGATCCGGACACTGCCGTCGTGGCCGTCGAGGGCGAAATCCCCGCGGCGGCGACCAAGGGCACTACGTTCGATCTGGTGGTGCGGGCGATCCCCGGCACGGATACATCGTCGTTGGAAGGTGGAACGCTGTTCGAATGCAATTTGCAGGTCTTTCGTCAGACCGGCGCGGCGGGTTGGATCCCGGGCAAGTCCATCGCGAAGGGTTCCGGGGAGATTTTTCAGAACCCATTCGGGCAATCGGAGACGGCTGCGACCCGCAGCAACGTTCGTGAAGGCATGGTGATTGGCGGCGGTCGATCGCTGGAGGATCGTCGATTGCGATTGTTGCTGGCCCAACCGTCCTATCCGATGGCGATTCGCATCGCCGACGCGATCAACCAGCGGTTCGGGACGGTGAGCGGGAAGATTGCAGACGCCTTGTCTCCGGGCGAGGTTACCGTCAACGTTCCATCGTCGCATCAACACGACCCTAAACATTTCGTGGCCGTGGTGTTGCATCTGTTCCCCGGAATTCCGCCCCAGCTTTTGGCGCAGCGGGCGCGGGACTTGGCCATCGAATTTGAACGGATTGACGCTCCCCACGTGGAAATTGCGTTGGCATGGGAGGCCATTGGTGCGGACGCCCTGCCCGAGGCGAGGAAGTTCTATGACCACGTTCGACCGGCCTGTAGTTTTTATTCGGCGGCTGCGGGCGTGTTGCTGGGCGACGAGATGGCGACGGACGCGATCGCATTGCATCTTGAAAAACCGAGCAGTCCGTATCGTCACGCAGCCATTCGAACGCTGTCAACCGCCCGGAACTCGGCGCGCGCCGCCCGGCCTTTGCGGCGGGCGTTGAACGACGGGGATATTCACATTCGGTCGGCTGCGTATGAAGCGTTACGACTGCGCGATGACCCGGCGATCACGTCGATCGCGGTCGGCCAGGATCGGTTTCATATCGATCTGGTGGCTGGCGAAGGGCAGCCGCTGGTGTATGTGAAGCGATCCGAGGACCCGCGCATCGTTTTGTTTGGCAAGAACCTGTCGGCTCGTCCGCCCGTGTTTTACGGATCGCCAGATGACTCGTTGATGATCGACGCACCTCCCGACGCGAGTCAGCTCACCATCGTTCGCCGATCCCGGCGTTCGGGCCACACGTCGCCGCCGCTATCGGTCGACCCCAACGTCGCCCGTCTGATTGCGTTTTTGGGAAACGATCCACCGACTATTGACGACCGTAGCGTGACGGGATTGGGCGTGACGTATCAGAATATCACGCGGTTGCTGTCGGAATGGTGCCAATCGCGCTCGATCGACGCCCAGTTTTTGTTGGAAACCGAGGATGATGGTATGCGCAGTCGTGCCGGCCTACCCGCCGGTCGCCGCGAATCCGATTTGTAACCAAAAGGGATAGACGTCCATGATTCAAGAACTGTGGGGTTTTTCCCCGGCATGTATGTCGGCGCGGTTTGTCCGATCCGCGTGTCGGGCCGGTTTGCTGGTGATGTTGATGGGCGGACTGCTTCATGGCCAAACGGCTGGGGACGCACCGTCCCCAGGGGTGGAGGAGTCGTCACCGGCCGCCCGCGAGGAATCTACCGACGCGAAAACGACGGGGCACGTGGTGGATCAACCGCGATTCATCACGGATGAATGGAAGCGGTTTTCGGAATTGGCGTTGTGGGAGGACGGTTTGAGCGAGATGTCCTACTATGACGCGACGTGCGTTATTTACGACACGAAGCGCTCGTACACGCGCGTCCATCTGATGAATCGACAGTTCATGGACGAGCGTCGCTGGATCAAGGCATCCGACTCGACGGTCTATCGGGTGCCGGCGTTCAAGTTCGTCGTGTCTGAAGAAGTGCCCACCGAGAACTACAACTATCGCATTCTCATGACCACGTTTTTGGAACGACCCAATCTGGAGCCGTTGAAAGTGTCGGTCAGCAGCCAGGAATGGTGTGGGCACACGTTCAAGATTTTGCAATGGTCCCGCTTTCAGGAGCTTGAACCCAAGGACTGGTCGTTGGATCTGTGCAGTTACTCGTATTTTCCGGATGAAGGTGACGTGTGGTGGCCTCTGCCGTCGAACACGGACGCGTACGAGAGTCTCCCGCTGTTTGCGCGGGCGGTCGTGGCCTCGGGCGGTCAGTCTCGTGCGATGCATTTGTTACGATCGCAACGATCCAATCGTGCGCCCGATCCGAAACCCATTGATGCGGTTTTGAAAATGGAGGGTGGCCCGCGGTCCATCCGCGTGCCGCTAGGGAAGTTCGAGGCGCAACGGGTGGTGGTGGACTGGGAAGGCGAGCCGACGTGGTACGACGTGGAGACGACGGCACCGTTTCGCGTTCTGGAATTTCGAGAAGGTGACGTGAACGCCCGATTGCGATTAGTGGAACGGCGAGCCTATTGGGATCGCAATTGCAAGAGTTGTTTTCACGAGCCGAATCAAGCCCCCTGACGGAACACCGTTTCAAAAGGGTGGCGAGGTGAACTGAACGATTCGTAGGGCGGATTCCCCAAGACTGGTTGCCAACTTTCGCCGGCATCAGATGTAACTCGTTTTCCATAATATGTTTGCGCTAATATCAGCCGATGGAGAATTGAATCGACGGTTGGTCGCGGCGTCTCCCAGCATTGAAAAGCCGTGCGGCTGAAATCGGTTCGGTCAAGATTTTGTTGCGCTTGGTCCGATACCCGTGGGGTGTTGATGGGTGGCTTCGTGGGCCAGCCAGGAGCGATGCACGATGAACGCCGCAACGTTGGAAGAGCGTCGGAAGGTGACAGCGGCTCGGCGGTACAGTCCGGCGGGTGTGGAATCGTTGGTTTTGAGCGCGACGGGCGATGGTTCCATTGGCCCGGAGACTGGGCCTAGACCGTCCGACCTTCACTTGGAAATCACCCACGAAAACGGGGACACGGTCGCGTGGTTCGACGATAACTGGTGGCTGGCTACGTTGCGTCGCTGGAAGGACCGACCGTTAACCATTCACATTCAGCGAACGCCGCAGGCGTTATTAAGCGACGAAGCCATCATGGGTTTGCGAATGGCGCGGCGCATGCAGGTGCCTTGGCGCCTGGTGGGACATTGCTATCTTTCCGATCTTTCGAGCGCGTTGTTGATTCATCGTTTGGCGACAAGCCCCTATGACGAAGTGCGGATCATCGAGGCCGATCGACCCGCGATGAACGGTCAAGCAGGCCGGTCATCCAACGTAACGTTGCACGAGGTATTCGACCGGGTTCGAAAGATCCAGGAGGGTGAACAAGCCGCCTACCCGATCCTCACGCGGGCCCCTAATCCCGATGCCCCACGGACGAATCATCGCCCGAACGCCTAGCCTCGCATCGGTCGCAGGCAACGCTGCAAATTATCACTCCCTAACGAGCAGATGAGTTCGCGCGGCCCGACCGTGGCCACACGCATTCAGTCGCGCCAGGGAACGCAAATCGCGGGGCGGTCTTGCATGAAACCGCGGGGCGGCGGTATTCGGCATCATTCGGCGGGATAGGATCCACGCCGCGGGTGCAGGAAGTCAGATTCGGCTTGCGGGCTGGGCGGTCAGCAAGTAGCCTGTTCCGCGTGTCGATGGGCAGACTCGATTCGCGATATTGAATTGGAACATGGTCGTTGAAGGAGGAAGTGATGATCCATCACTGTGGCGTGTGCGGGCTGATTCGTTGCGGCGGATTAGCCATCGTGTTGTTGATGTTCGTAGCCGGATGTCCGGGTCCGGTTGGAACGAATGGAAATGGTACGCCCCCCGACAATACGAATGGGAATGGTGGTGGGAACGGTGGTGGGAGCGTGAACGACAATGTCACTCCGCCGCCGGTCGATGACGACGGCATTTTGGATTCGGACGGCGACGGGTTCAGCGATGACGAGGAAATCACGCGAACGCCGGGAACCGATCCGCAGGATCCGACGGACAACCCCAACAACGTTCGTGACAGCGATGGCGACGGGTGTTCTGATTTTGACGAAACCCATTTTGTCGGGTTCTGCGACGGCGATCCCAATACCCCGCCCGGTGATGTGACGCCACCCGACACCACGGGAGATGGATTGGTATCGATCAGCGGTGGCTTGCAGATTTCATCAACGTCGCTGATCGATGGTGACAACAACGATCCCACGAACCCCGTCATTCCCAACGAGGGCGTCGATACCCAACAGGACCTGCCGAATCCTTGCACGCTGGGCGGATACCTGGGCGATACGCGGCAGGGTTTGGACACGAGTGACGTCTACCGGGTTCAGATGGATGCCGGCCAGACCGCGACGCTGTTCCTCGCCAGTCCCAATTCGAATGATTTTGATCTGTTCCTGTTTGCCGAGAACGGAGGCCCGGCCCTGGATTCATCGGAGGGGACGGGTCAGGCGGAGGCCGTCACGGCGCCGAGCAATGGAACGTTCCTCGTGGAAGTCTTCGGATTCAGCGTGGCCGACTCCGCCGATCCGGGCGGGTTGTACACGCTGTTGGTGGGTGACAACGCCCTGGGCGCGACGAATCAGGCGGCCTACGTACGGGAACGTTTGTCGAGTCTTGACGAATTCATGGAGGGCGAGGTCATTGTCAAGCATACGGCGGCGAATGAAGGCGGTCGTCAGGCCAAGGTGCGACAGCAGGTAGGCATGACGCCGATCGACGACGGTGCCCGGGCGGGCGGTTTCGCGCGAATGGCGATCGATGGCAGTCCGCGGTTTGCCAAGGTGGCGGGCGCCACGCGGTTCGCCAAGGTGGGCGGGTTGCAGCGACCATCATCGCCGACCATCGAGGCCATCAAGCGTTTGCGTCGTCAAGCCGACGTGGAAACGGCAGAGCCCAACTATATCCGCCGGCCTACGCTGATCCCCAATGATGAGTTTTTCCCATTTCAGTGGCACTACCCGCAGATCAACGTTCCGGAGGCGTGGGACATCACCACCGGCGACATCGATGCCATCGTCGCCGTCATTGACACGGGTGTGGTGTTGAGCCACCCGGACCTGCAAGGGCAGTTGTTCGACGGGTTTGATTTTATTTCCGAACCCGAAAACGCCCTGGACGGGGACGGGATTGACGCCAATCCAGACGATCCCGGTGATCAAACATTGCCCGGCGGACAGAGCACGTTCCACGGCACGCACGTGGCGGGCACGGTCGCAGCCCGGACGAACAACAACTTCGGCGTCGCGGGGGTGGCTTTTGATTCGCGAGTCATGCCAATCCGCGTCCTGGGACGTGTCGGCGGCCTTGATTCCGATATCGTTCAGGGCATTCGATATTGCGTGGGCCTGTCGAACAACTCCGGAACCATCCCCATCAAGACCGCTGAGGTGATCAACATGAGCCTGGGCGGGCCGGGTTTTTCGTCGGCGGAGCAGGCTGCGATTACGGCCGCTCGCAGCGCCGGGGCGATTGTGGTGGTGGCGGCGGGTAATGAAGCTTCAAACGCGGCGTTTTTCAGCCCGGCAGGTCTGGACGGTGTGATCACGGTGAGCGCGGTTGGCTTGACTCGTGAATTGGCGCCCTACTCGAACTTCGGAGGGACCATCGAGGTCGCGGCACCGGGCGGAAACCTGAACGTGGATGCGAATGCCGATACGCTGGCGGACGGCGTGCTGAGCACGGTGGGCGACGACGGCAGCGGTCTTTTCAGCCTATCGCAGGGGACGTCGATGGCAGCGCCACACGTAGCCGGCGTGATTTCGTTGATGAAGGCGGTCAATCGCGGGATGACGCCGAGTGATTTCGATCGCTTGTTGGCAAGGACGCACCCGGCGACGTCGATCGCCATCACGGATGATCTCGGCGTAGGCGGCAGGGACGATTCCTTCGGATTCGGCTTGATCAACGCGGTAGGAGCGGTGCGGGCGGCGCAGGAGATCATCGGCCTATCGACCGTCGAATCACCCATTCTGCAGGTCGTGCCCCGCAATCTGGATTTCGGGTCCGATCTGACGTCGGCCATCTTGCAAATCTCCAACGCGGGCATTGGCGCGCTGACCATTTCGGCGGCGGTGGGCAATCAAAACTGGATCACCGTGACGCCGTCGCAAGGATCGACGGGTCCCTACACCGTCACGGTGAATCGAAGCGGATTGCCGGACGGCGTCTATTCTGGAATCGTCCAATTGGCGTCGAACGGCGGCAATACGGCGGTGACCATACGCATGGTGGTCGGCGAGCAGGCGGGCACCGGCGGCGACATTGGCACGGTTTACGTTCTACTGGTCGATCCCGACACGTTCGAACCGATAGCGCAGGATAACATCCGTGCCGAAGATGGCTACGAGTTTTTCATGCCCGTTGTACCTGAAGGCGAATATGTTCTGTTCGCGGGTACAGACCTGGATGACGATTCGTTCCTCGGTGACGAGGGCGAAGCATTCGGAGCCTATCCGACGCTGTTGGACCCGGCGATCCTGGACGCGACCAGAAATCGCACGGGCCTGTCGATGAGTATTTCGCTCGGGATCAACATCCAGTCGCCCGGTGCCCAATCGGCCGGCGGGTTCAAGGAGGGCCGACCGCTGTTGCGACGGATGGACGTGAAGGTACCCAAATAGTGTCGTTCGTCAGCCTTTTCGTGATTGTTGAAACTGCGAACACGCGGTTAATACGTTTGAGCAGTGCGTTCGCGCCGGCACGGTCGCGGTTCTGACACGATTCAAACCGCGTGAACGACAACGGACGTGGGCCGGGGACGCGAATCCGCCGCCGCGAACAGGCAGAAGTTCGCGCACCACGTGCGCTGGCCCGGCGCCGCTGTGAATTTGAAACACGGCGTCAAGCCGGTCAGGGTCTGGATCCGAAGCAGTAGACGATGCCGTCGAGCGTACCGATGACCAGCCGTCCGGCCCCCACCGCCGGCGAGGCGGAGATGGCGCCGCCGGATTCGAAACGCCACTGCTCCTTGCCGTCCTGAAGCGCGAGCGCATACAAGACCCCGTCGCCAGACGCGCAAAAGACGCGCTGCCCCACAATCACCGGCGACGAATCGATTTTTCCTTTTGTCGATATGGTCCACTTGACGGTTCCGTCTTCCGCGTGCAACCCTCGTAAGCGCTTGTCCCTGCCGCCAATAACGACGACGTCGCCCTGCACCGCGGCGGAGGAAACGAAGGGGAAGCCCTTGTCAGGATCCTTGAAAGACCATTTGATTTGCCCCGACTGCCAGTCGATGCCGCGCACCTGTTCGCCGTATGTGCCCACGTAGGCCAGCGAACCTCGCACCGCCGGCGAAGCCCCGGTTACGGAGTCCATGGAAATTTTTCTAATGGATTCCCCCGACGACAACGAAACGACGTGCAGATATTCATCGCAGCCTGCGACAAGCACGCTTGCATTCACAACAGCGGGCGACGCGTGAACACGCCCTTCGGTTTCGTATTTCCAGTGCAACGACCCGTCCTTCGCGGCCAAGCAATATACGAATCCGTCGTACGATCCGAAAACGATTTTCCCATCATCGCTGGTCGGCGATGAAATGATTTGCCCGTTCGTCTCGAAACGCCACAATCGTTGGCCGGAGTCCAACGAGACGGCATGCAACCAACCGACGTCGTCACCGAATACCACGCGATCGTCCTGAACCAGCGGGGAAGATTGGATCGGGCCTTCGCCGGCGTATTTCCACAGCGGTTTGCCGCTGGCCAAATCCAGGGCATATAGATGCTCGTCGTCACAGCCGAAAAAGACCCGGCCAGCCGCGATGGCGGCGGTTGATGCAACGCCTGCGCCCGCGTCGAACTCCCAGACGACGCCCAGTTTTTCGGGCAGTTCAGATGTGGCCACCCCGGTCAACGCCCGGTTTCCACGAAACATGGGCCAATCGGTATTTTTCACAGCCGACTTCCCAACTGCGACGTCCTCCGCGAGGCATGACGTTCCGATCGACAGCAAGATGATGCCAACGTGACGAATCATCGAGTCACCGTGAACTTAACAACGATTTACATGAACGCCGATCGCTACCGAAGACGCGGTCATCGCCGACTGCGGAATTGCGTTGTCAACGTCGAATTCGCCGAATCTTCGAATCGTCGGTTTGATGGAAAACGTCATCACCCGACTGATCAACCTGTCGGACGGAAGCGCAATACCATGGCTGCACCGATGCCCGCGAGCAGGATTCCCACGAAGAATCGAATGTCGGGCGTTTTTCCGGCCTTGGACCAGACCATGGACACGAACGTATTCATGATGGGGGCCCCGGCGAATACGAGCGGAGCGACGACCATCGGGCTTCCGCCGTTCTTGATGGCGAAGACGATGCCGAGTGCGCCGACCGCGCCGAGCAAGCCCGCCAAGGTGGACAGCGTCATACCCCTAGGGGCCATCTCCCAAGGCTCGGCGCGCGTCGCTAGAACGTAGGCCAGCACGCCCGCGGAAACGGCGAAATACGCAAGCCCGACGAATAGAAACGCACGCAAAGGAGCGGGCTTGTTCCCACCGAATGCATGCTGCCCGTGATGAAGTGTGGGCACGTAAGCCCCCCAACACAACACAGTGCAGGCAACAAAGAGCAACCACCATTTCATGGCTATCTCCAGAATTCCAATTCCGCCGCCATTGGGGCTACGGCGCGTCAAGCCACGGCGCCAGTTTTTCGCGGACCTCGTGGGGGACGGCTACGGGCGAGAATTTCCCGTCGCGCATGGCACAGCATACAGCCGTCATGCGACCCAGGGCAAGCCGCCGCGACTCGCATCGAAACTCCACGACAAATTCGATCGACCGTTCGCCCATGCGCGTCACACGCAATTCCAGGTCCAGCACGTCTTCGAAGCGGGCCGGCGCGAAGTATTCGCAGCCCACGTTGACCCGAGGCCAACTGACGTCGGTGGGGCCATCCTGGAAAATGACGCTGATTCCCACGTGCCGCCAGAAGGCGTGCTCGGTTTCCTCCATAAGGCGGAAATAGTTGGAAAAGTGCAACACGCCGGCGATGTCCGTCTCCGCGAATTGCACCCGCCGTTGTATCGAAAACGTGTTGCCCATTTCACCGCCTGCGAATGTCTAGGAACGATGCCGTCCTACGTGGTGTTCTATTTCAAGGGTGCGTTGGCTGCTCGTCTGCTCGACCCGGGAAAAAACTTTTCGATGGTCGCGGCTGCGGGTGCGGGCGTCAGCAGGGACACGACGACCATGGCGACGAACGACGCAGCCACCATGGTGACCACCGGCATCATCCCGAGGAACAGGAATTCGCGTTCCTTGCCGAAACCGGATTCGGTAAATAGCCAGATCCACACGGCGGCGGTAGCGATCACGCTTGCGTACGCACCCGCCTTGGTCGCCCGACGCCAATAGACGGACGCGAAGACCAGTGGAAACAGGCCCGCGAATCCGCTGAAACACCATACGCCCAGTTCAAAAACACTAGGCGGCTCTTTCAGGCTCAGCAGAAACGTAACCAGCACGATCACGACCACGAAGGTGCGCCCGAACAGCACTTTTTGCCGATCGGTCAACCGATCGTGCGCCAGGTAGTGCGCCACAATGTCATTGGTGAAAATGCTGCCGATGCACAGAAACTGCGAGTCGAGGCTGGACATGATCGCGGCGAGAACGCCCGCGGTCAGCAATCCGCCCAAAACGGGGTCTGCCAACTTCTGAACAAGGATGGCCAGCACGGCATTGGGGTTGGATAGTCCCGGCGGTAGCACCGACTGACCGTTCACGACGGCGGACGTGGCCCAAACGCCGATCAGCACGCAGGGCAACCACACCATCATAATCATGATCGGATGGGCAATAACGGATAGACGAAAGGTCTTGGCGCTTTTGGCGGTCAGCCAGTGTTGAAACAAGTGAGGAAACATCCCCACGCTCAGTGGGACGAACATGTAAGTCAGAAAGTGCAGACCGGGGATGCCATGCGGCTCGCTGGGCTTGATGATCGTCGACGCAGGGTCGTTTTCCCATTGGGCCAGTCGTTGGTGGTAGTTTTGAACGTCTGCTTCGGTCACGCCGACTTTCAGTCGGCTGGGATTGTGCTCCTTGACCATTTGTGTGGCCTGTGCGGGTCCGCCCAGCTTGTCGGCGATGATGAAAAACGTGACAAAGCCCAGAATCACGAATACCACGGTTTGAAACGCGTTAGCCCAGGCCGTTCCCCGGACGCCGCCGAAAAACACATACGTCAAAACGACCAGGCAAATAACGCCCGCGCCGAGCCAATAGGGAATAGCCCCGTTGGTGTCTTGAAAGAACACGGGGAATGCGCCGGTGGAAATCTTGTTCACCACCGTGCCGGCACTGATCACACCGACCAGCAGATATGGAATCACCAGCCCGACCAGAATGGGAAACAACACCAGCCCCAGCTTGTCCGAATCGAAACGGTCGCGGAAATACTGAATCTGCGTGACGTAGCCGAAGCGCTTTCCAAACGACCACAGCTTGATGCCGATCAGGAAGAAGCAGGCGGAATGAATGATGCCGGACCAGGAGGCCATCATACCGTATACGCCGACGCCGGATTTGAAAGCTTCGCCCGTGCTGCCCACCATGGCGAACGCGGTCATCGTCGTTCCAAACAGGGACATCAACAAGAGAAATGACCCGATGCCTCGCGAAGCCAGGAAGTAGTCGGCTGCGGTCCCACGAAAGAACCGGCTGCTGACGACACCCAAACCCAGCAAAACTACCAGATAAGCCACAATGATTACGACGGCGGTCATTCCTTCGTTCATTGGCCGGCCCCGCGTTTCGCCGCGCCCGCGAATTCGTCAAGTTCGTCGACGTGTTCGGGCCAACAGAACTTGACAGCCAGCGCCCAGACCACGCCAGCCGCGACGGAAATGCACGCGTGATAAGCCAACCCGATGGGAATGAACCCCAGCACCACGGTCTCGTGGTCATCCCACCACCAGAAGTCCTGATGCAAAATCATGAGCAGGATGACCAGTCCGAAAACGAAATTCTTCATGGGTTGGAAAGCTCCTCGTGTTCCGCGGAGTCAGGAAGCCCCGTGGGGATGCGCATGGCCTCGAACATCTGGCCCACTTCATTGTCAAAAACGTCGCCGATCAAGATACGTACCACGTTATCATGAAACTGTGGAAATTTTCGAAGGAATCCGCCGAAGCTGAATCCGGGATCATAAAAGGCATGGACAAGCTGCCGGATCATCTGCATACCATGATCGAACGAAGCTTGGAAGGAACCCAGTCGCCGGCTGCAAAAATCGCCGGCCAGCAGCGCCTCGTGGATCGCGTCGGCCGCCATCTCGCCGCTTTTCAGGGCCAGCATCACGCCCGACGAATACACCGGGTCGATGAAGCTGTACGCGTCACCGATCAGAACCCAACCGTCGCCCGCGACCGCCCGCGATCGATAGGAAAAATCGCGGAGCACGTGTACGTCTTCGACTCGCCGGGCGTTTCTGACGCGTTTGGCCATCGGTTCGCAACGCCCGATTTCCATTTCGAGGATGGACAACGGGTCACCCGCACGATCCCCAAAAAGTTGCGACGGAGGTGCCACCACACCGACACTCGTAATGTCGTCGGGCAGCGGGATCACCCAGAACCAACCCTGCCGATCGGGCGTGCGGATGACAAGCGTCGCGCCCTCGTCACGCCCCGCATCCCGTTGTGCGCCCTTGTAATAGGCGTAGATGGCCGCGTTCTTAAGCGTTGCATCGATGACCCGCAGGTCAAGCTGTCGCGAAAGGATGGATGACTGCCCGCTGGCATCGACGATGACCTTGGCCCGAAGTTCAACCGTCTGACCGTCGGCCACCGCGCGGACCCCGATGGCACGCGAGCCATCGAAAAGAACCTCCTTGACCAGAACACCCTGGCGAACGTCGGCCCCGCACTCGGCGGCATGGTCCAGCATCATGCGGTCGAATTCGTCTCGGCGAACCTGCCAGGTCACGGAGCATTCGTGCGGATCGCGGTCGGTGAAATAGTAGGGCAGCGACTCCCGGCCCTCGGCGGAAACGAACTGCACCGATTCTTTGCGGGGAAAGGCGGACGCTTTCATGCGCTCCAGCAGGCCCAGCCGCTGAAACGTCCAATACGTCTGCGGCATCAATGATTCGCCGATATGGTGTCGTGGGAATCGAGCCTTTTCCAGAACAACCACTCGATGACCCATTTTCGCGAGCAGCGCTGCGACCGTCGAACCCGCCGGCCCCCCACCGATCACGATACAATCATAGTGCGTTTCGGTAACAATCATTCGAAATATCAAACCCTACAAGAGCGGGATTCCGGCGTTCACCCGAATGACGCCGGGCGGCGCTAATCGATCGCCATCAGCAACGCCATCCAATTCACGCGGGGGCCGCCCTGACCACCTCCAACAATTCGATGGCCGGCAGATGGTTGCAATGTATCACGCCGATTCGCCCGTACAGGACGCCGACTTCAACGGAATCGAAGTGCCTTGTCAAAGGCGAATCGTCGGGAAACCGCAAAAACCACAGGATCTCGATGTTCCGCAGCACGTCGTGTTGAATCAGAATTTCGCCGAGCGGTGTCGATTGCTCACGGATCGCCCGGACGACGGCTGCCGGCATCAATTCAAGGTCGATCCGCACGATACCATATTCCACGACTCGTTCGCTGCCGGGAAGTCGCAGCAAAATCTCCCGGGCGTACTGATCCGCCTCCAATCGTTCTGTCAAAACCTTCAACCTGACCGGCTCGCCATAATGTTCGCTCAGCGCAACCGTCATGTGATGATCGTGGCCCAGCAACTGCGCAGCGGGATGGGGCAGATCGGCCGCACTGATCTGCTCGGCACGCAACACGGCGCCGGCTGGGCCGTGCACGCCGCCGTACAGGTAGGAAAGCGCCTGTGACGCGTCCTTCAGCCCTAACAATGGTCGATGGGTGCCACTCACGTGTATCGAAGGTTTTGAAATTCGGGTTCGAAGAACATCGGCAACAGCGAGTCCACCCGCAGCAAACCGGCACGGGTCAGCAATACACGGTCGGCGTGCAACGAAGCCAAGCCCCGATCGACGAGAGACGTCCACGCATCGGCATGCTGTTCCGAAATGTTGACGTCGAATTTTTTCTGAAAGTAGGCGGCATCAAGGTGCCCCAGTTTAAGCTGCAAGATCATTTCACGCGTCCACCTGTCACGCACGGTCGTCGGCAGAGCGCGTCCCAGCGGCAGCGCCCCGCCCCCCAGGACTCGAACGTAGTCATCCCAGCCGTCCACGTTTTGATAGTGCACGCCGGAAAGGTGCGAAAAAGAGGCCACACCCGTCCCGACCATGTCCGCACCCCGCCAAACCGCATCTCGATAAACGAAACCGCTGTGATCGGACGGCTTCACCAGCGTGTAGGCGCTGGACACCTTATAACCGGCCGATTCGAATCGGCGAAACGCGTGATCCACCCAGGCACGCTTGGTGGACCAGTTCGCCACCGGCGCCGGTTGGCCGGTGGATTTCGATTCACGAGCGACCACCGTGTTGTGCGGCAATTCCATCTGATAGATGGTGACGCTATCCGGTTTCAACTCCATCGCCTTCGAAACCGTCTCCTCCCATTTCGAATCCGTATCACCGACCATTCCGGCGATCAGGTCAACGTTGATCTGGGCAAACCCGACCTCGCGTGCCCATTCGAAAGCGCGAAATATTTCCGGTGATTTGTGCGCTCGACCATTCAATTCCAGGATATCATCATCGAAATGCTCGATGCCCAAACTGAGTCGAGTGACCCCGATTTCCTTGATGGTGCGGAGCTTGCTCTTCTTCAGCGTGCCCGGTTCGCACTCGAAGGTGACCTCCCGCGCGGATTCCCACGACCAGTGTTCGGAGATGCGTGCGATCAGCCGTTTGAGTTGATCACTGCTGAGATAAGACGGCGTTCCGCCGCCGAAATACACGAAATCGAACGCCCGATCCGCAAGCACCGCGCGATTCGCATAAAGCGCGACTTCGCGGGCCAACGCGTCAACGTACGCATCCACATCGCGAGCGTTCTTGTCGGTATAAACGCGGAAATAGCAAAATTTACAGCGCTTGCGGCAAAACGGGATATGCAGGTACAACCCCAATGGCGGCGCGGGAGATTCGACGGGCGGGGAATTCAACGCGCTTTCCACACGGGGCAAGTGCTCCGCTGCCCAAACCGAAAACGGCGGATAGTTGGCGACGAAGTAGCTCCCTACTTCGGTCTCCGTCGCGTCATGAAGCATGTCAATGGGATTCGGCATGAATTTCCGATCGCCCCGCCGGCAACGAATTCACAGGCTTTATTTCGCGAGCGACGACGGCTCCTGTTACGGATTCTGACGGTTCATCGCACCTCGTCTCCATCGTCACGATTCCCCATAGTCGTGATTCCCCATAGTATAGCATATTCACGTCGAATGGACCGTGTCGATTCCTGTCGTTTATGGCGTCTTTCAGTTTTGGGCGTTTTGTCATGGCAGCACGAGCAGGATCGTCCCGATCGTCACTCCAGCGAACGCCGGAATCCAGCAAATCGCAGCCAAGGGCGTGAACCCCTGCCGGAACGTCAATGTGGTTCGCGAGTCGGGGTCCCTATTTGTCGTTCCTTCCGCCGGTCATCGCCGCCGGATTCGAACCAAGCAGTCCGTCGAGCGCCGCCGTGCCGCCGCTGTTGCGATACTCCGCGTCCAGCGTTTCGATGACCGGCGCAGTCACGTCCGTACGCGGCGACGCGAAAATCACGGTCCGCAGCAAAATCTGCTGCTTGAAGGCCAGGGAATCGGGAGCGTCCTCCTCCAGATCATTGTACGTCAGAACCAAATCGATCCCTCGCTGGGCGGCGATCCTAGCCACCACTTCCTGCGTGTTCCGGTAGATCGATTCCAGCCAGGACTTGTGCTCGGACTTGAGTCGGCGTTCCTGCACCTCCAACCAGACTTCGAACTCGATCTCCGAGCGTACCAGCTCTTCTTCGCGCTGACGGAAATCGGCTGTGCCGGGTTTGAATTGCTCGAGCGCATTTCGCAGCAGGGCGATGTTCTCTTGCTTGCCCCGGGATTCGGCTTTCACCTCTTCACGGCGACGACCGAATCTTTCTTCCAAATCGCGAGTCATCTGGTACTTCTCGAAAACGGCCGCCAAATTGACGACCGCGATGTTGGTCGGAGCCTGCGATCCCGGTTGTTGCGCGGCGAGGACCGGCATGAGCGAAGCCACAATGGTTGCCGTCGTAATCATGTTCACCTCCCGTAATTCCTGCTATCCAGTTGACTAAGAACTCCCAACAATTTCAGAGCCGCGACCGTCAGGGAGCGGTCTTCACCCGCCTATCAACGAGCCGCGAGCGCGAAGCGAGCGGTCTTCACCCGCCTATCAACGAGCCGCGAGCGCGAAGCGAGCGGTCTTCCGATCTATTCGAACGGCACTTCGACCATCTTGCTAGACTCTCTAAAATTCAAGGCCGGATGATCCGTAATGTCGAATCGAGCACCATGACCGCAAGCTTTCGCCGCCCACGTCGGCCAGGCGTCTGCGCATCAGCCAAGCCCCCGGCCCGCGTCGGCAGCGCGCTTCAGCGTCGTGGGCTTCCGTCGACCCGCGTCATCCTAATCGGACGCGCCGCAAATGCGAGTCGTTCGAGTCGCATCCCAAGGTCTTTCAGTTCTAGGTTTTTCGCCAGGTTAGCGCGAGCGGGATCATCCCCATCGTCATGCCGCCGAGCCGGATCGTCCCCATCGTCATGCCGCCGAGCGGGATCGTCCCCATCGTCACTCCGGCGAACGCCGGAGTCCAGGCCGCGTTTTCTGGATTCCGGCTTGCGCCGGAATGACGGATGCGGTCCTGCGCCGGAATGACGGATGCGGGCATTCCCCGCTCCATGTGTGCCGACGTCACAATGGCCACCGTAAGTGGTCCGCGTCGGAATCCGCGGATGGTCCACAGCCTCGAATTCGGTCCCGGATTCATTTTTTTTGTGAAAACCGTTTTAGAGTTGCGGGCCGCCCGAATGGGCCTTACAATCCTCTCCGTATTGAGACTCGGTCTCAATTACAATTCGGAATAGCGGCGCGGAAGCGAAAATGGAAGTCGACGGAATCTGCCAATAACGACTGGCAATATCCCCGAGCCTTTCAAATCGGTTACACGACCATCGCAAAATCGAATCACAATCAAGAACACGGAGTGCCCGTAAATGATCAGAACGAACGTACGATCGATCATGGCGTTGCTGAAGGAATCGACGGCGGACCTTCATACCAAGGCTGAGTCGCATCCCTATCAACAACGCCTGATCCACGGCGCGATATCACGTGACGAATACCTGCAATACCTGACCCAGATGTTTTTCGTGCATCAGGCCCTGGAAAACGCCCTGCGGGCGGTCGTGGAGCGCGGTCACGCCATTGCCATGGTTGTGCGGGACTTTCAATATCAAGAACCGTACCTGGTGGAAGATCTTCGATATTTCGGCGTTGACATGGGCGCGATCAAGCCGCTTGCTGTCGTTTCACAGTTCCGCGCGGCCATCGATCGCGACGTCTTGGATAACCCATTGCGGCTGCTGGGCTACCATTACGTTTTGGAAGGGAGCAATAACGGGTCAAAGTTCATTTCCAAAGCCGTCAAGAAATGCTTGGCGTTGAACGACGGTCGAGGTCTTCGCTATCTGGATCCATACGGGGACCAACAGCGGGAATATTGGATGCAGTTCAAGCAAGACATGGATTCGATTGATTTCAATCCTGGGGATGGTGAATTGCTGGTGTCAGCCGCACGGGACATGTTCGCCTGGATTTACGCCATCAGCGACGGGTTATCGAGCAAATCGGGCGAATCGGGCGAATCGAACTTCGCCGGGATTCCGGGCCGTCGCGGGCCGGTATGTCCACATGCCCGCTGAAAACAGCCGTCATTCCGTAACCGCCCGGCCACGCATCAGGCGAGCGTTGTTGGCCAACCCTTTCAGTATTTTGGCCATCTTTCCGCCGGATGATTGCGTGAATAGACCGCGAATCAGACCCCAGAAACGACTGGGCCGCCTGGTAAAAGCGACTGCGAAAAAGCTCGCAAAACTGAATAAAATCAAGCATCGCAGAATAATGTTGGGCAGTCGCGCGTTCCACGACTTCTGTTGCCAGACGCTCAGATACCCGAAAATCGAATCGAAATAGGCATCGTCTAGTTTGATACGACCTTCGGCGTCGAGTTCGCGATAAATTTCGGTATTGGGTAGTGGTGATAAAGCACAAATGGAAACTTCGGAAAAGCCCATCATCGCGCAGCGAATGATGGTTCGGTAGGTCTGCCACAATTGTCGCCACGTCTCGCCGGGAAAACCATAAATAAAGATACACTGCACACGAATGCCTGCGGCCATTGCGTCCCTGGCGGATTCAAATGCACGATCGAGATGAATTTTTTTCTTGATTCGTTTCAGCATTTCCGGTGACCCGGATTCAAAAGCGTAGGAAAACTGACGGCAGCCGGCTTGGAACATCGCCCGTGCGACGTCGGCATCGATGGCTTCGCTGCGTGTCCCCGATGGCAGTTGCCAGGATACTTTCAGTCCTCGACGGACCAATTCGGTACAAAAATCAAGGATCCAGTCCCGGCGAACGACGGCGGTCAGGTCTTCAAACTGAAAGTCGTTGGCGCCATATTGGAGCATGTACTGTTGCATCTCGTCGACCACACGGGCGACCTGGCGGGGTCGCCAGGTCGTGCCCCACATTCCGGGTGAACCGCAAAACGTGCATTGATAGGGACATCCGCGCGTGGCCAACATGGGCATGGACCGCCCGTCGGCGCTTCCGTGCGGTTGCCCCAGGCGAATGTAGGCGTCGACGTCGAAATGATGCCATGCGGGTTGGGGGATATCATCCACATCGCGAATCCGCGCTCGACGGGGGTTGATTTTTACGCCCTGTGCGGTCCGCAACGCCGTTCCGGGAATGTCAGCCGTCGGTTGGCCGGCGGCGATGCGCTGGCACAATTCCAACAGGGTCTCCTCGCCTTCACCCATGACGATGTAATCCGTCGGGGACTCGTCAAAAACCAACTGCGGCAAGGCTGTCGGGTGTTCACCCCCCAAAACGATGGGGATTTCCGGGAACGCGGCGCGGATGCGATGGACGAGTTTCCGCAGTGGTGGCCAGGAACAGGAAAACATTATCCCCATTCCGATCAAATCAGCGTTGGGATCGATGTTTTGGACAATGGCGTCGAAATCCAGTCCCTGATGGGGTCGACCGTCGCAGTCGAATACGTGACCGAGACCGCGGCCAACGGCATCGAGGACGACCACTTTGTGGCCGGCTTGTTCCAATGCGGCGGCGAGATAGGCACAGCCCAACGGAGGAATAGCCACGGAGGAGACGAGGTTGGCCGCGGAGATTCGCTGTGGGGGGTGGATCAGTTGCACGACAAGCGGTCTGGCGGGGCTTGAAAATGCGTGGCCTGGTTTTTCCGACGGGGTCGTCGATTGGGGACCATTCAGCTCGACCAACATGTCGGAAACTCCCACAACGCAGGGATCATAAATCGGAGCAGACACCGCCGTTTCGCGTATCGACGGGCTTGGGAAGCGAGTTGACCTCAAAAGTGCGGCTTGGGGTGTGCCGATAACGCGTTGCGTGGACCGCAGATATCGGACCCATGGGCGGGTAGTGCACCTGGACAGAATGATGTGCAGTTCGAAATCCCAGATCGAACGGGGGTTGAAACAGGGATGGGCGGCTGCGCTTATTCTGGGAATGCTGCTGGCGTTCGTGGGCTACCTTCGAATTCGACATGGGCTGTCCATCGGCGCCGGACTTCGCGGATTGGTTGCGTTGTACGCGCTTGGTTTTGCGCCCGGTTATGCCCTACAGCGGTGGGTGTTTCGATTGGGTTCGGCGCGGAGGATGGAATTCGTTATTTCATCGCTGATTTTGGGATCGCTGATCACGCCGATGGTCTGGTACGCGAGTTGTTGGTTGGGGGTGGAACGGGCCGTCTGGGTGGTTCTTGTGATTCTCGCCATCGTGGTCCCGATCGATTACTTCAGGAATCGGGATCGGCAACAGCGCGGCGAACGTGTGTCGTTTTTCTCGGTGCTGATTTGGACGTCGGCGGTGGCATTCGCCGTGATTTGGAGTCATTCGACCTCGGTGGTGGAACATCGTGATGGCCAAGTGCACATGTTGCCCTATGGGGACCATGTGCTTCACGCCATGTTGGTCGCGGAGCTGTCTCGCGGGGTTCCGCCGGAAACGATTCCGTTCATGGCCGGGGCCAAGTCGTGGGCGTATCACCAGATGCCCGACGTGTGGTGTGAAATGGTTCGTCGGATTTCGGGATTGTCCGCGGTCGAGGCGTATTTCTATCTGGCGCTTCCGTTTCGATACCTGTTAACGAGTCTGGCGTGTTACTTGGGAATGGTCGGCCGATTCGGGCGGGGGGCTGCTTTTGCATCCAGTCTCTGCCTGTTTGGTTTCGTGGGAATCGCGGGTTGGCCGATATTCCGAAACGACCTGCTGTATTATTTCTATTTAAGCTACCCGACGTCGTTCGGCTTGATGGGCGTGTTTCTGATCGTTTTCTACCTGACGCAGAAGCCGACGCCGTCGCGGGGGTGTTGGTTGGTGACGACGCTGTTGGCGGGGTTACTTTTGTACTACAAGGCCAACTATGCGTTGGCGGTGGTTCCGGCGGGTCTGATGTGTGCGGCAGTCCATTTCCAGCGAGGCCGTGAATATGGAATTTTGTTCGCATGCCTGGCGGTAACGGGTCTGATCGTGACGCTTCGCTGGTGGCAGGTGGCCAACGCGGACATGAATCCGCAGATGTTGTTGAAGCCCGGCGCGTTCTTGAGTTGGTGGTGGACGACGGAGTCGTCGATGCAATCGCTGGTGGGGGAATCGATTCGATCGACGGTTAACGCACTTCATCCATTCATCAAGTGGCCGGCGATTTTGGTGATGTGCCTGGTCATTCGATTTCACCTGGGCTTGGTGGTCATCGCCTATGCGGTGTTTCGAATGGGGTTTGGCCGGCGGCCATCCACTGCACCGATCGCTGACCGGTTCATCATTTTGACGTTGGTCATCACGTGCGCGGGGTTTGTCCTGTTCCCGATACAACGTGGATTCGAATGGAACGTGTCGATGCACATGTTTTACCTGGTCTCGGCATTGACGCTGGCGCTCGCAGGGCCGGTGCTCGTTGACATCAGCGGCCGCGTGCTTCGCGCATCGAAACCTGTAACGATTCTCGCGGCGCTGGTTCTGCTGGGGGCTGTGGCTGACAACGCGCTGGCGTTGCGGCGGAAAGCGTTGTGGGACACTCGCGTGGGCAGCGACGTGATAACTCGCGATTTGTACGAGTGCTACCGGTACGTGAATCAGTCCACGCCGCCGCGAAGCCTGATCGCCCAGCCGCATTTTCGGGAGGGACGTTCGAGTGCCGGGGTGTTTTCCGGTCGGCGGATCGTATTGGAGAACGGCGAGGCTTGGGTCGACTTTTTCGACACGCGTCCGGCGCTGGCTGACCTGAGCGCATTGTATGGCGATGCGGCGGGTGAACGGTTGCGAGGTATCGTCGAGCGGTGGGACATAGATTTCATCGTGGGCGATGCGTCGGCGGGGAGGTGGCAATGGGACGTTCCGTTCCTGACGTGCGTTTATCGAAACGGTTCGGCCAGCGTCTATCGCGTGGAACGAGAGGCGGAGCAATCCTTGGCCCGGTCGCGAGAGTGTAGTCAGTTTGAATTGTCGCAATTATCGAGACGGCGATAACGCGGTTGAAATGGTTTGGCTGTGATTCCGCGGGCTGACGGTCGGGGGTCGTTTAGAGGCGGGAGTAACCTGACGTACGAAGTCGTGGCGTTTTAATCATCGGGTCCCCCACCTCCGAAGGAGGTGGGCCACCCGCCTGACGTATGAAGTCGTGGTGTTTTAATCATCGGGTCCCCCACCTCCGAAGGAGGTGGGCCACCCGCCTGACGTACGAAGTCATGGTGTTTTAATCATCGGGTCCCCCACCTCCGAAGGAGGTGGGCCACCCGCCCTGGATTCCGGCGTTCGCGGGAATGACGGAATGGTGTTCTGGATTGCGGCGTTTGTCGAAATGACACAGGTGGGCGGTATCGTGACTGATTACGGGAGGAGGGAACGACTCGTGCGTCTTTGCGTCGTCGTACCGGTTTATAACGAGCAGTCGAATCTGCCGGAACTTCATGCCCGATTGACGGCAGTGTTGCTGGATTTGAATTGCGATTACGACGTGATCGTGGTTGACGACGCGAGCACGGACGAATCTGCCAGCATCGTGGAAGCGCTGGCCCGGCAGGACTCGCGTTGGCATGGCGTTCGGTTGGCGAGGAATTTCGGCCATCAGGCGGCGATCACGGCGGGGCTGGCGTATGCAACGGGTGACGCGGTGGTGGTCATGGACGGTGACCTTCAGGATGAACCGGAGGCCATCCCCCGATTCGTGGAATTGTGGCGAGCGGGATACGACACGGTTTATGCGGTACGCGTTCGTCGCAAGGAGGGGCGAATACGGCGACTGTGTTATTGGCTTTTTTACCGAGTCCTGCGTCTGCTCAGCAGTGACGGTATCCCGGGGGATGCGGGGGATTTTTGTCTGATGAGCCGGCGGGTGGTGGATGCGTTGAACGGATTGCCGGAACGCAGCCGATTTATCCGCGGGCTGCGTGCCTGGGTGGGTTTTCGACAGATCGGCTTGACGGTCGAGCGGCAGGCACGCGCCCATGGAGACCCGAAGTACACGCCGAGGAAATTGGTCCGGTTGGCCATGGACGGTCTGCTGGATTTTTCATGGGTGCCGCTGCGAGCATCGGCGGTGGCGGGCGTGTTGGCGATGTTGGGAAGCTTCGTTTACTTAGCCGTCGTCGTGGTCATGCGATTGACGGGTCGGATTGAAGTGGAAGGTTGGACGACGGTTATATTTTGGGTGATTTTCTGGGGGGGGATGCAAATGCTGGCGCTGGGAATCATCGGCGAGTATCTGGGGCGGGCGTACGTGGAATTGAAGCGTCGCCCGACGTACGTGGTTTCGGGCACGACGGACGAGCGATTGTTGCGCGGGGCGATGGGCCGTCGTTGGGAGGTGCCGTCCGTCTTGGATATGTTGGATTCAGCGGGGCCTGGTCCGTCGGAGCCGGCGTGGCAGGATCAAGGCGTTCATGCGGAGGAGACGGGCGTTTGGCCGGTCGCGCTGGGTTGAGCCTTTGGGGATGTCAGCGTGGAGCGGGACTATCAGCTTCAGACATTTGAATTGGAGCGGGGACATTGGTGGTATCGGGCGCGGCAGCGCGTGATCATCGACGTGTTTCAGCGAACGCTGACCCATCGACGGGGGCTTAGGATTCTGGAGGTGGGCTGTGGCGGCGGGACGCTGCTCAAGAGCCTGGCGACGTTCGGTGAAAGCATGGGTTTGGATTCCTGCGCGGAGGCGGTTGAACATGCTCGCAGGCTGGCGGGCTGTCCGGTTCACCTGGGTGCCATCCCCTCGGCGGTTCCCTCGGGCCTGCCGAAATTCGACGTGGTTTGCCTGTTTGACGTTTTGGAGCATATCGAAGACGACGTAGACGCGCTGCGAAGCGTCGGGACGATGTTGTCAGGCGGCGGTCATGTTTTCTTGACGGTGCCCGCGATGCCGTGGCTATTCGGCATCCACGACGAGATCAACGGCCACCACCGTCGTTACACGGCGTCGCGGTTGCGATCGCGGCTGGCGTTGGCAGGATTTGTTGATGCACGTTGCTATTACTTTAATGCCCTTTTAAGCCCCGTGCTGGTTCCAGCGATTGTATGGCGGAACGTGGTGCGGAAAGGTCATCATTTCGAAGTGCAAAGTCGGTGGGGGCGATGGTTGGAAGTGATTTTTGCGATGGAGCGACATGCCATCGGGAGGATTCCGTTTCCGATCGGACTGTCGCTGATGGCTGTCGCGCGGGTTCCGTAGATGGGGTGGATCGAAGTTTCTGGCAGAAATCCGACCGGGGACGACCGAGTTTTTCTGCCAAGATGGTCGTCAGGTTGCGGCGGTCGTGTAGGGATACAGGTTTTGGCGTTTTGAGTCGCACAGTCCCACGCGGTTGTAGGGAGCGAGTCGGTCGCACACGCAACGCAGGAACCGATGGGCATCGTCGCGGGAGATGCGTTCGGACTCCGCGATCACGTGGTCGATGATCTGGAGGAAATGCGGATCGTCCGCGAGCAAGAACGCGGACTGCCAGCCGGCGTTTTGGCGAATGCGTTCTTCCTGATGCGTCGCGGCGACGAAATAGAGCATGGCCAACGTCGTCATGACTGGGAAGCAATCCAACCGGTTCAGGCAGGCTGCGGTCAGACGATCGATCACTTCGCATTCGGCGAACACGGCTGTCTCATATTCGGCGAGTCGAGCCTGTGACATCGGAAAGATTGAACCGTCGATCAGGATTTTCGCAAGCCGCTGCACGCCGAACAAGGTGTGGGCGATTCCCGTGCTGAACCAGGGATCGACGAAGCCGGCGGTGTGCGGAAGTAAGGCCCAATTCGGTCCGGCGGATCGTGATAGACGGCGCTGTAAACGCCCGGTGCGGCGTATGGGCTGCACGGTGTGGGCGTTTTGAAACTGCCTTGCTATGGTAGGAAATCGACGGGTCATGTCGTTCCATTGATCTTGCGGTGGAACGGATGGATCGGTTGGATGGGATGGCGGCAGCGAGAATCCCGCACTGGTCACACCGTTATCGAATCGCAAGACCCACATCCAGAACCCGTGGCCCAGGTGGTGCATCGCGGATGCGTCGGCTGAAAAGGGATGATCCGCGGTGGATATACCGCCTTGTTGAAGCACGTCGTTCCAGGGCAAGACGTCGCGAAAGTGACCGAATAGTGCACTGGTGGATGTCCGCAAGCGATGCGGTTCATTGACGAGTCCTAATTCGCGCGAGGCTTCCGACATGCCGCCGGTGGCATCGACCAGAAATGAAGCGCGAATATGCACCGGCCCGTCTGCCGCACGGCCATAGATGAACCATTGGCCGGTTTCGTTGATGGCGAGGAGCGTGAATTCATCGCGATAGCAGATTCCGGATTCCAGGGCCCGGTCGAGGAGGAAATGGTCGAATTGCTCGCGATACCAATGTGTGTCTCCCAGCTCGTCATTCGGACTCGCGGCTACGAGCAGTTCGGTCTGGTGATCGGCGGTTGCGGTGAAATCTTGGCCTGGGTGGTGATTGAAATAGCTGAAACCGCGCTTCAAACCACACGCGATTTCCGGATGGGTGCGCTTCCATGTGCCGTATTTTGCAAAATCGGCCAGCCAATGAAGATCGAATTCGCGGGCCAACGATTCCAATTTGAGATTGGCGAGCGGCGTGGACGATTCACCGATGGCGAATCGCGGATGGCGGGACCGTTCGAGCAAGATGACCCGTCGGCCCGCGTTGGCTGCGATGGCGGCGAGGATGCTGCCTGCAAAGCCGGCGCCGAGAATCACAATGTCAAACGATTCCCGGAGCATGGTCGGTTGGCATCTCGATGAACGGTATTCTTGGCTCGACGATTTGTTGAAGATTCATCCGCTCGAGGCGCGCGATTCGCTCGGTGGAACGGTCCGTGTCGCGACAAAGGTTCCCGATGTCCCACAGGTCAGCGAAGACGCGGCCTCTGCCGATGCGGATGCCATAGTCCTGCACATTTTCGACCGACTTCAGCGTCGGCGGCTCGAACATTCCCTGTCGAGATAGTTCATCCATCGCGCCATTGCCGGCCCGGGTGGGAATGAGGGCGCAGCACTCCACGCCGACGTCGAACGCGAAATCGAGGGAGCGCTTGGCCCAGGTGACGCCTTCGTCCTCGTTCATAAATGGGGGTTTGACGAGGATGAACGCCCGCACGGCGATGCCTCGATTGACGAGTCGTGTCGCGGCGGAGGCGAAATCGTCGAGGGTCATACGCTTGTTGAGGCGGCGTAAAATTTCGGGGTGGACGGTTTCCAAGCCCATGGCGACTTGCAGTCGATTTTGCACCCGATCGTGAAACTCATAACATCGATCGCCGATCAAGCGAGGATGAGACTCGACGATCACACCGCGGAACCGCGAAACAAGTTCGGCGATTTCGGCGTCGTCGCGGGGCGGGATGGCTTGGTTGTCAAAAAAGTTGCCGCTGTTGTAGAGCTTGATGTAGTCAGCGGAGGGGAGCCGATCGAGCGCCCAGCGGATTTGTCCGGGAATCTGCCCGGGCAGGACGGGCACGTCGGTGGTGTTTTTCCAAAGGTCGCACATCAGGCATCGAAACGGGCATTCCCGGTTGGTCAGGAACACGACGGCCACGTTTTCGATGCGACCGTCTGGGCCTCGCTCTTTTTCGACGAGGTGGGCGTAGGGTCGCGTGGGATCGACGGTGTTCTTCGGCGGACGCAGCGCAACGATCGCGGAATCGGAATGGACGGATGGCAGGTCAAGCATACGTCGAATGGAAGATTCGCCGATAGGCACGTTCATCGGTGGGAAACAGATCGGCGACGCGCCGACGATGCATGGCGCCGTGTTGAAAGCGACATTTTTCGAATACGGGCATTTTCATCCCGGTGAGCCGTTCGACGCCTCGCGAGACGATCCGTCCCTTCAAAGCGTACAAGCGCTCGTGCGATCCGCCGGATAATTCCGCGAAGGGGATACCCTCTGCGGCCTCAATCACGGGTCTGGCAACGTAGGGGCTTATGCTCATGAACGACATCGCCCTGGCCGGCGCGTAGGCGCGGACGTAGCCTCGACTCTGCCCGCCGGAGTAGGTCAAGGAATGTTTGATCGAATCGACGCCCCAACCCTCCTGATAAAGCATACGATTGTTCAACACGCTGCGGATGGTCAGCTCGGAGTTTTCTTCGATGGGGTAATCCTTCAGATTTTCGTCACCACCGTCTCCGTCCAATAGATATATCCAATCCGCATATCGCCGGCGAATGCCGCGAAGCAAGGCCAGATTGACGGCGGCGGCTTGAACGTCCAGGGGCTTGTAGTCTTCCACGACGCGGATGGCCTCGGCCACATCGATGGCCGATGCTGGAACGTTGATCGGTTCGAGAAACAGGCCCAGGTCCAACCGATCCAGGAATTCTCTTGCCTGCTGCAAATCAGATCCTTCGCCGTCCACGGACAGCGTGAAGGCCTTCAGGCGCGATGGCGACAGGCCGGCGTTGAGCATCGCGTGATAGGTCAGCAGAAATACCGCGCCGCTATCGATTCCGCCGGAAAAGCAAACGCCAATGGGTTCATGGGTCGGGATTCGAATCAGCAGCCGGGCGATTTCATGGTGGAGCGCCCCCACGTATTTGTCCGCGATCAGGTCCACGTCGGCGGGCAGCACCTCGCGCGGCGGGTCGAAAAATCGGTGATACGTCGGGTTGGGGTCCGGACAGCCCAGCAGTCGAATCTCTACCACATGATGCGCGGGCACCATCCGCGTGTATGAAGGATGGAACTGATCCGCCAGCCCCTCGGCCCGTAGCCACTCATGAATTCGATCGATTCGATCGGCGACGATCAGAGCCGGCCCGTCCGCGCGCTTGGCGATGAAATAGCGCATGATCCGGCCGATGCTGCGGGCCATTCGAACGGTCGTTCCCTCCCGCCCGACCAGGGCAAAATGGCCGTCGATTTGGGCGACTTCTTCCGGGCGCCCACCGGCCACCACGCGTCGCGCTTGATCAATATCCATGCCGTACAGGATGTTCGCCGCGGGATCGCACAGATCACAGACTCGCTCCAACGTCCTTGTTGGGTGCATCCGTTAAAGTCTCCGTTGTTGGGCCAGGTCTTGGCTTCAACGCGAGTAACGTAATGGGTAAGACGGGATTGTCCCGGAAACGTTGCCCTCCCGGCTCACCGGAATCTCGGAGCCTTTGCCCGCGAACCGCCATTGGGGATGGAATGGGGCTGCGTCACGTCACACCAAGTCGGAATCGGCTGACATCACGGCGTCGGGATGCAGGCTGAGTCGCTTGGCCCCGTTGTAGGCCGGTCGACGCGCGTCATCCGTCGGACCGAGTCGGGTAACCGACGGATCGACCGACCCCGGAAGCCTCCCTAAATTGACCGTCGGCGTCGAATGACCAGCGGCAGACCCAACAATGCCAACGCCGCGGCGCCCGGCGATGGAATCAGTTGTTCGATCTCGATGGTGTACGCGCCGGAGTTATCACCAAAATTTCCGTTCGATATACCAAAATGCAGGTTGGTCGGATTGACGGAACCGGTATCGAGAACGAAGTTGTATTCGTGACCGGCGTTGTAGGCCGGGACATAAACCGGTGCAACTTCGACGTCGGCGTCGACGTCGTACACGATGTGATTACGGGCGTTGAGTGCCGGATCCGTCGGATCCCCCAATTGACCGACCAGCGGTACGACATCGAAGGCCAATTGGTAAAAGCTTGCGTCGTTGACAGGTGCAACCGGGTTATGATTGAGGTCCGTGAAAATGTAGAATGCGTCGTTCAGCCGAGTCGCTAAAGCCTCGCCGAAGCCGGTCACCTTGATCTGCACCAAGCCGCTGTATTGGTTCACCGTGACGCCGCCGTCGTTCACCGTAAACGTCGCCGTCAATGTTTCGCTGGGCCCCTGAGGATGATAATCGACGCCGCCGATGTTAAAATCGGCGCGCACACAGACGCTCAACGCCCCAACCAACATTCCACAGAGTATTTGCAATCTTAATTGTGCCATGAGGCCCCTCCCAATGTTCGAGCTCGCTCGCAGATTTCTCGTTCCCAATCCCGGAAGATAGCAAATCCGCTCGGCCGTGTCAATTTCTTGGTAGCGGATGGGCCCCGCGGATTTCGGCGTTCATAAGGCGGAAAACACATGGGTCGCAGTCAATCAGGCCCAAAGAGAGCCGCTCAAGTTAGGGCCTGTTCCAGGTCGGCGATCAGGTCATCAACGTCCTCCACACCCACGCTCAATCGCACCAGTGCATCGGTGACGCCCCGAGCTTCGCGAACGGCCGTCGGGATGGAGGCGTGCGTCATGACCGCGGGGTGATTCAGAAGCGATTCCACGCCGCCCAGGGATTCGGCCAGCGAAAAAAGCCGCGTGTGCTCGCAAAAGCGATAAGCGCCGTCCTTGCCGCCTTTTATCACCATGGAAATCATTCCGCCGAAATTCATCATCTGCTTGGCGGCCAATTCGTGGTCGGGGTGGATCGACAACCCCGGATAGATCACCGATTCCAGCTTGGAATGACCCAGAAAATGTTCGGCGATGCGGGCTGCGTTTTCGCCATGACGTTCCATACGCAGATGCAGCGTCTTGATCCCGCGATGGGCGAGGTAGGTATCAAATGGGCCGGGAACCGCGCCGGCTGCGTTTTGATGGAAGGAAATCTCTTCCATGTCGCCCCGCGTTCGGGCGATGACGGCCCCGCCGATGACGTCGCTGTGACCGCCCAGGTATTTCGTGGTGCTATGGATGACGTAGTCAGCCCCCAAGGCGATGGGTTTTTGAAGCGCGGGTGTGGCGAATGTATTGTCCACCGCGAGCTTGGCCTTGGCGCGGTGGGTCAACTCGGCCAGGGCGGCGATGTCCAGAACCCGCAGCATGGGGTTGGTTGGCGTCTCGATCCAGACCAGGCGTGTCTTGTGGTCGATCAGGTCGGCGAAAGCGCCCGGCGCCGTTTCATCGGCGTAGCGAGATTCCAAGCCCCAGTGTTTGTAGACCTTTTCGAGCAATCGATACGTACCGCCGTAGACGTCGCTATAGGCCACGACGTTGTCGCCGGGCCTCAGCGTGCGGAAAACCGCATCCGTCGCAGCCAAGCCGGATGCAAAGGCGGCGCACACCTCGCCGCCCTCCAATGCGGCCAGCACGCTTTCAAAATTCGCTCTCGTGGGGTTTCCGGAACGCGAATACTCGTAGCCCTTGTGCTTGCCCGGGGACGCTTGGGTGTAGGTCGTGGTCACGTGGATGGGTGGCACCGTGGCGCCTGTGGCGGCGTCGGGTTCCTGCCCTACGTGAATGGCTTTGGTGGCGAATTTCATGATTTCGTCAAACTCCGATAGTGGGGATTCTTTCAACTCGGCAGCATACGCTTCAGACCATCCATTCGGTACCATGTCGTTCTCGCGGGTCCGTGACACAATCGGCGACCCGGTCGTCCCGTAGGGACGGTATGAGAATAGCCCAGCGATTCATCGCTGGGAACCCCCTCGATCCGCCGAGGAGAAGTCCCGGAGGGACGGCTGAAACTCCGGCGGTGGGTCATTCGTCCCTACAGGACTCGTTCACGTCACCGGACGAACACCCGGCGATAAATCGCCGGGCTATTTTCGATGGCCCCGCCGGGGGCCTGCCTTGGGCAACGTCTCGACGATGGCGCGCGGGGCCAGCAACGTCTCGACGACGGCGAACACCTGCATCCGTCATTCCGGCGACGGCCGGAATCCAGAAGAACGCTGCCTGGACTCCGGCCTTCGCCGGAGTGACGAGCGGGGGCAATGACGGAACGCGGGGGACCGCTCGCTTTGCGCTCGCGGCTCGTGATCGGGTGGGTGAAACACGGGGGACGGACTGGATTCCGGCCTGCGCCGGAATGACGGTCCGAACGCCGAACATCGCGCTTGCGCCGGAATGACAATCGGGACGATTCACGCTCGCCGGAGTGACGATCGGGACGATCCGGCTTGCGCCGGAGTGACGAGCGGGAAGATCCCGCTCGCGCTACCCTGGCGAAAAACCCAACACTGAAAGACCCTGGCGCGAACACGATGTCCGCGGTGTCCCGCCTTTCCGCCTCATTCGGTTGAAAAACGCATGATCGTCGGGTTGGCTACGGACAGATAGTCGGAAACGTTCAATATGATCGAGTCGGTAAGCGAGCCGGCATTAAACGCGATGCGATCGTTTCGGCAGACGGACTCGTCCACGTACAAATCAAAAGGCAGAATCGGCTTTCCGAAAGGCGGCACGGAGCCGGGCACCAAGCCCGTCCATGCCTTCAATTCCTCCGCCGTCGCAAACCTGGCCTTTCGGACTCCAAATTCACGTCGCACGGAGGCGGAGTCGAGCTTCAGACCGGCGCTGAGCACGAACAGCTTGAACGTGTCGCCGACCTTGACGAGCAGGGCTTTGCCCCCGATGCGGATGTCTTCGTTTCGGGCAGCGGCTGACTGTTCTGACGTGAATGTCGGTTCATGTCGCACGTGGCGATAGGTGATCCCCGCGTTTTCCAGCATCATCCGAATTCGTTCCAGGATGGTCGGCTGGCTCGTCATAGACTGGGCCCCTTGTCATTGTATCGGTCTGGCGCTAATGTCTCGATCGGCGTGGCCAACGAATTCCTCGAACGGACAGTCGGCGTGTCGCACTCGTTGATGTCATTGAATTTGCTTTCTTGAGTCCAACGGCGTGTCATGAATCAGGACCGCTCGTATTGGAAATCATGGCTCGGTCTTAATTCCTCGACGGTGGCGCTTCTGGCCACCATCCTGCTGGTGACGGCGGCCACCGAGCTGTGGTCGCCGCTGGTCCCCCAATATCTTAACGCGCTGCGCACGCGGGCGCTCGCGGGTGACGTTCAGATTCTCCTTATTATTGGTGCCTACGGTTTTTACTGTGATTTTCTGGAGGCAGTCAATTACTACGTCGGCGGCGCCATCTCCGGGCATTTCAACACTCGCCGATCGCTCATGTTGTTCAATTTGCTGCCGCTGGTGGGTTTGGTCGTATTGGCTTTCTGGGATTCCGTGGCGGCGGTCTTTATCGCCATTCCGTTCATTTTCATTTGGAACAGCATCGCCGGCCCCGCGACCATTACCGTGGTGGGCGATTCGCTGCCCGCCGATCGGCGCACCATGGCCTTCTCCATGCAATCCATCGTCAAGCGAATCTCGCGAATCTTGGCCTATGTGGTGAGCGCGCCGCTGGTGTGGGCGTTGGGGCGCATTCAAGGCGTGCGGACCGCGGCGGTGTTGGCCTTGATCATGGTCCTCGGCGCCGCCGTCATCCAATTCCACTTCATGCGGACGGCCAGCAAAGACGACGTACCCGTGATGCATCGACCGCGAAGCCTTTTTCGCCAATTTGATCCCAATCTCAAGCGCTTGCTCGCGGCTGACATCCTCGCCCGATGGGCGGAAAGTCTCGCTGGGCCGTTCGTCATCCTTTATTGCGTCCCCATCCTGTCCGGCGACCACGCCATGGGAACCGCCTTGTACGCCTCCGTCCTTCTAACGATCCAAGCCGTAACCAGCTTGATTCTCTATCTGGTGATTGGTCCGCTGGCCAGCCGGGAGGGGTTCGCGAAAAAACCGTATATTGGACTGACATTCGTTTTCTTCGCGCTCTTTCCCATAGCCCTCGCCGTGTTGGGGACATCGCTCGGCGCGATAGGTTTGGCGATTGCATTCATCATCGGCGGAATGCGCGAAATCGGCGAGCCGGCCCGAAAGGCGATGATCGCGGATTTGGTGCCGCGGGAAGTACGCACGCAGGCGGTTGGCCTCTATTGGAGCATACGCTCCGTCGTGGTCATGTGGGCCGCTCCCGTCGGTGCCCTGTTATGGATCCTTGGAAATCGCTGGAGCCCGGGACGCGGTCCCTTGGTGTTGCTCGCTTCGTCCGGCCTGATTGGTATCGTTGGCGCGGCCATGTTCTATGCCCGTTTCGCTCGCGGGGCGGCGAAACCGACGTCAGGATGAACTTGCCCGTCGTGGGCTGCGAATGTGCAAAACGCCGCCGGCTGGCTACTTGCGTCGCAACGGGACTTCCTTATCCCACCGTTCGTTGTTTCGCTTTTCAACGACCAGATACTCCGCACGCTGCTCGTTGGTCAGCAACTTCAGGATGCGCTCTCGAAACTCCGCACTGACTTTCTCAGCGCCGGCGTCGTCGCGCGCGTTGAAAGCGTTGGAAAGGGCCGGTGTCAACTCCTTATTGATCTCGTGCACCTTGGTCATCAGTTTTTCATCGACGCCGAGTTCTTCCAAGTTGAAATAGACGACGGCGAACATGATCGGGCGAACGGGACGGCGCCAGCTTCGCGAAAGTTTTCGAGCGATGTCGCGATATTGACTCTGCTTGCCTTCCTCGAATGCGTTAGCCACTCGCCCGTCGATCGTGAGCGCGATCTTGTTCAGACGATCGGCTGCGTTATCAAGCTTCTTCATGCCCTCCACCGCCGACTGAGCGCGAGGCACGCTTCGGTCAATGACGGCCTGGTCGTATTCGGCCTGCAAAACTTCGAACTGGGCGGCGTGTTCCTTGCGTGCCCGCTCACTTTCTTGGATGATTCCCCGAATCTGCTCAGCCAAGTCATCAAGAACCGCGAAGACACGCTGGGCTTCGGCTTCATCCAAACTCATCTGTTCTTGAACGGCTTTTCGGCGATCTTCAAGGCGGTCCAGATGCACATAATGACCCCGGTCGTTCACTGAATCGGCAGGCGTTTCACCGGCGTCGGCAGGGGGACGCTCACCCGCCCACGCAATAGACCACGATACGGCCCACATGATGGCAACGAATACACTGGGTTGAACGTTTTTCATTTCGCAGATCATCCTCAACCTCCAAACAATGCCTTTGAAAACTGACCAAACTTACCGCGACCGTCGTTCTTCAATCATTTCGATGGGATCGATGGGTTGAATGCCGAACCTGTGGACGACTATTCGTTTGGGCCTGACGCCTTCCTCCCACACTGTCCCAAAAAACGTGGCGGCTCCGATTCGACTACGAGACCCATCATTGTAACATGAAGCGGTCACCGTTGGCCACTTGCCGGCCTTCGCGAGCCATCCAGGACGGCCGGCGTGATATAACAGGTTATTTGGAATGCACTTACAGATCGTCGTTGCTTATGCCCTGTACATTTGGTGGTCCGGCGATCAGCCGTTTCCACCGCCGTTGGCATCGAATGAAGTCGCCCTTGCGGGTGCTGTCGGCATGGTGGCTGCGCTGGCGGTGCTGGCACAACTGTTGTCAATCCGCGGCCTCGCTGCATTGCGCGGGAATGTTGATTCAATGGTATCGGCACAACGTCGTGTTTTGCGCAACCTTTTGATAATACGAATGTTAACGCTGATGCTCTTCGGCGCCTTGCTGATCATGACTGGCTGGGGATCCCTGGTGATGTCGGTCCCGATGGTGAACGCCGTACCGGGCTTGGCAAGCCTGATAACGTTGCTTCCATATCTGGCCGGTTGCACGGTTGTTTTGTACTTCACCTTTCCAGTGGATCGAGCTTTGCGTGGGCCTGCGTCATCCAACAACATGCTCACTGATGCATTGGCCCACGAATCGTGGACTCGGCGCGAATACCTGGTTTTTCATATCCGGCATCATCTTCTCGCGATCGTCGTGCCCATGACGTTGATATTGCTTTCTCGTGATGTCGCCCGCTGGTTTGAACCGTTCATTCAGAACCGCACGGGGTTTGATTATGTTTCGGACGTCGCCCTGGTCTGTGCCGCAGCCACCGTATTCGTGATCGCGCCGTGGATACTGAAACACGTCTGGACGACTGTTCCGCTACCAACGGGCGCTCTACGGCAGCGTTTGGAACGACTCTGTCAACGGATCGGCCTGCGCTGTCGAGACATATTGGTTTGGAAGAGCGGAGGCATGGTCGTTAATGCAGCCGTCATGGGACTGTTTCGCCCGTTCCGGTTCGTGATTCTTTCCGATGGCCTTATTGATTCCATGAACGACGAGCAATTGGAAGCGGTCTTCGGGCACGAAGCCGGTCATGTTCGGCATAAACACTTCCACTTCTTTCTGCTTTTCGCGATGGGCAGTTTGCTGATCACGTCCGGCGTGATGGAATGGACCTACCTGTCGTGGCGAGACTCGACGCTTACGGAAAGCGCCAGACAGATCGTGATTCAGGCTATCGGGTTGGTCACCATCTTGATGCTATGGTTCTTCGGGTTTGGGTTCATCTCCCGCGCCTTCGAGCGACAGGCGGATGTGTTTGGCGCCCAATGCGTGACACCCATGGATCCCGCCGCGTGTCGGCGTTCTTGTGGTGTGCACCCGCAGCCCATGCCTTCGCAGGCTGACGGCGTCGAACGAATTTGTACGTCGGCAGCGGAAACCCTCGCGGGCGCACTCGCCCGCGTCGCCACGCTGAACGGCATCGGTCGAGACGAACCCAGTTGGCGACATTCCAGCATCAGCAGTCGTATGGCGTTCATTCGTTCGCTGTCCGGTGATCCCGCGAAGCTCCGCCGTTTCCGAAACCTCATCGTGCGCATCAAGTTGACATTGGTCGTGGTTTGCGTCGGCGGACTCGCCATCAGCGTCGTTTACTTGTGGCCCTACTTCAGGCAACTTTGGAATACGATGGCGTCATCGTAGCGGCACCAGCATGCCACCCACGGCTTGATCGATTCCGCGAATTCGAAAGTGAAATCGTACACACCCTTAGCGCTCGGCCGCCGCCATTTGCTTGAACCATCGTATCCATTCCTCGATGGCGACTTGCTCCGGGCGACGGGACAAATCGAACTCGGACAGTTGTAAACGATCAGCAGCTACCAAATTGTGTTTCAGTGACTTGCGGCGGTGAACGAAAGCACCCCGAATCCACGTCGCGAACGCGGTCAATTCGTCTGGGCTTTGAAAGGGCGACTCCGTTCTGTCGATTCGCAACATGGCTGATTCCACCTTGGGCCGGGGCCAGAAGACCGTGGGGGCCAGGACGGCCAATCGCGACACACGGCAGGTCGCCTGCGTCACAATGCTGATCGGACCATACGCCTTCGTGCCGGGATCGGCGGTGATACGGTCGGCAGCCTCGCGTTGAACCGTGCAGCAGATGCAGTCAATGTTCCGCCGATCGAGCAGGGAAATCATGATCATCGGCGTGGTGACGGAATAGGGGAGGTTGGCCACCAGTAGCAATCGGCGGGGATGGTTCGCGCGAAGGCGATCCAGCCCGTCATCGACCGGTGTTGACAGGCGATTCTTGGAATCCAGCACATCGCAGTGGATCAGTTCGACGTTGGGTCGATCAGCCAGACGTTCACTAGCGATGCCGAACAGCGCTCGATCGATTTCAACGGACATGACCCATCCCGCGCCGGCGGACAGCAGTTCCGTCAGTGCGCCCGTCCCCGTTCCGACCTCCAGAACCGCGTCCTCCCGGGTCAGGTCAGCCGCGGCGACCAGCTTGCGCATCAGATTCGCGTCGATTAGAAAATTCTGCCCCCATCGCCGCCGTGGCCGAACACCCGCGGAGGTCAACAGGGCGCGAATTTCGGATTGCGTTTGAACCCTTGGCACGGTGATTACGGTCTACTTTCGTGACGGCTCGTCGAACGTTGGCGCGGGGTCATTCAATCAATCCGATTCAATCCGTATAGAAAACCCTTGCACGAGGACATGAAAACGTCGACATTCCCGCATCATGGCGGCGAAAGGCAGCAATTCCAAGCGCAGGCCACCCGATTCACAGGGAACTCGCCTGGTATCGAGACCCCTCGACGCCCTCTTTTTCCTGCTGCCCTTGATCTTGTTCTACGAGATCGCCTGCCTGTTGATCGAGCCTCACCCATTTGGGTTGGGGGAAAACCGCGTCGTCGCCTACCAGCTTCTGCGGGTTGCCTTTGAAGTTCTCGGTTCGCGGGCCTCTTGGCTTCCCGGGTTTGCGGTGATTGTCATATTGCTCGCCTGTCACGTCGCGTCACGTCAGCCTTGGGGCTTTCGCAAGTGGACGGTCGGCTTCATGTATGTCGAATCGCTGGCTTGGGCGCTGCCGCTCCTGGCCATCAATCATTTCACGCAAATGGCGGCCGCACGCGTGGAATCGTCCGGTTGGTTGGCCAATACGGCGCTTAGCGTGGGCGCGGGGGTCTACGAGGAACTCTTATTTCGATTGATCCTGATACCCTTGGTGGTGATCGTTGGCGCGGACCTGATGCGGTTCAGCACTTCGGCGACGACGGTCGGTGCGGTCTTGCTATCAGCCGTGGTGTTCGCCATGCATCATCATCCCCCGCTTGGAAACGACCCTTTCGACGCGCTTCGATTTGGGTTCCGCTTCATTGCGGGCGTGTACCTGGGGACGATTTTCGTCTTCCGTGGATACGGACCAGCCGCGGGAACGCACATCGCACACAATTGCCTGATTCTGGCGTGGTCCGGCGCATGAAGACCGTCATTCCGGCGAAGGCCGGAATCCAGACTTGCACACCGTCATGGGTGGCCCGTCCGGACTGCGGATCGGATATCTTGGCCTTGTGATTCGATCCAGGCCACTTTTCGCGCGACCATCCGCAGAAAACTGAACCCAGCCCATTGACCGAATTGGCCGGTTTGAATGATGGGCAGGACGGATTCGGCGATCATAGCCTCAATCATCAGGTGTGGGAGCGTTTTGATTTCCGTTTCGGAGAGTCGCTCGACAGACTGATAGCCCTTGGCAAACGCAGATATCCGTGACATGTCCGCATGATCGGGCCAGTCATTGGGGTGATGAAAACTGACGAGCGAAAAATGCAGCAACCCGTTGGCCAGATCCACCACGCGCTGGGCCAGGCGGCAGGAATCGAAGTCCAGCACGGCGACGACTTGGCCATCGCGGAACAGTACGTTTCCGGGGTGCCAATCCGCGTGAATGACCTGTGACGGCAGGTGGCCCTGATCAAGCGCGTTGACCGCTTCAGCCGCTCGGTCGTATTCGTTGTACAGAACGTGGATCGTCTCGTTCAGTTCGAATTCGAATCCGGCGACGCTGTCATGACCGGCGATGGTGTCGGGCATGCAGTTGAGCGCGGTCCGCACGCCAATCACGTCATGATAACTGCCGCGATACGTATCGGGTCCGACGGGAAAATCGAGCAGGGCGTCGTGCACCCTTGCCAACATTCCGCCAGCCGCCACCGTCTCACCGATATTTCCGGCGTACGATTCGCCCTCGACAAACTCGAACAACTCGTATTTTTTCCCATTGATGTCCAGCACAAGCGACGCGTCCAGTCGCGTCGGAACTCGCATGGGCACGGGCAATCCATGCTCGACCAGGTGTTCTTGTACAGCGTTGGCGAAGGCGATTTTCCGCTCACTGCTGCGATCGGGCGCCCGGCGCTTCAATAGAAATCTGCCCCTGCCGGTGGATATGCTGGCCTTGGGGCTTTGCGGAGACCCTCGTTTGAATTCCGCGATGGAATTGACAACGCCCAGATCGTAATGACCCAGGACGGTCGATAACTCAGTCGGACTGAATTGATGCCTGGGTCGATCTTCCATGGGTCGCCCGTATAATGAATTCCCGTGGGGCTGCGGCTCCGAAAAGGCGCCGTCGATGCTAGCCGCCGTGGCTTTGCGGTCAATGGAACAAGCCGTCGGGCCGCCCAAACGGCGAGGTCACGTGCGAGTTGGCACACCCCCTGGACGGGCGATCGCGGCTGGTGACGGATTTGGAAATCTGCATGTCGAGGACCCATCGATGATCGACCTGGAACAATCGCTCGCCTTGTTGCGGGAATACGTCAAGAACGAAGCGCTGGTTCAGCATATGTTGGCGGTTGAGGCTGCCATGGTGTTTTATGCCCGTCAATTCGGCGAGGATGAACTGACTTGGCGGACTGCGGGTCTGCTGCACGATTTCGATTATGAACGTTGGCCCGATCCGCCCGACCACACGCGGAAGGGCGCCGTCATCCTACGTGAACGGGGCGTCAGCGAGGAAATCGTGGGCGCGATTCTGTCGCACGCGGAATGGAATCTTGATGAATATCCGCGCGATACGCCCATTCGCAAGACGTTGTTCGCCGTCGATGAATTGTGCGGCTTCATTTACGCAGCCGCCCTGGTTCGCCCGGAGCGCATGGAAGGAATGCAGGCCAAAAGCGTCACCAAGAAGATGAAACAGAAATCATTTGCCGCGGCGGTTTCGCGTCATGACATCATTCAGGGCGCGGAATCGCTGGGGGTGCCACTGAATGATCACATCGACAACTGCATCGCAGCCATGTCCGACGTGAAACGGGAGTTGGGTCTGGCGCCGTCATCTTGAACGCGCCAGGCAGGGCGGCGCCTCAATCGTCCGGATCGGCGGTATCCGAATCGAGCGGTGCGTCCACGTTCGATTCCGGCGTCGACTCGGTGGACAACAGTTGATTGCCCCACTCCACAGCCAGGGGGTCTGCGGGATGATGGGTCAGGAATCGTTCGGTCAGCGCCCGGGCTTGATCCAGGCGGCGAAGTTGCACACACAATCGAATGGCCTCGTGGTACAGTGCCGTCGGCGGCGGGCCGGATGCGTTGGCCACGCCCCGAAGATACCAATCCAAGGCATCCAGCGACTTGACTTGGTTGTCAATTTTGGCGCGCTGCCGAGTGATTCGCGCCGCATCCTGATACAATTGAACCCTTGTCGGATCGAGTTGCACGGCTTTTTCCACGATGCGCATCCCCAACGCGTACAATTCACTCAATAGGCTCAATTGGTTTCGCGAGACCGCAGAACTGTCGAGCGTCGCGCTGGCCTCGCCCAGCGCTTGCTGAATGTGCTGTTCCGCTTCCGCGAGTTGTCCATCGGCCAACAGCGTTTCCGCCAGCAACGCGTGATAGGAGGGCGTCAACTGTTCGCCGACGAGGTTCGCCGCTTGACGCGCGTAACGGACGGCCTCGGCCGTGCTACCCAACGCCAAATGACACCTGGCCAACTCCGTATAAATCCGAGGCTCGGACGGATTGAGTGACGCGGCCTTGGCCAATTTGGCCTGTACGAGCTTGTGATAGCCGCCGGCATTATACAGCGCGCCCAAAAGGAAATGGGCCTCCCAATCGTTCTCGCCCTGCGGCGTCTCCGTCCATTCCTGAACGGCCCCGAGCGCTTCCGGCCCGCGATTGGCAAGGATAAGCAGGCGACCCCGATAGTATTTCGCGCGACGATGGAAGGAGTCACGCTGAAGAACGGACGCCACAATTTCCCAAGCCAGTTGATAGGCTTCGCGCGAATCCGCACCACGCGCTTCCGCCCGGCGGATTTGGACCAGCGCCGCATCAAGCGCGTCAGCCAAGTAGGCATCCGCGGGAGTGGGCGAAGGATCGGATGGCGGTTGGGCGACGCCGGCGGCGCAACAAATCATGACAAAGGCGATGCTGAGTGCGGTCGTGACGTTGATGATTCTCATTGTTTGCCTCCGGGGCAAGATGCGCTAACGTTTGAACGATGGCCACGGCGACTATAGGCGGGGCTTTGCGAACCGGTCAAGTGCCGCTTGGGCGATGCTCGCAAACAGGCAGAACGGTCGCGGTTTTGATACGCGGACTTGAACATGCTTGGAATGTCCCATCCCTATCCCTGCAACGACAAGGATGCGGACTGTTCCGACCGCGCGGGCGCTGTTGACATCTCGCCGGAATGACGCTCGCGGGCGACTTTGTCCAGCAACAAGACCCAGGTTTCGCGCTCGTGGCGAAGAACCTTGACGGCATCATCCACGTCGGAGGTATTCCGCTGCACGCTTGCGTTCACGAGTTTTCGGTAAATGAACGCATACAACGCCGCCATGCGCGAACACAGTTCGGGATGCACTTCGTGCCGCAGACCCGCCTGCATCTCCAGGACGATCTTTTGCGCTCGACTCAGCTTTTCATAGACCTGTTCGTAGTTTTTCTGTTCGATCGCCTCGCGACCTTGGCACGCAAAACGGATCGCCCCGTCATAGAGCATGAGCTGAAGCTGCTCCGGCGAGGCCTGCATGACCGTATCGCGCAGATAACTGTTTCCAACGTGGGTGCTCATTTCACCCGCTCTATCGGCGAGAGTTCTGGGCCGTGGAACTTATTTCCGGCGGCTGTCCATCATTGGATTCACCCCACTAACTTCTCCGGTCTTGCATCCAAGGCTAACGTCGTCGCAAGGCCCAATCTGCCCCGATGGCTGCGGCTCGAACTTGTTAGGCTACTTATCGGCGGGTGAATCCCGCGGACAGGCCGGCCAGGGTCGTCAAGGCGCTTTGGGCGCCTTGCAGTTCAGCCAAGGCGGATTCGAGGGCCTGAAATTCTCGCTCCAGCCGCGTGCGTTTGCGATCCAGCACTTCGTTCAGTGAAACAATGCGATCCCGCAACAGTTCTTCACTGTCCTCGAGTGTCCCGTCCTTTCTCGTCAGCAGGCCGTCGAAAGTGTCGGTCAACTCGTTCAGTAGATTATCCAGTTTGGGACCGAATCCCGCGTCGGCAGTGGTGAAGAATTGTTCGATCGCCTGTGGATCGTTCGCCAAGCGCTCGCGGAAGACGGACTCGTCAAACGTCAAACGACCACCCGAACCCGCGCGAATGCCGACCGCGGATAGCCGCGAAACCTCCTCGTTGACGCCGGTCACCGGCGCGGAAAGGAGATTCCGCAATCGATTTCGAATCACGTCGACCGTGTTGTCGCCAAAAAGGGGGCCGCGGGCGTTGGTCTCCGCATCAAAGCTAGTCACGTCTCGGAGGCGGTCAAGTACGGCGTTATACGAACTGACGAACGTGCCCAGATCGTTCACGATGGAATCGAGGTCTTGCGTGATGGAAATTTCGACCGGTTCATCAGACGTTCCCTGCAATTCGATCGACACGCCATCCAATACGTTGTCCAGCGTGTTGGTTGAGCTGGTCAGAACAATCGGAGCGAGCGCACCCTTTCCGCCAAAAAAGACGACCGCGTCTTGTGCGCGGACCAGCGTTTCCGGTGCCAGCCTTGTTGCACCGGCGTCCAGAACGAATTCGCCACGAATGCCCGAAATCTCGGAATTCAGGACCAGACGGAACGGCGAATTGGCACCGCCGTCATTGACCACGCTGGCCCGAACCCCGGCGGACAGTGCGTTGATCTTGTCACGGACGTCATTGAGGGAATCATCGATGCTGACATCCACCGTGTACTCGAACGACCCGTCCACGCTATGAACGGTCGATCCGTCGGTCAACGTCCGGTCCGCGGCGTTTCTAGTCAGATTGAGGCTTCGGGCTACGGTCGATCCATCCAGATCGGTGACGCTGAGTTTGCCCGATCCGGTCGTCGTGTCCACGATTTCAATGCCGTCACCATTGCGATTGATTTTCGCGCTCACACCGCTGAACAGGAGACTATTCATGCGATCCAACAATTGGCCAACCGTGGATTGATTCTCGTTGATGGGGATGGTGACCGATTGGCCATTCCGTGCCGTTACACGAAAACTGCCTGCACCAACGCCCGCGCCGCCGTTCAAGCCGGACAATTTCGTGGAATGGGACACATATTGTAATTGCGCGTTCCCGGTCGCACGTACGCCTCCGGAAAAATCGTCAACGATGCCCGCTCCTTCACCGGGCTGATCAAAAAGATCGCCGATCGTTCGCCCCGAAAGGTCCTTGAGACGTGTCACGCCTGACCCGCCCGATTCGTCAAGAAATTCAAGCCCCGTACCGGCTGGGTTAAGCCGTGCGGATATTTTGGAAGTGGGTGTCTGGGCGTTGATGTGGTCAATCAATTCTTGAACCGTCGCGATACCCGAAAAATTCAACGTGGTTTCCGTTCCGTCCGCCGCCGTCAGTTTCGTTCCACCGAGGCGAATTCCCTGCCCACCACGCAGACTCGACAAGAGCACGGTGTTCATGCCCGCCAAAACCTCGCGAGCGTGGAACTCGCCTCCGCTGGAATCGCCGATGAGGCCCAGATTATTCGCGGCCAGCGAGTCGATCCCACCCGCCGCAGCCCGAACGCTGAATTCTCCGGTTCCGTCGATTGTTTTCAGGCTCAGCGACATTCCATCATCGCTGATCCGTGCACTGACGACGTCGTTCAGTCGATGCGTGCCGTCTGAATCGATGCTGTAGCCATGGTTGATCGCACGGATGACGTCGCTCACCGTATCCACGCGATAGATGACCCCGCCCGTCAGGCCGGCGCCGCTCGACGTCCCAACGATGCCCAGGTCCGTCGCAGCGTGACCGGTGACGTCTTCGACCTTCAAGGACGACGACGTTCCGGACGGTGTGGACGCGTCAGTCAAAATGAGCTGCCCGCGCGCCGCCCCCACCGTGGCCGTCACCATGATGCCGGCGTCGTTGATCTTCTTGATCACGTCACCGATGGACTTGACCTGATCGTCCACGACTACATCCGCGCTCTGTCCGGCCCGGTTGGTGATTCGAAACGTTCCTTGTCGCACGCCCGCACCGCTGTTGAGTTCGGCAAACTGCGTTCCGGTGTGGCTCTGCCCGGCTGCGCCTTGCGACAAGAGGCCGCGCAAACCGACGACAATGACACGGTCGCCAACGACGATTTCCAAATCCTTGTTTGTTTTTCCAACGCCAATTCCGTTTCCGTCGTTCAATTGCGAAAGAACAGTCGAATCGGAAAGGTAGACCACCTTGGTACCTGTAAATTGAGTTTCACCTGCAACGGTCTGACCCGCGATGCCCAGGTCGGCCGCGGCCTGGCCGCCCGCTAAATCGCGAACGACGAGCGCTTGCGATCCGCCGGCTTCGTCTTGCAGCACGAAGTGATCGCCTTCGACTCGCGCCCGGACACGCACGTCTGTTCGGCTATTAAACTCGTCGAGCACGTCTTGTACGGTGAGCGCCGTCGACAGGTCGATTTCTGAACGACTCCCCTGGCTGTCAATGATCTCGATACTGCCCCGACGCACCCCGTTTCCACCGTTCAGGCGATCCAAGGGGGTCGTGCGGTTCAGGCGACCTTGGCTGGTCTCCACGCTGATCCTGCCGGCTCCGACGGCCTGCGTGATCGCGTCCGCAAACCCACGGGTAATCAATTGGTGATTGGTGACCAGCGATTTTACCTGAAACGTGAACGACCCTCGAACCGCGTTTTCACCGACCGAGGCCGTCAGAACTTTCTCGTTGCTGCTGGTCGCCTTGGACTGTCGAAAGAACTTAACGTCATCCAAACGCGATACCGTGTTTTTCAAGCCCAACAAACGAGCGTTGATGTCCGCGAATGACGTTCGTTGCGTCTGGATGGTCAGCCGTCGGTTTTGCAGCAGCGTGAGCGGTCTCGAATCAACCGCGATCAATTGATCAATGAGGTCTTGAACCGGCAGACCGGAAAGCAAGCCGATTCCACTTGTGATGGGTCCGGACACGCGATTTCTCCCCCAGGCATCATGGGCGCCGACCCGACCCGGTCATCCCATTTCAATCGTCGATGGGATTCATCCACCGTGGGGTGATCGACCGCCGTTATAGGCCTTCATCGATCTATCGGTCGTTCGCGCGGGTACGGTTTGCGTAGGAAACAGCCAATCACGCGCAGATTCTGCGCCCGTGATGGGGAACCCACGCTTGGCTCGATGCCGATTGCCCCCGGTCTTGCATTTCCAGGAATTGGTTGGCGCTCGGTGTGCCCGAAACGAGCCTGTGACCAGCCCCGTCCGCGATTTCAAGTCCCAATGAACGTCAATCGAGGCGGCCCATGCGAACATTCATCACTATGAACAAGTCCATCGCGACGTCAAAAGCCGAGAAACTGAACGAATACGTCCTGCGTCAGGACGGGGATGGATAACGCGGCTGCGGAGGCCAATACTTCGTTGTAACGTTCCAGCCGCTGCCGAATGATGCGATCGCGCTCCTCATCATCCCGATCACGAGTGCTGCCCGGCGTGGTGATGAAATGTGGAACCTGCGGAGCAAAACCAGCCACCACGAAATCGACCCGACTGGTCAGGGAGTCCGCCACTTCGCCGCCCCAATGGCCAATGAGACTCGCCACTCGTTCCACGCCTTCCGAATCATCCTGGCCATCGCCGTCCAAATCAAACTCACCCACGACCACGAACCGCAATGGGCGACGCGGATCGTAGACGGGGTTGGCAATCAGATCGTCCTTCACGACGACGTCGCTGGGATCGATGGCCAGAATACGACATTCGGAGATGTCCTCATAAATTCGCAGCACCTCGATTCGAGCCTTGGTGCGACCGTCCGCCGGAATGCCCGTCGCGGGGTAAACGGCGAACTGCAAGCCGGGCGTCAATTGGTGATTCGAGCCGAGATTAATATAGACCGCCAGGCCATCCACCAGGGTGATTCGTCCGTCTTCGCGACGCAAGGACAGTTGCTCACCGGGCTTGATCTGCAACTCTCCCAGCTTCGTCTGTAGCTCGGCGTATCTCGATTGGAGCTCGCCATACTTTTGATTGCGCTCCTCAATTTCATTGGCCCGCGACTGTAGGTCGCGCGAATGCTCCTGGCGCATGTCGTCCATGTTGCGCCCCAGGTCGTCCACTTCCTTGTCTCGCTCGGCGTAATAATTGGCTCGCTCCTTTTCGAGCTTCACGATCTGCTCTTTCAGGGCATCGCTGGTGGCTCGAAACTCGGTTTCGATGCGGTCATGATTTTCGATCGCTTCTCGCAAACGGGACTCCGCACCCACAGCGCGGGTATTGGCTTCGGCGTGCAACTGATGTCGGCCACGGAACTCCTCATACAGGAATTTCATTCCGGGCAGCATCTGCAACTGATCGTAAACCGTCACGTCGGAAACCAAGCCCTCCTGCCTGATTTGCCCGAAAAAGGCCTCAACTTTCGATCGGGCGGCTGCGACGTCCGGCACTTCCTCGCCCACAGCCAACATTGCCGTCTGCTTGCGAGCGTCTTCAAGCAGGCTGGCCATCGAAGCGCCGGTGTCGCTGGACTGCCCGTACCATGGCAAGGACTTGTCGCCCGATCGCGCCAACCGATTATTCTCTTTCTGAAGCTGCACGGTCGTGTTCTTGAGATCCTCTTGCTCCGTGTAAAGCCACACAAGCAGAACGGTGGTCGTCAACCAAAGAAAGACGAACCCGATCATCCAGGCGTGAACCGCCGTAAACCCGCCGGTACTCTGCGATCTGGCTTGTGCCATGTTCAGAAACTCCTAGGACTTCAATCAGCCCGCTTATCGGCAGGAGGAACGCCCGGGCGCGTTAAACCGCTCGGCTATCCATTTCATCCGGGCACTTGGGACACACCGGCCCCACCGACTCCACCGCGTGAATTCTTTAGGCCACAATCGAAATCGTCAAGGGCGGAGGCAAATCAATTGAATCGTGCGTTCCGGTCAATCATGCCTGTTTCCGAAAGCCCCGTCACGCCGGTCGGCCTTTGTTTTAGCCGTCCTTGGGTCTACGCGGAAAGTATTCAAACTCCGCGATAACGGGCAAATGGTCACTGGCCAACGTCGCCACAGGCCATTCGCTGCGAAACACGCGGAGCAGTCGCAAGGGCCCTCGATAGAAAATTTTGTCCAACCCGCCGGTGGGAGCGTAGCTGGGAAACGTCTTGATCGACCATTTCGATCCCTCGCCCGGATTCGTTGCACACACAAAATCTGCCGGCAGAAAGTGGCGACGCCTCAAAACACCTCGCCAGTCGTTCATGTCGCCGGCCACGATGCAGGCATCGGTCTGTTGAATCGACCGCATATCCTGGCACTCCAGAAGCCGCCGTACCTGTCGCCGACGTTCCAAAGCGGACAGCCCCAGGTGCAGATTGAACACATCGACGCTGTACCCGCCCCGGCTGGGTGGCATTCCATTCAGTGAAATGCGAGTGTGTTGAGCACCGCGGCGTTTCCGCCAGGCCACCGTCAGATTGATATTTCGTTGTCGCCCGATGGGAAACCGCGTCAGTGTTGCATTGCCATAACGACCTTTTTTGAGATAGACGTTCATCCCCACAGCCCGGTGATCATAATTCAGCCGCTTGGCGAAATAGGAGGCCAAGTCGATCAACCCCGACCGCGGCGCCCCACGGTCCACCTCTTGCAGCAAGACAATATCGGCATCGTGATGTTCCAAGACAGCCGCAACCCGATCCGGGTCGAATCGACCATCCACCCCGATGGCTTTGTGAATGTTGTATGTCAACAGTCGAAAAAGCACCACGACATGATACGAGCACGATTCGCCCGAACAAGCGTCGCAGCCAATCCATCGAGTCTGTTGTGGGCGGTCAACCGGACGCCGATTCGAAACGATTTTCGATGAAACACCTCGCCGGGTTGACAGATAGGCGAACACCGCACGATTCCACTACAATCAAGACATGTCCACGGATGACATTCGCCGACGGCTGGAAGGATTGAATCGCGGCCCCCTTCAGGACCGTATCAAGTCGGCCTCGGATGCCGAGTTCACGTCGCGATCGCCCCGGGCTTCCAAATTTCCATCGATCGAATCGTTGCTGGGCGGAGCGGAGATTCTAACCGCGGTCGGCCCGTGCTTTGATATCACGCGAGGTGTTGGCGATGCGTGGAACCCAGCACGCGATATCCACAGACGATTCATGACCAACGTCCGACATCCCAGTGCGATTGAACGGGCCCAGGTTCTTCATACCGATTTGCGGGACGTTCTAACACGTCCGCAAGACCAGTGGGTGTTTGTGGACCTGGAAACGTGTGGTTTCGCCGGAACGCCGGTCTTCCTGATCGGGGCGATGACCATTGAACCGGCCGACTTCCGCGTCTATCAGCTTCTAGCGAGAAATTATTCCGAAGAGCGGAGCATTCTGACTCGGTTCCGCGAAATCATTGAACCCCGCGGCAGCTTGATCACGTTCAACGGCAAAACGTTTGATTGGCCTTTTCTTGCTGATCGGGCCGCAGCCAATCGCATCGCGTGGCCCAGCCCGAATGACCATTGCGACCTCTTGCACGTTTCACGTCGCCGGTTTCGACAAGTGCTTCCGGATTGTCGTTTGCAAACATTGGAACGATACGTTTGTGGCCGGCGACGCATGGGAGACATACCCGGTTCCGAAATACCTGCCGCCTATCACGATTTCGCGCGAACCTCCGATGCACGACGCATGCGCGAGATTATCCACCATAATTTTCTTGATCTCGTCACGATGGCCGACATCGTCAGCCGGCTCCTTGAATAATCTGCATCGTTCCCAATTCCCGTCCATCCCAACAACACAATTCTCCGCGCACACCCAGCCACACATGCATGTTATCGGTCTTGGCCTCGGGGGTACTACGATGGGCGATGATGTTGACGAGAAGGATCACACATCCAACTTCGCCACCCGAAAGACTTTGCTGTTGATTGGCAGGCGAGCTTTTCAATCGGCGTTGCCCGGACGCAACACCCCGTCATAATCGTCACCCGTGGCGACGCTCTTCGGCCATCGCGCTGGAAGCTGTAACTCCGCTTGCTAAAAGAGTTTAGACACTCGGCGGCGATAATGACGCGACGTCACTGGATTGGCATCCGACATGCCAACACACAGGTGTGCTGATCCGGTAGTCTCGGCAATGATCGAGGGCTACAATCTTGCATTGATGTGGGCATCGTAGGGGAAAACACGCGTGAAAGTATCGAATTCATCGCGTGTCGTAGTTGTGGGGGAGGAAAAGAAGCATGAACGAAGAAACTTTCCAGAGAAAACTCGCGGAACTTGTCGCGGAAATCGGAACCTTGCCCGGACCGGACCGTGAGCGGCTTTCAAAGCTCGCCAACGAAACGAAGGAGCGTCATCGTCAGTTGAAACAAACCGTGGGACAGTTGCAAGAGAGCATCGATTTTCTGCGGCTTTCGATCAAATACATGTTGTTCGATCTGGAGGCTACACGTCGGGAAAACGCCCAGTTGCGAAAAATGCTGGATGACCAGCCATGATCCGCCGTCATCCGCCGCAACAGGTAACAGCACTCGTCCGGCGGATTTCACGTCCCCCATATTCTCCAAAGCCGGTCGAATGGCCCAGCCCCGTGCTTTCGGGTTAGTGAAACGCGCTACGAAAAATTCGACGTTGCCGATCCAACGGGAAATGTCCCGCGAGACGCCGTCTCCCAATCAGTCTTCAGACGATGTCATCCCGTCATTGCCGGCGGTGGGCTGACCACCTTCCAATGTCGGAGGCTCCGACCCAAGGACGATCGGCGCAACCCATCGAGCCACGAATTCCGGTCGGGCCCATCCGGCGTGCCCACCTTGATGCCCACTCTTGACCATCCGCTTATCGTACGCAACTTCATGAAGCTTCGCGTCGTACAGCTCGCGCGCTTCGTCTGAAAGGTGTTCTGGAGGTTTGAATCCGACCGCCCCCGCACTGGGGCCGTGCTTGCGATCGACGGTTCCAAATAGCCAGGTGCCCACAACCAGGAATGCGACGTCCCGGTCGGAATGGAAATTCCAAATCCCCCGCCGCGAGCGCTCCAGGGCCCGACTCAAATCGCGATCCGGCGAAACCGCACCGGCCAGTAATATCACCGCCTCAACGGCATATCGCGCGGGCAACTTTTCCGTGGCCAGCAATGCCACACCCGCCCCACCGGAATGGGCGATCAGATACACGGGCCGATTGGGATAATTTCGTTGATAGTGCATGATACGACGTGCCAATCGAACGCCTTCGATTCGATTCCGCCGCTCGTTTGCCAGATGCACGAACCAACCCAGCGGTCCGGCGCTGGTGGTCCAATCGTAGATTTGGACGGCCCCGCTCACCCCGCCGCGAACGAGGCCCCTGGCAATGTTGACGTTGTGAAAGCTTTTCCCTTCGATTCCCGGCAACACATAGACCATGCAGATTTTCTGCTGCTCATGCGTGGGACCGGGAAAATGGGCGCATCCAGTCAATGTAAGGATCATCCCCAGGGTCAGCATCCGGCGCGATAACCTCACTGCGTTGGACCAATCATCACGACCCTGTGAAACAGCAGTTTCGAACATCGGCAAAACTGAATAGCTGAACACCACGCCCCCAGCGTACGTGCGATTCCGCCGGGCCAAGCTTGGATGGAATCGACCCTCCTTAATCTACGGGAGATTCGCGATCTTTCCTAGGCCTGTGCCAAGTGGACATTCACCGCAACTCGATTTCGCATGGTGCGGACCTGCGAAGGACGACGGTCCTGTCGAATAATGTCGCCGCCAAGAATCGTCAACAATTGGCTACGCAAGATAGTGGGCGGGCGCAACATCGGCCATCGCGGATGCAATCGTGATAGGGCGCTTCGGACTGGAAAGACCACTCCTGAACTGGAGACTACACATCCGCAATGCAAATCGGAGTCAATCTCTCCAGCCGTCGCCCGTTGCGATATTCAAGGTTGGGCGGCAATGATCCGTTTGACCACGTCACCCAACACGGCTGCATATGCATCATCCGGATAAATCGCCGAAGCCTTCTGCAACGCTTCCGCTGCCTCTTGCGGCTGGCCGGAGGAAAAAAGTACGTAGCCGAGAACAAACCACGCATCGCCGTCGCCCGGATTCGCCGCCACGTGTGATCGCAGATTCTGCACGTGTTGCTTGAAATCATCAACTTGGCCATATTGCCGGGTGATATCAACTGGACGGTCAATCACGTCTGGAACCATCGCCAAGCCCCGTCGAATGGCCCCCGCAGCCGCTTCGTACTCTCCCGAGGCGAAATGTCCAAGCCCATAGGCTAGTTGAGCGAACCCATAGTAGGGGTCATTCAGCACAGCCTGTGCAAACAAGTCGCGGGCCTCAACATATCGACCGCTGCGAAACGCACCGTCCGCCTCCGCCAATAACTCGTTATTGACGGGTATGCGGTCCTGCGGCTCGACGACCTGCGGAACTTGACCTGAAAGATCGGCTGAACCCTCGCCACCTTCAACCGGCTGCTGATAATAATCGTCACGAGGCTGCGGCGGTCCTAAATCGGGCTGACTGAAATTGGGGTTTTCCTGAACGCCTTGAACATCTCCGTAGCCACCTTGTGTCGCATCGTTCCGATCGACGTAGACAACCTGTTCCGGTGTTTCGACGTAAACCGTCTGCCGCGGTGATTCGACGTAAACTGTTTCCACCGGATCGGAATAAACCACCCACGTCGGCGAAAACCCGACGGAAACGCCGTAATGATAGGGGTATCGATAGTAATAGGAATCGTAATAGCTGTGATAGCCATAGGGATAGTAGCGATTGAGGTAGTACTCTCCACAATTAGAATACGCACCGTAGAGACCGAATCCGAACCGACTTCCATGGCGAAAATAGCCTCGATCATAGTACGGCCCATGGTCCTTTGAACGCTGATAATAGGCAGTCAAACCTCGACGACCGTTAAAGATTCCAGCCTGCACGTGATCGCCGCGATAATGAAACCCGCCGAAACGATTCACGCCGGCGCGATGATCGCCTCCCACACCCGACCCGCGCCGGGTTCTTTGCGTACCGAATCCATCTCGCCCGCGGGATCCATAGATGCCCCTGTCGAGTGACGAACCACTCCCTGTTTTGCTTTCAATCGCATCACGCATGGGAACGCGATTCGTCGAGCCGCCTAGCGTCTGTTGCCTCAGTCGCGAAACGGGTAAACCCGTGTCGCCCGACCCTCTGCCTCCCAGCGAGCGAGCGCCTTGCGGCTGGGTACGCGCGGTGTTGGTTGGAAGGCGACTTTGCGCATCACGTATTGCACCGGGACCGCGAGTCGCCGCTGATTTCCGTCGTTCGATCGATCCCGCAACCGAATCACGGCCAGCGGTCACCGGGGAACGGTTTATGTCGGGAGTTCGTTGGACAGCGGCGGGTGATCGACCCTGCTTTTGGGAATCACTCCGAAGCAACTCGCGCGATGAATAAACAGGCGATCGACTCGTTGCGGGATTTCTCGGCGACAACTGCTGGTTGCGAAGGCCGGGTGGATTCGCTTTCGACGAGCCAGGCCGATTCAAACCGGAAGATCGTCTCGCAGGGTTGATCTGCGAAGTTGCGCTTGTGGCGCGGTTGGTCGCGAAATTCCGTGTGGCACGGTTGTTCTGTGACGTTCCGCTTGTGGCGCGGTTGATCTGCAAACTTCGGCCTGTCGCGCGGTTGGTCGCGAAATTCCGCGTGGCGCTCGACGCCGGCCCACGGGCGAAACTCCCCGCAGACTGCTGCGACCTGATCCCGCCCATTCGGCTGGGGGACTGAACAAACGCAGACTGACCCGCGCGATTGGAAAACAGCTTTGATGACGGGTTGAACGTCGATCCGGAACGACCGAATCGCGTCGCCGACATGCCGGCAGACTGACTTCGACCGGAAAACGCGCGATTCGCCCCCATCCGTGGGGCTGATCGACTCGGCATACCGAAAGAACTTCTACTGGGGGTAGCGGCTCGCGATGCGCCCATGTTAGACCGTCCAACGGATCGACCCGAATATCCGCCGGATCGAACGCCCGATCGTCGCCCCTTGTTCTGGCCGAAACTCAAGTCCACCGCTACTAGCATGACGGCGCAACACACCGCCACTCCGAAGATTCGTTTCTTGGCGCTCATGATAATCCTCCTTCAGTCTTCAGTTCGAATCGTCACCGTGGCACATTGTTTACGCGGCGTCAATAGTTTCCATCGATCAAATAATACTGGATGTTTCCTAAATTAGCAAGGGTTTTGTGGCAGCTCATGACAGCATCGCATGTAACTCATCCAAGCTAATGATCTTATGTATCGCATCATTTTGTCCGATATCGTAAATTCGTTGGGACCGCGAAAGCCAGATGGCGTCAATGCCAGCCCGCCGGGCACCTTCGACGTCGCTATGAAGTGAATCTCCAACGTGAACAACTTCGTCCGGTAATACGCCCATTCGCCGCATCGCCAATTCGAAAATGCGGCCGTCGGGTTTATAACAACGCGCGTCCTCGCTCGAAACGACGTCATCAAAACACAGTTTGTGCTTCTCAATGGCGCTGAGGAGGTCGGCGGTGTCGGCGTTGGAAACGCAACAGACCGGCAAATCCAGCGATTCGAGCACTTCGTGCGCTTCGGGATGCAACGTCGGCGATTGCCAATAGGCGGTCAACCGGTCAACATAGGCCTGCGGATCGATTCGACCCCCGATGGATTCAATCGTCTCGACCAAGCTCACACATTCGCATTCGTACAGGTTTCGGAACGCGCTGTGGTTGTTCACCTCAATGGATGCAAAAAACCGGTCCCCCCAACGGCGAACCAAATCCTCCACGCCTAATTCCAAATCCAGGTCATGGACAATGGCTTGACATACACGCTCGACCGCTTCTGCGTCACCGGCAGCCAGGGTGCCATAGAAATCGAGGAACACGGCTTTATACTTGTACTTGGCCATGGATGCATGCTACAGCAATGGCGTCGAATCGGGCAACTCACGTGGTCTTTTATTCCTGGCGAATGCTGCGAAATCGACCGTCCCATTCACTATGAAACTCCGCGATAAACATCACTCGATCGAACAGCTTCACTGGAAGGGTCGCACGGCTTGTACCTTCTAGCCATTCGACATCCACGCCTGACGCTCGTCGTCGCGGCGACGCTGGTCGCAGCCGTTTCTCCCGGACTATTTCGGCTGCAACTTCGAACCGACGGCCAAGCGCTCGTTCCAGAAAGCGCACCGGAAACTGTATTCGATCGGGAGTTCCGTGACCGCTGGGACATTCAAGACAAAATCGTCGTGGTCATCGACTCCGGTAAACCGGATGGCATTTACGATGGCGACATACTACGCGCGCTTGTCAAACTGACGGAACGGTTGGGCACGATTGATGGACTAGCCCGTGACGACGTAACCAGTTTGGCCACCGAAAAGAGCGATCGGGTCGTCGGTGGAACGCTGAATTTCGTTGGTTTTCTGGACCCGGTGCCCTCCAGCGGCGAATTGATGCGTCGCTTGATTCAGGACATTCAGGAGATTCGGATCTATTCGGGCACGCTGGTTTCCACGGACGCTTCGGCGCTGGCCATCTTGCTGTCCTGTCCACCGCGTGCCAATCGGCGCGCCATGCACCTGGCGATTCAAACCGCGATTGATGACGTGGGCACGTCGGCGGGTGAAATCTACCTGGCTGGGGCCCCGATCGCTGAATCCCAACTGGGAATACACATTCTGGAAGACCTCCTGGGTTCGCACGTGATCCGCCTGTTGGCTCGACTGGGTATCACGGAGGCGGTCGGGGATTCGTTCGACGTCGATACACCGGATAGGTTTTCATTGGTACTCGTGGCTCTTGTGCTCATGTTGATCGTCTTTGGGGTCGCCTTCGGCAGCTTGACCGCGGCCGTCATTCCGTTGGTCGAGGTGGGGGCCTGTCTGATTCTGACGTTTTCGTTGATGGGGTGGCTTAAGGTGCCGGTTTATCTGACGATGGCCGTCATCCCGGTCATTCTTACAGCCATCGGCGTGGCGGATGAACTTCACGTGTTCACTCGCTATCGTCGCGGGCTGTTCGAACAGTCGCAACGTTCCCATCTGGCTACGCTCGAGGCCTCGATGTCAGAAATGTGGCGGCCCATCGTCAAGACATCTGTAACAAGCGCCACGGGGTTCGCCTCTTTTTGTCTCTCGGAAATCAAGCCGGTTCAAGCGTTCGGGGCGTTTATGGCCATCGGTATTCTGCTCTGCATGCTCTGGTCGCTAACGGTGGTTCCGGCTTGGCTTGCCTTGGTCAAGCCACGCCGTTTCATGGGCAAACCTCTGTTAGGTTCGCAGATTCTTGGTTTTCCGTCGGCGGTGATTCCCTGGGTGGCTCAACAACGCGTGGCAGTGCTGACGGTGGTAGCGGTTTGTGTGATCGCAGCCCCGTTCGGAATACGGCGCCTGGTCATTCAAGACAGTTGGATGGACGCCTTTTCACAAGAAAGCCCATTGCGGCAAGCCATGCAACGAGTCAATCAAAAGTTTTTTGGCGCGCATCTGCTGTTGATCGAATTCGACACGGGACCTGTTCAACATACGGGGCCGCTTCAGCCGGAGCAGGTCGAGGAGCGTGCCGTTCGGCTGCCCCTGCAAGACAACGAGCAACTGACCTATGCCCAGGGTCACCGTTTAACCGTTTTTGGAATCTACCATGTAGAATTGAAGTTCGTCGGCTTGGATGAATCGATCCGCGAGGTCCGCGGTGAAATCGGCGGGACGATCGAACGCGTTGAAGTGGCGGACGACGAAATCATTCTTCACGTCGATCCGGGCGTGGGATCGATCCTGGATCGATTCAAGAATGTCGAAGTCTTGAAATGGGAATTCTCCGTTCAGCCTCCGAAACGGCGATTGTTGCAGCCGGAAATGATCGAAGTCGTCGGCAGGCTGGAATCGCTGGTTCGGTCGCGTGACGACTTGGCCGTCGGCGGCGTGCAGGGTTTTCACATGCACGTTTCGACGACGAATTACCTGCTCTACGCCCGAGATGAATCACAACGAAAGGTCCCGGACAATTCAACTCGCATCACCCGTTGTCTGGAGCGCTACGAGTTCGTTCGCGGCAAGCACCTTCTCTCTCAGCTTGTCGACGACGAAGCCCGGCGATGCACGATCACCGTCTTTCTGAAGAATGCGAATTTTCGTGATACGGCTACTTTGATCGATGCGATCAAGGCCTATGAACGGCAGGAGCTCCAGCCGATCGGCGTGGCGATTCGATTCGCGGGCGACGTGGCCGTCAGCCAAGCCATGATCCATGGCATCGTGCGGACTCAAGTGCAGTCGCTGTTGCTTTCGCTTGTGGGCATCGTGTTGGTTACGACGTTGCTGTTTCGATCGATCGTGGCTGCTTTGTTCGCGGTCATTCCCGCGGGCTTGGCGGTGTTGGGAACGTTCGCGATGATGGGATGGACGGAGATGCCGCTGGGTGTCGCGACGTCGATGTTTAGCGGCATGACCATTGGCATCGGCGTCGACTTTGCTATCCACTTGCTCGAACGCCTGCGATTGACCGACAATCGTCACGGCGATTGGAGCCGGCGCATGGGCGAAGCCGTCTCCCACGTCGGACCGGCCATCATGATCGACGCGGTGGCCGTCGCCCTGGGGTTCGGTGTCCTGTATCTGTCGCAGGTGCCGGCCAACCGGCATCTGGGCGCGTTGGTCATGCTGGCTATTGTTGTATGTCTGTTGGCGACGATGGTTGTCATTCCTGCTTTGATTCAACTTTTGCAGCCCGAGGCATTGTCTGGCAAGAATCAAAATCAGGCACGAAGTTTAGCGAACGATTAGGGCGCGTTCAGAGTGCGTTCAGGGCGGATTGGATGGACGTCCTTATCTCTTCCTCGCGACCGGGCGGATAGGTGCCCGCGTTCCAGCGAAATCCCAGGCCGTCATGGGGATGGCGAGGGATGATGTGAAAATGAACATGTGGCACGACCTGCCCGGCATACGGCCCGTTGTTCTGCAAAAGGTTCCAACCTTCTGCGCCCGTGGCTTTGACGACGGCGGCGGCAATCGCGGGTAACTCGCGAACGACCGCGGACCAGGTCGGTTCATCCATTTCATTCACCGTCGAGAAATGGGACTTGGGTATGACGAGCGTGTGACCTTCGGCGAGAGGGGCGATGTCCAGAAAGGCGAGATAAGTGTCCGTGGTGCGAATTGTGGCGGATGGAATTGCACCGCCGGCGATCTTGCAGAATATGCAGTCCGCATCCTTCACGACATGACCTGCTCTTTCGTACGAAGAAAGGAATCACAGAACCGCAGGAAATCGACCGGGCGACGCCTCAATTCAGTCACGCCGCCGCGAGCATCATTCAGCGGTTTCAGCCTCACCGGCGGCGGTTTCAACATCGCGGGAGGTTTTCGCTTCGACGGCGGATCGACCGGACCTAGCGAACGACTTGCCGGCTTTGACCACGGCGGCATACCGGGCATTGGTGCGCGTCCTGCGGGCGCTGACTTTGGCGCGAGAAACGCCGGTAGGTTTCTCCTCGTCACCTACGAGCATCACCACGGCCAACGCGCTCTGGTCTCCGACCCGACGATCGGCAAGCTTGACGATTCGGGTGTATCCGCCCGGTCGATTCTCGAAACGAGCCGCGACGGTTTCGATCAAATGGTGCGTAATGCTCACAGCGGTAAACGGCAAACGCCCTTTGGAAGCACCGGTCCGGTGCCGCCGATTGCTACGGGCCCGAAGAAACTGCAAACGCCTGGAATCGGAGCTGTCGGCATATTCTTCTCGATGCTCCGCGGGAATAATCGACCGCTCGCCCATAAGCTTGTGAATCTGACGGCGAGCACTTAGCTGACCGCGACGGGCCTTCCTCGCCAACGTGATGAGTCGCTCCGCGAACGGACTGAAGTCCTTGGCTTTGGGAAGCGTCGTGCGGATTTGACCATGCTCAAACAACGACTGGGCTAAGTTTCGTCGCGTCGCCCATCGATGAGATGAGGTGCGATTCAGTTTTCGTTTTGAAACTCGGTGATTCATCGTAACACCTTCATCCCTTTGGTGACGAAGCTATGAGGATTCGCCTGGAATCGAAACTTCGTGCGGCCTCGACGTCATCATATCGTCCGTTGCATTCGCATAGGAATCGCGGCCGACACTCGACGGGTTCCGACCTTCATGCCCTTCATCGTCCGCCGATGTGGGCGGGTGCTTCTCCGGCGTGTTCATGCCCAACGATAAACCGATGTCGGACAGTTTGCGTCGAATCTCGCGGAGCGACGTTTTTCCGAAACTACGAAGCCGCAGCAGGTCCCCTTCAGTCTTTTGAACCAACTCCTCCACCGTCAGAATGCGTGCCGCCTCCAGGCAGTTGCTCGCTCGCACGGACAAATCCAGATCGGAAATGGGTTGTTGCAAAAGCTTTTGCGTTTCCGCATTAAGCCCGACGGAACTGGCTCTGACCGGAGCCGCGGCCAGAACCATTCGACTGTCCAAATCATGATACTGCACAAAGGGGTTGAGATGCTTGCGAAGAATCTTGGACGCCTCAACCAATGCGTCCTCGGGGCTAAGCGTCCCTTTGGTCCATACCTCCAGGATCAAACGGTCGAAGTTTACGCGCTGCCCAACCCGGGTATCTTCGGTCTGGTAACGAACTCGCGTCACCGGAGAGAAGGTGGAATCTACCGGAATGACACCGACTTCCTGCTCACTGGCGCCGTTCTCCGAAGCCGTCGCGTAACCGCGCCCCGTGCGTACGTCGAGTTCCATCTTAAAGGGAACGTCGTTCGTCAGCGTGGCGACGACCAACTCCGGATTCAGAATCTCGATGCCAGCCGGCGTCGCGATATCCGCGGCGCGAATCTCTCCCTTCGCTTTCCTTTCCACGCTTAGGGAAACAGACTCCTCGTTTTCCGACTTCACGATCAAGCCCTTGACGTTGAGAATGATGTCGGTGACGTCCTCCAGCACGCCGGTCAACGACATGAATTCGTGCGGAGCGTTGTGAATCTTAACGCGATACACGGCCGCACCGTCGAGACTCGAGAGCAGGACGCGACGAAGCGAGTTTCCGATCGTTGTACCGAAGCCACGCTCAAACGGCTCAATCACAAATCGCCCGTATGTCTTGGTACTGACCGCGTCATCGCGACTGACTTGACTCGGCAGCTCCAGTCCTCGCCATTTGATACGCATCGAGGAGTTCTCCGCAAGTGGGGGATCAAATATTAGAAGCATGCTCCGGCACGGCTCTTTGCCGTAACCGCGAACGGTACCATGCATGCATCAGCGACTACACATTTCAACGATTAGCTGCTCTTCCACCGGTATCTGTACGTGCTCCCTCGACGGCAGCGAAACAACCCGGCCCTCCAGCTTTTGTGCATCCAACTCAAGCCACGATTGCATGGGCGGTGCACTATCGCCCAACATGGCCTTGATGTACTTGCGACTCCGTTCGTGATCGCGGGCCGACACCACGTCTCCGGCGTTCACGCGATAATTGGGGCGATCCAGCTTGCGACCGTTGATCGCGATGTGACCATGCACGATCGCCTGCCGCGCAGCACGGTGCGACGGGCTGAAGCCCAGTTTCCAGACAACGTTGTCCAATCGCCGCTCCAGCATCCGCAGCAGTTCCTCGCCGGTGTTTCCCGGGGAATGGGCCGCCAACTGAAAAACCCGAATGAACTGTTTTTCAAACAGTCCATAGTATCGCTTGACTTTTTGCTTTTCGCGCAATCGGGTACCGTAATTGCTCGCTCGCCGCCGCTTCCATGAAGCACGCCCCGGCGGACTGGATCGCCACTGGCGCTCCATCGCACACTTGGCGGACTCGCAGCGCGTCCCTTTCAGCATCAGCTTGATGCCTTCGCGACGACATAAACGACAAACCGGTCCTATGTAACGTCCCATGCTTTCCGTCCGATGCTCTATACCCTGCGGCGCTTGGCCGGGCGACAACCGTTATGCGGAAGAGGCGTGACGTCCTCAATTGACTGTATCCGCATGCCCGAAGCCTGCAGTGCCGTCACCGCCGACTCGCGACCCGACCCGGGGCCTTTGATCTTCACTTCCAATTCCGAAACACCATATTTCTTCGCCGCCTGCGCGGCTCGTTCCCCGGCGCGTTGCGCGGCGAACGGCGTACTCTTGCGGGTTCCTTTGAAGCCCGACGTGCCCGCGGACGCCCAGCACAATACTTCACCATTCACGTCCGTGATGGTGACCATCGTATTGTTAAACGTCGCTTTAATATGGGCGATGCCGCGTGCGACATTTCGACGCGTTCGACGTTTGGCGGATGACTTAGCCACGATGCATCTCCTTCACGCCCTTCTTCCCTGCGACCGTCTTACGGGGACCCTTGCGAGTCCGCGCGTTGGATTGCGTCTTTTGACCACGAACGGGCAATCCGCGGCGATGTCGCAATCCGCGGTAACAACCGATGTCCCGCAATCGCGCGATATTCGCAGCCACCGAACGGCGGGCCTGCCCTTCCACCTGATAATTGCGATCGATAATCGCACCGATACGGGATACCTCGTCCTCGGTCAGGTCCTTGGCCTTGGTCTGGGCATCGATCCCCGCCTCCTTGATGATGGCCACGGCTAAATGGGGGCCCACCCCATGAATATACCGCAAGGAGTAATTCACCCATTTGTCGCCCGGAATATCGACACCCGCGATTCGCGGCATACTCTAACTCCCTGTGCTAGCCCTGACGTTGCTTGTGCCGCGGGTTCGTGCAAATCACGCGGACGACGCCTTTACGCTTGACAATCTTGCAATTCTCACAAATCCGCTTCACGCTTGCCCTAACTTTCATAACCCAACTCCCCGCCAACCTGCGCTCAACTATGACGACAATGTCAAAACGTCGGCACCGTGCAGACCCACCGCGACCGTGTGCTCGAAGTGGGCCGCACAACTCCCGTCGCGAGTGACGATCGCCCAATGGTCCTCATCACCGTAACGCACTTCATGCGATCCAAGATTCACCATCGGCTCAATGGCCAACGTCATATTTCGTTCCAGGCGAAAATCATTCCTCAACTGCTTGCGATCGGTGTAGTTCGGAACCTTGGGTTCTTCATGCATCTCCTGCCCGATCCCATGTCCGACAAATTCACGAACCACCGAAAACCCTTCACGCTCAACCTGGGACTGCATCGCGCCGGCGATCTCGCTCCATGATCGCCCCGGGCGAATCTCTTTAATGGCCAAATCCAGCGTCGAACGGGTCACATCCAAAAGGCGGCGAACCTGCGGTGAAACCGAACCGACCGGAAACGTCCGCGCGGAATCGCCGCAGTATCCCTCAATTCGCACTCCGCAATCCACACTCACCACGTCGCCCTCACGCAGGGGTCGGTCATTCGGAATACCGTGCACGACCTCCTCGTTGACACTGGTACACAACGCCGCGGGAAAGGCGAACCGCGCTTGCGGATTCACCACCCCTTTGAACAGCGGCGTTGCCCCGGCATCAGCAATCATCCGCTCAGCCACCTGGTTCAGATAGGCCGTCGTTACGCCGGGTTCGATCTTCGTTTCCAGTTCGTCCAGAATATTCGCAACCAATCGGCCCGCGTTTCTCATCAACGCTATTTCGCGATCGCTCTTCACCACGATGCCGCGCTGAGCTCCGCCCGCCCTTTCACGCATCTCAAGATTTCTCGCTCTCGCCGACCGCCGGTACATCTTGTTCGCCTGCCAAACCGTCTCGAATTCTCTGCCGTCGTCCAGCCAGTTCGATCACTCAAAACTGCCTTCCACGGATGGGTCCTTCACCACCCAGAAATCCTTTGTAATTCCGCATGATCAGATTGGCTTCGATGCGCTGAACCACATCCAAGGCCACACTCACCACGATCAACAATCCCGTGCCGCCCAAAAAAGCAGACACGATAAACGGAATCTTGAGCCAAGCGGCCACGATGTTTGGGATCACCGCGATCAGCGCCAGAAACGCGGCGCCGACATAGGTAATGCGACTCATAACCTTTTCAAGATAATCTGCCGTTCGCTTCCCAGGCCGCAGGCCCGGAATGAAGCTGCCATAGTCACGCAGGTTGTTGGCCATCTCCTTGGGCTGAAATTGCACCGTGGTCCAGAAGTAGGCAAAAAAGAACACCATGCCAATGTAGGTCAGCACGTACAGATAGCTCCCATTCGAAAACGAACTCGCCAGAAACCCCCACGGGCCGCCCCGAAACATCGTGGCCAATTGCGAGAACAACATCTGTGGAAATATCAGCAGCGAGCTTGCGAAGATGATGGGCATCACGCCCCCATGGTTGACCCGCAACGGCAGATATTGACGCTGGCCTCCATAAACCCGCCGGCCTCGAGTCTGCTTAGCCTGCTGAATGGGAATCCGCCGCTGCCCTTGGGTAATCAGAATCGAACCGGCCACGACGCAGACAAATGCCACAATCACAAACAAGATCTTCGACGGCCCAATGGCATCGGTATCCGTGGCCGTTACAGACAGGTCGGCGTTTCTCCAGACCCAGAACACGGCTTCGGGCATCTGTGCCACGATTCCGGCCATGATGATCAGGGACACGCCGTTCCCGATTCCATACTTGTCGATCTGCTCACCAAGCCACATCAGGAAGATTGAACCGGCCGTCAGGGCAATCAATCCCATCAGCCAATAAATCATGGAGCCGCGAAATGGGGCAAAAATAAAATTGCTCCGTGACAAATAGCTCATCCAAATCGTGCCTTGAATCAGACACAAACCCACCGTGGCGTAGCGCGTGTATTCCTGAATCTTTCGGCGTCCGACTTCGCCTTCCTTCTTCAACCGCTCCAGGGCGGGCACAACCGAAACCAGCAATTGAAAAATAATCGAAGCGGAAATATACGGCATGATACCCAGCCCGAAAATCGTGCTCTGGCTTAGATCTCCGCCCGTAAAAATGGCGAAGTACTCAGCCAGGTCACCCAAGCCGGCGGTACCGCTCATCTGCTCCTGATTGACGCCCGGCATGGGCACGTAGAAACCCACACGGTAGATCACGAGCATTCCGACCGTGAAGAATACCTTGTTGCGTAACTCGGCGATGCGAAAAATGTTCAAAAACGTTCGAAACATAACTTAATCGATCTAATCCTTCACTCTGCTTGGCTCATCATTCCAGACGCCTTCGCCTGACCCCCGGCCTTCTGGATTTTCTCAACGGCTTGGGCGCTGAAACGATTCGCTTCAACGATCAACGGTTTGGTCAGGACTCCTTCGCCCAATACCTTCAAACCCAGTGTTCTCCGGCGAATCAATCCAGCCGCGAACAAGGCCGCCGCCGTCACATGCTCACCGTTGCCGAATCGATCTTCCAAATCGCCGACGTTTACAATATTGAAACGAGTCGCGTATTGTGCGTTGTTGAAACCGCGCTTGGGAATTCGACGAAAAAGGGGCATCTGACCGCCCTCGGCCATGCCACGCTGCCGCCAACCCGAACGGGAACCACCGCCCTTGTGACCACGACCGGACGTCTTGCCATGCCCGCTGCCCGGACCCCTGCCGATCCGCCGGCGCCTCTTGTGACGACCTGCCAGTTTAGTGATATCCGCGAGTTCCATTTAACTGCCTCAACCAATCCCAAGAACATTTCGAAGAACTACGCGGCGTCGACGCCCCGCATCTTCATCAACGCTTCCACATTGTACATATGGGTCAGCGCGTCAAATGTCGCGCGAACCAGATTCTTCGGATTGCGCGACCCGTAACACTTCGTCAATACGTCTTTCACGCCGGCCAACTCCATCACCGCTCGCACACTGGCGCCGGCGATGACGCCCGTTCCCGGACTGGCGGGAACCATCACCACCCGACTCGCTCCATACTTGCCGTTCACCCGATGCGGAATCGTCGAACCACGCAATTGAACACGCTTCATAGACCGCGCAGCGATCTTTCTCCCTTTTTCGACCGCGGACGGAACCTCGGTGGCCTTGCCATATCCGATGCCAACTTTACCGTTTCGATCGCCCACGACGACCAACGCCGAAAAGCTGAATCGCCGGCCACCCTTGACCACCGCGGCACAGCGGTAAATCCGCACGACCTCGTCGCCTAGCCCGCTGTCTTCGAATGATTCGTTTGCCATAGATACTCCAGCTCGAAACAACTTCGCGGACGCGCCATTTCCGCTCGCCGACACAGCGCTAATAGCTAAAACTCCAAGCCCTTTTCTCGTGCCGCTTCCGCCAGCGACTTGACTCGACCGTGATACCGATAACCATTACGATCGAAAACGACCCGTCGAATACCCAACGCCTGTGCTCGCTCAGCCAACATCGAACCCACGCGTTTGGCAGCCGCCTGATTGCTACCCCTCTCCAGTTCCGATACCAGGTCCTTATTCAAGCTGGCTGCCTGACACAACGTAACACCCGCGATATCATCAATAAGTTGCACGCTGATGTTCCGGTTGGATCGATAGACGGACATCCTTGGTCGCTCCGACGTTCCTTGAACGTTCTTGCGAATCCTACGCTTCCGCCGTAATTGACCGGCCCGTTTAAGTTGATTGCGGTCCATGCGTCGCTCGTTCCATCAAAAAACAGACTCGCCCGTTTATCCACCGCTGCCCGCAACAGCCTTGCCCTGTTTGCGACGAACCTGCTCGTCGTCATAGCGAATGCCCTTGCCTTTGTACGGCTCCGGTGGGCGGATCTTACGGATCATCGCGGCAAATTGGCCGACTTGCTGTTTATCGCATCCTTTGATCAACATCTTGGCCGGTTCAGAATCGCCTCGGGCGGAAGGCACTTCCACCACCACGGTCACGCCCGGCGGAATGGGAATGCGGAATTGGGCCACGCCTTTTGAACCCCGACCCATAAACCCCACGTTCATTTCCAGATTCTGACCAACGACGTTACATCCGAAACCGGTTCCGTAAATGTGCAGGCGACGCTCAAAGCCCTGACTGACGCCGCACACCATGTTGGCAATCAACGCACGAGATAGGCCATGCAGCGCCCGAGACGACTTCTCGTCGCTCTCTCGAGAAACCATCACCTGGCTTTTATCCTCGGATTGGCCCACGCGAATCGTCCGCGGCACCTCCCAGGAGAGCTTGCCCAGCGGACCACTGACATCCACGCGCGAACCGCTGATGGCCAGATTCACGCCCGACGGCATCGGAATCGCCTTATTTCCTACACGCGACATCAGCTCGTCTCTCTAACGCCTACCGCTAATAAACCGTACACAGCAATTCACCACCGATGCGTCGTTCCCGACACAGCCGATCGCTCATCACGCCCTGGCTGGTGGAAACGATGGCCACACCCAACCCATCCAGCACACGAGGCAAACTCGCCACGTCAACGTAACGTCTGCATCCCGGCCTGGACCGCCGCTCGATCGAACGAATCAGGTCCTGACCCTGCGGGCCGTACTTGAGCGTTATCTGAATCAGCCCGGCTTTGCCGTCTTCGACAACGTCGAAACTCTCGATATACCCTTCGGACTTCAGAACGCCCGCGATTCCCGTTTTCACCTTCGACGACGGTATCATGACTCGCACCTTACGAGCCCGCACGGCATTGCGAATCCGAGTCAGCATATCCGCGATTGGATCACTCCACATTAACGTTCACCCTCACGACGTCCTTGTTACGTGTCGTCATCGAGCCACCATGCCCCCGTTACGACAGTCCACTACCAACTTGCTTTGCGCACGCCCGGGATCATGCCCTCGTGGGCCAACTGCCGAAAACAAATGCGACACAGGCGAAACTTGCGATAGACCGCACGCACGCGCCCGCAACGCTCACACCGCCGAACCAGCCGGGAACTGAACTTCGGGGTCTTCTTCGCCTTATAAATCCAAGCAACAGTCGCCATCAGTTCCTGCTCGCTTCCTCGGTTCTCCGAAACGGCATCCCCAGTTGCGTCAACAACGCCCGAGACTCGGCGTCGTCTTTCGCCGTGGTCACGAACGTGATGTTCATGCCCTGCTGGTATTCGACCTTGTCAATATCAATCTCCGGGAAGATCGTCTGGTCCGTCACGCCCATCGAATAATTTCCCCGACCGTCGAAACTGGCTGGACTTAAACCGCGAAAATCTCGCATTCGCGGGATCGCAACGTTGATCAGCCGGTCCACGAACTCGTACATCCGCGCCCCCCGCAACGTCACTTTGCAGCCAATCTCATATCCCGAACGAAGCTTGAAGTTCGAAACGCTCTTTCGCGCCTTGCACACCATGGGCTTTTGCCCGGTGATCAACGAAAGATCGGCGGCGGCGGCTTCCATTCGCTTCTTTTCCTGCAACGCCTTTCCCACGCCCATGGACAACACGACCTTACGAAGCCGCGGCACGGCATGAACGTTGTCAATGCTCAATCCTTCTCGGAGCGAAGGTGCGATTTCCGTCTTAAAACGCTCCCACAATCGTGCCATTGCCTCGACTCCCGCCGGCCCATACCAGCCACACGCCGCTTACGTCTGATCTTTCTGTGTCCGAACAGTTCCCAACAGCGTTCCCGCCGTCGAAAGTCTCCGCTTGGCCAGGACACGACCCGCGGAATCATGCTCGACTTCAAACCGGGCACGCAGGCCCCTACCTGCCTTGGAATCGAACGCCGCCACGTTGGACAGGGCGATCGGCGCTTCTTTTTGAATGCGGCCTCCCTGCGGGTTCTTGCGCGTGGGGCGAACATGCCGATAAACGATGTTGACGCCCTCGACAAACACCACGCGCTTCTGCGAATTCACTCGCAACACCTTCCCGCGAGCGCCCTTGTGGTCGCCACGGATAACCTCCACCGTATCACCTCGTCGAATCTTCCAAGCCATCGTCAAATCTCAAATGAAAACGGGGCACCCAACGCACCCCTCACACAACCTCTTCCGCCAGCGAGATAATCTTCATGAAACCGTGGTCCCGCAATTCTCTCGCCACCGCTCCGAAAATCCGCGTTCCGCGAGGCTCATTGTTGGCATCCAGCAGCACGACGGCGTTACGATCAAACCGCACATAACTGCCGTCGGATCGACGGATCGGACGTCGCGAACGAACCACGACGGCCTTGGCCTTTCGGCGAGTCGACCGGTCCTTGCGCGTGGCCCCGCCCGTGAAATCGCTGTTGGCCAGCGCCTTCTTCACCGTCACCACAACGATGTCACCGATTTTCGCCGTCCTCAATGACTCGTTCCGGCTTCGCGACGTGCTGCCTCCCAAAACGGTGATCACCTGAGCCACTTTGGCTCCGGTGTTGTCGGCGACGTCCACCATGGTTTGCATTTGAATCATGCGCGCACTCCGCCGGGCAGGCCTGACTCATCGCGCTGCAACACACGAAGCAAGCGCCAGCTCTTGGTCTTCGAAATCGGACGGCACTCCATCACCTCGACTTTGTCTCCCACACCGGCTTCGGCCTTTTCGTCATGAACGTGCAAGATCGTCCGGCGCTTCATGTATTTTCCATACTTGCGATGCCGAACCAGATACTCACACAGCACGCGCAACGTCTTTTGGCTGCGACTGGAGGCAACGACACCGACACGAACTCGCCGCTGCCGGCGAATCTTCGGACCGTCAGCCACCTTCTGTTCAACGGCAGGGCTTGTCATGGACTACCTCGATGTATGTATTTCTCATAACCCGTACAAACTACGTGGCTCGCTGCTCACGAGCCGCCATCGCTTCCAGATGGTGCACACGCTGCTCGACGTTCGTCTCGCCACGCTCTCGCAAGATGGAAAAAATCCGGGCGATATCGCGCTTGGTCTGCGTGACCAGATTGGGATTGGCCAGCTTTTCCGTTGTCGCTTGCACCCGCAAGTCGAACAGTCGCCGGCGCTGCCGATCCAGCTCACCGTGAAGCTCGTCACTCGTCATTTGGCGAATCTCAGCCGCTTTCATCGTGTTATCCGATTCTCACTAACCCAATCCGTGTCGCCGGGCGACAAATCGACAACGACACGGCATTTTCGAAGCGATTCTAGTGAGCGCCGTACGGGCGACGGTTTCTTCCACACCGCCAACTTCATACAGAATCGTGCCCTCTCGAACAGTGGCCACCCACTCGCTTGGCTCGCCCTTACCCTTACCCATCCGCGTCTCCAACGGCTTAGCCGTCACCGATTTGTGCGGAAAAATGCGTACATGCACCTTGCCTTCGCGATGTAGAAAATGCGTCGCTGCCACCCGACCCGCTTCAATCTGTCGCGCGGTGATTCGAATCGCACACAATGCCTGTATCCCGAAGTCGCCGAATGCCACTGTATTGGCACGCGAAGCCTTTCCCCGGATGCGCCCACGGTGGGACTTGCGAAACTTCACACGTTTTGGCATCAACGGCATAAAACATTCTCCCGCTCGTCAGGATCACGAACGGCTTCAATCGCAAACGATTCCATTAGGCCCGCTTCATGCGCCGCCCGTCACGAGGACGACGCCCACCTTCCTCGACGATGGCCACCACCTCGTCACCATAATGCCCCAGATACAGCCACACTTTGACGCCGATCGCGCCATAAGTCGTAAACGACTGCGCGAAACCGTATTGAACGTTGGCTTGCAAAGTATGCAGTGGAATCGACCCGCGTATCTGCGTTTCTTGGCGAGCCATTTCCGCACCACCCAAACGCCCCGAAATTTTCACCTTAATGCCCTTGGCGCCGGCGGCCACTGACGCGTCGCACCGTTGTTTCAAGATTCGCCGGAAACTGCCCCGCTTTTTCAATTGCTCCGCGATGGCTTCCGCGATGAGCTGGGCGTCCAGATCCGGCGCCTTGATTTCCACAATATTGATGTTGATCTTGCGGTCGATCAGGTCTTCCAGCGATTCCTTCAGCTTGTCGACCTCCGCCCCGCGGGGGCCTATGACCAAACCGGGACGAGCCGTGTGCAGAACCACCTTCACTTCGTTACGCGTTCGTTCGATTTCAATCTTCGACACCGCCGCATAGGGCGGCTGGCGATTGAGCGCTCGATCGACAAACTCCCGGATGCGGTTGTCTTCACTTAGAAATTCCGCATAGGCTGCCTTCGGCGCGTACCAGCGCGAGGACCAATCCTCGGTGATGCCCACCCGAAATCCATGCGGATTGACTTTCTGTCCCACAAACGTCTCCCTGGCCACCGCTCTCGCTGCGATCCGAACGGCAATTCCCTTTTTAACGCTCCGCCAACTTGATAATCAGATGACTCGTCCGCTTGGCGATCGGATGGGCCCGGCCACGATCCTTGGGACGCCAGCGCTTGATGATCGGTCCGCCGTCCACTCGGGCTTCGGACACCACCAACCGGTTCATGTCGGCCTCTTGTTCGTTCGCATTGGCCATCGCGGACTTCAACAAGGTCGTCATGAATGTCGCCGCCCGTTGCGGACTGAATCGCAGCGTCGAAAGCGCCGTCTGACAATTCTGCCCCCGAATCAGGGTGGCAATCAAACGAGCCTTGCGCGGCGCGATTCGACAGAACCGATGCCGAGCACTCCATTCTCGCTGTTGTTCAATCGTGTCAGCCACTGGTTCGTCCGTCCAATTCACAAGGTGGCAGGGCCTTTCGCCCTATTTCTTTCCGCCTTTACCGCTATGGCCCCTGAACATGCGTGTCGGGGCGAATTCGCCGAGCTTATGTCCAACCATGTCTTCCGTCACATAGATCGCGATGAATTTATTCCCGTTGTGGATCTCAAAACGCTGGCCAACAAATTCTGGAACGATCGTACTGCGTCTCGCCCACGTTCGAATCGCTGCTTGCATCCCGCTGGCCTTGGCATTCATAGCCTTGCGGAAAAGCTTCTCATCAACAAAAGGACCCTTTTTTTGCGATCGTGACATAGTGGCCGATGATTCCTTAGTTGGGCGAGTGTTCGTTTACCAAATCCCCACCCATACCTACTTCTAACGTTTCGATTTACGACGCCTCAATATCCTGCGACTCGATGTTCTACGCGGACACCGTGTTTTTCCGCCCTTGGAAAGGTTTCCCCACGCATCACATGGGTGACGACCCCCTCCGCTGCGCCCTTCGCCACCGCCCAATGGATGGGCCACCGGGTTCATGGCGGTTCCGCGCACACGGGGACGGCGTCCGCGGTGGCGATTGATTCCAGCCTTGCCGATCGCGGTATTCGCGTGATCCAGATTGCCGACCTGACCGATCGTCGCCCGGCACTCAACGCGAACCTGCCGCATTTCGCCCGACGGCATCACCAGCGTCGCCCAATCACCTTCGCGGGCCAGCAAGCGAGCTGACACTCCCGCCGAACGGGCAAATTGGGCTCCCCGACCGATGGTCAGCTCCACGGCATGTACATCCATCCCCGTGGGAATCTTCTTCAGCGGCATGGCGTTTCCCACCTTGGGCTCAACCAGCGGTCCGCTTTCCACCCGCGACCCCGCCTTGATGCCGATGGGAGCCAGAATATACCGGAGTTCGCCGTCGTCGTATCGCAATAACGCGATATGACAAGACCGATTCGGATCGTATTCCACCGATTCCACCACGGCCCCGCAATTGTCCTTATTGCGCTTGAAGTCGATCTGACGATACAGGCGGCGAGCGCCACCGCCGCGATGCCATGCGGTGATCTTGCCGTGATGATTCCGACCGCCCTTGCGGGTCAATCGTTCCGTCAGCGACTTCACCGGGCGACGACGCTTCCCGTCCAATTCCTTGTATTCATTCAGCACCGCGTGACGGCGACCGGGTGACGTAGGATTACACGTACGAACACTCATGAAACAAACACGGCTTCGCCACGCGAAGCCGCCCTTTACCTAAAACAAGTCAATATGCGAATTCGCGTCCAGCACGACAACCGCCTTCTTCCAGGCGGCGGTGGTGCCGACATTGGCCCGGACCCGCCGCGACTTCCCTCGATGGTTCGCCGTGCGAACCGACAAAACCTTGACATTGTAAATCTTTTCAATGGCCTGCTTGATCATGACCTTGCGCGCATCCCGATGAACTTCAAATGCGAACGAACCCCCGCGGGCAGGTTTACTCCGCGTCGCTCCGTGCGACTGCGCAGCCTGATACGTGCCCTTCTCCGTTACCAGTGGCCTCACGATGGTGTGAAATATGTCCATATTCATTCACTCGTATAATTACAGAGACCAAATCAAAAATGCGTTCGCCATGTTCCTGGTCATTCGCACAACTGATCGAAAGCCTCACGGGTCAAAACCAATTTCTTGCGTCGAAGCACGTCATACGCATTGACTTCCGCCAACGACATCACTGCCGCGCCAGCCAAATTTCGCCCCGAAAGGTGCAGCGCCGTGTCCGGCTGCCCCATCGCGAACAAACAGCGGTTGTTCTCAACTCCTACCGCTCTCAGCAATCCCGCCAACCGCTTGGTGCTTGGCGCCTCCAACGCGGGGGATTCGAGCACCACCGCCGAACCTCCGACGATCTTGGCCAATATCGCGTTGTTCCGAGCCAGGCGACGCATCTTCTTGTTCATACTCTGGATGAAATTCTGCCGACCCTTGGCGAAGGCCACGCCGCCGCCTCGACGAATGTTCGTCCGAATCGTGCCCATACGGGCATTGCCCGTTCCCTTCTGCCGGTACAGCTTCCTCGTCGAACCCTCCACCATGGATCGACTCTTGGTGGCACTGGTGTTCTGGCGAAGATTGGCTTGGTACATGACGACGGCCTGCTTCAAAAGCCTGGGGCGGACCCGTCCACCCAGCTTCGCGGGGTCAATCTCCACCTCACCGGCGGGACGACCTTGCGTATCGTATGATGGTATCGTGAGCACCGTCCGCTACCTCTTCTTCTTGGACTTCTGAACAAACACCACGCCGCCGTTCGGGCCCGGCACGCTGCCACGGATCAACAGGCATTCGCGCTCCACGTCCACGCCAAACAGAACCAGATTCTGCATGGTCTGGCGATCATGCCCCCATTGACCCGCCATCTTCTTCCCCTTCTTGACACCACAGCCCCGCAGCTTGTCAGAGTGGCCGCCGATGCTTCCGGGAGAACGATGCTTTCGCTCGGTTCCGTGCGACGCGGGCTGACCCGCAAAATTATGACGACTCATCACGCCGGAAAATCCGTGACCCTTGCTCGTCCCGCTCACGTCCACGTATTCGATCCCCTCGACAAACTGTTCGACCGTCAACACGCTTCCCACACCAACGCCTGATTCAGACGGCAACCTGATTTCACGAGTCACCCGTTTAGGACCCGTGCCCGCCCTGGCCGAATGACCAATCAGCGGCTTGGTCGAACGATGCGGTTTGACATCTTCGAATCCGATTTGCACGGCGTGATAGCCATCGCGATCCTTGTCGCGAACCTGTAGAACCGTACAGGGACCCGCCCGAACGACGGTCACGGGGACAACCACCCCCTTCGCATCGTGCAATCGAGTCATCCCCAGTTTTCGTCCCAACAGTGCTGCAATCATAGCTGCCGATTCTTCCAACAAATTCGACTACCGTTTTCCCGCGCGTTTGGCCGAAACACTCGCACGCGACTTTCCACTCATTTTGGCCAGCAAACTCGACGAGCGATCACCTCGCCCAACATCGAATCGCGAGAGCGCTCTAGGCCTTTATTTTGACGAACACACCCGCAGGGACCACGAGCCGGTTCAACGACTCGATCGTGCGGGCGGTAGGTTCATAGATGTCTACAATCCTCTTGTGGGTACGGATCTCAAACTGCTCGCGGGATTTCTTATCAATGTGCGGCGACCGCAAAACGGTGTACCGCTCGATTCGCGTCGGCAACGGAATCGGCCCGAGAACCCGCGAACTGGTCCGCTTGGCATGATCGACGATTTCCTTCGCCGACGCATCCAATGCGGTCGGATCATACGACTCCATCCTGATGCGAATGCGTTCGGTGTTTGACATACCACTCCCACATGGCGAAACTCTCGCCAACTTCGTTACTCACTAAAGCCGAAGTCCAGCGAGGATACGCACAATTACAGGCTTGTCAACGCGCCCAAACTCACTTTTTTTGAATCGCGAAACCAAGACGAATTGAAATACAGCGTCACTGCAAAATAAGTCCGCCGCGTTGGCCGCAACCTAGACCGACGCGTGGTGCGGAGCATGCGAAAAGTGGGACATCTCCATGCTGGCCGACGCACGACCTTGGGACAAACTCCGCAGGCCCGTCGAATACCCAAACAGCTCGCGAAGCGGAACTTCAGCGTGGATAACCCGCACCCTTCCACGCACATCGCTGGACCTTATCAGCGCCCGCCGCGACATCAAGTCGCTGTTGACCATTCCGAAATACTCATCCGGCGTCACGACCTCAACACGCATGATCGGTTCCAACAGAACCGCGTCCGCTTGACGCATGGCATTCTCGAACGCCATCCGTCCGGCATTTTCGAACGCCATTTCAGAGCTTTCCGAATCGTGTTGCTCGGCATGCACCAATGTCGCTTTCCAATTAATGACCCGTGCCCCGTAGACGATCCCGGATAACGAGGATTCGCGAACGCCCTGTTCCACCGCCGAAAGGAATCCCGGCTCAATGGCACCCTCGCAAAGCGCGTTGACAAATTCGCACACGTCGGACTTGTCGTCACGATGAATCGGTTCCAAACGCAAGCGAATCACGGCGAAGTGATTACGTCCGCCCGTCTGTCGAATGAAACGGCCTTCCGCCTCAGCGGCCCGGGTGATCGTCTCGCGATAGGCAACGCGCGGTCGGCCCACCGTCACGGGCACGTTCATTTCCGTCTCCAACCGACGGACCAATACATCAAGATGCAATTCACCCATGCCGCCGATAAGCGTCTCCCCTGTCTCCTCGTGGACGGCCACCTCAAACGTCGGGTCCTGCCGTTGCAACGCGACCAGCGCCTGTTCGAGCTTTTCCGCGTCGCGCGAAGATTTCGGCTCAATGGATCGTTGGATCACGGTGGGAGGAAAATCGATGGACTCCAGCAGCAGCGGACGCCGAGAATCACACAGCGTATGACCCGTCAATGCATGTTTCAGTCCGACGACGGCCACGATGTCGCCGGCGTGTGCTTCTTCAAGGATGTCGCGACGCTTGGCGAACATCCGAAAAATTCGTGTGATATTCTCTTTGCATCCAGCCGCCGGATTCAGCAGGCGCGTTCCAGGCTTCAACGTTCCTGAATAGATTCGCAAGAAATACAAATCGACAGGCTTGTCTGCCACGATTTTGAACACCAGCGCGGCGAACGGCTCCGCTGGATCCGGATGAACTTGAACATCCGTTCTTGAACCATGCGCAGATTGGCCGATCACGTATGGCATGTCCAATGGGGAAGGCAAGTAGTCACAGACGGCATCCAGCAGTCGCTGCACGCCGATGTATCGCAACGATGAGCCGCACAGCACCGGCTGCAAGTGGTTCGCGACCGTCGCCTCGCGAATGCCCCTGCGAAGCTCCTTTTCGCTGATCTCCTCTTCATGAACGTATTGATTCATCACCGATTCTGAAAATTCCGCCACGTGCTCCACCAGCGCCCGGCGGCGATCCCGGGCCTCCTCCTGATGTTTCGGTGGAATGTCTCGCTCGTCGAATCTCGCACCGAATTCTTCGGCTTGATAATAAACCGCTTTCATCGCCACCAGATCCACCAGACCATCAAACGATCCCTCAGCCCCGATAGGAAATTGGACGGGAACGGGGTTGGCGATCAATCGCGATCGAATGCTGCTGACAGCTTCGCTAAAATCGGCCCCCACTTTGTCCATCTTGTTGATGAAACAGAGGCGCGAAACATGATACTTGTCTGCCTGCCGCCAAACCGTCTCACTTTGGGCCTCGACCCCTTCCTTGGCATCGAAGACGGCGATCATGCCGTCCAGAACACGCAGGGAGCGCTCCACTTCGGCCGTGAAGTCAACGTGGCCCGGGGTATCGATCAGATTGATCGTGTAGCCCTTCCAGGGACAACTGACCGCAGCCGAGTAAATGGTGATTCCACGTTGCTGTTCCTGAACGTCGAAATCGGTCGTGGTCGTCCCGTCATCCACCTCACCCATGCGGTGCGTCTGCCCGGTGTAGAACAGAATGCGCTCGGTCGTGGTCGTCTTGCCCGCGTCGATGTGGGCAGCCACGCCGATGTTCCTGACTTTGAATAGATCCGCATTCATCTCCAGGCCTCAAATTCGGTTCAAGGGTGCGCCGCCGGGCCATGCCGCTTCGTTGACGCTTTTCAATTCGCGGAGGGTCGGGTCGATGGCCGCGCGCCGCAGGCCACCCTGCGACGCATGTGGGGTGGGGCTAGCGAGCGACTGCCGGCAACGGGGTCCGTGTCATCGTCACTCCTGAACTCGCGGCATCCGCTTGACTCCGCGAAACATCTATCATCCTTACTATACGCAGTTGCATCGGCAAATCCAAGCGCGCGACATTACATCTTCACGCGTCGAAACTGAAAGGGACCGCAGCCGGCGTGGCAGCCAGCACGCAGCAGGCGGCAGGCGGCAGGCGGCAGGCGAAGTATTGAACCAGCCGATCACCAGGCAAAATGCGCGAATGCCTTATTGGCGTCCGCCATGCGATGCACGTTTTCCCGCGTCCCCATGGCAGTGCCTTCGCCACGAAACGCGTCCATCACTTCCTGGGCGAGAGACTGGCAGGTCGGCTTGCCTTTCTTGGCCCGCACAGCCTGTATGATCCAACGGATGGCCAGTGATTGCTGACGCTTCTTGTTGACCGGCATGGGAACCTGATAATTGGAACCTCCCACGCGCCGCGATCGAACCTGAATGTTGGGCTTGACCTTGTTGACCGCCGTTTCAAAAACCTCCAGCGGCGGGGTATCCTTGATTCGCTGGGCCACGATTTCCAACGCATCGTAGACCACGCAGGATGCCCTCGTCTTCTTGCCGTCCCACATGAGACAGTTGATGAACTTGCTGACCACGAGGCTCTGATAAACGGGATCGGGCCTCAGTTGCTCCACTGATTTTGTAAATCTCTTGTATGCCATTTCTTCAAACCCATTTCACCGCTCAGCGGTGAGCCTGACACCTGAAATCATTCCAATCGGCGTCCCCTAATGCGAACGCGACTTCCATCCACGGACCCGTTTGGTTAACCAGACCGCCATTCCCAACTCCACCGCCGCCTTCGGAACGAACGGGACCACCGTCGTCAACAACGCACGTTCTGCGGAGATACCGAACAACAGCCACACCCAAACGAACGCCGACGCAAACATCACGGCAAGGCCGACCAAACCACCGACGAATAGTCGAATCGTCGAATCTTGATCGTGGCATGACCGTGCGATCCAGCCCGACACCACGACGAATCCGATCAAATATCCGCCCGTAACGCCCGCCAGCCCCAATGACCCGGGTGAAAAAATCGGCGGCCACAAACTGCCGGCCACCACATACAACAGCGTCGTGTTCACGGCCATGACGGGCCGCAACAGGTATCCACACATCAGCACGCCCAGCAGTTGCAGCGTCATCGGCACAGGCGTGTTCGGCAAGGGAATCCGAACCTGGGCCAACAACGCGATCGTCGCAACGCCGATCGCCATCGTCATGATGGTCCGCCCGATTCCGCCCCGAACACTCCAGGTACGATCGCGCGCTACGTTGCTCGCCACACTTGGGAACATGGACTATTTCTTCTTCCGTCGCTTGACGCCGTACTTGCTCCGTCCTTGATTTCGCGGACGGTTGTCCTTGTCGCCTTCCACGCCGGAACAGTCCAACGCGCCTCGTACAATGTGATAGCGGACGCCGGGCAAATCTCGAACTCGGCCCCCTCGCACCAACACCAGCGAATGCTCCTGCAAGTTATGATCAATCCCGCCGATGTACGCGGTCACTTCCTTGCCGTTCGTCAACCGAACGCGAGCCACCTTGCGGAGCGCGGAATTCGGCTTCTTCGGTGTCTGCGTCTTGACAATCAGGCACACGCCCCGTCGTTGCGGACATTCCGCCAAGTCACGAACTTTCGATTTCTTGGCCACCTTACGCCGCCCGAGGCGCACCAGTTGATTCGATGTTGGCATTTCTCGACCCTCAATACTCTATTTAATCTGCGAATCTCTTCGACTCGCATCAAGAACCCTACAAGCTAACACGAGCCGCCGGGTTCCGCTAGTCTCACACTTCGTCATTCAAATCCTCAGCTCCCACGATCGTTTCACGGGCATCTTCCGCCGAGAGCAGTCCCGTGGCTCCCGACAGCCGGCCGCCCCCCTCTCTTTCCAGATGCCCACCGTCCACGTCCAACCGGGACAGTCCGCCCGAGGCCATTCCCGACATCAGCAGCGATGCTTCCGCATCCGTGATCCCCAAATCCGTCGGAACCTCCGGCGGCGGAATAATCGGTTCGCCCACGTGACGAATACGAATGTCCAGATGTGGCTTGAAGGCCGTCCCCGCAGGGATCAGATGCCCTAGAATCACGTTTTCCTTCAGCCCGATGAGTTGGTCGTTCGCGCTGGCGAGCGCCGCCTCGGTTAGAACCTTCGTTGTTTCCTGGAAAGATGCCGCCGAGATGAACGACTCGCTCTGCAAACTGGCCTTGGTGATTCCCAGCAGAACCGTTGAAGCCGTCGCCCGCTTGGGCTTCTTGCCGCGGGCCGCTTCCCCGCCCTCCGCCTCCGCTTTTTCGTTCGCTTCATTCAGCTCATCCTTGGATATGGTCACACCAACCTTGAGCTTCGTATCGCCGGCATCGGAAACCTTTACGCTCTTGGCCAACCGCTCGTTCTCCACCCGGAACTTGAACTTGTCGATCAAGTCGGACGGTAGAAACTCCGAGTCGCCCGCGGAATCGACTCGAATTTTTCGCAACATTTGATTGATGATGACTTCCACGTGCTTGTGGTTGATGCTCACGTTTTGTGAGCGGTAGACCGCGTCCACCTCCGTGATCAGGTATTTCTGCAACGCCTCTTCACCCTTGATTCGCAAAATATCGTGCGGGACGAGCGGGCCGTCGATCAGCGGATCCCCAGCCTCAACCCGGTCCCCGGCGTGCACCAACAGCTGCCGATCCTGCGGCACGTGATGATCTTTCTCCAGACCGCTGTCACTCTTGACCACAATGGTCATTTTGCCCCTTCGCTTGTCCGGGCGAATCTGAACCGTTCCCGAAATCTCAGCCATCACCGCCGGATCCTTCGGCTTGCGCGCTTCGAAAATCTCCGTCACGCGAGGCAAACCGCCGGTGATATCCTGCGTTCCCGACATGGCCCGCGGTTGACGAGCCAACAGAATCCCCGGGTGGACGTCCTGCCCCTCTTCGACCTCGATACGCGCCTTGGCCGGCAGATAGTGATAATCAAGAACGTGGCCATCCTTATCCTCGATAATCACCTGTGGATGTTTTTCGCCCTTGTGCTCAATGACCAGGAACTTCGCACCCGCTCGCTCTTGTTCCATGCGGACCGTTTCGCCCTCGATAATGTCTTGGAAACGAACGAATCCGCCCACCTCCGCCAAAATCGGCGTCAGGTGAATGTCCCACATGACGACGGTCTTGCGAGCAGCTACCTTTTCCCCGTTCTTGAACAGAACCTCCGCGCCGTACGGAACCTTGAAACGATCAATCTCCCGACCCTTGTCATCTTGCAACGCGATTTCACCGTTGTGCTTGATCGCGACGATTCGCTCCTTTTGACCTTTGTATTCCGGGACCTTCACCGCGAACGACGGGTCCACGTACACCACCACGCCCGCCTGCGTACTCTGAATCTCATTCTCCACCACCGAACGGGAGGCCACACCACCCGTATGGAACGTCCGCATGGTCAACTGCGTGCCCGGCTCACCGATCGATTGGGCCGCCAGAATGCCGATGGCCATCCCCTCTTCCACGACTTGACTGGTCGACATGTCCCATCCATAACACGTGGCACACAGGCCCAACGGGCTTTCGCACGTCAGCGGACTCCGCACGCGAATGGTGTCCAAACCGAGTTCATCAATCTTGTCCGCCACCGCGTAATTGATCACTTCATTCTCTTTGACGATCACTTCATCCGTGACAGGGTTGCGAATCATGTCCCGGGCCGTTCGACCAACGATCGTCTCACGCAGCGGAATTTCCACTTCCTCGCCCTTGTACGTCGTCCCCTTGGTGATGCCCATGATCGTTCCACAATCGACCATGTTGATAATCACGTTCTGGGCCACGTCCGCCAGCTTCCTCGTCAAATAGCCCGAATCCGCTGTCTTCAAAGCCGTGTCGGCCAACCCCTTTCGGGCGCCGTGCGTCGAACTGAAATACTGCAAGACATTCAGCCCCTCGCGGAAGTTGGCGGTGATCGGCGTCTCGATGATCTCGCCGGAAGGCTTGGCCATCAACGCCCGCATGCCGCTCAACTGTCGAATCTGATCCACGCTGCCTCGGGCACCCGACTCCGTCATCAGAAAAATGGGGTTCAAATAGGCCGTCGATCCCTTTTCACCGGGCTTGGAATACTGCCCCTTCGTATCGCGGTGATCCTGGCGAAGCTCCGTCATCATTTCCTCGGTGACCTGCTCGCGGGCATGAATCCAAACGTCGATCAACTGGTTGTACCGCTCCATCGGGGTCAGCGCGCCTTGATGATAATCACGCTCCACTCGATCCACCTTCTTTTGGGCGGCGTCGATAATCTTCGGCTTCGCCGCGGGAATGCGCATGTCGGTCACCCCGAATGACAATCCCGCCAGCGTGCTGTAACGGAACCCCGTTGACTTGATGTCGTCCAATAGGGTGATCGTGCGGGCACGCCCCATCAGCCGATAACAATCCGCGATCACCCTGGCCGAGCCCTTCTGCGACAACGAATAATTATAGAAACTCATCCCGCTCGGAAGGATGTCGTTGAACAGCAACCGCCCCACGGTCGTCGTGACCAACTCCCGTTCACCCAGATTTCGAGGCGGATTCTTCTGGCCCTCGATGACGCTGTTCCGGGCCAGCCGCACCCGAATCCATTCGTGAACGTTCACACGCCCCAGTGATTGGGCGTACATCGCTTCAAACGTCGAGGCAAAATGCTTCATCTCCTTCGGCTCGATGTTCGGAGTGACGTGCGACGTCGTCAGATAAAAAATGCCCAAAACAATATCCTGCGACGGAGACATCACCGGCGAGCCGTTGGCCGGACTGAAAATGTTGTTGGTGGACATCAGCAGCACATGCGCCTCAGCCTGGGCTTCGATGGTCAGCGGCAGGTGCACCGCCATTTGGTCGCCGTCGAAGTCGGCATTGAACCCCTTGCACACCAATGGGTGAATCTTGATGGCATTGCCTTCCACCAGGATCGGCTGAAATCCTTGAACACTCATCCGGTGGAGCGTCGGAGCGCGATTCAAAAGAACCGGGTGGTTCGTGATGACCTCCTCCAGAATGTCCCAAATCTCCTGATCGCGCCGTTCCAACATTTTCTTGGCGCTCTTGATCGTGTCGGCCAACCCCCGCTCGCGCAGCTTGCGTATAATGAACGGCTGAAACAGCTCCAACGCGATCATCTTCGGCAACCCGCATTGATTGAGCTTCAGCTCCGGTCCCACGACGATCACCGAACGCGCGGAATAATCCACCCGCTTGCCCAGCAGATTCTCCCGGAACCGACCCTGCTTGCCCTTGATCATGTCCGTCAGCGACTTCAGCGGACGGTTGCTCGATCCCAACACCGGACGTCGACACCGACCATTGTCGAACAGCGCGTCCACCGCCTGCTGGAGCATGCGCTTCTCGTTCTGAATAATCACTTCCGGAGCGTTCAAGTCGACCAGCTTCTTCAGGCGGTTGTTTCGATTGATGATCCGACGATACAGATCATTCAAATCGCTGGTGGCGAAATTGCCGCTGTCCAGAAGCACCAGCGGACGCAAGTCCGGCGGGATCACCGGAATCACTTCCAGAACCATCCATTCCGGTTCATTATCCGACAGCCGCAACGCCTCCACGATCTTCAGCCGCTTGGTAAGTTCCTTGATCTTTTGCTGGCTGTTCGTCTTGGTCAGCCCGTCCCGCAGCGTTTCTGCCAGTTCCGTCAGATTCAACGATGTCAGCAGATGGCGAATCGCCTCCGCGCCCATCATGGCCGTAAACGATGATCCGTACTTTTCACGCGCCGCGCGGAATTCTTCTTCCGTCAGCAACTGGTAGGCCTTCAACGGCGTGTCGCCCCCATCCACCACGACATAGTCTTGAAAATAGACGATCTTCTCCATGTCGGCCGTCTTCAAACCCAGCAGGTTGCCCAGGCGGGAGGGCATCGCCTTGAAAAACCAGATGTGCACCACCGGCGCTGCCAGATTGATGTGACCCATCCGCTTCCGGCGAACTCGCGAATGCGTCACCTTCACCCCACATCGGTCACAGATGATGCCCTTGTGCTTGGTTCCCTTGAATTTCCCACAGGCGCACTCCCAATCTCGCTCCGGACCGAATATGCGCTCACAAAACAGGCCGTCCTTCTCCGCGCGATACGTTCGATAGTTGATCGTTTCAGGTTTCTTCACCTCCCCGAACGACCATGCGCGAATGTCGTTGGGCGAAGCCAACGAGATCTTTACGTTTCCGTAATCATTGATCCGGTCGTAAATGTTACCGAGCATCGCGACGTTATCCTTTCAGGACAGTGTTAAGGCGGCCAATACACCGCCCCCAATCCCGGACAATCTCAACACCCTGTCAAACCCGGGCGACGGCCACCGCTGATTCCGCCGTATCCATTTGCAGTGCGACCATTCCGCCAGCACGCTTAAAACCCAACTCTTCGCAAAAATCCACTTCCGTCCCATAGGCCAACACATGGATCAGTTCCACGCCGTATTCCCGTAACGACTCGACCACGCGGGAGGCCATCTCAAATGCGATCCCCGCCTGATCATGCTCGATACGTCCGTCGACGCGCGTCACCGCAGCCGGTCCCTGATACCGCACGTCCAGCTTGCATTCCGCTAACTGCCCGTTGACCCCGTCCGTCACGCCGCGTGCGAAACCGATCAGCCGACCATCCTGACGGGCCGTCACCACGCACACGCTGTTCTGCAACATACGGCGCATCTTGGCCGCCGACGCGGTCGTGCGGTGGCCCTGCTCTGAATAGAAATTGGACAACTCGGATACGTCGATCCGGTCTACATCCTCAACCGTTTGATACTCGATCGGGCTCATCAGACTATCTCCAAAGCCAAGCCTCGCCCCCAACGCTTCCTCACATGACCCGCTTCTTTTCCAACTGTATATTCAGTCCAAGACCCCGAATCTCATTGCACAACACGTCAAATGAAACCGGTGTTCCCGCCTCCAGCGTGTTCGTGCCCTTGACCATAGACTCGTACAGCTTCGTCCGACCCTCCACGTCATCGCTCTTGACCGTCAACAACTCTTGCAGAATGTACGCTGCCCCGTACGCCTCCAAACCCCAAACTTCCATCTCGCCGAATCGCTGACCTCCCGTTCGGGCTTTGCCTCCCAACGGCTGCTGCGTAATCAAGCTGTAGGGTCCCGTCGCCCGCGCGTGAATCTTGTCATCTACCAGATGATGCAGCTTCATCATGTAGATGTAACCCACCGTCACCGTCTGATCGAACGGTTCGCCCGTGCGACCGTCATACAGCCGAATCTTCCCGCCGTAGGGCATCTCCGCGAACACCCGGAATTCACCATTCACCTGCCCCGCCGCGTTCACGTCTTTCTTGAATTCGCGAACCCGCTCGTTCGCTTCCTGAATCACCGTGTGAATCTCGTGCTCCTTCGCGCCATCGAACACCGGTGTCACCGCCTGAAAACCCAGGATCTTCGCCGCCCAACCCAGATGCGTCTCCAGAATCTGTCCCACGTTCATACGCGAGGGCACCCCCAACGGGTTCAAACAAATATCAACGGGCGTCCCGTCATCCAGAAACGGCATGTCCTCCACCGGAAGAATCTTCGCGATCACACCCTTGTTGCCATGACGACCAGCCATCTTGTCGCCGACCGACAACGACCGCTTCGTCGCCACATAGACCTTCACCATCTCCAAAACGCCCGACGGCAGTTCATCGCCACGCTTCATCTGCGCAACCTTCCGATCGCGCTCCTCAATCAATTCAAAAAGTCGTGGCCAATACTTATCCACGACTTCCAACGCCTTGGGACGCATCGACACCGGCTTGACCCACTTCAAATCCCGCGTCTCGACCTGCGGCGTGAATCCCTCGATCTGCTCCAACACCACTTCATCAAGATCGCTCTTGCCCACGATCTGCCGAGTCGTTGCGTCCACCATCTCCGAACCGATCGCGTCCGCCATGGCCGCGCACAACTGCCGGAAAGCCGCGATGATGGCCGCATCGATCTCCTTCTTGTACGCCGCGATGTCCAACTGAAGCTGCTTCTTCTGCTCTTCCGTCATGTTCACCCGACGGCTGAAGCGCTTCGTGTCGATGACGATCCCTTCCTCCCCCGCGGGCAGTTCCAGTGAATCGTTCTTCACGTCTTCACCCGCCCGGCCGAAGATCGCATGCAGGAGCTTCTCCTCCGGGCTTAACTCACTCTTCGACTTCGGGCTGACTTTCCCGACCAGGATGTCGCCGGCCCGCACGTGCGTCCCCACGGTCACCACGCCGTGCTCATCCAAACGTCCCAATGCCTTTTCGCTGACGTTGGGAATGTCGTTGGTGAACTCTTCCTTGCCCAGCTTGGTCTCTCGGATCTCCACGTCATATTCATCGATGTGAATACTGGTGAACACGTCTTCCTTCACCAGTCGCTCGCTGATCAGAATGGCGTCCTCGAAGTTGTATCCATCCATGGTCATGAACGCGACCAGAATGTTTCGACCCAGCGACAACTCCCCCTGCAACGTCGCCGGACCATCGGCGATGGTTTGCCCAGCCACCACCCGATCCCCCAGTCTCACGATCGGTCGTTGATTCAAACACGTACGCTCGTTCAATCCCTGAAACTTGCGAAGGACGTACTCCTCGGTCTCGTCGATCACGATGCGCAGCGCGTCCACGTACGTCACCACGCCGCCCTTGCCCGCCCGAACCAGCATCCCGCTGTTCGCTCCCACCGACTTCTCCACGCCCGTCGCCACCACCGGCGGCTCCACCCGCAACAGCGGAACCGCTTGACGCTGCATGTTCGATCCCATCAACGCACGGTTCGCGTCGTCGTGCTCCAGGAAGGGGACCAGAGACGCCGACACCCCCACCGTCTGCTTGGGAGACATGTCCACGTAATCGACCTCGCCCGCCTCCGACTGACTCAGCTCACCGCGGGCCCGCACGATATGCAGACCGTCATGCAACTTGCCTGTCTTGGGGTCGATCGATTCCGGCGGTGCCAACACGTGACGCATTTCCTCGTCCGCACGCAGATACACCACGTCCGTCGCCACCTTGCCGTTCTTGTCAACCTTCCGATACGGTGTCACCAGAAACCCGTATTCATCCACCGAACTGTAAATGCTCAGCGACGCGATCAAGCCGATATTCGTGCCTTCCGGCGTCTCGATCGGACAGATGCGTCCGTAATGGCTGATGTGCACGTCCCGAACTTCAAAGCCCGCACGCTTGCGATTCAATCCGCCCGGACCCAACGCCGACAACCGCCGTTCGTGCGTCAATTGCGACAGCGGGTTCGTCTGGTCCACCACCTGCGACAATTCACTCCGCCCGAAGAAAAACTCGATAGCCGAACTCACCGATTTCGTATTGACCAGCTCCGCGATCCGGCCCAGTTGATCCGGGTCCTTCAGGCTCATCCTCTCCTGCACCGTACGACGCAGCTTCAAAAACCCCTTCCGAATCTCATCCGTAGCCAACTCGTCAATCGTCCGCAAACGGCGGTTCCCCAAATGGTCGATGTCATCCACCTCGAACCGCGACTCACCCGTCCGAAGCAGGATCACGTACTTCACGCACGCCACCACGTCGTCGGCCCGCAGCGTCATCACCGAGTCGTCCACCCCCAGGTCAAGCTTGCGATTCAATCGGAACCGCCCCACCTTGCCCAGGCGATATCGATTCTCATCGAAAAACTTCTCCTGGAACAACTTCCTAGCCTTGTCCAGTTGCGGCGGATTACCCGGACGCAAGCGATTGTAAATCCGCACCAAAGCCTCTTCATGCGTTCGAGTGCTGTCCTCCGCCAGCGTGTTCAGGATCAGCGGATCACCCGGCTTTTCGATCACCTTGAACGACGCCCCGCTCATCTCCCCCAACCGCGTCACCGCGTCGCCGATCTGGCAACCCGCTTTCACGATCTCCTCATCTTTTTCCTCGTCTACGATCGTCGTGACGCTGTACATCTCCGGTTTGAGCTGTGATGCTCGAACCGTCTTGGTCTTGTAAAACTCCTGCACGATGGCTTCATCGCTGCCGAATCGTTCATCCATCGCCCGGATGAACGTGGTCGCCGCGATCTTGCTGGATTGGTCGATACGAACCGCCAAGAGGTCCTTCTTGGTCACGTTCACCTCGATCCAACTGCCTCGCTCCGGAATAATTCGGCAACCGTGAAACGCGCGGTCCCCCTCGACCTGATCCTTGACGAAATCCACCCCCGGTGAGCGGTGCAACTGCGAAACGATGACGCGCTCCGCCCCGTTAATGATGAACTCGCCCCCGCCGATCATGATCGGCAACTCCCCGAAATAGATCAGATCCTCCTGAATCTCGTCAATGTCCTTGCGAATCAGACGAACGCGAATCCGAAAGGGCATGCCATACGTCAATCGCAACTGCCGGCATTCATCCGGCGTGTATCGAGCCTTGCCCAACTCATAACACACGTACTGCAACGCCATGTTTCCGTCGTAACTCTCGATCGGAAACACCTCGCGCAGCAACCCCTCGAAACCCCGCGGTTCACGTTGGGCCGGGTCGGCATCCGCCTGAAGAAATCGGTCGTACGACGCCCGCTGAATGTCAATCAGGTTGGGGATCGGCTTGGCGTCACCCAGCTTGGCAAAGCTCCGAATCGTCACCGGTTTGCCCATGTCTCATTCCTTTTGTTTTGCCAGGCCACTCTTAAAATCCCGGGCCGCAGCCATCTCTTTCCGAGCCGCGACCGCCTGCCTGTGCGTGGACCGCACGCAAACGGGTCAGGGAGCGGTCCTTGACGGACCGTTACACGGTCTTGTTAGAGCGCCCAAATACCACATCCATGGCGTCTCGCTGCATTCGACAAAAATCACCGCGCAGCGACACCGCGCAGCCCATACACGGACCGCGCCCGGTCTTCCACTCAATCACTGGGGGACGCTTGAGTCACCGTGTCAGCTATCTGTTCGACCGAGCGCCCCGGCGACGCATTTCTGCGACGAGTTCGCGTTGTCGCGAACAACCTCGGCCTGTCCCGCTGAACGGTGATGTACGAACCAAAAACGATGTTTGTGCCAACTTGATAATAGTGTCAGCACCCGCCACATGGCTGCTACCGTAAATCCCTTCCGACCGCCGCCAACAAAAACGCACGCTCGTCAAGACTGACGTCGCCCTCGAGCCAGTGTCGTCTTTCGCGGTGTTGGCATCTTAACCGACCCGCGACCGTTTCTTTCAGAGCCGCGACCGTTTCTTTCAGAGCCGCGACCGCTTCTTTCAGAGCCGCGACCGCTTCTTTCAGAGCCGCGACCGTTTCTTTCAGAGCCGCGACCGTCAGGGAGCGGACGCACATAGATCGGCTCCAAGTATCGCCACCATCACGGCTTCACAGGCTGCGACAGTTACGAATACCTGCACCAACACCATCCACAACACGTCAGCCTGAACCGAAGACGCCAAACTGCGACGACAGTGTCCGCACGACACACCAATGCGAGTCGGACCTACTTGATCTCCACCGCAGCGCCGGCTTCTTCCAATTCCTTCTTCAGCTTCTCCGCGTCTTCCTTGGACAAGCCCTCTTTCACGGATTTCGGCGCGCCATCCACCAGGTCCTTCGCTTCCTTCAGACCCAATGCCGTCGCCGCCCGAACCACCTTGATCACTTGAATCTTCTTGTCGCCGGCTGCCACCAGAACCACGTCGAAAGACGTCTGTTCTTCCACAACCGCCGCCTCTCCGCCGCCCATCGCAGCCGCCATCATCATGCCGCCGCCCGCCGGCTCGATTCCGTGTTCCGCCTTCAGGCAATCCACCAGCGATTGCGCATCCCTAATCGTCATGGAAACCAATTTCTCTGCCAGCGCCTTAATATCCGCACTGAACTCCTTAGCCGGGGCTTCTGCCATCGTTCCAATCTCCCTCAATCATGAATCCGCCGAACCGAACGGAGACGCCACGCAGCGCCATTTCATCTCCAACCAGCGAGACCGGTCAATTCACGTCACGGAATTCCATTTTCAATTTCCCTAAGCCTCCACGAACCACTACGCCTCGGCGACTTCTCCATGCTCCGCCTCCGCCTCCGCCTCCGCCAAGGCCTTCAAACAACCGGCAATCTTCGACTGCGCGGACTTCAAACACGCCGCCAACGCCCGACCCGGCGACGCGATCAACATCGCCACGTCGCCGATCAGTTCCGGCTGACTCTTCAGTTGAGCCACCTCTTCCAACGGAAGAACTTCAGACTCCCCCGCCAACAACGCGGACTTCAACTCCACCTTGGGAAGCGCCTTGGCCAGGTCAATGATCTCGCGGGCCACGGAAATCGCCGAGCCGCCCGTCACCAGCGCACAGGGTCCCACCAACGATCGACCCAGCGGCTCCAGCGCCCCGCCAGCGAACGCGCGACGCGCCAGGCTGTTCTTCACCACGCTCACCCGCATGTTCTTCGATATCAGCGAACGCCGAAATCGGATCGTTTCTGCCACGTTCAATCCCGTTATATTAACAACGCAAGCCTCATCAACTTGCGCATATCGTTCCCGCAACGATTCGGTCATTAGATCCTTAAGCTGCCGACTCATTCCCGAAAACCTCCTTCATTTCTCTCAAGAACCCAACGACAACGATACCGAGGGCGTGTGACTGCCGGATAAGCAAACTCGCTTGATATACTGACCCTTGGCCGCAGTGGGCTTCATCCGCTGAACGTGCGACACCACAGCCTCGATGTTCTCTTTCAAGTCCGCGACCGAAAAACTCATCTTACCGACCGGCAGGTGAATATTGCCGCCCGCGTCGTTGCGATACTCGATCTTGCCCGCGGAAAACTCCTTCACGGTCGTGGCAATGTCCGCCGTCACCGTGCCCGCCTTCGGCGACGGCATCTTACCTTGCGGACCCAGCACGCGGCCCAGCTTGCCCACCTTGCCCATCAACTTGGGATGCGAAATCGCTACGTCGAAATCCATCCACCCGCCAGAAATCTTTGCAATCAGCTCATCCGAGCCGGCTTCAATAGCCCCAGCCTCCTTGGCCGCCTGAACCTCCGATTCATCGCAAAACGCCACCACGCGCTGCGTCCGGCCCGTCCCCTTGGGAAGCGAGACCGCTCCGCGCAACATCTGGTCAGCCTGTTTGGGATCGATGCCCAGATGCATCACCAATTCCACCGTCTGGTTCACTTTCTTCCGCGAACGTCCGTTCTTATACGTCCGATCTGCTGAAATGCCCGCCAATTCTTTGAGCTTCTCGATCCCTTGTTCCAGCGAAACGCTTCCCAGCGAACCTAGTGCTTCCAACTGCTTCTGATACCTGACGCTCGTGCGTGCCACGGTTTTCCTCCAACGGGACTTCGCCCACCCCTCATCACTCAATAATACATTCAGCCACTACGGGCATCAGCCCCCGCCTACTCCACCAATCTCAGATTCCGCGAGCAAGACCTCAGCCATCCACCACGTCAATACCCATCGAACGGGCGCTGCCCGCGATGATGCGGTCCGCCGCTTCCAACGACGTCGCATTCAGGTCTACCAGCTTCTTTTCCACAATCGTACGAATCTGCGACCACGTCACCGTCCCGACCTTGTCGCGATGCGGCACGCTGCTTCCCTTAGCCAAGCCCGCCGCTTCCTTCAACAAAACCGACGCCGGCGGACTCTTCACCTCATAAGTAAACGAGCGATCCGAAAAAACACTGATGACAACCGTCACCGGCATACCGTTCAACGCACTGGTCGACGCGTTGAACTGTTGCACGAACTGACCGATGTTCACTCCGTGCTGTCCCAGCGCCGGGCCGATCGGCGGCGAAGGCGTCGCCTGACCCCCCGGCGCCTGAAGCCGAATCACCGCTGTCAATACTTTCTTAGCCACGATCTAGTTCCTTCCAGCCATCCAAAACACGCCCGCACGCGATAAACCGCGTACGCGGCAATATCCCTTCCAACGACTCAGACAACCTCTTTCACCCTTCCGCAACGCCCTCCAAACCCCAGCCGCATCCACCCTGCCTCGCAGACACGACCATCCCTGAACGGACGCTCCGCCATCAAACTCTTTCCAGTTGCCAATATTCCACTTCCACGGGGGTCGCCCGACCGAACACTTGCAGGATCACCGTCACCATCCCGCGACGCTTGTCGATCGAGTCCACCTCACCCTCAAAATTCTCGAAACTCCCCTCCGTAATCTTCACCCCATCACCCTGCTTCAAATCCAATCCGCTGAGTCCAGGCTCCTCCTCGCTCTTCTCGCAAGCAGCCAACATCCCCGTCACGTCTTGATCCGTCATGGGCACCGGTTTACCGCCAGACGCAATAAAATCGCCCACGCCGGAAGATTCCTTAATCGTGAACCAAACGTCCTCCGCGATGGAACCGTCATCCTCCGTCATCATCTCCACAAACACATATCCGGGATAAAGCTTCCGCTCCGTCACCCGAACCTGGCCACCACGCATTTTCCGCTCTTTCAGCGTCGGCACCAGTATTCGCCCCACATGCCCTTGCAATCCCTCGATCGCCACCTTCCGCTCCAATGTCTCGCGGACACGATCCTCCTTATTCGAAGCCACACGCAATACGTACCACTTCATCCCCGGCGCAGCCAAGGCCGCTTTCTCTATGCGTGCTTCCGTGTTCTCACTCACGACTGCGCCTGGCTCCACAAAACATCGATCGCCTGGAAAAACTTGATGAACATCGCGTCAACGATGAACAAGATCAACGCCAACAGAATCGTAGCTGCGATCACCACCTTCGTTGACCCTATCAATTCATTGCGATTGGACCAACTCACCTTCTTCATCTCGCCTTCGGTCGCAATGAAAAAATCGCAACACGTGCGATTCACCCCCACGATCCAATACAGCACAAACCCCGACACCACCGCCAAGATCAGCGGAACCAACACCTGCAACAGCAGGGTCCACAACAGCTCGCTGCGAAACACGCCCAGTTCATCATACAGAAAATTGCCCGCACCGGCGATCAGGATCCCACCGCCCACCGCCGTCCCCAACCGCGTGTATTTACCCTGGCTAGGCTTGTAGATTTCAAAAAACGAGTGTCTTTGTGTCGAGGGATCGCCCCGTCCAATTGGCTGCGTAATGTCGTCTGTCATCCGTCCTTGTCCTGACACGCTTGGGCGGTCCTTGAGACGCGACGCCTCCACCACGCCGGCTCCTCCGCCCGACCCCGATTCGTTGGGTATTGACGATTTGCTCATCCCTGCCTCGCCATCTTCTTGACCATCCCAACCCGCCGTTTCAATGGAAAATCATCCGTTTCAAAAAACCCTATCTCGTTCACCGCCACCCAACATTCGCCAAAACCAGGAGCGGAGGGACTTGAACCCCCAACCGCCGGTTTTGGAAACCGGTGCTCTTCCAATTGAGCTACGCTCCTAGTCAAACCACAGGCCTACCGGCTCTCCGTGAATCTCAATACCCTCAATGGCCAACGAACTCCAGCATCTCACCCGGAGACACTTGGCCACTACTTCCTCTTAATCTTGTGCACGGTACGAGTGCGCGTTCGAGGACAGAATTTCTTGAGTGTCATCTTGGGCACACCGCCCTGAACGTTCACCGAAGTGCGGTAGTTCAAATTCCCGCAGTCCGTACACTGCAACCAAATATGTTCTCGTTTAACCGCCTTGGCCATGATTCCCCAATCCCAATTCGCCGCGAATCAACATACACCCGCGACAACATACGAGTGCAACGCCCAACAAGGCGCTCCGACAACGCCGAAAGACAACCGCCTCTTTCCCAGCCGCGACCGCCCGCATCCGTCATTCTGGCCAACGCCCGCATCCGCCATTCCGGCGAAAGCCGGAATCCAGTGTTCGCAACGGCCGGGTGGCCCACCTCCTTTGCAGGTGGGGGAGCCGATGATTAGAGCGCCAGTTCGTAGGGCCGGTCTTCACCCGCCTCCTGCTGCCCCGCGATCGTCAGGGAGCGGTCTGCCACGACCTGCCGTTTCGCCCGGCGTGATCGTGACTCCATTCAGCCATCTACAAGACCCGCTGAATCGCCATCCGACCGACATGCGGCTCCATCCACAAACAAGCACAGCCACGCACCAACCCTATTTCAAAACCTTCGTGACCACGCCCGAGCCAACCGTTCGTCCGCCTTCGCGAACCGCAAACCGCAGTCCCTCTTCCATACCGATCGGCTTGCCCAATTCAACCTCCATCGCGATGTTGTCGCCGGGCATGCACATCTCCGCCCCGCCCATCAATTTCAACGATCCGGTCACGTCCGTCGTTCGGAAATAAAACTGCGGGCGATATCCGTTGAAGAACGGGGTATGACGTCCCCCCTCCTCCTTCGTCAACACGTAAACCTGCGACTCAAAGTTCGTATGCGGCGTAATCGTTCCCGGCGCCGCCAAAACCTGTCCGCGCTCGATCGCATTCTTGTCCACCCCGCGGAGCAGGCAACCCACGTTATCGCCAGCCATGCCTTCGCTCAGCAGCTTGTTAAACATTTCCACGCCCGTGACGACGGTCTTGGCTGACTCCTCGTTCAATCCAACGATCTGAACTTCGTCACCCACTTTCACCAGACCCCGCTCGATTCGACCCGTCGCCACCGTCCCCCGTCCCTTGATGCTGAAAACGTCTTCCACCGACATCAAGAACGGCTTGTCCGTAATGCGCTCCGGCTCCGGAATGTACGTGTCGATCGCGTCCAGCAGCTCTTGAATGCACTTGGTCTTTTCCGGGTCCTTGGGGTTCTGCAATGCAGCCAGCGCCTGACCCCGGATGACCGGCGTGTCGTCGCCCGAAAAATCGTACTTACTCAGCAACTCCCGGACTTCCAGCTCCACCAGGTCCAACAACTCCGGATCGTCCACCAAGTCACACTTATTCAAAAACACCACGATTCGAGGCACGTTCACCTGACGAGCCAACAGAATGTGCTCGCGAGTTTGCGGCATGGGACCGTCCGATGCCGACACCACCAAAATCGCCCCGTCCATCTGCGCGGCCCCCGTGATCATGTTCTTCACGTAATCCGCGTGTCCCGGACAGTCGATGTGCGCGTAGTGTCGCTTTTCCGATTCGTATTCCACGTGCGATGTCGCAATCGTTAGAATCTTCGTCGGATCCCGACGACCATGAGCCTCAGATGCCTTGGCCACCTCATCGTAGGAAACAGCCTTGCACAATCCCTTCGCGGACTGAACCATCGTCATCGCGGCTGTCAATGTCGTCTTACCGTGATCCACGTGACCGATCGTGCCGACGTTCACGTGAGGTTTCGTTCGAGAAAATACGTCTTTAGCCATAACTACTGCTTTCCTCCACTAGGATGACAGTCCGCGCCCTATAGGCTCCGCCGCATGCCTGATAACGAGTGCCACGACAAAGGCACCCAGTCCATCACCGGCAGCCTCCATAATCAGACGCCCCCCGCAGCCGCCGAGGACGCCCTTCGTACATTGTCATTTACGAATCGCTGGTATACACCGATCCGGAAAGCTGCTGACGGGATTCGAACCCGTGACCTCGTCCTTACCAAGGACGCGCTCTACCAGCTGAGCCACAGCAGCCGCAAGGGCCGACTACCGGAACACAACAGCCTTGTTGCGAACCGATCATGCGACCGCTCAACAGACGCTTCACGGGTCGAATGTTCGACGTCATTCGGGGCCCGCTGTTCCTCCTGCAAAAACAGCGCCGACAGCGGGTTAGCTCCCCCCTGCCTCACGAAACGGCCACCGAAAGTCTCGCGAGTATAGAAACCTAACCCAGCCTGTCAAACCCAAAAATCAAGGCCCACTCCCCATTCACCCCTGCCGCAGATCAAATCTCCACTCGCCGCCACGAATTGACCCAATGTACGATTAAAGCTACAATGCAATCAAACCGGCGGCCATCCACTACAGCCGGCACCGCCATGACCGTTCCGTTGTGGATCCTGCCCAAAACATCTACAATGGCCACGGCTTTTCAAGCTCGAACACCGTAGAAGGATCAATCTTGATCAGATCGAACGTAACTTCATCCGGGAACGAAAGTTCCGATCGAGCGAAACCCGAACCCATCACCACCCATCCCCCGAAATCAACGATCAAACGCAACGCGATAAACCAAGAAGCCAATCAACCAAACGCAACTTTTGACCCGGCCCCATTACCTAAAACGCCGCAACGACACCATCGCCGGAACTGGGTTCAACACCTTGGATTGTGGATTTGGCCCGTGGCTGCGGCCATAACCGTCTCGGCCATCGCGCATCTCTTGTCACTTCCAGATCACGAAGTCCGCGTCCAATTCGAATGCCCGGGCGACCGCTCAAACGCCAGACGAGAAATCATCATTCAAACCTTTAACTACTTCCATGACAACATGTTACAAGCTCCGCAGGCAAATCCTGCCTATGCCGGTTCATCAACCGTCGAACAGCGCAGTCCCTTCGCGTCGTCGGTTCGATTGACGGATTGTTCTTTTTCGAATTCGGATGCCCACGCCGAAACCAGCGGATTACAACTAACCATCCGGCATTGGGACCGCCAAGCCGCCGAAATGGTTGCTGGCCAAGTCGCACACTCGGTCGTGCGCGCCAATGAGATTCGCCTCGCCGAAGCGACTCGACGTCACGAACACATAGCCAACCTTGAACAGGACATGCAGCAGACATTCGCAAATGAACTTCGCGCCGCCCGCGACGCCGTCGAAACCCACGCCGCACATCAGCCAAGCGGGGAGCTGTCTTCCGCTTGGGAAGCCCTCGCGTCGCAAATCACGCAGGCGCAAGACGAGCTTCTCGCGTTACGAGAACGGCAACACCAAATCTTGACCCAATTGCACCAGCCATTTGACGAACGCACCGCCATGTCCAATTTCATCACCGACGAAACTCGCAACCAAGCCTACGCCGGCATAGCGGAGCTTCAACAGGACATGGCTGAGCTGACCACACACCTGACGCTGGGCCGCGACCGCCTCGAAGCCATCGCACGTACGACGGCGCCGCGTCTCGATGAACTGATCGTCACGTGCTCGCTCCTGACGCAGGCTGAAGGGATCACAGGCTCGTCCGTCATAGATCCCGAGTTCAAACGAGAGACCGAACGGTTCCTAACCTTCGGGGGTTTGTATCATCGACGTCTGGATGCTTTTTCGCGAACGTGGAATGAAGCGATGACTGGTTTGCAATCGTTGCCGGCGGACCCGCTTAATCCACGTCTGCTGATTTCACACGAACAACTCCGAACGGTTTTGGGTGACTTCCAATTCTACGGCGGGCGTCTTCTCGCCGATCTGCGTGAAACCGTTCAATCCCTTTCGGAGCGGGCACAGGCCCACGAGAACCGAGCCTGTGCGGAAATCAAACGCCGTTTCCATCGACTCGAAGCCGACCATCGCCGGCTCGAATTCGCCGCATCCGACATCTATCCGCGAAACGACTTCCGCCTGGATGCCGCCCTTCGATCCGCCGAAGGATTGTCGCGGCGAGTCAGCGACCGCGTTCGATTGGTCGACGCACAACTCCTGCAAGAAGCAGCCAAACTGGCTCGCCAAGAATTCGAGCAGACCCATTCCGCCAATCAGTCTGAACTCCATCGGCTCCGAAACACCATCGATTCCCTGACAGACAAAATCATCTCCTTGATTGAAGAGAAAAGCCGTTGGGTGCAATTATCGAGTGAAGCCCAACAAGCTACCACCTCGGCAGAACTGTCCCGCCATCGACTCCAGGCCACGGAGAATCTTGTCACGACAATGCAAGAAATGCTGATGGCCTATCGCAACGCGCACGCCCAACCGCCGCCGGCAAGAATCACACTGCGGGGGATTGACGTCGCACGAGATGACGATGGACAGCCGTGGCGACTGCTTTCCGTATTCGCCGCGGGCTTAATGACGCTAATTTCGACGGGTTTGATTGTTCAGCGGATCGAAGCAGCTAGGAGAACATCCATTCCTACTGAATCGACGGTGCGAAGCGTGAAACGGGGGATTACGCCACGTTGATGCGCTTTCTTCCGGCCCGACGCTGGCGATTAATCAGCTTCCGTCCGGAATGCCGTCGCATGCGGGCCCGAAATCCTTGCTTACGTGCCCGTTTGATCTTGCTGTTTCTCCTCGGATAATGCATCTCCGTCTCCCGAAACCGGTTCCAGCCAATCGGTTAAATGTCTGAAACGCCTCCCGCCGCAGGCGTTTTCGAGATCCCCCTATAACGGATCCGCCGGAATGTGGCAACAGCGCCAGCCAACTCCATCCATCGAGGCTCCGATAACCTAGACTGAACACACGAAAAAATTTGGTGCGATATTTGGCCGATAGCATGGTACACTTGGGTAGGCGTCGTAACGGTGGAAGTGTGCTGAATCGATCGGCAGCCGAAACGACCGAAACCCCTTTTACGGGCTCATCGCGGACGGCGCCCAATCATCGGCCCGCGTCGTCCGCCATCGGCCTGTCGGGTAAATTGGTGTCCCCGGACAAAACTCTAGATTGCGCGCAAGATCTTATTGGCTATCGATTTAGGGATATATCGATCCTCCATCAGGCGCTCACCCACGCCTCCCTGTCCGACTCCCGCGTGGCCAGCAATGAAAGACTGGAGTTCCTGGGCGACGCCGTCCTGGGCACGGTCATTTGTCACGAGCTTTATCGCCGATTTCCCGATCATCTGGAAGGCGACCTCACCAAGCTGAAATCGACCATCGTCTCGCGAAAGACCTGCGCGGATGTCGCGGATCAGCTTGGATTGACCCCGCTTATTTTTCTTGGAAAGGGCATGAACACGCAGGCCTCCGTGCCCCGCTCGCTTCGCGCCGCCGTTCTGGAAGCCATCGTGGCTGGGATATTTGTGGACGGCGGTTTCGAGGCTGCGCAGACCTTCATCTTGCGGGCGCTCGATGGCTTCATCGAACAAGCCGCCCACTCCGAACATCAGGACAACTACAAATCCATGCTCCAGCAATACATTCAAAAACACTTTTCGCTCACGCCGCAATACGATCAACTGGACGAGCAAGGGCCTGATCACAGCAAATGTTTCGAAGTCTGCGTCGTCGTGGGAAACAAGCGATATCCCTCAGCCTGGGGGCCTAGCAAGAAAGAGGCGGAACAACGCGCCGCCAAACTCGCCCTTTTGTCGCTCAACCCTTCTTTCGATGGTTCCCTGATTGAGACGGAGCCTATTCCCACGTCGAACACCCACGAATCCCATCCTTGACGAAGTTCCGATGGGCCGCCGTACACGGCCCACATCGCGCCTTATTGCGGGTACGAGTGTACGGACGACGTCTGCAACGGGGCGGGGTTCTGCACGCACCCCGATGAGCCGGACGGCACATCGTGCGACGACGCCGTCTTCTGTAACGGTATCGACACGTGTTCGAGTGGCGCCTGCGCGAGGCGGATTCGAGTTCCAAGCATGGCCACGCAAGCGTGGACCATGCCACCCGTCCAAATCAATCCCGCTGATGTATCTGACGCATGGGAACGGTCATCGTCCTGTCCGTTTCCTTTATCCTGATTTCACAACATC
>CAYRHJ010000017.1:0-59994 GCA_964424105.1 uncultured Phycisphaeraceae bacterium | reverse complement strand
GGGTGGCCCATGTCCTTTGGACATGGGGGAGCCGATGATTTACGTTCCGTGGTGGGTGGCCCATGTCCTTTGGACATGGGGGAGCCGATGATTTACGTTCCGTGGTGGGTGGCCCATGTCCTTTGGACATGGGGGAGCCGATGATTTACGTTCCTCGGCATGCCCGTCCACTTCCATGCCCTCATTTGAAACGACATCTGCGTCCAGCGATGATCTCGTCCGCCCACTACGATGCGCCAGGGGCGGGGTGACGGCGCACCCCGGTGGCGCCGAGTTCCTGCATGGCGGCTTGCAGCGTGGTGGCTCCTTCGCTGATGGCCTGCACCGTGCGCAGCACCCGCAATTCCATCATCATTTCGTCGCGGCCATATTGACTGCGGATGCAGAATTCCAGTTCGCGCAACTCGCCCGTTGACAGGCCCGCCTGTCGAGCGAGGGGGCGGCTATCGAAGCAGGCGTTCATTGTTAACCCTCCTTAACTAAGCTCGGGCGGAGCGATGATCTCAATCTGCCCGTAGCCTTCCTGTGAATTAACCAGATTTACGCGAATGCGTCGCGTCCGGTTGACCAGATGCCGAAAGTTCCAGCTCAACAGAATGGGGATTCCGGAAACGACAGCGGCGGCTACGTGCCGGGCATCGGCTAACATGGCCGGTCCGAAGGCGCCCCCGGAGACATAGCGGCGAGCCAGTTCCTCCATCTCGCCGGTCCATGGCAGAACGGTGAAGGACGCCGTTGATTCAAGCAAGCGGGCCCGCAATTGGTCGTTCGTAGTGTATTGGAGTTCGGCCAGCACCAGCGGTGAAATGTGCGGATCATAATCGTGCAGTGATTCCCACACATGTTCCGTCAACTCCTGACGCGCCGCGTCGCGGTCGTCAATCCGTGCGCTAATGACCGACGTGTCAAGGTAGATTCGGAGGCGCATGACACGCATTCTAGGGTATTGGCGTTTTGGACGGAAGTCTCCCGTTCGACTCGAAATCGAGCAAACCCACGGCGAACGTGGCGGGTGGCCCATGTCCTTTGGACATGGGGGAGCCGATGATTTACGTTCCCCGGCATGCCCGGCCACCTTCGCAGATATGACGAACCAGGCGACTCTCACTTCTGGACGATCTCCTGCTGCCAGCGACTGACGTTCTTTCACGACGACGGACTGAAGCGGATCGTGGTTGAGGGTTTGCGGAGATTGCAGCAGCGATTCGGTGTGTGCCTGATCGGGTACGTCATTATGCCCGAGCATGTGCACGTGATCCTGTACCCGCACTCCGTAGGAAATGACGACCCGATCCCGGTATCGCAATTGCTTCACGCCTTCAAGAAGCACGTCGGATTCCATGGGAAGAATCGGCCGCGCGAAGTGTGGCGAACGCGAGGGCGGCTTTGGTCGGGTCCTCTCAACGCTTGGGCTACCGGCGACAAGAATGAGCAAACCATCTGGAGCGTTCGGGGGTACGATTTCAACGTTCGTGACCACAAGACGTTGCTTGAAAAGCTGGACTACTGCCACAAGAACCCGATCACCAAGGCTTTGGTCGATCGGGCGGAGGATTGGCATTGGAGCAGTTTTCGCTTTTACGAGTTCGGGGATGACTCGGTGCTGAAAATGGACTGGGACGGAAGCTGGCCGATTATCTGGTGACGCGAATCAGCGCTCGTCATCGGCTCCCCCACCTCCAAAGGAGGTGGGCCACCCGGCCAAGGCTGAATGTGATCGCGTGGCGCGGTGGTGGTGCAATTCAACAGGACAGAAGTCAGCAATAATAGCGGTCGGCGGCGCATCGATCGACTTTCATACGCAAAAGACGTTCCGACCGTGGGTTTCGGCGTTGCGGGGGCTACCCGGCCGTGAACCTGCGGGATGAACGGCGAAGTGCGCGGAAGTCGGTGAAGATGATCACGATCCCAGCATGGCTGGTTGCTTGCCGGTGCCGGTGAACCAGGACGATGACGAAACCTGCCGTTTGCGATTGATGAGTTTGCAGAGAATGAATGTGATGCGCCGGCGGTTGCCCCAGATGGCCTGGGCCATTTCTCGATAACGGCGGTTTCGCAAGTAGACCGTCAGATAACCTCGCAACTGCAACAATTCCATCTGTCGTCGCGGGAGATTCTCCAATTCCAATGCCGAGCCGATCTGCTTGTTGAAATCCTCCCAACGCATGCTGAGCATCTTGTAGCCGCCCTGACCGCGCGTGGCCATCTCCCACACTTCCGTGCCCGGGTAAGGAGTCATGATCCCAAAGGCCACGGAGTCCGGGTTCAGCTTGGAGGCCAAATCGATCGTGTCGAGCACCGCGGCCTTCGTTTCGTGGGGATGACCGATGATGAAGTATGCGCCGTATTTGAGCTTGGCCTGCCTGAAGATTTCCGCTGCCCGAATCACGTCGTTGCGATTCACGCCCTTTTGCATGCGTTTCATGATGTCCGGATTGCCGCTCTCCACCCCGAATCCGACCTCGGCAAAACCGGCTTCTTTCATCAGCTTGGCCGTCGGCAGATCGATCGTGTTGGCATGCACGTAGGACCAGAAGCGGAGCTGTTGATGCAGCCCCGCCGCGACGATCGCTGCACACACGTCGCGCACGTAGTCTTTTCGCACCGTAAACGTTTCGTCGTAGAAGTCGACCGTTCGGCATCCGAATTGTTTCACGCTGCGCGTCAATTCCGCCACCACGCTGCCCGGCGTCCGCTGGCGAAGCGTTCGGCCATACGGGCGACTACAGAAGTTGCACGCGAACGGGCACCCGCGCTGGGTCATAATGGGATACATTTCCGCGGGCGGAAACAATTCCCACGCCGGCCAACCCAATTCGTCCAATTGCTCCGGAATCGCACCGCGACCGTTTACGCGAATGTCAGACGCGGTTGAAAGCGGCGAGCCGTTTACGCGGCTGGCTACACCTTGAATTTTCGACGGGTCGTCGCCGGCCAAAACACATCTGCACAATTCAAGGAAGGCCATTTCCCCCTCGCCGACAACAAGGTGGTCGAAGACGGGAAATTCGCGCATGGTGCGCTCGGGCAGGAAACTGGCATGGAATCCGCCCAGGACGATCAACGTGTCGGGGCAGGCCGCTTTCACCGCCTCGGCCATCCGCGACGCCGTTACGACCATGTGCGTCATGGCTGTCAATCCAAGGATTCGAGGCCGGCGCTCGATGATCTCGTCGATGGTCTGCCGCACCGACTTTCGGGCCAGTTTGCCGTCGATCACCTCCACGGGCAGTCCGTGACTTTTCAAGTAGCCGGCCACGTATGCGATACCGATGGCCGGGTAATTCGGCGTGTCGTAACATTCCCGCGGCACCTCCGCGGGTGGGTTGACCAGGAGAATGGAGTCATTCATGAAAACAGCGATTCCAGTATGACCAAGTCACGAAGCATGCCGCTGGGTGGTCACACCCAAGGCGCACCGTAAGCCTGTACACCCGCGTTATCGGTATCCCCGCCGAACACGTTAAGCACCAACAATGTGCCGAGGACTGATAAACGCGAGCGGATACAAACATGAGCGCCGGCCGGGAGTCGGTGAGGTGTTCACTGCGGGGAACAAGTCTCGTATAGTAGCGGCCCGGTCGGCTGAGCCGCGGAGAAGGTTTGAGCCGCGGTGTTGCAAGGAGCATCGAATGGCATTTGGCAAAATTGAATCCAAGCCGGATTTCGCGGCATTGGAGCGTGATATTCTGGCTTTTTGGCAGGAAACGCGGGCGTTTGAGACGCTGCGGGACCAGAATCGGGGTCATGAGAAGTTTTCATTTCTGGATGGGCCGATAACCGCCAACAACCCCATGGGGGTTCATCACGCCTGGGGACGCACCTACAAAGACGTTTTTCAGCGTTACCACGCGGCGAAGGGCCACGATACGCGTTATCAGAACGGATTCGACTGTCAGGGGTTGTGGATTGAAGTGGAAGTCGAAAAAGAGCACGGATTTCGCAATAAGAAGGATATTGAAGCGTACGGCATCGGGCGGTTTGTGGAGGAGTGCAAGGCACGGGCGGCGCGATACGCGGCCATTCAATCTGAACAATCCAAGCGGTTGGGGTACTGGATGGATTGGGACGATTCGTATTACACCATGTCCGATAATAACAACTACGCTATCTGGTCATTTCTGAAAAAATGTCACGAACAGGGGTATGTCTACAAGGGCGAGGACGTGATGCCCTGGTGCCCACGGTGCGGGACGGGCATCAGCCAGATGGAGATGAACGAGGGGTATCGCGACGCTGAACATCTGTCGGTGTTCGTGCGGTTTCCCATCAAGGCATCGGGCGGCAGCGCGGCGAATGGCACACCGAAAGAAGCGTTGCTGGTTTGGACGACGACGCCCTGGACGCTGACGTCGAACGTGGCCGCGGCGGTCAAGCCGGGGATGAAATACGTGAAGGTTCGATGCGGCGAGTGGGTGTACTACGTGGGCAAGGGCAACTTCGAGGCGCAGCGCAAGCAGCCGTCCGAAAGCGTCGCGGGCAAAGCCGGGCCCGGCCTGATGTCCATCCAAGCCATCTTCAAGAACGCCGGCGGGTTCGAGGTGTTAGAAGAACTGGACGGGGAGAAGCTGGTCGGGTTGAGATACGAGGGGCCTTTTGATCATTTCGCGGGAGCGACGACGGCGGTCGATCATCACCAAGTGATCGCGTGGGACGCGGTCACCGAATCGGAGGGTTCGGGCATCGTGCACATCGCGCCGGGATGCGGAAGCGAGGATCATCAACTGGGCATCGAGTTTGGTCTGCCGGCCATTGCGCCGTTGAACGAGGACGGGACGTTTCTGCCCGGGTTCGGGTCGCTGGCCCATCGACATTACGGCGAGGTGGCTGATGAGATCGCGGGGGATTTGAAGCAGCGAGGTCTGTTGGTGGCGAAGGAGCGATACTTGCATCGGTATCCGCATTGTTGGCGATGTAAGCAGGAGTTGGTGTATCGGCTGGTGGACGAGTGGTACATCAACATGGAATGGCGTGAACGGATCATGGAAGTGACGCGGTCTGCGCGTTGGATACCGGAATGGGGTGTGGAGCGGGAGCTGGATTGGCTTCGCAACATGGGCGACTGGATGATCAGCAAGAAGCGCTACTGGGGGTTGGCGTTGCCGATCTGGGAATGCAAGGAGTGTGGTGGTTTCGAGGTCATCGGATCGCGGGAGGAGTTGAAGGAACGGGCGGTGGCTGGCTGGGGTGAGTTCAAGGGCCATTCGCCGCATCGCCCGTGGGTGGACGGAGTCAAGATTAAATGTGGAAAGTGTGGGTGCGGCGAGGTGTCGCGGATCACTGACGTGGGGAATCCGTGGTTGGACGCGAGCATCGTGCCGTTTTCAACGATGGGCTACTTCGAGGATCGCGAGTATTGGAAGGAATGGTTTCCGGCGGATTTTGTGGTGGAGGCGTTGCCGGGCCAATTTCGCAACTGGTTCTACGCGTTGTTGGCGGTGAGTGCGATGATGGTGGATCAGTCGCCATTTCGCACGCTGTTGGGTCATGGGTTGGTGCTGGATGACAATTTGGAGGAGATGCACAAATCGAAAGGGAACGCGATTGATTTCAACGACGCGGCGGAACGGTTCGGCGTGGACGTGATGCGCTGGATGTACATGAGGCATGCCCCGGAGCGGAATTTGGCGTTCGGGCCTGTGCACATCGATGAAATTCGTAACAAGTTCATTCGTCCGCTGTGGAACACGTACGCGTTTTTCTGCAATTACGCTCGGCTTGATCAGTTTGACCCGTCGGAAGCACCGTTGCCGCTGGATCGGCGGACGGATCTGGACCGGTGGATACTGTCGGATTTGCAGGGCTTGGTTGAGTCGGCGGACCGCTCGTACGAGAGTTTTGCGCCGGCGGGGTTTTGTGAACGGGCGGAGCGGTTCGTGGACGATTTGAGTAATTGGTACGTTCGGCGATCGCGGCGGCGGTTCTGGAAAAGTGAATGGTCGGATGACAAGCGGTCGGCCTATCAAACACTGTACGAGGTCTTGACGACGTTGAGCCGGTTGATCGCGCCGGTGGTGCCGTTCTTGACGGAGTCGATGTATCAGAACCTGGTGGCAGGGCAGATGAATGGGGCGGCGGGGAGCATTCACCACGTGCCGTTTCCGCGGGCGGACGAATCGCGGGTGGACGCCATGCTTTCGGAGAAGATGCAGAAATTGTTGCGGGTGATATCGATGGCCCGGGCGGGGCGGACGATCGCCAAGCTGAAGGTGCGGCAGCCGTTGGCGGAGTTGCGGGTGCAGTGTGCGGACGACGTGGAGAGGCAGGCTGTCGAGCAGTTCACGGATCATATTCTGGAAGAGCTGAACGTGAAGAAGGTGACCGTGGATCAGGAGCTGTCGTCGCGGTGTAGGGTGAGCGTGCGATCGAATATGAAGCTGGTGGGTCCAAAGTACGGGAAGGATGCGGGTGCCATTGGCAAGGCACTACAATCAGCCGACGCCAGAGCCATCGCGGACGCGGTGGAAAGGCGTTGTCCTGTGTCGGTGGAGGTGAATGGTGGACGGATGGAATTGGAGCCCGATGAGGTGCTGGTGGAAAAGACGTACGGGGATGACTGGGCTGCCCAGGAAAACGGGGGGACGATCGTATTGCTGGATAAGCGTGTGACGGAAGAATTGAAGCTGGAGGGGTTGGCACGGGACATCGTTCGACACGTCCAGAATCTGCGTAAGGACGTCGATCTGAATCTGGAGGACCGCATCGCGTTGAGCCTGCGTTCGCCATCGCGTCTGTTGACGGAGGCCATCGCGTTGTGCGGGGATTACATCGCCCGAGAGACGTTGGCGACGTCGATTTCACTGGACGGTTTGTCGGAGAAGCAGGGATCGACCAGCGTGAGTATCGAGGGTGAATCGCTGGAGATCGATCTGGTGCGGGCGTGAAGGGGCGGGTGAAGCATTTTCAAGTCTATGCATCGCTTGTATCCTATCGTTCCAGTAGCCGATACCCATTGAGAGTTGGGTAGGGCGCGGATCGGGAAATGAGTCGCCCGGTTGGCGGTCTGGGTTAGCATCGCTGGGGCGAAGGCGATTGCGATTTGAAACTACGCGGCGTTGACGTTGACGGAGCACCAATCATGACACGATCCAGCATGCTCGATTCGGTATGGGCCAAGTCCACCCTTCGAACGAAAGGGGGGGAGGTGGATGTTTACCGCCTTGATGCGCTGGCCAAGCAGGGCATCGCGGGGGTCGACCGGCTTCCGTATACGATCAAGATTCTTTTGGAATCGGTGTTACGCAACGTGGACGGATTGGCTGTGACGTTTGAGGACGTGCGCAGCCTGGCCAGTTGGCAGCCGTCGGCGGAACAGCGTGGTGAGGTTCCGTTCAAGCCCGCGCGGGTCATTTTGCAGGATTTCACGGGCGTCCCGGCCATCGTTGACTTGGCTGCGATGCGCGACGCGATGCGGGCAATGGGTGGCGACCCGCGGCACATCAACCCGCTGCTGCCGGTGGATTTGGTGATCGATCATTCGGTGCAGATCGATCAGTTCGGCTCGGCGGCGGCGCTGGGCGTGAATGCAGAAATCGAGTTTCAGCGGAACCGGCAACGCTATGAATTTTTGAAGTGGGGGCAGGGGGCGTTCGACAATTTCCGCGTGGTCCCTCCGGAGACGGGGATCGTCCATCAGATCAATCTGGAATACATCGCCACGGGAGTTCACCGGCAAAAGGTGAACGGGAGGAGCGTGGCGATGCCCGATACGCTGGTCGGCACGGACAGTCACACGACGATGATCAATGGGCTTGGCGTGTTGGGCTGGGGCGTGGGGGGGATTGAAGCTGAGGCGGTGATGCTCGGTCAACCGCTATACATGCTGGTGCCGGATGTGATCGGATTCAGATTGTCGGGTCGGCTGCCGGAAGGCGCGACGGCGACGGATTTGGTTTTGCGGGTGACGGAGATTCTTCGGAAGCACGGGGTGGTGGGCAAGTTCGTCGAGTTTTACGGCGAGGGATTGTCGAACATGCTTCTGGCGGATCGGGCTACGATTGCGAACATGGCGCCGGAATACGGTGCGACGTGCGGTTTTTTCCCCATCGACGACGAGACGCTTCGCTATCTGCGACAGACGGCGCGGGACGAGGAACTGGTCGACTTGGTGGAGCGATATTCCAAGGAACAAGGTCTATTCCGGACCGGCGCGATGCCCGACCCAGTCTTTACGGACCGTATCGAGCTTGATTTGGGGACGGTCGTTCCCAGTATCGCCGGTCCGAAGCGTCCGCAAGACCGCGTTGGATTGACCGAGGCGAAGGCGGCATTTCGGCAATGCCTGCGCGCGCCTATCAAGGACCGTGGATACGGATTGACCGAGGAGCAGATCGGGCGTTCGGCGGAAATTCGCAATGGCCAATCGTCGGTGCGGTTGACGCATGGATCGGTGGCCATCGCAGCCATCACGAGTTGCACCAACACGTCCAACCCCACGGTGATGATCGCGGCGGGCATTCTGGCACGGAAAGCGACGGAACGCGGCTTGCGTACGAAACCGCACGTCAAGACCAGCCTGGCGCCCGGCTCGCGCGTGGTGACGGAGTATTTGAAGGACGCCGGTTTGCTGGTGTATCTCGAAAAGCTGGGGTTTCACGTGGCGGCCTACGGATGCACGACTTGTATTGGCAACAGCGGTCCGCTGCCGGACGCGGTTCATAACGCGATCAAGGAGGCGGACCTGGTGGTGTCGTCGGTGCTGAGCGGGAATCGCAACTTCGAGGGTCGCATCAGCCCGGACGTCAAGGCGAATTATCTGTGTTCGCCGCCGCTGGCGGTGGCCTACGCCATCGCGGGAACCGTGGATATCGATCTGACTCGTGAGCCGCTGGGCAAGGACGTGGGCGGCCGGCCCGTTTATTTGAAAGACATTTGGCCCACGCATCAGGAAGTGACGGCTGCGATCGAGCGCTGCGTGACGCCGGACAAATTCCGCGAACAATACGCGACGGTGGAAACGGGTAATGAACGCTGGAACGCCGTATCAGTGCCACAAGGTGACACCTACGCATGGGATAACGACAATACGTACATTCAGAATCCGCCTTTTTTTACGGACATGTCGCCGACCCCGGAGCCGATCGGGGCCATTCGCGGCGCCCGCGTGCTGGTCATGGTGGGCGATTCCATCACGACGGACCACATCTCGCCGGCGGGTTCCATCGCAGCGGATTCACCGGCGGGGCGATACTTGCAGAAACAGGGCGTAGCCCCGAAAGATTTCAACAGTTATGGATCGCGCCGGGGCAACGATCGGGTCATGACCCGCGGGACGTTCGCCAACGTCCGCCTGCGAAACCTGTTGGCCCCGGGCAGCGAAGGTTGCGTGACGGTTCATCTGCCGTCGGATACGCGAATGAGCATCTATGACGCAGCGATGAAATACAAGGAATCGGGGACGCCGCTGGTGGTGCTGGCGGGGGCGGAATACGGGACGGGCTCCAGTCGGGACTGGGCGGCCAAGGGAACGATGCTGCTGGGTGTGCGTGCGGTGATTGCGACGTCGTTCGAACGAATTCACCGCAGTAACCTGGTGGGGATGGGTGTCCTGCCGCTGCAATTCCGACCGGGTCAATCGCGTGAAAACCTGGGGTTGTCCGGACATGAGACGTTGGACATTGACATAGATGGTTCGATCGAACCGCATCGGGAAATTGAAGTGACCGTCACCGATCCCGACGGGAAACGGAAGGTCTTTTCGGCGATCGCCCGACTGGACACGCGCATGGACGTTGACTATTACCGCCACGGCGGCATCTTGCACATGGTCATCCGCCAATTGGCAAGACGATCGTAGCGAAACGGGCAGATGCGAGCACCGGCGCTACGATTGAACAGGCTGAATCGTTCAGGCAAGTGTAGGCATTTGGATCACCGAACACGATGGCCGACCTGCCCCTTGAACGGGCAGTATGACCGCTCCCTGACGGTCGGGGGTCGGAAAGAGGCGGGTGAAACCCACAGACTCTGGATTCCGGCGTTCGCCGGAATGACGCATGCTGGCGGTCGCGAGTCGGCCAAGACGATGTCGCGGGTCGGATGCATCCGGGGCGAGGACCGCTCCCTGAGGGTCGGGGCTCTGAAACTGTTAGGCGTACTTTTTCATCCGGTGTGCGTCGACCTGTTCAACGAATTGATACCGGTTTATGAACAGGACATGGTGACCATGGGTGGAACATGCTGATCGGCGTGCTATCGGACACGCATGACAGATTGCCGGCCATCGACAAGAGTTTGTCGGTGTTGGATCGGCAAGGCGTGCAGGCCGTCATCCATGCGGGTGATATCATTTCGCCGTTTGCGGCCAATCGTCTTCTGGCTTGGCGTGGCCCGTTGTATATCACCTATGGCAACAACGACGGTGAACGGGCGGGTCTGAAGCGTTTGCTTCCGCAGATTGCAGACGGCCCGTTGTGGCTGGAGCTTGGCGGACGACGGATTCTAGTGCATCATTTCATCGAATGGTGTGAACCGGCGGACATCCAACGTGCGGATATCGTGGTTACGGGTCATACGCACGAGGTGGTGAATCGATTCGACGGCGGGCGATTGATATTGAATCCCGGTGAAGCTTGCGGCTGGGTCAAGCGGCGTTGCACGGTGGCGGTGCTGGATACCGAGGGACCGTCCGCGGAAGTCATCGAATTGGAAGGTTTGGCGTGATGCGAAGATGGAATGGCAACGGTAGGGGAGGGGGGAAGCTGGGTGGGGCGGTGATGTGTCACGGTAGCGGTGGGGTGGTCTGGGTGTTGGCGGTGGTCGCGACGTCGGTTTCGGTTTCCTGCGTGCGGCGGACGCTGACGATCGACAGTGATCCGCAGGGGGCCATGGTCTATTTGAATGACGAGGAAGTGGGTCCGACCCCGGTCTCGCGGGATTTCATCTGGTACGGTGATTATGACGTCGTCCTTCGCAAGGAGGGCTACGCGACGCTGCGGACGCACGCGGTTGTCAAGGCGCCGTTGTACCAATACTTTCCGACGGATTTTTTCGTTGACGTGTTGTGGCCCGGTGAACTGCACGATCAGCATCATTTTCATTTTGTACTGGACCCGTGGACACCGCCGGAGGAAAGCGCACTATTGTCGCGGGCGATGGAACTTCGTGAACGGTCCGCCCGTGTTTCCGGCGTGGGGCCTGATGAAAGCGGCCCTTGATGTCCGATTCTGACCTTTGCGCTCAACGATGCTTGCGTTTCAGGGTCTTTCAATGTCTTTTGTAGTGGCGAGCCGATAAGGGGATCTAGCCCGGATTATTCACGAGCGTTTCGTTGTGGGAGGTGTTTGGAGAGGTGCCCGATTGGCGGGATTCTCCTGCGGGGCGGGCACTGTCGTGTGAAGCGTCAGCACCGGCAGCGAGTCCGCAGCGTAGGGCGAGACGGTCAGCGCGATGGTGAAGGGCGTGATACGCTTCGCCGGAGCAGCGCGCCATCGACATTCCTGATGGACTTTGCCCCTGAGTTAGGACAAACTAAACGCATGGCGACAAATACAAGTAGCGGCGAGCCCGACTTGATGTTTGACGGCCCATCCAAGGGTCACAGGAGCGGTCCGAGCCCCGGACGAACGCCACCCCCTCCGGTATCCAAGCTTTCAGCAAAGCGCCGCTTGATCGTGTTTGGCTGGTATGGGGGGAAGTACTCTCACCTTGATTGGCTCTTGCCGCTACTTCCGAAGTGCCACCACTACTGCGAGCCGTTCGCCGGTTCGGGAGCGGTCCTGTTGAATCGCGCGCCGTCGCCCATCGAGACTTACAACGACTTGGATGGTGAGGTCTGCAACTTCTTCCGTGTCCTCAGAGAGCAACGGGAAAAGCTGACCGAGGTGATTGGGCTAACCCCGTTCTCACGGGAAGAGTTTGCCATTGCGTGCCACCTCGACCCCACCCGATCCGATTTGGAGCGCGCCCGCCGGTTTTATGTCAGGGCGCGCCAAGTCCGTACGGGACTCGCGCAAACTGCGAGTCTAGGTCGCTGGGCAAACTGTAAAGATACGAGTCGGGCCGGAATGAGCGGGGTTGTCAGTCGCTGGCTTGGGGGTGTGGAAGCATTGCCGGAAATCGGGGAACGGCTGGTCCGAGTACAAATCGAAAACCGCCCAGCCATTGACGTGATCGAGCTATACGACTCCAAGGAAACGCTGTTTTATTGCGATCCCCCGTACGTTCACAACACACGCGGGGACTCTAAGGCGTATGGGCACGAGATGACCGACGAGCAGCATGGCGCGTTGGCAGAGGTGCTGAACCGGGCAAGAGGAATGGTCGCCTTCTCCAACTATGATTGCGACTTGGTCAACAAGCTGTACCCGGGGAAGGGCTGGCGGAAGATCGTCGGGCCCGAACGCACCAACCACTCGACCAAAGGCATTCGACGCGAGGTTCTGTGGGTCAACTATGACCCGGACAAAAACCAGGGCGCTGACATGCTCTGGGGGTGGCAGTGATGCCCACGCCCCGCGAGCTACTCGACGCGCTCTTCGCGAAGGCGGCAAAGCTCGGCAACAAATCGGCGGTCCCAGATAAGGGTGCCCTTGAGCGCATCGACTACGTGTGCCGGTGCCTCGGTAATCGCGCGGGCGTTCGATTGCTCATGTCGTGCATGTTGGCGAAGCTCGACCGCCCGGAGATTGACTCGAGGAAGCCCTATATACAGATAGGCGGGAGCGATTCATTCTACGGGCGCACATACGATGAGCAGCACTTGAGCGGCTTCATTTCTGCGAACCGGTTGCCGTGCAATAGCACGACCGCCTTTCTGACTCCGGCGCTGAGAAATCAGGACAGTACTCTGACCACCAGCACCGTTCTTGTCGGGCGTCCTCCGCAGGTCTACAAGGATACGCTCCAACTCCTCGAAGACGTGGCCGAAGGTAGGATATCCGCCGAGCAGGTCCTCACGGACGCTATCCGCATCCTGATCTTGGTACGTGATGAAAAACAGGCTCGCATGCAGGGGCTTGTGGCGGCGCTGAAGCACGGCGACGATTCGCTTCCGCTCCCCACAGAGGGGATTGTGACGTTGCTTGAACAGCATCTCGCGTGCAAGCACAGCAGTAGACTCCCTGTCCTGATCGTTGCCGCGGCCTATCAGGCTGCCGAAGAACAATTGGGAGAGAAAGCGTCTCCATTGAAGGGGCACCTTTCCGCCGATGAACAGAGCGGGGCGATGGGTGATGTTGAGATTTGCCTGGTCAATGACGAGGGCGTCGTAACGGTCTATGAAATGAAATCCAAGCGGGTGACACAGGGAGACATCGACCGCGCTCTCCAGAAAATTGTGGGATGCGACCCGCGCATCGACAACTACATCTTCATCACCACCGACGCCATCGACAACGACGTTCGTGAATACGCGGCAGGCATGTATGAGGAAACCAACGGAACGGAGATTGCCATCCTTGACTGCATCGGTTTCGCTCGCCACTTCCTCCACCTTTTCCACCGACTTCGTATCAGCTTCCTCGACCGTTATCAGTCGCTCGTGTTGGCCGAACCGGATAGCGCCGTCAACCAGCCCCTCAAGGAAGCGTTCTTAACGCTTCGACAGGCGGCTGAGTCGGACGAGTGATTCTTCTTACCGACCGAAGGAATGGCAGTCTCGTCAGCCTACCAGCAGCGGCAAACGCCAAGTGTGCAAACGCAACCCCCGTGAAGGCAGCGCCGCCTGCCCCGGCCCTTATCCGACCCGACGGATGAAAATTGGAAAAACCCTGGCTTGTGTTTCATCCGGGTTGACACGTTGGAGTGGGGGCCTTACGATTCAGGTTTGGGCGCGGCCCATGCCCGCAGGCGCGTTTGGGTCGTCGGCATTGACGCCGATGCGAAAGGTTTATCGTCCAAGGTTTATCGTCCAAGGTTTATCGTCCGTTGAACCAGGTTTGATCGACAGAGCATGTTACCAGCAAAGAAGAAATCGAAGTGTGACAAACGAAAACGGCGATCGCATCACGCGTTGCGTCGCCCGAATCTGGCCGCTTGCCCGAAATGCGGTAACGCGAAGCTGCCGCATGCCGCGTGTGGTACGTGCGGCTATGCGAGCGCCAAGCTGTTGCTGGCCCGCGAAGGCGAGAAGTCCTAGTCAAGGATCGTAGGGCCTGCGTCCGGTCCATTCGGCGGGCTAAGGCGCCAGCAGGATTCGCCGGGACGATAGGCTCGCGGGCGAGGCTGAGCGACGCGGCTGAATGGCGATTGAGCGCTCGGGCACGAAATCTAAGCCGTTGACGGTCTCCCCCATCATGTCGGCAACATCCTCCCGTGTCATCCTGCCGGTCATCATTCGCGGAACGGGCGCGTATGCGCCGGATTCGGTGCTGACGAACGATCATTTCGCGGGGTATTTGGATACGTCTGACGATTGGATCACACAGCGGACGGGCATCAAGGAGCGGCGGCGAGCGGCGGAGAATCAAACCACGGCATCACTCGCGGTCGAAGCTGCGCGTCGGGCGATCGAGAACGCCGGTCTGACGCCGCCGGAAATCGATTTGTTGGTGGTCTGCACGGCCACCCCGGACCTGCCGCTGCCCTCGACTGCCTGCATTGTGCAAAATGAATTGGGATTACGCCACGTACCCGCGTTTGATCTGTCGGCTGCATGCAGCGGGTTGATGTATGGACTGGTGGTCGCGGGGAACATGATTACATCCGGTCCGTATCGCCACGCACTGGTGATCGGATCGGAAGTCTTGACTCGGTTTTGTGATTACGAAGATCGCACGACGTGCGTGTTGTTTGGAGATGGCGCAGGAGCTGTGATCCTGGAGCCGTCAGACGATCCGAATCGCGGTTTTCTGTATACCAATCTGGGCGCCGACGGCAGCATGTGGCAAACACTGTGGGTGCCGGCGGGGGGGACGCGGGAGCCGGCGTCCATTCGTACCGTCAATGAAAAGCTGCATTTTGTGCGCATGCGGGGTCGGGAGCTGTACAAGGTGGCGGTGACCAAGATGCAGGACCTGATCGATCAAGCGCTGAAAGAAACGGGCCTGACGCCGGACGATCTGGCGATGGTCCTGCCCCATCAATCCAACCTGCGAATCATCGAATCGTTTTCGTCGAAATTGAAATTGCCACCGGAAAAGGTCGCCATCAACATCACCGAGTATGGGAACACGTCGGCGGCATCGATCGGGCTGGCGTTGGATGATGCACGGCGAAACGGTCGCCTGAAGACCAACGACCTGGTCTTGATGGTCGCGTTTGGCGCGGGCGTGACGTGGGGCACGATCGTGGCGAGATTATGACGATGCAACGATGGTCGGCGCTTTTTCCGGGACAGGGTGCCCAGTTCGTGGGGATGGGGCGCGATCTGATTGAAGCCAGTCCAGCCGCGACTGACGTGTATCGCCGCGCCGACCAGGCGTTGGGTATGTCCCTGACAAGAATCTGCCTGGACGGACCGGAATCCGAGCTGACGCGCACGGACGTTCAGCAGCCGGCCATTTTCGTGACCAGTGCGGCCTATTGGGCGGCGTTACAGGAGCGGGGGTTGTCTGGTGGGTGGCCCGCCTGGTCCGCGGGATTAAGTTTGGGCGAATATACAGCACTGTACGCGGCGGGCGTCTTTTCATTCGAGGACGGGGTCAAGCTGGTCCGCAAGCGCGGGGAGTTGATGCAGGCGGCTGCGACTGCGACGGCCAGCGCCATGGTGTCGATCATCGGGGGCGAAATTGAAGCCGTACAAAGATTGTGCCAGGATGCGTCGGAAGGGGAAGTGTTGGTCCCGGCGAATTTCAATTGCCCCGGCCAAGTCGTCATCAGCGGAACGGCGTCGGCGTGCGAGCGAGCCTTGGCGAGGGCTTCGAATTATGGCGTGAAGGGCGTGTTGCTGAAAGTGGCGGGTGCGTTTCATTCCCCGTTGATGCAATCAGCCGCTGATCAACTGGGCGACGTATTGAAGGCAGTTGTGATGCACGCGCCGCAGTTTCCCGTGGTGGCGAACGTGACGGCGCGTCCGCATGAAGGGTCCAGCGCGGTGCGGATTTCGCTGACCGATCAGGTCACGCATGCGGTGCGGTGGCAGGAGTCCATCCAATGGATCATCGCGCAAGGCGTGCGCACGTTCGTGGAATTGGGTCCGGGGCGGGTCTTGACGGGCTTGATGCGTAAAATCGATCGTTCCGTAGACGTGATCAACATTAATTCGGCGCGAGATTTGGACGCGATGGAATCGTTGTCGCCGACCGCTCCGTGATCGGTTGAAGGGATGGGATGATGGGCGAATTGCAGGACCGAGTGGCCATCGTGACGGGGGCGAGCCGGGGAATCGGTCGAGCCATCGCCCTGTCGTTGAGTCGTAGCGGCGGACTGGTCATGGCTTGCGCTCGCAATCAGGATCGTCTGGAGGCCTTGGCGGTGGAAGCGAAGGACCTGGCATTAGAAGGTCGGATTCTTCCTGAAGTGTTGGACGTCACGGATCGACCGGCGATCGATTCGTTTGTCGACCGTGTGGCGGAGCGTCATGGTCGGATCGACATTTTGGTGAACAACGCGGGGATCACGCGTGACGGACTGTTGATGGCCATGGATGACGAGCAGTTTGAGGAGGTGTTGACAACGAATCTGCGATCGGCGTTTTGGCTGACGCGGGCGGTTTCTCGTCACATGGTCCGTGCCCGGTATGGGCGGATCATCAATATTACCAGCATTTCCGGTATCATCGGAAACGCGGGTCAGGCCAATTACGCTGCCAGCAAGGCAGGTTTGATCGGGTTTACAAAATCGGTGGCCAAGGAATTCGCCAAGCGAAGCATCACCTGCAACGCGGTGGCGCCGGGATTCATCACGACGGACATGACGGACAACTTGCCTGAAGAGATCAAGAAGCAATACAAGGATTTGATTCCCGCGCGACGGTTTGGTAAACCGGAGGAGATCGCCGATTCGGTGGCGTTCCTGGCGAGCGGGGCGGCGGCATACGTCACGGGACAGGTCTTGTCGGTGGACGGCGGATTGCACATGTGATAGACCTGCACCGTCGCGGATGTCGGCTGGATCAAGTCCCCATTGGATGGAATTGGCTTTTGAGATGGATGGCGAAGGTCCAGGCCGTGTTGATGGATTTCCGCGGCTGGCTTCGCTGGATCAAGGCGTCCGATTGTGCCCCGGGCCAAGGCGGCCAGGGGGTGGTAGGGGCCCGGTAATTGTGTGTTGCGTGCCCCCCGGACCTAGGCTATATTCCCAGGGTCAATCAAAGATAGTTTCCGGGCTTGGGGCCTGGTTTGAGGAGGATGAATCCGTGCCGACCGTGGAAGAAATTGAAAGCAAGGTCATTGGAATTGTCAGCGAACAGATGAGCGTGGACAAGGCGGACATCCGCAAGGAGACATCCTTCGTCAACGATCTAAACGCCGACTCGTTGGATACCGTCGAACTGGTCATGGAGCTTGAGGACGAGTTCGACCTAAACATACCGGACGACGAGGCCGAGAAGATTCAAACCGTCGGGCAGGCGATCGACTACATCAAAGGACACATCAACAGCAAGTCGTAATCGCTTGTCGGTTCAGGAAGCATCATGTCCCAACGTCGAGTGGTGGTGACGGGCATGGGCGCTGTGACGCCCATTGGTCTTTCGGTCGAATCCTTCTGGGATCACCTGATTGACGGTGTCAGCGGGGTCGGTCGCGTTACCTTGTTCGATACGACCGGGTTTGACGTGCGGATCGGTGCGGAATGCACCGATTTCGACCCGCAGGATCACATCGATCGCAAAGCCATCAAGAGATTGGACCGGTTTTCGCAATTCGCCCTCGTCGCCGCCAAGGAGGCGTTTGGAGCGTCGGGGCTTGATCCTTCGCTAATGAATCTGGATCGGGCGGGCGTGATTGTCGGTTCGGGCATTGGTGGGCTGATGGAGATCGAGTGTCAAAAGCAACGGCTTTTGGAGAAGGATCCCGGCAAGGTCTCGGCGTTTACGATACCCAAGCTGATGGTCAACGCAGCCGCGGGAAACATTTCAATCGAATATGGTTTTCGGGGACCGTCGTTTTCGGTTTCGACGGCGTGTGCGTCCGCCACCGATGCGATGGGAGCTGCGTTGTCATTGGTTCGGCAGGGTAAGGTGGACGTGGTATTGACCGGCGGAAGCGAAGCCGCCCTGACGCCGCTGGGATTGGCGTCGTTTGCGGCCATGAAGGCGTTGAGCAGTCGCGAGGTGGACCCGAAACGGGCGTCCTGTCCTTTCGATGCGGAACGGGACGGTTTCGTGTTGGGGGAGGGGGCTGCGGTAATCGTTTTTGAAGAACTGGAACATGCCCGGAAGCGCGGGGCGAAAATTTTGGCGGAGGTCGCGGGTTACGGGGCATCGGCCGATGCCAATCACATCACGCAGCCCATGGAGAACGGGTTCGGCGCGGCGCAAGCCATGCAGAACAGCCTGCGCGACGCGAACGTCGGCGCGGAAGACGTTGATTACATCAATGCGCACGGTACGAGCACGCCGCTGGGAGACGTCGCCGAAACGGTGGCCATCAAGCGCGTGTTCGGTAATCACGCCAAGCGAATGCCCGTCAGCAGTATCAAGAGCAGCATCGGGCATCTGTTGGGCGCCAGCGGGGGGACGGCGGTCGTCGCGACGATCAACGCCATGTGTCACGGAGTCATTCCGCCCACGACAAACCTGCAAAACCCCGGCCAAGGTTGCGATCTGGACTACGTCCCCCAAACGGCACGGGATCACCGCGTCCGTGTCGCGCTCACCAACGCATTCGGGTTCGGCGGCCACAACGCCTGCATCGTGCTGAAACGATTCGATTAGGTTTCACAAGTCGCGAAGAAGGTCAACCGATATGGCCTATCGGGTGCGGTGCGCGCTCGTTGCGCCGCTGACCGCGTGGCAGAGCAACATGACATTATTGGACCAATCCGACATTGACACGCTGTACAGCGCCGGGTCCGACGCGGAATCACCCCCGGCGCGGAAAGCCGAAACCTCGCCGGCCCGCGTCACGACCATCTCCGAAAATGAACCCGCGCTCGACGAACGCTATCGACTTCGTGCGTCACAGGTCCAGCTCGATCGCCTGGTGCCGATTCGCCTATCCATCAAGGTTCGCCTGGCTGAAAGGCGAATGAAAGTGGATCAGCTACTCGATCTGAACGTGGGCACGATCATTGAATTCGATCGATCGGCGGATGCGGTTCTTGAACTGTACGCCAACAACGTGCCCATCGGGATCGGCAACGCCGTCAAGTGCGGCGAGAAATTCGGGCTTCGAGTGATCCGCATCCAGCCGCTGGCACAGCGATTGATCGCGTCAGGCCTCATCCGCTGATTTCTGATTCTTGATCAAGGTGTCCAGCATGTCCAGCGCCGCGGTGCGATCGGGCAGGCCGTTGTTCAGTTGGGCACGGTAGATTTGATTCAACGCGTAGGAGTAGAAAGGGCCCGCGGGCACGGATCGCTGAATCAGGTCGGTCCCGGTGACGAGGGGAGGGGGGGCGACTTCGTCTTCGGGCAGTTCCGCAGCACGTCGCACTAACTCGCTATGCGCATCCAGCGGCCTGCCGTCGGCTTGCAGGTTTGCCCGCAGCAGTCGCGTCAGGTCGTCAAAAGCCGGGCGAGCGCGTAACAACTTGATGTCGGCCAATTCGAGCTGATGGACGTTTGTCACCCTGGGCAGATTGTTGAGCAGCCAGCCTACGGCGTCTGATTCTGCGTTCGAGCAGCGCAGGCGCTCGCAAAAAGATCGCACATCGACGCTAGAATAGCCGGCAAGCAAACACGCCATGGCGAGCGGAAACGAAACGCAGTCATCCAAGGCTGCGAGGCGCTGACCCACCGCAGCCGACGCTTCGGGGGACCATTGCAAGCCTTTCACCAGGTGATCGGACAACCGCGATTTCACCAGCCGCTCCCAACCGACCACGCGGCTTTCATGGGTGACGATCAATCGCAGCTCCTCGCGGATGCGTTCCTGGCTAATGCTCGATAGCCGATGGGCCTGCTGTTGAATCGCAGACAACGTGGCCGATTCCAATGCGAAACGGAATCGGGCTGCAAATCGAATGGCCCGAAGCATGCGCAGATGATCCTCCTCGAAACGAAGGGCAGGATCACCGATGGCACGAACCAGCCCCGCGTCCAGATCGGCCCGCCCGCCGACGTGATCGATGACTCGATCGTCATGCGGGTCGTAGAACATGCCGTTCATGGTAAAATCCCGGCGAAGCGCGTCTTCGCGCTCGTCGCCGAAACGAATCTGATCGGGATGCCGCCCGTCAGAATACGTCCCGTCGGATCGAAACGTAGCCACTTCGATTTGCAATCCGAACAGACGAACCAGAACGACCCCGAATCGTGCTCCCACGAGGTCTGTTTGGCGAAAAAGCGACGACACGCGTTCAGGAACCGCGTCGGTAGCCACGTCGTAATCCTGCGGTTCAAGCCCCAGCAGCAGATCGCGCACACAACCGCCGGCGAAATAGGCGACGTGTCCCGACGCCCGCAAATCATCGATGATTTTCCGAGCGGCACGTTGAGCGCGAGCGCTTTGCTTTTCACGTCGGGTCATGGTGGCGATTCGCGTCGCAGACAGGGGCCGGATCGTCCGTCGGATCTTGAATGGGCGTGGCTGCAACGAAGGTGATGCAGGCCGTCCCATAGACGCGGCGATCCGTCACCGTCCAGGGTCGGTCATTCCAGGATGGAAACGTGACACGTTTCTCGTGATGGGCGACGACGACGGTTTCCCTGTCGGCCCAACCCGCGCGATACAGGTCATCCATCAAGCCGGCCAGCCGACCGGTCGTACGCGTATCGCGACTGTCGACATAAGGCGGGTCCACGAAAATCAATCCAAAGGCGCAGTCGGGGCGCGGCGTCGTCAGCGCCACCGTCCAAGCATCACGATTGATGATACGGCAGAATGGCCCAGCCGCCAACGTTTTCAAGTTCGCTTTCAACGCCGGCAGCGCCGGTCCACGACGCTCGACGAAATCGCAACAGGCCGCCCCACGGGAGACGGCTTCCAATCCCATGCTGCCTGATCCGGCGAACAGATCCGCGACGCCAAACGGCGGAATCGTACCGGGCAGTCGGAAGCGCGACGCCAATATGTCGAAAATGGATTCCCGAATCCGATCGGGCATGGGACGCGTCTGCCGAGTATCAGGAAAGTCTATGATTCGCGACCGCCATTTGCCGCCGATGATTCGCAAGTTGATGGCTCCTGACCGACTGTTTGCGTTGACCCTTGCGCACGATGGCGGTTATAATGTGCCTCGACGAGAATATTGGCAAGGAGGCGATGTCGATGACTTGCACGCTCTGTGATCATTGCACGGCGGTCTGCTGTCAGTACTTGGCGCTGCCGCTGGATAAACCGGAAACACGCCGCGATTTTGACGACATCCGCTGGTACCTGATGCATGAAGGCGTCACCGTGTTCGTCGAAGACGGTGATTGGTTTGTCCAAATCCGGGCCCGCTGTCGAAATCTCCAGGCGGATTTCAAATGCGGCGTCTATCAAACCAGGCCGACGATTTGTCGCGAATACAAGGCCGAAGATTGCGACTACGTCGGCGGCGATTACCAATATGAACATCTGTTCACCGCGCCCGAACAGATCGAGTCCTACGGAAAAGAGATACTGGCCCGTCAGCGGACCGCTCCATCGAAACGCCGGCTCGCGGGAAAGTCGAAAAAGCGTTCAAAACGGCAAGACCGCGCCATGGTCGGATAGGGGGGCGAGGTGTCCAGAACATCGTTCTGTGCCGCCGTAACTCTTTGCACGCTGTCTTGCGGTTGCATCGGAATCAGGGGTTCTCTCGCCACCGACACGGGACCCAGCCCCACCGGCTGGTCAACCTTGGATCGTCAATTCGTCCACGTCGGTGAACTCGTCCGATTCAGTTTCGTCATCACCAAGGGACCCCGATCGAAAGCACCCGTCAGCCCCATCGGCTTGGCCGATTACTGCATCGCATCGGCCAACGGCGAATTGATCGAAGCCCACCTGAACGAGGCCGGACATTTCGAATTTGGCACGACGATCGACGCAAAACACGGTGAAACAATCACCGTCGCCGTCGCGGCCTATCGACAGCGGGGCGTACGAGACATGATGAAAATCGGCGCAACTTGGCAAACGAACGAAGATCCCTTCGATCAGGCCGATTTAGTCATCGCCCACGACGAGGTTCTTTTGACCGTTTACCGCAGTCAGATTGAATTGCCGATCGGCACCGAATATGGTGAGCTCGTCAACAACGGTCGCCTCGAACTCGTACGCAACGATGGTGTGATTTCACGGGTCGGGCCAATCCGTCCGCCGGCGGATGGCTACTCGACAGACGGACCCGATTCGACCGGGACTATTGTGATCCGCTATGATCCGCAGGCGCATCAACTCAACAAATCCGGCACCACACAAATCCGGTTCATAACTTCTAATCGTGACGGTCCGACGAAACCGGTAATCGGTAGCCTTTCAACACCGTAGTTTCACTCCGCCTGTAGCTGGCCACGCATCCGCGGGGGTGCCCCATCCATCGCGCAGTGATGGGTGGGGTCTCGATGATCAGCACGGCCGGGTGGCCCACCTCCTTTGGAGGTGGGGGAGCCGATGATCGGCGTTTGTACGGCGGGTGGCCCACCTCCTTTGGAGGTGGGGGAGCCGATGATCGGCGTTTGTACGGCGGGTTTCACCCGCCTCTTTCCGACCCGCGACCAGGTGCATTTTACGAGCGGCGAGCGCAAAGCGAGCGGTCCGCCGCGCTCCGTCATTCCGGCGCGCTCCGTCATTCCGGCGAACGCCGGAATCCAGACATGCCAACAGCCCACCGTCCGTCACGTCGGGCCTTTTCATTTACGCGAATCACGGTAGGGTAGGGGGCAGGCGTGAATTCGTAAATCGCGACACGACGTCGCACACTGACGGCATGGACGCTTCCAGCCATCGGCGAAATGGCTCAATAATGCCCCGCTCCACCGGATTCAAGATTGCATGAAAATTCAGGCGCCGAGAGGCATGCGTGATTTCTATCCCGAGCAGATGCGGGTTCGCCAATGGATCATGGATGCTTGGCGGCGAGTTTCGCTGCGCAACGGATTCGAAGAATACGACGGCCCGATCTTTGAATCACTCGACCTGTACAAGGTCAAGAGCGGCGAGGGCATCGTCAGCGAGCTGTTCCATTTTCAAGATCGCGGCGAACGCGAATTCGCCATCCGCCCTGAAATGACGCCCACGCTCGCCCGCATGGTGGCGGCCAAGGCTGCGACGCTCCCGAAACCGATCAAGTGGTTTTCCATGCCTCGACTCTGTCGCGCCGAACGCCCGCAGCGAGGCCGACTTCGCGAGTTCTTCCAGTGGAACATCGACGTGATGGGCGAAGCGGACGTGCTAGCCGACGCGGAATGTATATTCGTAGCCGCCGATTTCTTCCGCGAAGTGGGACTGACACCCGAACACGTCGTCATCAAGATCAGCTCGCGAGAGATGCTGGCAGCCATTCTGACCCACATCGGGGTTCCCCTCGACCGCCATGACGCCGTGTACGCAGTTCTTGACAAGCGTGGCAAGGTAGATGCGGACACCTATCAGAAAATCCTGGGCGGGCTTGAACTCGCACAGAAGCCGACCGCTCAACTCCTCGTGTTGGGCGATGAATCCGGACCCCAAGGCCTCGACAAAACGCGCGAGCTTCTGCAGGGCAGCGCGGATGGCCAAGCCTCGCTCGACCGGTTGGATCGTCTGTTTCACCTGCTGCGTGCCATGGGCGTGGCAGAATACTGTCGTTTCGATATGTCGGTCGTTCGAGGCCTAGCCTATTACACCGGCGTGGTATACGAAGCCTACGGTAAGGGGAGTTTGCAGCGTGCGATTTTTGGCGGCGGAAGATATGACAACCTGATTTCGTCAATGGGGGGGCCGGAGATGGCCGCGGCTGGATTTGCCGTGGGCGACGTCGTCTTGCAGGAAATCCTGGCCGATCTCGATTTGATCCCGACCTTTTCGCCCTCGGTCGATTTCTTCGTCATCGATGATGGCCAAGATTGCTTGGAAACCGTGCTGGAGACGATCGCGTCATTGCGAGGGAAAAATCTTTCCGCGACCTATTCATTCAAGCGACAATCTCCGGCCAAGCAGATGAAACAGGCGGCAGGTGGGGGGGCGCGACGCGTCGTGTTTGTCGATGGCGACACGTCAGCCCATCGAAAAATCCGGGTCAGAGATTTGCTCGCCGGCCTTCAGCAGACCATGACCATCGAGACGCTGTTGAACGATCCCTTTCAGCCACTGCACCCGGACGCATGACCCGCCGACACATTCATTACGAGTCCGCGTTTGAAGACTATCTTCGATCGCAGGGGACAGCCTACGTCGCCGTCGATGAAAACAAGAAGGCCATTTTTTCCGGAGCGCGAATCAAATCGTTCGATTTTCTCGTGCATCGCGCCCCGGATTGCAAATGGCTCGTCGACGTCAAGGGTCGAAAGTTTCCCTACGACACGCCCTCCCACCGCAGGTACTGGGAAAACTGGCTGACGGAGGATGATCTGGATGGGCTGCGTGAATGGGAGGCGATCTTCGGCGATGGCTTCAAAGCCATGATCGTGTTCGCCTACCATTTGCTCGGTCCGGTCAGCCGCCAACCCACGACGTACATCCACCCCTTTCGAGGTGAATACTACGCCTTTCTGAGCATCTCCGCCGACGTCTACGGCGCCCATGCCCGCCGGCGATCATCCAAATGGCGCACGCTCACCATGCCCGCGAAAAAATTCCGTGAATACGCCACGCCCATTCAATTGAAATAACGCCCGGCAGTTTTCAGACCATTCTTCCGTTTGCCGGCCGGAGACTCGGCGTTCCCGGTTTACCTTCGGATCACCAGCCGGATACGCGTCGCTTCCATGTTTACCTTCTGTCCGACCGCCATATACATGTTTACCTTCTGTCCGACTGCCATATAATTGTCTGCATGATCACGACACCAAAATCCACTAAGCGCGTCGGCAACGCGCCCTCTTATCAGAGCCGCGACCCTGGACGCGACCAAGGCGGGAGCGTCCAGTATGGCAATCGGACGACGCAGTCCATGCCACTAGAACCGCGCCGCTCCTGCAACAAACCACCTATTCAGGGAGCGGTTCCTTCAACGTCACTTGCGCCTGCCGATCCGCGCCGCGACCGTGAGGGAGCGGTTCCTTCAACGTCACTTGCGTCCGCTGATCCGCGCCGCGACCCTGCACGCGACCAAAGCGGGAGCGTACAGCACGGCAAGGAAAGATGCCTTGCATTGTCCTTCGCATTGGCTTCTGCCATGGAGTCCATCGCCCTCGGGCAACACATAGCCCAGCCACCCGAGGAAGCGACTCCTTATATTCCCTGGATTTGCGCGGCGCTGTTCGCCGCGTTTTGCATCGCCATCGCCTTCAAAAATCCCAAACGGACGCACCAGGGTTGATCGAATGGTCCATCCTGATTTTGGCCCGTAAACCACACTTTTTATAAGGAGTCTGCCTGATGCTGACCAAACGAACCGTCATCGCCGCGCTGGTCGCGATCAATGCGATTCTCTTCGCGACTCTGCTATTCACTGCCGATTGGCTCCCGCAAGCCCGTGCCCAACGTCGCGCAGCCGCTTTCGACTACGTCGCCGTCACGGCCCGCGCCGACAACAACTATGACGCCCTTTACATTCTGGATTTACCCCAAAGAAAGCTCCACGCCTTCCTGCCCAATCGAAATCGATCCGGACAGGTCGCTTACGCGGGTAACCGTGATTTAGCCGCCGATTTCAGCCGCTGAGTCCGTTTACCACCGATTCGCCCCGATACCGGAAAATGACTTTCAACCAAGATATTTAAGGACCGAAACCATGAACAGCAAAGATTTAGCCATCGGCGTCTTGTCCACAACCGCGGTGATCATGCTCGTGGGCATTCTCATCATTGATCATTCGTCCGCACCGGCCCACGCATCCGGCATGACCAGTTCCGGCGGCGACTACATCCTCGTCACCGGTGAGCTATGGGAGCAGGAGGAACTCCTTTACGTCATCGATACCGCTCAAAACCGCCTACTGACGTACAAGTCCAATAAATCGACCGGCGAGATCGAGCGCGCCAGCGGCGAGGAACTTAGCAAGTACCTGACTTCGGGAGCCCCTGTGACACCCGCGAAACCAGGCCGCCGTCCATAGTCCATAGTGGCGGAAGTGGCGGAAGTGGCGGAGGACAGGCCGATTCGAGTTGCCTCCCGCCACCTGTGGCACAGTGGCACCCGCCAGCGTGCCATCCGCCAACGGATTTCCAGTATCGCCGCCTGCGGCACAGTGGCACCCGCCAGCGTGCCATCCGCCAACGGATTTCCAGTATCGCCGAATGTGTGAGCGATTACTGTAAAACCCGCAAATCGGCGATTATTCACTCCGACCGCCCCAGAACGCAACATAACATATCTTATCGGACGTTCGAAATGTCGCCGTTTTCAAAGCCCAAACACGGATTTTCGGTCACACAATTCATCGACGCGATGTAGCGTGATACCATATTGATGTCCCGTCATGCCCTGTCCCGGCATGTCATGATCCGGCATGTCACCTGTTGCCTTGGCGCGCCATTCCATGTCTTGCATCCCGGAAATTTCCACGCTGGCAGCCGAGCTTTCCACCTCAACTCGATCGGCGGCGGCGGTCACGCGACAACTTCGATATCGCGTAACCGATCAGCAGGCTGTTTCGCCCCCCGCGGGTGATCTCGTACAGGTCGCGTTCCTTGGGGCGAATCATTCCCGCAATCCGCAATTGGTGTACGTGATGATACAAAGGCCCGGAACGTTGCTGGGTGGCTTTGCACAGCGATTGGTAAGTGGCTGGGCCAGTAAACAATTTGGACAAGATCGCCAAACGTACGCTATGTCCCATGGCGTCAAGTGTTCGCCCCATGGCCTTCAAGGTCGCTTTGGAGCGCAGTTGCCGCCCAAGCCCTAACCCCCCTGCCCTCCCCTTCCCTTTCGTTTTGGATTTCGCTTCCGTGATGTTTCCACTCTCGACCAATCGCACCTCGTCGCGCTGTCCCTGCTCCACATCGAGTATGCCGACGACCAAACCCACTCGCGCCCCAACCACGGACGACGCCGCCTTTCCCAGACATTCGTCAAAAAAGTTTCGTTTGGCATGACGTCGTGTCTTGCTGGTTCCGGTCTTGCTGGTTCTCCTTGACGGATGGGCCTTGATGGTACGAACGTGGCGCCTTGATTTTCTGCGCGCTGTGACCTTGTTTTGTGGGGATCTTTTTTTCATTTCACACGGTCTCCAGATTCTCTCGTGGGTCGACGTGCAACGTTTGGCGTTTGACGCTTGACGCTTGACCTTCGCCAACGGCATGCCGCCACCGGTATTCCGTTCCTATCAGGCAACCTTAGTATAATGTTATTATGTAATAATGTGATAGCGTGTCAAGTGTCAAACGTGCCATTGTTGATGTTTGCCTCTTTGTTGATGTTCGAATCTTGATTGATGCTCAGGTTTTGATTGATGCCCGCATTTGACTGACGCTTGCGTCTCAAACAAGACGCGGCCCTGCGGAATGCGGATCACCCACGGCATTCGGGCGAACGCCCCCATCCGTTATTTCGGCCAACGCCGGAACCCAAAAGACGTTTGCCTCGACTCCGGCTTGCGCCGGCGTGACGATCGGGACGACCCCGCATGCGCGACGATGGCGAGAACCCCAAAATTGAAAGACCCCTGGTGCAAGGTGTTATTCGGTGGGGATCGAACCGCCCCGGCAGGCTTGGTTTCCCTATGAAAGCCGTCGCGAGTGGCATGACGAAACGATTCGGTCAATCGGGACTGCGGCTGACGTGTACTCCGGCGGGCAGTCTCGGGACGTCGGCTGACGACTCTCGTTGGGCAGCCGATGTCGCCGCCTCTTGTGAAACCAATCCCGACGCGGACGTGCGCCATTCCAAAACCAACGAAAACAACGCCGGCACCACGAATAGTGTGAATATCGAAGAAATCAGCAGTCCGCCGACGACGACGCTCCCGATCCCACGATAGAGTTCGCTCCCTGCCCCGGTCATCAACACCAGCGGTAACATCCCAAAAATGCTGGTCAAGGCGCTCATGAAGATAGGTCGCGTGCGCGAACGTACACTGTCTACGACGGCTTGGTTGGCGCCCAAACCGTGTTCGCGCATGTTGGTCAGCGCCTGATGAACGACGAGAATGGCGTTGTTCACTACCACGCCCAGCAGGATGACGAATCCCAGCATGGTCAACACGTCCAGTTGCTGAATCGGCACCGTCACGTCACGCAGGCTGACCTCGTGCACGATTCGCAGGGCCGCGAAACCGCCGATCGCCGCCAAGGGCACGCTGAACATAATCACAAACGGATAGACAAACGACTCGAACAGCGCCGCCATCAGCAAATAGGTAATGATGACGGCCAAGGCTGCGCGGGACTGCACCAGCATCAACGCAAACGCAGGGTTCATCACCAAGAACCCCACGCAGACGATCGCGATCGACCACCACATCAAACGGGCGGCCAGACTCCGCCCCAGAAACAATCGAACGCCCAGAACACCGATGGCCAGTGCCAAAATGACCGCCAAAACGGTCTGACCCACCGACCCTCCAACCCATGCTGGGCCGACGATTGTGTTGCGAAAGTCACCAACCAGCGCGCGCTGCGTGGTCGTAAGTTTGTCTGCATTGCCGGCCAACGCCGTAATGACCGACGAGTCGATGACACCCGATTTCCGCAACGGTTGAATCATATCGACTTCAACGACGCGCATGGCTTCCTGCAACGGCATCCCTCGCGGCGGCGTGATGGAAAGCGACACGGCCCCCATTTCTTCAATGTGATTAATCTGTTGCGGAGCCGTGGTGGATACAATGGTCACCGCCGATGCCAGCGGAACCACGTGCCCCGACGGCGTATAGATGGGCACCTGACCCACGTCGTCCAGACTCGCGTTACTCATGCCGCCGATCTGAATGACCATGTCGATCCGATCACCGCGGTCATTGAATTCACCAACGAACGCACCGTTGGCGCACGCTTCAACAACGAACCCGATGGTTCGAACGTCCAGTCCCAGGTCGGCCGCCTTGGCCCGATCCTTCACGATCTGCACTTCCGGCCGACCCAAGTCAAAATTCGACGGGTCCGATCGAGCGTGACCCATGCCGACCTCACGCACCTGATTGAACAACGCGCCAGCCGCAGCCACCACTTTCGAATAGTTCACACCGCGGATTTCGACGTCGATGGAGTTGCCGCTGCTGAATCCTCGTCCGAACAGCGAGCTTTGTGACATGAACGCGAACACGCCGGGCAAGCGCGACGCGGCCCGCTGCAACACTTGAACCAGCGGGGCGACGTTCGTATCCGATTGGCTGGTGCAGCCCATGAATGAACCGCCGCCAAACGACACGAAAAAGAAATTATCGATCGGCGGTGGCGTCACCCGCACCGTTTTCTGTTCAGGTCCGCTGCCCACGGGCACGTCCACCTGCGGCAATGACGCCGCGGCGGGTGAATTCAAATCCACTTCCCAAGCCGGCCTGACACCGTCGGTCGGGTCAAGCGGGTCACCCTCCTCAACCACGAGCGCCATCCGCTTGAACTCTTCGATGGAATATCCCGGCGGCGTAATCAGAAAACCGAATATGAGATTCTTGTTTCCCGCGGGCAGATAATCAGTGGCAGGTATCAACAGGTAGCTGCCGAGAATCGAGACCCCCGTAAATCCCAAAACCACCAACAATCGCAACGGCGTGCTGAGGTTGATTCGTCCGACGATTTGCCCAACCATACGTGCAAAAAACCAGGGCTTGTCCCCTTCGCCGGCTGCGATGCGGGCGTTCGAACCTAAAAACCGGGCCGACATCGGCGGTATCACAAATATCGAAACGATCAACGATAGGGCCACTGCCGAACTGATGGCCACGGCGATGTCGCCGAACAATTGCCCCGCCTCCTCCTTGATGAAAATCACCGGAACAAAAACCGCCATGGTTGTCAGCGTGCTGGCTAGAACGGCTCCCCACACTTCCTTCGCGCCGTCCAACGCCGCTTGCGGTCGAGACTTGCCCATCTGCCGATGCCGGTACACGTTTTCCAGAACAACAATCGCGTTATCAACGACCATGCCCACCGCGAATGCCAATCCCGCCAGCATGACAATATTCAGCGTTCGACCCAGAAGCGAAATAACCAGGAACGTCCCCATGATCGAAATCGGAATCGCGACGGCGATAATGCCCGTGGCTGATCCGCTGCGTAGGAACAAAATCAGCACCGCCACGGCTAGCAACCCGCCGACGACGATGTTCTGCACGACCAGATCGATGGCCGAATTGATGTAAATCGTCTCGTCATAGGTTTGGGTCAGTTGCAAACGCGGGTCGACCGTCGGAAGGATTTCCTCGTTGACCTTGCGAACCTGCTCTTTCAGCGCCGCCATCGATTCCAATACGTTGGATCCCGTCTCCCGACGGGCCGGCATGGCCAAGACAAACTCGCCTTTGCTGCGAACGAAGGCGAACTGCTTGCGATACCCGTTGATGACCTCGGCCACGTCCCCCACCTTGACCGGTCCGCCGGCCTGATAGGCTATGACCGTTTCGGCGACCTCCTCCAACGTCGTGAACTCACCGATGGTTCGATAGGTATAATCGCGCTTACCTTGGATGATGGTCCCGCCGGATATGTTTGTGTTTTGACCACGCAGCGCCCCTTCCAGATCGGCAAAGGTCAGTCGCCGTGCAGCCAGCTTGTACGGATCGACACGAATCTGAACTTCGCGATCCCTCCCGCCGTACACCGCGACCGATGCGATGCCCTCCGCTCGTTCCAAGACCGGCTTGATCTTTTCTTCCGCGAACGTCTTCAACTCGCTGATGTTGATGTCTTCCGGAGCCCGCAGCATCAACCAGGCAATCGTGCGCGACATGTCGTCATCGGACGCTGTCACCGTCGGTTCATCAACCTCCTCCGGATAACCGCTGACTTGCCGCAACTTTTCAGACGTGTCTCGTAAGGCCGCGTCCTTCGATACCCCGACCTCAAATTCCAAATTCACCGACGCACGCCCTTCGATGGACTGCGACGTCATCTTTTTCAGGCCGGAAACGCTTTTGAGCTTCTCCTCTTGCCGGTCAACGATTTCCCGTTCGATTTCCTGCGGACTGGCGCCCGTCCAATTCGTCGCGACGGACACAATCGGACGATCGACGTCCGGCGTAAGCTGTTTGGGAATGTCCAAAACAGCCAGGATGCCGAACAGCACCAACAGTAAAACGACGACTGTGACCTTGACGGGATTCTCGATGGCGTAACGAATCAATTCCATTAGTTGTGCCGCTCCCCCGTGGAATCCTCCCTTATCGACGAGACCTCGCCCGCGGGACTGCCGCTTGCATCCACGATTTCCACCGCCGTCGGAAACGGAAGCAGCCGCTCGTTACCACGCACCACGACCCGGGATCCCTCTTGTATGCGCACCGAGTTGACCGCAGCCCAATCGCCCGACTCCGCTCCCCTATCCACCGGCGTCAACACCGCCATCATCTCACCATCCCGACCAGGGAACACGATCCCCACGTACCCAACGCCATCTCGCTCGACAATGGCGTCCTTGGGAACGGCCACCGTCGTAACATCCGGACCGGAAATGACGGTCGCTCGCGCGAACATTCCACTGGCCAGTGCATGATCCGGATTCGCAAGCTCCACCTCAACGGGGAAACTTCGGGCCTGCGGATCGGCCTGCCGGACGATGTGCCGGACTGTTCCTTGAAAAACCGCTCCCAGAGCATCAATCTTCACCGGACACGTTGCCCCAACTTCAACGTAGGGCATGGCTGATTCAGGAACGTTGACGCGCACCAGCACGCTCGATAAGTCGATCAATTCAACAACCTGCCCGCCACGCCCCAACCACTCCCCCACTTCCGTCAAGAGCCGAACCACAAACCCGTCAAACGGAGCCGTGATTTTTGACTTGGCAATCTCCGTCCGTAATCGTCGAATGACGACTTCTTGTTCAGCCGCCGAGTACTTGGCGAAATCACGTTCCGCCGACGCATCCATATACTCCTTCTGGTTTGCATACGCGTCACCATGAAGCCTTTCCAGCCAATCCACCTCGAAAGACCATCGCCCCAAGCGTGCCTCCAATGCTTGAAGTGTTGCTTGATGTTCCTCAAGCTGCAAAGTTAGAATTTGATTATCAAGGTGTACCAACAAATCGCCGGCCTTGACAAAATCGCCCTGTCGTACCGGCATGAAATTCACCAGGCCCGCCGCTTCCGAACCAATCAAGCTACGCTTCAGTGGCTGAACTGTACCCACCAATTCCATCGTTTTTGGCAAATCTCGCCGTTCCGCTTCGACAACAACGACACTCGATTTGGGCATCTGCGCAAAAGCGACATGGGGAATGATGAATAAACAACCCACGACGAACAAATGAAAGCGAATCATAAGGGCAACCTGGCAATGCCTGGCAGCAGGCTTCGATAATGAACGAATTCGGGCGAAAACACTAACGATTGTCAATATTATACAGGTGTTAATCATTTTCGGAAATACGTGGCGGACGTAACATCCTGTCATGGACCGACATCAGCATCACCGCGAGACGGCAAGCCTCTTGCCAATTCTTCCATCCTATTCAACGATCCTTGCGGGTTTCATTGATGTAATTTATCCACGAGTTTGTGTCGTTTGCAGGCGGCCGCTGGGAATTCGGGACGCAAACTTGTGCGACGAACATTTTCACGAATGGCAATTCGCGATAGCCCAGCCTGCCTGTGTCCGATGCGGGCATCGGATTGGGCCGTTTGGAATACAAGATGGCCGATGTTTTGCATGCCGGACCGAACGCCGATTCGTCGATCAAATGGTCCGCATTGGGCCTTACAAGGGTATTGTGGGGACGCTATTGCGAGCTTTCAAGTATTCCGGTCGGGAAGAACTCGATCAGCTACTCGGTGGGCAGTTGGTTGAAGGAATGCAGGCGTCCTCGTGGTTCAACTCGATCGACGTGCTGACCATAGTCCCGACACATTGGCGACATGCTTTGGGTCGCTCGTTCTATCCGCCGAGGGCACTGCTGGCCGTCGTCCGCCGTCGAACGTCGATCCCAGTGGTACCCTTGTTGCGCAGAATTGAGGCCGGCCCCCATCAGTTCGACGTGCCGATCGAAAAACGTCGTCAGAATATTCGTGGCAAGTTCAGGGTGATAACGGGAACGAAGCTGGACGGGGCGAAAATCTGTTTGATCGACGATGTATCAACGACGGGGGCGACGCTTAATGAATGTGCCCGGGTACTGAAGAAGGAAGGTGCGGCCCAGGTTTTCGCGGCGGTTATCTGTCGCGTGGATATGCATGGGAAGCAGTTCATTGCGGAGTGATCGAACATGATCGTTGGTGCGGGGAATGGTCGTCAGGTACGTCGAGCACTTCCTGGCATGCCCATGCCCCGTAAACCTCCCGCCCCTGATCATAGGTTCGGGATGTCTAGGTCACGACAGATCTTGCGCGCCAGGATGTCGCTGAACTCGTTGTGCCGTGGAACGGCCGTGCGCCGGCCGTTGGCAGGATTGCCCCACCACGAGTGCTTGGCCCCTTCGCGAATCAGAACGCACCCATGGCCCTGGAGGTGCGCGATCAGGTCCCGCCGCTTCAAACCTCGATGACCTCTTGGTCAAAGGGTGGTTGAGCAGCCGCAAGAGCGTCGTTGCGGTTCATTTCCAAGGCTTCTCGGAGTGCGGATCGAAGACTGTCAAGAAGTTCCTCACGCGTCCGGCCCTGGCCGTTGACACCGGAAACCTCGACGACCCAGCCGATCCAGAGGGGCCCATCTTGCTGCACGATTGCGGTGAACTTCTGGCTCATATCGACATTATAACACGCGGAACGGCTATTGCCCATTCAAGTACAGTTCAAACCCAGGGCCGTTCTGAAAAAATCAGGGCGACTGTCCTGGTATTGAAACGATCGTCGGACGCTTGCCGGGGGTGGCGGGGGTAGGATGCAATCGGCGTGAAATCCTATATTATAGGATGCGTTTCGGAGAAATACTGAATTCTGTGTCAACGTGTTCAATGAGGAACGGCAGTGTTTGAAACTCTGACAAAACGACTGGGTGACGTGTTCGGCAGCTTGCGTGGCCGAGGACGGATCACGGAAGAAAACGTGGCTGAGGCCATGCGTGCGGTGCGAACTGCGCTATTGGAGGCAGACGTTCACGTCGACGTGGCTCGTGACTTCTGTCAAACCGTTCAGGAAAAGGCCATCGGCGCGGAGGTGATCAAGACGCTGAAGCCGGAACAGTTGATGATCAAGATCGTCCATGACGAGCTGATTCAACTGATGGGTCCGGTTGATCCGCGGATCCCATTTGCTTCGCCGGGTCCGACGGTTGTTCTGATGGCGGGGCTTCAGGGATCGGGGAAAACCACAACGTGCGGCAAACTGGCGCGGATGGTGGAAAAAAAGGGGAAGCGGCCATTGCTGGTGGCGGCTGACCTGAAACGTCCCGCAGCCATCGATCAATTGGAAGTGCTGGGAGCGCAGATCAACGTGCCGGTCTACACGGAGCGTGGCCACGACAACGCGGTGAAGGTGTGTCGTCGCGGGATCGACCATGCCCGCTCGACGGATCGTGACGTGGTGATATTGGACACCGCGGGGCGATTGGCCATCGATGAGGGGTTGATGGACGAGATCGCCAAGATCGCGTCGGTCACCAGTCCACATCAGATATACCTGGTCCTTGACGCGATGACCGGGCAGGACGCGGTCGCGACGGCCAAGGCTTTCAACGAGCGATTGGAAATCGACGGGTTGATCCTGACGAAGTTCGACAGCGATACCCGCGGCGGGGCGGCGTTGAGCGCCAAGCGAGTGACGGGCAAGCCGATCAAGTTCGTGGGCGTGGGTGAAAAGCTGGAGGCCATCGAGCCGTTTCACCCGGAGCGCATCGCGGGGCGCATTCTTGGGATGGGCGACGTTTTGTCGCTGGTGGAACAGGCCCAAGAGCAATTCGACGAGGCGGAAGCTGCCCGTTTAGAAAAGCGGATGGCGTCGGGGGCATTCAGCCTGGACGATTTTGTTTTGCAGCTTCGCAAGATGCGCAAAATGGGATCGATCAAGGACATCATCAAGAAGATCCCTGGGATGGGCGAGCTTTCCGGCGACATGGACCTGGGCGACGGTGACGGCGAATTGGTCAGTTTGGAAGCGATCGTCATGTCCATGACGCCGAAGGAACGAGCGAACCCAGCCATCGTAGACGCGTCGCGCCGACGTCGCATCGCGCGGGGCAGCGGGACGGATCCGCAGGACGTCAGCGGACTGGTCAAACAGTTCGGTCAGATGCGTGACGCGATGCGACTGATGTCCAGTATGAATTTCCTGCAGCGGATGAAGTTCGGGACGCAATTGGCCCAGGCGGGGGCCATGGGCGGTTTCATGCCTAAATTCAAGAAAGGTACCAGTGCGACGCGGCGGATTGTTTCCAAAAAAGATCGGCGCAAACAGCGCAAGCGACGGTAATTCATCGAGACCCCACCCATCGCTGCGCGATGGATGGGGCACCCGGCGCAAACAGCGCAAGCGACGGTGATCATGGCGGTCAAACGCATGCAGTCGGAGGGGCGTGGCTGGTCTTGGATGCCCATGGACGTTCCGTTACCCTCCCGCGTGCGAACGCGTCTGCATTTCTGGATTCCGGCGTTCGCCGGAATGACGGCGGGCGGACGTGGAGCCGATGATTAGCCGCGTGGCGCAGTAGCGATGGTGAACCCGGAGTTGGCTTGCGTGTTTGAAATTTTCCGAACGCCCATCATCAGGACCGCGAACGCCGATCATCAAGACCCCACCCATGGCTGCGCGATGGATGGGGCACCCGCGCTAACAGCGCAAGCGATGGTGATTCATCGAGACCCCACCCATGGCTGCGCGATGGATGGGGCACCGGCGCCTCGCCGTCGGGTGGCTGACGTGCTGGGCGTGCTGGTTTTGATGCTGGCCATTCTGGGCGGCGGATGCGTGCCGAGGGCGGAGATGCGATTAGGCTCGCCGGCGGTTTCCAACTCGATCGCCTGGTGGGAGATGACGGACCCCAGCGGACTGAGGCCACCGTTGGTGGGCATTGAAGAACACTTGACGCCGGAGTCGGCGACGCAAACCATTTTTTGCGAACAAGGCTTGCGGATATTTCGATACGAAGATCGGCGTTTCATTCGTTCGTCCGCACCGCTGCCGCGATATGGCGGCACGATCCAACCCGCCGTTTTGCGATCATCGATTCGGCGGTTTTGTAGACATTCGGCGATCATCGCGGCCCCACCCATGGCTGCGCGACGGATGGGGCATCCAGCGGCGGACGCGGAGCCGCATTCCAATCCGCCGGACGATCGAATCGCGAAGATTATGTCGGTGACGGATTTGAGTGGGTGGCTGGCGGAATTCTGGCCCCAGCGCCAGGTGCCCCCGCCTGCGGGCATGACGCATTCGTCGTTGTTGGACGAACTGGGTCGATTTCCGCACGGCGTTGGGGAGCTGCTACGGGCTGCGGACGCGCTTTGAAGTCGTCGATGGGGATTCAGGTATGGGCGGAGAACGGGCGATTCTACGGGCAAACTTCGCAGGCGAAGATATCGCTGAAGGCGTTCAAGACGGCGAATAGATCGAGCAGGTTGATCGTCCCATTTCCGCCGCAAGGCTCAATGTCCACGGCTTCAAACGTGCAATCGGTAAATTCGTCGGCGAGTGCATCCAAAACGCAGAACAAATCAAAAAGACTGATGGTTCCGTTCATGTCCACGTCGCCGTAGATGAGCGGGATGTTGGAGCAGGTGAAGTCCACGCAGCGATCCAGCGTGCAATCGTCCAGGTCGGCGCATTCCGCGTCATCGTCGCAATCAGCGTAGACGACGGTCAGTTGCGGACGCAACAGCGGGTCGCCCACGAAATCCTTGCCGTTGAACCGTTTCGCGGTTACGGGAACGGTTTCATTTCCGATCATGATCCAACCGAAATTGGTGGCTGGGGAGTCGAGCCAGGCCTGCACGTCCGCGACGAGCTGTGGCGTTGAATTCCAGGTGTAGTCGCCAATGGGGCCGACGCTGGTGCTGACGCTGGCGATCGGCTGAAAGTCCCCCCCCAACGTTGTCCACAGGTCGGTACTGAAGAACCGATATCGCCAAGTCGCGTCACCCGCGGCGGCGGCGATGCCTCCGCCTTCCTGGCCGCCGGCGTGGGAGGTGCTTTCACCCCAATCCGCATTCACACGGTGTAGCGCGATGGGATGACTGTTCGACGTGGGCGTTCGGCTGACGCGCATATTCAGAGTCACGCTGACGATGGTCGCACCCGCGGGAACGTTCGCGGCGATATCGAAAGCGAGCAGCGCTCGCCGGTTGCGGAAGTCGCCGGTGGAAGCCACCCTGCCCGCGAAGAGATGGTCTCCGCTGCCGTTGCTGAGCGTCCCGGCGGGGTCTTCGTACAGCGTGGTGTCCTTGATGGGCTGCAAGACGACTTGTGCGGCATCGACCGGGCAATACAGACCTGCCATAAGGACGAGCAGTAGCGACGGAAACGGGATCCACTTGCACGGTTGCAAGCGGCAAGAAGACACGTCCGACGCCGACCGGCGTAGAAAATTTCGGTTCACTTTCGGCATGGTAATCAGCAATGCGGACACTCGAAATCGTCCGAAAAGGCCTTGAGCACCGCGAACAAGTCAAGAAGATTGATCGTCTCGTTGCCCCCACAAGGGTTCAAGTCAACGTCCTCGAATGTGCAATCAACGAATAAGTCATTGAACCCGTTCAGCACGCAAAAAAGGTCCAAGAGATTGACGGTCCCGTTGTGATCGATATCCGCGTAAATCTCGGGAACATATTCACACAGACACGCGACGCATGTATCGAAAGTGCATGCGTCGGTATCATCACAGTCGATAGCGGTCAGACAAGTCAGGCTGCACGTTGCGAAGACGGGCGGCGGGCCGATTTCGGTCCACGCGGTCTCAAAAGATTGCCAATCGCAGCAGTCTACGTCCATGTCGGCGTCAAAATCGAAGACGGCGCATCCTGCGGTGACGGGTCCTGCGTCGGGACCAGTGTAACAGGATTGAAAGGCGATGGAATCGTCGTTGTCCACGTCCCCGTCGCCGTCGGAATCACCAGGCGAGAGCGGAACGCGTTCGGCGGCGTACTTGAGCGCGTTGGCCAGAAGCAAGTCTCCGTCCGTGGCGTCATCCCAATAGCTGGGAAGGACGGCGTCGGAGACGGGATACAGGCCCAGGTCCACCCTGGCGCCGACGGTATCTTCGCGAACGGCAATCAGCGTTTTGCCGTCGGACCAATCTGCGAGCACTTCCGTGGCTGCAATGGTGATGGCCGTCGCGGTCGGACGAAAGCTGCTCGATCCGCCCGAGAACGTTCCGATGCCGAGCATGATCGGATGAACGGGGTTGTGCACAACGCCCAATGTCGCGGAGCCGGTCTGCGTTCCACCCAGCGTGGGAATCACGGCGTAATCGTGGGTCTGCCAGCGACCGCCCAGAATGCGATCGTTGCTGGAAGTCGAATTGGCGAAGACAGCCACCACCACTCCCCCACCGCCGTTGACGTAGTCAGCCAGGTTTTCACCCAGCGCGTCCGCATCGGCGAAGTCGAAATTGCTCCAGATGAGAACGGCATCGAACGCCTGCAAATCGAGCAGCGCGGGGGTCATTTGGCCGGCGTGGATGATCGACACCGAGCTGAAAAAACCGCTCGCGAAAAGCTTCGATTGGGGATCGGTGAAAAAAGGATCGGTGACGTTTGCGGAGGCCGACGCGATGATGGCGACGTCCAGCCCGCCACGTTGGGCGTTGGACGAGGCTGTAATCTGCCGGGTCGGTCCGGAAAATCCAGTGATAGCCGTGCCGTCTTCGCCGCGTTGCCAATCGGCATGAACGGGACCGGGTGCTTGACGTGGTGGACGGGCCAGGGCGATCGAGGTCAACAGGATCGCCGTTATGGCATAGGTCAAATTGCTTCTCATTCAGCACCCTCCGCGATTCGCCGCCGTTTCCGGCTTCCTAGACGGTGACCCCCTTGAAAGACGGCGTGTAGTTCGGGAACACCTGATCCAAGTTGTTGTTGCCCAGTCGATTGCTAAGGATTTCGCTTAGAACGTCGCGATAATCCGTCGTGATGTCCAAACTGTCGCCTTGGAAAAGGTTGTCCGGGTGGAGCAGTTCGCCGCCGGTCCAATCACCGATGACCTGACCGCCGGCGATGTGACCGCCCATGGCCATCATGGCGTTGCCGTGGCCGTGATCCGTCCCGATGCTGCCGTTCTGATCCGCTCGACGGCCAAATTCCGACATCACCACCACAACCAGTTCATTCATCTTGCTCTGCATATCGAGGTGGAACGCAGCCAAACCGTCGGCCAGGTCTTGCATCAGAAGAAACATGGCCCCACCGATATTGCCCTGCGCGTTATGTGTGTCCCAGCCGCCCTTGTCGATCGTGCAAGCTTCGACGCCGACCTCGGCCTTGATCAGGGCAGCCGCCGATTCCAACGCTCTCCCGAAAGACGAATTGGGATAAACGGCGCCGTTGGAAGGCGTGTAGTTGTCGAAGTCGATGGTGGCCAGTAGATCGATGGTGCCGAACGTGCTGATGGCCGTGTTGGGAAGCGGGCTGGCTGCGGAGGCGTAGGTCTGTTCCAAAATGGCCCGCCGATCAGCGATGGTGGCTGGATTGCCGGGGAAACCGTATTCGGCTGGATTCGGTACTGGGACGGTGGCCGGCGCGCCGGTCAACGATTGGGGAACCAAATCAGCAAATGCGACCGCTCTTAACAAACCATTGCCCACCGGAGGCACGACTTGCAAGTGTCTGGCCAGCCAACCGCTGAACAAGCTGGCCGGTTGCAGCGGCGTTCCGTATTCCATGAATTGCTGGGCATCAAAGTGGGAGCGCGACGGGTCGGGCGAGCCGGAGGCTGGTATCAGCAGCAGATCGCCGGCGTCATACGCGTCAACCAGTGATGCCAGTGCAGGCGCCAGGCCGAAAAAGCTGTTGCCCGTCAAGGCGACGGCCCCGCCGGAGCTGCCGGGCGGAGCGATGGTCAGATCGGGCCTCAATGTTGGGCTGTAGTAATTGGGGTCGCCATAGGGAATGATGACCGAAAGCGAGTCCCACCCTCCGCGAAGGAAGACGTTAACGATGGTGTCGTGCGAGCCGAAATCCCGGGCCAACACGACCTGCGGTAACCAGGCGGGCGAGCTGAGCACCGCCGCAGCCGCCGATCTGGATGCACTTAGAAAGCCTCGCCGGGACAGTTCCTGATATTCGGAACAACCTATACATCCGATGTCATGTTCTGGCATATGAATCCACTCCGTGTTGTTTCGTTTGCCGTTTCAATTCAACGAGGCCATCCCCACCCATTCACTCAATACCACTGGTAGGACGCCATCGAAGCGCCCAATCCAAACGCGTCGGCGTTGACTACAGGCGAGCCACGGTAATCGTCATAAAACTGTTGAATCTCGGCGACTTCCTCGCTGGTCATGGTGCCGCCGGTCAGAATCAGATTGATTGCTTCTCCTTCGTTTCCCACCGTGCCGCCCGCATTGGCCAGCAAGGCCGACAGGTCGGTTCCGACGAAGTTCGTGAAGAAAAATGCCGTCGAACCGTATTCCCACCTGTGCAGCAGGGAAGCGCCCCAAGCCGCCAACGAATCCGGATAGCCGTTGGGCGGCTCCCAAAAGAACGGAATTTGCCCCATCTGGAGCAGTGGGAATTCCAGGAATCGAGGCTCCAAGATGTCGGCATCGGTCGCACGCAACAGCGACGCGGTCAGATGAAAAGGCCGCTTGAATTTCGGCGTCGACAGGTACGTCTGCACGTTTTGATGCAGGATGACCCGCAGCATGGACTTGATGTCCCCGCCGGTCGAGAGATAGGTCTCCTTGACGCTTTCGACGACGTCTTCCGGTGGATCGTAACCGAGAAACCGGACGCACAGCTTGTGGGCGATGAATCGCGCCGTGCTGGGGTGCATGGAAATAATGTCCAGAACGTCCTGCCCATCCATCCAGCCGTCCGCGGCTGGGCGAGCAGGGATTGACGTCCCCAGGACCGTCTTTGGGCCCGTGTCATGGTATGGAGCGTAGTACACATACGTGCCATAATCAGGGCTGGCTGGTCCGTGGAAGGTCCATCCCGTCAAACACCGGGCGACTTCCTCGACGTCGGCCTGCGTATAGCCGCCGCCCACGCCCATGCTGTGCAGCTCCAGAAGCTCGCGCGCGTAGTTCTCCTGGGCAAGACCCACGATGTTGGCATAGTTATCAAGATAGTACAGCATGGCTGCGCTGCGGGCGGACGCGTTGAGCAACTGCGGCACGGTGGTCATGGCGTACGAGCGAATCACGTCGCGATCGTCGGCGGTCTTGAGCCACTGGCAATGGCCGTCCAGAATGTAGACGTTGAAATGATCCGACCAGAACTCCACCATGCGTTCGTATAGTTGCTTTCTGGAATAAATGGCGCGGTGGGTGGTTGCGCCTATCAATTCAACCAGGGGCAGGATTTGGTCAATCTGGACATAGGTGTCGTAAATCTGCTTGGACGACATGGTCAGCGTGCCATAGGCCAAGCCCGCCAGCCGATTCTCCCAGTCGGTGTCGATGATGGAGTCGGGATCGAGCTGCTGCTCCAAAAAGGCATCATAACCCAGCGATTCAGCTTCTTGATAAAGCGCGTCGCTGTAACCGAACGACACCCGGTTCACCAGGGCCAGCAAGGTCGGATCGGCCTCGCCGCGAACCCGTATCTGCGGTCGCAAGCTCGCCGAACGGCGGCGCGTCAACGACAAGTCACTCGCTGACACCGAATGGGCGGCTGCACCCAGCGCCGTGATCCCGACGGCTCCGGTTCGCAGAAAACCACGCCGCGTCAGATTCATCTTCGATTTGGGCAGGGGCGAAATAGGTCGAGCGATGGAGCCGGACATGACGCCCCCTTTCTTGATTTCAGTTGTTTGGACGGTGGCCAATTCGTGATCTCCGGATTTCAACGTCAATACCATTGAAATCCCGGCATCGCTGCCGCCAAGGCCAACCCTTCCCGATTGACACCATCCAACGAAGACCATTCGTCGAAAAACGACTGCAACAGATTGACTTCCTCGTTCGACATCGTGCCGCCGGTCAAAATCTGATTGATGGCTTGAGCCTGTTGTCCGGGAACGTTTCCGCCTTGGGACGCGAGCAATCCCACCACATCGATGCCGACGCTTTGCGTCGATGCCAGCACGCTCGACGCGAATTGCCAGCGGATGAGCAGGGACGCGCTCCAAGTTTCCAGGGAATCCGGATATCCGTCCGGCGGGTCCCAATGAAACGGTCGCTGGCCCATCAATCCCACCTGGTCATCGATATACCTGGGCTGCAACACGTTGGCTTGGGTCGCCCGCAAAAGAGAGGTCATCAGGTGGACGGGGCGTTTGAATTTCGGCGTCGCTAAATAGGTCAGCGACGTGGGATGCAGAATGACCCGGAGCATCTCCTTGATGTCACCGCCGGTCGCGAGGTACGTGGCCTTGGTGCTTTCCACGATGTCTTCCGGCGGATCGTAACCAAGGAACCGCTCGCAAAGTTTATGTGAAATAAAACGCGCCGTGCTGGGATGATAAGCCAGGATGTCGATCACATCGTAGCCGTCATTGACACCACCGTTGGGTGCGATGACGTTTCCGAGAACGGTTTTTTCACCCTGGTCGTGCAGATTGTCCCGATAGCGGAAATCGCCGAAGATGCCCGAGGCTACACCCCAGAACGTCCAGCCGGTGAGGCAGCGGGCGACCTCCTCGACATCCGCCTGCGTGTAGCCACCGCCGACACCCAGGGTGTGCAACTCCATCAGCTCGCGGGCGTAATTCTCCTGCGCAAGCCCGACGATGTTGGTGTAATTGTCGAGATAGAAAAGCATGCAACCGCTTGTGGCGGACGCTTCCAGCAGATCGGGGAAATTTCCCAGGGCATGTTGGCGAATGACGTCGCGATCGTCGGCCGTCTTGAGGCGACGACACTGCCCGTCCTGAATGTTGATGTTGAAATGGTCCGTCCAGAACTCCACCATGCGCTCTAAAAGCTGTTTCTTGGAATAGACGCCGCGCAACAGCGAAGCCCGCACCAGATGCTGCACGGGAACCCCCTGCATTTCTGCGTAGGTGTTGTAAATCTGCTGCGACGTCATGGTCAGCGTGTCGTAACCGAGGGCGGCCAGACGGGTCTCCCAATCCGTATCGTCGATGGAATCGGGATCCAGTTGCTGTTCGAGGAAGGCCATGTAACCCAACGACTCCGCCTCGTCGTACGTGGCTTGGTTAAAACCCATGGTGACGCGATTGACCAAGGCCAACAGCGTTGGATCGATGGGCTGTTTCCGCGTCGCCGGTCGCAGCGTACGGGTCAGCGCGCGGCGACGCAGATTCAAATCCTGTGCCCAAAGATTTTGAACCGCCGTACCGACCGCCGCCCCAGCCACACCGACGCCCAGGAACGCACGACGTGAAAGCGCGGTTGCGTTCATCCTTTCGTCCATCGTGTCCAGCATGAAACATCCTCCCTGCGAAATTTGTCTCGGAAATCTCAGCTCCCGTCATGGTCGGGAATACGCGTGTGAACCAGTTGAAACGACGTAGGCAAGACCTCGGCGGGTATGTCGTTTGCCCACGACAGACCCTGACCAAACAATCTCAACCATCTTAACCAGCCCAAACGACATAATCGAGCAAATTCGTACCTATTTTCAACGGCACACCGTGGTCTAAACGTTCGCACGACAAAATTATTTCAAATTTGTGCCTCGAACAAGATTTGTTCATCTGATTTCGCGGGGAAATTCGGGAATGTCACATCCATGCCGGACCGGCGAGCGTGTCTCACAATTCCTTTTTGAAGTGCAACAGATTCTACTTCGCGAACTGCGACTGATGTGGCACTTGCCGGGCCGGTGCTCGCGACAGCGTGATTTCGTACGTTCCAGTTAGACTGTCCATTCGCGACTGTAAATGACACGGGCCGGCTACGGTTCAATCTTGGTTTGTCATGGCACGTTGCACGGCTTGGAACAAACCGCCCGCCTTGTTCATGGTCTCTTCGTATTCCTTTTGCGGGTCGGAGTCGGCCACGATGCCCGCCCCCGCTTGAATGAACCCGCGATCTCGGTCCATGATGACCGTGCGAATGGCGATGCACATGTCCATGTCACCGAGATAGCTGATGTACCCGATGGCGCCGGCGTAAATCCCACGGCGACACGTCTCCAATTCATCGATGATTTCCATGGCCCGAATCTTCGGCGCACCGGAAACCGTCCCCGCGGGAAAAGTAGCAGCCAACAAGTCAAACGCGTCGCGTTCGTCTCGCAGGCGGCCCTCCACGTCGGACACCAGGTGCATCACCTGCGCATAGCGTTCGATGTCCAGCAGGCGAGTGACCTTCACGCTTCCCGGCATGCACACGCGACCGATGTCGTTTCGGGCCAGGTCAACCAGCATGACGTGCTCAGCCCGCTCCTTCTCGTCATTCCGCAATTCATGGGCCAGGTTCTGATCTTCCTCTGCGGTTTTTCCGCGGCGCCGCGTCCCCGCCAGCGGTCGGGAGACGACGCGACGCCCATTGAGCTTGACCAATACCTCCGGCGATGAACCCAGGACGTTCAGACCGTCAAGCTGCAAGAAATACATGTATGGGGACGGGTTCGTTGTGCGAAGGGAATTATACAAATGAATCGGCTTCATAGTGACGGGGAATTCGAACCTCTGCGATAGCACGACTTGAAAAACGTCACCCGCGGCGATGTAATCTTTCGCGGCCATCACAGCGGCCATGAATTGCTGCCGAGTCATGTTGGGGCGCAGGGGAACGGGTGATTCGGCTGGGTGTGCAGACGGAACGTCGCCCTGATCACGATCGTTTCCGCATGCGACTTTTTCACTTTCGGCGATGATCTCGGCGATGGCGTCGGCCCGCCGGCTCGAATCGTGTTGGCCGTATAGCAGTATGTGGGCCACTTCATGCAGATGATCAACGATGATGATCTCGCCTGGAAACAGGAAGTACGCATCGGGGTGGGCGGGGTCAGCCACGTTGCCGTCGGGGAGCGATTCGAAAAATCGGACCGTGTCATAGGAAAAATAGCCGACCGCCCCGCCGGGAAACGTCGCGATAGGAGGCGCGTCGCGCTGCGATTGAAGGCACGAACGTAGCCCAACGATCGGATCACCTTCCGTCACGGTCAGACGATCGACCGGGCCGGACTCGATACGCCGGCCTGTACTCTTGAAAATGAAAGTAGGCTTTCCGCCAAGGAATGAATATTGCCCGCTCGTGCCCCTGCCTTCCAACGATTCGTATAAAAAGGCATGCGCATCCCCAGCGTATAGTCGCCTGAAAACATGCAAGGGAGCTACATTCGCCAACACGCGCCGATGAAAGACGTTCCCATCAATCGCGGGTAGGGTCATGGATACGCTCGGGCCGCTCCTCGAACGGCTGTCGCGATGTTCTGAACATCCTCCATCAGGATTTCGAACATTTCAAAAGTTAAGGCTTGCGGTCCGTCCGAAAGCGCAGCCGACGGATCGGGATGCACCTCCACCATGATTCCGTCCGCGCCGACCGCGATGGCCGCCCGGGCCAGGGGGTTGACCAGTTCTCGCCGACCGGCTGCGTGACTAGGATCGACGATGACGGGCAGATGCGATATCCGCTTCAACTCCGGGACGATGCTCAAGTCCAACGTGAAACGCGTGAAATCGCTGAACGTTCGAATGCCCCGTTCGCACAAAACCACGTTTCGATTGCCTTCGCTCAAAACATATTCAGCCGCCAGTAGAAATTCCTTCAGCGTTGCGGACATCGACCGTTTCAGCAACACCGGTTTTCGCGACTGTCCCGCCCGACGCAGCAGCGAATAATTCTGCATGTTCCGCGCCCCGATCTGAATCATGTCGACGTAGCGCTCGACCTGATCGAACGACTCCACGTCAACCACCTCCGACACGACGGGCAGTCCGGTTTGCTCCTTGGCCTCCTTCAAAATACGAAGCCCGTCAACCCCCAATCCTTGAAACGCGTACGGCGAGGTTCGCGGCTTGTAGGCGCCGCCGCGAAGCATCTGCGCGCCATGCGTCTGGAGATATCGCGCCGTTTGAAGCGTCTGCTCCGCTGTTTCCACGGAACAGGGACCAGCCATCACCACCATGTCGCCGCCGCCGATGGCCACGCCGTCAACGCGCACCACCGTGTCATCCGGCTGCATTTCCCGCCCCGTCAACTTGTAGGGCTTGGTCACCTGTATGATTTCAACCACGCCCGGCAGCATGGAGATGCGGTTGGGGTCCACCGGCCCCAGGTTGCCGGTGATGCCGATGGCGACACGATGCTGCCCGGGGATGGGATGGGGTGTCAACCCCATGGCACGAACGGAATCGCAAACGCGCGACACGTCCTCGTCGCTTGCATGGGTCTTCATCACGATCAACATGTTTCAGCACTCCTGCACGCCGATTTCAATTCCCGTATCAGTTCACCTACGTTTTCGCCCCGTCGGATCGCGGTAATGATCCGGCTGCCCACCACCACGCCGTCGGCCACCGCCATCAACGATCGAATCTGTGCGGCCTGGGATATCCCGAAACCCACCGCTACCGGCGTTTCCGATAGCGTCTTGAACCGGCGGATACGATCACACAGCCCCGCCGGCAACTCCGCTCTCTCACCCGTGATACCCGCAACACTGACGAAATAAACAAACCCGGTCGATTGTTCTGCGATGGCCCGCAGTCTCGACTCCCCCGACGTCGGAGCCGCCAGAAACACCATCTCGATAGCATTCGCCTTCGCACGCGACGACCACTCCGACGCCTCCTCAACAGGCAGATCCGGCACAATCAAGCCGCGAATTCCCACCGCCGCCATCCGAGCGAAAACATCCTCTCCGTTCATCGCCATCAACGGATTCAAATACGACATCAGCACCAATGGCTGGGTCACGTCCACATCCTGCAACGCCGTCAGAAGATCAGGCAGACGAAACCCCCCGTCCAACGCGACTTGCGAAGCGTATTGGATCGTAGGTCCATCAGCCACCGGATCACTGAATGGGATGCCGACCTCGATGATATCCGCCCCGGCCTCCGCTAATTCGCGCACGGAATCCAAGGACGCATCCAGCGTGGGAAACCCAGCCGTGACGTAGGGTATCAACGCCAATTCACCACCGGCTCGCAGTGCATCGAAGGTGGCACGCAGCGTCATACCTGCCCCCTCATAATATCAAGGTCCTTGTCTCCGCGACCGGATAGATTGATGACCACGCACTGTCGCGAATTCAATTGCGAGGCCCGACGAACGCCCTCCGCCACGGCGTGGGCGCTCTCCAGCGCGGGAATGATGCCCTCCCGCCTCGACAATAGCTTGACGGCGTCCACCGCCTCGTGATCTTCAATGCTGGTATATCGCACTCGGCCGGCATCTTTCAAAAAGCTGTGCTGCGGTCCCACACCCGGATAATCCAATCCCGCGGAAACGGAGTGCGTGCCCATGACTTGGCCCCACTCGTCTTGCAGAAGATAGCTCCTGGCGCCGTGCAGCACGCCGATTCGCCCGGCGCCCAAACTGGCTGCATGGCGCGACGACTGAATTCCCAAGCCCCCGCCCTCCACGCCGATCAACTCGACCTCGTCATTCAAGAACGGCAGAAACATCCCGATGGCGTTCGACCCGCCGCCGACGCAGGCCACGATGACCTCAGGCAATCTTTCTTCGTGAAGCATGATCTGCTCGCGGGTTTCCCGGCCAATGACGGACTGAAACTCCGCCACCATCCACGGATAGGGATGCGGACCGACGACGGAACCGATCACGTAGTGCGTGGAATCAACGTTCGTGACCCAATCGCGGATGGCCTCGTTGATGGCGTCTTTCAACGTTCGCGTGCCGGATTCCACCGGCAAGACTTTCGCGCCCAACAATTCCATCCGCAACACGTTCATGTTCTGCCGCCGCACGTCCTCCGCGCCCATGTAGACCTCGCAGGGGATGCCCAACAGTGCACACGCCGTAGCCGTCGCGACGCCATGTTGACCCGCGCCCGTCTCGGCAATGATGCGTCGCTTGCCCATCCGCTGGGCCAGCAGCGCCTGCCCCACCGCGTTGTTGATCTTGTGTGCCCCGGTGTGGGCCAAGTCCTCCCTTTTTAGATAGATACTCGCGCCACCGGCGTGTTGCGACAACCGGCGGGCCGCGTAAAGCGGCGTGGGCCGACCCACGTAGTCCCGAAGCAGGACGTGTAGCGTGTGCTGAAAACCGGCGTCGCCGCGGATGGCGTTGTACGCCGATTCCAGCTCGCTGAGCGCCTGCATCAGCGTCTCGGGCACGAATCGCCCGCCGTGCGCGCCATAATAGCCTCGCGCATCCGGGCGGGTCGAAAACGTCTTGCGGGTCTTCGTGTCAGACACTCCCATGCCCTTCCAATGTGGTCCCTTCGTTCCATTCGCACGCTCGTTTCATGATGGCCGCGAACGTGTCAACTTGGCCGCTCTTGACCGCCAAGCGGATCTGATCCAACGAGATCGAAACGGAATCGTACAGGTCGGTGGAATGGGGATTCACGCGTTGGATCGCGTGGTACAACGACGGATCCTCGTGCATCACGGCGCTCGCCGTGGTCATCTGCGATTGATACGTCGTGCTCCCCATGCGGATCAGATCATGCGAAGCCAGCCCGGACCGCGCCAACACGTCGGCGAAGAGCACGTTCACCAAATGCGATAGTCCCAACACATACGTCACCATTCGGTCGTGATCTTCCAGCGTCATTTCCACCAGCGTCACCGCGGTGGCTTCGAAAAACTTGCGGGCGACAGCCGTCGCCTCGATGTGACCGCAATCGCAGATGCACACCACGTGATCAGACAGCATCCGTGTACCAGGACCGAACATGGGGTGAAAGCTCGTAACAGCCAACCCCTTGTCACGCGCACGATCGATTGCACACCGCAACGGACTTTTAAGGCTGGCGATATCGACGATCACGCCGCGGTATTCCGCTTCGACGAGTTCTTCAATCACCTCCGCGGTTTGACTCAGCGGCACGGCCACAATCGCCACCGAACACGCGGACAAACCTTCCGACAGCGAGGACACGCTCGACGAATCCGTCCCCTTCGCTCGCGGGTCAAACACAAAAACGCGATGCCCTTGATCCAACAGAAACCGTTCGAACCATCGGCCCATCTTTCCCGCCCCACCGATGACCAAAACCGTTTCGGCCCGACCCTCAAATGTCGAATAGTGACGCTGCTCCTGTTGGGCGCGAGATTCGGAAATCAGTGTCCGCATCAAGGACCGGGCCGTATTCGATGATATGCCCAACTCCTCGGCGAACGTAGCCGCCCGCAGCAACACCTGCTTTTCCATTTCCCAATCACGCAACGGCAGCCCCGCGGACTTCTTGTATTCACCAATGGCTCGCGCAGCCTCCATCCGTTCAGCGGCCAACGCCAGGATGCGGCGATCCAAGCCGGCGATATGTTCACGCTCTTGATGCAAGGTCGTCATGCAACTTGGCCCAATAGCTCCGCGACCATCCGTCCCGGATCCGCCGCCCGAAGCAGCACCTCACCAACCAACACGGCGTCGAATCCGGCCGCCTCCATGGCTACAATGTCGTCGCGCCCATGCAATCCACTTTCGGCCACGGTCACACAATGATCCGGAACATGTCGCCGCACCCGCAGTGACGTCGTCACGTCCGTCTTCAGCGAATCCAGATCGCGATTGTTCACCCCGACCATCGACGTCCCGGCTGCGATGGCCCCCTCCAATTCACGTTCCGAATGAACCTCCACGAGCGCCGCCAGCCCCAGTTCCGTCGCCAATGCCAGATATTCCGCAAGCTGGGCCTGACTCAGCACCCGGACGATCAACAAAACCGCATCGGCCCCGATGGCTCGCGATTCATGAATCTGATATTCGTCAACGATGAATTCCTTCCGAAGCACGGGCAGCGTCGTCGCCATCTTGGCCTGCGAAAGGTCCTCCGTGCTCCCACCGAAAAAAACTTCATCAGTCAACACGGACAACGCCCCCGCCCCGTTGACTTCATACGTAACCGCTAACTCCGCAGCCTGAACGTCTTCTCGCAGCACGCCGGCCGACGGTGATTTTCGCTTGATCTCCGCGATGAGCGACATGCCGGGGCGTGCCACAGCCGCGCGAAAATCGCGCCCTACGACAGGCTCGCGATCGGACAGCGCCGACAACGACACCCGTCGCCGAGCCTTCGCGACCTCGACCTTCTTGCAGTCCAATATCTGACGCAATATCCCGGTCACTCGCGCCCGTCCGTTCTCGCGGCTCGCAACCGTTCCAGTTTATCCAACGCAGCCCCGGAATCGATAGACTCCGCAGCCAGCTTCAGACCCGCAGCCATGGACCCGGCTTGACCGCACACGTAAATCGCCGCTGCACTATTCAGCAGCACCACGTCCCTCGCCGGCCCCTTCCGGCCGGACAACACCGATCGCGCCGTAGCGGCGTTCGTACCGGCATCGCCACCGCACAAATCTTCCATTCGAGCACGACCCAATCCGAAATCTTCCGGACGAATGTCAAAAGTGCGAATCGACTCGCCGTCCCACTCGCTGATCACGCTGGCATCGGTCAGCGTAATTTCATCAAGTCCGTCTCGACCGTGAACGACCATGCATCGCGCCGAACCCAGGTCACGAAGCACGCCGGCCAGAACCTCCGTTAACGACCCATCGAATACACCCATCAATTGAAACGCAGCCCCGCCGGGATGCGTCAGCGGACCCAGGATGTTGAATATCGTCCGCACGCCCAGTTCACGGCGAACGCGGGCCGCGTGTCGGGTCGCCTGATGATATTGCGGCGCAAATAGAAATCCGACGCCGATTTCCTCGATGCATCGCGCCGTTTGCTCCGGTGACATCTCCGTTTCAACGCCCAACGCTCCCAACACCTCCGCGCTGCCGCAACGGCCCGACGACGACCGGTTCCCATGCTTCGCCACCTTGCAACCCGCGCCGGCTGCGACAAACCCAACAACCGTGGAAACGTTGAACGTGCCCAATCCGTCACCGCCCGTCCCGCAGGTATCCAGCACGCGATTGTCTTTCAACGGAATGGGAACCGCGTGATTCCGCATGGCCCGTGCAAAACCCAAAATCTCCCTGTCGCTTTCGCCCTTGGTTCGCAGCGCCATCAACAGGCCGGCGATCTGCGCATCGGAAACCTGCTGCGTCATGATGGCATTGGCCATGGCAAACGCTTCTCCCTCGGTCAAGTCTCGTCCGGACGCAACCGCACGCAACGCACCCGTCACGTCAGCAACTGCGCAACGAACGTCAGCCGATTCGTTCACCTTCATTTCCATGTGCCCATAAAAAAAGCCCCCGGCGGTCTCGCCGGAGGCTCATGATTCTGCGTTGGCTTTCGTTATCTATTGCGCAGACCGGCCCCGGCGAGCATTTTGCTCCGATACCACCACCAGTTGCGATGCGATTGGCCCGATCCGCTACTCATATTCACCAGCATAAAACCCTTTACTTGACGTGTCAACGGCACGATGCATAAAAACAGTCGGATGTTGGGTTCCTTTCGCGGGCGTTTGTCTGCGAAATCGAATTATCGGGCGTACGCACATCCGACTTGCTCCCCATTATTGTCCGAAAATGTATACACCAGCGATTCTGAATCACGAATCGCCAAGCGCCATGATGTCTCGGAACGGTCCCGAATGAAACACCGAAAATCGAACCACTCAATTCGCGCCATCCTGCTCGTGATGGCCACAGGCCCGATTATCGTCCTCCAGGCCCGCGCACAACAATCCGAACAGGTTGACGCGGTCAAAAAGAGGCTGATCCACAGGCCCCAAGACCAATCAGCCGATCGGCGAGCACAGGTCGCCAACGCCGCACTCAACCTTCGGGCATCAACCGTACAAACCCCCCAGCCGATCCGCTACCTTCACGGGCGGATCGAAGTTGACCTGGAATTGGACGGCACCACCCGAACACTGCAACTTGATCCCGTGTCCGTACGCGGCGACGGCTTCAGCGTATTCCTATCCAACGGCGACGACGACCTGACCACCATCGCCATCCCACCCGCACCGATCTACGCGGGGCAGGTTCGCGGCCTGGTCGATTCGCACGTCCGCGCGTCGTTGAATGCGGGACAATTGCAAGCGGTCGTTTACTTCCACAATGACCAATGCGGAATTCAACCGCTCCCGTCCACCGATCCGGACGACCTCCCATCGGAACACGTCGTCTTTCGCGCGTCTGACGTCATCGGCCACGGTCGCACGTGTGCCGTATCCCAATTCGCCCATGCGGACGACGCGAGTTCGACCGCTGCTCCCTATTCCGATAGCTCGACTTCCGGAACCGACGTCAAAATCGTCGATTTAGCCATCGACGCCGACTACGAGTTCTTCGCCAGCCACGGTTCAGACGTCGCTGCCACCGTCCATGACATCGAAGGGATCATCAACGCCCTGCGCCCCATTTACGAGGTGCCCGAAATCGGCATTACCTACGAACTATCCACCATCGTGGTTCGCACCCAACCCGGCACCTACAACGGCAGCGACGCGCTCGACCTGCTCTGCCAATTCCGAAACAGATGGAACACACCCCCGGAAAGCAGCATCCATCGTGACATCGCCCATCTCTTCACCGGCAAGGAACTGATCGGTTCCACGATTGGCATCGCATTCGTCGGCGTCGTTTGCAACGTCGTCGCCAACAGTCCGGATTGCGGCAGCTCCGGAAACGTCGCCTATGGCCTATCGCAGTCGCGCTTCAGCCAGGTGTTCACAACTCGCGTCGCTTTGACCGCGCACGAGTTGGGTCACAATTGGGGCGCCAACCACTGCTCGGGCAGCGGGTGCAACATCATGTGCCCGGTGATCGATTGTCCACCGAACCCCCCCTGCTCCTGCAACATGCAGGCATTCGCCGCGGGGTCAGCCGGCATCATCCGAAACTACAGAAACACGCGAACCTGTCTGCTCGACAAAGCCCCCCCACTAAACCTTCCATTCACCGAGGAATTCGACTTCGCGGGCACCCCCAACCCGACGCGCTGGTCCTACAATGACGGCGGCAATGTGACGACGGTTCCCGACGCCACCGTGCCCAGCCCGCCCTTCGCCTTGGAATTGAGCACCGCTGCCGCCTCCGCCAACGAATTCGATCGTGATGAAATCCGCAGCCAACGAATCGATCTGACCAGCCTATTCGGTTCAACGCTTTTCATCTCCGCACTGCATCGCGGAGTCACAGCGGACCAGGCCCTCGTTGTGGAATTCTGGTCCGCCGACGGTCAATGGACTCTTCTCGATCGATGGGTGTCCGACGGGGTCGATCGGAACGAATTCGCCCGTCATACCATCCCCCTGCCGACGAACGCACTGCATGGCGAGTTTCGTTTGAAATTCCGCGCGGAAGTTCAAGCCGCGAGTCAGCGTTGGTTTCTGGACGACATCACGATACAGACCTGTCCGCCACACGGCGACCTGAACGACGACGGAATCGTGAACCTACTCGATATCATCTGCGCAATCGACGGATTGCACGACGCGGGACCGACCTGCGGTATCAAGCCCATCGACCTGTGGCCCTGCGGCGGCAACGGAACCATCAATCTCCTCGACATCCTCAGCGTCCTTCGCGCCGCCGGCGGCACGCCCGATTGCCCGACCGAATGCCATCCCTAGTGTAGTTTCTTGCGCTGTTTGCATCTTAACCGAGCCGCGACCGTCAGGGAGCGGTCTTCGCCCGTATAGAAACGACCCCTTGTCGGTGCGCGTAGTGCAATTGCGAACGTCGCAATGCCCGAAAATCTATCCGCCCGGCCCGCGATCCTGCGGTGACTTGAACAATTCATCAAACGAAATGACCGTCGGTGCGTGCAACGTCGCCGGTATGAACGCCTGCTCGGTCCACTGCGCGAAACTCAATTCCAACCGACGTCGTTCCGGGTAGAACACCAACGCGTGAAGCGTTCCCGAATTCGGATCCGCCGAAGCCACCGCCCCCAACGCGTTCCAGGCCATGATCGGCGTCACCGGGCCGGACAACAGCGTCTCCAACGTCTTGTATCGCCGTACCGAATCTTCCGATGCGTCACCCTGCGGCGTGAAATTGTCAGCCAAGTAGTGATTCGTCGTGATGGTCATATCCTGTTTGGCTGGATTAAAACCCGCAGCGTCCGCGTCCCTGCGGAATACCGCGGATGGCACCGGCGTGTTCGTGGTCCACGGCGCCACGACCCGCACCAGGTAGCTGAATGGCGTGGCATGAACCTGCACCGCGTTGCGTACGTAGCGCCACGTGTTTTCCGGCTTGGCCTGTTCGAGAATATCCATCATTACCAGCGTCATGGGCACGTATTGACCCGTCGGCTGCGGCGACCGTCGCCCGTTGCCGTCATGTAGAAAAATCGCAACACCCCGGTGATTGATGGCCGTAAATGCGCCGACGTACCCGGGCCACGTCACCGATGCGATCTTGGCACGGTGGCTCGGCTCGCGGATCAGAATAAACTGATGGCTAAGCATATCCGGTGAAAACGCCGGGAAGTCGAACGTCCGACCCGCGATCACCCCCGCCTCCCCCGCCCGATCATGCCAAACCGCAAACCCCGAGCACCCGAACGCCCGGAGAACGTCAAACGCGTTCCAATGGATCAAGTCCTCGATCTTCATTCGCCTGCCCCATGCCGGCATTTCAGGAGCGGCTCCGTAAACCGATTGTATGCCCTCAAACACGCCCTCGATTTCAGCCTGAAGACGCGGCGGAACGGAAATAATATCTTTCAACGATGCGAGCGTCGCTTCATATCGTTCCATCTTGCCGCCATACAATGTCGACACCACCGTCTGTAGGTCCGCGACGATGTCCTTCGCCAACAAGTATCCATGGGCAAACCCCATCTCCGGAGGATCGCCCCAGACGCGAACGACCTGAAACGAACCAATCCGCTCCATGCGCCCATTCAGACTGACTTGGGCCGACGCCGGCGCCGGCCAAAACAGGCCCAACGTCGCCAGCGCTGCCCTCACCCCGCACGTGCCTAGTCGATTTGTGATGCGAACATCTGTCATAGCGTTCTATCCCATCGCCGAACTTTCATCGTGCGCCAAACTTTCATCGTGAAGCGAACATCCATTTCGAATCACTACACGACCCGCGACCGCGTCATTTCCAACCCGCCTCTTAACAGAGCCGCGACCCTGGACGCGACCAAGGCGGGAGCGTCCAGTATGGCAAATGGGCGACGCAGTCCATGGCACTCAAACCGCGCCATCGCCTCCAGTCACAATCGGCACAGGGAGCGGCCCTTCTATTCCGAATCACTGCACGAGCCGCGAGCGCCAAGCGAGCGGTCCCCCGCGCTCCGTCATTGCGGCGCTTTCATCGTCATTCCGGCGCAAGCCGGAATCCAGTCACGACCCGCAACCGCGAAGCGAGCGGTCACCGCACGAACACGCAAACCGCTTCCACCCGCCCATACCCCGCAAGAGCACGAATCTGGTTTCTCCAACACCGCTTGCCCGATAGGCAAACCTTTTTCAGGGCGAACAGCACGGGTCCTCGGCGGAAAACGCGCCGATCACACCAAACAGGTCGAAAAGATTGATCGTATCATTTCCGATGCAGGGATGGATATCGATGTCGTGAAACGTGCAGTCAACAAAGAGATCGGAAAACCCGGCCAGCACACAAAACAAATCGGTCAAGTTCACCGTGCCATTGTGATCGACGTCTCCGTAAATGTTCGCCGTGTTCGTGCATGTCAACCCCGGTGCACACGCGTCTGCCGTGCACACGTCGTCGTCGTCGCACCCCAGTTCATCGGGAATGCCGTCCAGATTCGCATCCAAACTGGTTCCGTCCGCGAAATCGCACGCGTCCTCCTTCCCGTTCTCGTTGCAGTCGGAAAAAGGGCCGCCCGCCGCCGGCACGATCTTGAACACTTCGCCGCCCCCCAGGTCGCAGATGTAGATTTCACCGTACGCGTCGACCCCGAACGAGGAGGGGTTGCCTATGCTCAACGGCCCAGCCGGTTCAAGCTCCGCCGTCCGCTCCTGAAATTCCGCAACACCGGCGCCGCGAAAGCTCCAAATCTGATCACTGCAAAAATCAGCGAAGAAATACGTCCCCTGCAATCCCGGGATCGCGCATCCTCGATAGACCTCGCCTCCCGAAATCGAACATCGACCGCCGCCATGATCATATTCGTGATTGGGATCAATCAACGTTTCATTTCCGCAGTTTCCCGAGAAATCGAAGTCATGGGCGCCCTCGCGACATCGCCAGCCCCAATTCTCCCCACCGATGCTTGCCGCGGATTGTACGTTCACCTCTTCCCATAGCCCTTGCCCCACGTCACCGATGTAAAAATCTCCCGTTAATGTATCAAACGCGCATCGCCAGGGATTCCGCAGTCCATAGGCCCAGATCTCGTCATCGCCGCTGATCCCCACAAACGGATTCGTCGGCGGAATTGCATACGGCACGCCGCCGTCAACATCGATCCGCAGGATTTTGCCCAACAACTGATTGGTAATGTCCTGTGCACGATTGCCCGGGTCACCACCCGATCCGCCGTCGCCGCTGGCAATATATAGGTAGCCGTCTTTCGGTCCGAATCCCATCCACCCGGCGTTGTGATTGGGAAACGGCTGACTGTAGGTCAGGAGAATGGACTCGCTGTCCGGATCGGCTTCAGTGGCCGTCATGGGCGGCCCGATCGCCTGAAACCGCGAGATTCGTGTATCAAAATTAGACGTCCCCGATCGGGTATAATTCACGTAGATAAAACCGTTGTTCGCATAATCAGGATGGATCGCCAACCCCAACAAGCCTTTCTCGTTGAAGTCGTCGCCCACTCGTGAACGGATATCCAGGTATATCGAGGAGGTGCCGCTGCCCAGCGTGTGAATCCGAATCACGCCAGCCTGTTCGACAATGAATATTCGTTCAAAGTCGTTCGGCGCGTGCGTGACGTAGACGGGTCGGGTCAGACCACCGATCTCCAAAACGGTCGTTAGCCCCGTCCCCCCGTTCGCAACCGCGACCCACGTCGCCAAAATCGCCGTGGCCATAATGGTGTCATGTCGAATCCATAGCATGAATCTGCTCCGTTCCTCAATTTCGCGTAGCCAAGCAAGACTAGGCATGCAACCCCGCACCCCGCACCCCGCTTCATATCTGCCTGCCCAACAGTCTATCGGTCCGAAAACCTCAACTCAAGCGACCCTACAGCCAACCACCGGAATCGCAAGGGTGCTTGTGTCACTTGCCTGGACTCCCATTTTCGGCGGAGTGACGAGGGTTCCGACCTCCTTGTCACCGCGGCGGTACGTAACCCGCATCTATAAGCGCCTTCAATTGATGGCTCGGGCGCGGGTCATTCGGTGCGATCTTCTGCGCCGCTTCCAACCACGAAAAACCCTCCGCCACCCTGCCGGCTCCAATGCATGCAATCGACAGTTCCAAATAGACATCAACATCATCAGGATTTAAACTTTGCGCCGTTTGCAGATGTTCGATCGCCGCTTCATATCGTCCCTCTCGACCCAGCAATCCCCCATAATTGTAATGCGCTTCGAATGATTCAGGCGCCATTTCGAGACAGGCTTCATATTCCGCCATCGCCTCCGCCATCCGTCCACGGCTGACGTACAAATTCGCCAACCTGAATCGTTCATCCGCACGGGCGGGTCGGGCCAAAAAAAGTGCATTCATGGCTTCAATTGATTCTTCAATATTTCCGCGAGCGGTCAAAACCGCCACCAGTTGTTCGCGCAGCACGTGCATCGTTGGCGCCGCCGCGATCGCCTCCCGAATGTAGCCCACACCGACCGTGTCATCCCCCCGACAAAGTGACACCCAAGCCAACCCCTTCTTGACATCCATCACGTCGACCAACCCCCAGCGGTCCGCCAATCGAAGGTGTCGTTCACCCCGGCTTAACGCCCGATAATGTCCTGCTGAATACGCCGGCCATGCTTCGCGCGGAGCGGTCACAATTTCCATACCAGCCTCGGTCAGGCTCAAATGATGATTTCCCCAGGTGCGATGCCACTGCACGAATCCGCTATGGGCTACAAACCCGCCCCAGGCCAGACTTAGTATCGAAAGAACCAAACCGGGGCGTTGAATGGTCCCGGCTAATTTTAGATGCATATTTTGCAGTAGTACTGTTGGCTGTCGCACCATTGACCCACACTTCAACGCCAACGCAGCGGTCACGCCTCCCAACGCGACAGAAAGTAGCAACGGCGGACCGTCGTACAGTCCGCGAAGCGACAGCGTAGTGACCAGAAAGATGGTAAATAGTGCAAACTCTTGGGATATCGAAAACTGATAGATTGCGTGTCGTTCCCGGCCAGAATGACTTCGCTCGTTTCGAGCATGACTTCGCACGGCGACCGCGGGCTTGCCCACACCGTAATACAATGCGTTTTTCGGACACACGCTCACACAGTCCATGCACTTCATGCAGCCAGGGTCCATGACCATCCCGTAGCGGTTCACCTCCTCGCTGACGCTGACGTTGGATGTGCAGACGGCGGTGCAGTGGCCACACTGCTCGCAATCATCGGTGACCCGAATCCGCGCGGGCGACAGCTTGTCCAACGGGGCGAAAAAGCCTCCGTAGGGACAGGCGTAGGTGCAAAACCCCTTGGCGCCGAGAACGTAAACCGCCAAAAACCCGCAAACCAGAATGGTCAAAACGGCGAACACAGGTCCTGGAAAGGTCATCCAGAACCCTGTCGTCATGATGTGATTGCTTAAACCGGGAAAATCCGGCGGCGGTGATCCGAAAACGAATCCCAACCAAATCGGCGAAGTGGCCACCCAATCTGAAAAGGCGTCCCAGGAAAACAAGACACGCTTCAGGCTGGGCCAGACGAACATGTACAGGGCCAGCCCTAATGGCACGAACAGGAGGAGCCTGCTTCGCACGGGCTGCGGTTGGACGCCCAGCTTCTTCATGATCCAACCGCACAGGTCTTGATAGGCGACAACGTGGCAACCCCAGCCACAGAAGAAACGTCCGAAAATCACGGTGGCGACGAGGGCCAATCCAAACAGAATGAACCCGGCGTTCAGTTGCCCCAGCTCCAGCGTGTACATCGATTCGGAAGGTTCGACCGGCGAAAGGGTTTTGCCTTGAATCAGGTAATGAACCACATGGATGATGATGAACACGTGCACGGCAATCAGCACGGCTGCACGGCGAGGTCCGTTCTTGGAAGTGCGGATCGCGGGATTCGGTTGGAAGGCGAGCGGCAGGCTTACGGTGCGACCAGCGACCGAATCCGGTGACTGCAAGGGTTGGGGCGAGCATGAAGCCATGTTATTCATCGCGCAATATCATCGGATCGAAACTACGTCGCAACCTGCATTTGGCCGGCGTGGTGATTCGTCGGAAAAAAGGGGGGGGGCGCATCGCGTTTCGTTGATCCTGTTTGACATGCAACCAACGCCGGTGGGCTGAATTCGCGACACCCATGCTTCGTCACCTTTTGGTTGCGTCACCAGTGTACAGGGTCTTTCAGTTTTCACCCACCGGGTCGGATGAGGGCCGGGGTTTCGCGCGGGTGGGCGGCGTGGCGGCGTGGCGGCGAAGGCCGTCGTGCGCTCCGAATACGCCGGGCACCGCTGTCAGGCCCGGATCGACGAGTCCGCCCGCACCCATGCGATCATAGATGGGATGCACTAAGGCCCGGTGAAGGCGAGTTGCAGCGCGCCCCAATCGAACAGATCAATGTCACCGTCGCAGTTGGCGTCGAAGACGTCGCATTCGGAGGTCGGCGGATCCCCTTCGGGCGGCGGCGGGAGCCCAGGCCCGCCAGCACAGTCAAGGTAGGCCTGGTAATC
>CAYRHJ010000016.1:0-149794 GCA_964424105.1 uncultured Phycisphaeraceae bacterium | reverse complement strand
CCACCCGCGGTGATCATCGGCTCCCCCACCTCCAAAGGAGATGGGCCACCCGGCCGTTTACAAGGCGCGCGACATTTGGGCACGCGCTATGGTCATCGGGTCCCCCTGTATCTTGCCAATAAGCAGTCCGCTGTGGCATCATGTTCTGGGAGGAAGCCACCGGACGTGGTGATCCTCGGTGCGGGGGCGGCGGAGCGTAGCGGAGCCGTCCCCGCACCGGCCGGATCGCGAGATCGATGTCCCCCAGGCGGCAAACGCCGTGAGGTAGCTAGATCCCGAACCGGCTCGCCTCGATCCCAACCCGAACAGTCGCAAGGACCGCTGCCTGCCGGCAAGTCCGCATTTGCAAGGAAGGGAATGATCGTGTCCGACTCTACCTCGTCCGTCGTCGTATCGTCCGCTGCCTCGGGATCGTCCGTGGTCGGCATTGACATCAGCAAGGCCCGCCTCGACGTGGCCTCGCTGCCGGTTTCGACCGCAGCCCCCGCGTCGTTTGATAACGATCCCAAGGGTCATGCCGCGCTGATCGCTTGGCTTGCCGATCTCACGCCGCGATTGATCGTTCTCGAATCCACCGGCGGGTATCAGAGGGCCGTCGTCGCATCGCTCGCCGCCGCGGGGTTGCCTGTGGTCGTGGTCAATCCGCGCCAAGTGCGCGATTTCGCTCGCGCCGTCGGCATCCTGGCCAAGACCGATGCCATCGACGCCGCCGTTCTCGCACGCTTCGGCACCAGCATCAACCCGGTGCTCCGCCCGCTGCCCGATGCGCAAGCGTCGGCGCTCGTCGATTTGCTCACCCGTCGCCGTCAACTGATCGAACTGCGCACGGCCGAGAGCAACCGTCTGGCCCAAGCCACCGCTCCCAAGGTCAAAGCCAGCATCAAAGCCGTGTTGACCGTGCTCAAGAAACAAATCGACTCCATCGATGACGAACTCGATGGACTCATCCAACAATGTCCCTGCTGGAAGGAAAAGGAAACGCTGCTCACCAGCGTCCCGGGGATCGGACCGCAAACGGCGCGCACGCTCCTGGCCTGCCTCCCGGAACTGGGCGACATCAGCCGGCAAGCCGTCGCGGCCCTGGTCGGCGTCGCCCCGATCAACCGCGACAGCGGAACGATGCGCGGCAAGCGGACCACCTGGGGAGGACGAAAGGTGGTCCGATCGGCCCTTTACATGGCCACCCTGGTTGCCAGCCGCCACAACTCCGTCATCCGCGATCACTATCAGAAACTCCTCGCCGCCGGCAAAGCCAAAAAACTCGCTCTCGTCGCCTGCATGCGCAAGTTGCTCATCATGCTCAACGCCATCCTCCGCACCAAAACCCCCTGGAGATTTGCTTATGTCGACGCTTGACAATCAAGACAGTCGCTACCTCCAAAGGAGGTGGGCCACCCGTCGCGATGGATGGGGCACCCATACTGGATTCCGGCGTTGGCCGGAATGACGCATACCGACGGGTGCAGGACGGATCGGATGTGGTCGCGCTCCGGTACGGTTGCGGATGCAAGAACCTGGAAACGAACCGTTTGTCTTAGGGATCTTTTTTCTCGGGTTTGGGCGTCTCGGATTCCCCTTTGGATTTCTCGACCAGGGCGCGAATGTCCTCGGGCATGTCAAACCGGTCGTTGGGGATCTCGACGTTGTGGGTCACGGACTCCGTCGACATTTGCATCTCCTGCATGGGCAACACCTGCCGGACGCGATGCGCGATCTTTACGCCGTCAACCGTTCGGTAATCGCTTTGATAGGCGGCGACCTGCATGGTCCCCATTTGGGTTTCAAGCTCCGTTTCTGACTTGATCAGCAACCCGCTGTCCTTCGCGTAGAAATGCGCCTCGGGATTACCATCGCCTTCCTTGGGCGTCATCATGACCTTGTAACACGCGGTCCCTTCAACGTCTTCCACGCCCACGCTTTCCGCCTTGGTGAAATATTTTTTCCATTCGAGCGTGCTGTCAAACTCGGCCTCACGCAACGCGGTCGCCTTCATGGCGCCTTCGTGGATCATCGGGCCAGTCATCATGTTCTTTTGCCAGGCCACGTCCCCGGTGACGCCCTGTTCGGTATTTCCGAAGGCTTCACTTTCCATGATGAGATACATCTTGTTGGGTCGGGCATGGTACGCCGTCACCGCGGCTTCGAAACCCATGGCGGGCATTTCCAGTTTTGCCTTGATCAGACGATTGTTGAGCTTCTTATGAGCCGCCCGACCTCCGATGGCGTCGATGTACTTTTCAATGATGCTCTCGGCGGATGGGAGTTTCTCGTCGGATTCCTGTGCCCATGCCCCCGGTGCGAAGAATGACACACCCGCGAAAACCGTGCCCACGCAGATCACAGTCCACCATCCTTGGCGCCTGACAGCGCCATCCCGCGCGGCCGACTTATAACTCATGGTTGTTCGTCCTTTCCTTGTTAGGTTCTGTGTTTTCAATCTCACCACTCAAACCCCAGCTTCGCGGATGTCGACCAACTCGATATCCGCAACCATTTTGCGGGCTGGCCATCCCGGATACCAAGTCCGCTAGACGGGCAAAACCAAAAGTTTGATTCTGTTCGAAGCTCCGCTTAATGTCAATGTGGCCGACAAAATGCGACACGCGCGCGGTGCGGCGTCACGTTCGGCGGCCCGTCCTTGCCTTGCGGACGCAGGCTGTGACCGGGTTCTGGTTGCAATCGGCCGCAACCCGTGACAGATTCACACAGCGTGGGTTACTTGAGGGGTTTCGTGGCGGCGACGGTGACACTGGCCACCCGGCCCTCCAATTCCGCCGCGGCGTCCGCGAATCCGCCTACGTGGCATCCTTCCGACGCGTCGAAGTCAGAACCGATGAGCGCCTCCAATTGCGAAGCGGTGTAATGCAGTCGATGCTCGATTTTCACGTCGACCAATCCCGCGGCTTGAAGCGCGGCGACGTATTGTGACTCGCTGATGGCACCCGCCACACAGGAGCAATGCAGGCTCTCGTCGTGACGCAACCGGTCGGGCATGTCGCTGGCTACGATATCTGAAATCCGCACGCGCCCGCCGGGTTTCAGCACCCGGAAAATTTCCGCAAACACGCGCTGTTTTTCGGGTGACAGGTTCACGACGCAGTTTGAAATCACCCAATCCACTGACCCGTCTTCCACAGGCAGCGATTCAATCAGTCCTTTGCGGACTTCAACTTGTGTCATCCCGCTGGATGCGATGGTCTGTCTCGCCTTGTCGATCATCGCGTCGGTCATGTCCACGCCAATGGCCCGACCGTTCTTGCCGACCTTGCGACCGGCTAGGAGCAGGTCGATCCCGGCCCCACAACCCAGGTCGAGCACGACGTCGCCCTCCCGAACCTCGCTGAAGGCCAAGGGGTTTCCGCAGCCACGGGCATTCACCACGGCATCGCCGGGCAGCGACGCCAATTCTTCCGCTCGGTAACCAGCATCCTGAACCGCGACCCCGTCGGAATCAGCGATCGTTGAACAACACCCCCCGCCATCAACCACCCTTGAATAGGCTCGAGAAACGGCTTGACGAACTTGATCCGCGTCTTTCATTGGATTGATCCTTACAAAGTCTTTTCCCATGACGAGCATCGACGCCGCGTTACATTAGTTGGACCGTCGACCGCACGCCCGGTCAAGGACGACCCAGCCACATACTACACGCAGCATGAACCATCGAACATCCAGCAGCGGGCCACGCCCGCCTAGGCGATGGATTCCAGCTTGCGCCGGAATGACGATGTTCACTTTTTGCTGCTCTCCGTAGTACTACCTACGGCGATTGTCACTTGTCATAAGCATGCACGGTCAGAAATGTCAAATCCGCGCCGTCGGCCTAGACGCGACAATTGGCGCGCAGCCCAACCGCCGGTCCGCGCGATGGTTCCTTCGCAGCGTCCGTCGTGATGGTCTCAGAACGCCGAAAAAATTCAGAGCCGCGCCGTGTGGGAGCGGACTTCCGATCTATTCGGAGGGCGGTTCGACCATTTTGTTTAGTTACCAAACCGAGCGAAGGGAGCTTAGACTCCCAAGATCGCCAAAAGCGAGTTTACGAAGGTCCAGATCAAGTCAAAAATAGCACTGAACATCATTGGTTCTCCCAATAGTTGAACACTTGTCGGGCCGCGTTCCGCGCGGCGCGCAGCCGACCAATGCAGCATAATCGCTTCATTTCCCGTTCGCCATTTTCATCGGCCAACGCCCCTGTATTCCGCGAATCTTTTGGCGTTCTTGCACATTTCACGACAAGAACGCGAAGATTCAATTATCGACCGACTGTTTTGAATGCCCAGAAGAGGCGTGTCGCCCAATCAGACTTCCCAGGTTTTCAGAACGATCTCGTCTAGGCCGCGGAGCTGATCTTTTCACAATGGAAACACATTCTCGATTGTCAGCTTGCCCGACGGGTACCCATTACTTCATAATCTCCGCGACGGCAGCGCCGGTCATGACGAGAAAGGTTGACAATCGGTAGATCCGCCGGCCTTGGGCCTGAATCATCGAACCTTGACATCCGCCAACACAAACATCGCTCAGGTCGAACCGAACGAAGACCGGTCGGACATCGGCGACGTCCCGCTGTCCACCTGGGAACGGTGGACTTTCGAGCTGACGCGGGCGGTCGTGTTCTGCCTCGCGAAGGTGCTTTCACTTTCAGGCTTATACGCGCTGTGTCACTCGTTTGGGACGATGGAGTGGCTGATCGATTTCAAGCGTCGGGCCCGCGTGAACGAACAGGTCCGACAAATCCTCGGCGATCGGGCTGGGCCGCGTCAGATTCGAGCCGCCACCAAACGGCAATTCATTCGTATGCGATGTGACAAGACTTTCTTTCTGATCTTCGACATGTTCGACACCCCTCGCCTGTTACAACAATTCTCCATAACACCACCTGACATCATCGACGATGCCCTGAAACAAGGACGCGGCGTCTACCTCGTGCTGTCGCATCTAGGCCATCAGCATCTGGCGTTTCAGTTCTTGCGTATCCAGGGTTACAAGATGGTAGCTGTGCGCGAGGCCAAGATGGGCGCCGTCTGGCGATACACCCGTAACAAACGTGAGCAAAAGGGTTTACCGGTCATCGAGTATTTCTATACTGATACTTTCCCGCGAAACATTTATCGCAAATTCGAGGACAACTACATCGTTGGCAGTCTCATCGACGCCCAGCCCAGGCACAGTGTGCATCGTCGCTCGGCGGAGGTCGTCCTTTTCGGAAAACCACGCAGGCTGTTGACCGGGCCTTTGCACATTGCCCTCAAATCCGGCGCACCGATTGTGCAGGCGTTCGCCATCTCACGACCGGGCTTCAGGTACGCCATCGAGCTGCTTGGACCATTGAACGACCCCTCAGACGAGCGCCCGTCGAATGAAATTGTCTCGGACGCTGTTCAGCGATATGCCAAAAACCTCGAAACATTTGCACGTCGACACCCCTGTCACGTCAGTCGATTTTGACCGCCGGCGAAAATCTGAATCGCAATCGACGCAGTCGTCGCCGGCTCCGCTTCAACAGCCGTTTTCACATGGTTCGAAAACAGGGGAGGGCGAGGCTTCGACTGATCCGTTCCATCTTGCGACGGGATCAATCCAAACGGGATTCACGGCGCGCCGACCGGAACGGACCAGGGGCTTGCGTTCAGCGAACCAGCCACGTCTTCACTGCCCACCCAATTGATCAGTTCGAGTTGCATATTCGCGTGCAGCCCAGCCTGCCCGGCGCGAAGGGCATCGCAGATCTTCCCGCCGCCGGCGACCACAGCGTTCAGGAACTCCTCGCAAAGGCACAGCCGCCGCTCGATCACGTCCTGATGATCCGCCGAAAGGCTTCCGCTCACGCGAGACTCGACATCCAGTCGAACGAGCACAGCCAATTGCTGCACGATGGGGACCGCCTGTGTGCGATTCAAAGTCAGACCCGACAAATAGGTCACCAACGATATCTCAGCTTCATCGTTCAAGGCCGCACCCGCCCGGTACTTCGCCACGCGCGCCGAGAGCACCTCGGCGATGGCGTTCAGCATCACAGGATCGACGTCCTTCGTGGAAAGGGCGCCATAGATGCGCTCCAGCACCACACCGTCGGTTTCGTTTTGCCCGGCTTTAATTAGCTGCGCGATCGTCTCCTGATAGACCGCGGGATTGGCGGCGGAAGCGAGGCTCCCACGCAATTGGCTCAACCCCTTCGCAGCCGCATATCGGACGGCCGGTATGGAATGGGTCAGCCCCGCAGCCAGCCCCGGATGCACCTTGGGGTCATTGACATCCATCAACGACCACATCAGTTCCCCAGCCGCAGCCACTGACAGGTCTTCGGAGCCGGTCAATCGAGACTTGGCGAATTCACCGAGGCGCTGGGCCAACGTTTCTTTGAAGGCCCGTGTGGTGTCCGCGTCCTGATCAACTTTGCGAAGCGCCGCCCGAAATGTGCCGGCTGGGCCGCTTGACAGCTTCTTTATTTCCGCGTCCAACCATTCGATAATAATGCGATCGTCGTTTTCACCGCTGGGCGTGCGCTTGCGCAGTTCTTCCAGGCCGGGATGATCGACCACCGGCTGCCCCTGGGCGACCGATGAAAGACACCATGCCGTACAGATCAGTGCCACGAGGTAGCTTCGATGGCACGTCGGCGGATACGCCACAATCCGAAAACGATGGTTTTCTGAGAACAAGAACAATCGAGGGTTTCCCAGCAGGTCAACGGAATTTCAGCGGCGAGAGAACCCGCCGGTGATTCCGATTTCTAACTCCGCTCCAGCCAGCCGACCAGCGATGGGCCGCCGCCTTCACACGATCGCAGCACCCTATCGACAGTCCTTGACCTCTGTCAAGCCGTACGCAGCCGCCGGCATGGATCAGGCGATCATACCTTGGGAAGACCTGGCACCGAGATCAAGATGCGTTGGGAGTTCAGTTTACCGGAGAATAACGGCACCACACCGCAGCATGCCCAATAGAAATCCTATTGCACTGGATATTGTAGCGTTCTATATTGAAGTGCCCTCGCCCAGTTCAGCGAGCGAGAGTCGGCTGATCGTTTGAATTGATATTCGAATCGGGGACCGGTGGGCGCGAGCCCGTTTCCATCGCCGCCGTCGATGTCGGACTATGCCTATCACGCTTTGTCAATGTGGGAACAAATGTCAATTCCCCGATTCCGCTATCGGGAAGAAAGCCCGCTGTCGAAAGTGCGGGCAGATATTCGTGATCGAAGTCGTCAAAAAACATCCGCCGCCGGAACCCGCGGCGGAGCGGGACGGCAGTATTTTTGACGACCTTCCCGACGATTTTTTCAGGAAGCCCGCGCCAGCCGCCGCGGTGCAGGAGACCCCGAGCCAGACACCGCCGCCTCCCACCGATCGATTCGTTGACAAACTACCCGCTCCCTCGCCCACATCGGGCTTCGCAAAAGACGTCCTTTGGACGTTTCTGTTTCCCGCGTCCATTGGAAAGCTGGCAACCGTGATTGTCATTACCGTAGCGTTTCTGGTGGCAAGCTTCCTGCCGTTTGCCAGTTTTTTTGTAGGCGCTTGGTTCTCGGCCTACTTGTTTTCGATCATTGAATCTTCGGCTGGTGGTGACGAAGACATGCCCTATCCGACGATGTCGGATGGTTTTACGGATGATTTGATTCTTCCCGTGATTCGCTGGATAGGCAGTTGGATTGTCGTGTTTCTTCCCGTCGGACTTTATGTCGCGCTTCGCGCCGACTCCGGGGGCATGGGCGTCGGAGATTTGATAGTAGGGTCGGACGCCGGCCTGGCGGCGATTCTGTCATTGGCCGGCGAGGAGCCCGTCGCGGTCGGGCTGATGCTGTTGGGTATATTCCTTTGGCCCATGGTGGTTTTGTGCGTGGCGCTGGGCGGGTTTTCGTCGCTGTATCGTCTCGACCTGATTCTGAAGACCATTGTTATGACATTTCCGCCCTACGCCATCACGGTGGGGCTGATCGTGGCGGCTGGGTATCTTGAACAGTTCCTGTTTCAATTCGCCGGCACTCTCGCGTTCCTCATTGCCATGGTCGGAATAGGAATCTACCTTGACATGGTCACGGCGCGTCTGATCGGTTTATACTATCACCGCTTCAAACACCGTTTCGCGTGGGATTGGGGCTAGCCCGACATCGCTAGAAAATTCTTTGCGAGCCGCCCGTTTCAGCCGGCGCTGACTTGGATGACCCCATTGGCCTGAAAACTCAAGCGCCGCGCGAGTTGAAACTCGCGGCTCGCGACAAATCCGGGGTACGGGCGGTGTGCTACAAGCCCGACACCCTAGCCGGATCACGGCGGCCGCCTTCCAAGATTCGCTTCAATGCACGAACATGAATTCGCGCGTGTTGATCAGCGCCCATTGTACGTCGGCCCAGGTCGATTCCGTCTGGGCGACGTCCAATACGTCGTCACGTTCATCGTCGGTCGGCGGGCGTGACAACGTGCTGATAAACAGACGACGAACCACCTCGCGACGGGGCACAGCCGCTTCGAGCCATCGTCGTACCGGGTGAGTGGGATGCATTTGCACCGCGCGATTCAAGAAATTACCGTTGAGAAGCGTCAGGGCTTGCGGGATGGTGACCGCGGTATCACGTTCCTGAATCGTTTCACGCGCATGACTTCCAAACGTATTCAAAAAACTCCCGGGTCCGGCTGGAAAGGGCTTTTCGATGGCCGGTCGCCACGCACCATCGGACTGAACCAGCCCGCAGGCTACGAGAACCGAATCGTGCAACTGTTCCGCGGTCATTCTCTTGAGCGGCATTTGGGCGAACAGCTCGATCGTCGGCGGGGACGATGACAAAGGTGCACCCGCGCCGTGGCTGGCGAGTTGATAGGTCCGGGAATTGCAGATCAGGCGAATGACGTGCTGAAGGTCGTAGCCATTTTCGATGAATTCAAGCGCCAGCCAATCCAACAGCATCGGATGCGACGGTGGGTTCCACAGGCTGAATCCGTCCGGCGGATTGACCAAGCCGACGCCGAACATCACCGCCCAGATGCGGTTCACCGCCACCCGCGCGAAATACGGATTGTCCTTGCGGGTCAGCAGTTCAGCCAAGCCTTCTCGACCGCTCCCCAGCGCTGACGAAGCCCCGGTGACAAAACGCCCGCGCGATTCCTTGCGATTCTGTCGGACCTCCATCCCGTACGGACCATTACCATCACCGCCGGACGCATCGTCGTCGTGGGCCACCCGGCGCTGCACGGTTCCGCGAAAAAACTCCCGCATTCCCAGATAGTCCGTTTGCTTCCAGGCTTCGAAGGGATGATCGTGACATTCTGCACACCGAAGCTGCACGCCCAGAAACACCTGCGTCGTCGTCAGCGTCAATTCCTCCGGTTTGGAACCGTGGGCCAACAAAAACGTAGCAGCCGGCACTTCATCCGCCCGACCCGTGGCGGACAGCATCTCGCGCACCCAGACGTCATACGGTTTGTTGTCAGCCAGCGACGTCCGAATGTAATCGCGAAAGGCGAATCGTTCCGCGCCTTCAACGTTGGCCTTCTCGCGAAACAAGTCCCCCCAGAACACCGCCCAATGATCCGCGTAACGGTTGGATTGCAGAAGCCGATCGATGAGCTTGGTTCGACGGTTGCGTCCATGGTTCAGATAGCGCTCCATCTGTTCGTACGTCGGAATGACGCCGGCGATATCGAGATAGACGCGCCTGGCAAAAGTGTAGTCATCCGCCTGACGGGCCGGCTTGACCCCGTATTCCGCCCACGATGCCTCGATGAATCGGTCGATGGCGTTGCCGTCGCGTCGAGCTTGGCCGCGGATGGGGTCGGGCGGGGCGGCCGGTTCCAACGGCAGCGGGTCGATCAGATCGGCCGCGGGCACGGATTCATCCGGGCGACCGGCCTTCCCGTCCCCGATCGCGAGTTCAGACGAGGCCACCATCACCAGGACAGCCAGCCAACGCTTCGCACGGAAAAATCGGTTAAAGCGCGATTGCCAATTCAGCCATGTACCATTCCGCAATCGCCGACTCCGCGATGACCAAATTATCGACAGCTTGATCGAGTTCACGCCAGACGCTCCCAGGCCATGCACCATTATACTACTGAAAGCAGCAAATAGTGAACATCGTCATTCCGGCGCATTCCGTTATTCCGGCCCATTCCGTCATTCGGGCGCAAGCCGGAATCCAGAAATCCACCATGACACCCCATCTGCGGACGGGTACGCACGCAGACAGGCGAGCGAGCGGCCATTAACACGCGACCTCCGCCCGGGCGGCGTGGTCGGCTATGCGGGCATGGATGCAAAACATCACGCCCGACCCTACTTTTTCCCCAAGCTTCGCTGCCGGGCAAAAAAGTCATGCAGGATAGACGCGCACGGTTGTTCGAGCGTTCCAAAATCCGTCTTCACCCGATGATTGAGCCGCCCGTCATTGACGACGTTGAATACCGATCCACACGCACCGGCCTTCGGATCCGCCGTGCCGAAAACCAGACGCCCCATACGGGCGTGAACGAGGGCACCCGCACACATAATGCAAGGCTCCAATGTCACGTACAGCGTGCAGTCGTTCAGGCGCCACGAACGCAGATGTTCCGCCGCGGCGCTGATGGCGATCATTTCGGCGTGCGCCGTCGGATCATTCAGCCGCTCGCGCTCATTCCTGCCTCGGCCAATGATGCGACCGTCATGAACGACCACTGCGCCCACCGGCACGTCGCCATTTTCCATGGCTGCGAGCGCTTCGTCGAGGGCGGACCGCATGAACCGCTCGTCGTCGCCGGGCATTCGAGTGTCGTCGTCACCGGACTTGCAAGTGTCGTCGCCGCCGGACATGCAAGTGTCGTCGTCGTCCAAATCCATGGCAGGCCTCCCGCCGCTGTCGCGCTTTGATTTCATTGACGTTAAAACAGTGAAATGAAGCTGCTTCGTTCCTGTGGCAACGCCGTCACCCCGGCGCACGCCGGGGCCCAGCCATGATCATTGCGGTTTCCTGCATTTACCGAAACGACGACCATCATTCAGTGGACCATTCTATGATCAATGACGCTTGGGAATGCGATCCAAGAGCATGTACGTGACTTGAGCCACCGCACAATGACGTCCGCTCGAGTCGAAAAGATCGACCGCCACCGGACAAAGCGTCCGGCCCAGCTTGATCACCCGGGCTGTCGCAGTCACGTCAGTCAGGCAGGCGGCCAAGAAGCGGATGTTCATATCCGTGGTAGTCATAGCCTGCTCCGGACCGGTACGCGACATAATGGCGAAACAGGCGATGCTGTCTGCCACCGTCATCATCAGCCCGCCATGCATCGATTCGTAAACTCCGTCGAAGCGTTTGTCATGCGGAACCTCGACGGTACAGATTCCCTCGTTCAATTCCTTGAAATCCATTCCCAGCGTCTTGACGATAGGTATCCGAAAGATGCGTTGAAGCAGCGTTTCATCCACTTGTTTGTTCTCTCAACAATGATCGTCCGCCGCCATGAACATCGTACGGCGCCGCAATGAACATCGGACGCCGCCGCCATGAACACCGTACGACGGGGCCGGCCAACTCCACCCATCGATCTTCTGTCACCCCGCCTACGCCCCGGTCAACATATCGGCGAATCCCCAGGCATTCAACGATTGACCGCCGTCGACGGATCGGCCAAACTCCCGCCTTCACCTTCGGGCTTGGCGGCTTCACTAGCGAATCAAGGGGATGACCATGGATTCAACCGATTCGACACGACCGACCGATGCCGCGCCATCAGGCGTCAGCGCCATGGGCCGGACCTATTGGCTGTGCAACATTATCGAAATGTGGGAACGGCTGGCCTATTACACGCTTCGCCCGGTCGCACCCATTTACATCATGCAGGCCACCGATCCGGGTGGTCTCCAATTGACCGCCGCCCACAAGGGTTGGATCTACGCGTGGTGGGCGCTTTTCCAGTCGTTCCTGCCCATGGTCACGGGTGGTTACGCCGATCGCTACGGCTACAAACGCACGCTGTTCTTCTCCATCACGCTCAACATCATCGGTTACGTCCTGATGGCCATGTTTCACACCTATTACGGTTTCTTCGCCGGCGTCATCGTGTTGGCCATCGGAACGGCCTTCTTCAAACCCAGCCTTCAGGCGACCTTGTCCCACGGGCTGACCAAGGCCACGTCGTCACTGGGCTGGGGAATCTTCTATTGGGTTGTGAACGTCGGTTCGCTCATCGGCCACTATCTTTCTCCGCTCCTGTTGGGCAATCACGATTGGAGCGGATGGCGGCTCATGTTCCTGACGTGTGCCGGCTTTACCGCCTTGAATTACCTCATGCTGTTCACCATTCCCAACGTCTCGTCGGGGGCCTCGCAAACGGAAAGCCCGGTGCGTGTTTTCTGGAAGACCATCGTCAACGTCTTCGAACCCCGACTTTGCACATGGTTGATCATCATGTCCTGCTTTTGGCTGATGATGTATCAACTCTGGGACTTGCAACCGAATTTCATCGAAGACTGGGTGGACAGCTCCATGGTCGCCCAATACGTCCCGTTCGACGCCTGGCGGGAAATGGGAGACCAAGGCCGGCTGCGGGTCCCTCAGCAAGTCCTCATTTCGCTCAATGCGCTGCTGATCGTCACGCTCATGATCCCGATTTCATGGTTGGTGCGCAAATTCCGAACGTTGGAAAGCATGTTCTGGGGCATGATCGTCGCCACCTGCGGCGTGTTGCTGGCCGGCCTGACCGGCAACGGCTGGTTTCTGCTGTTGGGCATCGTCTTCTTTTCGCTGGGGGAAATGCTGACCGGACCGAAGAAAAACGAATACCTCGGCCTGATCGCTCCGCCGGGAAAGAAAGGGCTTTACCTCGGTTACGTGAACATTCCCGTCGGATTGGGCGTGGGTGCAGGTTCGTACCTCGCGGGTTGGGTTTACGGACATTTTGGTGAAAAGGCCACGCTGGCGCTGAAATATCTGCTTCAAAAAACGCAGTGGGGAGACGGTCGAGATTGGAATGGATCGATTTCGACCATCGAGCAAGTGGCCGGTATTTCGCGGGCGGAAGCCTTCCAAAAGCTTCAGGAAATCCTAAACATTGACGGTGTCGAGGCCACACGCCTCCTGTGGGAAACCTATCACCCGCAGTATTTCGTTTGGATCCCGTTTGCCGCCATCGGCGTGGTCGCCGCTGTGGCCTTGTACATCTTCGGTCAAATGGCCAAGCGATGGGCGGACATGGATGCATGATCCTAACCACGAATTCCGCCGAAATGACGGTCGGAAAGGAATGCAAGGCAAGACTCGGTGATGCCGGTAGCATGGCACTTCCCGTTTGCATTTCACTGCCGGGTTAGAATTGCCGTCGCTGTCGCGCGGGCGGAATGTCGAGCTGCGATCGATACTTCGCCACCGTCCGCCTCTTGATGGGAATATCCTCTTTCGCCAGCAGCTCCGTGATTTGATCGTCGTTCAGCGGGTCCTTGGGGTCTTCTTCCTTAATAATCTGGGCCACACGCTGCTTGATGCTGTCCCAACTCGTCCCCGCCGCGTCGCCCGATTCAGTTCCGCCGGTGAAAAAATACCGCATCGGAAGCACCCCGTAGGGCGTTTCCATGAACTTATCAGCTACCGATCGGCTGATTGTAGACGGGTCACAGCCCAATTCGTCAGCCAAATCGCTCATGCGGAACACCTTCAATCCCGACGGGCCGACTTCGAAGAATTCCGGCTGGTGAGTCACGATCGCTTGGGCAACTTCCATCAGCCGGCTCTTTCGAAACTTGATCGCTTCGATCAGTGTCCCAGCATTTTCCACTTGCTTCCGAACGAATTCACGAACCTCCTTGCCGTTCGAACGGGCCTTGAGCATGTCCAAATATTCCTGCTTGATCCGCAGATCCGGCAGATTGCCACGCGTCAGCCGGACCATCAGGCCCTTGCCCGCAAGCTCCTCCTCGACAATCACATCCGGAAACACCCGCGGAATTCGCTTTTCCACGACCTGATAGGCCGGATAAAGCAACAGCGAGTGCGTGATGACCTCGATCGCAGACGTGATTTCGCCCAGCGAGAAACCCGTGGCCGCCGCAATCACCGGCAAACGATTCTTGCCGATGTCTTCCAGATGGTCGGCAATGAGCCGGCGCTCGATCTCGTTGTCGCCGGGAAGCGTTTCCAGTTGCAACAGCAGACATTCTCGGTAATCGCGAGCTGCGATGCCCACCGGTTCAAGTCGTTGAACCCGCGCCAACGCTCTTTCCAAAACGTCGGCCGATACTGCCGGCCTGCAATTTTCCGCGACCTGCTCCAACGAGGTCTTCAGATAGCCGTCCTCGTTCAGATGATAGATGATCGTCTCACCGGCTCGTCGTGTTTCATCGTCGAGATCAAGCAAGACCCATTGCTGAAGCAAGTGCTCGTCCAGACCCTGGCTGCGACCGGCGGTGTTGGCCATGGCGTCCAACTTGGAATCCCGTTCGCCCCCACCGGTGTATCGCCCGCGAAGGTGGGATAACGAACTGTCCTCGAATTCCAGCCGATTCTCGCGTGCGAATCGATCCAGCCGCGAAAAGCTCTCCGAATCGCCGTCGACGCGGGCCTGATTATCGTCACGGGATTGACCCTCCGCCTCCTCCGCGGAAGGGGCGGGGTCAGCCAACTCCAGCGTGACGTTTTTTTCGAGTTCTTCGGCGATGCGAAGTTCCAGATCCTGAGCCGAAAGCTGGAGAATATCCATGGATTGAATGAGCTGCGGCGTCAGCCGCTGCTCCAGCCGCATGAATTGCCCCATGGATTGTGACATGGTATGAGCCACTCGTAACTCTCGTTCCCCGCTGCCGGCGGGGCACGCCATCTTGTTATAGCACCTTGGGGATCGAGACGGCGATCCCAGAACATGTCGGCGCAACGACGATCATTGCACGCTTCATTATACCACCGAGAGGGGAGCAGGGGGAATGATTCGTGCTGGCAGCGATTTCGTGCCGAATACCTGGACGTGCAGGAATGACCAAAACGAAGACATCTTTCGGACCATCGCCCCGCATGGTGGTCCATCGCTATTTTCAGACCCGCGACCAACTCGTTTACGAGCCGCGAGCGCAAAGCGAGCGGTCCCCCGCAGATCGCCAACGGTCACCGTGTCGCATTCCGTCATTCCGGCGAACGCCGGAATCCAGTCACGACCGTTGCATTTTTCGGCAATCGCGGAATCGACCACCATCATTCATCGGACCATTCGACCGTCAATCGTCCGCCGAATCCGACACTTGACCGCTTCCCCGCCGCAACACGTACCGCTTGTCGACGTCAAATGGCCCGAACGACTCCTGTTCTCCGATCAGCCAGCGAACCGTGACGCGCTCGATTTTCGACACGTTGCCCAGTCCAAAATGCACGCGCCCGTCGTTTCCGGAGCAATAGCTGTAGGCCCGCTGCACCGTGCGATATTGAGTCCGTCCATCGGCCTCCAATCGAACCACCGCGTACAACGCTTCGCGATTCATCCCATCGCGAACATCAAACATGATCCAATGTCCATTCTTCGTTGCGACGTTGCGGAGCAAGTATGGCCTAGCATTGCGATTAACAACAACTACGTCCATGTCGCCGTCGTTGTCCAGGTCTCCCAACGCGGTGCCTCGGCTGCTGTGGATCAACATCCCATCCGTTCCCCCCATGGGTTCGACCGGACGAAACGTTTCGTCCGCCTGCATGGTGAACAACAGATTCGGTTCCGCGAACACATCCGATTCGACGAGCGGAGAACCAAACTGCGTCACGCGACCGTTGGCAATGTAAACATCCTGCCGTCCGTCGTGATCAAAATCCGCAAACCCCAACCCGAAGCCCGTGTAATCGACGCTGGGCCCGCCCAGTCCGATCCCAGCCGACACGTCATCGAACCACGACCCCTGGTTTTGATAAAACGTGTTGGTTTCGCCTCGCAGGTGCGACATGAACAGGTCCGCGTCGCCGTCGTTGTCGAAATCGACGGCCTGCACGCCCATACCCGCCTCCGATTCGCCCTGCATGTTGACCGCGCAGCCCGACATCATGGCCTCGTCCTCGAAATGACCCCCGCCCCGATTGATCCAGAGCTGATTGGGCATGCCGTCGTTGGCGACGTAAACGTCAAGCAGACCGTCCCCGTTGAAATCCGCGCAGGCCACACCCAATCCGTTTCCAAAAACGCTGCGTATTCCCGACGATTCACTGACGTCTTCAAACGAGCCGTCGCCGCGATTGCGATACAGCGTGTCAGCCGCAGGGGTGTTGTAGCTGTTGGGCGAGCAGTAATCCCGCGCGCCCGTTCCCGTGTAACAGGGAATGTCGCCCGGCAATGACCAGCGGATGTAATTCACGACAAAAAGATCCAAATGGCCGTCTGCGTCGAAATCGAGAAACGCGGCGCTAGTGCCCCAGCCCACGTCGTCAACACCAGCCGCCACGGAGACGTCGCTGAACGTTCCGTCGCCGTTGTTTCGCAACAAGGTGTTCGGACCGACGTTTGTGATGTACAAGTCCACCCAACCGTCATTGTCGTAATCAGCGCTCGTACATCCCATGCCGTAGCCCACGTCATCCGTCCCCGATCCAGCCGAGACGTTCTGGAACGTCCCGTCTCCCCGGTTTCGATACAGTTCGTTTCCCGCATTCGGTCCCTTCGCCGCCTCCAGATCGCCGCTCTGAACCAGATAGACGTCCAGATTCCCGTCCATGTCGAAATCGAGCAGGCATACGCCGCCGGCCATGATTTCGGGAAACCGAAATTGCCCGCCGTCGCCGGAACGATGTTGAAACGTGATGCCGGAAAGGCCGGCCTCGTCCACAAACCACGCGCCGCCCCGCGACGAAGCCAGCCTGTCACCCCCGCTCGACGTGAACGATCCAAACGATGTCCACCATGCCCAACCGCCCGCTGCCATGACGGCGACCATGACGACGATGGTCAACGTCAGCGGCACCCGGCGCGACGCATGCTGATTAGCCGGCTCGGTTGGTGGGGGACTGTAGTCTTTCACCCTGTTTGCATCTTTTCAGAGCCGCGACCGTGCGGGAGCGGAGGCACAGCCAAACCGTATCAACTGCATAAACGTCGTTTCAATAGTTGCGACGATTCAGACCCAATACAATCGGATCGGGGTCGTTCATGGCACGAGAGTCTAACGCGGTTACGCTGCGCGCAGAAGGCGCGCGGAGTATCGCGCGATTCGTGGACGACCGGAATGAATGCGTTTCGCGGCTGACACCGACTCCCGCGATCGGTCCAACTGGCGAGATCGCATCTGAAGCGCACGGGGGTTGATCGGCTGAGTCATCGATTCAGGCGAAAAGATCGCCCCGGCTTGAAACGAAAGTCGTCGGACACGCGCCGTGAAAACCACGGGCTATGACGCATGAGCCTGCCGCACGATAACGAGATGAATAGGGCGACTTTCCCCGCCCAAGCGAACTGAAATCCAGGTGTGCGATGCTGGTACCAAAAAATTCAATGTCGAACGCACGCGGGAACGACAACACAATGGCCAGCCTGCGGCGAACCACCGATCATCGTTTCGAGAACTGGAAGCGTTTGCGAGCGCCCGATCGCCCGTATTTCTTGCGTTCCACTTTACGGCTGTCGCGCGTCAGGTAATTTCCGTCTCGCAGCTTGTCCAAGTGCGCCTGATCCATGACGCAAAGCGCCCTGGATAGGCCCAAAAGGATCGCGCCGGCTTGACCCGTAGTTCCGCCTCCACGGACGTTGACGAACACGTCAACGCTGCCCCCGGTATTCGTAGCCTTCAAAGGTGCCGCGGCATCGTTGCGGTCGCGTTCAAACGAAAAATACTCGTTCACCGGACGCTTGTTGACAACGAACTCGCCCTTTCCGGGCCTGATCCGTACGCGAGCCACAGATGTCTTACGCCGGCCGGTTCCCCAATAATAGCCGTATTTCATTCCGTTCGATGCTGACTTGACCTGGGCTACGGGCGTGGAAGCCGTCGGTGGTTGAACCGGCACACGCGTTTTTTCAGGCGTGGAATCAGAACGATCAGTCACTGGTTTCGTTTGATCTTCCGTCACGATGGCTTATAACCTCCGGGCTGGTCGAGCATTCTTCGAATACAAGTCCAAGCTGTCGTCCGCTTCCTGTTTCTACGAAACGATCCGCTACGGTAATGGCTGTGGTTGCTGCGCAGAGTGTGGATGAGACTGCCCCGCGTAGCATTTCAGTTTCAATAACATTCGTCGGGCCAGGGCGTTTTTCGGCAGCATACGTCTGACCGCTTCCTCGAGAACGCGCTCAGGTCGCGTGGCAAAAACCCGGCGCATCGGGGTTTCCCTGTATCCACCCGGATGACCCGTGAATTTGGCGTAGACCTTGTGATCGAGCTTGTTGCCGGTGATTTTCATCTTTTCGACGTTCGTCACCACCACGAATCCGCCCGTGTCGACGTGTGGCGAGTACACAGGCCGATGTTTGCCCATGAGCACCGTCGCAATCCTCGCCGCCAACCGGCCCAGGACTTGCCCATCGGCGTCCGCTTGATACCAAGGGCGGTCTACCGATTCCTTCTTTGCCGATGTTGTTCGAATACACCCGATTGCCATGATTCGCCTATGGTTCTTCCGATCCACGATACCCATTCCACGAACCGGGCAGCTTAGCATCGTGCTCGAGACTGTCAAGTCGCCAAACGCCGCCAACAACGCATGACGCGAAATTCCAATTGCGTTGATTCCGATAATCAAGCTGGCGTAACCGCCGTTGCTTGAATAAACTAGGGCTATGGCTCAAAAAAGCAGCTTGCTGATCGAAACGATGCAAGACGTCACCATCGCAACCGTCCAGGATTCCTCGATCATCGATCCCCAACACATCGAGGAGTTGCGATCGGCCCTCTTTTATTTGATTGAAAAGCAAGACAGGAAAAAACTAATTCTGGACATACAAAAGGTGCAGCACCTTTCATCGGCGGCGCTCGGCGTGCTGATCCCGCTACAGGCGGCTTATCTAAAGGCCAAGGGTTGCCTCGTGCTGACGGGCGTCAGCGACAGCATCATGAAGCTCTTCACAATCACCAAGTTGAACAAGCTGCTCAATTTCGCAGCCAACGAAAAAGAGGCCATGAAGAAATTCGGAGTTAAGTCCATTAAGTAGCTTGATTTATCGCATCCGATGGATTCGCAAGACTTCCGACCGCAAGCCTCGTATTAAAGCACCAGAAGAATGATGGTCGCCGTCGTTAAACATCCACCCACCATCAGACCGAGTACAAAACGCTTCATATCAAATCCATCGCTATGACCCGGACGCAGGTCAGATCGTACGGACCGATCGCGCCGCGGTCGAAAATTGTAACTTTCGTGCGGCGCGGGGTTTAGGTCGTGCGAGGTGGCAGACGCCACCGATCCCGCGGCGGCGTTGTCGATGCTGTGTTGAGACCCGTCACCCGTTGGTGCGATTCGTTCCTTGCAGGCATCAACGAACAGTGGGAACTGAGCATCCTTGCGCTTCTTGGCCACGTTAATTCCATCCACGCAAAATGAAGGGCGGGCGGGAGAAATGCTTGATATCAAATTTTCGTCGTCGAGTGTAGACCTGAACGTGCTTCCGACTTGTCGATTAATTCTAATCCGCCGAACGTCGAATCGATCCGGCGGCTCGCCGATCAGGAATTCTTCGATGTTCTGCGCATCGAATCGGTCTTGATCGACAAAACGTCTTTTGAGTTGACGCGCTTTGCCGGGCGACATCGGGACCTCCTTTCCCACCTGCACCAACGATGACCTTGCTCACTTATTCTCCATTCATTGGATCGGCTGCCGAAATCGAATTGGCTTAGTCGCTTCGCGCGAAATGTATTCCACCTCGACCAAACGGCTAGTTTGGGCAAGTTAGGCAATTCGCACAGCCGAGCCGCGGCTGTTGAGGCCAGCGCGGATGTTAAAGGAATATCAACGAGACACCCACAAAAAGTGGGACCAAGATGCCGACGCTCCAGAGCATGAATCCGAAAAAGCTGGGCATGCGAATCCCGGATTGTTCGGCGATGCTTTTGACCATGAAATTCGGTCCGTTGCCGATGTAGGTCATGGCGCCCATGAACACGGAGCCCAGGCTGATCGCAACCAGGAGGGACGTTGCTATGGCGCCGTCGGACAGGGTCACCATCTCGGCACCGCCGGCGGGCAATACCTTGGCTGTCTCGAAGAAGACCACGTAGGTGGGCGCATTATCGAGAAAGCTCGAAAGTATTCCCGTGGCCCAGAAGAAATGCCACGGTTCCCGCAAACCCAGGTCTGCGCCTTTCTCGTGCAGGATGGCGATGGGCACCTGCATGCAGATGAAGATGCCGATGAACAAGGCTGCGACTTCCAGGATGGCGTGGTAATTGAAGCGGTTCGCTTCCCGCACGCCGGCGGGAGTCGTGCGGAGCGACAGGGCTACGAAGGCCAGCATGACCAGTTCGCGCATGAATGGGAAGGGCTTGAACAGGCCGAAGAAGTCCTTGGACGAATCCAGCCAGGCAACAGCCAGCACCACTCCCAACAGATAGACAAAGTTGACCGTGCCGGTCAGTGACAGCGGCTCGCGATGGGTTTCGTCTTCGGTGATGTCTTTCGCGGTTTCGTGCCGATAGGCGAAATGGTCTACGACGAAGTAGATGCTCAAAACAACGGCGGTCGTCACCAACCAAGGGACGAACAAATTCAGCGTCCACAAAAACGGAACGCCTCGCAAGTATCCCAGAAACAACGGTGGGTCGCCGATGGGCAGCAGCAGCCCGCCGATGTTGCTGACCAGGAAAATGAAGAAAATCACCGTGTGTTTGACGTGCTTTCGTTCGCTGTTGGTCTGTAGCAGCGGTCGAATGAGGAGCATGCTGGCGCCGGTCGTGCCGATAAAGCTGGCCAGGGCGGCTCCGATGCCGAGAAACACGGTGTTGGTGCCGGGATGGGCGGGAATGTCGCCGCGGAAGCAAATCCCTCCACTGATCACGTACAGCGAAAACAGCAACACGATGAATGGAATGTATTCATGAAGCACCGCGTGCTCCATCACCGTGGTAACCGTGGCCAATCCATCCGCGATCGCGTAATAGAGCAGGGTGATGCCCGCCAGCGAAAGCGACACCACCAGGCGATTCAGATTGTGTTCCCACCAATGGGCCGTCGCGGGCACCAGCGGCAAAATGGCAATGCATAGCAACAACGCGGTGAACGGAATACAAGCCGCCAGCGGCGGGATCCGACCGTGGCCGCCGGCGCCATGACTGCCGTCGTTTCCGAAATAAGCTTGATAGATCAACAGCAGCAGAATCAGCCCCGCCCCGCCGATGGCAAGTTTGGATAGGCCCGTCAATCGATGATGTGCATGCGCGGCGGTAGGTTCGACCATGGGTACGCCTAATTCCGGATGCAAGGATTTCAACTCCGATGAACCTGCGCGTTTCCGGTTGAAACGAATGAATCGAAGGCCGTCGATGCAACGAGCGCTCAAACGTCTGGCCACGGTGCGAGAAACGCCAAACCACTTGGATTGCCCGTCTGGTCGAAACGGCTCCGATTGATAGCTATCGGCTGAAATCTGCTGTTTCTAATTCATCCCCCGCAAATCGTGCCACTCGCATCGCCGGTCCGATCACGCCTCGGACCACGGCGGGCGTGCATTCTACCGGGCGATCGACCGTTCGTCATCTTGTTCGGGTTTCGGTTTTATTGGACGGGGTGCATGACACGTTAGGCGGAGCCATTCCGCCGCCCCTGCCGGGGCTTGATCCATTTTCGCAGTCTCCATTCCACGGGTTCCGCCTCCTGCGGCGGCTGCACCCGTGGCTACACTCCCGCGCCCCTGCCGGGGCTTGATTTATTTTTGCAGTCTCCATCCCACGGGTTCCGCCGCAAGCCGGAATCCAGCGCGCAGGCGGGCGTGCGGGACACGATAGGCGGGATCGTTCCGTCGCCCCTTGCGGGGTGAAATTCCACCCGCCTGAACTTTCACGGACCCTATTGAACCGCGTCGACATTCAAGCGAGTGATTCGGCCTCGCGGATCCTCAACTTTGTAATCCTGTTGGTCCCAGATATAGGCTGGATCGCTGCGAATCAAAATGATCTTGCCGGACTCGGTTTCCAAATGGTGCAAGGCCGACCGCTTTTTGTTCAACAGCTCGATGGCTACTTCCTGCGAAACGGTCACCATGAGTTTGCTCACGTCCGCGCGGTGAATCATGGTTTGAATGATTCGCATCACGTGCAAGGTCATCGATTCGCGATTCTTGACCAGTCCGCTCCCTTTGCAGTGCGGACAGTCCGTATAGACGCCGCGATCGAGCGGCGGGCCTTGCCGCTGCCGCGTCATCTCGATCAGCCCGAACTTGCTCATACGCAGGATTTGTGCCCGCTCTTTGTGCTTCTTCAGCTCGTCGCGCAAGGTTCGTTCAATAATGCGTTTGTGCCGATCCATACGCATATCAATGAAATCGCACACGATCAGGCCGCCGAGATCGCGTAAACGGAGTTGCTTGGCGATTTCCTTTGCCGCTTCCAGATTCGTCTGGTAGGCCATTTCCTCTTCCGCGGTGACGCGTCGGAATTTTCCACTGTTGACGTCGATGGCCACCATGGCTTCGGTGGAATCGATCACGATCGAGCCGCCGGAGGGCAATTCCACCTTGCGGGAGTGAATGGCTTCGATCTGGTGTTCGACGTTGTAGTGATGAAAGATCGGTTCACGACCTTCGTACACTTCGACGATCTTGTCGGGTGTTCGGGGCATGGCGATGCGCAGGAACGTGCGGACGTGTTCCGCCGTGGTTTCATTATCGACGATGATCTTGTCGAATTCGCTGCTGAACAGGTCGCGGATGGTCCGCGTCACCAGGTCGGATTCTTTGTAAAGCTCCGCGGGGGCTTTGGTCTGCCGAACCTGATGCACGACCGTCTTCCATAGCCGTTGGAGATAATTCAAATCGCGTTGCAAGTCTCGCTTGGTGCGATCCATGCCCGCGGTCCGCAGGATGAACCCCATGTCCTTGGGCAGTTTCAATTGATTCAAAACGCCGCGCATTTGCTGCCGCTGTTCATCTTCCTCGATTTTTCGAGACACTCCCAGGCGACTCATGCCCGGCATCATCACCAGGTATCGACCGGGGATCGACAGGTAGGTGGTCAAGGTGGGGCCTTTGGTGCCCACGCCCTCCTTGGTAATCTGCACCATCACTTCCTGCCCACGGCGAAAACATTCCTGAATAGGCGGGCGATTTCGACGGGGCACTTTCATGCCCACCCCTTCGGACTCACCGCCTCGACCGCCAAAATACTGCGGCTGAACGTCGGAGATGTGCAGGAATCCGTGTTTGGGCAGGCCGAAGTTTACGAAGGCAGCCTGAATGCTTGGCTCGACGTTGGTGATAACACCCTTGTAAATGTTTCCGACGTGCGAAACGGCGCTGCTCCGCTCCAGGAACAATTCCTCCAGGCGATTTTCGGATATGACCGCGACGCGACACTCGTCGTCCGACGCGGCATTGATCAACATGACGCGTCCCCGTCCAGCCGCGGGCAATTTCAGAGCACCACGCGACGCGGGGATGGGTTGGTATCGCGCATCCGGTTCGTGCGTCGTCGTGTCCCCCCGCGGTGGAATCACGCTCGAAGCTGCCGGCGCACTCGGCTTGTCGATCGAAGTCGATGGCGCGTCTCCCGTTCGCGGCAAGGGTGTTCGCGGCGACGGCGTTTCCGTCGACGACGGAGCCGGTTTCATCGACCTTCGCGACGGGCGACTGCCCCTTCGAGAACTCGTTTTGGAAGCTGTGGAATCCGCGGTGGAAGGTGGCGTCGACGCGCTTCGCTCGCGAGAATCACTCGGTGGGGCTTCACTTCTGGCGGATTCACTGGTTCGCCGCCCGCGTCGGCGCTTGATCTTTCGAGTGGCCGTCAAATCCGACGGTTGTTTTTTCTCTTGCTCTCGGCTCACGGGTTGGTTGACCGTTTCGATTGCCATTGAATTTCCCGGCGGCATAACAGACGTGCTTCGATGGTCTCGTCGAGTCCCAACTCGCGGCATATTTCCACGGGCTTGGCCGTCCCGCCCGCGGTCACCCACAACGAGAACAGGACTTGTGTCGGCTGTACGTCGATGCTGTCGATGTAAGGCCGCAAATCAATCATCTTGTTTCTCGATTCCTTGTGAACGTAGCGTTCGTGCCAAACGGGATTGCATTCGAGACATCTTCTGGCCTGATCAGCCGCCACTTGCCTTTCATGTGGTTTGATGGTGACGGTGTAAGTGACGCGCTGCGGCAAACATTCGTCGGGTTGGGCGTCGGCCAGGTGCAGGATGTCGATACCCGGCGGCAAGACCGGGGACAAAGCCTCCCTGAGCGATTGCGCTGTCATCGGCTCATTCAATGTGAGCACCAGGCGCTCGCATTGCGATGCGACCCCCACCGGGCGAGGGAGGGGCAGCGAGAGCTTGGGTCTGGGGTTGAATCCTTCCGTGCGCCGCACGGGCAGCTTGGCGCGAATACAGGCCCTAGCCCAAAGCGTCAGCATTTCCTGATGAGAAAGAAAACGCAAGTCACCGTCCACGGCAAAGTCGATGGCCGTCGGGCGGTCCACGCCGACTTGTTCCGCGAGGAACGTTTGCAGGTTGCACCACTCATCCGAATCGAGAATCCGGCGATGGGTCGCCGATTCCGGATTCGACATGTCCTGTTTCCGCCTTTCGACCCCTGAACCCAACGGCTCATATGGGATCGTCCGGCAACAATTTCTTCGTTTCAGAGCGCAGGTAGTACGAGACCTGCGCGTCGGTTTCCAGCGTCAAGGCCCGCCGAGCCACACGTTCCGCCCGGGCCACCGTACACGTCCGAACGAGCTTCTTGATTTCCGGAATGTTGTTCGGAGCCATCGATAGCGAACGCAATCCCATTCCAACCAGCAGCAGAGTGTATATCGGCTCGCCGGCCATCTCCCCGCATAGACTAACGTCAACCTGGGCCTTCTTACAAGCGCGAATGACGTCGCGAAGCGTACGAATGACGGCTGGATGACTGGGTGAATAGTACCGCGAGACCCGTTCGTTTCCTCGGTCAGCAGCCAACAAATACTGGATCAGGTCATTGGTGCCGATGCTGATGAACGACACTTCCCGGGCGAATTCCTTGCATTGACAGGCCGCCGCAGGCGTTTCCAGCATCATGCCGACTTCGATATCTCGCTTGAAATCCAGACCGGCCTCCTCCAAATCCTCCATGGCATCCAGCAGTGTCATCTTGGCCTGTCTCAGCTCCGTCAGGCTCGTTACCAAGGGGAACATAAGCCGCACGTTGCCCTGCACCGCCGCCCGCAGGATGGCGCGGAGCTGATTCTTGAACATGGCCAAGTTCTGCAAGCTGTAACGCAGCGACCGATTGCCGAGCATGGGATTCCGCTCCGGTTCGAGCGATCGACCCTGCGTCACCTTGTCCGCGCCCAGGTCAAAAGTTCGAACCGTCACCGGGCGACCGCGGGCGCTGCGAAACGCTTCCAGGTAGGCCTCGTACTGCTCTTCCTCGTCCGGTTGGTTTTCACGCAGGAACAGGAATTCCGTGCGATAAAGCCCGATTCCTTCCGCTCCTTTTTCGATGCTCACTTCGACTTCCCGCGGGTACTCGATGTTGGCCAGCAAGTGAACCGCCTCCTCATCCCTTGTCACGGACGGGAGATCGCGAATCTTCACCAGTTGGTCCGTCAGCCTGCGGAAGTCATCCTGACGTTTGCGATATTCCGAAAGTGTCGCCTTGTCCGGGTTGACGATCACCATGTGGTTCACGCCGTCGACGATCACGGTATCGCCGCCACTGACCAAGCCCGACAGGCTTGTCAAACCGACGACCGCGGGGCGCCCCCAGGAACGCAACAAAATGGCTGTGTGAGAAGTGGGGCCGCCGACGTCCAAGGCCACACCGGCCACCATCGTTTCGGACAGCCGAGCCGTCTGCGAGGTGGTCAGGTCGTGGGAGACCAGAATGACTTCCTGCGTCAGGTGGGCAAGGTCCTCAGCCGCTTCCCCCAGGAGATTTCGCAAGAGCCTTCGTTCGATATCCTGAACGTCCCGGATTCGTTCAGCCAACAACGGGTCGCTCATTTGCAAGAAACGCCGTTGCTGGTTACGCATCACCGTGCTCGTCGCGTAGGCGGCGGAATATTTTCGTTGCTCGATCAATTTGACGATGTCGCGACGAATGGGCACATCCTTCAGCACGCCAATATGCCAGTTGAATACGTCGCCGGCGTCTGTTCCAAGTCGATCGCAAACTGATTGTCTTTGTTGCTGTAAATCTTCAATTGACTGTTTAATGGCGTTTTCAAGTTTTGCAAGTTCTTGCTTTATTTTAGATGCGACGATGACTCGTTCGGGAATTCGCAGATCTTCGGCGTCAAGGACGACGACGGGCGCGATGGCCACGCCCGGCGACACTGCGATGCCCGTCAAAATATGCATGAATGTTCTGCTTACGCTGAAAATGCCAGCCGTGACGCCGCGTGGCCAAACCTACGACAATCGCGCTTTTGCAGGGTCGCGATCGTAACGGATTATAAGGATAGGGACAAGTGCACTAATTCGGGCAAATACATTATGGCAAATGAAGTGGACATTTACAACCGGCGTGGAAATGGTGATTGGCGTTACAAAGTTTCGGTTCCGAACCGTCGGCTGATCAGATCGGCCAATGCCGCCACCGCATCTTGGGCGTCGTGACCATTCGCGGTGATTATTAGCTGGGTTCCCGCGGTGGCGCCGAGCAACATCAGTTCCATGGCGCTCTTGCCATCGATGTCTGTCGAGTTGGGGTGATTCTTGCGAACCCGAATTTGACTGGCAAACGTCTGCGCCAATTCCACGAATTTCATGACGGGTCGGGAATGAAAGCCCTCGCGATTCAGGATGGTGGCTTTTTGTTGGGCCGATGCGTTCGGTTCGGACATGATAGGTTTTGTCCCTGACCCAGATCCGCCAGCGAATTCAGTCAGATAGTAGGCAAACGAAAGCCACGGGGATCACCCGCTTGCGAATTCGTCGGCCTCTTTGATGAGTTCGATCAACGCTTCTTTTGAATCCGCTTGTCGCAGGAAGCGGCGGAAGTTTTCACGTTGGAGATGGCGAAAGATCTGCTCCATGGCGGCCAAATGGGCGTCGGGATCGTCTTTCGGGCTGACCAACAGAACGATGGTGTAGACCGGCGCACGATCGAGGGCGGAAAAGTCGATCCCGGTGCTGGAACGGCCGATGGTGGCCGCCATGTGCTTGATTTCTCCGTACTTCACGTGCGGGACGGCGACGCCCTTGCCGAAACCGGTACTGCCCTCGTTCTCGCGTTTGATGGCAATTTTTGCAATGGTTTCAACGCTATCGTGCGAAAAAGTGCCATGATCAGCCAGCGCATTCACCAACTCGTAGATCACTCCGTTCCGATCCGTAGCCTTCAGATCGGGGATGATTGAATCGCAAACAACAAAATCGCTCAAATTCATAATCTGTTCCGATCCTCACGCAGACCTGTCAAGTCTACTCAAGTCCATCTAGCGCCGAGGGCTTGCGGTTCCCCTGATGGCGGTTACGGGATTTCTCTTTGTGCTTGGTGATCTGCCGTTCAAGTTTGTCCACGACGACGTCCACGAGGGTGGAGGTGTCGGGGCCGATTTCACGGCCGATGAACGTGTTACGTGAACCGGCGTTGACCATCATTTCGATGGAAAACTGTTCGCCCTCGTGGTCCCACAGAACCTCGATGGCCTGAATTTTGTCATAGAAGCGAAGGAGTTTTTCAGCCTTCTTGACGGTGTAGTCCTTGACTTCCTGCGGTACTTCAACATGTCGTCCGGTCACGGTAATTTGCACGGATGACCTCCCCAAAAAATTGCGTTGACCGCAAATTCCAATTGATTCATACGTTTAGGCCTTCGGTAACATACTTACATTCGGCTCCCGTGGCACAGTTGTGGTGTGCTCGCCGGGCGTCAGAACCCCTCCGCTGACGGTATATCGCAGCGCTTCATCGATGCTCAGATCGAGTTCGATAATATCTTCCCGGCTGACCGTGATGGTATAGCCTGTAAACGGGGTCGGCGAGCTGGGCACAAACACGGTCAGGAGATCGCGCGAATCGGCTTCTCGCATCGCTCTCATGGCTTTTCCCGTGACCAGTCCGATCGACCAAATCCCTTTCCTGGGGTACTGAACAGCCACAACGCCTGCAAACTCCAGCTTCTGATCCGAAATCAGCAAATCCGTGACTTGCTTGATGTTCGGGTAGATGGCCTTGATGATCGGCATGCGAAGCAGCACCGATTCGACGAAAGGCCAAGTCTTACTTCCCACGAAACTAGCAAGAAAATAGCCGACAAAGTAGATTAGAGCAATTGCGATGACAAAACCGATGGCGTTGAAGAATCGCCACTTGCGCGTGGCGACGTCCCAAAGCGCCTCGCGTTCGGCCTTTTGAGCTTCACGTCTGATTTTTTCATCTGAAGAGCCGAGGGCCTGGTTGGTGACCGCCTTGAACTGAACGGTGAGTCGCCGGCCTGAAACGTTGGGATCCCATTCGTCAATGGGATCGCCGTAGGTCAAGGTCGCTTCTTTGTCGATTCCCAGGCCCGCGTGCGGGGGGCCTCCCCAAGCGTACATCTTGACGACGAGTCCGGTGATGTACGAGCCGATGTTCTGATCGATAAAACGATAGGCCCAAACAAGCAGCGCCAAGGTCAAAAGGGTGGGGGCGAGCGCCGCCAACCCGCGCTTGAAGAATCTCTTGAACTCTTTCATGCAGCCAATACCTGCGACGCGGGCCATCCCGTCGTTTCCCGTCCACCATTCGGCGAACGGATGATGGGAGTCGGGTCGGGCGCACCGTCGCATCGCGGGCGCCGCGGGCGCATTATCGCGTCGCGGGCGCCGCGTTTCGCGCAATTCGCGATACGACCGGGGCCGACTCGTCGCTCGTCGAATGTACGATCGTCGTGTACCTTGGTCAATGGTGCCACGGTCAGTGGTTGTGGATTTGGGAGGACGGCGTTACAAGTGCGACTTCACGCCTGACGGAGTCGTCGGTTGGGCATGGTGGCAGTGTGTTTACGTCCCCAACCGGGCGTCGCGGTCGAAAGTGGAAATTCGGAATCAGTATTTTGCAACGCAAACCGGCCATCTTCTCTCTGTTCCTACTTGCGGGAACAGTGGGGATGGCGACGTGGGTCAGTTGGACGAAGAAGTCATTTCCGTTGGCCGATCCCATGCAACCCGATGGTTGGGCGGTCCGATTCGCACCGCCCCGCGAATGGAAACCCGTCTTTGCAAACACGACCGATGATGCGATCGCATTCGAGACGACCCATGCGGAAGGAACGCGTCACTTGTTGATCGTTGAACGCCTGGTCAACTCCGATCGATTGACCCCCGATTCGTTAGCGTTGATGTATTTGCGTCGCTTGACTCATCCCGGTCTCCGCGGCCTGTTCGCGCCGCCTGTCTTGACCGTGCCAACTGAAATGGGGCCTTTGCCCGGCGCTTTCGCGGAAGATTTCGAGCGAGGAATTCTGGTCATGGCTGGATTGGTCGACGGCGTTGGTTACTGTATCAGCCTGGTCGTCGATCCGCCCCGCAGCCGTCGCGATGTCGAGCTTTTGACGGCGGTGGCCTCTTCCGTCCAGCTTGTGAGGAATAACTGACGGTGGCATGGAATACGGGGCGTTCGGGCGGTCATGCTGAACGAAGCGCAACCTATCAGGGACTTTCCATTGTCGGGCGTTCGTTACACCCTCGCAGATGGGCGGCGTTGTCTGCTGACAGGCAGGCATGAACAGCGTTCTGGATTCCGGCTTTCGCGAGAATGACGTTCAACGCCGGCGCGTGCAACTTTGGTTCGCTAGGAAAGACGGAGGGACAGGTGTTAGACACTTGCTGCGCCGGATAGAGTTTCCCGCCATTCCCATTCTGCCCAAATCCACCTAGAGCGCCTAAATCAACCCGCGCGAAATCGGCCCAAACCCCGCACCCTGACGGTCGCGGCTCGGTTAATGTAGACGCAATTACCAGGCGATCAAAAATGTTTCTCGACATGGTGATGGGCCGATGGGTACAATGCCGCACTCGATTGGAGCCGACCCTGTTCCGCATGTCGCGCGTCGGCAACAATCGAGCAGGTTGAGGATTCTGGATTTGGCCCGTGCAAGCTCCTGATTGCGTCGCCGTCATGTATTTCACCTCGCGTTGCGATGACCATTCCGTCATGCCGAATCGGTGTCGCACCCGTTCGCGGCTCGCTGCCTTCAGCCTGATCGAAATGCTGGTCGTGGTGACGCTGATTGTTTTGTTGCTGGGGATGCTCCTGCCATCGTTCAAGTCCGCGCGTGAACAAGCCAAGGTCGTGGTGTGCAGCGCATCGACGAGCGGCATCGCCAAGGCGGCGGCTGGTTACACGGCGGAATGGGATGGGTGGTTGTGCGGGTCTCCCGGAACGAGTGGGAGCGTGATGTATCAGTTGAACCCCAGGCCTGATCCCGCGGATGAGCAATTTGCGATGGACCCGTCGCAAATCTGGGATTGGGCAGGCCCGCTGGCGGCGCGATATATGAAATGGTCGTTGTCGGCAAATCGTGCGGAACGATACGAAACAACGCTGGGCGGGGTGTTCCGGTGTCCGTCGAACTCGTTTGAGGCTGACCCGTTTCCTGCGGAGGTCGGCTCCTACAAGCGACTTCCCATGGTCAGCTATAATACGTTTCGCAATTTTCTGATGTGGTCGCGGACGATGGTGGATCGCAACCCCGCGAAGCCGTGGGGCGTGCGAGCACCGCATCCCGAAGCGAGCTTCGATCGAATCGGAGGTCGAACGCTTCAGCCGAAGCAGTACGCGCCGAACATCAATCGCATCACCAACGCGTCCGCAAAAGTCTATTTGGCAGACGGAAATCGATTTACCGAGGCCGACGGTCGAGTCACGTATGACCTGGAATGGGATGCGCTGGACGGCGGAGCGTTCTGCAACGGCGGACCGACGTTGCGAGAATGGGACGGAATACAGTTCGTGCTTTCGTCGTACCATTTCAATAAGCAACTGGGAAAGTATGGGTATCGTCACCATGCCAAGGGTGAACGGGGTATGGTGGTCAACTATTTCGACGGGCACGCGGAGATTATTTCGGAAAGCGAGTCTCGGCAGCCGGACCGCTGGTGGCCCAAGGGAACCGTCATCCCATCCCCCGAATTGAACGACCCTTCCAAGCGGGCCGTGCAGGGTCGATTCGACAGCCAATTCAACTATGTGGTTGGCCGCTGAGGTGGCGCGATCGATTGATCATTGAATTGGTCAAATGAACGACGGTCGTCTTTCGCGCGCGTGCGGGAAACCGCAACGATCCTGCCTGGACCCCGGCTTTCGCCGGGGTGACGGCTGTACGGCGATAACGAACCAACCACATTGCGCCGTTTTAACGTCAATCGGACGGCGTGCTTGCCCCATCGCGTTTACGTCGTTCCAATTCTTTCATTCGCACGAGACTCGAATATCGCGGGGAGTCGTTTTTGAATGAAAGTCGGTGACACTTCGGAACGAAACGGCGCGTGGTGGTGGGCCTTCGGCGGGCTGGTGATGATCGCCGCTTTCGTTCGCCTTTACGCGTTGGATCGGTACCCGGTTCCCGTTAATCACGATGAATTGTCCAACGTCTATGATGGCTGGAGCATCGCGGAGACTGGTGCCGATCGGTCGGGGCGCCGCTGGCCAATCATATGCTACGGTTTTGGACCGGCTGACAATCGACCGGCCATGTTCGCGTGGCTGTGTGCCGGCGTTTCGAAATGGACTGGGCTTTCCGTCGTTGGATGTCGGGCGGTGGCGGGTGGTTTGGGTGTGTTGAGCGTCATCTTGGCGGCCATTTGGGGACGACGGGTCTTGGGACGTCACGGGGCATTGATTCTGACAGCCATGCTGGCCGTCGATCCTTGGCACGTTTCCTTCTCCCGGTCAGCACTTGAGGGCACGGTATTGCCCGGGTTGTTCACCGTGCTGATTCTTCTGTCGTTTCGTGCGGCAACGATGGCTGCGGGGACGACGGCGAGTCGGCGTCTGTGGAAATGGGCGTTGACGGCTTTGATCATCGGGCTTTCGACAAACGCCTACGGGGCTTCGCGGGTGAGCGCACTGGTCTGGGCCGCGGCTGTATTCGTGATTCTCGTGGTGCATTTGTGGATCAGCCGGGATGGAGTCCGGCAGGTTCTGACGTGCGTCGTTGTTTTCGTGGGGAGCCTGGTCATTGGGGCGGGCCCGCAGATATACGCGTACAGCCGAGATCCTGTGACGTTCATGGGTCGATCGGTACCCGTGTTTTTCGAGTTCTTCAGTGTCTCGGATGCGATTCTGACCTTTGCGAGCAATTTTGTGGCGAATCTAAATCCGCATTATTTGTTTCTTGAATTTGGGATTCCGAACAAGGGCGCGGCAGGGCGATGCACTCCGATTGCGCTTCCGTTTTTCTTCGTTGGTATCGTCGGGTTGGTTTGGCCCGGCTCGCAATGGTCGCGATGGGACCGAATGGTACTTCTGGTGGCGATTGTCGCGTGCATCAGCCCGGCGGCGGTGACGAAGACGAACCCGCACGCGTTGCGTGCGTCGGGATGTGCGGTGCTGTTTCCCATGATTGTGGTATTGGGGATGATGCAAGGTGGGGCGTGGGTGCGGTGGATGCTCGACCGCCGACCGCGCGACTTGTTCGGCATCAGCCAATCGAGACTGGCGAATGTCGCCACGGCGACCGCGATCGGGATGCTGCTGATATTCGGCGCGTATCATGTTCGGGCCTACACTCGATCGCCGGAATTGATTCATGCCGGGCAACAGCCCGAATGGGTTGAATTGGGTTTGTGGCTTGGCGAGGTGGAAAGTCAGTACGATCGGGTGTGTATCGAGCCGTCCGGGAATGGGTGGGATTTGTACGTGGCGGCGTTTTCGGGCATGACGCCGCGGGAATTTCAGTCGGCGGACCGCGAGGTCTGGGGTCGATTTAACGAGTTTTGCGTTCGCCTCAATCAGTATGACTTCATTAAACGTGATGAAGCCGTACGACGTTGGGAACGGACGGACCGCAAGGAACGGTGGCTGGTGACCGACGCCCATCGGTCGTTCGTGCTTGAATTGGGCGGTTCCGATGAATGAACACCGCGTCAATCGTGGTTTAATGCGTGTCGCGATGCGCTGAACTACGGTGCCGCCTGCGGACCACCGGCCAGTTGGGCGTGAACGTCGGCGGAATTTCGAACGATGAGCATGCCTTCGAAAATCGACAACGATCCCGTGCCACCATTCACGTCCCAGGATTGGGGCGCGATTGTCGTCGTGATCAATCGTGTCAATCGTTCGGTGAATCGATCTTCGATTTCCTCGTCGTCGATGGCCTGATCGTCTTGATCCACGTCGCCGAAAAACACGGTTCCGAGGTTGAGCGTGTTGGTGGTTCCGCCGATTCCACCACCGGTCGTTCCGGTGATGCCGGGAATGGTTGTCTGCGGCCCGATGATCATGGCTGGTTGAACGGCGTTGGCCTTGGCTTGGGCCAGCAAGCCGCGGATGTCGTAGGTGCGCGTAATCAGTTTTCCACGCAACGCGGAGCGGGTGGAAATGCGAATGATGTTTCCATCCAGAACGAATTCGAGCGGGTCAGCCCCCGACAATTGGTCCAGCACTTCACGCAGCACGGTTTCGATGGACACGTTGGATAGCGTCAAATTGACGGGCGTTTCCAATGACACGCCGGCGGCCTGCAATGCTCGCCAGCGGGGGATGATGTTGATGGCAGTCTTGGATCGGATTTGCTGTTGAAACCAATCCAGGACCTCGGCCAAGCGCGCATCATGCCAATCGACGTTCTTGACCTGCTGGGATAGGAACGCGAGGGCAGGCGCGGGGCTGATCTGGGCTGATGCGGCGCCGGTCGGCTGGGGCATTGCGGAAGCGCGGCGTGGTGTTGGGTTTTGATGGGGTTGCGCTTGGATGGGCGTGACGCTAAACATCAGGGCTAATGGCAGTGTCATTCGAATGACGATTGCGACGATTGAACTCGTGAATGGATTCATCAACGGGGCTCCGTTCAATCCGCATGTGTCGCGGTGCGGTCCGATTTCGTGACGCGCCAATTTCGTAACGCGCCAATTTCGTGACCGGACCATTTCGTGATGCGCCGATTTTTTGACCGGCCAATTTAGAGCGCCTAACACAATGGCCGACCCGCCATTCGAATGGATCGGAAGACCGCTCCCTCACGGTCGCGGCTCTGATAATGTCAGGCGTTCTTAGTGTTCTATCGTGTTTGCCAAACCGCTTCGATGCTCGAAGGCTCAATTGATGCTTGATGGAGGCCCGATCCGCTCTTTTCCGTGCATATAGGGCCGCAGGGCCTTGGGAATGGTAATGGAACCGTCGGAATTCTGGTTCAATTCCAGAATGGGAATCAGGATGCGCGGCGAGGCGATCACCGTGTTGTTCAACGTATGGCAGTAGCGGACTTTTTTTTGGCGGTCGCGATATCGGAGCCGCAGCCGTCTGGCCTGGAATTCATAAAAACGCGAGGCGGAATGCGTTTCGCCGTACGCACCGCGGGAGGGCATCCACGTTTCGATGTCGAATTTTTGAACTTGCCCCTGTCCCAAATCGCCGGTGCAGACGTTGACGACACGATAAGGCAATTCCAATGCCTTCACGACGTCCTCGGCGTTTTCGAGAATCTCGGCGTGATACCGTTTGCTCTTTTCCTCGTCATTGGGTCCGATGATAACTTGTTCCACCTTGTCGAAAAGGTGAATACGATACAGGCCAGCCGTATCCTTGCCTGCCGCTCCGGCTTCGCGTCGAAAACAGGGACTGGTGGCACAGAATTTCAGCGGCAGGTCGGATTCGTTCAGGATCTCGTCGCAATGAAGGGCCGTCAGGGAAACCTCCGCCGTTCCGACCAGCGACCGCTCGTCACGCTCGCACAGATAGGCCTGATCCCGCCCCGCCGGAAAATAGCCCGTGCCGGTCATCATCTCTTCGCGAACGAGAACCGGAACGGTCATGGGCGTGAATCCGCGCTGGACCATCATGTCCTGGGCCAATCGCAACACGGCTTGATGCAGGAGCGTGCCGTCACCTTTCAGCACGTAGTTTCGCGATCCGGCCAGCTTGACGCCGCGCTCAATGTCGATGATGCCGAGCGCCGTGCCCAGCGTCACGTGATCGCGCGGTTCAAAATTGAAGCGCGGAGGTTCACCAACACGTCGCAATTCCACGTTTTCCGTGTCGTCCTTCCCGATCGGCACATCGTCCGCCGGCGGCTGCGGAACAGTCAGCATCAACGCGTCGAAATCGGCCTGGATCAGTCGGTCCTGTTCTTCGAGCGGCTTAGTTTGCGTTTTCGTGTCGTTGAGTTCCTGTTGCAGCCGGCTGGCCTCCGCCTTGATCTGGTCTACGGTCATACCTTGTTCAACAGCCCGTTGGTACCAGTCGGATTTGCGGTTGCGGCACAGGGCGAGTTGTTGTCCACCTTCACGGCTGCGGGTTCGCAGGACTTCCAGTTCCAATTGAATCCGTCGCCGTTGGGCGTCAACCTCGATCAGCCGATCGACGTCGCAGGCGATGCGTTTCAACTTCGCGGCCGACTTGATGCCTTCCGGGTTGTCGCGAACGAATTTGATGTCAAGCATATCGTCTGCTGTTGATTGGTTAGGGTAATGATCGTAGCAACGGTTGATTTGGCCGTCGCACGGGGTGGCGCCCGCACGTGCAGACGTGCAGGCCCGTGGCCAGTATGCGGGCAGGTTGATATAGCGTCAATGTCGCGGGAATCGGCGACGCGTTTGTAGTTTGAGCGCCGATAGGGCTGCGAACATGCCGCCGAGCTGGATCATGCCGAAAATGCCACAGAGCCTGGGTCGACTGGGCCCGCCGCCATTGCCATTGTCGTTGCCGTTCCCGTTGCCATTTGCCGGCGGGTCGGTGTCACCCTGCCCAGCCGCGAAATCTGAAAGCGTGTCGCGCACGACCCAAACGCAATCCGTGGCCGAGTCAAAACCGAAATCGCCCACGGTCGTGGTGGGCGGTCGATCGCCCTGATATTGACCGTCCACGCCTGCGGGAATCCACGGCCCATCGGGTTCCTCGAAAACGTAAATGATCAGATCGTCCGCTGTCAGGCCGGCGTCGGTCAACATCTCGTCGGTGTAGCAGATTTCCAAGGTTGCGGTGAATGAACCGGTCACGTTGGCGGTGACGCGCAAGGTCAAGGGCAACGCGGCTTCGTTGGTCACGCCCACAAAATCGTCCTGCAAGTTGCCGTCCGCCAACGTCGCGATGATCGAACCGGTGTTGGCGTTTCGGATGGTCAGGACGGCTGCCCCGCCGGATGTTTCGGATTCCAAATCAACGGTTGCCGATCCGTCATTGCCGACCGACGCGTTACCCGTTACGACGTTTGGCTCGTCATCTGATCCATTGTCGTTGCTGTTACCATTGCCGTTGCTGTTGCCGTTGCCGTTGCTGTTGCTGTTACCATTGCCGTTGCTGTTGTCGTTGTCGTTGCCATTATCGTTATCGTTGTCATCGGGCACGTCAGCCGGCGTGAACCAGTTTGTATTATTCCCGCCGTCGGTGACGCCGGTCAGCGCCAGTTCGTCGATGGCGGCGCCGCCGGCGTCGCTACGATAGCGTGAATTCGAAAGATCGACGTTTTGGACGAACATGCCGGAGCTGGTGCCTCGATCGATCGTGAAGTCGCCCGATCCGTCACTGGTGGCAAGGGTGATAGGGGTGCCTGCGGACTGTCCGTTGATGGTCAAAACGGCGTTGCCATTCAGATCGATCACGGCGCCGGGCGCGAATAGCATGGCCGAGGATGGGACGTTGTTGATCAGTGAATTCGTGCCAGCGATGTTCACATCGCCGAATTGAAAGGTAAAGGCGCCGGCCAGCGCGTAATCGCCGTTGTTTCCATCGATGTTGACCTGACCCAGTAGTTTGAAATCATTATCCGTCAGCGCGGTGATGGATTCATTACCGCCGGCGGATCGCAGATTCACCGTGCAACCGGGGACGGCATCGACGTTGACGTTTCCGCCGGATTGGCCGGCCGTCCAACTGCCGAACGTGGTCAACGTGCTCCCGTTGGAAACGTGAATCTCGTCACCGTCGGTGTCAAACGTGATATCATCGTTGCTGCCGGCGGCGCCCACGATCAATTCCCCGCCGGTCACATCGATTTCGACGCCGTTGGCTCGACTGAACCAGGAATTGACGCCGTTGGTCAGGGTCAGCGATCCGGAACCGGTCTTGTTGAACGTTCCGGCGAACGCGACGGTGCTGTTTCCCAGCGCCGTCACCGCGGAGTTTCCGCTGCCGCCGTAATTGAAGGTGCCTCCGTTGGCCAGTGTCAGTCGCAAATCGCTGATGGTTGTGGATCCGTTGGCGGTAAGGGTGCCGTTGGTCGCGTCGATTCGCGAGACGCTGCCCGAACCCAGCAGCGTCAAGGTGCGCGATCCCATGTTTACGGTCGCGGTCAAGGTGGTCGATGCAGCCACGTCGATGGTAACGTCGGCATTGATGGTCACGCCGGTGGGCGAGGCGTTGGCGTCGACGTCAAGGATTCCGCCGTCGGTGTCCATATTGATCGATCCGGGGATGCCGGTCCCGATCAACGTCAGCCGGTTGTCGTTGATGTCCACCGTTCCGGTGCGCGTCTTGTTGCCGGCGACGTCCAGCGTGGCGTCGCCCACGCCCGGCGACTGAACGATCGTCGAAATCGTGCAGGACTCGTCCACGTCCACGATGCCGCCGTTCGACGTGACGTTTACGGTGTTGACCGTTCCGGCCGCTGACATGAGCAGCTTCGCAGCACTACCCGCGAGATTCACCGTGGTGACGGTGCCCGTGTTGTTGACAGTCATTGTCTTGGCTGCGGAAACGACGGCGGTGGTGGTCAGCGTGGCGCCGGTGTTGACGTCGATGATGGCGCTGTCCGTGACATTCAGCGTCGAAACAGCGGTGCTGGCATTGATGTCCAACGTCGCGCCCGTGCCACCGATGGACGCCAGCGTGATGGTGCCGTTACCTTCGCTAACCGTCAGTTGGTTGTCGTTGATTTTGAACCCGTTGGCGGAGGTGATCGTCACGGCGCTGTTTTGGACGGTCAAGTTGCCCGTGTTGGACGTCATGTTGACCTCGTTCACGGTGCAGGCAACGTCGGCGTCCAGAATCCCGCCGTCCACGTTGACGTTCAGGGTGTTCACCGCACCGCTGAGCGTCGTGACGTTCAGTTCCGCCGCGTTGCCATTCAACGTCACCGTGGTGATGGTGCCCGCGCCGACGGTGGTCAAAATTTTGGCGGCAGCGACTGTCGCTGTCGTGTTCAAGGTGTTTGTGTTGGCGACGTCAATCGTGACGTTTTCATTGATGGCCAGCGCCGTGACGGTGGCGTTGGCGTCGACATCCAAGGTGGTGCCGGCGAAACTGTTGGTTAAGGTTGTGACGGTGCCGGCGCCGGTGAATTGCACGGTGCCCGCAGCCGTGGTGGTGTTCAGCGTGCCGAGCGTGCCGGTGTTGTTCAGGATCAGGGTCTTGGCTGCATTCAACGTGCACGTGCCGCTGAGCGTCTTTCCGGAGGCGATGTCCAGCGTCGCGTTCTGGGAGATCGTTAAGGTTGTGATTTGAAGGTTTTCATCCACGTCAATCAAACCCGTGGTCAAATCCGCGCCGACCACGTCGACTTTCGAGATTACGGTGGTGTTGGCTGTGTCACCGGTCACGCGCAATCGGGAAGCGGCGTTGTTGAGCGTCAAACCTCCGGTCGCAGTAATCGTTTCGACGCTGCTGCCGCTGGCCGTGGTAACGGTTAAAGTATTCGCGCCGATGACCACCGCGTCGGTCAGCGTCAGCGTCACGCCGTCCGAAAGGGTCAGCCCCGCGCTGGCGGCGACGTCGAGATCATCGATAGTTGTGGAACCCGTGACCGACAGGATAGAACTCGCATTGTCGAGATTGATTCCCGCATTGGCGACGATCGAGGTGGTCGACGCGGCGCTTGCCAAGGTAATCGTGTTCGCACCGACGTTCAGGGCGTTGGTGATGGTCAGAATGCGATTGTTGGCCAAGTCGATGGTGAAATCGCCCGTCGGCGTGATGGTCCGCGCCGTGCCCGATTGGTCCACGTCGAATTTGGCTACGCCCCCGTCGGACCCGATGGTCACGGTTCCCACCTGTGCCGAAGCCGCGTTGAACAGCAGCGTGTTGTTTCCGATGCTCCAATGGTTGGCGTTGTCGGCGTCGTCGATCGTCGCATTGATTTCGATAATCTTGCCGGAAATGTTGGCTGGGACCAGAAACCCGGCAGTTTGAGCACCGGCCCCCGCGCCGATGGCACGGATTTCCCCGCCGGCGGTGTCGAATATGACGTTGCCGCTGCTGCTATTTAGCAGCACTTTTCGATCGTTGGCGGTGAAGTCAATCGTGGCTGTGAAACCGCCGGCATTGATTCCAGACACGGTAAACGTCGGCGTGGCGTCCACGGTAACGGTGAAATTGCCGGTCCAAATCAGTTTGGTGTCATTGGCGGTCACCAACGTGGAAATGTTAGCGTTGGCCGTAACGAACACGTCCACCGCTTTCGTTGTTGCGGCGCAAGTCGATACTGCAAAACATGTTACGGCAGCCCCCACGAACTGTTGCGTCATCATCAGGTTCCTCCCATTTCGTATCGCGCCATCTGGGTCGTTCGCAGCCCTAGGCTACATGTTCCGCACCACCTGTTTATCGGCGGGTAGCGACGGAGCGTCCAATTCACCGCGCGGCCACATTATAGGACGTTGGTTTTGTTTGGGGAACGGGCCTACTGGATCGAGCGACAATGCCCAGTAATTGACGCGGTGCTGACTGGAATTCGCCAATCATAATGATTATTTTGAGGAATGTGCACGGGTTAGGGATTGTTCCGGCTTGAATCGGTCCAAACCTGTGCCTACAGTCTGGAGAATTGGTAAATCGGAAATAAGCCGTTGGGGGTGCCAAAGAACTGGGGGGAATTTTCATTCACTGATGAGCCGCTGAATCGTTCGGTCGTTCCATGCGCAGTTGTTCGCGGCTTGGAGCGACGTTCGCAGCGCGCTAAAACCTTGCTGACGGGGGGCGGGACGGGAAAATCATCGTCGTTTCCGAGGAGATGGCCTTTTTGGATCAAGCCCGAAGGTATGCGCGGTCGGGCGCAGCGGGGGTGAATACGCGTTGGAACAGGATTATTGAATGGGTTTTCGGACCGAGGTTTGCACGCGGACCGTTATCGTGATGGCGGTGTCGCGCTGCGCTGGCTTGATTTCTTTTCTCGCTAAATCAAATTGCGAGAAAATTCCTTGATACAAGTGGGACCGGTTTTCCGTGGAATCGTTTGAGGCGAACGCGTTCCCGTAGGTTGGCCGGCGTGTTGAACGAGAGCGGTCGGAACGAGTTGAATTGAACGAGTTGAATTGCAGGTATTCGGAGTCAACGGAACATGCCACAAATCGTGCCAAATGCCATACTTTTTTCATTCATTGTCGCGTTTGCTTCGGGCGAAGTCGGGGCTATGGGTCTCGTGCATTCGTCATTAACAGGACTGAGACTGATGCCGCACGCGGTGGTCGTCAGCCCGGGGGACTGTGTCCCCGACGATCCTTGTGACGACGGAGATCCATGCACGGGGATTGACACGTGCGACGGGGGCGGAATCTGCGTGGGTAGCCCGATCGATTGTTCGGCATTTACCGATTTCTGCAACGAAGGGGTCTGTAATGCGGGTGTGTGTGAAGCCCTGCCGATCAATGAAGGCGGCGCGTGCGACGACCTCGAATTGTGTACGGTCGGAGAGACATGCAGCGAAGGCATCTGTTCAGGCGGGACGCCCAATCCATGCGATGACGGCATCGCCTGCACGATCGATTCATGTGACGCGAACGAATGCGTCCATACGCCTGACGACGGATCATGCGACGATGGTAACGACTGCACGGACGACGTGTGTACGGCCGGCGTGGGTTGCGAATTTAATAACGATGACACGAATGCCTGCGACGACGGCGATTCGTGTACGGAGAACGATTCATGCGCGGAAGGCGCGTGTGGCGGTACGGCTGTCGATTGCAGTGGTCTGAATGATGAATGCAACGTTGGTCAATGTAACGGCGTGACTGGGCTGTGCGAGCCGCAACCTGTCAATGAAGGGGGCGGATGTAACGACGGCCTGTTTTGCACTGTGGGCGATACCTGCACGGCTGGTGTGTGTACGAGTGCCGTTGGGGCCTGCGATGACGGTGTTGCCTGCACAGAAGATGTCTGCAACGAAGGCAGTCAAACCTGTGACAATGTAGCGAATGACGGATTGTGTAACGACCACAATCAGTGCACGTTGGACACATGTTCGCCAAGCGAGGGATGCTCGCACGAGCCGAATCCCGAACGAACTTGTGTGGACCTTGAATGGGTACCGGTCGCCGATTTTTTGCAGGTCGGACAGGTGTTCGAGGTGCGATTGAATGCCCGGACGAGTCTGTCCACGAATCAGGCTATATCCGGAATAGATGCCATCATCTCGTGGGACTCGTCGGCGCTGAAGCTGTTGGGACGTTCCGCGTCCGGGGCTGCACCATGGATTCAATCTGGATTTATTCCCGACGCGCATAATCTTAACGAAGATATCAGTCCAAACGATGGTGTGCCGGACAATGATGGGGATGCGTTTTTCCAGGCGTTTTCCGGTGGAAATGCAGTGGTGGTTCCCGCTGCGGGCGTACGCGTCACCACGCTTCGTTTTGAGGCGCTGGCGGGGATTCTCGATGGTCCGACAATCCTTTCGATTCTTGATTCGTTTACGAATGGCACCGGGACCGCGGTTTCGGTCGTGTTGGCCAACGAGATCGGTGTGGTTGTGACGGGCGAATTAGGCAGCGTGGCGTTGCACGTTTGTTCCGCGGGAGCGGGTGATGCGGATGGTGACGGCGTGGACGACTGCCATGATTTGTGTCCGGGGACGGTGGCGGGTCCGGTGGGCGCGGAAGGATGTTCTTGTGAACAGGTGGATTGTGACGGTGGCGCGTTCTGCTGCGACGACGGTCAGTTCTGCAATGGATTGGAGACGTGCCTGGACGGCGTATGTCAACCGGGGACGACTGCCTGTACGGAGACCGGGTTCACGTTCTGCGACGAATTTGGAGACGAGTGCGTCGCGTGTCTGGTGGATGCCGACTGCCTTGATGGGCTGTTTTGTACGATCAATGAAGAATGCATCGCCGGCAGTTGTCAATCCGAAGAGAACACGTGTGACGACGGAATTGCCTGTACGGCTGATTCGTGTGACGAGGGCGGCGATGCCTGTGTGAACACGCCGGACGACGGAATATGCGACGACAGTAATCCCTGCACGGATGACGCATGCGTGGCTGGTGTGGGGTGCGAGAATACACCGAATGATTTGAACGCTTGCACAGACGGCGATCCTTGTACGAACGATGCGTGCGTCGCCGGTGCTTGCGAGTCCGCGGCGGTTGAATGTCCGGATGACGGCGATCCATGCACGGCGTTGGCTTGTGATCCAGTGGGAACGGAAGGCAATTGTTCACTGGTTCTGCCGGACAACGAGGGTGGACCGTGTGACGACGGGAATCAGTGCACGGACGACGTATGCAATGCGGGTGTTTGTACGAGTATCAATATCGATTGTTCGGCATTGGCCAATCAATGTAACCAAGGCGTCTGCAATGCAGTGACAGGTGCGTGTGAATCCATTCCCGTCAACGAGGGCGGTTTTTGCAGCGACGGCTTGTTGTGCACGTTCAATGATCGTTGCAACGGCGGTCTGTGCGTGGGAACGCAGATTTTGGGTTGTCAAAAATGCAGCGTGAGTGCGGACTGTGACGACGGCAACCCCTGCACCACGGGGACGTGCATCGGCGGGGGATGCGCCTTTTTCACGAACAGCGACCCCTGCGACGACGGCAGGCCCTGTACCATCAATGACACGTGTAGCGGCGGAACCTGCGCCGGTACGCTCAAGGACTGCTCCTCGGTCAGCAATTTCTGCAACCTCGGTCAGTGCAACGTGGTGACCGGTTCTTGCGAGGCATTGCCGCGCAATGAAGGCGTGCCCTGCGACGATGGTCTGTTTTGTACAGTGACCACGAAATGCACGCAGGGCGCATGCCTGGGGAAGCCTTTCGAATGTAGCGACGGCATTGACTGCACGGCGGACGCGTGTGATGAAGAACTCAACGCATGTTCACACGTGCCGGATGACGGATCGTGTGACGATAACAATGCCTGTACGGACGACCGCTGCGTGGACGGCGAGGGATGTGAATTCACGGCCAATGATGCGAATGGGTGCGACGACGGCGATCCCTGTACGGAGGACGCGTGTGTGGGAGGCGTCTGCGTGGGTACGCCCGTGCAATGTCCCGACAACGGCGATACGTGCACACGGTCGGCCTGTGATTCAAGCGGGGCGCCGGGAAATTGCGATTTGGTCGTGGCCGATAATGAAGGGGCGGACTGCGACGATGAAGATGTGTGTACTACCACTGATCAATGCACGAGCGGTGAATGCCAAGGGGCTCCGGTGGACTGTAGTGAGTTTGACGGTCCCTGTACGACCGGTGAGTGCAACCCTGTCACGGGCGCATGTGGATCCAGGCCTGACCATGAAGGGTCGAGTTGTGACGACGGACTTTTGTGTACGCAGGATGATGTCTGCAACGCGGGTCAATGCGTGGGCACGCCCGTCGAGGGGTGCCAGAAGTGTTCCGTTGCGTCTGAATGCGATGACGGCAATCCTTGCACGGATGACGAATGTCCAGCCGGCGTATGTATTTACGCAGACAACAATGATCCCTGTGATGATGGACTGGCTTGTACGGAAAGCGACGTTTGTTCGGCTGGTCTGTGTCAAGGTAGTAATGTAGACTGTTCGGATTTGGACGACGCCTGCAACGTGGGCACGTGCAACGTGGCAAGCGGCCTGTGCGAGCGGACCCCGGCTAATGAGGGCGGGGAGTGTGATGACTTGTCCAGTTGTACAACGGGCGATGTTTGCCAATCAGGCGCGTGCGAGGGCGAATTGGTGGACTGTTCGTCATTGGATGATGCATGCAACGAAGGATTCTGCGACGAATTGACCGGGGCGTGTGATACTCGAACCGTCAATGAAGGCGGAGAATGCGACGACGGCGAAGCTTGCACCGAAAATGATTCGTGTTCGTTGGGCGTCTGCGGCGGTTCATCTGTCGACTGCTCCGGTCTGAATGACGCTTGCAACGTGGGCGTGTGCAACGTTGTGACCGGTGCGTGTGAACGCCAGCCGGCCCACGAAGGCGAAACCTGTGACGACGGACTGTTTTGCACGCTGGGCGAAACGTGTTCGAGCGGATCGTGCGGCGGCGGATCGGACAACGCCTGTTCTGACGGCGTGGATTGCACAGTGGATTCGTGTGACGAATTGACTGATGGCTGTGTTCATGATCCCAATGACAGTTTGTGTAACGACGAAAACGACTGCACGGATGACGTCTGTCGATCGGAAACGGGATGTGAATTCGTCGCGGACGACGTGAACAGTTGCAGTGACGGTGACCCCTGCACAGATGACATCTGTGTGACTGGCGTGTGCGAAGGCACGCCGGTGGCCTGTCCGGACAGTGGAAATGCCTGCACGGTGTTGGAATGCAACGGCGAGGGTGCTGACGGGAATTGCGATCTGGAGGTTCCCGCCAACGAGGGCGGAGCCTGCGACGACGGCGATGTGTGCACGGTTAATGATCGATGCAGCAACGGCGAGTGTGAAGGTGACGCCGTTGACTGTAGCGGTTTGAATGACGCGTGTAACGTGGGTGCCTGTGACCCGAACACCGGTGAATGTCGCCAGTTATCCGCCAATGAAGGCGGGGCCTGCGATGACGGCATATTGTGCACGGCGAACGATAGGTGCGTGTCCGGTCAATGCGTGGGTACGTCGATTCCTAATTGTCAAAAATGTTCGGATTCATCGGACTGCAATGACGGCAATTCGTGTACGGACAATACCTGTCCGGCGGGAATCTGCGTGTTCGTCAATAACAGTGATCCCTGCAATGACGGGGTTCCCTGTACAGAAAACGACACGTGCGGAGCAGGCATCTGTTCAGGAACGGCCGTCGTGTGTTCCCATTTGAACACGACCTGTTCCGTTGGGGTGTGCAACCCGGTCACAGGCAACTGTGCGACCTTGGATATCAATGAAGGCGGCGCGTGCAGTGACGGGAACCTGTGCACGAGTGGGGATGTATGTGTCGGCGGTGATTGCAGGGGCGTGGCCATCGACTGTTCGCCATTGGACGATGATTGCAATGTGGGCGTGTGCAATCAGGATTCAGGATCGTGCGAACCAGAGGCGGTCAACGCGGGTGAGCCCTGCGACGACGGCGTTTTCTGCACGATTGGCGAACGATGTGTCGATGGGAATTGCGTCGATGGTCAGCCGAACCCGTGCGAAGATTTTATTGATTGCACGATCGATTCGTGCGACGGCAAAGTTGACGCCTGCCTACATTTGCCTGACGACGAGGCTTGTGACAACCTCGCGTTTTGCGATGGGGTTGAATCGTGTGACGAAGCCCTGGGATGCGTCCCTGGTGAAAATCCCTGTCAGACCGCAGGGGAACCGTTCTGTGATGAAGAACTGGGCGTTTGTGTGGCCTGTCTGGCGACGAGCGATGCTGATGGAAACCAGGTGGTCAATCTCGTGGATTTGGAGTTCTTCGTCGACTGCATGACGGGTCCTGTCGGACCGGTGGCGCCGCCGGCGTACGAGGTTGGGTGTCAGTGCCTTGATGCCGACGGAGATGGCGACATCGACGACTACGACTTTGCGTCACTACAGAGGCGATTTGACAATCCGTAGACCGCAGAAATATCGAAGCTCTTAAATTTGCTTCAAAAACAAGTTGGAATGTTCCAATGCCCGCGAACTTCGCGGGCTTTTTTTTGCGCGATTTGCCAATGACATTCGTTGGCCTATTGCTTGATTGGACTTCGATCGTTCACGGAATGGGGCGACGTTCACCGGCGTTTACGGTCAAGTTCAGGCCCTTTGACGCATTAAAGAAAGGGCTGTATGGTTGGGGCGGTCTTCGGCAATTGCAACGATTGTGCCGTTTTTGACGATCGAATCGCTTGGCGAAGATTGGCCAGGCTCTCGGTTGGTAGTTTACGATGGCGTCTGTTGGCGCGTCAAATCGCGAAGACCAGGCGGGGTTGGATTGAAGGCGAAAGCGGTCCCCAATCAAATGCAGCGGGTTTTTTCATGGGAACAGTGCAAAGGGAATGGGTGGGAAATCTTGTTGATGTCGCAAATTCCTGCCGAGTTCTGATGACGCTGCTGCGCCGGTTATCAGTCTTGACCGCCCGCGATTCCGATAGAAAGGGCCGAAGGCCCATCATCTTGAATCACGTTTTCGGCCCCCTGCGTTATCACACCCATGTCCGATGTTGGGGGGCGTGCGGGCGGTCCGCAGGGCACGCAAATCGGTATGGGATGGGCATTTGTGTGTTGACAGTGGGCGATTCGTTCGGTTAGTCTGACGCTTCGTTGGATACGTAATGCCACGCGGGAGGCGGGGATGGCGGCTTTGTGTGGGTCATTTCGCTGTCGCTTTGGCCGTGGTTGGTTCATGAGCATCGAGTGATGGGGTATTTCTTTTTACGGGAGCATATCTGATGAGAGCGACAAAGATGTGGATTGCGCTGCTGGCGTTTTCGCTGGCAGGTGGGGTGGCGAAAGCCGGGGATCCTGAGGTGTTCGTCGATTCGTCGAACGCGTGTCCGGGGGCTGGAACGGAGGCGGATCCGTATTGTTCGATCCAAGGCGGCGTTGATGCCGTGGACGAGGGGGGAACGGTTCACGTCGCGGCTGGCGAATACTCGAGCGTGTCGATCAACAAAGGGCTGACCTTACTCGGCGCGCAAGCGGGTGTCTGCGCGACGAGCCGGACGCTGCCTGAATTTTTTGGTGGCGCACCGTTGACGGAGTCATTCATTTTCTCCGGTGGTTCGGGTGTTGAGATTACGTCCAGCAACGTCACGGTAGATGGATTCGCGATCCTCAGCAGTGTGTTCTCGGCGGGTGTCAGCATTGAGGGATCTAAAGAGGACCTGAGCAACATCAACGTATTGAACAACATTATTCTTGGTGGCGCTCAGATTTTTAACGCGTCTCAAAGCCTTTCTACGGCGTACGGCATCCGGGGGAATGCGTTTGGAGGCTCGCTGAGTGATTTGAACATCTCCTGCAATGCCATTTCCAATATCGGTGGGGAGTTTCCCAACGATGCGGCCGCCGCTCCCTATGGGCCGAACGGTTGTACCTCCAGCGTTCAGGGGATCGGGATCAGCTTGTCTAACGTCGGGGGTGCGGCGGCTGGACTGGGTGCATCCATTACCGACAACTCCATCAGTAACATCGCCGACGGTCGCGAGAGTTTCAAGGATTGTTTCGAGATCCCTGGTGTTGGCGTGCGGATCGAACCGAATTTTGGCGGCGGTCCAGCCCCAGCGGGAATTACACCTTCTTCAGGGATTCTGTTGACGGGCAACTCCTACACGGACATCAGCGTGGGCATCGAGATTTTCGCCACGTCCAGTTTGATCAACGAGTTGAATGCTCTGTTCGATGGTACCCCCTTGAAGCTGTTCAACGTCAGTTCTGGGCCTGGTTCGCCGACGGGCTTGGCGGAGGTGAATGAGCCGGCATTCGGATCCGTCCACAAGGTGGTCGATCCCTCCGGTTTCCCACCGGGTGTGGCCTACTACTGCACGGGCGTGGTTTTTCTGGCGCCGGAGGAGGAGTGCTACCAGGAAGGTGAACCCATCGTCATTCTGATTAACCTGAGGGATCAGGGCGAGTTCATCGTTGGTGGCGAGTTCTTCCTCTTTTACGACAATACGCAATTGCTGTTTAACGACGCGACGCCGGGCGATCCGGATGAACTCGACCCGAACAATCCGTTCGATCGTGAGCTGTTTCAATTCCATGACGTCAACGGAGGCCCTCCGGGAGAGGGTGTGATCGAATACATCGTGGGTTCGCCGCTGTTTGGTCCGGAGTCGGACGGCACGATGGACGCCAACACGATGGTCCGATTGGAGTTCACGGCCATCAGTACGGGTGCTTGCGGCGGCGTTGCTCTGGTACGGTTCGATCGTGACCACGTGGACCCGCCGAACCGAATTACCACGCAGGAAGGTGCCAAAATCCAACCACCCCTGGAGGATTTGCCTCGCGTGATCATCGACGGGGAGGACCCCGTCATCGATTTGACGGCCAGCGGTGACAAGGTGGACGACGCCTGTATCGGCCAGGTGGATTTCAAAGCGGTCATCACAGATGACTGCTGCATTGAAGCGGAGAACATCCGCGTCAGCGTATTGTTCGACGGCGGATCGGATTGCGAGTTTTGCATGAGCAACGCGGACTGCGGCGAATTTGAGCCGATCTGCGACTCCCAAACCATGTTCTGTCGCCCGTGCCAGACGGACGGCGATTGCGCCGCTCCCACGCCGTTCTGCGGTATCGACGGCACGTGCACGGATGTCGGAGGCCCCTCGCCGTCGCAAGGCTCGACCGTCTCACGGACGGACTTCCTCCGTCGCCCGTCGCGTTTCGAGAAGTCATCGCGCGGCGCGGCTCCAAGCAGCTTGCAGACCTGTGATGCCCGGTTCCGTCCGGAGTACACGGTCACGCAAATCGACGAAAAGACCGTTCGCGTCGATGGATTCGTTGACGTGCGCAAGCTGCGTGCCTGCCCGGCGTCGGTTCAGATTTTCGTCGACGCCGTGGACTGCTGCGGCGGTGAGGCGTCTGAGTCGACCAAGGTGGAGGTTACCGACAACATCAAGCCGGTGATCGAGCGTCGCTCGACCGATGAACTGGTCGTGAAGGTGGATCCGAACACTTGCAGAAGCAACGTCGAGATCTGTGGTGTCCTTCGTGACAATTGCTGCACGGATTCGGCCATTCAAAACACGATCACGATCCAGGGTCTCTTGGTTTCGGGTGCGGCGACCTTGGGCCCCATGACCAAGCAGATCGGGGTGAACCCGGACGGTTCGGTGCGTTTCTGTGCGACCATCCCCGTCTCGAACGTTTCTTCCTGCCCGGCTGTGGTGGGCATCCGTGTGAACGGGATGGATTGCTGCGGGAATCGGGCCGACGAAGTGATTTTCACTACGGAGGTGTTCGACAACACGCCGCCATCGACCGGGTTCCTGGAGGTTTTCGATGACAAAGCCGTCGAGGACTCCATTACGGGCGATTGCAGTGGTACGCTGTCGTTCGAAGGTTGCTGGAGCGACTCGTGCTGTCTCAATCAGTCGCAGGTCAAGGTCAGCGCGACGGTTGTGGGCGGCTGCGGCAATGCCCAGGATCCGGCGTTCAGCCTGCTCCAGAAGGGTCCGAATACGGTGTGCATTTCGGGCAAGGTTAATGTAACGGACATTACCTGTTGCAGGACCGACGTTGAAGTGTTGGTCAACGCAACCGACTGCTGCGGCAATGACGTCGTGGCCACTCAGGTCGGAACGATCGAGAACAACGTCCCGCCGACCATATTGTGTCCTGCCGACATCGAAGTGGAGTGCTTCGACGACGTTCCCGCCTGTGCCGAAGACCTGACTGAGTTTGAGGCGCAGGGTGGTACGGCGACCGGCGGTTGCGGTACGGATCCGCTCGTCAAATGCGTGAGCACGGATCGGGACCCGAATTCGGATCCGCCGGTGTTTGTTCGCACCTACGGGGCGACCTCCTGTGATTCCGAACAGGCCCGTTGCGAGCAGCGGATCACGGTTACGGAAAGCACCCCGCCGGTGCTGGTGAGCGATCCGCCGACGTCACCGGTCAAGCTCAGCGCCGATGTGTGCGATTCGACGATTCGCGTGTGCGGATCGGTCACTGACAACTGCTGCGTCGAGGAATCGGGATTGAGGTTTACGGTCAATGCAACCAATGCCTCGTACTCCTTCGCAGCCCACGATGGCAGTTGTGAGTTTACACAAGTCGCCGTCGACAGGGTTGATTTCTGCTGTGACGTTCTGGTTCACAGTCTGACGGATTGTCCGGCGCGGGCGGAGATCACGATCAGCGCGACGGATTGCAGTCAGATCCCGGCGGCTGCGGACGTCGTCCACGTGGTCGATCTATTGGACAACACGGCCCCGACGGCCAATTGCCCGTTGCAAGGTGAGCCGTGCCGCGTGGAATGTGGCGATCCGTTCGATCCAGCGATCTGCGGAGAAACCTTCGGCAAGGACAATTGCGCCGGCGAGGTGACGTGCGGTTTCACGGACGATCCCAGCACCCTGACCGGTTGCAATGGTACGGGAACGTTGGAACGTACCTGGGCCTGTACGGATTCCTGCGGCAACAGCGACGTCGAGTCCGTTTGCATCCAAGGCATTGATATCGTCGATACCGTTGGTCCGGTGCTGACCGGTTGCGGCGATATCGAAGTGAAAGCTCCGCCGGGTGCTTGCGAGCAAACGGTGGTGCTGACGGTGACGGCGGAAGATCGCTGCCTGGGCGGCCCCGTGCCGGTTTCCTATCGTGCCGATTTCGGAAACGGTTTCGAGCTTATCGCACCGTTCGCCGTGTTCCCGGTGGGTTGCACGACCGTCGAGGCCTGTGCTTCGGATCCGTGCGGGAATCGGACTTGCTGTGAATTCGACGTGTGTGTGGCCGACAATCAGGACCCGGTGGCCAAGTGCCCGCCGGATCAGAACGTGGGCACCGATGATGGTCTTTGCTCGGCGGAGATTACGTTCTCAGCCAACGCGAATGACAATTGCCCCGGTGCGAGCGCGCAATGCGACCCGAGCAGTCCCGTGACCGTCAGTATCCTCACGGGTGGTTGCATGAACTCCGCGGAAGTTTGCTGCGACGCGACGGATGCATCGGGCAACACCGATGAATGTTGCTTTAACATCAGCGTTCGTGATGACGAAGCGCCGCAGGTCTTCTGCCCGTTGGACATCACCAAGGCTGTAGACGCTGGAACGTGCGAGACCATCGTCACCGAGAACGACGGGTTCATTGTTTCGGCGTTGGACAACTGTGGTGATCCGGATCTGGTCTGCCGTGACGATTTTGGAAACATCGTCCGCGCGGGCGACACGTTCGTGGTCGGCTCGCACCACATCACGTGCACGGCCACAGACGGGTGCGACCTGGAGTCGGTGTGCACGTTCAACATCGTGATCGTGGACGGCGTGCCGCCGACGCCGTTCTGTCCGGACGACATCCGTGGGATTAAGTCCGACGCGGGCAACTGCGGTGCGATCGTGGGTTTCGTGGCTACGGCCACGGACAACTGCGATCCCAATCCGATCATCGAGTGTGATCCGGCACCGAACAGCAAGTTCGACACGGGTTGTACGTCGGTGACCTGTATTGCCCGCGACGGTGTGAATCAGGCGTCGTGCGGCTTTGAGGTGTGCGTGGAAGATACGACTTGGCTGGACATCTCCGTGTCTGCCCAGGCGATCAACACCGAAACCAATCGTTGTGTATCGTTTACATTGTTCGATTGCGATTCGGACACAGCCCATGATTTCCGACTTCAGATGAACTTTTCGGACACGGGCTTTGCGACTGCCAAGGTCATGATCCCGTGCGGCGATTGGACCAGCATCAGCGCCAAGGACCAGTTCCATACGTTGCGCCAGACCATCTTCCTGGGCACGGACGGTACACGGTTCACGGCTGATTTCACCGGCATCGACACGCTGATTTGCGGTGACATCAACGATGACAACATCGTTGAAGTGGCCGACTTCGGCGGATTGCTAGGTGACCTGGTGCGTTCGCAGCCGCTGTACCCGGGTGATACGGATTGCGACGACGTTCCGCCACCGCCGTTCCATACGGACATGACCGGGGACGGATTCGTGGACCAGTTCGATTTCCAGTGTCTGGTTACGAACTTCCCGCGGCCACTCGACGGCCAGTGCTGTCAGATTGGTGACGAATTGGACGGCTTGTGCACGCCCAGTCCGAATTTTGCCGGCGGTGCGCAGTCCACCCGTTTGAGCATGACGATGAGCGACCTGTCCCGGCAGGTGGGTGCGGAAACGGCCCGCCGGCTCGATGTGGACGGCAACGGCGTTTTCGACATGCGTGACGTGGTTGATGTGGCCGACACCGTCGGGTTGGTCGTCTCGCAGGAGGTCCGGCAGGCTGCTGCTTTGCAGGACATCAGTGGCGGCGTGAACCCGCGTAGTGGGCGCTAAGCCGGTTTGCTTTTCAAAAAAACCCATCGGCCATTCGGCGGTTCGCCGCCGGATGGCCTGTTTGTTTGGGGGCCTTGGAGAATCATGGCCGATAACTCCCTAATTTCGCGTTATTCGAATTTCTTCAACGGCTCCCAAAAAACGGATATCAGGTATTCTCTCGGGTACCGTATACTATAGATCGGGAACCCGAGCGCGCGACGCGGGAATATCGGACTGCGACGCGTTTGATGGCGCGGATATCGTAATGAAGAGTGGCTCGCCCATGGCGGGCGTCGATTGACTGGATGGATCCAGGGAGGCAGCTTCGATGGATGGCCTACGGCGGAATGCAGTGGTGCGGTGGAGTTTCGTGCTTGCGACAGGTCTAGGCGGCTCGGCTGTTCATGCCGGCGGGACATTGGTTGATCTTGAACTGAACGCGGCGACCAATAACGTCGCGGTCGGGCAGAATTTCAACGTCCAAATCATCGCCCGAACCAACGACCCCAGCAATCTAACGTTTTTCTCCACGACGGTAGTTCTGACCTGGGATCCTCGCGTAGTCGAAATCCGCCGACGCATTCCCAATCAGGGGCACAATTGGTTCGAATCAGGTTTCTTTCCGACCCGTTCGTTGAACGACGGAGTGAATCAAACCGGTCGCCCATTCAACGACGGCGACGCCATGTACGAAAATCTGCCCATCGTCTTGCAGTTACCGGTCGCTGATGCCGACGGTCTTGTGGTTGACGTGATTGAATTTCGCGCCCTGACCGCGGGCTGTAGCACGACCGTGCGAATCGAAGCGCAACGGGCTGGACTTCAAACGCAGGTTGCGGGGGAAGGCTTCGGAGAAATCGTAACCGGGACGTTGGGTTCGACGGTACTGAACGTGTCGGGGGTCGAAGGCGACGCCGATGGCGATTCAGTCGGAAATTGCACGGATCTGTGCGCCGCTACCCCGCCGGAGGAGAACACCAACGACGATGGGTGCTCCTGTAGCCAGGTCACGTGCCTATTCTGCGACGGGGAAACCTGTGTGGACGGCGTCTGCCAACCGGGTGCTGCTCCATGTCCCGGCCAGGCTTGCGACGAAGACTCGCGGAAATGTCTGTGCGATGACAATGGAGACTGCTCGGACGGCAATCCCTGCACGACAAACACTTGCAATGGCGGCGATTGCACGACAGTGAACAATACGGCTGCATGCAATGACGGAAACCTTTGCACACAGAATGACACTTGTTCCAACGGTGTCTGCGCGGGAACCGCGATCGATTGTTCCAATCTGAACGATGCCTGCAACGTCGGCGTCTGCAATGCGGGCGTTTGCGTGGCCCAGCCGATCAACGAAGCCGCTGGTTGCAATGACGGCAATGGCTGCACCACCGTTGATATCTGCACGGGCGGAACGTGTGCGGGAACGCCGGTGGACTGTTCCGATTTCGACGACGCCTGCAACGAGGGCTTGTGCAATCCCCAGACCAGTCAATGTGTGCAGGTGCCGGCCAACGAGGGCGGTGCATGTGATGACGCGAACAAATGCACGGATCCGGACACCTGTAACGGCGGAAACTGTTCCGGTGCATTCTTGGCCGATTGTGACTGTCTTGAAGATGGTGAATGCGACGACGGCAATGCGTGTACGGACGACGACTGCGACGACGTGTCCGGGTTCTGTACGTCCACGAACGACGATACGAATTTGTGTGATGATGGATTGCCCTGTACGACCACGGACGCTTGCACGGACGGTGTCTGCGGTGGCGTGGCCGTCGACTGCTCGCATTTGGACGACGACTGCAACGTAGGGGTCTGCAATGTCTTGACGGGCGTCTGTGAACAACAGGCATCCAATGAAGACGGGGCCTGCGATGACGGCCTGTTTTGCAACATCGGCGAAACGTGCACTGCGGGCGAATGCGGCGGCGGGTCAGCCAACCCATGCAATGACAACTTTGCCTGTACGGTGGACACGTGCGACGAGATCGCCGAGCAGTGCGTGCAGACACCCAACGACAATCTCTGCAACGACAATAAAACTTGCACGGACGACGCTTGTTTCGTCGGACTGGGCTGCTTGTTTGCGCCCGACGATTCCAACTCGTGCAGCGACGAAAACCCCTGCACGGATGACGCGTGTTCGAACGGCGATTGCGAAAGCACGGCAGTAACGTGTCCGGACAGCGGCGATCCGTGCACGCGACTGTCATGCAACCCAGCCGGCGCCGACGGCAACTGTGATTTGGTCTTGGCCGATAATGAAGGCGGGGGTTGCAACGATGGAAATAATTGCACGACCACGGATCTGTGTGCCGCTGGTGCCTGCGCCGGAACGGCTGTTGATTGTTCCGTTCTGGACGACGACTGCAACAACGGCGCGTGCAATCCCACTAACGGTCAGTGTCAACCCGTACCGGCGAACCAGAACGGGCCTTGCGACGATGCGGACGTTTGCACGCAAGACGATCGTTGCAATGGTGGCGTTTGTCTCGGAACACCGATCGGCGGTTGTCAACCGTGCAATAATGCCGCAGAATGCAATGACAACAATCCCTGCACCGACAACACCTGCCCCGCCGGGTTTTGTGAATACCCCAATAACACGGCCGCGTGCAACGACGGTTTCATATGCACGCAAAACGATACATGCAGCAATGGCAGTTGCGCGGGAACGCCCATCAACTGCTCCCACCTGGACAACGTATGCAACGTCGGCCAATGCAATCTAGTTACCGGGCAGTGTGAAGCCAGGTCCGTCAACGACGGCGGCGCATGCAATGATGGAAATTTGTGCACGACGAATGATCAATGCAACGACGGCGTATGTGCCGGCGCAGCGGTCAATTGTTCGGGGTTGAACAACACCTGCAATGTCGGCGTATGCAATGCAGGCACGGGTAATTGCCAGGCACAACCCACCAACCAGGGCGGGGCCTGTAGCGACGGGCAATTCTGCACTGTCGGCGAGACGTGCACTGCGGGAGTTTGCGGCGGCGGAGCCAACCGCAACTGCACGGACGGCATCGCCTGCACGGTCGACACCTGCAACGACGTCATCGATCAATGTATTTCGACTCCCGACCATGCGGCCTGCGATGACGGCAATCCTTGCACGGACCAGACGTGTGTTTTGGGAATCGGCTGTCAAGTCGTGAATAACAATACCAACGATTGCGTGGACGGCGACTTTTGCAACGGTGTGGAAACGTGCACCACGGGCGTCTGCACTTCGCCGGGCGATCCCTGTGTGGCCACGGGACGGGTGTGCAATGAAGCGCAAGACCGCTGCGACTGCGATGACAATGACGATTGTAATGACGGACAGTTTTGCACGGGGACGGAAACCTGCAACGTAGGAGTCTGTCAGTCCAGCGGGAATCCTTGCGCGGGTGGACAAACGTGTAATGAAACGACTGATACGTGTGACGATCCCTCACCTTCCGACGGAGGGGGCGGGTTCGGCGGCGGTGGACCTCCACCTCCTCCACCGCCGGATAATGAACCGGGAGTCTCGATAGACGGCGACGTCGATGCTGACGGCAACGCCGCACTGACCACGACGCTTGATTCCGAAAATATCAACGCATTGATCAATGTGAGCGGAGCCACTCCCGGGGCGAATCTATCGGTTCGCCTCGTGGTCAATGACGGTCCTCCGGGTGTGAATGGGTCATCGACATTCGCGGGGTTTTCGGGCGAATTGGCGCTGGGAACAACTTTGGAAATCGATTTCGACGGCAATCTCGGCGGCGGTACCGTCACGATTCAACTCACCGTGCCGCTGGCATTGATCAGCGAGTTGGGCTTGGATCCGGAAGATGTTGATTTGCATGTCTTCGACGGTGACTTGCAGGCTTGGGTACGCGCAGGCGATGAATTCGTCGGGCAGGCGTCGCCGGAAGACGCCCAGGTCGGTGAATATGGTTTCGAAATCAACGGCGACCTGGTGACTTATTGGGCCGTCCGTTCCGAATTCAGCGTATTCGCCGCCGGTCAAAACGAGGCCGGTCCGTCGGAAATCATCGTCGTGTCGGAAATTCCAGATTCCGATCCGGAGCCCGAACCCGATCCTGAACCGGATCCTGATCCCGACGTGGACAACGAAAATGTCAATGACAATGACGACGATGTCATCGTGCCAGACAATTCTACGGATGACGATGATGACGTGCTGGTTCCATCCCAGAACGAAACGCCGTCCTGCGGTTCCGCTGCGGCGCCATGCGGGGCCATCGGGCTGATCAACTTGACCTTGTGTGTGTTGGGACTTTCGAGCATGCGCCGCCAAGGACGTCGGCGGACGCCCTGACAACGTTCAAACAATATGGGTGGGTTCGGATGACGACGCCGCTTCGCGAGCGCGGCCACGCCGGCCTATGACTGATCAAGTTTATCGACGGTCACGTTCAATCGACCGCATGAGTGGAAGTGCGTCGATCTGTGCCTCGTCCAACCACTCGTCCGGGGTATGCAGGAAACGTGAATCAGGAGTGGCACACCAGTAGGACAGGAACGTTGCAATCTCCGCGGGCACGTCAGGCACGAAACAACTCGTTTCATCATCCCAGTGAAAGGCTGCGATCGGACGCGGGTCAATGGCCGACTTCTCCCCAATTTCCGTCAGGGCATAAATGGCAATGTCATCCAACCCATCGTCCGTCACGTCGTCCACCACGATGGTCACTTCGGACCAATGCGGACTGGTGCGGATGTCACAGACCATTTGAATCTCGTTGACCACGGGACCAAGGCTTACGTAGGCGTATTTTCCACGCGCCCGGTTCTTCGATTCCAGGGGCGAAAACCCAATCAGTGTGGAAAGTCGACCCGTCCCACGCGAATCGTAAACCGGCAGCAGGTGGCTCAGCGGCGACAAACCTCGCCGCCGGTCGGTAATCAGTTGCGATTGCGTCGTCTGGCGTCGAAAACGACCGACCACGTCGTAGGCTTCGTTGATCACGTAGATGTCCGTGCGAAATAGATCGGACTGCGCGACAATGGCGTAACGTACCTGAAAGAACGAATGCACGCTCGCACGGCGTAGTAGAACCTCGGAACCCAGTATCGTCGAGTCGATGACGCCCGTCTTGGCCGCTGCCTCCGCGACTGCATTCCAAAGGCTCGGAACGTTCCAGCACACCGCAGCCAGCCGGCGATCCAGCCTATCCACACCCCATCGAAAAACGCCGAACGCCAGGCCCGCAATCACAATGACAGCGCGAATGCTCCATAACCATCCCCGTCGTTCATGACGGAATCGATTCAATGCCATGCGACTTTCCATGGACCAGACGGCAGGAACGATCCTCGTGCGCTCATCCGCTGTAGGCCTCCAATGAAATCCACGGCAACGCCCGCCAGATAAGCCACCATTCGAACCAACATATCGCCAACGCCGCACCCACCCATAACCATCGAAATCGGCGCCCAACCATCGAATCCCCCGCGTTCAAACCCACCGCCCAAATGACCGGAAAGCCCACCGCGGCGAAAATCAGTCGATCGCGAATTTCCCACGATTCTCCCCAAGGCCAACGGGCGGGATGTACCAGGCGGTGTCCACGTTCCAGGTTGGCTGCCACCGTCACCGACGACCAAACGACCAGCCAAGCTGACAACAGGCAGGCACGTCGAACAGCCAGTCGAAATGCCTCGCGATCCGCGATGAACAGCCCATCGGCCGCCACGACACAAACGCCGATGCATACGGCTGAAACAGCCATCCAGATGCCGATGGATGCGACCAACCCCACCGTGACCTGATGAACGGAATCGGGCGGCAGGTCGTCGCCGCCGAGGTCCATTTCGTCTACGCCCAGGACCATGCCCTTGCCGACCAGATAGGTCCACGACGACGGAATCGCAGCTACGCCACCAGCTATCGCCAGGTGGAAAACCAAGATGGCGACGATTCGCCAGGACGAATCCTGTTGCAGGGGACCCAAATCAGTCCGCCACGGCGTCAGAAGACTCGTGACAACGGTTCGCAGGTAATCGCGCATGACGGGTTGGCGCTGGCGGCCGATCTATCGATGAACGGGCGCTCCCTTGATGTTAGGATCGCGCGGGGTAACGGTTTCGGTCTTCCGCCGATCGAAGACGGGCGGATCTTGGCGATGCTCCGGTATGACGACCAGCTTGCAAGCCTTTCCCTCCGCCAACAACGGCATGGACTCGTTCAACTCTTCCAGCCTGATCGTCTTGCTGATCAACGGTCGAAGGTCGACGACGCCCTCTTCCAGGAGCCATCTCGTCTTGTACCACGTATCGAAGATGCGCCGACCATTCAACGAACTGACCGTCAGGTTCTTAAAAATCATGTTTTCAGCCACGTCGATTTCCACCGGCTTGGACGGTATGCCAAACAGCACCACGATTCCGCCGTTGCGTACGGCTTGAAACGCCGTGTTGATCGCCGCCGGCGCGCCGCTCATCTCCAGCATGATGTCCACGCCGAACCCACCGTTGGCGTCAACGATGGCCTGAACAAGCTCGCCGTTGCCTTCGCTAGAATAATCCTGCGGGTTAAACACTCGATTCGCGCCCATGGTCGTCGCCAATCCCAGCCGAAACGCATTCACGTCGGCTGCGAAGACCGCCGACGCCCCGGAGGCCCGCGCGATGGCGACGCTGAAAAGCCCGATCGGCCCGCAACCCATGACCCCCACCGACCGCCCGGTGATGTCTTGATGCAGTGTCGCGTACACCGCGTTTCCAAACGGCTCCTGAAGGCAGGCAATCTGCGGAGGAATCTTGGCCCGATTATTCCGCCAGATCACCTTCTCCGGAACGATAACGTATTCCGCAAACCCACCCGCGCGATCCACCCCGATGATGACCGTGTTGGGGCACATGTGTGCCTGACCGGTGCGACACTGATAACACATTCCGCAGGTGATATGCGATTCGGCCGATACATAGTCGCCGACCGTCACCGTCTTTACGTCTCTTCCGATGTCCACGACGGTGCCGGCCAATTCATGACCCAGCGTCAGCGGCGGCTTGACTCGTCGACTGGACCATCGGTCCCAACTCCAGATATGCAGATCCGTCCCGCAAATCCCTGCCGCCTCCACACGGACCAGACAGTCGTCGTTGCCCACTTCCGGGATGGGAACGTCTTCCACCACCAGTCCGGGACCGGCACTGACTTTGCGGACAGCCTTCATGAAATCTGACATACCCCCGAACCTCCCCGGTGCGTGCGGCCATGCAGAAAATGCCAACCCCACGTGTTACTCGTCAGCGACGGCATAATCCTTGGTCTGCGCGGGCAACCGAAATCGTCGATCATCCAGCCCGATATTGATGGATCCCGCCGACAGGTCCGGAAAGTTCGCCGTGGTCACGCGGGTCTTGTCTCGCGATGTCATGACGATGCGCGTCGGAAGATCGATCGCACGTGAAACATAAAACTCCAGACGGCTGTAAACCTTGGCCAAGTGGCTGTCTGCCTTCGGCGTGCAGATCAGGTGATCCACCTCTGGAACGCCCGGATCACCCGCGCCTCGTTTCACCTCAAAATGTCGCAAAATATCGTCTTTGCGCTGTCCGAACGGGATAGGGAAGGGGGCTTTGTCGATGCTGAACAGATCCACCTCGGTTCCCGATGGCGCTATATCACGTCGAATAATGGATCGCGATCTCTCGCTGGCTTCCAGAAGCCACCGGCCGTCGAAAGTGTACCAATGTTTTTCATTGCGAACGACGCCTTCCTGCACAGTCTTGTCGAACGCAATCATAAACCACGGATTGGGTACTTGGCGCTTGAACAGCAATTCTCCGGTCCGTTGAATCTGATCATCGTCGATGCGGTCCAGCGTGGTGAATTCGACCCGACACACGATATTCTTGACACGCTCTCCTTGGGCTTCCACCCGTTCGAGAATCGCTTCGATTTCGCGGTCCGCCCCGGACACGTCATCTTGCGCTGTCCCCTGTGCAGCCTCAGCCGATCCACTCGCTAGCAAACAGATCGCAATATGCGAAGTGAACATAACAAGGCATACCAAAACGTTCCGTCGATTCATAGGAGCACCCCGTTTCACTTTACGACCACCAACCACGTGAAATTCCGGCCAAAAGGAGTATGCTACGGGCAGCGATGGGACTCGACAAGTCGGTGTACGACGAACGCCGGTGGCGGCCTTTTCACATGGAACGGCGAACTGCGAATTCGGTAACCCAACCTGTTTCCACAATGGGTAGAAAGGACCACGAAGGACCACAACATGGGAGTCAACGTAGCCATTTTGGGTGCCAGCGGTGCCGTTGGTGCCGAATTCATACGCGTACTGGCTGACAGGAATTTTCCAGTCCAGGTGCTGCGACTGCTCGCATCACCGCGGTCCGCCGGTCAGATCGTGCAATGGTCGGGCCGCAAAATCACCGTGGAACAGGTCACGCCCGATAGCTTCCGAAACATCGACATCGCCCTGTTTTCAGCCGGCAAGTCGGTCAGCTTGCAATACGCACCGCATGCGCTTCGTGCCGGCGCCGTCGTTGTGGACAACTCGTCGGCCTACCGCATGGACACGGGCGTCCCGCTCGTCATTCCCGAAGTGAATCCCGAAGACATCGCCCATCACCACGGCATCATCGCCAACCCAAATTGCTCGACCATCATCCTTTTAATGGCCGTGGCCCCCATCCATCGGCGATTCCCCATCAAACGAATCGTCGTCAGCACCTACCAGTCCGCCAGCGGTGCGGGCATGCAGGCCATGCTGGAACTGCAACGACAAACGCGAGAACATCTGGACGGAAGACCCGTCACGCCCAGCGTCCTGCCCCACCCGATGGCCTTCAACCTGTTCTGCCACAACACCGACATGGGCCCCAACGGTTACAACGTGGAAGAACAGAAAATGGTGGACGAATCTCGGAAAATCCTGCACCACGACGGTTTAGCCATGACCGCAACGTGTGTGCGCGTGCCCATCCTGCGTGCCCACAGCGAGTCCATCAACCTGGAATTTCACGAACCCGTTTCGCCGGATGCGGTTCGCGACCTGCTGGCCCGTGCACCGGGTGTGAAGGTTGTCGATGATCGGGCACGGAATTATTTTCCCATGCCCGTTGATGCTTCCGGACAAGACGACGTCCTTGTCGGCCGCATCCGATCCGATCAAAGTCGCCCTGACGGCACCGGCATTGACCTTTTTGTTTCAGGCGATCAGTTGCGAAAAGGAGCCGCCCTGAACGCCGTTCAAATCGCCGAACACGTGATTCGCGCCCGCGGTGATGTTCAAGTCTGAATCTCGCGCAATCCTGCGTCACTCGGCGTAGACCCCAGCCCTGATCCCTGGTCACTTTTCGACTGGTGAACGTGTGACATTTCCCATCCAACCCGCGACCGCCTGCATGCGTCATTCCGGCGAACGCCGGAATCTAGATCGTTTGACGGGTTTCACGCGCTCACGATGGCACCGCGACCAAATCATTCCAACCCGCGACCGTCGGGGAGCGGAAATCCATTGACTTCCGCGGCAATCGTCGTAATCAAGTGATTCAAAATTCAACTGGATCGAACGTTTTCGATGGGCCACGAATTGTCATGCGATGCTACACGTCCGACCATCACGAAACACCCGATTGAATGCCAATCAAACCCATGCTAGAGTTCCCGTCGTTGAGCCCCACGGCAGAACAATCATCACATGCGGTTGATCGGGACGGGGATTCACCGCTGGAAGTGGCGTTGGCCACCGACGACCCCTTGAATCGATCCCCGTCCCGCACTCGATTGAATCGATGGTTGCGCGTTTGCCTGGGAGGACTCGTCACAGGTGGCCTCTTCGCGTACATCGTCGTCTGGCACGTCCCCATTCAGGAAATCACCAACGCCCTCTTTCAAGCGAAACCGGGCTGGATCGTGCTGGCCATGGTCATCACGGTCGGCAATCGCTTCGTCATCGCCCGCAAATGGCAAATTCTATTGTTCACAGTAGGCGTTCGTGAATCCCTATGGCGGCTGACGATGACGTTGTTCACCAGCTATTTTGCCGGGAAACTATTTCCCGGCACGCTGGGAACGGACATCATGCGAACCTGGTTCGTTTCTCGCACACATGGCCAATCGTTCGCCGTCGTTACCAGCGTGATCGTGGACCGCGTGACGGGACTGCTGTCGCTGGTGACGTTGTGTGTTGTGGTGCTTTGCTTGTTCGATTTCGGGTTTCCGGGCAGGTGGACGCTGGTCTTGTCCGCCTTGGGCGTGGGGACCGCCGTCATCGCAGCCACACTGTTGGCCGGCCCGATCGAGCGGTCCCTCGTCACATGGATCCCGCGCTCGCCGTCCATCTGCCGCAAACCACTCGTGGGGATGGTTCGGGTACTGGAATCCATTCGTCAGTATCGCACGTCGTACGCAGTTCTGTTCCGCGCTGTGGGTTGGGGAATAGGCGTTCAAGCGATGCGATCGATCGAAACGTACGTCATTTTTCTGGCCCTGGGACAGGAAGGCCTGTTTTGGGAATGCTTGGCCTTCGTACCCGTCACGCTATTTGTCGGCATGGTGCCGCTGGGAATCAGTCGGATGGCCATCGGCGCGGGCGTGACCGTGTGGCTTTTTGGGATGCTGGGCGTGCCCGCCTCCGCATCGTTGTTGGCGTCGCTGCTCAGCGACACCCTTGCGTTACTGATAATTCCCATCGGGGCTGTCTGCTATTGGGCTGGAGGCGTCAAGGGCGATCGGAAAACGACGTAACGCGCACCCAATATTGATGAGCAAAACCGTCACCCTACGAATTTTTCAAGCGCCTGACGTCACCTTTGGTCTTGAGCAAACGTCTCGCGAGGGATGGGATGCTACGCGCGACGTCTTCGAATTGATTCTGTCGCATGATCCGGACGGTTCGTTCATCGCCGAAGAAGCCGGGCGGCGGGTCGGCATGGTCACGACGACCGTGTACGAGCGAACGGCGTGGATTGGTAATTTGATCGTCTTGCCCGATGCCCGTGGACGCGGAATCGGTCGACAACTGTTGCAGCACGCGTTGGCGGAAATCGACCGGCGGGGCATCGCGACGGTTCGGCTGGAGGCGGACCCGCCCGGCATGGCGTTGTATCGGAAGTTGGGCTTCCGCGAGGAGTTCGAGTCCCCTCGATTTCGCCTCGCGGCAGGGTCGCCGGTGGACCACGGGGCCTATGAACCCCTTGTAATGACCGATCGAGCGGATCTGGTTGACTTCGACGCGGAGCGATTCGGCGACCGTCGCGATCGGCTCCTGAATGGTGTTCTGCATCGTGCGATCGCCACCTGTATTCTGCGATCCGGCACAAGAATCAGGGCCTACGCGGTGTTGTTTCCTTCGAGCCAGGGCTTGCGCATCGGGCCTTGGTTGGCCGAGGATCGCGACGCGGCGATACATGTGCTGAAAGGCGTTCTCGGTTTCCTGCGAGAATCGCAGGTCATCACCGCGGTCCCCGGCGTCAATCACGATTCGATCGACCTGTTGCGGACTTTGGGATTCGTCCCTTCTCCGTCCTCCATCCGCATGGTATGGGGAAAAGTGACCGGCATCGGCAGGCCTGACCAAATCTACGCCATCGGTCAGGGGGCCATGGGTTGATTCGCAGGCATGTAACCTCCGGCCTCATTCTCGCCACGGGATGTCGCCATTCGAATCGCATGCGCCATTGCAACCGCCTGGACCGTAGCGTGCACGTCGTGCACACGAACGACCTGAACGCCTGCCAACACCGCCGCCACCGCAGACGTCAATGAACCGATCTGTCGATCCTGTGGATCCGGCTGCCCCAAAACTTCGCCGATGAACCGTTTCCGCGAAGCGCCGACCACGACGGGATGCCCCAGGTCCACAATCTCGCGCATGCGGCCCAGAAGTTCCAGATTCTGATCCGTGGTCTTGCCGAATCCGATGCCCGGATCGACCGCGATGCGGTTCCGTTCAACGCCGGCTCGAACCGCCATGCCGACGTGCTGTCGCAGAAACGTCCCGACGTCACGTACCACGTCGACGTAATACAAATTCCCGTCTTCTTGCATATCCTTGGGACGCGATTTCATATGCATCATAATCAACCCGCACCCACTTTCACGCACCAGGCGGGTCATGTCGGCGTCGTCGCGCAAGGCAGAAACGTCATTGACGATGTCCGCGCCCCAATCGAGCGCCGCCATCGCGACAGCGGCCAATCTCGTGTCGATGGATAGGGCGGTTCGGGGATGGCGCTTTCGAACGGCCGGGATCACGGAACGAACGCGCTCGATTTGAACATCGGCGGATGTCGGGTCCGATCCGGGCCGAGTCGATTCCGGGCCCACGTCGATGATGGCGGCGCCGGCGTCGATCATCGCGCTGGCATGGCCAACCGCGGCGTCGACGTCGTGAAACTGCCCACCGTCGGAAAACGAATCGGGCGTGACGTTCAAGACACCCATGACCACGGGCTTTTCGGACAGGTCGATCGCCTTATCGCGGAACGTCCAATTCATGCGATGGATTCTAACCCGAACGCCGCGAAACACGTAACGTGAAGCGCGGACCATTGCCACGATTCAGCATTGCGCATTCGCGGATGCAGCCCATGTTAGAAAACGATCAAGCGACCCATTCCATCAAGACGTGTCGATCAACCCGGCTGGGGAAGCGTGCCTTCACCCAGATCCACTTCGTCCTTGGAATCAGCCGGGATGGGCCGAGCCGTGCCCACCGGCGAGGGCATGGCCCCGTCCAGCAGGTCCGTGACGGTCGGCTTCTCGATGGAATCCCCGCGGATCAGGGCGTTCACTTCGTCGCCGCTCAACGTTTCATACTTGAGCAGCGCTTTAGCGATGGCTTCACCCTTTTCGCGATATTGCAACATGACCTGCTTGGTTTCAGCGTAGGCGGTATCCACGATTCGCTTGATGGCTGTGTCGATTTTTCCAGCCGTTTCTTCCGAATAATGCCGCATGCTGAAATCGAACGCCCCGCGCTCCTCGCCCAGATAGACGAACCCGACGTCTTCCGTCATGCCCCACTGAGTCACCATGTTGCGGGCGATTTCGGTGGCCTGCTGAATATCGCCCGCGGCTCCACTGCTGATTTCTCCGCAAAAAATCTCCTCAGCCAGGCGACCGCCCAGCGTCACTTTCAACATCGCTCGAAGATACGACATGGTGTAGACCATGCGATCACGTTCCGGTAATGCAAACGTCGCACCCCCCATGTCACGACGCGGGATGATGCTCACCTTGTGCAGGGGATCCGCGTTTTTTTCCAAGGCCTGCACGAGTGCATGGCCGGCTTCGTGATACGCGACGACTTTCTGATCCTGTTCATCGACCACGCGGCTTCGTTGGGCTCGCCCCCAGCGGACCTTGTCGCGAGCCTCGTCCAGGTCCGACTGCTCAATCGAGTCCTTGTTGGACATGGTCGCAATCAGCGCGGATTCATTGATAATCGCCGCCAAGTCCGCACCGCTGAACATGGGCGTCCCGCGGGCCAACTGACGCAGATCGACCGTGGGGCCCAGTTTCACTTTCTTCGCGTGGACCTTCAAAATTTCATAACGACCCTGAATGTCGGGCAGCGACACGTACACCTGCCGATCAAAACGCCCCGGTCGGATCAACGCCGGATCAAGCACGTCCACCCGGTTCGTGGCCGCAATCACGATCACCTGATCTGACGTATCGAAACCGTCCATCTCGACCAGGATGGCGTTCAGCGTCTGCTCTCGTTCGTCGTGACCGCCCCCGCTGAAGTTCGCCCCCCGGCGACGGCCCACCGCGTCTATCTCGTCCAGGAATATGATGCAGGGCGAATTCTCCTTGGCCTGTTTGAACAGGTCTCGCACGCGCGAAGCGCCCACGCCCACAAACATTTCCACAAAATCGGACCCGCTGATCGAGAAAAACGGCACTTCCGCCTCACCGGCGATGGCCTTGGCCAACAGCGTCTTGCCGCAGCCCGGCAGCCCGACCAGCAACACCCCGCGGGGGATGCGACCGCCCAAACGCTGAAACCGCTTGGGATTCTTCAAAAACTCGATCAGCTCGCGTACTTCGTCCTTGGCTTCAGCGATGCCGGCCACGTCGATAAATCGCACCGTCGTGTGTTCCTTGCTGGTGATGCGATGTCGCGATCGGCCGAAGCTGCCGAACATCCCCGGACCGCCGCCCGCGCTCCGCAATTGGCGAAACACCACGAACCAGATGAACGCGAAAATCAGTAGCCAAGGCAGAAGCGCCACCAGCAGCGTGACCCACACGCTGTCCTGCTCCATTTGAACCACGGCGTCGGGACATTTATTAATAAGCCAGGCCAGGAATTCCGCGTCAACGATTTCCTTCTTGACTTCAACCTTGAACAGGCGGTTCGTTCCAGCCGCTTCGCCTTGCGCTTCCTTGAATTGCCCGCGGATAACCTGTTCGCGGACGTTGATTTTCTCGACGTTCTCCGCCTCCACGGCGCGATAGAACGCGTCGTAAGTAATAGTCTGACGATCCTCGATGCCCTGATTCAACAGCAGCACCAGCATGATCGCCAGCACCGCGAACGCCAGCCAGCTCATCATGCCGCGCGACATTTTGGGACCGGCGTCGCCCGCTTTCTGCGGCGTAGGCTTTTCCGGATTCTTTCCGTTTCCTTCGGGCATTAAGACATAACTCCAGTACTGACCTTAAACGTACGAATCGGCTCGGCCGTTATGCGATCATAACAACCAGCCCGAAAATGCGAAAAACATCGCGGAATCCCCTGACCCATCTTATGGACACTACCATTCGGTTTCCATGGCTTGAACGACTTGCTCGGCCAATCCGTCCAATCCACGGACCATGCCCGTTTGGAAAGTTTCACCCACGGGCGGGATGTAAGTAGTCGTATAAACATGTCGCGGAAATTCACGTAAGTCCCCTGTTCGCATGTTTTTCCATCGCCAAGTCATGACAATGGTGGATGCGGTTTCACGAGGACGATCACCCTCGAAATCCGTCCCGAATGTCCGCTGTTGGACTTCTATAATTTCCCCCGACAAAATGCTGTCGGCGCGATGCTTTTCGACGATTCGATAGGGCGTGTCCATCTCGATCCGCTTAACCACCGCTTCGGTCAGCTTGAATTCCAGTTCCCGCCGAAACTCCTTGGAATCCAACATCTCCACGTGAATCGTCTTCACGTCCTGCGGAAACGGACGTACCGTCGTATACCCACAGCCCCATAAGACCATCGGCAGGCAGGTGCCGACAAGGCCACCGAAACACAGTCGCGTATTTGAAGCCATTGAACCAGGCATCCGGATTTCCTTTCGGCCCAATTCCTATCCTTCCGGCTGCGATCCCGCACGAGCATCAGACTCGACGGTAGGAGGTGAACCAGCCACGCCCATTCCCATGCGCTCCAGGTCACCCAGCGCCCGGCGTGCCGCCACCGTACCCGGCCAATGTTCGACCACGGAACGTAGATAAAACGCCGCCGCCTTCGTGTGCTTGGTTCGACGGTAGAAATACGCCGTTTCCAGTTCCTTGCCGGCGCGACGTTCGCGAATATTTTGCAGAATCAAACCGATGCCCTCCTGCTCCGCCAAACCCGGATAGGCGCGAGCGTACAGGCGATACCTTTCTTCAGATTCCACCAGCGGGGCGTCGTCGAAGGCCACGCCGCGAAAACTGGCCAGCGCCGAATCCGCCCCACGACGCATGGCGTATCGTACATATCGGCTGATTGGATACTCGTTAGCCAAACGGCCAAACTCGAACTCCGCCAGCGCGAAATCGCCCCGACCGTAGAAATAATCCGCCTTGGCCTTGATCGCTAACTCAGCCACGTCGGTCCCGTTATAGTCCGCGCTGATACGATCCAAAATCTCGATTCCCAAATCACGAGCGTCCAGGATCCGCATGCCCCAGACCTTGCGCTTCACGCCGCTCAAGAAAACCTCCGCAATATTGAAAAGCTCCACAACCGCGTCTTCCGCCGCCTCGCTCATCCGAAACGAGACGAGCAACTCGTCCAGCAGCAGATACGCCTGATAGTAATTGCGTAGCGCCTTTTCGATGCGGGCGCGGTTCAGTAATGCCGCAGGATAATAAATATCATTCGCACCATAGGTCTTGACCCAGGCTTTCATCGCCTTGCGGGCCTCGGCGAAGCGTTCGTCGGTCAGCATCGCCTGTGCCAAGGCCAGGTCGCCTTCAGCCGTGCCCGGTTGGGGTGGCGGCAGTTCCACCCACTGCGATTGTTTCGCATCGAATTTCAAACGCTCTGCACGCGGTTTGGGCGCGGGATCTCCGGCGCGGACCGACGACGCGATCACCAATATCAACGCCGAAACTGCAAACCGGTGCCAAGGAATCATAATTCTTAGCTCGACTTTTGCAATTTTGCGAAGCATGAAACTTCCCATTCTCCTAAGACTATCCGACCTCATTGCCTGATTTTGGAAACCCGTTCTTGATCGCGGGGTGTTCCAAGACTCGGAAGTCACTTTAATAACAATGTTGCCCAGCTTTCGCCAGATTCAAAAACGGCAAAAGTTAGAGTCCGGTTTGGGGGCCGATGGTGATCTGCGCTGCGCTGGTGACGCTGATCGTCATCTCCGCGCCTCCAACTTCGGCGGCCAGTGTGCTTGTACCTCCCGCCAATGAGACGGTAAAGTTTCCCTCGGCTGCCCCGGAGGCCCGTAGAGCGAACGTCCCCAGGTACACCGGCCCACTGGAATTCACGCCGCTGCCGTCCAAAGCGGACATCATCCGTGATCGACCAGGGTCGAATGCGCTGACCGGCGAACCCAGGCCTTGGAACACGTAATCGGACCGCTGCTGGTCAATGAAAAGATTCTCCAGCGTCAACGTGCCTTGTGTGCCGCCGGTAATGATGATGGCGGCTTCATACCCGTCGAGCTTGATGAAGTTGTCGGCGCGCAGCTCTACGTTGTAGAGAATCCCGCCCGGCCCGGATGACGGGACCGCGGTCAGCCACAGGTCAATTGTGCCGGGACCGGTGATCCCGTACGTTCCCGCGCACGGGTCCGGCGCGCTGCAGCACGGGTCGCAGTCGCTGAACGCGTTGAAAACGGCGTAAAGGTCCTTCATATTGATGGTCCCGTTGCCTCCGCACGGTTCAACATCAATTCGATCCATCGTGCAATTGAGACTGGGGTCCTGAAAACTATCGTGAAACCCGTTTATCATGCAGAACAGGTCGAATAGCGAAACGACACCATCGTGATTCAGGTCTCCGTACACGTTCGCGGGATGGGCGCAGGCTCCCTGGCTGCATTCGTCGTACGTGCACACGCTGGAATCATCGCAGAGCTCAAAGGCGTAGGCCTTGTCCGACCAGTCGCCCGTGGAAAATGATTCATTGCACTCCAAGCATGGATTGGTCGGATTCTCCTGGCTATGGGTGTAGCACACCCCGTCGATGAGACATCCGCTCTGGAGCGCGTTGGCGCAGTCAAGACCCGTGCATGTGTCGCTCGTACACGGCAGTCCGTCGTCGCAGTTGGCGTCGTTGGAGACGAAGTCACACTGCTTCGTGGTTGCGTTGCAGGAGTCGTCCGTGCAGACCACCGCGTCGTCGCAGTCGGAGTCCAGACAACAGGCACCGCAGTCATCGGTGATTTCGCAGCACATCTCGGTCGGGTCGCAAGGACTCCCGCTGCTCGCGCAGGCGCCACTCGAACAGGTGTCGATACCGTTGCAGAAGACGGCGTCGTCGCACGATGTGCCGTCCGGCTCATTGGGGTGCGTGCAGGCCCCCGCCCCGTTGCAGACGTCGTCCGTACAGACGTTGCCGTCGGAAGTGCAGGCTGTCCCGCTCGGCTCGAAGTTGTTCAAGCACGTTCCCGATCCGTTGCAGGTGTTGGGATTGTCGCAGTCGGTGTTGTTCTGACTCCCGCAGGCTGTGCCGTTCGGCAAGTTCACGAGGATACAATTCCCACCGCTGCACGCTCCTTGCTGGCAGGAATTGCCCTGCGGGCATTCCGATGGAACGCAGTCCGGCACGGGTGTATAAGAGATCGACACCCGCGAGAACGTGTCCGGCCCGCACAGTCCAGAGCAGCTTTGGAACGGACATTGGTTGAATCCCAGATTCTCGCAGTACAAAGCGAGAGCCCGAGCGTCAATCGGTGCGGTTGCAACCGCGTTGCTGGCCGTCACTCGAATAGTCATTGTATTGCCGCTCGCTCCAAGCCACGTGTTCCACGTGGAAGCGGGCACGGTGACGATCCGCCGATTCGCCGCCGGAAAATCAGGGTCACAGGGTGACCGACCAGCCTCGAGACAAGCAGTCGAAGAACTCACGCAGTCCCCCTCCCAGTCCTTAAAGAACAACCCGCCCGTGGGCATGTTGGTGCCTCCAGGGATCGAGTCGCTTAGTGAAGTGAAATTGGCTGTAACCGTTACGAATTTGTCAGTCGGCAGCTCATCACAACAGATCGGAGTACACGCATCTGGGCATCCACCACCCTGCGGAGGATCATGAGTCCCGTCAAAGGCGTTACAACCAAGGTCGGCCATGGCCTCGATTGTAAGCTGCACGTTTGTCTCCGAAGCTGCCAGACATCGATTCGGAAAGGAATGAGGGAGGGTTCTTGATCCTTCAAGCCCTGGCTGGGTGTCACTTCCCCCTGCGACGCACTGGGCATTCGCAGCAGCAGCGCCAATAACGATGAAATATATTCCACCGAGAAATAGGGATTGCTTCGTCATCATTTCGGTGCTTCCTTCCAAACACTTTTTGTTTTCCTATTTGCCGCAAAGGCTACTGACATCAACAGTAACAATAACGTCGAGGGCTCCGGAATCCCGTAGAATTCATACGTAATCTCGGCTTGGTAAGTGAAACCCTGCTTGACTGGTTCGACATCAGGAAATGGAATCCACGGTTCGAATTCGATGCTGTGGACATTCAGCCGAACATAATCCAACTCAAATCCCTGCAGGTCGGGCGCTCTACCGAACAACTCGGATTCGCTTCCCGGGCTGCCCCCACCGCTACCATTAGGAAATAACCCCCACAGATGGAAGATATCTTTTATGCCGTCTGTCGCAAATTGAGCAAAGTTGTGGAATTCTGGGTCGTTCTCTCTTCGCAGATTGTACGAACCTTCATCATCCGCCCCCCAGAATACACCTTGCCCAATGCCAAAGAACGCCGATGGCGGAAAGGTGCTCGGAAGTTGCAAAACGAATTCTACTCGGGGATCAGTTTCGGGAGCATGCCCTCCGTTTACCAATGCGTCGAACGACGCCAAAAGGATCGGCTCCGCCTCGGCCAATGTCGAACCTGTCACCACGACACCGAGCGTCATCAAGAACGTCCTTGCTCTCATGATCCATTTCTCCGATTTGTGACCGCTGTTTTCCATGGCATGACACCTACGCGCCGTAGGGGTTCATCAATAATCCCAAACAGCTCTGACCGCAATGTCGGTGCTACTGATGATGTTCACCGTCATATCCACGCCGCCGCAAGGGTGGCCGCCGTTCGAGTATAGAACATCGTCCACGTGTACTTGGAGACTTCTACGGCGGTATTGTAGGCGACGCCCCCGGATCGAACGACATGGTAGCTGTTGTCGCCGTAGCAAAAGGAATCGAATTCCCCCGGTCGAGTGACGCAGCCTCCACCGGCACACTGTGATGGATTGCTGCACGGGCCGTCGTCGCGGGCAACGTCACCGGTCAGGATGGTCAGATGGGGACGCAGGGACGGGTCGGACAGATCGAACGTCGCGGGGTCTTGCGTCCCGTTGAATCCGCCGTACAGCTCCACGTCCTCGTTCAGAAGAAATGTTTGAACGCGGGGATCGATCCAGACGCACTGGTTGTTGACGCAGGCGCTGGCTGTGAATCCGCAGTCGCTCGTTTGCGTGCACCAGCGGTCGGTCGGTGCGTACGTTCCCTCCGCGACCCAAATCTGTATGCGCTCGCCCGTCGCCGGATTGGCAGCAAGAAGCGCGTCTTGAACGTACTTGAATGCATTGGCCCAAGTGCTCCCGTCGCCGCTGGTGGTTACGTCGATGTCGACGAACAGAATCGAAATATCGTCCTCAAGAAAAGGACACTCAGGTGCTTGTCCCATCGATGTCGACGTTCCGATAACCATTGAAAAGACACATACGAATGAACTCAAAGCGGTCTTCGGCGGCATGTCATGAACTCCTGGAGTTTGAGGAAGATGGATTGGATGAAAACGTTCGTCTACGGAATAGGATCAACGCCCCGACCGACAGCAGCGCGCCCGTTGTCGGCTCGGGAACGAGGAAAACGAAACTAAAATCGGTGCTGTACCCGCCTGCGAAAGCGAACCCCGCGGGAACCTCCCCCTCGCCGGCCATGGACGCCGTGATGCGGATCAGGTCGCCTTCGTTGCCGGTGAGCACGGTGTCCGTGAACGTGTCCGACATCAGATCCCTGACCACGACGAACTGCGTGACGTTCTCCACCAGGACACGCGAGGAACCACTGAACCCCGGGCTTTGACGTATTCGGTAAGAAATCTCCCACAGCAGCTCGTCCACCGGCATGACAAACTCCACCACGGTGGTGAGCTTTCCGGCCCCCCGACCACCCGGTCGGTCGGCATTGATGTGTGAGGAGGCAATATACGTACTTGAAAAGTCCACATCAAGCCCGAGGCCCAGTTTCCCAAAGCCGATCCTTATTCTTCCGGTGCTACTGTAATCCGCTCCCGATGCACCACTCCCTGTGAAGTCAAAAGCATCGAAGACAATCCCGCTGGGACCGGTCGTGTCCCCGTCGTCGAAGACCTCCGGGCCGCCGTCGAAGACCTGGGCCGTGCCCCACCCCGACGCCACCCGCGTAATCTGCCAGTCGAACTGCGTCGGGGCCGCACCCACCGCATCGATCGTCCCCCCTTGTGCGGGAACCGCAAAGCCCATCCCCGCGGCGACATAGGCCGCCAGATTCAGCAAACACCGAATTGTGGAATGGGTTTGTCTCACAAACACAAACTTACCAAAATACCAAGTGTCGCACGGCATCAAAATCCCGCCGCACCATCATTTGAGGCCGCGCCAACCGCCCAGCCCACCGTGATTTATTACCGGACCCATAATTCACGCAACCAATCTCAGCCACCGTGTTCGTGTTACTCACCAAACACGTCCCAGAACAGAACGCCCAAACCCAAGGCCCAACAATAGTAGCTGAACCAATTCAGGCGTTGGCGAAGCACCAGCCGGACCAGCCAGCGAAGCGCCAAAACGCCCACCGCGAATGCCGCGAATGACCCAGCCATCATCGGCCCCCAGGAAATGGCATCCACAGGACCGCCCCGCAACTCCATCGTGTCTCGAATCTTGATGATGCTTGCACCCAGAATGGCCGGCACGGCGATCAGAAAGCTGAACTCCGCCGCCCAACGCCGTTTTATACCCAAAAAAATGGCCAACGAAATGGTCGAGCCGCTCCGTGAAATGCCCGGCAGAATCGCGACCCCCTGAATAAGCCCGATCAGGAACGCCCGCCAGCCACCCACGCGCCGCCAGCCGCGACGCGGGCGCGGACAACGACCCGTCATGAACAGCAATGCCCCCGTCACCAGCAATGCCACCCCCGTGCTGAATAGTGAATTGAACGCCCGCTCCAACGTGTCCTTAAATGCCAGGCCGATCACCGCCGTTGGCACGCAGGCGATGATGGCCAGCATCGCGATCAGCATCGCCGTCCGCCGACCCGCGTAGGACGTTCGGCATTCCTCCCACAGCCGTCGATTGAATCGCACGATCGAGTTCCAGAACACCATCACCACCGCAACCAGCGTGGCTAGATGAACCATCACGTCAAACAGCAGCATCGCGGGCGAGTCACCTTGGAAATCGAGGAGCTTCTGAAATATGACCAGGTGGGCACTGCTGCTGACCGGCAGGAATTCGGTCAGACCTTGAATCACACCCAGCAGAATGGATTGCAGGTAATCGGGCCCGTTCACGTGCGTGTCGCGGTGTTCAGCAGGCTTCTAGCCTTGATCAAATAGGTCAACAATGACGCAGCCGTCACGACCACCGTCAGCCAAACCGCGATCGTGCGAACCCAAACCACGCCCGCGCTGGCCTTGTCTCCATAATAGGCGATACTGAACAGCAGAATGATGACGGTCAAGGTTTGAATCCACATTTTGGCTTTGCCGACCAACTCGGCGCCGAATCGTACCCCCTGCGACTCCGAAAAACCCCGAAGCCCCGTAACCAGCAGTTCCCGACCTAGAATAATCACCAGCATCCAGGGAACAAGCCCGGTGACGTTCTGCCCGTCAGCCCGGCAAAAACCCGGACCGGCCAAAAAAATGAAAGCCCCACAAACGAGAACCTTGTCAACGAACGGATCCAACATCCGACCCAGGGCCGTAACCTGATTGTGCTTGCGGGCCAGGTACCCGTCGACGTAATCAGTTGCGGCTGCCACGATGAAAGTGGCCAAGCACACGTACAACAACGCGATCCGCGGCTGCCGCTGCGAATGCTGCGAAATCAGCACGAAGAAAACGATGGCCAAGCCCAGACGAAGCAACGTCACTTGAGTCGGAAGATTGATCGGCATGCTATACTAGGACCGGCAAACCCACCGCAGTGGGCAACGCCACCAGATCGTATCCATCACGCCGCACGCAGCGAACGTCCAAAAACCGACCGGGTGATGTCTCGATGTTTTCCAGCAAGGTCACGCCATCCACCTGTGGAGCTTGCCCGGCGTGCCGCGCGACAGCCTTCCCGTCGGGCGTGGCACGGTCCACCAGCACGCGAAGCGTTTGACCCACCCGCTCGTCGGCCAACGCGAAGGCGACCTCCTGCTGCGTCAACATCAACGATTCCACTCGTTTCATCGTGACGGCCTCGGAAACCTGGTGTTTCATTCTGCCCGCCGGCGTGTTCGGTTCCGGTGAAAAGGGGAATACGCCCAGCGCATCAAATCGGAAATCACGGACGAATTCCAGCAGTTCAGCGAATTCCGCCTCCGTTTCACCCGGAAAACCGGCAATCATCGTGGTGCGGATGTGCACGCCGCCAATGCGCTCCCGAAGACGAGTCAACAGGTCCTCCGTCTGACGCCGGGTCACGCGACGATGCATCGCCTTCAAAACGCGATCATTGATGTGTTGCAGCGGGATGTCGATGTACTTGACCACGCGATCGCACGCAGCCACAGCCTCGATAATCGAATCGGTCAGAACCGATGGATACACGTACATCAGGCGAATCCACTCGATTCCCTCCACCGAGTTCAGCCCACGCAACAGTCGATCCAATCCGAAAGCCTCGTCAAACTCCTCCCCATAACTCGTCGTGTCCTGACCGATCAGATTGATCTCGACGGCCCCGTCCGCAGCAAGTTCCCGTGCCTCCGACAACACCACGCTCGGCGGCTTGCAATGCATGGGACCGCGAATCGACGGTATCGTGCAGAACGTGCACTTCTGATTGCACCCTTCGCTGATTCGTAAATAGGCATAATGCCGCGGCGTAAGCCGTAGCCTCGCCTGATCGGTTTGGACGAACGGGTGATAGTCGCTAAGAAACACGTCGACGACAGGCCTGCCCAATTCCGCTCGCGGCGATTCATTTTCCATCACCGCACGGACGATGTCATCGCGATTATTGACCCCCACGAGGGCATCGATCCCTTCCACCGCGTCCAGAAGCCCATGCCCCTCCCGTTGAACCAGACACCCCGCGACCACCACACGCCGACATCTTCCGCGGGTCTTTTGGCCAACCACGTCACGGATCACGTCGATGGCTTCGGTGCGCGCGGACTGTAGGAAGCCGCACGTGTTCACCACGATCACGTCCGCAGAAGACTCGTCATTGGTCAGCACACAACCGGACTGCGCAAGCTGACCCAGCATCTTCTCGGAATCCACCAGGTTCTTCGCACAACCCAGCGAGACAAAAGCTACCGTTGTTTCCTTGGACATCTTCACCCCTGAAAACCGATATCGAACATCGGCCCTATTGTATGCGGGCGGACGTGCGGTTGAAACCCCCGTTGCAAGATCGCCCGGGACTTTCCATTTTCACCAACACCAGTTCCACAGCCTCCCCGTTGCGGGCGAATTGCCTAAACACCGAATCACAGCCTAGAATACCGACGGTAGAATGACCTGGAAACTTTGCGGGTTGAATGTTTGATGAAAGAGAATTCGAAATCTAAACTGGCCGGCGGCTTGGAAACAGTCGAACCGCTGGGAAAGCGAGTGCTGATTCGCAAGGATGCGGACAAGAAGCGGACCAAGGGCGGAATCGAGCTGCCCGACTCCATCGAAATCCCCACCATCACCGGGCGAGTCGTCTCCGTTTCTCGGTTGGTCCTGAACGACGACGATTTTCCGATCCGGCAATATGACAAGGTGCTGTTTAATCCCAAGCACGCCATCCCCGTCGATTTCGAAGCCGACAACCAGCTTTTTGTCGTCCCCATCGAGGATGTCGTCGCCGTCTTTCGAAAAACCGAATGAAGCCCCACCATGACACGCCCAACCCCCAACCGGATCGTTGATCATTGATCGAGTTTGCCAAACCGTTCCTCGTCGGCGTCGTTCACCTACCCCCGCTGCCGGGTCATCCGCGACACCGCATCAACGTTAACGACATCATCGAAAGCGCTGCCAACTGCGCGCAAACGCTGGAAAACGCAGGCTTTGACGGCGTCATTCTTGAAAATTTTGGAGACGCTCCATTTACCGCCGGCAGCGTGGATCCATCCACCGTCGCAGCGATGGCCGTCATCGCCTTTCATGTCCACTCGGCGACCAATCTCCATCTGGGAATAAACGTCCTGCGCAACGACGCTCGGTCGGCCTTGGCTATCGCCGCCGCCACCGGGGCACAGTTCGTCAGGATCAATGTCCACACCGGCGTGTGTGCCACCGATCAGGGGATCATTCAAGGTCGGGCCGACGAGACCATTCGATACCGCGCGAACCTAGCAACCGACATAGCCATTCTCGCCGACGTCCACGTCAAACACGCCGTCCCACTCAGCCAGCCGGATATCGCACAAGCCGCACAGGAAACCGTGTACCGAGGAGGCGCCGACGCGATCATCGTCACCGGGTCCGCGACAGGCAGACCCGCCGATGCCGAAGATTTGCGGAAAGTTCGCGATGCCGTGCCCGATCGACCCATCTTCGTCGGCAGCGGTGTCTCCGCCGATACCGTTTCCAAAATCCTAACCATCGCCGACGGCGTCATTGTGGGAACCGCCATCAAACGCGACGGCATCACCCATCATCCCGTAGATGCCCATCGAGCAGCCACGTTCGTCCGTAACGCCAGATCATGACCCCATCAGTTGACAGGCTACCGATCATTCGACTCTGGTCAGTGGCCGGCTCCTGTTCGGGAATGCTCGAACAGCTCAACTGTCGTGACACTTCCGCCTTGGTCGAGCGCGTGCAGCAGGCCGTCGGAGCGGATTTTCGCGTCACCGCCGATCCCGAATTGATCGAAGCCGGCGAAAATGATTTTCGTGGGGGTCGCGACGATGACGACGCTCGCGCCCAAGAAATCAACGCAACGTTCGCCAATGACCAGATTTGTGCCGCCGTAGCGCTTCGCGGAGGCGCTTGGCTGACGCGGGTATTGCCCCGAATCGATTTCAACGTCCTGCGGCGTCGCACCAATCGGTTGGCCCTGTTCGGTTTCAGTGAGCTGACCCCGCTGATCAACATCGCAGGACGTTTTCCCAAGGTCATCGCCTATCACGATCTGTGTCCGGCGTTCATTTTCGCCGGCCTGATGGATCTCGCGAACAGCGACCTCCCCTTTCCGCCGCGCGACCGCCTGACTGCGCGTGTACCCACGCAGACTGACACCAGCGATTGCGTCATTCCGGCGCACGCCGGAATCCAGGAATCGGTGATAGGCATTCCGGCTTCCACCGCAGTGACCGACATTACCCAGGATTGCCCACCGGATTCCGACGCCGCCGAACAAGCGCGGACCACATGGGCCATGGCTCGATTTCGAGATGAATTTTCGCTCTTCTTTCAAGACATGACCCGCATGCTGCGAGGCCAACCGAGCCGGCGCGAAGTCCACGCACGACTCGTCAACCCCAGCCAAATGCCCGGCGATCGATGTCGACTGGTAGGCGGAAACCTGACCACGCTGATCACCTTGTTGGGATCACCATTTCGTCGAGCATTGCAGCCCACCCGTCGTTGGCTATTGATCGAAGATATTCGAGAGAAGCCCGAACGGATCGACCGCATGCTGGCCCATCTGACGCTGGCGGAATGGTTGAAACGATATGACGGGATCGTCGTGGGGCAGTTCCACCGCTTCGGGACCGATTGCACGTCGGCCACACTCGAATTGCTGGCACGACACTTGGGCCGCGATGGGCCGCCTATCATGGTCTCCGGAGACATTGGTCACGTCTGGCCATTGTCACCCGTTCCCCTTCATCGGTGGTTTACCTGGAATCCCACGGGCAACGCGGGGGTTTTTCAAGCCGATTTTCCATGGAAATCATGGCGAGTGATTCCCGTCCGCGACGCGACGTTCGGCGTCGCCCATCAACAATGAAACCACGGTCGGGTGCCCCATCGCTTCTTTCAGAGCCGCGACCGCTTCTTTCAGAGCCGCGACCGTCAGCGGTCCGCCGCGAAGCACAAATTTACGAGCCGCGAGCGCAAAGCGAGCGGTCCGCCGCGAAGCACATATTTACGAGCCGCGAGCGCAAAGCGAGCGGTCCGCCGCGCTCCGTCATTCCGGCGAATGTCGGAATCCAGAATTCCGTAGGCCGTCTTTCACCCGCGCCAACCGATTTACTTTCAAACTCGCTTGACGGCGCTCGGTCAAACCAAACCCTCGCCGAAATCGTCATTCGACGTGCCAACATCCCGTGCTACGTCTACTGCCGGCTTGACGGGCTTCGGTTCCGGGCGAGCGGGCGCGGGGCGCGTATCACCAGTCTTGGAAGCCACCGCCGTTTCCGCCGGAAGTTCCCGGCGCGGTTCGACCGGCCGTTCACGACGTGGCTCAGGTGGTTTTTGCCGCGCTTCAACGGGTCGTTCCTGCCGAGGTTTGGCCGGTGGTTCCTGCCGAGGTTTAGCCGGTGGTTCCTGCCGAGGTTTGGCTGGTCGTTCCTGACGCGCTGCGGCTGGTTTTTCCCGCCGCGGCTCGGACGGCCTGCGAGTGTCTTTCGCGGGCGAACGGCCCGGACGCGGCTCCGAACGGCCCGAACCACCTCGTCGAGTGGCCGCATCTTTTCGCAAATCCGCGATCAACGAGTCGTACCCGCTGTCATCGTCCTCCCGCGCATCATCGTCGTCATCGTCTTCGTCTTCGTCTTCGTCTTCGTCGATTTCATCTTCATCGTCTTCTTCATCCACTTCGTCTTCATCGACTTCGTCGTCGTCATCGTCTTCGACGTCTTCGACTTGCACCGCTTTGCGATTGCTCGTCACTTTTTCGACCGGTTCAGCCGCAAACTCCTCGTCCATCCCGTCGTATTCATCGTCGGACAACGGTTGATAACCCGGTTCGCGGGCCTGCTCAATTTCCTGGTTGTACGACTCCACGATACGCTGCTGCAACATCTGGCGGCATTCAGAATTGATGGGGTGCGCGATGTCCGCGTGCAGCTTGTTTCGACCCAAACGGTCCTTGGGAACGCGATCTTGCGGCAATTCCGAACCACACTCATTGCAGAATTTCGCCCGCATGTGATTCTTATATCCACAACTGTCACAACGGTCGGACAGCTTTCGGGACGGCATCGCCACGAACACGCCCGACGAACCGTCAATCACCTTGATATCCCGAACCACGAAGTCACCATCGAGAGTGACCGATGCGAACGCCTTGAGACGGTCCGCGGGATTGGGGATTAACTTGATGCGCACTTCAGAAATATGCATTAATCTTTCCTCGTTATAACGTCTGTGCAGCCACGCCCACCTTGACCGTGACGGCAACGTTGCCAATACCAGAAGAACTCAGTTTATCTCGTGAGGCTTCAGCCTCGCGTTGATCATCGAACAGAGTGTAGACCGCCTGCCCCGCACCGCTCACACGCGCCCCTTTCCATCCCAATCCATGAATGGCCGCCCATAACTCCTCGACCCGCGGGGCCACCCGGAACACCACTGGTTCCAGATCGTTCACACAACAGGCCGACAATTGCGCGGCGGAAGTTGCCGAAAGCGCAGCCGCGATGCGATCCTGTGCACCACCCAGCGTCGCATCATCGCCCGCGCAAGCAGCATAGACTTCCCGCGTCGAAACGGAACAGCCCGCGAACGCCAGCACCGCCCATCCCGTCCAACGCATCGTTGCCGCGCGGCTTTGCTCGCCCCGGCCACAAACCACCGCCACGGGAAGATCAAAAAACATCGGCACATCCGAGCCCAACGTCGCCCCGATCTGTTTCAACTCGTCGATCGAATGACCCAGGTCCCAAATCTGATTCAATGCCGTCAACGTCCCCGCCGCGTTGCCGCTGCCGCCTCCCAATCCCGCAGCCACGGGGATTCGTTTTGTCAAATCCACCTGCACGCCCGACCTGATCGACGAGTCCAATCGCAACGCTCGTGCAGCCGCGATCACAAGATTTCGATCATCCGTCGGAATGGCTGGATCGCTGCAACGTAATTCGGTATCGGTACCGCGAGTCGTCATGAATTCCAAGTCGTCGAATAATGAAACACCAGCCGCGAGCGAGTCAACCACGTGAAATCCGTCCGCGCGAAGTCCACCCACCGAAAGGACAAGATTGATTTTGGCGGGAGTGCGAAATTTCAGCTTTTGCGCGGGTTGGACGGTTAAAGGTGTGGGCTGAATCATCAGGCCGAGCAATTCAATGATGCCGTAAGCAAACGTCCACCGCCGTCGACGCGGGATCCATTCCGCGGAACTGACGGATCGGGCCAACGAGAGTCGGTTCCCCAGGGCCAGCATACGAGGTTAGCTGATTAAAAGCGACAAATGATCGCCAAGCCCTGAACTCAACTCCCCGGAGACATCATAATTCAATTTGACGCTGCGTCAAGCTGGGAAGAATAAGCGATCGGCGACGGAAGTACGCGAAATGAAGCTCCGGCCCGCACCGTTTTTTTGCATTTGCAAAACCGCCGCGTTTCACCAGACATAGCCGCCGAACGTTTGCATCAATATCGTTTGCACGCCCCCAAAAATGAACACTGCCCGGATGACACGAAGCGGAACCCTGTGAAGTAACAACAACAAGTACGGATAAATGAACAGACAGGCTCGCGCGGTTTCGCCCGTTCGGTACGCGCCAACCAGGAACAAGGAGAGTAAACACACCATCCCAGCCACGGCAAGCACGCCGCCGGGGTCTCTTAATTCCGAAATTATTCCAGTCACATTTATCCGGCTAGCCACAACCGCCGTTCCAACCACAGAAAAAAACAGGAGGATTTCAGCGACGTTTTCGATCCGCGTGACAGCGTACCCCAGTGGGTCGTGCAGAATCCGAAACCCGTCGGGGTTTTCGAGACTGACCGCCAATGTAAAAGCCTGCCAATGGTTGTACCCGAACGCAATCGACAAAATCACGATAACAGCCAAGAAAACGGTGGTTGCAATCATCAGTGGAATTAATACTGGCGAAGCGCGTTTTGTCATTATCTGCCAGCACGAGTGGATCCCTGCCACACCAAATAGAAAAACCCCGCCGAATGTCAGCAGGTTTGTGAACACCAACCCCGCGGTCACCAACAGCACGCCCGCTAAATCCAGTGGCCGCCTGACGATACGCGCGATTCCCAATATGAACAGAGTTGACGTCGTGGCAATCACAGCATCGAGACAAACGACACTGTAAATATTCGTCGCAGGCAACACCCCCCACAATCCCATTAACGCCGTCGAACGAATTGCGCCGCAGCCAATCGTGCGACAGACCGCGTACACCAATGGCGTGCATGCCAACGCGAGCAGGGTGAATACCGTTGCAACTACCGTCGGTGTTGCTGTTCTGTATAACAGTATATAATGCAGCAAAACTGTAAACGGCGGGTGTGTGCGGGAATGGTCGTGTAGTGTTGATTGCAGATCGTTAAACGACGCCAGCCAATTTTGGCCGCTGGTGATTTCCAGCGCGTCGTGGTAGTATTGTAAATCACTTTCTAGAAACGGTTTATGAAACGCTTCGTGGAATCCGCCCTGGGCCAGGTTGCCTGATATGATCAATACCGAACCAATCAGTGTCCATCGCATCCACCCGCCACGGCCAACGCTTCCGATTCCCCAGATAAGCAGAATTACGAACAGTCCAGCGTACGGAAGGCCGCGCCAATGGACTTCCGGACCCCGAAAAACGGAGATTGGAAACCATTTCGGGCCACCCGTTTCAAATTCCAGCCAGCGTAGTAGGCCATTCGCGACAGCTAAACTCGCCCAGACGATCAGAATTTTGAGTACCGTTGGCCATGGGATAGGTGACAAGAATTGCCGTAGTACCATACTTCAAATTTCCGCTGTCCGCTCGCAGTTTGTATCGGCCTCCGACCGCGACCGTCTGCTGCATATGCGCTTTGGTTGGAAGCCGTCGATAAATGGATAGCGTAACGCGACGCGGGAATGGACACGAAACAATGGTATGATATGAAGGCATGCTGTCCTTGGGGTCAAACCGTTCAAAGATTCATCTATGAAGGTGCTGGTTACTGGAGCCGCGGGGTTTACGGGTGGTTGGCTTGCAAGCGCACTCGCGGAGAGGGGGCGTGATGTACGGGTCTTCGTCCGGCGCGAAGCCGATCGGGTGCGAATGGAGAATCGCGGTTTCGAGGTTGTCGTGGGCGATCTGCGTGACTCGACGTCGGTTGCCCGGGCGATGGCCGGTGTCGATCAGGTGTATCATATCGCGGCTGCGTTTCGCGTGGCGGGTCAGTCAGACCGATATTATCGCGACATAAACGTGGGTGGCACGCGGGCTGTTCTGGACGCGGCCCGGAAGCACGGTGTGGCGCGTGTCGTTCATTGCAGCACGGTCGGTGTACACGGCGACGTAGGATCGAACGAGGCCGACGAGACCGCCCCGTTCAATCCGGGCGATATATATCAACAGACCAAGCTGGAAGCCGAATTGCTCGCCACGGCTGCGTTCGCCAATGGGCTGCCGGGCGTGGTGGTGCGACCCGGCGGAATTTATGGGCCGGGCGATACAAGGTTTCTGAAACTGTTCAAGGGCATCCATCGGCGGCGTTTCGTCATGTTGGGAACCGGAACGGTGCGTTACCAGCTAATTTACATTGACGACCTTGTCCGTGGCCTGTTGTCGTGTGGCGAGCTTCCGCAGGCCGTCGGGAACACCTACATTCTGACGGGGCAACCGGCGATTACGCTGAATCAGTTCGTGGGTTATATCGCGGCGGCGGTGGGGGTCCCGCGGCCACGTTTTCGACTGCCGTTGTGGCCTGTGCGGGTGGCGGCGTATGCTTGCGAGGCGATTTGCAGGCCGCTGGGTCTCCGCCCGCCGATCTATCCCCGTCGGGTCGATTTCTTTTGCAAGGAACGTGCCTTTCGGACCGACAAGGCCGAAAAGGAATTGGGATTTCGGGCGCAAGTGGGGCCAGAAGAGGGGATCGTGCGAACGGCTCGATGGTATTTTGAGAACGGGTATTTGCGGAAGCGCAGCTATGATCAAGCGGATGTGAAGGGTCCGTGACAGTATAGGTCGGCAACCACGGGTTGCGCTTCGCTTCACCCGTGGCTACAGTCCTGCGCCGTGTTCGGGGCGGAGGAAGGCCTTGCGTAAAGTGTCATGCAGATATTTGTGACGGAGTAGACAGGCATGTGGGTATTGGGCATCACGGATGGAATCAGCAGCGGTGCCGCGTTGGTGCGTGACGGCGTCACGGTGGCGGCGGTCAACGAAGAACGTCTGTCGCGCCTGAAGATGGCGTATGGTTTTCCGCGAATGTCGATTCGCGAAGTCATCCGGCTGGCGGGAATTCGACCGAACGACATCGACATCGTAGCGGTGGCGACGATCAACAATTACCTGCATGACAGTCTCAAACCGTGGGACGGCTGGTTTCAGCAGGACAAGGGCTTCATACGCAACGCGGTTTTTTCGGCGGCGTCGACGTTCGGCAGCCTGGCCGACCGGGTGCCGGGTTTGGAGTCGCTGTATTACGCGACACGTTGGCCGATATTCGCGGCCCGTCGGCGTGGCATCCGTCGTATTTTCCGTGACGAGTTCGGCGTGTCGGCAGCGGTGCGGTTCATCAATCATCACCTGGCCCACGCGACAAGCGCGCTGTTTACCAGCGGGTATGACCGGGCGACGGTGGTGACCATGGACGGCGGGGGCGACGGGGATTCGGGGCACGTGTATCTCGGTGTGGGTCAGCGTCTGACGCGTATCGCCCGAACCAGTGCGTTTAACTCGCTCGGTAACTACTATGCGTACGTCACACACATTTGCGGCTACAAAGCCCAAAAACACGAGGGCAAGATCACGGGGTTGGCGGCGCACGGGTCGCCGGTCTATCGCGACCTGCTCAACGACATGATTACGTTTCAGGACGGGCGGATCATCAATCGGGCCGGCGTCATTTTCGGGGGCGCTTTGAAGGAACTCCGCAAGCGTTTACCGGATGGTTGGACCAAGGAGGACCTGTCAGCGAGCATTCAGACGCATTCCGAAGAATTGGCCGTCAAGTACGTCAGCCATCATCTTCAATCGGAGGGCGGCGGAAACGTCGCGTTGGCGGGCGGCATCTTCGCCAACGTGCGCATCAATCAAGAGATTCACGAGATTCCCGGAGTGAAACAGGCGTTCATTCATCCGGGTATGACGGACGGAGGGTTGTCGGTGGGCGCGGCGCTTGCATTGTGTCAGATGGATGAATCAACGGGTCACGCGCCGATGCGTCGCGAAAACGAAGTCATCCGACATGTTTACTTGGGTGCAAGTTATTCGGATCAGGAGATTCGTGACGCGTTGAGGCGGGCGGAAGTTCCATTCGAGGAGCCGGCCTGTATCGAGAAAGACGTCGCCCGACTCCTGGCGGAGGGTTTTGTCGTAGCGCGGTTTGACGGGGCGATGGAATATGGGCCTCGAGCGCTGGGGAATCGATCGATCCTGTATCAGCCGTCGGATCGGTCGGTCAATGATTGGTTGAACGATCGGTTGAAACGCACGGAGTTCATGCCCTTCGCGCCGGCGACGTTGATCGAACGGGCGGAGCGATGTTATCAGAACCCGGCGGGGGCGATCGACGCGGCGAGATTCATGACCATCACGTATGACTGCACGGATGAAATGAAGAAGACGTGTCAGGGTGTCGTTCACCTGGACGGCACGGCGAGGCCTCAGTTGGTGGACCGCCGGGACAATCCCAGTTTCTACCGGATCATCGAGGAGTTCGAGGCGCTCACGGGCGTGCCCTCCGTCATCAATACGAGCTTCAACATGCACGAAGAGCCGATCGTGTGCAGCCCGGTGGATGCTATTCGGGCGTTCAAGTTAGGGCATCTCGATTACCTGGCGATCGGGAAGTATCTGGCGAAGTCGCCTTATCCGATCGATCATCCTATTATTCCGATGAAGCCGATCTCGCGTTCGGCCCCTTCGTCGCGAACTGCGATCGCGGCGACGTCGGGAGATGAACATCCGCGTGATTAAGCACCGTTTAGAAATGGGATGAACAGACTTTCGCCGGAATGGCGGACTGGACTCCGGTTCAGATGGAGATGGGCAGGATAAATCCAGACTGGTCGGTGGTCCGCACGTTTACAAGACGCGCGACATTTGGGCACACGCTATGGTCATCGGCTCCCCCACCTCCAAAGGAGGTGGGCCACCCAGAGGAGGTGGGCCACCCAGCCGCCATCGGCGATATTGATGGCACGATACCACGGGAGTGGATGGGAATCGAACCCACCAGGAGCCGCGTCAGCGACCCCTCAACGGCTTTGAAGGCCGCGGGACCCACCAGGCGTCCGGACACTCCCAGGGTGCTAATGTCGTTATTCATAAATCGCGCATCTTATCGAAACCGAGCCGCGCCTGCCTGTGCGTGTACGCACGCGGACAGGCCAGGAAGCGGTTGGATTGTGAAAAGCCTGTCCGCTCCCTCACGGTCGCGGCTCTGATAAGACGCAAACAGCATGACTTACTACGCTATCTTACGATCAACTCAACGCCGGCGAATGATCAATCCAGTGCACGCGAATGATCAATCCAATGCACGCGAATGATCAATCCAATGCGCGCGAATGATCGATCCAGCATTTGCGAACGATCAACTCAGCGAATGATTCTACACATTACCGGTGACGTGCAACAGCAGAGCCTTCTGTGCGTGCAGGCGATTCTCCGCCTGATCGAAGATGGCTGAATTGGGAAGTCGCGACGTATCGTAATCGATTTCGTCGCCGTAGTGTGCGGGAAGGCAATGCAGGATGATGGCTTCGTCATCCGCGATCTTCATGGTGTCGGCGTCGATGCGATAACGCTGGAAAATCTTTTTTCGGGCCGCGGCTTCGCTTTCCTGACCCATGGAAGCCCAGACGTCGGTGTACAGCACGTCCGCGGCGGATGCAGCCGAGAGGTCATTGGTGGCTGTGATGCGTCCGCCGGTTCGCCTGCCGATCTCTGATGACTTCGCGGTTACCTGGGGTTGAGGTTCGTAGCCCGGCGGAGTGATGACCGTCATGTGCATGCCGAGTTGGGCTGCGCCGAACATCAGCGAGTTGGCGACATTGTTCCCATCGCCGATGAAACACGCCTTCAAGCCGGCCAACTTCCCCTTCCGCTCGATGATGGTTTGAAAGTCGGCCAGAATCTGACAAGGATGCTCGAAATCGCTGAGGCCGTTGATCACCGGCACGGTGGCGTGCTTGGCCAGCCCCTCGACGATGGCGTGTCCGAACACGCGAGCCATGATGACATTGACGTATCGTGAAAGCACGAGTGCGATGTCCTCGGTGGTTTCGCGCTCGTCGAGCTTGATGTCGGTCGGGGCCAGGTAGATCGCGTGGCCGCCGAGCTGCGTCATGCCCGTTTCGAATGAAACTCTCGTCCGCAGCGAGGGCTTTTGAAACAGCATGGCCAACGTTTGGCCGCGCATCGGCCCGCGTTCGATCTGCGAACCTTCGGCCTTGAGTTTGGCGGCGGTTTTGAGTACGGCTAACGTCTCCTCAGCCGAAAAGTCCAACATGGATAGGAAATGTCGCCCGTTGAGTTGTACCGTCAAGGGATTAGCCTCCTGATTCGATTCGCCCGGCATCCGCACTTGAATCGCGGATGGCCACCTCGATTGTAATCTGATCGGTGTTGCTGCCGCCGAGGTCGTCGGTGACGGTCAATTCGAAGACGAGTTCAACCGGCCCGTCCGGCGCGAGAAAACTCGGCGTCACGGAGTCTTCGCCTTCCAATGTTACCTGAATCCCAGCCAATTGCGTCCAGTGAAAGGTACGCACCTCACCACCCAACCGAATGATCAAGTCGTTTTCTAATGCACAGCACCTGATGACATCGTCATCCGTGCTGGCTGATCCATCCAGCAACACAAAGTCGCCTGGTGAAACCGTCTGATCGGGACCGGCCATCGCCACGGGGTCCATGTTCGGCGGACAGGCATGAACGAAATCAGCCGGGACGCACATGTCCATGGTGCAGCCGATCGTACCCCACATGACGCCTTGAAGCGGTAGGATTGCAATGAATATTTTTCGGATCAACACAGGCCGCCGCAATGATGATGCTCCAAAACCAGAAGGGTTGTTCAACGATTTCATCCATGGAGTCGGCTTTCGTTGCAGCAGGCTTGCCCATGCGTGGATTGATTTCGAACGCCTCGGGCGTGGTTCAAACTCGCGACCCAGATGACATCGTTCCTGCTTCAGGCCTGTTCCACATCGGCAGACACGTTTCGCCGTTGTCGGATCATCGATACGATCATCCCGCCGGCTTCACATTCCGCCCGATTCGACATCCCTTCATACGTTAGGAAATCACCTTCTGCAATCGCTCGAAGGCCCAGTCGATCTCGCCCTTGTTGATGCACAGCGGTGGGGCCAGCCGCATGGTCTGCTCATGCGTGTCCTTGCAGAGCATGCCCTCCTTCAACAAGGCTTTGCAGAATTCGCGAGCCTTGCCGGCGGACGGATGAAACTCGATTCCCACCCACAACCCCCGGCCCCGGATTTCCTTGATCTTGTCCGATCGAATGGCGGCCAACTTGCCGAACAGGTATTCGCCCATTCGTCGGGCGTTTTCCTGATAGGTCCCCTCGCGGAGGATTTCGACGACCTTGCGACCGACCGCACAGGACAGGGGATTGCCCCCGAACGTGCTGCCGTGGTCGCCCGGCGTGAAGACGCTCAAAATCTTTCGCGATGACGCGACGGCTGACACGGGCATGATGCCGCCGCCCAAGGCCTTGCCCAGAATGAACAGGTCCGGCTGCACGCTCTCGTGCTCGCAGGCGAACGTGTAACCCGTGCGCCCCAAGCCGGATTGAATCTCATCGGCGATGAATAGAACGTTCTTCTCGGTACAAATCTCGCGCACGCCGCGTAGATAACCCGTGGGCGGGACGATGATGCCCGCTTCGCCCTGAATCGGCTCAACGAGAAAAGCGACCGTGTGGTCATCGATCGCGTTTCGAAGCGCGTCCAAATCACCATAGGGGATGATCTCGAATCCGGGCGTGAAAGGTCCAAACCCGTTGCGACATTGCGGATCGGTGCTGAAGCTGATGATGGTCGTCGTTCGTCCGTGGAAATTGTTCTCGCAACAGATGATCTTCGCTTTTCCGGCGGGCACGCCCTTTTGGGTATATCCCCATTTCCGCGCCGTCTTGATGGCTGTCTCCACGCCCTCCGCACCCGTATTCATGGGCAGGATCATCTCCATCCCGCACAACTCCGCCAGCTCCTTGCAGAACGGGCCAAGCTGATCATTGTGAAACGCCCGCGAAGTCAGCGTGACGCGGTCGAGCTGTTCCTTGGCCGCCGCAACGATCTCCGCATGACCATGCCCGAAATTGACGGCTGAATACGCCGCCAGCATGTCCATGTAACGATGCCCGTCGGCGTCTTCGACCCAAACACCGTCAGCCTGGGATACGACGACGGGCAATGGGTGGTAATTATGGGCACCGTATCGCTCGACGAGTTCGATGTGTTGCGTGCCCGTCAGGGTGGGGCAGACCGCTTGTGATTGCATGCTCATAGCCATTCCTTTTGCTTGACAGACTTCGGTTGAAAGATCGGCAGCCGCGTTTCATACTCAACAGGTGAAAACCCCGCCCGGCGGCTGTGACACTATACGCTATATCGGCCAAACGTTTCAAGATGCCCTGATTCGTATTCAGGGTCTTTCAGTTTTGGGTATTGGCCAGGATAACGCGAGCGGGATCGTCCCGATCGTCACTCCGGCGCAGGCCGGAGTCCAGGCAGCGTTTTTCTGGATTCCGGCGTTCGCCGGAATGACGGATGCGGGCGTTCGCCGGAATGACGGAGCGCGGGGAAATGACGGATACGGGCGTTCGCCGGAATGTCGGATTCCGGCGCGAATCGGAAGCGTTTGCTGAGTCATCCCACTTTCGATAGGTCGGGATAACTGAAAACCCTGGATTCGTATCAAACAAACCGCGGCTGTCGCCGTTAGACCGGTGTGGGTGTGGGTGTGGGTTTGGCCGCCGGCCTTCGGGAGGGACGTTGCCGGGGAACGGATGGAATGGTCTGGGTCGAAACAACCGGTGGTTGGCGGGTGTCGGTTGGCAGGGGGATGAATCGCCGGGTGCGGCCAAGGGCCCGAACGGCTTGGGTTCCGAGCAACGCGGCTGCTTGTCGTGCGAACTCATTCGAAAAACTGATGCACTGCCCGCAGCGCACGGTGGCCAGCATGTCATCCGCGGTGCGAATTTGAAGGAAAATCGGTTTTTCGCCCGGATGTTTCGCCAACAGCGCCCGGATGGCGTCGAACGCCTCAGCCGAACGGTTGTCGATCGTCAAATAAACTTCCTGGCACAGGGCAGCCGCGGCTTGTTCATTGGAAATGACCGACGAAACACGCACGGACGGCTCCTCGCGCTTGCGATCCACTTGTCCGTCCAAAAAAACGATGGCGTCAGGAACCAGGAGCGTGCGGTATTTTTCCAGTTCCTCGGAAAACACGATGGCTTCGACGGAGCCCTTCAAATCTTCCAATGATACGATGCCCATTTTCTTGTGGCTCCGCGTGGTGACGGTTTTCAGCGAAGTCACCATGCCGCCCAGGACGACCGGCGTGCCCTCCGCCATCGTCGACAGATCGACCGTCGAAGCCGTGGCACAGGCTTCAATCAGCTCGGAAGACGACGCCAACGGGTGTCTCGTGACGTAGAAACCGAGTGCCGCCTTTTCCCGGGCCAGCATTTCCGATTCGGTCCACTCGTCGGTGGGCAGTTGCGGCTCGGGCACGGGGGCGGCTGATCCTTCTCCGAACAAGCCCATTTGGCCGGAGCGCTTGTCGCGCTGGGCTTTTTGGCCATGTTCCAGGGCGGACTCCAGCACTTTGTGAAGCGCCTTTCGCATGGCCCCAGTTCGATCGAACGTTCCACAGTTGATCAGGGCTTCCAATGCCCCTCGATTGCAGGCGGCGGAATCCACGCGCTCGGTGAAATCGAAAATGTTGCGAAAGGGCCCGCCGTCATCGCGGGCCGCTTTAATGGTCTGGATGGCCTTTGTTCCGATCCCCTTCACCGCCCCCAAGCCGAATCGAATCACCCGTTGCACGCCCCCGGGCCGATCGATCTCGTCGACGTTGAATTCATGGTCCGACGTGTTGATGTCCGGCGGCAGAACGGTGATTCCCAGACGCTTGCATTCGTCGAAATATTCCAACACCTTGGTGCTGTCAGACATTTCGAAAGTCATCAGGGCGGCCATGAACTCGACGGGGTGATACGTTTTCAGATACGCGGTTTGAAACGCGACCAATGCGTAACCGGTCGAGTGGGCCTTGTTGAACGCGTACCCGCCGAATTTCAGAATGTCCTCGAAAATGCGTTCCGCGTCCGCGCGGGACAAACCCTTTTTTGCACAGCCCGCGAAAAACGGTTCCCGCTCCGACTCGATCATCGACGAATTTTTCTTGCTGATGGCCTTGGCCAATCGAAACGCCCGTTTCAGCTCGATGCCTCCAAGCTGATGAACCAATCGCGACACCTGTTCCTGATAGACCATGATGCCGTAGGTTTCCGATAACACGTCGGTCATGGCTGGATGGGCCGTGATCCAATGCTCGCCGTGTTTGCGAGCGATGTAGGCGTCGATGTACTGCATCGGACCGGGGCGAAACAGGGCGTTGGCGGCGATCAAGTCCTCAATCCGATTCGGCTTCATTCGCAGAATGACGTCTCGCATGCCGCCCGATTCAAACTGAAAAATGCCTTTCGTTTCCCCCCTGGCAAACAAGTCGTACACGCGCTGGTCGTCAAGATCGATGCGATCAAGATCGGGACGCCTGCCGGTCGACGATGCCACAAGTTGGCAGGTCCGCTCGATGGTCGTCAGCGTGCGCAGGCCTAGAAAATCGAACTTCAATAACCCGACCTTTTCCACCGTCGGACCGTCGAACTGTGTGACGATCTGCTCGTCGTTGGGCGGCTTATACAGCGGTAGAAATCGTTGTAGCGGCGTGTCCGCGACGACGATGCCGGCTGCATGAACGCCCGCGTGTCGCGATAGGCCCTCCAGCTTTCGGGCGATGTCGATGATCTTCTTGACCTGTTCGTCCGACGTGTAGCGGCGCTTCAGATCGGGTTCCGCAGCCAAGGCTCGATCGATCGTCATGTTCAGTTCAGCGGGAATCAGATTGGTCAACTCGCTGGCTTCCTTGAATCCCATGCCCATCACGCGGGCGACGTCCTTGACCGCCGCCCGGGCCTTCAACGTCCCGAACGTGATGATCTGCGCAACGTGGCCATACTTGTTCCGAACGTATTCAATGATCTCCGCGCGATGATTCTGACAGATGTCCACGTCGATATCGGGCATTTCATCGCGGTCTGGATCCATGAAGCGCTCAAAATAAAGCCCATATCGAATGGGATCGGGCGCCGAAATATCCAGGCAGTAACTCACCACCGAGCTGCAACCGCTGCCCCTCGCCCCGCAAGGGATTCCCCGCGAACGGGCATAGCTCATGAAGTCCCAAACGATCAGAAAATAACTGGCGAAGCCCTTTCCGCCGATGACCTCCAATTCATAATCGATGCGCTCGCGCACCGTGTCGCTCAAGTCACCATACCTGCGGCCCGCCCCTTCGTAGACCAGCTCGCGAAGGTATTCCGCCGGGTCACGCCGATCCGGCAGTTTATAAACCGGCGTGTGGCGGGTCTTGAAATCAAGATCAATATGACACAGATCCGCGATTCGCAGCGTGTTGGAAATAGCGTCCGGCTGGTCTGGAAACAGACCGGCCATCTCCTCGGCGGATTTGAAGTAGAATTGGTCGGACGGAAACTTGATCCGGTCATCATCACTGACCAGCTTCCGCGTGCTGATGCAGCATAATACGTCGTGGGCTTCGGAGTCATTCTTTTCAAGGTAATGCACGTCATTCGTCGCGATCGTCGCCACCCCCAGACGATCAGCCATATCGATCAGCTCCGGATTGATCAGCCGCTGCTCGTCCATGTCGTGCTGTTGCAGCTCGATGAAAAATCGTTCCGGGCCGAAAATTTCCAGATAGGTCTTGGCCAGAATCTCGGCTTCCTTGCGGTCCCGACTCAACAAAGCCTGCGGGATTTCAGCTCCCAAACAGGTGCTGGTGCACATCAGCCCGGCGGAATGCTCCCGCAGCACCTCCTTGTCGATCCGCGGGCGATAATAGAAACCTTCCAGATATCCGATGCTGGCCAGCTTGAGCAGGTTGGCGTAGCCCTCGTTATTCATGGCCAAGAGCAGCAGGTGGTAGCTGGCATCGGTCATCTTCGACTGCTTGACCCTCCGATCGCCGGGGGCCATGTACATTTCGCATCCGATGATCGGCTTGACGCCCGCCGCCACCGCCGCCGAATAGAATTCAACAGCCCCGAACAAGTTTCCGTGATCCGTGATGGCCACCGCGGGCATGTTCAATTTCTTCGCCCGCGCCACCAACGGTTTGATCCGCGTCGCGCCATCAAGCAGGCTGTAATGCGTGTGAACGTGTAGATGTACGAACGATCCGTCTGACATGACACCCGCCTGACCCAGGGCGAACCAACTCCCCATTGATTCAAGGCTAAACCGTCGATGTTACGTCGATACTGCCGCTGGTCAAACGCGAGAACTTGCGGTGTGTCGGATGGAATCTCTTGATCGTTCCGAAACCTATCCGCGACGATATGTTAGAACACTTTTCAAACTCAATTCACAGAATTGGCGCGTGGCGGGGCGCGAATGAAACCGATCACGGCTTGTGCAATCGGGTCTGCGAATGGAAACGCGGCTATCGTGACCGACTGGATTTGCGACGGGCACCCAACATCGAAAACCCGATAACTACTAGCGCTGCCGAACCCGGCGCGGGTATGTATTGCAGATGGTCCAGTCGTACCGTCTGATCGTCGATTCCGCCGGCGATGATGTAGCTGATCGAATCATTGGCCCAAACGGTCAGCGTTTCGAAATCGCCCACAAAAGTAAGCTGGCCGCTTTCGACTCGGCCCAGGGATGTATTCGACGAATCAAACGCCTCCAAAAACCCGAAATCGCTGTGATTGTTGCCAATCACGTCGATGCTGACCGCGTCAACGGGTGCGTCGAAATCCGCCCGCAACAAATTGGCCGGGTCTTCCGATGCGTCCGTCGTGGTCCAATAATCGCTGAAAGACGTACCGCTGCGCCGCACCCAACCGAAATTCCGATCACCCGTACTGGCCAACAGGTCATTCGTAGGATCAAGCGCGAACACGCGGGAATCCGGCACCGCCTCCGTCAGGCTTACGACCGATAATGTCACTCCCGCGAACGCGTGGCTGATGTCGGCCTTATGCGCAAATCCATCGGGGTCGACACTGACGAAATCCGCCCGTGCTGTCGCACCCGTAATCACGATCATCATGAAACAAACTGGGCTGAACGCAGTCTTCATCAAGAACTCCTCTTGAACCTGAACCGTATTCTACCAAATCAATCGTGGCGATTTCCAGTCCCATTCCAAACTAAATTCAGGGAGATTTTAGCCCCTCGCGTTCCCGCGACGTCGGTTCGTCGCTATCGCGGTACGCGCGGACATGGATGGCGGCAGACACGTCGTTCCGATCTTTAATATTTTTCCGACGTGGCCAAGTCGAACCCCTCGTGTTCAGGGTTCAGGGCACATTTTCGATATTCAGCGCGGCATGCGTAGCAAGTGGTGACCTTGCCAACAAACAAAAACAGCATGAAATCGACGAGCACGGCTGCGGCCAGCACACCGTAGGCAATCATGAAATTCGTTCGCAGAAAAACGATGCTGGTCAATCCCGCAATGACGACGACGGCCAGGCCCAATCGCTGCGGAAAATCCTTTCGAATAAAAAGCTCTTGATTTCCACAGACCGCGCACCGATCAACCTTGGTGCCGGTGCGGATCAGCTCGGTCAGTTGCATGGCGTGCTTGCGTCCGCAACGAGGGCAGACGATCGGCGCTTGGGCATTTTCCAGCGGCTCGTATTCAATGATGGCCACACAGTTTTCGTTTGGACAATGATATCGAATCTGCAAGATCGAGGCCCGCCTTAGGAACTCGCTACAACGGCAACCCCACCTGACCGGCGAGGTTCTGGCTGCTGAGCTCACCAATGTAAACGAACACCGACGCGAAATAGAGAATGCCCGTGGCGGACTGCGTACTGCGTAGCTTCACGCAATCGCCGACCATATAAGCCAAGACCGCCACGGTCAGGATACCCACGCCGACACGCATGGACAGGACCAACCATGACCCGATGAGCCTCGACCAGTCGGATGGGCCGACTTCCTGCGCGGGGCCCAGGTAAATCACCCCACATGCGACCAGCAGATAGGCGAATCGCAGGAAAACCGCCAGCGAAAACAGCCTGCTCAATACACGCAACGGCGCGATGGTCATCTTCGTAGCTGTCAAATACGCGTGACCCAACAACCAAGCCACCGTGACGCTGCCCATGATGAACGAACCCAAGCCTACGCCCAGTGTGCGCATGACATTCAGGCCGATCGATTCAGACAACGGCCATTCAACGGTGGACCAGGCCAATGCCCCCGCGACGCCGATCAAGCCGCCTCCCACCGCGATCAAACGCGGGACAAGGGCGTTCAGTTTGGGCACGCGCACCACCACCATCGCAGCGAGCGCCTCACACAAGCAGACCAGTGTGCAAATCTGCGCGACGAAGGTCGATTGATCCTTCGGCCAGCCGTCTTGAAATCCCACCCAAACGCAAACTCCCGCGCACAAGGCCACGACAATGGTACAGGCGACTTGAATGAACCGGGCCGCCATCTCGCACATGGGGCTTAGCCCCAACGACAGCAACATGCCCCCGGCAATGGAAACAATAAACGACGCCACCATAGGGTGGCCATCATACCCATGGCGGTGCGAATGGAAACCGCACCATTACGCGGAAAGCAGGGCTTCCAATTTCACCAGCTCCCGTTCCCAGGAATACTGTTCGACGATATGTAGCCGGGCGGACAACCCGATGTGATGTCTGCGAGCGGGGTCCCGGAACAACTCAACAATGCGACGACTCGTCGTTTCCGCATCGTCGGCGACGACGAAATGCCGACCATCGACGCCCCGCACTCCGGTCGCAGCCCGCGAGGTCAGGACCACGGGCTTGCCCGCAGCCATCGCTTCCAACACCTTGTTCTGGACCCCTTGGCCCATGCGCATGGGGGCGACGCTGACGTCGAATGATCGAAGGTGGGGACCGACGTCGTCCACGGTGCCGGTGACTCTGATCCCAGGCCGACGTGCCAGGGCGGCGACTTCCCGCGTCGGCGATCGCCCCACGATCTCGAATTCGGCATTTTCGACGCGTTGCTGAATACGAGGCAAAACGTCATCGGCGAACCAGCGGACCGCGTCGACGTTGGGCGGATAACTCATGTCGCCAACGAAGCCGATACGGGCGGAGCCTGCGAGCGCAGATTTGGCTGCGTCACCTGTAATTTGGGCACCGTTGCCAATGATGGTGACTCGACGGGTCAACGAGTGGTCGTTCATGGCCGCCAACTCCGCTTCGGTTACGACGGTGCAGGCGTCAAACTGGTCCAGCCAGCGATATTCATCCTTCCGCAGCCGACGCGATTCTAATGCGAATAGCAGTCGATTGAAGCCCCGTCCGCGATCGGCGTACGAAGCCCATTTCAAACTGTCGAAGTCGCAAAAATCCAGGACCGTACGTTTCGCGTTCACGTCACACCGGTACGGCGCCATACTCGACGAGAAAAATACGGCTGCATCGAATGACGCGGCGCTGTTCCATGCCCGCAGTTTTATTTTCATCTGGGCAGAACGATAGAAACCGGAAGTAAATGAACCGCCCGACAGCAGGCTTGCGATTCCTCGCAACATGGCCGGTCGTCGATGCAACGGGACGGGTTGCGCTGCGACGCACAGGTCGGCAATCGATTGCACGTGTTTCCAGTCGTCGGGCCGGTCCACGAAAAACGCACACCAGACGCGGTGACGTTGGGCAAGATATTGAAGTTGATGATACGACCGGATCTTGTCGCCCTTGTCAGGCGGGTAGGGAATGCGGTGGGCGAGATACAAGATGTTCATGTAGCCAATATCGGCAGGCGGAACCCCCGTTCCCTATCCGGGGATGTGCTTCGCCAACCAGCCGCCGGCCAAGCGGGTCACCGTTCCGGGCAGCAGCGGCCAAATTCGACGGGCCAGGGCAAATCGACGGTGGCTCGGCGAAAGGCTCGGTGGATTCGCACCGGGTGTGGTAAATCGTTGGTATTGCAGCGGAGTCGGCGAAAACCCCTGGTTTCGCTTGAAATCGCAGGCGCCCACATTGTCCGTTCGTGATCGCCCGAAATCAAAAGTGTGGCAACCCAGCGTCACGGCGTGTTCCATGGCGGCGAGGTAAACAAAATTCGACGCGTTCATGTGGCGGTATTTCGCATCCACGCCCACGAAATACGGCATCACCGTGCCCTTGTAGACAAACGAGATCAGTCCGCCGACTGTTTTACCGCCCCGCGTCACGTGAATCACGAAATGCTGTCCGGGCGTATGGGTCAATAGTGCCTCGCAAAATCGACGAGGATAATTGATGGATCCCAGTCTTCGCATGGTCTCGCAGTATTTTCGCCACACGATGGGCAGATAGCCGTCATGGATTTCGGCATGGAGACGATGTTTGTCCCGGGCGGCGCGAGCCGCGGCGCGGGCCTTGCGAGGCAACCGTTCGAGGCACGATTCCGGCGTATCGGGAAGCGCTCGCCTAAACGTGACGTAGCCGCTTTCCACCGGCCAACCGATCATCGCCGCTCGCGTGGAGCGCAAGTCGATCGTTGTTGCCCCGATGCGCGCCGCCAGGTCGGTGGCCGCTTCGCTCAAAACCAAGATTGCGTGTGGATCGTCCCCGACTACACCGCCGTACACGCCGTAGGGCACGCTGACCAGCATGGGGCCGCCTATCAGGCTCCGCACTTCCACGAGTGGCAGGGCCGCACGAATCCCGCCGTCAGCCTCCGCCACCAGGTAAAAAGGTCGGTGGCCAAACGCCTCGCGGACCGCCTCGATCCAACCGGACGTTTGGAAGATGGACCCGCCGGTCGTCAATGCAATGAACGCATCCCAGCGGTCCAGCTCGTCTGACCCCAGCAACCGGGCTAGCGGTGGCGAAGATGGCAGCTTGCGTTCGATCGACGAATTTGGGGCTGCGGCGCGAGCGACCTCCTCAATGCGATGCCGCCGCGACGCGTTCAAATCCAAGGAAGAGGCGCTGGGTCCCATATCGCTATTTTCGGCAATTGTCGGTGCCCGAATTTGATCTGAAAGCGCATTGTCGTGATCAATGGCCCGCATCGACTCCCAACAGCCGCCGCCGACAAGAAAACCACCGACCACGCAATACTGACGCTACGGGAATTCGGAATACGCATCGCCCGGACTGCTCGAAGGATGGACCGTTGAACATCCAGCGATGGGCTACGTCCGCGCGCGCTGGATTCCGGCTTGCGCCGGAATGACGTAAGCGGCGTGCGCCGGAATGACGATGTTCACGATTTGCTGCTTTTCGTAGTAGGAGGCGGGTGAAGACCGGCCCTACGAACTACGGAGTTGCGAGTTCGAAATTCTCCGAACGCCGATCATCGGGATCCCACCCATCGCAGGGCGATGGATGGGGCACCCGCGCTAATCATCGGCTCCCCCACCTCCAAAGGAGGTGGGCCACCCGTGCAGAAGACCGCTCCCTGACGAGCCTGGGAAAAAATCAAAAGAATCCTTCGGGCAACCCGCGTGGCGCTATCAAGAATGCGGGTCGCTGCCATCGAAAATCGATTTTTTCTCAGGCTCTGACGGTCGCGGCTCTGTTAAGAGGCGGTCGGGGGTCGGAAAGACCGCTCGCTTCGCGCTCGCGGCGCTGATGAGTGACAAACTGCACGACTATAGATCGTCGCTCGCATAACGAAACCCGTCCGTTCGGCAAAGCCTGCGGAATGCCTTCCATGAGCCGCTTTCCGCAAAACCGCGTTTTGTTTGCGATGCGAGCATCAATAACTACGCCAGGTCATCGATTGGCTTGCAGCATCAATCGCTGCCTTAGCCTCTCCTGTAGATAGCTCAATTGGCTGTTGTTGCCTTGAATGGCGAACATGTCCTCGATGCCCTTGAGGGCCGATCGATCATCGCCGGCGCGGATGGCGTTCGCGACGCGGCGGCGGGCGGCATCCAGCGTGGCGTTGCTCTCGCGGATCACCGGCCACGCTAGAAGCGTGCATAGCAGACAAAAAAGGCCGGCGAGAGCAACGGAAGTCATCGGCTTGATGAGGCGATGGGGTGATGACGCGCCGGTGATACCGCCGGCCGATTTTTGGTTCGTCTTGGATGGGCGGGTCGTCGTACCGGTCGACCGAAAGGCCAAGTGCGGGATGCCGGCAGTGATGAGCCACAGCAACACCGGCACTGCCACCTGATTCAGGGAGATCATAGATTTCAAGACGTAGCTGCGAATGGGCGAAAGCGTCAGATAAGGTGAATAGGTCATGGCCACTTGCAAGGAGACGACGTACCAGAAGGCGGCCAGGCCGATCGCGAACCCGATCATCCGCCGCCGCATCGGTAGCCAACTTGACGCCAACATCAGTCCGAAGAACGGCGGGAAGAGCGGGGCGTGCCAATAGAGGAACTTCACGTCGGCTTGTAGAAATGGTGCGGGGTAGCCCATGACAGCATGTAGTAATTTCGCGCCGGCGACGGTGCCGTGCGAAACGGTCTCCGCCGAAACCCACCAGATGATTGAAGCTGCGATCGTGGCGAGGGCGGCTACGATGACAAAACGTCGAATCATAATGTCTGAACGCCGTCCGACCCGCTGTGCAAAGCGGCCCAGCGGGCGTTGTCCGACTTGACCGAAAAGAGCATCCAGGCGATCCAAAGCGGAGCGACGAAGACCACCAGGAACCCCTGCATCAGCACGGAATGCACCGTTTCGAACCAGGCCGGAAGAAATCCCTGGACGGCTGCCAATATTGCGATGCGCACCATGTTCAGGAAACTGACGCCCACGATCCCCAGCAAAAGACCGATGACCCGGTTTCGCATGGAGCAGGGGAAACCCAACACGCCGGCGAGGAAAATCGCGGTGGCTCGAATGCCCACGCATTCGGTGGCCACGACGACCGAGCGCCCCGCGACGGTGAGCGTGGTTCCGTGAACGTCGACCGGCAGGGAAACCAACGACATGCCGACGCCCACGAGTGACGCGATGGCGTGTTGGATCTTGTTGCCCAAGCGATGCAGGGCGTCGTCACCGGGCAGGGTCATGTAGTGTTCCAGGGCGCTGCCGGCGATGACCAACGTGACGAATATGATGACGAATGACATGACTCGACGGCGTGGCGATGGGCGCGGTTCGTCGGGTGGAATCGCGTGTCCGAGGGGAGGCTTGCTGTGGTACTTGCCGCGTTTCGACATGGGCGTGGCAGCATAACCGATGGATCAGGCCGGCGCCAATCGATCACTCGCGTATCACGGTTCGGAATGGGCCAATGCGGATGCGTTCGGCGAGTCAAGCTCCGACAAAGCCTGCGCGATCGCGTCCGCGACGACCTCGTGGCCCTCCCTTGTCCAGTGCTGGTTATAGGTGTAATAGACCTGCTTACCCGCCGAGGCTGCGGATCGCAGGGCGCCGGTCGTATCGACAAAGGGGATTCCCGCGTCGCGGCACCAATCGGCCACGAGGGTGCGCTTGGCCTCCATCATCACGAACAAGCCCGCGAGAAATTCATCGGCGCGGGGCAGGTCATCGGATCGAAGGGAGGCGAAGGCGCGCACTTTTTGGGCGGGCAGTCGATTCCTGGCCGCAGGCAGGACCACCTGTGCTTTGGCGGGCGCAAAAACGATGATCAGTTCGGCTCCGGCGGACTCGCAGTCTTCTTGCATCTCCGTCAAGATGCCGGTGAATGCTTCCCAGACTCGGCTGCCGCGAATTTTGCTCGTGCTGATGTACAAATCGAGTATCTGTTTGGGTGCGAAGGCGTAATACTTCGGGTCGTGCTCGGGGACAGCCACGGGCAACCAGTCCAACACTTCCAACGAGGGAAGCGCTCGTTGACTGCCGATCGGGCCGAGATGATCGATCAGCAAGCGGTCGATGGATTCCAAAATGGGCGACTGCTTGACGTACCTTTTGAAACGATTCCCCAAACCTCGCGCTTGGCGGCCCAGATCGACGGGAGTGACGCGAAAGTCGTTGCCTTCATACAACATGCAAACGACGCGACTTGGCGAGAGCTTCAGCGCGTGTTCCCGAATGGCAGCCAGGTATTCCGAAGGTCCGTATCCCGACATGCCCAGGTTGTAAATGGCCAGTGACGAACGGGCGGCCCATTGTTGGGGCCAGGGATCGCCGTCCGAGACTAGGGAACCCTCGGTGAATGAATCCCCGACCGCCACAACGTCGTAGCCTTCGCGCCGCTCGGCGTTTCGATAGCCAAGGGCATCCGACTGGTACGCGCATTCCACCGAATCATAACCCGGCTGGACAATCGGAAACGATCGATGGGCTTGCGGGCGGTCCTCATACGTCACGGTGAATTGTTCGTTGGGCGGGCGGTGATAGGCGATGGACGTGTGAACGTAATGTTCGCGTTCGGGCGATCGAATCAGAAAATCGACGATCAGCAAACTGGGGACGAGGAACAGCGAACAGGCCGCTAATTGAAAGCCTCGCTGCCTGCGTTTTTCGGGAGGGGCCCAATCAATATACAAGCCCAAAATGGATGCGATGGCGGACACCAGAATCCAGCTAAAATGTTCTCGCGAATAACGGCCCAAAAGCGTATGCCGGTCCCGCGCCACCAACTCAACCACGTCACTGGGGACGATCCACAGCAACAGGTTCACCACCCCAACGATCGCCAGGAATATTTTCTGTCGAGGGAGCATTCCGGCCACCAGTTCCATATCCGCCATGACGAACGGTGCGCGTCCAAAACATGCCACGCCCAGCCGCGCCAATTTCGCGAGGCAGTGTATCCACGCGAGATTCTGCACGCAAACGTTTTCGATAATTGCGGGCGGTTGTGGTTCCGGCCAACTAGATTCGCGACCACTCGCTTGCCAGCTTGCGTGGGTACGTGCTTGCCGACAGACAGACATCAGGCGGGCAGGCACAGGCCCGTGCCCGTGGGTTGGCTAGGAAGGAAACGAATCTGGTCGAATCAAGCAGTCAATTTGGCGCCGATCTTGTAGCCGCCGATCGTGGCGGTTTCGCGTTGCACCTGGAAATGTTCGAATTGGGATTCATGTTGGAACGCGAGGCGAAGCCCGATCCGCGATTGCTCGCCCAGGGATTTGCGGCAGAGGAACCCTACGCCTGATTCCGAAACGTCCAGAACCGTTACGGCGAATACCTCGCCGTTGTCACGCTGCAAATCGAGCATGGCCTTGGTACGCATGGCCACGCGGGCCTCGGCCCGTTTGAACAGATTCAGGTCTTCGATACCGGGCAGGTCTTGCAGACATCGAATCAGAGATTGTCCGGTTTGTTCCATGGCTTGGTGCTCCTTGGGCGTCACGACTTTGAACGACACCGCGGCGCCTGATCAAGATACTGTGCATTGCTCCGGTCGCGTCGGCTCCGCATCGGCCTGACCGTCATTCCGGCGCACGCCGGAATCCAGTTCTCCGCACGCAATCCTGGACTCCGGCTTTCGCCGGAGTGACGCCCGTATGTTTCGGCTCGTCGCCGGAGTTACGCCCGTACGTTTCGGCACGTCGAGGCCGTAGTTTCTTGACGTCCACGCCGCGTCCACCGTCGCCCAACTAAAACAGCGGGTATAGGAATGGGGCAAGGGGCGACGACGACGTAAACACTAACAAAGCTCCCACCAGCAAAAGGACGACGATCAGCGGAACCATCCAGTATTTCTTCTCCTGCCGAACGAACAAGTAAAACTCTTTCACGATCGACTGTTTGGCCATGTTTCCGCGAACCCCTTCAAACAGCGTCAAGCATACCGGGCTTCAATTTTAGGTATTGTCGCCCTTCACGGGTGCGTCCATTCCGGAGCGCATGCGAGTATTGAAATTGTCGCCCATCACGGCAGCGTTCCCCGGCGCACACGAGTATATTTTAGTCTCGATGGGTTGGCTAGACAATCTATTTAGGATTGAAGTCCGGAATTGGGGTTGGAAGGTTCGAAGGTTAAAAGGTTAGAAGGTTCGAGGTTCGAGTTCCCAACCTTCCACCTTCCAACCTTCTAACTTTCCAACCTTTAGGGACGTTATTCTCGGACGCCAAGGATACGGCGAATTGCGGCGGGTCTATTCACTTTCCTTGTCGCGACCCACCTTCTTGGGAAGGCTGGTGTACACTTTTTGCCCCACGGAAAGGCCCTCGATAACCTCCGCGTACATGCCGTTGTCCAGCCCGAACCGACAGGGGACGAATTTCATGGCCTTGGTGGGATCGTCCTTGGCTTGGCTTTCGGGGATATCCACGGGGACGTAGACGCCAAGCTGGTCGAATTCGTTTCGCCGGATGGCTTCGTGGGGAGCGAGCACGACATCGAGGGCGGACTGGGCGGTGAACTCCACATCCGCTTGCATGCCTGTCAGGAGTTTAGCGCTGTTTTCGCTCAGTAGAAGTATGTCGACCTGATAGGTTACGATCTTGTTCAGCGTGCTGAACGGTTCAGGGTGAATTCTTTCGATGACGCCGGTGAAAAGTTCATCGTGGAACGTTTCCACGCGGATTTTGACCGGCGTGTCCGCGTCGATGGGCAGATCGTTCGAATTGGAGGCCTCCTGACCGGGGCGGGCACTTTCGGGAGACAGGTTTCGTACCGTGCCGATGTCGGCTTCATCGACCTCCGCCCGGACGTACAACTTGCTTTGGTCCGCGACGACGGCGAGCACCGTACCGGCGGTGATGGTATTCAGCCCCCCTTGGATCACGGCACCGACCTGCGTATTGATCTTGACGACCATGCCATCCACCGGCGAATAGATGTCCGTTTCTGATAATCGCTGATTGGCATCCCCTTGTGCCGACAGGGCCTGGTCGTAGGCGGCCTGGGCGAGGACGACGTCCTTCTCAGCCGTTTGAACCTGGATGTCGATATCTTTCAGGTCAGCGACGGCGCTGTCGAGCTGTGCTTTCGCGTCGCGATGGGTGGTTCGAATGGTGATCAGTTCTTCCGCCGATGCCCTGCCCTCCTTGTCCAGCGCCTCGATTTTTTCAAGATTGAATGCCGTTCGATCCAGCCGCGCGGTCAGTTGATCGACCTGGGCTTGTGCTTTGTCACGCCCAATGGTTCGCAGGCGTTGTTCGTTCATTTTTCGCTGTTCAAGCAGGGCAAGTGTTCGCGTGACTTCGGCGTCGGCCCGTTCGACGGAACGCTGTTCATCTTCCTTATCGAGGCGAATCAGAAGCTCGCCTTTCTTGATCAACTCGCCCGGCTTGCGGCGGATCTCCACGACTTCCCCACTGGCTTGCGATTTGACTTCGTACCACGCCAGCGGGCCGACCGATCCGTGGGCACTGATGGGAATGGTCAGGTCGCCTCGTTCAACGGTCTTCACTTCGCCGGCTGCGGAGGCAAACTGAAGCTCCAGGCTGCGGAGCTTCCAATAACCGACGACGATCCCGCCGATGACCAAAACTGCGATCAACGCCTGTTTCATGAAACTTCACCTATTGCGTTGCCCAACATCGGGCCACGAACATCATACGCGCGAATCCCGCCCTCGCTACCCCGGGTTGTGTTTGATGTTGTACCGAAGCGCCGCGCGAGGTCACAGACCGGGATTCACGGAAGCGGCAATCAGGCTGCGTCAACCGACGACGGTTCACAAGTCAATTTGAAATAATCGGCGACCGCCTGATTGGTTAATCGGCCTCGCTCCATGTTGATTCCCAAGGCCAAGCCAGGATCACGCTGACAGGCTTTGACGTATCCCAGATCGGCGAGTTTGAGCAGGTAGGGTAATGTGGCGTTGGTCAACGCGAAGGTGGAGGTTCTGCCAACGGCGCCGGGCATGTTGGCCACTCCGTAGTGGACGACGTCGTCGACGATGTAGGTGGGTGCGTCGTGGGTCGTGGGCCGAATGGTCTCGCAACATCCGCCTTGGTCCACGCCGACGTCAACGATCACGGCGTGCGGTTGCATCAGCTTCAGGTCGTCGCGCGAAATCAAAACGGGGCAGCGCCCGCCTGGAATCAAGACCGCGCCGACCACCAAATCCGCCGTGGCCAAATGCTTTCGAACGGCATGCCGATCGCTGAAAAGCGTGCAGACGTTGGCGGGCATGACGTCGGCCAGGTAACGGAGGCGTTCCAGGTCCACGTCCATGATGACGACTCGGGCGCCCAGTCCCGCAGCCACCTTGGCTGCGTTACTGCCCACGACACCGCCGCCGATGATCAGCACTTCAGCCGGTTCGACCCCTGGCACGCCGCCCAACAGGATGCCCCGACCCATCATGGGTCTTTCCAGGTACTTGGCGCCTTCCTGTATGCTCATCTTGCCGGCGACTTCGCTCATGGGAGTCAAGAGCGGCAAGCGATCATGCTCGTCGGTAATCGTTTCATACGCGATGGCGACTGACCGGGTTTTCAAAACACCTTCGGTCAACGCACGGTCGGAGGCGAAGTGAAAGTAGGTGAACATCACCTGACCTTCGCGCATCAAGGGCCATTCTTCCGGCAGCGGCTCCTTGACCTTGATCACCAGATCGGCCCGTTGGAACAGCTCCCCGCGACCCGAGACGACCACCGCACCCGCCGACTGGTATTCTTCATCGGCAAACCCCGAACCGACTCCCGCCTCCGCTTCCATCAGCACGGTGTGGCCGCGACGCGTCAATTCTTCGACGCCGGCCGGCACCAACCCCACGCGGTATTCATGTGTTTTGATCTCTCTGGGACAACCGATGATCATGATTCGAATCCTATTCCAACGGCGGAAACGATCCGTTCTATCTCCGGGATTCGCCCCGCCGAAAACGAACTATACCGGTCCTGGCGCAATATGTCATTCCGGCGCGGGCTGTCATTCCGACGCGGGCTGTCATTCCGGCGGATTGGAAAGCCCGGTCACCTGGTTTCGCGCAGGGTTTTCCACAATCGGTTCGATGCCCGTGGAAGTCCGGGTCTTGGCTCCGGCGACGAGAATCAAGCCCGCCGCAAACACGACGAAGCCGATTGTCAGAATGCCCCGCGGCAAATGGGACCAGGGGTCTTCCTGATTGATCCCCAGTTGGCTGAATATGCCAGGCCAAAGCGCTCCCGCCGTCGTGATTCCATTGTGCAGGGCATGCGTGATGATCGGCGGCCAAATCGAGCGAGACCGCCAGCACAGCCACCCCAGAATTGCCCCCAGAAGCGCGGTCCAGATGAATTTGAAAATCAGAAAATGGAACATCCCAAACACGGCGGCCATGATCAGAACGGCGGCGGCGGGTTTCATCGATCCGCGCAATCCGTTCAGCAAGAAACCGCGGAAAAACAATTCCTCGCAAATCGCTGGGACGATGGCCAGCGCCATCAGCACGCCGACGGGATGAAGCGCTCGAACAGCCGTGACGAAAGCTTGATTCATAGCCTCAATCGACGGCGGAGTTCCCAAATATATTTCCTGAAAAACAAAAACTTCGTGGGCCACGACCCAAGACGAGCCGCCCAACAGGATGGCTGCCATCAACGATCGGGCGTCGGGGCGCGCCAGTCCCCAAGTCGCGAATCGATCGACCCTCCGCCACCATAGCACGCAGGCCGGCAGGGCGACGAACATCACCGGCATGAGTAGCGCGGAACCCAGCAGGATGACGCCGGTGCCTCCGTCACCACTGATTTGCAGGATTCCCTGAAAGTGAAACCAGACGGGAAACAGCACGGCTGTGTATATTCCGCAGGCGGTCAGCGACGGGTATTGACTGGGAACGGTCCATTTTCGACTCAAGAACCCACGCAGCGAAAGGTTGTCGGAAAAAACGACTGATTCTCGTCCGAACACTTGTGCTGCGATCAACACGGCAGCCAAGGCGTATAGGCTGCTGGAGCAGATGACCCAGACGAACGCGGACGGCAAGATAGAAGCGCCGGAAAGCAGCTCGCGGGTCAGCAGCACCATGTTGGCGACGGGCGTCACCATCATGATTCCTTCCAGCTTGCTGCCGGGAAGCGCCGCGATGCCGCCCGCCGCCACCACGGCGATTATCAGAGGCGTCACGTAATTCTGCGCCTCCTTGAACGATTTTCCGCAGCTACAGACCGCGATCATCAACGCGGAAATGAATACCGCGAAGGGAATCAAGCTCAATAGGATGATCGGCAGAACGTGCAGGGGAATGCCGCTTCCGGCACCGCCGGACTCCGATAGGGCTTGATCGAGGCCGGAGGCGTACAAAGTGACCGTGACGCTGGCCAGGTTCAGGGCAGCCCCGACGATGGCGATCGTGGTCACGACCAGGAATTTTCCAACGATGATGTCGATGTTGGGAATAGGGCAGACCATCAGCGATTCGAGCGTGCCCCGTTCCCGCTCGCCGGCGGTCAGGTCAATGGCCGGATAAATCGCGCCGGTGATGGTCATCAGGACGAGCACGAGCGGAAGCACCAGGCCGAGGACGGAACCGGTCGTGCTTAACGGATCGTTTTGAAACTTGATGGGCGTCGCGACACGAGGGTCCACGCCGCGGGCGCGGAGTTGGTTGGCGGCGTGAAACTCCGCGACGCGTTCCAAGGCCTCCCGCACACGGTTGGCGGCGTATTCACTTCGCAAGTCCTCCGGTTGATACTTGAGGGTGATGACAATGGGAGCGTTTGACTCGTTCCCGGCCCAGCCCTGATCTTCGACGACGATTCCGCAGCCCACGACCCGTTGCCGGACGGCTTCATCGAGTTGGACGGTGATTCTGGCTTCGCCGAGACGATCGGCGAGGGGTGTCCCGATGGCATCCAATTCATCCTGTGTGGCACCGCGGGCAACGGCTTGCGATCGGCGCCGATGAACGATGTCCAGTTCGATTTCCAGAAGGGGTTTGACGACGTCGTGCCAATCGTATTGATTCTGAAACGCGAGAATGATTTTTTCCTGGGCGACGTCGGCGGTGTTGCTGCTGACGGCCTGAATGGCCCCGAGCATGATCAGCGGGTAGAGCAGAATCGGAACCAGGACCATGGCCACCAGGGTGCGATGGTCGCGCAGGATGTCGACGAGTTCCTTCTTGAAGACTGTCCCTGCCCGCTGAACGTTCATCCGATCGCGGCCCCGATGCTTTTGCTTTCGCCTACAAGTTTCAAGAAGATGTTGCTCAAGCGGTCGGTGCCGGCCAATTGCCGGAGTTCGTCAATAGTGCCGCAAGCCACCAGCTTTCCCCGATGAAGCAATCCCACGGAGTCGCACATCTCCTCGGCTTCATCCAGATAATGCGTGCTGAGCACGATGGACTTGCCTTCTTGGCGTTCTCGTCGAATGAATTCAAGAATGATGCGATTGCTAAGGACGTCAAGTCCCAGCGTGGGTTCATCCATGATCAAAACCGGCGGATTGGCCACCAGCGCTCGCCCGATGTTGGCCCGCTGCCGCTGCCCGGTTGACAAACTGCCGCAGCGCATTTCCGCGAATTCATCCATGTGCAACCAACTGATCAATTCGGCGGCGCGAAGGTCGGCCGCCGCTCGGCTCATCCCATGCAATTCCGCGAAATACCGCAGAGTTTCCCGCGGCGTCAGCCGCTGATATAGACTGGTGTTGGCGGTCAAAAACCCGATGGATCGTTTAGCCTGTAGGGGTTCGCGGGCCACGTCATATCCCGCTACCGTGGCCGTTCCCGAAGACGGAGACATCAACCCGCTGATTATTCGCAGGGTGGTGGTTTTGCCGGCCCCGTTGGGACCCAGCAGGCCGTAAATATGGCCCGCGGGCACGGTGAAGGAGATACCGTCCACGGCCCGTTTATCGGTGCCGTTCTCCGTGTGAAAGACCTTGACGATTTGGTCCACGATGATGGAATTCATGTCGTACGTACCTGTGCGCCGGCGATCGCCCAGCGGGTTTCTGGTTCGCCCGCGACATTCTAGCGTGCAATTATCGGTCGGCGCGTATAAAAATATGTCCGGGCGAGGTTCGCGGTTCGATGAATCCGATGGATTGCATTCACCGAGCGACTCGTCAACAGACATGATTGAAATGGGAGCGGGCGCGTGGCAGGCCCGGAAGGATGACTATGTCCGCGAAGGTTCGATTAGAAAAAGACAGCATGGGCAGCATGACGGTTCCGGCGGACGCGTATTGGGGGGCGCAAACGCAGCGGGCGGCGGAGAATTTCCCCATCAGCGGTTATCGATTCAGCCGACCGTTCATCCGGGCGCTGGGACTGATCAAACGAAGCGCCGCCCGCGTGAATCTGGCATTGCAGCGGCTGGACGGAAACCTGGCCGACCTGATCGAACGGGCCGCGGAAGAGGTGATCGAGGGGAGGCTGGACGACCACTTCGTGCTGGACATTTTTCAGACGGGGTCGGGCACCAGTTCCAATATGAATGCCAACGAGGTGATTTCCAACCGGGCGATTGAGCTGTCGGGCGGCAGCATCGGATCACGCGATCCGGTTCATCCGAACGACCACGTCAACCTCGGCCAGTCTTCTAACGACGTGATTCCGACCGCGATTCACGTGGCAGCCGCAATGTCCATCACGCAAGACCTGGTCCCTGCGCTGGACCATCTGCACCAGGCGCTGGAAGAAAAGGCCTCGCGGTTTGATTCGGTCGTCAAGCTGGGGCGGACGCATTTGCAAGATGCCACGCCGATTCGGCTGGGACAGGAGATGGCGGGGTACGCAGCCCAAGTCAAACTGGGAACGATGCGAGCCGTCAAGGCCGTCCGGGCGCTGCGTGAACTGGCCATCGGCGGCACCGCCGTGGGGACGGGAATCAACACCCATCCCGAATTCGGCCAACGAATGGCTGCGGAGATTTCCGCCGCGACCGGAATTGATTTTGTCGAAGCGCAAGATCACTGTGAAGCGCAGGCGGCCAAGGACGGGGTCTGTGAAGCCAGCGGGCAACTGCGGACCATCGCCATCAGCTTGAACAAGATCGCTAATGACATCCGGCTGTTGGGCAGCGGCCCACGATGCGGCATCGGTGAATTGCGGTTGCCGGAGACCCAACCGGGGTCAAGCATCATGCCCGGAAAGGTCAACCCGGTCATGTGCGAGATGCTGATTCAAGTGGCGGCGCAGGTGCAAGGCAACGATCAGACCATCGCCCTGGCCTGCCGAGAAAGTTTTTTCGAGCTAAACGTGGGCATGCCGCTGATGGCCCACAATTTGTTGGAATCCATTCGCCTGCTCAGCTCCGCCGTGCGCGTCTTCACGGAACGATGCGTCAAGGGATTGGAAGCCAACATCGAACGATGTGAGGAATTGGTGGAGCAGTCGTTGGCCATGTGCACCAGCCTGGCACCGCTGGTCGGTTACGACAAGGCGGCGGCGATCGCCAAGCAAGCCTATTCGCAAGGCAAGACCGTGCGGGAGGTGGCCCGCGAGTTGAAAGTGCTGTCCGACGAGGAGCTTGAAAAGGCCCTGGACGCTCGACGCATGACCGAGCCGCATTGATGTTGGGGGTTCAAGGGCGTGATAGGGCGTGATAGGGCCCGACAGGGCGCGACGGCGTTGACCGTCATTCCGGCGAATGCCGGAATCCAGTATAGCGTTCATGTCGAGAACAGGATGTATGAATTCGTGTTCCGACCGGCTGGGTGGCGTCGCTCGCCCCGTGGTCCCGTTGAACGGCGCAAGCGGTGACAGATCAGACCATGACAACGCGTAACCATCAGGGATTGGCGAACGGTTTCCGACGAACGGCGGTAGGGATATTCATGACCAGGGACAACAGGCTGCGTAGCCGCTTCATTATCATTGCGTTGGCGGGGACGTTGCAATCCATGTCCGTCATAGGATGCTCCCGCGACGATTCCAGTCAGCAACCCGCCATGGCCGCCGCCCGAACGTCGAAGACGTTTGTGGACGTGGCCAAGTCGGCGGGAATAAACCATCGCCATCACAAGCCCGTTCTGGATCGAAAGCTGGACAACATCATGCCCTGGGTCAGCAGCGTGGGGGCTGCCGCGGCGGCGGGTGATTTCGATCGCGATGGCTGGCTCGATCTTTATGTGACCAATTCGCACAAAGGCACGCCCAATTACCTGTATCAGAACAATCGTGACGGCACGTTCACGGACGTGGGCAAGGCAGCCGGCGTCGCGGACGTGAACAACGATGGCGGGACGAGCATGGATTGCATCTGGGGGGACGTGGACAACGACGGTTGGCCTGATCTGTACGTGGTTCGCTGGGGGACGGATCGACTGTTTCACAACAACGGCGATGGGACGTTCACCGACGTGACGTCACAGCGATTTCAGGCGCGCGATGGATCGGCCGGCACGCAATGGGCCAACGGGAACGCAGCCGTTTTCCTGGATTACAATCTGGATGGTCGCCTGGACATTTACGTGGGGAATTATTTTCAGGAGATCGACCTGTGGAATCTGCAATCCACGAAAATCATGCATGACAGTTTCGAAGTCGCGCGCAACGCGGGAAGCAATTTCCTGTACCGGCAGAACGCCGACGGCACGTTTACGGAGACGGCTGAGAAACTGGGTGTTGACGACCGTGGCTGGACGCTGGCGGTGGGTTCGGCGGACATCAACAACGATGGCTGGCCCGATTTGTATTGTGCCGACGATTTCGGGCCGGACCAGGTATTCATCAACACCGGTGACGGCGGTTTCACAAACGTTTCCGATCAGGCCATCGGGCCAGACACCAAGAAGGGCATGAACGTCGATTTCGGTGATTTCAATAACGATGGGTGGCTGGATATTTACGTGACGAACATTACCACTGCCGAGTATCTGCAAGAAGGGAACATGCTGTGGTACAACAATGGTCCGGGGCCTGACGGCGTGGTCACGTTTACCGACATCGCCGCGGAGACCAATACGTACGATGGGGGTTGGGGTTGGGGCGGCAAGTTCGTCGATTACGACAACGACGGAGATCTGGACATTTTCACGGTGAACGGGTTCATCAGCGCAGGAGAAGGCAACTTCTGGTACGACCTGGCCTCCTGGACGGTGTTGGGGCAGGACGCTTCGGACGCAGCCAACTGGCCGGCGATCGGCGAGCGATCGTTTTCGGGCTATGAAGCCAATCGATTTTGGCGAAACGACGGGTTGGAGTCATTTTCGCAGCGTGCGTCGGAGGTGGGGTTGGATAGCGACCGAGATGGTCGGGGGATCGTGTGTTTCGATTATGACAACGACGGCGACGTCGATATTTACGTAGCCAATCACGATCAGGCACCGCATCTGTTTCGCAACGACGGGGGCGGCGGCGGTCATTGGCTGACCGTCATTTTGCAGACGGATTCGACAACCGAGACGAATCCCGACGCCATCGGCGCGCGGGTCACATTGGTTACCGACAAGCATCGTCAATTCCGGGAGCGCGACGGCGGCAACGGCTATGCGGGTCAAAGCGACCCGCGATTGCATTTCGGATTGGGACAGGAAGACACGGTCCGATTGCTGGAGGTTCGCTGGCCCGACGGCGGCTTGCAATATTTGGAGAACGTCCCCGCCAACCGATTTGTCACCGTAAGGCAGGATCCCAATCATTACGCCGCCAAGGCGATCGTGCAGACGGGCATTCCGAAGGCCAGACCTCGGCGAACGGAGCAGCCTCGACGAGAGGCGGCGCCGGTCGATGCAAAGGAACTGCAAGAATTGCTGTCGGTGATGGAGTCCACGATTTCACAAAACCCCGCGGATCACACGTTGGCCTACCGGTATCGGCAGACGTGCGTCGAACACGAGATGCACGATCGGGCCATTGGTTTTTTCGACAAGCTGGTCAGTCAGAATTCGGACGACATTTGGCCACGCATCGAGCTTTCCGCCGCCTATATTGACAAGATTCCTACGTGCGGCGGGTTGGCCGCCATCGTCAGCAAGGGCACGCTGGCGCGAAAAGCGCTCGATCAATTGGACGTGGTGGTCGGCAAGAACGACCGCTTGTGGGTTGGGTATTATGCCCGCGGCATGAACCACCTGCATTGGCCCCGGGCGCTTCGGCACAGCGACGATGCTGCCGCCGATTTTGAACGCTGCCTGACGATTCAGCGCGAAGACCACGGTGCGTCCGCGAAGACGTTTCATGTGCGGACGTTCATTCTGCTGGGTGACGCCTACGCCAAGAACAAGTCCTACAGCGAAGCCCGCAAAGCTTGGCGCGACGGTTTGCGAGATTTTCCCGATTCCAAACTCCTGAAAGATCGGTTGGCCATCGGAAAAGACGATGACCTGCTGGAATTCGTGGAAAACGCCCGCTCGCTCGAAGACCCCATCGACACCGATTTCAGCTTCGTCGACGGGGAGTAGGCGGCAGGCGTCGCGTCCAACACGATCGCTTTTTCAGAGACGTCGAATTCGCCACACGGACCACTATTGATCTTTGAATGATCATATTGAGCGATGGTGGTCGTTTCCGCGAAAGCGTGAAACCGCAAGAAGTTTTCCTGGACCCCGGCATTCGCCGGGGTGACGGTTCTGCGGCAATAGCGGATCGACTTCATTACACCATTCAAACGTCAATCGAACGGCACCAGCCGGGCCGACTTCAATTCATGGAGCCTAGATTCTGGTCGTCACCCATCGGCCCCGATGAAAGCGTAGCCACGCAAGAAATGCCCGGAGGGTCATATCGCAGCACATTCCCACCCACGCGCCGACGAGACCAAGGTCCAACACGATGCCGAACAGGTAACCCACGGGCAGGCGCACCGTCAGGATGCAAACGATGGTGATCAGCATGGGGTAGCGGGTGTCGCCGGCTCCGCGAAGCGAGCCGACGTAAATGATGGAAGTGATCAGAAAGATCTGAAAGAAAGCCACCATTTTGAACGCGGGCACGCCGACCAAGCCCACCTGCGGGTCGTCCTGCATCAGGTCGTAAATCACCTCGGCGCCGAAGTAGTACACAGCCGTCAGCACGATGGCCAACACGCCGCACTGCTTGACGGCTTCGTGTCCTGACCGCAACGCCCGCTGCTCGTCGCGAGCGCCCAACGCCTGCCCCACCATGGTGGCGGCGGCTTTCGACCACGCCACCGCCGGCAGATAGGTAAGCGCCTCAACACGTACACCAATAATATGGGCGGCGTAATACACGGCCGATGAACTGCCGTCGCCCAGATTGGCCACCACAATCAGAAAGACAAAATGTCCCGACCATAGAATGATTCCATCAACCGCCGCCGGCAGTCCGATTCGCAGGATGCGCCGCACGGATGTCCACATGGGGCGAAGATCGAATCGGCTGAACCGTAATCCACTTCGCCCCCGCCAAAAGATCCAAATGGTCATCAACCCGCCCACCACGCGTCCGACGACCGTCCCCATCACGATTCCGTCGATCCCCATCGACGGCAGCGGACCCGTTCCGTAAACCAGGGCGTACGAAGCGATGACGTTGACAATGTTGACCGTCGCGAGGATTTTGAGCGGCGTGCGCATGTCGCCCACGCCGCGAAGGGCCGCAGCCCCGATCAGCGTCACGCTCGTGAACACGTGGGCAACGGTCTCGATGCGCAAGTATCGAACCACCACGCTGTACATCTCGCCGGACATGCTTTGAAGCCGGCCAAACACCGGCGCCAGCAGATACATGAGAATGCACGAAACCAACCCCAGTCCGACCGCCAAGCCGAGCGATTGATTGGCCCAATGATTGGCCGCGCGTTTGTCGCCTGAACCCGTCTCCCGAGCCACCAACGCTGTCGTGCCCGTGCCCACCAGCATGAATAGCATGGTGACCAACCACGCGACATACGAAGCCAACCCGACCGCGGACGTAGCCTCGACGCCCAGTCTGCCGGCCAAAAATATGTCAAACAAACCGACGAACGAATTGAGCAGTTCCTCGCCGAGGACGGGCAAGGCCAATACAATCAACGTTCGCCGGACCGTGCCCAGATTTGCCGATCCACTCCTCGCCGCCGCGGAATCTGTGTGGTCCACCATGTCCATAGTTGCCGGCCCTGCGTTTCCGACGTTGGTCATTTCCTGCGGTTTTGACATCTTTTGGGGGTGATTCGTTGATCGATCATCGCCAGCGTCCATGCCGGTCCAGATGACCCCAGGTTGCAACACAGCGCTTCGAACGCAAATATACCGTGATTCCTGTCAACATTGGGAACCATGAACAAATTGGTCTATTTAGGTCCAGCGTCATGGGAAACGGGTAGGGCGAGTTTCACCCGCCGGTTTCACGCGCCGGTTCCACCCGCCGGCATTGGCCGTCATTTCGGCACGTGCCGTCATTCCGGCGAAAGCCGGAATCCAGTACGCCATTTCAGCCTGCCTGTCGACAAACAGGGCCGCCGGTTTGCGAGGGTCTATTGGGCGCCCGAAAATTGAAAGACCCAGCCGGTTCAACCCCGGCGATTGATCAAGCCGATATTCAGACTATACTATGGGTGAATCCAGTATGCTGGCTGGCGAGCTTCCACGCCGCGACCCGATTCGTCTCGTGTTGCGATCGTCACAGCGGCCATGTCATCCGAGTCTCCATGGTCGATTTTGCGGCCGATCGGACATCTAGGACAGAAGAGGCTTTTCGATGCTGATCATCCTGCGGGCCATTTTCATGCTTGCCTTGGGTGTGGTCGCCATCACGTTCATCGTGGGCGGGCAGAGCCAATCCGACGGCATCCAATGGTTCACCCAACACGCCGATCTGCTGCTGATCAGTTGTCTGGGCGTCGCCCTAATTGTCATCGCCATTGACATTTTCATCCCGCAAAAGTCGTTAAAGCACATTTCCGGGGTGTTTTTCGGCCTGGTCGTGGGCATGGTCATCGCATTCGGATTATCGATGATCGTCGACTTGGCCGTCGATTCCCTGACCAAGACGATTCCCGATCTGCGTCGCCCCGTGTTTGCGGACGTACCGCTGGAAGAGACGATTATCGAGCTGGACCCCGCCGGTCGGCAGCGGCATACCAAGAACATAACCATGAAAAAGCAACACATCGGCTACAGCGACCATCCCTTCGTGAGCACGGTCAAGCTGATGATCGGGGTCATCTGTTGCTACCTGGCCGTCAGCTTCATTCTACAGACCAAGGACGACGTTCGATTCGTGATCCCCTACGTCGAGTTTGCGAAGGAGGCCAAGGGCGGCCGCCCGCTGTTGCTCGACACCTCGGTGATCATCGACGGGCGCATCGTGGACATCGTCGATACGCGCATCTTTGAATCCCAACTGGTCGTTCCGAAATTCGTGCTCGGTGAATTACATCTGATCGCCGACAGCTCCGACAAGCTGAAAAGAAACAGGGGCCGCCGAGGGTTGGACATACTGAACACGCTCCAGTCCAGCAAAGTCGCCGACATCGAAATCGTCGAATCACCCGTCGAGCCGGGCGGACCGACAACCGTCGACGAACGCCTGGTGGACTTGGCCCAGAGGCTCAATGGGCGAATCGTCACCAACGACTACAACCTGAACCAGGTCGCCCAATTTCGCGGCGTGGACGTCATCAACATCAATGAACTCGCCAACGCGCTCAAGCCGGTCTTCCTGCCCGGCGAGCGGTTCCGCGTCAAGATCATCAAGCCCGGCGAGGACCCCGGACAGGGCATCGGCTATCTGGAGGACGGAACCATGGTGGTCGTAAACGGCGGGCGCGACCACATCGGCCAATCCGTCGACATCGCCGTGACCAGCTCGCTACAGACGTCGGCGGGCCGGATGATCTTCGGCCGGGCCGATGGAATTCCGACTCCGACGCCGCCACATGAAAGATCCACCCAACGCACGAAAGCATGATGGGCCTTCGCTGGCGGTCGCCCCGATCAACAGGTGATGAATCGGGCGGCTAGGTCCGGGGTTGCATCCTGACGGTGAATCGTTATCAATGCACCATACAAGCCAACGGCCTGCCGACGTCCGGCTGTTGCGCAAGGGACCGTAACCTATGGCCACTGCGAAGTTTGCAGTTATTATTCCCGCCGCCGGAAAAGGCGAACGTTTCGGCGGAAAAGAGAACAAAGCCTTCGCCAAGCTCGACGGTCGGCCCGTTTTCATTCGTACGCTGGAATATTTCATCAATCGCAAGGACGTCTGCCAGACGATTTTGGTCATTTCGCCGTCCGATATGGAGGAAGTGAAATCCAAATTCGCGCCTAATCTCGCGTTCATGGGCGTGACACTCGTCGAAGGCGGCGAGCGCCGTAAAGATTCGGTGGCCGCGGCGATAACCAGGGTCTCCGAAGACGCCGATTGGGTGGCCATTCACGACGCCGCACGACCCTGCGTCACCACAGCCATGATCGACTCGGTTTTTGCCGAAGCCACCAAGTCCGGCGCCGCCATCCTCGCCACCCCGTTGGCCGGCACGATCAAACGGGTCAGCGGGTCCAACGTCATCGATGAAACCGTTTCCCGTGCAGGCCTCTTCGAAGCCCAGACACCCCAGGTTTTCAAACGCCAAGTTCTAATGGACGTCTATTCCAACCCGCCCGCCTCGGCTGAGCAGGTCACCGATGACGCCCAACTCATGGAGCTGGCCGGGCACGCGATTACCGTCGTGCCGTCCGATGCGACCAACATCAAGATCACAACCAAAGGCGATTTGACCCTGGCCCACGCCATTCTGAAGGCCCGCCCGCCCGACCGACCGGCCAAACAGTTGGGTGCGTTTGAAGAAGCCCAGTGGTGACGGTGGGAAATGGGGGCGGGAATAGGGGTCGGACTCCTCTATTGACGTGTTTTTCCGTTTGGGAAGGCCAAAATAAACTAGCCTGACGCCATCTTGCGGCTCGGGCGATGTTGTGTGAATGTCGGTCCAAGTCACTCTCGGCGTCGCCTTCCGTTCCCGCGCTCGTCCAGGTCGCTGAACTGAACGACGTGCATCAACGCGACCGTACGCCAATGTTCAGCCAATCGCCGTCCCTCCTGATCCTGGCCAAATCGACTGGGCAGCACGACGCTGCTCCGCCCGACTATGACCATGCCCGGTTCAGCCACGTCCAGCGTCGTCCCATCAGATAGATGAATGCGAAACGCTCTGAAAGGACGGTCTTCCAATCGATCAAGCAGGTCTTCAGCCCTCATGGAGAGTGATTCTATGCATTTCGCCGAGGGCAAGGAAGCCTGACCCTTTTTTGACCATCTTCACTGATTAATAGATATGATTCCGCTTCTGCACCCGTTACACTCGAATAGCGAAGGAGGTAAGGCATGAGACTCATCCGAACGGTTTTCGCAGCCGCATTCCTATTTTCGGCGTATTCCCCCACAGCGTACGCACAGGGCGCGGGCATTGAATGGGACATCCTTGATCAGGAAGTCAAGGAACTCCACCGCACGGGTAATTACGATCGTGCCGTGGTTGTGGCCAAGAAGGCGCTTCAGGTTGCCGAACAAAACGTCGGCCCGAACCATCCCGCCGTAGCCACGAGCCTGAACAACCTCGCGGGGCTGTACGACACCCAAGGGCAGTACGCTCAGGCCGAGCCGCTCTACAAACGCTCGCTGGCGATCTGGGAGAAGGCCCTCGGCCCGGATCATCCCAACGTAGCCACCAGCCTTGAAAATCTGGCAGCGTTGTATCGGGCGACCAAGCGGGAGAAGGAAGCCGAAAAGCTGGAGCAGCGTGTAGCGACCATTCGGGCGATCAAACGATGAATGAAGCAGAGCGCGAGCCGATGCCAACTGACGGCGTTTCGTTCACCGGGGGCTTGGGCGGGCTTCGCAACGGCATTATTCAATTGAACAGGCCTACGTTTTGCATCCGGAAGGCTGGTTCCCGGCTCGATTGCACCCCTGAATGGGCCATATTCACGGCGGTCGCGTCGTGATCAGGTCGGCGACCCACCCCGTCCTGCCGCCCAAAAAGGGGTTGCAACCTTCCCAATCCTGCGATATACGAGGCAGCGTGAGTTGGATTCCACCGTGCCGTTGGCTCGCCTGCGACGGGCAATGAGGGGGATATCCAGCCACGCACGGCAGTATCCAGCAGAATTGGCGATGCTGTTACCGGCGCCAAGGTGGCCCCCTGGGACGGCTCCCTCTGTGCGTTCTACGCTGCGGGGTTGACCAGCCGGTGTTTCATGGGATTAACCTGCCTCGTTGGTCGCTAATGACGACGATTCCCAACGGAGTTTACTCTTGAGTGCGGTTACAAAGGTATTGATTATCGTTTTGGTGGTGCTTTGCGTCGCTTTTTCCATGACGGCCATCGCATTCGTCGCCCACTCGAATAACTGGAAGGAGTTGGCTGAGGACTTCATGAACGAAGCCCAGATCGCGGATGCACATCTGCGAAGCGCCACGGCGGCCCACGCGGCTGAGTTGGCGTCCGCACGTGATTCCATCCGCGGCTTGAACGACCGAATGAACGGGTTGATCGGCGAACTCGAAACGTCCATGTCCGAGGTATCCCGCAAGCAGGGCGAAATCACCCGCCTGGAGGCTGACAAACAACAGGCCGATGCACTGGCCCAGCGACTGACGAATGAATTGGGAATCGCCCAGGCTGGTCGCGTCGCGGTGGAGGGCCAGCGTGCGGAATTGGAAACGCGTAACATCGAATTGGAACGTCGCAACATCGACCTGAACGACCGGGTGAACGAACTGACCACCCGCGTCACCGTCTTGGTTCAACAGCAACGCCAACAAGCCCAGCAAATCGCCATCCTTCGCGATGAGAACCAGAAAATATCGCAACAGGTCGGCGTTCCCGTTTCGGGCGCGGCGTCGAGTCTACAGCCCGCGGGGATGGCAAGCGTGAAGCCCTTGGGCCAAGCCAACCTGCCCAAGATTTCGGGCCACGTCGTGGGCACGGAGGGCAATTTCGTGACCATCAGCGTCGGCTCGGCTGATCTGGTGAAGCCTGGCTCCGTTTTTGTCATCATCAGGGACGGCAAGGAATATGTCGCGGATATCGAAATCACCGACATCGAACCGAACCTGTCCGCCGGGCGTATCCTGCGGTCCGCGCAAGGCTTTTCGCCCCAACAGGGCGATGAAGCCCACGACGAGTATTCCTTCCTGAGCGGTCGATGACCTCCGAACGTGTTTGAAGTCCAACTCCGGGCCTCGCCCGTCTGAAATCGGTCGGTTTTACCGGCCAAGACCGCGTGTTCACCTGCCGGCGTGCGTCCCTGTCTGCACTTCTGGATTCCGGCGTTCGCCGGAATGACGTACGCAAGCGGTTGGTGAGAGAACGCCGGTTTCGGTCACTTGAATTAGGGAATTGAAGATGCCAAGGCATTCGTGTATTCTGGAGGGGTTCGGGCCTACCGAGACGATGTAATACGGTTGGTGCCAAGGTGTCGATCATTAGGATTTACGGGCGTTGGGAGGTGTTCCATGGTTGAAGGCGGGTCTGCGCCGCAAAAACCGCCGAGTGACGTGTATACGATCCTGTTGGCCATCGCATGCGCATTTGTTCTGTTGGCCACGGTTTTTGTTTCGATTCGCAGTCAGCAATTCTTCGGCACTTGGCTTCCATTGGGTGGAGCCTAACGACTATCGGGTGGCCGCTGTGCCTGCCTGACGAGGATTCCACAACGACTTGACGAGGGGGCACGCGTGATCTTCGATTCGCTTCTCGGCGCGTTCAGTTGTGACATGGGGATCGATCTCGGCACCTGCAACACGCTGGTTTGCGTGAAGGGCGAGGGGATCGTCCTGAACGAGCCGTCCGTCGTCGCGGTCCGCAAGGGGACCAATCAGGTCCTGGACAACGGCAACGCCGTCGGCTTGGTCGCCAAGGAGATGTTGGGCAAGACGCCCGGCTCCATCGAGGCCATTCGTCCGTTGAAGGACGGGGTCATCGCCGATTTCGACATCACCGAAGCCATGTTGGGATATTTCATCCGCAAGGTTCATGGTCGGCGGCGATTCATGAAGCCCCGCGTCGTCATTGCCATTCCCTCCGGAATCACCGCTGTCGAAAAAAGAGCCGTTTACAACTCGGCGGAACGCGCAGGGGCCCGCCGCGTCTATCTGGTCGATGAACCCATGGCCGCGGGCATCGGTGCGGGACTTCCCATCGCCGAACCCACCGCTTCCATGATCGTTGATATCGGGGGCGGCACGACGGAGGTGGCCATCATGTCGCTCGCGGACATCAGCGTGTGCGAATCCGTCCGCGTGGCTGGGGACGACATGGACGAAGCCATCGTGAATTACATGCGCCGCACCTACAACCTGATGATCGGCCTGCCCACGTCGGAGCGCATCAAGATCAAAATCGGCTCCGTCGCCGATTTCAACGATGGTGAACGTGAAATGGAGGTGCGCGGGCGAGACATGATCAGCGGCCTGCCCCGAAAAACCGTCATCAGCAGCGCCGAGATTCGCGAGGCGCTCAAGGAGCCGGTCGGGCAGATCATCGATTGCGCCATGCGGGCCCTCAATCAAGCCGAACCCGAACTCGCCGCCGATCTCGTGGAAAACGGAATTCACCTGGCCGGCGGTGGCGCATTGCTGCACGGTTTTGATCAGTTGATGTCGGCCACGACGGGCCTGGAATGTCGCGTGGTGGATGACGCGCTGAGCTGCGTAGCCCGGGGAACGGCGGTCTACTTGGAAAACCTTTCCGCATGGAAAGACACCATGGAATCGGATCAGGACGAAATGTAATGGTCAATGGCGGTGCATCGGCCGTTTTCAACACGCTACATTTCCAAACGCCGAGTCTTCACGCGCAAAGTCGATCATGAAAGCCCGGTTTGGCGGTTCAAGGAAATCCCGATCGACGCGATTCGTTCTTTCACTGTTGGCCTGCTCCCTGATTTTGATCCTGATGCCGGTGGGTTGGTCGCAACGATTGAACAGCCTGACCCAAGTCTTCGCACCTTTTCAAGCTGCCGGTGACCGAGTCGCTCGCTGGTGGAACGCGACGGCTTCGCCGGACGAAGCGGGCGCGAATGTCGACGTCTCGGCGCTCCAGTCCATGATCGCATCACTGGTCGAACAGAATCGCTCGCTGCGTGAACAAAACGCCGTCCTGACCGCCGTTCGGGGCACCGGCTTGGGGCCTCGCGGCAAACTGATCCCGGCGCGACTGACAGCCCATGACTCCGCATCATGGCGGGAATCAAGGTTGCTGTTGGCTGGTCGGCGCCAAGGAATCGATACCAGCTCCGCCGTCCTTTCGGACCACTTCCGCGTTGAAGCCGCCGCCCAAGTCGGCCTGACGCAAGGCATGGCCATCTTGGCGTCGGAGACGATGATCGGGATCATTGTCGATGTCGGTGAATTCACCTCCCGTGTGCGACTGTTGAGTGACCCAGCCACCAGGATGGACGTTTCCATCGCACCGTCTGACGGACGCGAGTCCAATCTTGGCGAGTTGGCGTTCTGGTTGGTTGGCCTGGGAAACGGACAAATGGAAATCCGCGACGTTCATCATCAATACGTCACCTCCGGCGACATTCGAACGCGAGACCTTGTGTTGACGCGTCCGGACGATGCAATGCTGCCGCCGTCCGTCACCATCGGCCGGATCGAAGCCATCCGCCGCGATCCCAACAATCCGCTGCTCTTCATTTTGGAAATTGATGACGGGATAGAAATCCGCGACGTCGGCCAAATCTACGTCGTGGACACCCGTGACTAAAAGGGGTCGAAGGACATAGCAGGGGTCGAAGGTCCCAAAAGTCATAAAAGGTCAATGGTCATGACAGGGGTCACAGGTCGGGTGGCCCACGTCTTTAGACGTGGGGGAGCCGATGATGAGGTTCCGTCTGAAAACCGCAGCGCCAATGTACTTCGTCCGGGTGGTTGGCGACCGGACCTGTATCATCCTGTTAATCTTGTAAATCCTGTCAATTCATTCAGCGTGTCGGGTGGCAGGGTGCCCCATCCCTCGCGCAGCGATGGGTGGGGCAGCCGAGGATTAGCGCGGGTTTCGTCCCCCCTCCTATCAGACCCGCGACCAAGTCTTTTACGAGCCGCGAGCGCGAAGCGAGCGGTCTTCCGAAACGGGTGGCCCACCTCCATTGGAGATGGGGGAGTCGATGAAAGAGCGTTTGGATGACACATTGGTGTCACTTGTGAATCGGGCGTCTAGCACTCGACCGAGCGTCGAAGTATCGAAACCCCCAGGTTCAGAAGGACCCGCTCCTCGCGCCTCGTCCTGATCAGCGAGACCCCACCCATCGCTGCGCGATGAATGGGGCACCCTGCAGGCATGAATGGATTTCTGGATTCCGGCTTGCGCCGGAATGACGGGCGATGCCCGCGAGACCTCTGCCAACACCCGTCCGAGGAAGCTTGAAAGCGGGCAAATCCAAAACAAAAGACGTGATTCATCCCCTCAGCGATCAAGCCCCTGAATGCATCGGAAGTTCTTTGCCTTTACGCAAGGGCCCAGCACTTTCTACCGTCCTATCCCTGCGGTCCCAATCACCACTCCGGGCCGCCGTCATAAGCGCCATACACCGATCTAAGCGTGTCCATCATTTCGCCCACGGTCGCATCGGCTTTGGAGGCTTCGATTAACGCGGGCATGACGTTGCCCCCTTCGCGAGCCGCGTCTTCCAACCCAGCCAGCGATTCCGCATGGCGCTTCGCATCGCGATCGGCTTTGAGCTGTCTCAAGCGGGCGATCTGCTCGTCTTCCACTTCTTGGCCGATCTCCAGAAGCGGGACGCGCTCGTAGTCGTCCTCGACGAAATCGGTCACACCGACGATTTTCGACGCTCCCGACTCGATGCGCTTACTCTCGTTCAAGGCTGACTCGGCGATGGCCCGGCGGAAGTAGCCCCGGTCGATGGCTTGGAGCACGCCGCCCATGGCATCGATCTGATCGAAAACGGCGTTGGCTTTAGCCTCCATCTCGTTCGTCAGTTTCTCGATGAACCAGCTTCCCCCCAACGGGTCCACCGTCTGCGTGACGTTGGTTTCGTGGGCAAGAATCTGTTGCGTGCGAAGGGCGAGCTTGGCTGCCCCTTCCGTGGGAAGGGCCACCGTTTCGTCCATGCTGTTGGTGTGCAAAGACTGCGTGCCGCCCAGCACGGCCGCCATCGCTTGATAGGCGACGCGAACGACGTTGTTCATGGGCTGTTGCTCGGTCAACGTCACGCCGGCGGTTTGGGCGTGAATGCGACACCACCAGCTTCGCTCGTCTTTGGCTTTGAAGCGATTCCGCATGACGTTCGCCCAGATGCGTCGGGCGGCGCGAAACTTGGCAATCTCTTCGAAAAAGTCGTTGTGCACATCAAAGAAAAAGCTCAGCCGCGGCGCAAAGGAGTCAACGTCCAACCCGCGCTCGATGGATAGCCGCGTGTATTCCATGCCGTCGGCCAACGTGAACGCCAACTCCTCCGCCGCGGACGCGCCCGCTTCGCGAATGTGGTAGCCGCTGATGCTGACCGTGTTCCACAGCGGCATGTGATGCGTCCCATATTCAATGGTGTCGATGACCAGCTTGGCGCTCGCCGACGGCGGGAAAACGTATTCGTTCTGGGCGTGAAATTCCTTGAGGATGTCATTTTGCAGCGTGCCGCGAAGCTCGCCCGGCGAGTGGCCCTGCTCCTCGGCCACGCATAGATAAAACGCCAGAACGATGGCTGCCGGCGCGTTGATGGTCATGCTGGTACTGACGGCGGACAAATCGATCCCCTCGAACAACCGCCGCATGTCCGCCAAGCTCGAAACCGCCACGCCGCACCGGCCCACCTCTCCCAACGCCAACGGGTCGTCACTGTCTCGGCCCATCAGCGTCGGCAGATCGAACGCGGTGCTCAAGCCCGTCTGCCCCTTGTCGAGCAGGTACTTGAAGCGCTCGTTGGTCTGATCGGCGCTGCCGAACCCGGCGAATTGGCGCATGGTCCACAACCGCTTGCGATACATCTCGGCGTGCAGACCGCGGGTGAACGGGTACTGCCCGGGCTGACCGAGCGCTTTCGCCGCGTCAAACCCGGGCAGATGCTCCGGACCGACGACGGACCGATCGTCGCGTGATTCACCCGTCAGTTCGCACGATTCAACTCTCGGCCCGGTTCGCATTCGATTATCCCTCCGCCCAATTGGCAGTTCTTTTTTCGCTAAAAGCCGCCATGCCCTCGCGCGACTCCGCGTTGTCGAAGCAGTCGGCGAACGCGGCCAGCGGGTCACCGTCTCGCAACGCCCGTTTAATCAACGAGATGGCTTGCGGACCACCCTTGACGAGCGATCGTTGAAGTTCCTCGATGGCCGCATCCAACGCTAACGCATCGGCCACGACCCGATCGATCAACCCAACGGTCACAGCCTCATCGGCGCTGATCGGCCCGCCGCTGAACATCAACCGCTTCGCCCTTGGCCCGCGCAGCAGATTATAGGACCTCGCGATACCTCCCCAACCTGGAATCAAGCCCAACGTCGATTCCGGCAATCCGATTTTCACGTTGGCAGACGCGATGCGAAAATCGCAGGCCAGCGCGATCTCGCAACCGCCGCCCAATGCCGCCCCCTGCAACACCGCCACCGTCACACATGGCAGGGCTTCGATCGCGTCGCACACCGACGATCCCAGTCGGCCAAACTCGCGGGCGGCGGAAACATTGTAACCTGACATTTCCTTGATATCGGCACCGGCCACAAAAACCTTCCCCTCCGATCGGACGACCGTGAATCGAACGTTCTTCGCTGCGGCCACCTGCTCGACGGCTCGTCCCAGCCGCTTCATCGCGCCGGCGGACATGACGTTCAACCCATCAGGCGTAGAAATCGTAATGGTGGCTCGTGCACCGTCGATAACCGTATTGGCGGTTGTTTGGCTACTCATGATACTCGTTCCTCGCGCGCATCAACTACGCATCCGGCAGGAGCTTCTCCAACGCCGTACGCAATTCTGGCAATCCTCTGGTGATGACGTTCCAGACAACATCAGGATTGATCGAATGATAACCATGAACCAGTACGTGGCGGAACCCGATGATACGCCCGTGTTCCGGGATCTGCGCCGCAAACGCCGGATCCATTGTGTGAAGCTGCAACATCGCCTCGCCGATGATCTGCAACTCGCGCTCAATGGCCGCTCGAAACGGACGGTCGCTCGTGAATCGTGCCATGCGTTCGCCGTTCGTGAACTCGATCAAGAACCGGCACGAATCGAGCATGTCAAACAGGTATTTTTCTCGATCCCGCGTCATAAATCGGCTTTCGACTCTCGTTCACTCGCCGTGCGAAATACGGGTTTCGCATGGGACCGACTTCGACGAGATCTATCCTGCGGCCGAACAATTTCTTCAGATCCTCCCATAGCCCGAAATAGGCCTCGTAATGTTCGCCGCAATCGAGCGGAAAAAATTCCACGAGAAAATCAATGTCGCTTGAATCCGGATTAAACGTGCCGTCCGCCGCCGAACCGAACACCTCCAACCGGCGCACGCGGTGCCGGCGGCACAAATCAGCCAATGCGTCTCCATGATGTTCAATTGCTGTAATCATATTCGGGTTGATACGTTATTCGTAGGTGAAGAATCCCCGTTTCGACTTTCGCCCCAGCCGGCCCCCGTCAACCATCTTACGAAGCAGCGGGCACGGTCGATAGCGGTCTTCACCCAGGTCGCGGTGCAGCACTTCCATGATGTCCAGACAAACGTCCAAACCGATCAAATCCGCCAACGCCAGCGGACCCATCGGGTGCGCCATCCCCAGCTTCATCACCCCGTCGATCGTTTCCGCATCAGCCACTCCGTCCTGCAACGTGAACAGGGCTTCGTTGATCAAGGGCATCAGCACGCGATTGGACACGAATCCGGGATGATCGTTCACGATCAAGGGCGTCTTGCCGACGACCTTCGCCAGCTCGCACGTCTCGCTGATCGTCGCATCGGACGTATCCAACCCGCGAACCACCTCCACCAACTGCATCACCGGCACGGGATTGAAAAAGTGCATCCCCACAAATCGGTCGCGACGCGAGACAGCCGTGCCCAGCTTGGTGATGCTGATGCTGCTGGTATTCGACGCGATGATGCCGCCGTCAGCCACATGCTGCGCAGCCGACTTCAGAATCTCCAACTTGATTTCCAGCCGTTCGGTCGCGGCTTCGATGATGATCTGCGGCTGGCCGAATTCCGCCTGCGAGTTGACCAGCCTGATGCGCTGCTTGGTCGCCTCCGCCTCAGCCTTTTCCAGCTTGCCCTTCTCGACGGCTCGGTCGAGCAGTTTGGCGATGGCGCCGGGAGCCGCATTCAATACCATCGGCATGGCGTCGTACACGCGCACTTCGAACCCCGATTGGGCGAAAACCTGTACGATCCCCTGACCCATGGTCCCCGCGCCGATCACGGCCACCGGCTTGTTCTTGTCAATCATAACGTTGGACTCCTCACTGAACGGACGCCCGCAGCGTCAGTTGGTTTTCATTGTAATCGGGCCGGTGAAAAATATCATGTCACGCAATCGTGATGACCAAACTCTTCAATATCTTCTGAAAATTTCTTCCACAAAGTTCGCAGGGCCTGTTTCACTCTGAATTTGTAGGGCGGGTTTCACCCTCTTAACAGAGCCGCGACCGTAAGGGAGCGGTCTTCCGGTTCATTCGAATGGCCGGTCAGCTATTGTGTGAGGCACGCTGAATACTGCATTCATGCCAATGCCATGACACACTCGCTCTTGCGGTCATTGAAATGCCAATCCCTTCAAAATAATTGCCGCGAATGTCGCCGCTTCAATTGGCAGGGGCCCTGCTTGTTCGGTCGCCAGACTCTTAACAACTATCACTATCCTAAATAGGGAGATGACTTGACCGACCCGCAGACTTGATCGACGTTCAAGCACATACGCCCCACTTCATCATGTGCCGTTTTCGTACATTCCTGCAACACGCGGAGCCTAAACCCTGGCTGACCAGCGATTCTCCACCTCCTGCACCAAACCCCGGAAAATCACCAGCCGATGGATTTCGCTCGTGCCTTCGTAGATCTCGGTGATCTTGGCGTCACGCAAGAACCGCTCCGCCGGGTAATCCTGACAATACCCGTAGCCGCCAAAAACCTGCACCGCATGGTTGGCACACTTGCTGGCTGTCTCGCTGGCGAACAGCTTAGCCATCGCGGAATAATATCCGAATGGCTTCTTCTGGTCCTTCATCCAAGCCGCCCGATAAATCAAATTGCGGGACGCCTCCACGCCGACGGCCATGTCGGCGATCTTGTTTTGAATCGCCTGAAAATGACCGATGGTCCGACCGAACTGCTCGCGCGTATTGGCATACTTGGCGGCCACGTACAGACAAGCCTCGGCGATGCCCAACGCCTGCGCCGCGATGCCGATTCGTCCGCCGTCCAGCGTCGACAGCGCAACCTTCATCCCCTTGCCCCGCTCGCCCAGCAGATTCTCCTTCGGAATCAAACAATCTTCAAAAACATATTCCGCCGTCGAGCTGCATCGGATGCCCAGCTTCTTCTCCAGCTTGCCGATGCGAAGCCCATCACTGGGATGCTCCACGATGAACGCGCTCAACCGCCGCTTGGGTTCGCGGGGGTCGGTAACCGCGATCAACACCATGATCCCCGCCTCCCTGCCGTTGGTCACGAAAATCTTGTTTCCATTGATCCGCCAAGCCTCGCCCTCCTCAACAGCCATGCATCGCGCCGCGCCCGCGTCACTGCCGCTGCCCGGCTCGGTCAATGACAAACAACCCACCGTGCCGCCGGCGAGCATGGGCAAAAATTTCGTCTTCTGCTCCTCGTTGCCGAATTTCAGAATGGGATCGACGCACAGCGAGTTGTGCGCGCTCAGATAAACACCCGTTCCCGCGCAGGACTTGGAAATCTCCTCGACGACGATACTGGACGCGACGGTGTCCATCCCCGCACCGCCGAACTTCTCCGGAATGCAGATCCCCATCAACCCCATCTCGGTCAATTTATCGCGAAGCTCTCGTGGAAGTTCACTGTCCCGGTCTCGCGCTTCAGCACCCGGCGCCACCTCCTCGAACGAAAACTCTCGAATGGACTGACGCAGAAATTCGTGATCTTCGCTGAATGCAAAGTCCATCACGATACCTTCTTCAATTCGAGATGATGCCGGGCGATGATCATCCGTTGCACCTGACTGGAACCCTCGCCGATTTCGCACAGCTTCGCGTCACGCATCAATCGCTCCACCGGCAACTCCTTGATGTAGCCATACCCGCCGCAAATCTGTATCGCGTTCAGGCAGGCTCGCGTCGCCATCTCGCTGGCGAATAGCTTGCACATCGACGATTCCAACTCCGTGTCCTGTCCCTGATCCTGAAGCCAAGCCGCCTTCCGCAGCATCAGCCGGGCCGCGTCAATTTCCATGGCCATGTCCGCCATCATGAATTGCAAGGTCTGGTGCTCCGACAGCGGCTTGCCAAACTGCTCGCGCTGCTGCGCGTACGCCAACGCCTCTTCCAGCCCACCGCGAGCCAGCCCCACCGAAAGCGCGCCGATCGCGATTCGTCCCCGCTCCAGAACCTTCATCGCGTTTACGAACCCGTTGTTCAACTCGCCACATAGGTTTTCACGGGGGACGCGAACGTCCTGCAACGTAACTGGAACCGTGTCACTGGCCCGCATGCCCATCTTGTCTTCTTTCGGGCCGATCTCCACACCCTGGGTGCCCCGCTCGACAATGAACGCGCTGATGCCACGCGACTTGCTCTCCTCGCTCGTCCGAGCCAGCACCACAAAAACCCCCGCGCGCTGACCGTTCGTCACGAACATTTTAGAACCGTTCAACACCCAACCTGTCCCGTCCTGCACCGCCCGCGTCGCCAACGCAGCCGCGTCGCTGCCGCTGCCCGGTTCCGTCAAACACCACGAGCCGAGCATCTGACCCGTCGCCAGCGCCGGAACGTATTTCCTTTTTTGCTCGTCGTTGGCCGCCAATAGGATATGACCGAGGCACAACCCATTGTGGGCCGCCAACATCAGCGCCGTGCCTCCACAATGACGGGCGATCTCCTCGATGACGATCGAATTGCCGACGTATCCAAGTTCAGCCCCACCGTATTCCGCCGGCGCGAGCATCCCCAAAAATCCGATCTCGCCCATTTTCGTGATGGCGTCATCCGGGATCAGTCCATCACGATCCCAATCGCGAGCATGAGGGCCAATTTCCTCCGCCGCAAATTTGCGAGCCAGATCTCGCAACGCAGCCATATCATCCGAAATCTCAAAATTCATTTTCCAATACCTTTGAAATCGCCCCACACGAGTTCCGTTGCAGACCATTCCAGCCACAACAACGGATCATCCAATCCCCGCGTCTATTGAATCGGACAGGCACTCTTATCAATTGAAACGGTACGTTTCGAGTTGCGCCCGCGCGACAGCGTCGCACAAATAAATCAACCTGCGGATGAGAGGACTCGAACCTCCATGGGGTTGCCCCCACTGGCACCTGAAGCCAGCGCGTCTGCCAATTCCGCCACATCCGCGACATCGGGCGAATTCGCAACATACTCGCAACGTCGGGGTCGTCAACCCGAGCCGTCCCCGCCGCAACCGCGATTCGTTGAAATCTTACAATCTTTCCTCGCGGCCGACGCCGATCGCGACCGCGGGGGGGTTGACCGGCCACTTGAATCCACGATGATGTCCGTCGTGTGCAGACTCGGCAAACAGCCGGTTCAAAATCTGCTGCCCGTGCCGGTTACGTCCGGCCGACTACTTCCCAACGGAAGACCCACGCAATGGTAAGGGATAACGTCAAATCAGCAATGACTAGACCGGGGTGGTTCACACCGTTACGCCTGTTGGCTGCCGCGATCGTTTGCACGCTGGCGGCTTGTGACGCCTTCAGCCCCGCTTTCTTGGACGTATTAGGACCTTCCATTGCTCCGCCGCAAGGGCCCGACTCTTCAGGGCACGTGGCTGTCGTCATGCGCAATGACACGCTCTTTGATGAACGCCTCACCCAACACCTGGTCAACCGGGGGCTGGATGCAGCATTGATTGAGGACCCCGAACTTCGACCTTTCGTTCGCATGGTTCTGCAAATCACCTTTGTCAATGGAGATGCGCTTCAGGTCGAGTTTACAGACGGATCAGCCGCCATCATTGATCCGGCCGTCCGGGCGTCGGACTTTCCAGACCTGACCCGCACGCAGCAGGACAACCTCGTGGTTCAGTGCGACGTCGCCCGCGTTGATTTGCTTCAACTTCCCTCGGTCTTTGTGCCCGCGTTTTTCGAGGCCACGCGAATTGACCCCGGTGACGAAAATACGCCGCCGTTCCGTGTTCGAACCAATATCACGACACCGCAATTTGTCGTGCTGCAATTGGATCAATCGGACGCGCTGGGCAACGCTACGGTCTTTCGCAACGTGGACATTCGCGATGCCCCGGCACCGGCCATCGCGCCCAACTGCGGCTCGGTCGTGACGATTACCGTTTCCGGAACCTTGTCATTGCCGTTTGAGCGAAACGCCAACGGCGATGATACGCCGGGAGCCTTGGTGACCGATCAGGCTCGTATCCTGGCCAGCCCCGGGCGGTTTCGAATCTCAGTAGGAATTCGATAGGCCCCTCGATGCATGAAATCGAAGCCGGAAAACGTACTATGAAATCAGAATCCCACCAAACACGTTTCAGATTCGCCGCCGCGAACCGGACGGTCCGTCGTCGGTCCCTTGCCTTGACATTGGCCGCGCTCCTGGCCGCCGGCGGTTGTTTCGAGTTAAGCCCGTTCCTGTTCAATCCTTCGTTCGTCAATCGTGTGGAGGGCGGACTGTTCCCATTTGTCCCCGGCCCGGAAAACGAATTGCTTTTCGTGCGCGTGGTCAACTCGTCGAACGAGACCTTGCGTTTTCTGGTGACCATCGAAAGGTCTAGGACTATTTCCGACAGCACCGGCGAGGGCCGAGTGACCGACTCGCAGACCATCGAGCTTTCCACCGCCCCCGGACAACTGTCAAATGAAGCCGGAGTCCTTTTCGATTGTTCGCCGGCGAATCCCATTACCCGCGTGGGGTTGGGCGAGAATCTGAATCGACCGACGACCGACCCCGGCCTATTGGTTGGCGGTTTGGGTGATATCACGCAGGGGTTCGGAGTACCGCCGAACATCAACCCATTAAGTCGCGATAACGGTGATTTTCAGTGTGGTGATACTTTAATTTATGAAGCATTTACCAGTGCCAACGCGCCAGGTGGTTTTCGCGTGCAGGCCTTCGTCCTGCCATTTGAAAGTCAGCCCACGCAGACCGCGCGAGACACGTTTACCGTGGCCGCGGATTTCTTGCGAGGTCGTCCGATTGAAGAGTGACGTCAACATTTACAGCAGTAGAACACCGGTTACCCAAGGAAATACGAAAATGACGTCAAAGATGCGTTTCAGACGATTTTTCGTCGCGGCAGCGACGGTGGCCATCGGCACCTTGCATGGAACCTGTCAAACGACCATCCACGATGCGTTCGTTCAGACTCCGCAACTGCTTTTGGGTCAACTGTTTAGTTCAGCAACTTTCGATTTTGATGCCATTTTCGCCGATCTGATGGGCACACCCACTCAATAGCTTTCAAGCGAGCACCAGAACCAGACGTCGGGCGAGATTCACCGGTTTTTCAAGTCTCGATGCCGTTGGCCAGGGCTGACTCGATGGCGTCGCAAAACATGTCGATTTCCCGAGGCATGGTGTAGACATTGGGGCTGACGCGAATGCCCTTGACGTTCTCGTGATCGATTCCCGTCACGACGATCTTGTGCCTGTTCCAAAGGTGGGCGACCAGATCGCCCGGTTCGATGCCATCGACGGTCAACGTGCCCATCGCACAGGATTGACGTGGATCCAGCGGCGTGCGCAGGGTCACACGATCATGCCGGGCCAATCGTTCAGCGAATCGATTTCGTAAATATCGCAGGCGAGCTTCTTTTCGTTCGGGGCCCAGGCCCTCGTAAAAGGTCAGCGCTTCCGATATGGCCAGTCGGGCGGCATTGGAATGGGTTCCGATTTCCTCAAATTTGCGAATGTCGTCCTTCTTCGGATCGGGGCCGGCCATCATGGGCCAGTGTCCCGCGATGTTCTCCCGGCGAACGTACAAAAACCCCGTGCCGTGCGGGGCTGTGGTCCACTTGTGCAAACTGGTGCCGTAGAAATCGCATCCAATGGATCCCCCCTGGAAAACGAAGTGTCCGAAGGCGTGCGCGCCATCGACGATGGACTTGATACCCCTTTCACGGGCCAGCGTACAAATCCGTTGAACCGGAAAAATCTGGCCGGTGAATGTGGTCATGTGGCAGACCAGGATGGCCTTGGTCCGCGGTGTGATGTTTCGTTCGAACTGATCAGCCAGGTAATCCCAAGTCGGAGGCGGTGTGGGATAGGGAAACGTCTTCAGGACGATGCCTTCGCGGGCCACGCGTTGTTTGATGGTGTTGAGCATGCGCGGATAATCCTGATCCGTGGTCAGGATTTCGTCGCCCGGCTGTAGATCGAGACCGAGAATGCAGATTTCCATGGACTCGCTGGCGTTGCGGGTGATGGCCATCTCCTCCCTGTCGCAGCCGAAATGACCAGCTAGCCGGGTACGGACGGTTTCCACCTGCGGGTCTTGCACCTGCCATAGAATACGGGATGGGGTTTGATTGGCGTGTTCATAGTGACGGCGCATGGCGTCGAGAACGAAACGCGGCGCGGGATTCACACCGCCGTTATTCAGATTGATGACGCTGCGGTTGACGGCGAAGGCATGTTGAACGTGGACCCAGAAATCCTCCTCGCCGGCCAATTGTGCGGACGGAACACCCCGTGCATCCTGACCCGCAGCCAACACCCGTTGTAGTCCATCCGTCCGTAACATCGCCCAGGCCAACCCCGCCCCGGCAGACGTGACCATAAACCCGCGCCGCGAATGGAGCATCATCGCCTCCTATCAAGGTCCTACGAAATGAAGGAAACGTGGTTCCAGGCCCGTTCGGTCATTTCAATTCTCCGCGCGCGCATCACGATAGCAAACCGCCATGGCAACGCAACGGTGCGCATCTGGTTCAATTCACTTTCGCGAGCGATTTAAGCAGCTTTCCCACGCGGGTCTTGCCCGCCCGGACGACAACGTTGAAAACCGAGTTCATGGTGGTGAAGAACTGTTGCATGTCCTTCAGGCGACGGTCGAATTCGCGCCGTTCCGCCTTGGTTTGGGCGTCGGCATCGTCGGTATCGCCCTGAATCATTTCCCGGCATTTGACGAGGGCTTCGACGATGGGTTCAACCTCGCGACGGCGGCGCTCACGCGTGATAATTTCAAACATGCTCCAGATGTCGCTTTCCGCCAGGAAATACTCCTTGCGATCCCCTTTGCGGTGCGCTCGGTGTATCAAACCCCAGTTTACGAGCTGGCGCAGGTTCATGCTCACATTGCCGCGTGATACTTGTAACGATTCCATCAGGTCGTCCGTGCAAAGGGATTCGCTGGAAATGAAAAGGGTCGCGTGGATCTCAGCCATCGTTCGACTGATGCCCCAACTCGCAGCCATCTCGCCCCACCGGCGGACGAACAAGGCCCGGGCCTGAATGTATTCCGATGTGGACATCGCGTCGTACCTTTCAAAAACTATTGAAAGTATTGTAACGTATTCATCGGTCTTCAGCCATCCGCGTCGGGGACGTGGGGCGCTGGCCGGGGCGGGCGGCCGTCAGAACCCGATGTGTGAGCATCGGGCGGATGGCATGGGCGGCATGCCGCAGGGCTTCGTTGCAGGGCAGACCGGATTCCGGCATTCGCGAGCGAATCAAGCCGTCTTCCATGTGTCCGCGTGCTTACGCACGCGGTTCTGACCGGTCGCTTCCGTGCGGGGTATTGTGCCACACTCGGCCGCGTGCTCACGCACGCGGTTCTGACCCGCCGCTTCCGCGCGGGGGCCTGTACCCTCAGCTTGGACGACACCTTGGAAATCGCGGATTTGACTTGCCACCCTGCGGCGATACCATCTCCGCTTCGACCCGTTCGCATGGATCATGCCGGAGGGCGGATCCTGGTTGTGTGCGGCGGGCATTTTGGTTTCGCGAATTTGAGATTGACCGGACTTGGCTAAGGCTCAAAACATCGAAGTCGAAGGTGTCGTGACCAAAGCGTTGCCCAACGCCATGTTCCTGGTCTCGGCGAAATTGGGTGAGGAGAAGCACGACGTGCTTTGTACCATCGCGGGCAAAATGCGAAAGTACTACATCCGCATCCTGCCCGGCGACGAGGTCACGCTGGAGATTTCGCCTTATGACCTCGAGCGCGGCAGAATCACCTACCGCAAGCGATGAAAGAATCGACCCCGACCACAGGATCGTTCCACCGCCGCCCATGACGTATTCCGCACCAGCCGGGTTGTCGAACAATTGTCGAATGCCCCCCAACTCCATACCGACGGAAATGAAAGAATCATAATGGACACAACGGCCATCCTGTCACGTGCCAAGAGTTATCAGAAACCCATGGTCTCGTTGCTGCGGGAACTGGTGGCTATTCCTTCGGAGAGTGGCCAGGAAGGTCCCGTCTTGCAGCGCGTCGAAAAGGAAATGAGGCGGGTCGGCGCGTTTGATCGAATCTGGAAGGACAAGATGGGGAATCTTTTCGGCTTGGTTGGTTCCGGCCCCAGGCTGATCGCCATCGACGCCCACGTCGACACGGTGGGCATCGGTAATCGTAAGGAGTGGTCCCACGATCCGTACACGGGAAAAGTCGTCAACGGAATCGTGTATGGTCGAGGGGCGGGTGATCAGGAAGGCGCCGTTCCCGCGATGATCTACGCCGCGAAGATCATGAAGGAATTGAAGCTTGGCAGCTCGTCATGCCGTGTGCTGTTTACATTCACGGTCTCGGAAGAAGATTGCGACGGTCTGTGTTGGCAGTACATCGTTCGGGAAGGCAAGATTCGACCGGAATGCGTCATCGTGACCGATTCAACGAACTGCCGAGTTCTACGGGGTCAGCGTGGCCGAATGGAGATCGGGGTTTGGGTGAAAGGAAGGTCATGCCACGGCTCCATGCCGCACAAAGGCGACAACGCCATCTACAAGATGGCCGGCGTGATCCGGGAAATCGAGAAGCTGAACGGTCGATTGAAGAAGGACCGCTTTCTGGGAAATGGGACGGTGACGGTCACGTACATGGATTGTGAAACGCCCAGCGTGTGCGCGGTTCCCAACGGCGCGTTCATCCACGTCGATCGACGATTGACCACCGGCGAGACCAAGGCCAAGGCGCTGCAAGAAGTTCGCGACGCGGTCAAGCGAGCCGGCGTGACGGCGAAAGTTCAGGTCCTTCGTTACAAGAAACCGACCTACACCGGGCTGGTGTACGAGACGGAGAGCTATTTTCCGACCTGGTGTGAAGCGGAAGACGCACCGCCCGTAGCCGCAGCCGTGGAGACGTATCGACAGTTATTCGGCCAGCGGCAAAAACCGAGTCGATGGACCTTCAGCACCAACGGCGTATCCATCGCCGGGATGTTCGGGATTCCCACCGTGGGCTTCGGTCCCGCGTCGGAGGAGGTCGCCCATACGGTGCGGGATTCGGTTCCCATCGAACACCTGATCAAATGCTGTGCTTTCTACGCAAGCTTTCCGACCATTTACGAACAGGCCTACGCCACGCCCCCGCGAGCGTGAAGGAGCGCGATTTCGTGCACCAAGCGGTCCGATCCCTGATCAGATGTCTTTTGGAGGTCGTGGCGCGGTTCGAATGCCATGGACTGTGTCGTCCGTTGGCCATACTGGACGCTCCCGCCTTGGTCGCGTCCAGGGTCGCGGCTCGGACAAGATGCAAACAGCGTGGGAGACTGCACTGGCTCAGCGGGTGGCGCTGCGATGCATAACCATGTTGTTGTAGAACTAACGGGAGAGCGCCCGTCGTGCGCCGTCGTCGATCAGATGTTGAAGGGCCGCCAGCGGATCGGCAAACCGGGTCAGCAGAATCATGGCTGCGATGATAAACGGCTTGTGTCCCGCCTCGCGATAGGTCTGCAATCGATAGCGCTCGAAGACGTCCGCGGCGACCTCGCCTTTTTGGCAACTGACTCCTGAAATGTCCGCGGGCAGGCAGTGCATGTACAGCGCTTTTCCCTGGTGTGTGCGAGCCATCTTGCTTTCATTGCATTCCCAGCCGTCGAACTTCTTGTTATTCGCCAAACACTGCTTTTCCAAATCGGCCAATCCCGCTTGGTCGTGATTTTGCAACAATTCCGTACGACGTTTCATCACCTGCATCGGCGCCCAGCTCTTGGGATACACCACGTCGGCGTCCTGAAAGGCTTCTTCCATGCTCGTCAGCGGGTGAAACGATCCCCCGGATTGATCCGCGAACTTTTTCGCACAAGCCAGCGTTTCGGGAACAAGGTCGTATCCTTCCGGGTGGGCCAAGGCGACGTGCATTCCGAAACGGGTCAGCAAGGCGATGATGGCCTGCGGAACGGACAGCGGTTTTCCGTAGGACGGGGAATAGGCCCAGGTCATGGCCACCTTCTTGCCGCGCAGCGCTTCCAGGGAGCCGAAATGCGTTTTCAGGTGAAGCAGGTCGGCCATCGACTGCGTGGGGTGGTCCAGGTCGCATTGCAGATTGATCACCGAGGGACGTTGCGCGAGCACTCCCTGGCGATGACCTTCCGCCACGGCGTCGGCCACTTCAGCCATGTACCGGTGCCCGTGACCCAGGAAAATGTCGTCGCGGATGCCGATGATCTCGGTGAGGAAGGAAATCATGTTGGCTGTTTCACGTACGGTCTCGCCGTGTGCGATCTGCGATTTGCCTTCATCCAGGTCCTGAACCGCCAGCCCGACCAGATTGGCTGCACTGGCGAAAGAAAAACGGGTTCGCGTGGATTGATCGCGAAAGTTTGAAACAGCCAGCCCCGTGTGGAACAGTCGGGTGGACACGTTCTTGACATACAGGTTTTCGAGCACTTCCGCCGTCAGCAGAACGGCTTCCAGTTCGGAGGCTGATCGTTGCCAGGTCAGCAGAAAATCAGTCTCGTGAAATTGAAAATCAAGTCGGCTTAACCGTTCAAGTAGCGATTTCATACCCAGCTCCCACAGGAAACTCGGCGCCCACGAATCAGACGCTGACGCCCACGCGTCGATTGAAGTCCACGATCAATTGATCCCACGGCTCGACCATTTGAAACGTCTGCGACCAGAAATCCGGATCCCAGATTCGATCCAGGTCACGAACCTCGCGCTGCTGTTGTTCGACCCAGGTGAAATACTTGAGATTATGCAGGGCCTTGCGCTCGTCATATCGCAGCTCGCGCATGTGGTCGGTGGTGATCGATTCCATGTGTCGGGCGAAGTCGTGGGCCGCGGTCGCGTCGGTGTAGGCCCCCTTTTCCCGCCGTTGCTCGTTCATGCGGGAATCGTACAGCGACATGCTGTCGGTCAGCGGGACGAACAGAACATCCCGACCATCCATTTCGAAATGCCGTGCCGTCTTGATCGCGGCGATCAAGTTGCAGATGCTGCTGATGCCCAGGCAATCCAGCGAATCGACCGCGGCGCGAGCCGTGCCGTGGGATTCCAGAAATCGTCGACCCGCCTGCTCATTAAACAGACGCATGACAGCCAGACATTGTTCGTCATCCACGGCGCAGACCACGTCCGTGTTTCGCACGTTGTGAATCCAGGGGACGTGCTTGTCGCCGATGCCCTCGATACGATGACCACCGAACCCGCAACGCAGCAACGTCGGGCATTGCAGGGCCTCGACTGCCACCACGCGGAGCGATGCAAAGGCCGTGCGAAGATAATCGCCGGCTGAAATCGTCCCGGCGCTTCCGGTGGCTGACACAAATGCAGCCAACCGATCCCCTGGACCGGCGACCTGGTGGAAAACCTCCTCGACGATCGAACCGGTGACGTGATAATGCCAGACGGCGTTGCCGAATTCCTCGAACTGATTGAATATGACGCAGTCCGGACGCGTGCGGCGGATGTCCCAACAGGCGTCGTAAATCTCCTTGACGTTCGATTCGCAGCCTTTCGTCCGAATGACTTCAGCCCCGATCGATTCCAGCCAATCGAACCGTTCTTGCGACATCTGCTCGGGTAGGATGGCGACGGCGGCGCAGCCCAGCAAGGCGCAGTCGAACGCCCCGCCCCGGCAAAAATTGCCCGTGCTGGGCCAAACGGCCTTTTGTCGGGCGGGGTTGAATTCGCCGGACACGAGTCGGGGGACCAGGCAACCAAAAGCAGCCCCCACCTTGTGGGCACCCGTCGGAAAATGCCTGCCGACCAACCCCACGATGCGCGCGGAGACGCCGGTCAGCGCCGACGGAAACTCCAGCCAGTTGCCGAGATTGAATCCACCACCCTTGTCGACCGCCTCGTTTTTCCACGAAATACGAAACAGATTGACCGGATCGACGTCGTTCATGGCCACCAACCGCAGCCGCTTGACGATACCAGCCGGAATTCGTGACGGGTCCTTCATCTGGGCGAACGTGGGGATAATCACGTTTCGCTCCCGGCAGCGATCAATCGCATCAGCCAACGATCGTTCATCCCCATGATTTGACTTGGGCATAGACCTACGCTCCGTGGCCACAATCTCGGTTTCGACCGGTGACCCCGGCTTCGCGACCAACGAATATTCGGTTCGACACGGCAGGGCGATGCTCCTGCCAAACCGCCGATACTTCCGCCACACGATCCAGGATATTGCAAAGATCGGGCGGAATGTCAACATGAGTTGTATCGCCACTCGTCGTTGCCTCGCCGGGCGCTCTTTGTGATCGAGTGACTTCGCGGCTATCGTTTCATGCAAGGCGATCTTCGAAGGGAATTCACGGTGTTCGTGACGAAACTCATTTGTGTGAACTGCGGGAAATCCTACGCCGATGGCGAGGTCAACACGTGCGCCGATTGCGGGCCGGATGAAGGCATCCTCGACGTCCAATTCAATTTGAACGGCATCGCAAAGGCGTTGACGCGGGAGTCGCTACGGTCGAGGCCTGCATCCCATTGGCGATATCTCGAATTGCTGCCCGTTCGTCGAGTGCCCGATGGGCTAACCGAGATCGGTTGGACACCCATGTTGGAAGCGCCCAGATTGGCCGATGCCTTGGGAATCAGACGTTTGCGATTGAAAGACGAGGGACGCAGCGCTTCCGGGTCATTCAAGGATCGAGCCAGCTCCGTCGGCGTCGCCCGTGCGATCGAGCAAGGCCAATGGGAGGTGGCCTGTGCATCGACGGGCAACGCCGCCAGCAGTTTGGCGCATGCCGCAGCCGCCACAGGTCTGCACGCCAACATCTTCGTCGGCCGCTCCGTACCGGAAGGCAAGCTCGTCCAACTGCTGGCCTACGGTGCTCGCGTCTTCAAGGTGCAGGGCAGCTACGCCCAAGCCTACGATTTGTGCACACAAGTCTGTCAGCGCTACGGTTGGTACAATCGGAACGCAGCCGTGAATCCCTACCTGGTGGAAGGCAAAAAGACCGGTGGGTTGGAGGTGGCGGAGCAATGCGCGGACGACCCGCCGGACTGGGTCGTTTGCAGCGTGGGAGACGGGTGCTCGCTGGCCGGTGTTTGGAAGGGGTTGGCGGAAATGCGCACGCTGGGCATCATCGATTGGCAGACCCGTATGATGGGCGTGCAGGCGGCGGACGTAGCCCCCATCGCCGACGCGTTCCACACGGGCCGACTCGATCGATCGGGGACGGGTTCCACCTATGCGGACAGCATCGACGTAGCCGTCCCGCGAAATTGGCGAAAAGCCGTTCGCGCCGTCCGTGACAGCCAAGGGCTGTTCATCAAGGTCAGCGACGCGGAGATCATGAACGCCGTATGCCTGACCGGACGGCTGGCCGGCGTGTTTGCCGAGCCGGCGGCTGCGACCGCGGTCGCGGGAATCGCGCGGGCACGACAGGAACATCGAATCGACGAAAACGCTTCCGTGGTGGCCCTGATAACCGGAAACGGTCTGAAGGACCCCGCCGGGGCGAGATTGGCCGTCGGAAACGCAAACGAAGTCGCACCGGACGTCGACGCGGTGGCGCGGATCGTCGAATTGAACGGGTCCGAATCATGAGCGCGATAGTCCTAACGAACGCCATGCTGGTCGACATCGATCCGCCCCATGTTCAACGCGGCGAGCTGCGAACGGACGATGGAAAAATCATCGCCCATGGACCGACGATCGAACGAATGACCACCGATGAAGTGGTCGATTGCGGCGGCGCGGTCGTGATTCCGGGATGGGTCAACGGTCACACGCATGTCTACTCCGCGCTGGCCCTGGGCATGCCCCCGCCGGTGGTGGCGCCGACGAATTTCATGGAAATACTCGAATTTGTGTGGTGGCGGCTGGATCGGGCCCTCGATGACGTCGCCATCGAAATGTCCGCGCGAATAGGCGCGTTGGATGCGTTGAAGTGCGGCACGACGACGTTGATCGATCACCACGCGTCACCGAATTGCATCGCCAATTCCCTCGACGCGATTGAAAGATCCATCCAGGAAATCGGCCTGCGGGGCGTGCTATGTTACGAAACTACCGATCGGCACGGTACCGCGGGAAGATTGGCCGGCCTGCTGGAAAACCGACGTTATATCGACTCCTGCCAAGGTCGAAAGGACGGGCATTTCGCCGCGTTGATCGGTGCGCATGCGTCGTTTACTCTCGGCGACGAAACGCTGATCTCGCTCGCGGAATTGTCCCGTTCGACCGGCACCGGTTTGCACATCCACGTGGCGGAAGACCCTTGTGACGAATCAGACTGCCGCAGACGTTATGGACTGGGTTTGATCGAACGGTTGGACGGCGTCGGACTGTTGAAACGCGATACAGTTCTCGCCCACGGAACCCATTTGTCCTGTGAAGATATTGAAACCATCAATTCAGTCGGATTGACCCTGGCCCACAACACGCGTTCCAATATGAACAATGCGGTGGGCTATGCCCCGGTTGGGGAATTCAAATGCCCCGTGATGCTGGGCACCGACGGCATTGGCGGCGATCTCTTCGCCGAAGCGCAGGCTGCATGGTTCAAGTCGCGTGACGGCGGCGCGGGCATTGGTCCGCAGCGAGTCCTCGAAATGCTGTCTGCGTCCGCACGCCGAGCCTCCCAAGCGCTGGGCGTCATCCTGGGTCAACTGCGTGTCGGCGCCGCAGCCGACGTCGTGGTCACCGACTATGTCCCATCGACGCCGCTGACGCCGGAAAACCTGGCCGGACACATCATTTTCGGCATGGGTTCGCGAAACGTCCGGCACGTGATGATCGATGGCCAATGGGTCTTGCGTGACCGGTCTCCCGTCCGATGCGATGAGCGCGACGTGCGGGCACGATCGAACGAAGTGGCCAGGGAAGTCTGGCAACGAATGGACTAGGTGCGCCTAAATTAACCGAGCCGCGGCCGTGAGGGAGCGGGGTTTAGGCTAATTCCGGCTGCGTTGATTTAGGCGCTCCAAATGGGCCACGTTAACCGCAGCCACCAGCCGTCCACGGGGCATCGAATTCTACAAAAACACGGCCAGCCCAGCGTGCGACGCGTCCGTCAACAATCTCGCTAACGTGTCGGCAGGGTCTTTCAGTCATTTCGGCGAACGCCCCCATCCGTCGTTCCGGCGAACGCCGGAATCCAAAACACCATTCCGTCATTAGGGCGCACGCCCCCATCCGTCATTCCGGCGCACGCCGGAATCCAGAAGTCGTCTGCCTGGACTCCGGCCTGCGCCGGAGTGACCATCGGGATGACCCTGCTTTTGCGACGATGGCAAGAACCCTAAAACGGAAAGACCCATGATCGTGTCAACGTGCGGTTTGACATGGGCTTGGTCTTTTGGTGTAATAGGCTCTTGCTGATCGTTAGCAGGATCGCGGGACCGTTGCGGGCAGGGAGGGCAGACCCAAAACGCTTGACGGACGGGTTCTGTCCGCAGATCACAAGCCCGCGGGCGGTGGCTGATCGGGCGACGTCATCGGATTCGTATATGGACGTTTTGCAAGAAGACCCATCGACGCTCCCGGGCCGAAGGCGGGCTCGGTTGCTGAGCCTGAACGACCGCCTGTACCACGTCATATTAGCCCAACAGTTCGATCGCGACCTGATGGAGCATCTGTTTCGCATCGCCGAGATGACGCGGGCCATTTCCGACGCACGCGCCGGCGCCCGTTTCCTGAACACGCTCCTTTCGCACAAACGGGCCATGCTGTATTTCATTCAGCCGTCCACGCGGACGTTCCTATCGTTCACCGCTGCCTGCCAGATTCTGGGGATGCCCTACAACGACGTCCGTGACACGTCGACCTCGTCGGAAGTGAAAGGTGAAACCGAGGACGACACCGTCCGCGTCTTGAGCCAGTACTTCGACTTGATCATCATGCGGCATCCCAAGGAGGGCTTTGCCGAGCAGATGGCACACGTGCTTTCCGGCATGCGGCGAAACATCCCGCTGATCAACGGCGGATCGGGCAAGGACCAACACCCCACGCAGGCCCTTCTGGACGTCTACACCCTGTATCGATGCTTCGCGGGAACGGCCGCCGAGCGCATCCGACCCGAGCCGGATCGAAACATTTTCGCCAACAAGACCATCGCTTTCGTGGGTGACTTGCTACGCGGGCGGACGGTCCGGTCGCTGGCCTACCTTCTGTGTCGATACCCGGACGTACGCATGCTTTTCGTCGCCCCGCAGCCTTTGCAGATCGGGGCGGATATTTTGGAATATCTCGATCGCCACGAAGTGACCTACGAGTTGAAATACGACCTCGAGCCGGTCATCGGCGAATGCGACGCCGTCTACATGACCCGTCTTCAGGACGAGCACGACGTAGCCGGCGAATCGAAGTCCATTGATCTGACGCGCTTCGCCCTGACCAAGGACATGTCACACCTCTTCAAATCCAACCTGGTCATCATGCATCCCCTGCCCCGACGAGCCGAACTCGACACTCGGCTGGACTGCGACCCGCGCGCCAAGTATTTCGACCAGGTGCGCAACGGCATGTGGATGCGGGCGGCCCTAATCGCGTACATCTTCAACGTCGATGGCCTGATTCTCGATCACTACCACAGCTACTACAGCTATTGATCGTTTCCAATCTCCATTCATGTGGCTTTTCAATTCTCCGCCTGATTCTTTCCGCAGCGTTGTCGTTGGCCGATGTCGCGACCGTCCGTTCCGTTGTTCAATGCGGCGCCTTTCATCATTCCAGGGCGCTTCATCATTCCGGCCCAATCCGTCATTCCGGCCCAATTCGTCATTCCGGCGAAGGCCGGAATCCAGAATGCCATTCACCCCCGCCCGCCAGTAGACGGGTTCAGGCGCAGACAGGTAAACGATCGGTCGCAGTTATTTCCTCGAATTCATTCAGACTGGAGTTGACGAACTGGACTACCAGCCTTCGCCAACGGACTTGAGATATTGCTGAGCGCGGATGTTGCCGGCCCGGGCGGAGCGCTGAAATAGAATCAACGCCATGGTGTAGTCGTACTCCACTCCCTCGCCACGGGCAAACATAGCCGCAAGGAAATACATGGCGTCGGAGTCGTTCTTCTCGATGCCCTTGCGGAACCACGCTATGGCTTGATCCGCGCTCTTTTCGACGCCCTTGCCATTGGCATACATCGTGCCCAGGTCGGCCATGGCCTTACCCAGACCCAGATCGGCGGCTCTTTGAAACCACTGAACGGCTTGCTCTTCATTCTTTTCGACGCCTCGACCTTCCGCAACCATCACGCCGAGCAAGTCCATCGCCAATGCGTCACCGGCTTGGGCGGCGCTCAGGAACCAGTCGACGGCTTTGGCGTCGTTCTCGGGCACGCCCGTTCCCTGTTCGTAGATCATCCCCAGGTTGCGCATGGCTTCGACGCGACCCGCAGCCGCAGCCTTTTGATACCAGGAGACGGCCTGGGCCATGTCCGGCTCGATACCCCTGCCTTGCTCATACATCAGGGCCAGGTTGAACATGGCTTCGGCGGAATCCTTCGCCGCCGCTTCACGGTAGTACTTCGCCGCTTCGACCAAGTCCTGCCTCACGCCTCGACCGTGCTCGTGGGCGACCCCCAGATTAAACAACGCCTGCGGGTCTCCATACGTCGATCCTTTCTTGAAGTATTCGTAGGCCTTGACGTAATCGCGATCCACGCCACGCCCCGCGGCGTGCAGCACGCCCAGATTGATGAACGCGCCCGGATCACCCTTGGCCGCCGCTTTTTGAAACCACTCGATGGCCTTGGCGTCGTTCCGTTCGACACCCAGCCCGGCTTCATACAGCAGGCCGATGTTGAGCATGGCTGCGGAGATTTCCTTCTCCGCCGCCTTCAGATACCACTCCATGGCCTTCGCGTAATCCTGCGAAACGCCTCGACCGTGATGAAACATCCCGCCCAGCATGAACATGGCCAGCGGGTCGCCCTCGATGGCGGCGCGATACGTGCGGGGGACGATCAGATGACGTTCCAGCGCTGCCTGCGAATCGGCGACGTCGGGCGCTGCTGACGGCGGTGATGGTTTCTGCGTGTCAACCGTTTGCCCGCGAACGAATGGGGCAGCCGGGAAAGTCAATGAAACCACCGCAGCCAGGATTAGAAATCGATTCCGCGTTGTTTGCGTTTTGCCCGTCATATTTTCCTTATCGGTCAACATCGTGTTTCCAGATTCGTCGATTGTATTCTTCCGAGCCGCCGCGAGCGATCGACAGCACCGTCCATCGGTCGCCCGCGAGGATTCGAGAAGTCTGCACGATCTGCCCCACATGATAGCCTGTATGGTCGATCTGGCGAAGGATGGCCAAAATGACGCTGTGCGCTTCGCCACGGATTTTCACCACGCGAATCAGATCATTCTCGTCCAGCCGATCAAACGATTCAAACAACTTCGCCCAGCCTTGTTCCCAGTAGGCCTCCACGTCGTCGCGAGACGCGAAATCGTCGATGAACTCCCGATCACGGTCTCGCCATTCCTTTTCACCATCCGTCGTCAAAAAGTCGGTCCAGCGCGATAACATGTTTCCCGCCAGGTGTTTCATAATGACCGCGACGCTGTTGGTGTTCGCATCAAGCGGCCTGCGGATTTGATCATCATCCAATTGACAAAATGCCCGCTCTGCCAGCTCCTTCTGCTTGGCAAATCGCTCCCGCGAGCTGTCCAGAAATACTCGACCCGTCGTTGGTTTAGTGTTTCGCTCAGATAACATTTCTTGACGAGCCGCGCCCGCGTGGAAGCGGTCCCCTCCGTCGTTGAAAACCGCTCCCAAACGGTCGCGGCCCGGTACCAGATAATCTCGCACAACCTTGAAACACTACATTAGCAAGTTCTTGATCAACTCCATAGCCCATCATCGATCGCATCACATTCTGAACAAGCTGGGGCGACGCTTCGGAAACGGGGCATTCAGCGATGCCGAGATGCCCAATGCCAACACCATCCGCGTATCAGCCGGGTCGATAATCCCGTCGTCCCACAATCGCGCCGTGCTGTAGTAAGCGCTGCTCTCCTGTGCGTATTTGTCGAGCGTGGGGCGCTTGAAGGCCTCCTCCTCGTCAGCGCTCATCGGGTCGCCGCCATCGCGGGCCATCTGATCTTTTTTCACCGTCAGCAGCACGTTGGCCGCCTGTTCACCACCCATGACCGAAATCCTGGCATTGGGCCACATCCACAACAAACGTGGACCATACGACCGGCCACACATTCCATAATTCCCCGCCCCGTACGATCCGCCGATGATCACCGTGAATTTGGGCACAGCCGCGTTGCTGACGGCCGCGACCATCTTGGCACCGTCCTTGGCGATTCCGCCGGCTTCGAACTGCTTGCCCACCATAAACCCAGTGATGTTCTGCAAGAACACGAGCGGCACACCGCGTTGACTGCACATTTCCACGAAGTGCGTCGCCTTCAAAGCGCTTTCAGAAAACAACACGCCGTTGTTGGCGACGATTCCCACGGGATAGCCCCAGATGTGCGCGAAGCCGGTGATCAGCGTCGTGCCGTACAACGCCTTGAATTCATGGAAACGGCTGCCGTCGACGATGCGGGCGATGATCTCGCGAACGTCATACGCATGGCGGGTGTCCTTGGGAATGATGCCGTACACCTCCGCCGGATCGTATCGAGGTTCGTCGATCGGGCCTCGCTTCAGCGACGTCTTGGGACGCTCGTTGAAATGCTCCACGATCTGACGGGTCAGTGCCAACGCGTCTTCGTCGTTCACCGCGTAATGATCGGTGACGCCGGACGTGCGACAATGCACGTCCGCCCCGCCCAGGTCCTCCGACGTGACCTCCTCGCCCGTCGCCGCCTTCACCAGCGGAGGCCCAGCCAGAAATATCGTGCCCTGCCGCCGGACGATCACCGTTTCGTCGCTCATCGCCGGCACATACGCGCCGCCCGCCGTGCACGATCCCATGACCACAGCCACCTGTGGAATGCCATCCGCGGACATTCTAGCCTGATTGTAAAAAATGCGCCCGAAATGGTCCCTGTCCGGGAACACGTCGGCTTGCATCGGAAGGAACGCTCCGCCGGAGTCGACCAGGTAAATGCACGGCAATCCGTTCTCCGCGGCGATTTCCTGCGCTCGCAGATGCTTTTTCACCGTCAACGGAAAATACGTGCCCCCCTTCACCGTGGCATCGTTGGCCACCAGCACACATTCACGACCCGCCACCCGAACCATCCCCGTAACAATCCCCGCAGCCGGGGCTTGGTTTTCATAACAATCCCACGCCGCCAACGCGCTGAATTCCAGAAATGGGCTGTCCGGGTCGATCAGTCGGTCAATCCGGCCCCGAACGAACATCTTTCCGCGATCCTGATGACGATCGATCGCCGCCTGCCCGCCGCCGGATCGAACCCCTGCCAGGCGAGTACGCAATTCCCGGACCGATGATTCCATCTGTTCCCGGTTGGCCTGAAACACCGGCGACGATGTGTCGATTTTCGATTCAATCACGTCCATAGGCCAAGCCCGCATCCCGATGCACGACACTTGCCCAGTGGCCTGGTCACGTCGACAACGTCTACCCAGCCGCATGGGAATCGTGCGTGTGAATTTAGGGCATGCTTGACCGAATCGCAACCGAATCGATCGCCGAGGGTTCCCCCCAATTATCGACCGCTTCTTTCAGAGCCGCGACCGGTGAGGGAGCGGTCTTCGCCGCGCCTGAACGAGCCGCGACCCTGAACGCAACCACGGCGGGAGCGTGAAGCGACCGGTCCCCGACCAGCCCGAACTCGGGTTTGGTTTGCGTGCCTGAATAATCGTCAGGGCAGTCCACCGCAGCACTGATCGACGTCAATGAACGCGTTGAGCACCGCGAACAGGTCCGACAGGTTGATGGTGTCGTTGCCCGAGCATGGTTCAATATCCACGCTGGGTTTGCTGCAAACCGAAAAATCATCCGCCAACCCGTTCAAAACGCAAAACAGATCGAACAAATTGATCGTCCCATTATGATCCAGGTCACCATACTTGTTCGCGCTGTGGATGCAGGTCGTCTGGCTGATGCACTGATCCCAGGTGCAGACGTCGCCGTCGTTGCAGTCGTCCTCGTCAACGCACGGCACCACGTGGATGACCGCCCCGATCGTTGTGAACGGGATTCGACCCCCGCCGGTTTCATCAGCCAAGGCCGTTTGTTCCTCCGCCAGCCCGATGAAATCGACCGCAAACGTCCCGTCCGTTCCCGGCAGGACGTCGTATCGAAACTCGCCCAGGTATTTCGGGCCGACCACCGACACCGACGATCCGAACATCGGCAGGATGCCCAGGCAGCGAGGCGTCGTCCGAACGTCCGCAGCCACACCGTACGTCTCCTCGGCGAAAACGAACGTCGGATTCGCCTCGTCGATCATCGGTGACACACCCACGGCGTGCCGCACGTCGCCACCACCCCCGCCGGTGGCACTCGCCGGCAGCGTTATCTGATATCCACGAAGCAAACTCGGTGACACGTCGGCGACGTATGCGTCCAGGATGACCGAGTCTCCGGGAGCGACGAAAATCTCGTTGCCCACACCACCACGAGGCTCCAGAAACAAAACCGCCGGCAAGACGTTGCGAGTATAGGCATCTCGTTGATTTCGCGCACTCGCGAAGTCGGGACCGCAGCAGGCTTCATCACCCTCCTGTGCGTTTAACACCGCAAACACGTCGAACATGTTGATGAAGCCGTTGGGCGACGCGCAAGGCTCGATGTCGACGTCGTTCTCCTCGCAATTGTCGAAAGTTCCGACAAACGCTTCCATCGCACAATCAAAATCACTGTTTTCAACCGTCCCATTGTGATTGACGTCCCCGTAGGCATTCGGCGCATTCACGCAAGCGTTAGCCTCGCAACGGTCCCAGGTGCAGACGTCGTCATCATCGCACGTGACATCTTCCGTGCATCCCGGCGTGCATACGCTGGGTTCACCCACGCAACTGAATCCCGCCTCGATCACGCACGAGGACGAACAACCATCACCGTCACCCGTGTCGCCGTCGTCGCATTCCTCGTCGCCCACAATCAAGCCATCACCACAGATTTCCGTGCAAGTCACGCCGTCGCCGCTAAACCCAGCGTTGCACGTACAATTGAATCCGCCCTCCGTGTTGCTGCATGTGGCATTGACGTCGCAGTTGTGCGTACCATTGACGCATTCGTTAATATCCAGACAAGTCACGCCGTTGCCGGTAAACCCAGCGTTGCACGTGCAGTTGAAACCACCCTCTGTGTTGCTGCACGCGGCATTGACGTCGCAGTTGTCCGTGCCCTCGACACATTCGTTAATGTCCAGACAGGTGATACCGTCGCCCTGATACCCAACATTACAGGTGCAGTTGAAACCACCTTCCGTGTTGCTGCACGCAGCATTGACGTCGCAGTTGTCCGTGCCCTCGACACATTCGTTAATGTCCAGACAGGTGATACCGTCGCCCTGATACCCAACATTACAGGTGCAGTTGAAACCACCTTCCGTGTTGCTGCACGC
>CAYRHJ010000015.1:0-72936 GCA_964424105.1 uncultured Phycisphaeraceae bacterium | reverse complement strand
GCGAGCGGTCCGGCGCGCTCCGTCACTCCGGCGCAGGCCGGAGTCCAGGCAGTGTGATTCTGGATGCCGGCTTCCGCCGGAATGACGGATGCAGGCTTTCGCCGGAATGACGAAACACACCGGACCGCTCCCTGACGGTCTCGGCTCTGTTAAGAGGCGGGTGAAGATTTACTTCGCGACGGGGCCGCTGGCGGGGATCGGACTCCTGTGATAAAATCCAAGATGGCCATCGCGATGACTCGCGCGGATCGCTCCGCCGACGCGATGGCGTGGGCCTTGGGATCGAATACGACAACACCTCTCCCTAGGACGCGGTTCGTGGCCACCAGTCACGATCCTATTTTCATTTGGAAGCATATGGTAGATCAGAACCTCATCAGCGAACTGGATATTGACGGAGCCCTTTTGACCGCCGAACTCGGTGATTTGACCGACGACCTCAGTGTTTTGGGCAAGGGTTTCGGTGGGGAGGACGACGTCTGCAAACCCGGAACGATCATCAGGGGGCGGATCATCGGTTGGGCCGGCGACGACGTCGTGGTCGACGTCGGACTCAAAAGCGAAGGAACCATTCCCAAGAGCGAATGGGACGACGTCAGCGACATCGACCTCGGCGATGAGCTGGACGTCTGGCTCGATTCCATTGAATCAGACAGCGGGCAAATCGTCCTTTCGAAACGCAAAGCCGACCGGGCTTTGAACTGGAAACGCATCGTCGAGACCAAGAAAGAAGGCGACATCGTGACCGGAAAGGTCATGCGCAAGATCAAAGGCGGGCTGCTGGTCGATATCGGTGTTCCCGTTTTCCTCCCCGCCTCGCAGGTCGATATTCGACGCCCCGGTGACATCGGTGAGTACATTGGCCGAGAGATCGAAGCGAAGGTTCTGAAGATCGACACCGAACGGCGCAACATCGTCATTTCCAGACGCGAGCTGATCGAAGAAAATCGTTCCGCCGCCAAAGAGAAACTGATGACCGACATTGAAGTCGGGCAGATTCGCACCGGTAAAGTCAAAAACATCGCGAATTTCGGCGCCTTTGTCGATCTGGGCGGCATCGATGGGTTGTTACACATCACCGATATGTCCTGGGACCGCGTCGGCCATCCGTCTGAAGTCGTGAGAATCGACGAGCTGATCGAGATCAAAATCCTCAACATCGATCGCGACAAAGAGAAGATCGCCCTGGGCCTGAAGCAACTCAGCGCCAACCCCTGGTCCGAAGTCGAGGAACGTTATCCGGTCAACAATCGCGTCAAGGGCGAAGTGGTCAACATCACTAACTACGGCGCCTTCATCAAGCTCGAAGCCGGCGTGGAAGGTCTCGTTCACATCAGTGAGATGAGCTGGACGAGACGGATCAACCACCCTTCCGAAATCCTGTCCGTCGGCCAGGAAATCGAAGCCATCGTGCTCGACGTCAATCGCGACAAGCAGGAAATCTCGCTGGGCGTCAAACAGATCGAAGCCAACCCCTGGGAAAAGGTGGCTGAAAAATATCCGCCCAATACCCGAATCAAGGGTCGAGTGCGCAACCTCACCAATTACGGCGTGTTTATAGAAATTGAAGAGGGAATTGACGGCCTGCTTCACATTTCCGATATGAGCTGGACTAAAAAAATTGGTCACCCTTCCGAAATTCTGAAAAAGAATGACGAAGTGGAATGCGTGGTCTTGAAAGTTGAACAGGATAAACAACGTATCGCCTTGGGCCTGCGTCAGTTACATGAAGACCCCTGGATCAACGCCGTGCCCGCTAACTACATTCCAGGTCAAATTGTTGAAGGGACGGTTACCAAGATTACCAATTTCGGCGTCTTCATTGAGCTTGAGCCGGAGTTGGAGGGCCTACTTCACGTCAGCGAATTGGCCGATCATAAAGTCGAGGACCCGCACGACGAAGTTCAAATTGGCGAGCGGATCCAGGTTAAGATTCTGCGAGTCGATCCGGTTGAACGTAAAATCGGACTTTCCAAGAAGCGCGCCGCCTGGTCCGCCCAACAGGTTGAGGAGTCGGATGCGGAACGTCCCAAAGCCAGGCGCGGCGGTCTTCACGGGCCAGGCGACGAATCGTCATCCATGGGCGAGTTCGGCACCTTGAGCGTGACCGCTTCGAGCCAGGTGATTAACCCGGTCGCGCCCGATGAAGACCTCGAAGTGGCCGATAAGCAGGATTTGCCATCGGAGACCCAATCGATGCCCGAAGCCGCGGATCAGTTCCCCGCGGATGATGACGAGCAGCAACAGGGGTAATCTTTCCGACGCCGCCGGTCGATCGCCGGTGTGGCGCGTCGGATCAATGCCAGCGCCCCGAGAAACTAAGTCCGGTCAACAAAAAACGTGACGCCAACGTGGGAGTAATGTCATCGCACGCGACGCGGGGCTTCAAACTTATCTCAAGCAGATTTCGACCGGACCACTGCTGACGCTCGAGGAGGAAAAAGAGCTTGCAGCCTCCATTCAGCGCGCCAAGGAGTTGTCGCACACGGTCCCCACGACCCGTGGCGGGATGACGCAACGAGAAGAGTTAGAACACGCCGCCGTCGCCGCCCGTGAACGCCTCGTTAAATCCAACCTGCGCCTGGTCGTCAACATCGCCAAGAAGTATTCCCGACGCGGTATGCCCCTGTTGGACCTTATCGAGGAAGGCAATCTCGGTTTGATTCGGGCCGTTGAGGGATTTGACCCGTCGCAGAATACCCGTTTCAGCACCTACGCAGCCTGGTGGATCAAACAGGCGATCAAGCGCAGCCTGATCAACAGCCGGCAGCCCGTGCACATTCCAGCCTACATGGTGGAGATGATCGCCCGATGGAAGCAGGCCCGTGCTCAGTTCAATGAAACCGAAGGTCGGCACCCCACCATACAGGAGTTGGCTGAATTCATGGAACTGCCCGAGCGCAAGGTTCATATGATCCGCCGCGCCGTTACCGCGTTTTCGTCATCCAAGCAGGCCTCGTCCGACGAGGCAGAGTTTTCACTGTCCGAAGTTTTGACCGACGACAAGACCCCATCCCCCGACCAAGCCATCTTCGGTGAGGCTGAGGCGGATACGCTGCAACGACTGCTCGACGAAATCGATGAGCGTGAAGCTAGCGTATTACGCATGCGATTCGGGCTGGGCGACGGCGAGTCGATGACGCTCAAAGACATCGGCGAGAAAATCGGCCTGACCCGCGAACGCGTTCGCCAGATTCAAGACGGCGCCCTGCGCAAGTTGGGAAATCTGCTTGAAAAAGAATCGTAAGCCTGCCAGCATCCGCAACGAGCAGTTCGTAGCAAGTTGGAACGCCTGACAATTTCAGAGCCGCGAGCGGTGAGGGAGCGGTATTCCGGCCCATTCCAAAGTCACGTCAGCCTTTGTGTAAGGCGCTCTTAAATTGCAAGTTGGACCGGTGATCGAGGCCCATTGGACCTGGCGTGGTCGATTCTACGACGTTCGATTCGCAGGTGACGGGAACGCGACGGCCATCGTCTATCATCGGCTCCCCCACCTCCAAAAGGAGGTGGGTCACCCGGCCGAGACGAGAATCAATCGCGCTTGGCGAAACCCAGCCATCACGCGGACGAAATGACGCGAACCCGATCGATTCTACTTGGGTTTGCGATCTGGGCTTCCGATGGGGTCTGCCCCATCGCCCGTGGGTGGAGTGTCACCCATGGTCGTTCCGGTGCCACCGCCCCCTGTTCCAGGACCGGTACCACCGGTACCACCCGTACCACCTGGTGGATCCGAAGGACCCTGCGGCGGCGGTGCATTTACGACTTCAACGAATTGGAGGCCATATTGAGGCGCCATCGTGCGCATCGCAGATGAGTTGAACCACACAAACAATTCAACGACCGGTTCACCCGATTGGAAACAAACCGCATCCACTGAATCGCGCGCGACACTGCCTCGAGGCAGCCGGGCTGTTTCACCTCGAAGGGCGGCTTCGACCTCGGTTTGCAGGGTGAACGGCAAATCCTGATTCACGATCCATTCCGATTGGCTGCGAGTTGCGCGAAGCGACTGCCTTTCTTCCGCCACTCGGAGATCAATCTCCACGATGTTGACGTCAATCCGTTCGCCCCACGGAGTCGCAAGGGCCTGGGCCACTCGGCTGGGGAGCGAAGGATCGGGCTGATTCTCAACCAAGAGCGCAAAGGGAGATTCCTGCGCCAAGGTGACAACGCGAACGACGACTTCTTGACCATTCGCGCCCACAACCGTCGCCGTTGAATTGGGATCGTCCGGTGTCAGAATCGTAAGTCCCGACATGATGGCACGTCCCTCGCCCGCGAACGCGGGCGCCACGACGGCGCTTGCCCAAACAAGACAACAAGTGAGATGCATGATTCTGAGATGTGATTGCATCATGACCTTACTCCTATCGATCTGACAACCGCACGTTGCGGGTTAATGCCCCACGCGATGAAGAACGCCTTCAAACAGCTTCCAGCACTTGCGTGCCTTCAAGAATTGCCATTCCGACGGGTCGGCAATGTCCGCCCGTATACCCCGTGGCCAACGTTCCGGAGCAAAGCCCTCGCGCTCCAGCAAGAGCTGAATCAACTCGGACGCCCAAGATTCATCTCCCAGGTCATTGGCACTGGTCAGCGCGCCGCGAACGATGGATGGGAAGTAAAACGCGGCCAACGCCTGACGATGGAGCGATCGCGAGAGGCGCAGCATCCGTCGTGACGATTGCGGGGCCACTCGTGAATGTCGCAATGCGATGGCAGCCCCGTTGTTCAAAATGGCCGCCAACGTACGCAAGCGAACTTCCTCGCCGAATTTTTCATGAAACGCACCGACGGCACAAGCGGCACGGCCCATCTGCGTGATCCTGATGCCGCTGCGAAGTTGTTCCAACGTGGCCGCCGGCGACGCGTGAATGCTCTTCAGCACGTACATGACGCTCATGGGGCCATAGGGATTCCGGCGACGGTTCACCGCACTCCGCAAAACGTCACCGATGAGCATGTCCAAATCCCGACGCTGGTTCTCGTCGTCCACCGTCAGTAAAACGGTATCGGTCTGCTGTTGCAGGATCGCGGCATGCGTCTGTTCGCGAACGTCAATGGCCGGCAAGGCCGTGATGCTGAAGCCGACGCTGTGTACGTCACGAACCTTCAGAGGCCCGCCAAACGTCGCCAACCTGCGATTCAGCTCTTCGCACTTTTGCAGAATTTCATAACCGCGCTGAAGATTGATATCCCCCACACGCGCGTTTTTCAGTCGCGACAGCTCCGCACTATCCACGCAAAGATACTGCGCCACCGCACGGTTTGATCGAATGCCGAAGGCACGAAAACGCTCCAGATAACTGTTGAGCTTGTCGGCCAACTCGTCGAATCGTTTGGTGATCGATGGACCACCGTGCTCGGCTAGTCTCGTTTCAAGAAATGGCATGCGTGATCCTCCCGGTGGGGTTGGCACCTTGTTTTCCGAATTGTGTGCTCACCCGCGACCTCATGGGGCCACTATATCAGGAACTGTCGTCCATACCGCAAAGAAATTACGTCCGTTTCTCTCAATTGAGTCATCGGCGTTGCCGAAGTTAATGTTTCCGAAAAATTCTCTTGAATCACCACTGCACAAACCAATGTGTCAATTGAAATAACGCCTTTTCAGCACCATACCACCCGAAATCACCAATTGCCAGAAAAAAATGAGCGTTTCAGTGAAATTATTATAGGCACGGAGCTTACCGGCCTTCCACTAGGCGTTATCAAATTTTTTGATTTTGCAAAATCGCGATATCGCCGGCACTGCAAGTTGGGCGCTACTTGAAGCCGGTTTTGCATGCGGCTAGCGTAGCGGGCGGAACAGAATCCGAGTATCGAAGACAAAATGATTCATGACGTCAGGCTCGCACTTGGAAGCGTTCTTGGCATTCTCGCGTCCTTTCTGGCGTCTATTCAGTGTTTTTGGATCAAGTCGAACACGATCTGACCCATCACGGATGAAACTATGAATATCACCTCGCGCGATCGGCTTTGCATCAATACGATTCGAACGCTTAGCATCGACGCCGTTCAAGCCGCGCAATGCGGCCACCCCGGAACCCCGATGGCCATGGCGCCGGTAGCGTTTGTTCTATGGGACCGGTTTTTGAAGCATGATCCCAGTAGGCCTGATTTGCCCAATCGAGATCGATTCGTCCTTTCCATGGGCCATGCGTCGGCTTTGCTTTATAGCCTTCTGCATCTTACAGGATATGAATTGTCACTGGATGAGCTGAAGACGTTTCGTCAATCAGGGTCGCGATGTGCCGGGCACCCGGAATCGACGCTTATCGCCGGGGTTGAGGCGACGACTGGTCCGCTGGGGCAGGGGTTGGGTAACAGCGTGGGAATGGCCATCGCGCGTGAATGGTTGGCAGCGCGATACAACAAGCCGGGCTTCGAACTCGTTGACTACACCGTGTACGCGTTGTGCAGCGACGGCGATATCATGGAAGGGGTCGGGTCGGAGGCGGCTTCGTTGGCTGGCCATCTTGGACTATCGAATCTGATTTGGATTTACGATGACAACGCCATCACGATCGATGGCCACACGGATATCGCCTTTTCGGAAAACGTAGGCGCTCGATTTCAGGCGTACGGATGGCTGGTACTTCACGTCGACGACGCGAACAACCTGGACGAAATTCACGTGGCCTTGGAACGTGCCAAGGCGGAAGTTGCGCGCCCCACACTGATCATCGTCAAGAGTCAAATCGGCTACGGAAGCCCGAACCGGGCAGGAACGCCGGAAGCGCACGGGGCGGCGCTGGGAGAAAACGAAGTTCGATTGACTAAGCAGTTCTATGGTTGGGACGCGGACCAAAACTTCATGGTGCCGAACGACGTGCGTCGGCACATGACGGACGGGGCCAGGGAGCGCGGTCAAGCGCTTTCGCATGATTGGGATGGCCGTTTGGCCGCGTTTGCGACGTCTAATCCTGAACTAGCGGAGGAGCTTCGATGCATTCAATCCGGTCAACTCCCGGTTGATTGGGATGCTGACGTGCCAAACTTCGCCGCGGACGAAAAGGGTATGGCGACTCGTTCTGCCGGCGGAAAAATTTTGGCGGCGCTGTCGAGGCGGGTGCCTTGGTTGCTGGGTGGCGGAGCGGATCTGGCATCTTCCACCAAAACGGTGGTGCCGGATGGTGGCCTATTCAGCAGGGATAATCGGCAAGGGCGGAATCTGGCGTTCGGCGTTCGTGAACACGCCATGGCTGCGGTTATGAATGGACTGGCGCTGACTGGGCTGCGACCTTTCGGATCGAGCTTTCTGACGTTTTCGGACTACTGTAGGCCGGCGATCCGACTGGCGGCGTTGTCGCATCTGCCGTGCCTATTCGTTTTCACGCATGACAGCATCGGGTTGGGCGAGGACGGCCCGACGCATCAACCCATCGAGCATCTGGCTTCGCTACGGGCCATGCCGAATCTTGACGTGGTCCGACCTTGTGACGCGAACGAGACGGCGGCTGCGTGGAAATACGCGATGGCTACAACAGACCGTCCGGTTTTGTTGGCCTTGACGCGTCAGGACGTGCCGGTGTTTGATCGAAAACGGATGGGATCGGCGGATGGATTGACGCGCGGTGCGTACGTGTTGTTGGATTGCGAAGGCGTGCCTGATGTCATTCTGATCGGATCCGGTTCGGAAGTGCAATGGTGCGTGGGTGCGGCGGAGATGTTGGCCAAGGAGGGCGTCGGCGCTCGCGTGGTGAGCATGCCCTGTTGGGAGCGGTTCGAACGGGAAGCGGAGAGCTACCGCGAATCCATCTTGTTGCCGACGGTGACCGCACGGGTTTCCATCGAGGCTGGCGCAGCGCTGGGCTGGTCTCGTTGGGTGGGTGATGCGGGTGAATCGATCGGGATCGATGTGTTCGGAAAATCGGGGCCTGCGGACGATTTGATGCGTGAATATGGGTTTTCGGCGGAACGGGTGGCCGATGCGGCGCGCAGATTGATTCGAAAGGTTCGTTCGTCCGCGACGTCGGCGGCTAGAAGGAACGCGCAGAAAATCGCGGGTGCCAATGGAAAGCGGTCGGAAGATGGGGCCCCCACGGGCAGAACTCGCATTCACGAGATTTCCGCCGTTGGTCAATCGGTTTGGTGTGACACGATCAGTCGATCAATGATCGATTCAGGGGAATTGAAACGGCTGGTCGACATGGGGATCGTTGGTGTCACGTCCAACCCGACGATTTTTCAGCAGGCTGTCGCTTCTTCAACGGATTATGACCAGGCCATTCAGTCGCAGATGGCAAATGGATCTAATGACGCTGCCGTATACGAGGCGTTGGTGGTGCGGGACATAGTCGATGCCGCGGATGTGTTGCGGGCTGTTTACGATCGGACCCATGGCCGCGACGGATACGTGAGTTTGGAGGTCAACCCGCACCTGGCGCATGATACGGGGGCGACGGTCGCGGAGGCGCGGCACTTGTGGAATCGGCTGGATCGCCCCAACGTTTTCATCAAGGTCCCGGCGACGGCGGAAGGAATACCCGCGATCGAGACGTTGATCGGCCAAGGAATCAACGTCAACGTGACGCTGATTTTTTCGTTGAATATGTATGGGCAAGTGATGGAAGCCTACGTTCGCGGATTGGAGAGGCTGGCGGATGGCGGCTTGGCGGCGGAGCTGGTGCGGGTGGCGTCGGTGGCTTCGTTTTTTGTCAGTCGCGTGGATACGCTGGTCGATGGAAGGCTGCAAGCGCGGATCGATAGCGGTCAAAAGGAACTGAAGTCGCTGCTCGGTCGCGCTGCCGTGGCCAACGCCAAGCAGGCCTATCAGCAATACAAGTCGGTGTTTCACGGGCAGCGGTTTGCGGTGATGCGCGCCAAGGGCGCGTCCGTGCAGCGACCGTTGTGGGCCAGCACCAGCACGAAAAACCCAGCCTACTCCGACACGATCTACGTGGACCCGCTGATCGGTCCCGAAACGGTCAACACGGCCCCTCCCGTCACCATTTCGGCGATTCTGGATCATGGTTCAATCACGGCCAACATAGAATCGGAGTTGGATCCGTACACGCAGGTTCTGTCGCAAATCGAGTCGGCAGGGATTCGGATGGACGAGGTGACGGACGAACTACTGCGAGCCGGCGTCAAGGCGTTCGCGGATTCATTTGACGCGCTCATGAGCGACATTCGTGCGAAAATGGCAAGCTTTCAAGCGGTGTAAACCGTCCGGAAAATGCCCCGCCACTTCGGAACGATCATCGTCACTCCGGCGGAAGCGGGAGTCCAGGTCACGCGGCGAAAGACTGGATTCCGGCCTGCGCCGGAATGACGGAACACGTCGGAATGACGGAATGGTGTTCTGGATTGCGGCGTGCGCGGGTCGGACATTGTTGGAAGTGAAGACCGCTCCCTGACGGTCGCGGCTCTGTTAAGAGGCGGGTGAAACCTGACGTACGAAGTCGTGGCGTTTTAATCATCGAGTCCCCACCTCCAAAGGAGGTGGGCCACCGGGCAGAAGACTGGATTCCGGCTTGCGCCGGAATGACGGCCTGCGCCGAAATGACGGCTTGCATCGTCACGCCGGCGGAAGCGGGAGGCCAGCCCGCAACGCATGGTTGTGATTCGCCGCTAATGGCCGCCGGTACCCCGGCCCGGACCACGTCCGCCGCCAAACCCACCTCGTCCACCGCCGGGGCCTCCCCCCCCACCGGGTCCGAATCTAGGCATCTCGATACCTCGCTGCTGCCCCCGTTTCATCATGGCAGACATGTAGGCCATCCGCCGGGCGGAATCGTCCGGGTTGCGGGATTCGGAACGCTCTTTTCGCTCCTCGGCGGTCTGGCCCATCCATCGCCGACCGGACTCGCGCCGGCGGGCTTCTTCGTCGGCTTCGTTGCGCTCACCGTTCTGTTCGCGCTGGGCACGACGTTCTTCGAAGGCTTTGCGCATGTCTTGCATTCGGACCATGAATTCGTCCAACTGTCGATCTAGGATGGCGTTTTTCTGTTCCTCGTTCTCCGCATCAAAATACTCGTTGACGTTCTTGTCCATCTCCTTCTGCCACACCTCGCGCATGTTCTGGCGCGCGGCACGTCGCTGTTCCGGGGTCAAATCTTCGCGGTCCATGGTGTCCATCAAGGTCGTGGCCAACTTGCCGGGGTTTTCCTTGGCCTGCGCGGCGATGAACTCTTTGGTCAATTCTTGGGGCAGGTCCGGTCCACCGTCATCCGCGGAACCTCCGACGAGCGCCCACACCCCACCGCCCAACACGATCGTCCCGATGACGGCGATACCAGCCACCTGCGGTAAACTCCAACCGAATCGGTTCATGGCTCGTTTTCCTTTCGCTGCCAACCCCTTGCGATTCCGAACTCTCGGCCAACTTGCTCGGCTTCGCATCGCCCACAACGTTATACCAAGCTCGACGCGCCTCGTATTTTCAAAACTTTTCAAAATCGGCCACGTGACCGTCAACGTACAAGTAGTTTCTGGATCGGCCCTGTGATTTTTGGGCATGAAAGCCAACCCAATCTCTCATGTACCAGATCGTGTTGACCGGTATGACGTCGCCGGAAAACTGTTCAAACATGTTGGCCATCTCGTCCATGTTTCTGCCGCCCAACATTCGTGATCGGTATTCATAGCTGGAACGCTCCGACTGAAAATAGCTTTTTCCTGTGTTAGGGGCGGGACGAGTTTCACGTCCGGGCAGGTCGGCTGGGCATTGGAAAACTTTCGTGTTGTTGTTCACGTAGGTTTCGAGCACTTCGGCGATATAGATCGGTTCATCCGCGTCTATCGGAATGGGCCCAATCGACGGAAACTGCGACGCGAATGGAAACCGATCGCCGTGCGATTGGATGTACCCTTGCATGGCTACGCCGATCTGTCGCAGGTGGGTCCCGCAAACCGTCATCTTGGCCTGCCGCCGGGCCGATCGAAACGATGGAAGCAGGATCGATAACAGCAAGGCGATGACGGAAATGACCACCAACAGCTCAATGAGCGTGAACCCGCGACGTGAACCCATCGATTTGATTAGCGGCGACAACATCAGGTCACGTTTTATCCATTCCGATCATCGAATCTGCGCAGTGATACTATAACCGGTGATATTGGTTTACATGAACAGGCATAACGCCCCTCGAATGCCGATTGTTGCGTAAATATTTGTCAGGAAACACGTTGGGAACCGTTTGAACCAGAACACAATCACCATAGTCCGATAATATAATGCGTCAAGGCCGAACAATCGCATTTGTCCGGTCGCGTTCTTTTCCTGGCAAGATAATGCCGTATGATTCGCTCATGGCTATTCATCCGACGGCGATTGTGGATTCCAAGGCCGACGTGGATGCCACGGCGGACGTGCGGGCGTACGCTATCATCGACGGGCCGGTGACGATCGGCCCGCGATGCTGCATCTATCCGCATGCCTACATTGGCGGGGGCACGACGATCGGCGCGGATTGTCAGATTCATCCCCACGCGGTGATCGGTCATCTTCCGCAGGACTTGGCCTACAAAGACGGTCGCAGTTATTGCCGAATCGGCGATGGAACGGTGGTGCGGGAAGGCGCATCCATTCATCGCGGGACGAAAGCGGAATCCGAAACGGTGGTGGGCGAACGTTGCTATATCATGGCCTACGCGCACATCGCCCACAACGTGCGTATGGGAAACGACGTGAAAATGGCGAATGGGGCGCTCCTGGCGGGTTATGCCGAAATCGGGGACGGGGCGTTCCTGTCTGCGTACGTCGGAATTCACCAGTTTGTGCGCGTTGGCCGACTGGTGATGGTCGGAGGACTTACGAAAATCAGTCGGGACATTCCACCGTTTTTCATGGCTGACGGACGCGACGAATGCGTGGGCGTGAATGTGGTGGGCGTGCGTCGGGCGGGGTTTACGAGCGAGGAGCGTCTGGAAATCAAGCAGGCCTATAGGATTTTGTATCGATCAGGTCGCGGTCTACAGGATGCGATTGATCGATTGGATCGTGAATTGGTTTCTGCGCCCGGCCGGCAGATCGTCGGCTTTTTGCGCGACCCGTCGAAACGCGGCATTATTGGTGGTCGGCGAAGCCCGGTCACGCCGGCGATGGCCGCACCAACCTGATGACCCCGTCGTCACTCCGGCGAAAGCCGGAGTCCAGGTCAGCGTCTTGACGGCTGGATTCCGGCTTGCGCCGGAATGACGGATTGCGCGGAATGACGGCTTGCGCGGAATGACGGATTGCGCGGAATGGCGGCCTGCGCGCAATGACGACCTGGCCCGGAATGACATGGCCGTTGCGATTTTGGGCGGCGACTAATCCATGTCGGTTTCGACGAATTCGATACCGATGAAATATTCGGATCTTGACGGGGTGCAGTGGCGGACGACACCCTCGCCGTGGTAAGTGGCCTCCGGTTGGTGGATGGCAATGGGGACGCGCGTGCCAGGCTCGATGTATCGTTCGCAGCTTACTCCGGCGCCGTGCTCGTTGAGATTATGACACGTGCCGAAAATTTCGAGTTCCTCGCCGGCGGCCGTTTTCAACCAGATTTGCAACGGACCGGGGAATGGCCAGCGCGACAATCGTCGCCGGGCTTTGCCGTGTCCGTCGCTGGCATGACGATTCTCGATCAGTTTGGTGAGGTTTTGGCGATTGAGCGGCACGAATTCCTTGATGTCTACGGCGTTCACAGATTACCTCCGGATGATATGCAAATGGTCCTGCCTCGAAGGCCACCCACGTGCCTCTCCACAGTATACGATGTAATACACGCCGGCGATTGCAAAACACAAACGGCGCACTGGTTCTTGATTCGGCCTGCGCGGCGGCGGACGTGCGGAAAAAGCGGGTCTTGGTATGGCGGCTGGATTATGGGGCGTTGTATCGCGCATTCATGGTTCTGATAAACTCGGCCTCACCGGATGATTCGCGTACCTGTACGAGCGATATGGCGTCCGTCCCGACGGGAACGCGCAGAAAGCCTTCGTTTCGATTGACACACTCGATGATGCGTTCCACGACCACCATAGGATCTTGTCTACGGGGCAGCAGCTTGGCAGCGACGGCGGACCACGTGGCCGCCTGGGCCGCGTATGGCGCGCTGGGGTCGGTTAGTCCCGGTGATCGGACGGCTGACCGCGGCCCGAAATCCGTATCGAAAGAACCCGGCTCGATCACGATGACGCGAATGCCCAACGGGCGGACTTCATGATGCAGCGATTCGCTGATGGCTTCGACCGCGAATTTGGACGCGCTGTAGAAACTCGATCGGGGGAATGCGACCCGGCCGGCGATGCTGCTGACGTTCACGATGACGCCGCTCTTTCTAACCCGCATTTCGGGCAGCACGGCTTGGGTGACGCGAATCAGACCCATCACGTTGGTCTCGAACATTCGCCGGATTTCATCGATGTCGCCTTCTTCGTGCGTGGAGAAGTATCCATACCCGGCGTTATTCACGAGAACGTCGATTCGACCGAACTGCTCGTATGCGGCCTGGATGGCGGTTCTGATCTGTGACCCGCGGGTGACATCCATCGCCAATCGGGCGATTTTCCCGCCCGCGTCCGGCCCAATGTCAGCCAATTGATCGACGTTGCGGGCGGTGGCGGCGACGGACTCGCCCCTGTCGAGCAGCGTTTGAGCCAAAAGTCGGCCAAAGCCTGTCGAACAGCCCGTGATCAACCATGTCCTATTCATGGTTTAACGGTATCATACGATCGTCGTATCGTCACGCGCTGACGCTCGTAATCGACCATCCATCACGCGAAAAACGGCGGGTGTCAAGGTCTGATTCGTCCCGCGAATTCAGCGCGTTACGCGACGGGACGGAGTCGGCTGATGTTCGGTTGTTTGGCGCCTTTGAGGAATCGGCGCGTATAGAATCGAAGCGAGTTGTTTTCCCGGTCCACCTCAACGCTGCCCCAACCGGCGAGTTCATATTGGCGGATGATTTCATCGAGGACGCGCTGTCCGATAGTCCGGAGGTTGACGCTCAAGAATCCCTCGCTGTGTCGTATGCCAATCAGGGCCTGGTTGATCCGTTCAAGCTCGCGGTCCAATGTGGATTGTTCCTGGGGCGACAAGGCCAAGGCCTGGTCAGGTCCTATAGGCTGTACACGTGTTGCATTTGACATCGGACTAAGCCCCCTTCCTGTCAGTCGTTGCGGGACAGGATTCAAATTGTGAAACAAAGCAATCGAGTGGGTCGGCGCGGGGATTTCGAGGGCATCCCCCCTGTCCGTTGGCCGGCATTCCCGCTAACCTTGTATACAATATAAGCTAACAAGGCGCAGTGGAAACGAGTCCCGGATAGATTCACGTCTTATTTCGTCGTCCCCCCCGCGGGCATTTGGATGGCGCTGGATCTGATCGGACGCGACCGTGTTGCGATGTTTTCGGGCTTCGTCGCCATGTCGCAGGCACCTGATATGGTCGCGAAGAGGGTTGCATGCCGAGTTGAAAAAAGGGTCGCGGTTCAACGTTCAGGTGTTGAAATTTCGCGAGCGATAGGTCGGCATGGGGCGTAGCTCGGAGGCGGAGGACTGCGATCTTCCGAATTCGAACGGGCGATTGGCCAGTAAAAACGGGCGGCGGCGGCCGACACTCAGTAGCAGGCTGATGGCGATCATATTGGTTAACAGGCTGCTGCCGCCGTAGCTGACGAACGGAAGCGTCATGCCGGTGATCGGCATCAGGCCGAGGGTCATTCCGATGTTGATCATGGCTTGGCTGGTCATGAGGGCGATGACGCCGACCGCGAGCAATCTGGCGAAAGGCTCGTCGTTGGAGGCTGTGATTTCGACGCCGGCCAACACGATCACGCCGTAGCAGAGCAGGACCAGCAGGCAACCCATGAAGCCCCATTGGTGTCCCACGATGGCGAAAACAAAATCATTGTGTCGGTCGGGCAAAAAGTTGTATTCGACGAAAGTCCCTTGTCGCCAACCTTGGCCGGTCATCGCGCCGGAACCGAGCGCGGCCTTGGAACGCAGGAGCTGCATTCCGCTATCGACTTCCCATTGGAGTGCCTGTCGTGGAGTGGCCAGGAAATCGAACTTGTCGGGTTGCTGGATGATCCGTTCGCGCAAGGCGTCCGACTGAAACAGCACGCCGAGGAAACGTGACTTCTGATAGGGTTGCATGCCAACCCACGCGAGGGGCGCCGCCATCAGGCCGATTCCGGCGAGGGCGGCTAAGTGTTTGATTTTGGCGCCGGCAACGTAGAGCATGACGAACAACACGGGGATCATGAGCAGGACGGTGCCGAGATCCGGTTCGAGCAGAATGAGGAACATTGGAATCGCGGAGCCGAGAACGGGGATGAGCAGACCCTTGAAGGTGCGGTAATTTTGTCGAAAGCGGAGGTAAGCGGCCAATCCAATGATGTAGGCGACCTTCATGAATTCCGACGGTTGCAATTGGAATGCGGGCAATTGAATCCATCGATACGATCCGCGGCGGTGAGGAATCAGGTTTCCGAACGAAATGTAGCGCGCTAAGACGAGCGGGACCAATGCAGCCACGGCCAATGCGACGATCAGCCCGGCATGACGCATGAACCAATCATATTGCAGGCGAAGGATGGCCATGGAAATGCCGATGCCCAGCAGCAAGGTTGCGAGTTGCTTGATGGTGTTACGTGGCCAATCGGAGGAATCGGTTTCCGTTGCATAAATCGAAAGGAGGCCGATGACGAAGAGCGTGGCCGCGGCGAAGACGATGGCCCAACCGGGCTGGGTGAGTCGGGAGAGTCGCATGTTGTTTAGCGGTCAACTTTCACGTCTTGATCGGGATCGAGCGATTCACCCAAATGATCACAAATGATAGCAGCCACGTCCTTGGCGATGGGACCGGCGGTGAAACCGCCGCTGCCGCCGAACTCGACCACCAGGGCGAAGGCGATCGGCGGCGGCTGGTCGTGTAAGGCCCGTCCATAGGAATCGACGGGTTGCAAGTAACCCGCAAACCATGCGTGGGCGTATCGCTCGTCGGAATCGTCCGGGTTGGGCGGCCAATAGGCCTCGACGCGTACGTTGGCCCGTTCGTCAAGAATGGCTTGGGGATACAAACGTTGGAATTCCTCGATGGCGTGCGACCGCACTTTCGCGGGGACGACGCGCGAAGCAGCCTGACCGTCCGCATCGAAGTAATCCACTCGATAGTGTGTCGGCGAGGGCGGTGTCGTCGCGCTTCCGGTCTTGCCGCAAAGCGTGTATCGCCCGTTCGTCCAATGGGCGGTGTGATAGGCTGTCCCGCCGATGGGATCGTTTGTGACCCGGAAAAGGCCGTCGCGAACTGCCAGCCATGAATCGGCGTCTACGGGGAGTTTCCATGTTTCGCGAGGGGCGGAGTCGCGTACGATGGAGATTGGGCGCCAATCACCGGAAGCGTAGACGGCCATGAGATTGGCGGCCTGCAACGGCGTGATGCTTAACTCGCCCTGTCCGATGGCGAAGTTTTTAGCGCGGCCGGCGGTGGCGGGTGCGTTGCGATGGGTCATGAGCCAATCCGCGGTGGGGTTGATTCCGGAGCGTTCCTCCAAAAGGCCGATGCCGGTCGATCGCCCGAAGCCGGCCATGTCGAAATAGCCGGTGAGCGCATCGACGCCCAATAGGTCGCCGAGGTGATACATGAAGACGTTGCAACTTCCGGCTAGGGCAGCGGACACGTTGACGGAGGCGTGGGCCTTGCGCTGCTGGGTGCCGGAAATCTGCCAGCAGCGCAATCGGTCACGGACGTTTGGCAGATAGTACCCGTTGCAGTGGAAGGTATCGGTGGTGGTGATGAGTCCGCCGGCCAGCGCGGCGATGCAGGTGAGGGGTTTGACGATGGAGCCGGGTTCGTAGGTGTTGGCCAGCGCGCGAAATCGCAGCGGGGTGTGTTTGGTGTCGCGGCGAAGATCGTCGTAGCGGGCCCTGAGCTGATTTGCGTCGAAGCCGGGGTAGGAGACGAGAGCGAGGACCTCGCGAGTGGGGACATGTAAGACGACCAAGGCGGCGCCCGTGGAGAATGGCCCCTGATGGACTTCACGGTCGAGCATTTTGTACAGGGCGTCCTGTAGTCCGATGTGTAGAGTCAAGGAGACGTCCTGTCCGTTCACGGCTGGTGTGTGCTCAACGACGTCACCTTGGCGATTGGATCGAAGCCGGCCCCTGCGACCGCGCAACGTGTGTTCCGCGGCGTATTCGATGCCCGCGATGCCTTTGGAGTCTGTTACGGTGTAGGAGGCTAGCGGATCGTCGTGCAAGGTGTCATTGGCGAGGTCGTCGTCGCTGACGGAGCCTAAATGTCCCAGTAAATGTCCCAGCGAAGGGTGCGGGTCATAGATGCGTCGGCTGCCGTGGTCGATGGAGACGTCGGGGTGTTGATCAAATCGCAATCGAGCGGAGATTTGGGCTTGATCATCCAAGCCTGTGACGATGGGGTGGGCGATTTTCTGTTCGCGGATGGGCACTTCGTAGCCGAAACGGTCACTGACGACGCCGGCCCAACGTCGGACCTTGTTCACAATTTCCATGCGGCGCTGGTGAAGAACGTCAAGCGGCTCGTGGCTGAACGAGCTGAGGAGCGTCCACAGGTCCGCATCAGCCGAGTTCTGTGGAACGTCGGACAAATCGTCTTTCAGGCGGTCGAATTGAACGGAAATTTCCCAACAAGGCTCGTCGGCTGCGAGGACGCGACCGCAGCGATCGAGAATTCGGCCGCGAGCGAACGGCAGGGTCTTGGCCGGTCGGAGCAGCACGTCTTCGGCACGGTCGCGATAGTATTCGGCGCGGACGATTTGCAGGTCGATGAGCCTGAATACGACGATACCCGTCAGCAAGGCGCCGCCGCAAAGCAAGTGTTTGAGTCGCTGCTGGAACATCGCGTCATCCTGAAACGGAATGTAATCCGGCGTGGGAGTATGATGACACGTGCAGTCCGAGCCAGCGGGAGCCTTTGCATAGGGCGGCGTGAATGGGCACGGCCCAGACCGCCGTCCAACTCGCCGCCAAGACGGATTCCGACAGCAAACGCGACATTCCGATATGAAATTCATCCAAGACGAAAAATCGATAGACGACAAAAACGAGCTGTACGAGTAATCCGGCGAGGAGTGTCACGGCGAAGTGTGTTACCGTGTTTTTCAGAAACACGACGCGGCGAATCGAATGGACGAGGATGGCCGCTATCAGGAACGTCAGCGCGAATAGGCCGTTGCGTTCCACGCTGGTTAAGTCGGCTACCAAGCCCAGGATCCAGCCAGCCAGGTGTGCGGATGGCGCGTTGAGATAGAGCGCGAAAAAAACGACCAGAATGAATAATACGTCCGGTCGAACGGTGTAGAGATTGATCAGGGGCGTTAGAGTGGTTTGGGCGGTAACGGCCAGCAACAGGCAGCATCCGAACATGAACCAGTTCAAGGGCGGTCTCCCGGCGATATTCGATTTCCGCTGTCAGCCCAAGGTAGCGAATCGTTGGCGGGAGGTCCTGCGATTTCCAGAATGGCGTCGGCGGCGGCTAATTGAATGCGAGGATCGACGGGGTCTTCCATGCAGCGGCGCAGGGCGGAAAGAGCGCGTTCATCGCCGATGGCTCCCACGGCCCGTGCGGCGAGTTGTCGGACGCGCATGATCTGTTCACGCGGCGGATCATCGGGCACGCTTCTGTCGGGATGGTTGAATTCCAGTGCCTCCATCGCCAAGTTAAACCCTTGGGCGTTGCCTAATCGCCCCAAACCACGTGCGGCTGCCAGTCGGACCTCGATGAACTCGCCTTCGGTCAGCTTGTAATGAAAGGTCTTGAGCAAGGGCTTGGAATCAAGCTCCGCCAAGGCGTTCAGGGCTTGGACCCGTCGAAGTCCGTCGCCCGAGTTGGCTGAAAAAGTCAGTTGTTGAATCGCCTCCGCGTTTCGGAGCCGGGCCATCGAGATGAGGGCCTGATCCCGCACGGAATCGTCGGCATCTTTCATGGCTCGAGCGAGCAGTGACACGGCGCCGGGTTCCCCTATCAAGCCAAGTATGAAGGCGGTGTTGCGCCGGACGTCCGGTGACGGATGGTTCAAAAGAAGGGGCGGCATGCGGGCGGCATATTGGGTGTCGCCGAGTTGGTGCAACGCGTAGAACGCGCCCAATTGCAGATTGGGGTCCGGGTCCTCGCAAAGCGATCGGATCAGCGGTTCGGATTGCGAATCTTTCGAGCTTCCGGCGGCCAAGAGGGCCGCGAAACGAACGCCCGGTTCCTTGTCCTGTAGGGCGAGGCGCACCCAGGGACGAGCGTCGATTCCCAGATGCCGCTGAAGGATCTCGATTCCCATGGCCCGAATCGACCCGGCGTGTTCGTAACGCACGGCTTGTTTCACCGCGTGAACGGCCCGCTGGACCAGTTCTTTTTTTTCCGCGGCGGGCAGGGATTTTGGGACGATGGCGCATCCGGAGACCGTGCCCCACAACAGGGCGGTCATGGCGATTGGGAACTTCGATCGGTGCATCATGTGTGCGAAGATCCTTTCATCGCGGGATCACTACGCAGGCGTACGTACACGTAATCGACATAGAAAATGACGCCGATCAACAGGCAGACCATCGCGAACACATCGCCGGTTCGAGAATACAAGCTCACGCGGCTGTCAAGCAATACGCGGGCCACGCGGAATCCTTCTTCGCCGATGCCCATGACGTCATACGCCCTGCCGTCGGGTTGAATGAACCCGCTGATGCCGGTGTTGACCGTTCGGGCGATGCCGACACGGTTTTCCACGGCCCGAAAGGTACAAATGGCGAAGTGTTGCGGTAGCTCGTTGCGATGCAAGAACCATCCGTCGTTGCTGATGTTGAGGAGAAAATCGGCTCGTTTGGCACGTTCTTGCCCATCCCAGACGAGACGGCGGCAGACGTAGGGCATGACGTCTTCGTAACAAATGGGTGTTCCGAATCGAAACTGATCCCCGGTCCTCGTAACCATGTTGAAGACGTTGACATCGTGGCCCGGCGTCAGGGAATACTCGTAACCATCCGCACCGAACGGCGAAAGGCTGTTCAGCCAGAAATATAGAAAGCGGAGTCGTCCGTAGCGGAATGGAACGGTTTCACCGAACAAGACGGGGTGCATCTTGTCGTGTCGTTCGGTCCGGGAACCGTCCGATTTGATGTGCATGGCGGAATTGTAGAGCAGGTGGTCCGATCGCAAACTCAGCGGCGTGGGTGTGACGGACATGCTTCCGATCACGATGGACGAGCCGGTATTCGTCGCCCAGTTTTGAAGCAGGCTGAAACATTCGCGGGACCATGCCTGCGTCTGTCGAAGGTAGTCGTTGATAATCTCGTCAGGCTGGGCATTAAGGAATTCTTCGTTCAGGTGCATGAAGGACCACGCCGTTTCGGGGAATAGATACAGGTCCGGCTCTTGTGAACCAGCCCGGGCCATCAGGTCGAAATACGCCTTGCGCTTTTCCCTTGGTCCGGGTTGCGAGCGGACCTTGGCTTCGTCGGTGAAATTGGGATAGTCCAGTTGCAGCAGGGCGATTTTGGGGCCTGGCTTGGTCGTATCGCGGCTCAATTGGTACATCCCGTAGGCCAGGGTCAAGACCAACAACGAAGCAGCGAAGCCCAGGCTGACGTTCGCGCGGCGAATCTGGCTGGCTCGGTATCGATCATGGGAGCGGCCCCAGCGGGCGAAGATGATGTCCGCGACGGCTCCGTTGATCGCAGCCAAGACGAAGCTCACTCCGTAGGCACCCACAAGATCGCTGATCTGGATGACCGGCAAGATTTTGTATTGACTGTGTGCGAGGAAAAACCAGGGGAAACCGGATAACACCAGGCCGCGGAGGAATTCCACGCCCACCCAAACCAGTGGAACGGCTAGCGATAATGGAAATCGGCGTCGACGCACTGCATGCCGAATGGGACAGGCAGCCAATGGAAAGTAACAGGCCAAATAGGCTGATAGCGCCACGTAGCCCATGCCCGTGGGCCCTTCCATCCACCACATATTGATCAGGAAAAACGCGAAGCCCAGCAACCAGGCTGTGACGTAGACCCTCGTCGCGATGGCTGTCCCGCCAATGACCACCAACCAGGGTACCATGCATACATACCCCAGATACCATTGATCCACCGGGGCGTGAATCAAGCTCATCAGCAGTAATGATGCGGAGAGCAAAACGATTACGATCCAACGCCCGTGAATCTGAAAGCCGAGGTGTTCGGGCTGGGGCACCGCTTGGCTTCGTTGGGTCGCGATTGACGTCATGATCAGTGTGAATGATTCTCAGCGCGAATCGTCTTTTTGCAAGTAGACGATTTTCACCGGCACCGTGTCGCGGGTTTGATGCTGTTCAACAACAGGGCTTCGATGGATTCGCCGTCCGACGCTACCGGCGCTGCCGGCGGGCGAATCACCAGGGCGTTGGATTCACTGAGTCCGAAGGGGTCTCCGGAACCGCCCCATTTCAGCGTTTCAGCCGACAGCAGACCGTCCCCGCAGACGCGTACGATCGCCGGCAGATAGGTTGGCCGGTCTGCGTTCACGGCTAATTGACCGGACAGCCGGGCCGATACGACGGGCGGCAACACATCCGCATGCCCGCTCATCGATTGAATGGCTGGGCGAACAAATAAATGAAAACCGACAAAACACCCCGCGGGATTGCCCACCAAGCCGAAAACCAACGCGCCCGATGACGTCATTCCAAACAACATGGGCTTGCCCGGTTTGACCTTCACTTTGCGCACGCGCAATTGCACGTCGCACGCGGCTAGGGCGTCGGGTACCAGATCATGCGTGCCCATCGAAACCCCTCCCGAAATGCACAGGACATCCGCGTTGGCCAATCCCCTGGAAATGATCGACTTCAGCGATTGCAGATCGTCCGGGGCGATTCCCAATTCCAGCGACGTTGCAAATTCTTGACGCGCCAACGCCGAAAGCATCGGTAGATTTGAATTGCGAAGCTGAGAACCGATTGGCTGAATCGACGCGTCGACCAACTCGTCGCCGGTCACCAACAATGCTACGCGCGGAATACGGTAGACCGGGATCTTCGCCGCGCCGGCTGCGGCGCAGACGGCGATTTCCGACGCGCCCATCCTGACACCCGCGTTGACCACCACCGAACCAGCCCGCACGTGTCGACCTTGCGGATCGATGTGTTGGCCGGGCGCGGGTCGGCGATTGATCCGCACGGACGAGCGCTCGTCCAGCGCGTCGGTGTCTTCCACCCGTACGATTGAGTCGGCACCGTCGGGAATCGGGGCGCCCGTATTAATCTGAACAGCCTGCCCGCCTTGCAGACGCGGACCCGGTTCTCGACCGGCAGTCACCAATCCACGCACGCTCATCACCGCCGACCCATCCATCCAACGTGAATCGACATCGGACGAATGAACGGCGTAGCCATCCATCATAGCCCGATCGAACGGCGGGTGGTCGATATCCGTCTTGATCGGCTGGGCTAGAACGCGATACAACGCGTCGTTTAGTGAAATGATTTCGGTTTGACGGGGTCGCGCGGCTGAAAGAATCGCTTCCTGGGCCTGCTCGACCGTGGCGTTTTCGATGATGTGATACACGAACGCATTCTGCGCGTCGCAACGGGGCTGGTCAACGTTGCATCACGTGCAATCAGGGGCCAGTCGATGTTCAGGTCGGAACTGATCCGCAATTGGCCACGCGGAGATAGGCGCCTCGACAAACCGAGGCGGTCCTGAAAAAATCATCGATCCATGTTGTCGCCCCGGTGGGATGACGCTCCCAATTTTTCACGTCGAGTCGATGCGATGGCCCTGATTTGCCCGTTCGTTAGTCCGCTCCCTGACGGTCTCCGCTCGGAAAGAAGCCGATTCGCTCGTGAAGTTTCGGCTGCGTCGAACTATCAGACGAATCGCGTGCAGTAGATCGGCGGGAGGTGCGTCGAGACGCAATTCCATTGGTCGCCCTGATTTTCCGAAACCCACAATGACCCCGTAGTACTGCCGAAAACCAGCCGGTTGCCGGCTTCATCAATATCCAACGCATGGCGGAAGACGAGATCGTAGGCGTGGGGTCCGGGAAGCCCGTTCGAAAGCACGTCGAACGAACGCCCGCCGTCACGCGTTCGTGTCACCACGAGCTTGCCGTCTACGGGCACGCGATGCTCATCTTTGACGCCGGGAACGAACCAGGCCGTGTTTCCGTCACGGGGATGCACCGCCACCGCGAACCCGAAACCCGAAACCGCAGGCTTGTCGATGTGCTGCCAGGTGGCGCCGCCGTCCGTGCTGCGGAAAATGCCATTGTGATGTTGTACCCATAGATGATTCAATTGACCCGCACATTGCGCCAGTCGATGGGGATCTTGAATATCGTTGTCGAATTTCTGTTCCGGAGGCATGTAATCGGCGAACATTCCCGAATACCTGCATTCCCACTTTTCACCGCCGTCGGTGGTGGTCCAAACCCCTCCGCAGGAAACCCCCACGCGGATACTCTTGGAATTGGTCGGATCAACGCAAATGGAGTGAATCCCCGGGTAATCGTAGCCACCGCCAAACCATTTCAACCGCCGCGGATCATCCCACAGCGGTCTATTCAAATCCCACGACTTTCCGGAATCGATCGATTTGAACAACCCGCCCGGAATGGTCCCCGCCCAAATGACACCCGGCTCGTCCCTTCCGCCCGCTTCCAGACACCAAAGCAATTCCAAATTCCACGGTACGGATTTGCCGCCCATCGGCGACGGCGGTTCTTCGACGTCCGCGGGCTTGGGCGGATATTCCGGTACAGTCGCCTCTTCCCATCGCTCGCCCGCGTCGGACGACCGATGCAGCTTGGTACCGAAGTGGCCATGGTTCAGGGCGGCGTACCACGTCCCGTCTCGACGATCGGGAAGTGCCATCGGAACATTGTCGCCGACAAAACACGCTCGTGTGATTTCCCAATTCGGTTGCCGGCCGCCGGTGCGATCGAGAATGAACAGCCCTTTTCGCGTCGTGACCAGGATTCTATCACTCATTCGCGGCATCTCCGACAGGATTCGGATGGATCACCACCTTGGACGACACGCACAGGACTGATCCACGCGGACAGGGATTCCATTCAGCCATAACGGGGCCATTGATCTATTCTTAACGTATCGATTAGCCCCCCGACAAGGCCTGCATCACGTCGATTTTTGTCGAGGCCATCACGGGGTCTGACAACGCGATGCGGTCGCGAATCAGTTGGCCATCGATGAATACCATCATGTGTTTTCGCAAAGCGCCCTGGTCGTCCAAAACATAATGGCGAAGTCGTTGATTGGAACCAAAAACCGCGTCGAGGACTTCGCGCACGGTGCCGCCGTCCACGTCCTTTTGGGGACATTCAACGTGTCGCAGCAGATTCTCCGTGAATCGTACAAGCGGCATGGGTTTGCGTTTTCCGTTTCAGCCTCAGCTTCACTCGCATGGGTTGCGTGGAACTCTCGGGCGCTTGGCCTTGACGGCCCTTGTCAGCCTACATAGTGTATCGCTGACTCGATGGGGCTGCCAGCCGCATCGATCGGAAGCCCCCATCGTCTAGCGGCCTAGGATATCAGGTTCTCATCCTGAAGACACGGGTTCGATTCCCGTTGGGGGTGTAACAAAACAGGGAGCGGTCCTTCGCGGACCGTGCACCGGTTTTGTTAGAATGCCTGAATCAACCACCGCAGGTCTCATTTTCAATCGCGCCGGGCAGGACTCGAACCTGCGACATTCGGATTAGAAATCCGATGCTCTATCCAACTGAGCTACCGGCGCCCTGCGGGAATAATGGGTGGGCCCCGTCGTGAATATCAGGCCCAGCGACGCGAATGCGGTCAGTTTCAGGAGCCGTCGAAGACTTCTAATTGACAGCTCGGCGCTTCGCAAGTCCTCGCCCGTTAATTCGCCCTCCGACGCATCCGTTCGAATTCAGCCGCCTGTTCGAAACCGTGCAGACTCCTCCGCACTGATGCGGCGGCGTTGACCGTCATTCCGGCGAGAGCCGGAATCCAGAACGACGGTCATGCCTTCTTGTCGGCGGACAGCGCCTCCCCTTTGCGAGGGCGTAATAGGCGCCCGACAATTGAAGGGTCCTGCCCGAGACCGCCGCCCGCTTGACGCACATCCGCGCGTACGGCGAAAATCCTGACGACATGCCAAAACGACAGAAGAAACCCGGCAAGGGCGGCAAGAAAGTGCGCGTGCATTTTCGCCGGAATCGCCAAGCGCCCGCTCGAGAAAAAGATTGGACTCGCCAGGCACGAGAAAGCGGCGCTGAACATCTCGATACGACAGGCCAAGAGCGCGTGACGAGCAAAGGTGCCCTTTCTCGTAAGCGCACCGTCATCGTGCGCGACACGACGGATGGCGATTTATCGGACACACTTCGCGAGGGCTTGGTGATTACCGTTTTCGGAGCGGTCGCCCACGTGGATGACGGCGAGCGCACTTGGCCCTGCGCCGTGCGACGCGTCTTGCGCACGCTGAGCATCCGCGATCGAAACGCCGTCTGCGTGGGTGACCGGGTGCGGTTTCGAGTGGCCAGCGTTCGAGGCGGGGTCGAGGAAGAAGGCGTCATCGAAAGAATCGAGCCGCGTCGCAGTGAGCTGAAACGGACCGTCCGTCATCGCGAACACGTGGTGGCTGCTAACGTTGACCAGGTGCTCATCGTCTCCGCCGCTTCCCATCCCACGCCCAAGGCCAATCTGGTCGATCGCTACATCATTTCCGCGCTGCACGGGCGAATGGAACCCGTCATCTGCCTCAATAAGATGGATGAACGCGAGGAATCAACGGTGGCTGACTTTCTGAACGTGTATCGCTCACTGCCCTATCGCACAGTCGTTACCAGCGCGGTCACGGGGCAGGGAATGGATGAATTAGCGGACGTGCTTCGCGATAAGTCAACCGCGCTGGTGGGACAGAGCGGTGTCGGCAAAAGCTCGATGCTCAATGCACATCAGCCGGGGCTTCGATTGGCGATCGGCGACTTGACCGACGAGACTTTCAAGGGCCGACACACGACGACGAGGGCGAATCTGCTCCGCCTCGACATCGGCGGATTCGTGGTCGATACGCCGGGAATCCGGGCCTTCGACATGAGCAACGTTCCGCGCGAGCTGCTGGAGAGCTATTTCGTCGAATTCATTCCGCACGTTACGTCCTGCAAGTTTGCCGACTGCACGCATATACATGAGGAAGAGTGTGCGGTGCAACGGGCCGTTGAGGCCGGCGACATTCATCCCAATCGATTCGCCAATTACGTGAGAATGTTTTCGGGGGAAGAATGTCGCTGAATGGAATCCGTATACGTCGTTCCGCGGATGGGTGAGCCTTCAAGGGATTACAGGGTGTCCAAGATCGAATGCCGACAAGTCTCCGATTGGCGTCTTGCAAGCCACTGAATCCCCTGATCAGATAATTCCGCAATTGTTTTTCTTGTGACCGGTTGTTATGATGACCCTGCACCTCCCTGCCGGGGAGTTCGGGTAGGCGGGCCATCAAGACCATTGTGGATTGAGGGGAATCGAAAATGCGATGGAGATTTCGAATCGGCTGCGGCTTGGGTTTGTTGGCGTTGGTCATCGTTCCCGTGATGAGATCGTGGGAGGTGGCTGCTTCCGCTCAATCGAATGACGACATCTCGATCGTCGAGCCAGTGGCCCATAACTTCGAATCCACGCGCAGCCCCATCCTCGATGATCTGGCTGCGAGGCTTTCGTTTCAGTTCTTGTTGACCGACGCCTTGGGCGACCCGCTCCCCGACGGCGTGCACATTCTGGATTTCTTTTTCTACGCTGATGAAGTCGGTGGTCCGATTCTTGCCCAAATTGAAGACGTCGCCGTCACCACGTCAAACGGTGTGGGGACCGCGTTGGTAGAACCCAAGCCCAGTCTGTTCGACGGCCAGCCGCGATATGTCGGCATCACAGTCGACGACGTGGACAATGTTCCGATCGGTGACGAGTTGTCCCCTCGCGTTCCCCTGGTCAGTGTTCCCTACGCTTTTCGCGTCAACGTGGTTGAAAGCGAAGAGCTGACCGACCACGTCGAATTGGGTGACGAAACCACAGCCGGTTCGTTACAGGTCTTCGGCGGCGGCGTCGTACCGGATGCCAGGGTCATCATCGACGGGGCATTCAGTACCATCGATTTGGTGGACGCGTCCACGCTGCCCCCGAAAGTCGGCGTCAACATCGATGGCCGATTGCAGTGGGTGCTTGTCAACGGCAATGACGGCGAGCCGGACGCCTGGCTCCGCTCGCTTTCTTTCGGACCGGAGTCCCGTGGCCAACTCAATCTGTACGATGCCACCGGCAATACCGAAACCGTGGAGTTGACAGCCAACGTGGGATCGGGAGGGATGTTGTCGTTGGCCGACACCGACGGCGTACTTCGCAGCGAACTGAGCGCCCCAGAGACGGGCGGACGGCTAGCCCTGGCCGGCACGGATGGTGACACGAACCTGACACTCGACGGTAACGGTGGCGCAATCAACTCGCACACTTCCGATCTGACCTTGAACGCCGATTCTACCCATCACGTCTCCATCGCCTCCGGTGGCGGGCAGTTGGCCGTCGGTCATTCGAACCCGCAGAGTTTGCTGCACTTGGCATCACTCGGTGGAATCGACCTGACCATCGAAGCCGACACCAACGACATCGGCGAGGACCAGAACGCCCGCATCGTCATGAGCCAAGACGGTGGGCAGGTGGCTGCTCGTATTGGATTTCGTCATGGTGAAAATGGTCTGGAAGTCATGCAGGAATTTGATGGTACGCTGACGCTGGGAACGAACAATGCAGATCGCGTGACGGTCGCTTCGAATGGCAACGTGGGTGTTGGAACGACCAACCCGCAAGACCTGCTGCATCTGGCTTCCACCGGTGGAATTAACCTGACCATCGAAGCCGACACCAACAACTCCGGCAAGGACCAGAACGCCCGTATCGTCATGAGTCAGGACGGCGGACAAGTGGGCGCTCGCATCGGTTTCCGTGACGGTGACAACAGCCTGGAAGTCATGCAGGAGTTCGGCGATTCGCTGATCCTGGGCACCAACAATTCGGACCAGGTCACCGTCACCGCGGGCGGATTGGTCGGAATAGGCACTTCGCAACCGAATCACGAGCTGGTGGTGCAGGGCAATGACCCGACCATTCAGCTTCGCGATGACACGACGGACAATTCCGCCAACGCTGCCCGTCTGGAGCTTCTGGAGCGCGCCGGAGGCAGTTTCGACGGCGGGGCGTTCTTCTGGTGGAACGGCGATACGAACAAGCTGTTGATCGGCACCAAGCAGAGCGGAGTCAATACCAACGTATTGGTCATCGATCGGGCGACCAACAGCGTCGGTATCGGAACGCAGACGCCCGGTAATTATCGCCTGGCGGTCAACGGACCGATTCGGGCCAAGGAGATCGTCGTGGAAACGGGCTGGTCGGATTTCGTCTTTGACCCGAATTACGAATTACGCACGCTCGAAGAAGTCGAAGCCCATATCAAGCAGCATGGCCACCTGCCGGAAATTCCTTCGGCGGAAGAAGTCGCCGAGAATGGCGTCAAGGTCGGCGAAATGGAATCGAAGCTCCTTCAAAAAGTCGAAGAACTGACGCTGCATCTGATTGAGATGAACAAGCGCGTCAAGGTGCTGGAGGGTGAAAACGCCCGTTTGCGAGAAGGAGCGGGTCATTCGACGGCACAGTCCGGAGGTTCACGATGAAGCGTACAACCTTGTTTCCTCGATGGCCGACCTGTTTAGGGTTGACCCTTTTGGGCGCGCTCGGTGCAACGCAAGCGTCGGCCCAGCCACAACCGCTGCCCGTAGCCAAGGGGGTCTATCGCCTGCCTTATACGGATGGTACGAGCGTGCGATTTTCCAATGATCACACCAATCACCCCACGACGTTGAACCGGGTTGATATGACTGGGCAAGGCGGCGGACCCTTCACGGTGGTGAGCGCCGGGGCGGGCTGGATTCGTATCATCGTAGAAAACAACGATACCAATTGTCCAGACGCCTGCGGCAGCGTCAACGATTGCAACGGTGACGGTACGATTACCGTCACGGAAAACATCGTAGCCCAGACGACCGCTTGCGGCGCGTACAGCGGTCCCAGCACTTTCTGCTGCGAGCGAGATTTCGAATCCAACGGTGGAAATTGCCCCGGTGCGGGCACCTGTCAAAACGCACCGAATAACTTCGTCTGGATAGAGCATCCCAACGGCGAGTGGACCAAGTACACACACATGTTGCGGGGTAGCGTCGGTCAAGGCACGGACGTCAATGGAAACCCCGGTGCGGGCCGATTCGTCGGCGAATTTGTCGCCGCGGGAACGCCGCTCGGCATCGAGGGAGACGTCGGCATCGCCAGCGGGCCCCACGTGCATTTCGAGGTGGCCTTCCCTGAATACGTGGAACTGTCCCCGGCCAATATTGCATTAGATGATCCCAACAGTCCCCCCGCTACCATCAATGACTGGTTCAGCAATGGCTTTCTGGTAGGCGACGGCGTGTTGGACGACGTCGACAGTGATGGCTCGGACGACGTCAATCGCCAAAATCGGATTCCTTTCTTTTGCCAGATAGGCGCCGCCGAGGCTGGCGACATAAACACAGCCGGTCCATGTGACGACCTGTGCAACAGCGGCGTGCTGGTACTTTCGGGAACGATTTCCGCGGCTAACTCGCCCTTCTATGCACAAGCCTCGGTCAGCGTGTCCAATGCCGATAACCCCCTCGACGTCGAAGTGAACAGCGGAGTCTCCGTACGGGCCGCCCAGCTTGTTCGTCTGGCTCCGGGCTTTCACGCCGAACTGAATTCGCGTTTCTCAGCCTCCATCGGTTCGTGTGACAGCCCGGGTGGCACGGGAGAATAATCATGTTTCGGACTGGTTCCTCAAAATTCTGGCCCAACACGATTCTATCGGTCATCCTGCTAACCGTCGCATTGTTTCTACTCAACGACGTGATCGGCGCCGATGCGGTCAACCTGCAACCGCCAGGCCGAAACGGGCAGATGCCATGCGCAGCCTCATCTGCCGGCGCGGTGATCACCACCAACGGTTCCATATTCAGCGTCGGTGAAGTTGGGTCGGGACAATTGGCCGGCGGCGATCAACGCGCCGGATTGGGCATCATTTATTGTCTCGGCGGCGGGTCAGAAACAATCGACGGTTGCCCGACGACCTGTGGCCAATTGGCCGGCGGAGCGGACATTGATCTAATTGATTTTTGGGTTTTTCAGGCTTGCTTCGGCCAGTCCCCGTCCAGGTCAGTGGGGTGTCTGTGCGCGGACCTCGACGGCAGTGGCCTGATAGACCTGGAAGATTACGCAGCCTTCGTCGAACTCCTCGGTCAGGAGTCACTCAACACACCGCCGAACTGCCCCTGAACATTCTTCAATCAGTTCATTGATTCGTTCATCGATGGGCCTTTCAACCCGCTGCCGCCCAACGCCAAGGAATCGTTCCCATCAGCCCACGCGATCTTCAACGTGGTGTGGAATGTTGGCCACAGAGGGCACAGAGGGCACGGAAAGCACGGAGTGCGGTTATGGATGATTTGACGGAGAAGATCATCGCGGCGGCCATCGAAGTCCATCAGACGTTGGAGCCTGGACTGTTGGAATCCATTTACGAAGAGGCGCTCTGCGTCGAGATGAGCCTGCGCGGATTGCCGGTGCGGCGGCAAATGGAATTCGATATCGATTACAAAGGGCATATCATCAAGGGACAACGCCTCGACCTGCTCGTCGAGAATCAAGTCGTCGTGGAAATCAAATCCGTTTCAAAGCTCCCGCAGGTGGCGATGGCTCAAGTGCTCTCTTATCTTCGGGCTGCCGGACTGAAGCGCGGGCTGTTACTGAACTTCGGTGAACTACGACTTGTTGATGGCGTCAAGCGAATTTCTCTGTGACCTCTGTGGCTGGATCATGATGAACGACTTCATCCGATTCATCGAGCATGCGTTTCCGCCGAGGGCATTTCTCGATGCCCCGTGTCCGACCTGCGGGGCATTGCAATTCCTTGGCATCATGTTAAGTTACGGGCGGCGCGGTAGTTAACGTTTGGAATCACACCCCAAAGGAGTTTGAGCCATGAGAATCATCATTCTGTTGACGGCGGTTGCGTCGTTCCTGGTCGGCGGTTGCATGCCCAACGTGGATTTTAGCCAGATTCAAAAGCCCCTGGCCCCCGCGGAAATGGTCAACTACAAAGATTTCATCGGGAGCTGGACGTGGGAGGCAGAACGACTGTCAGCCGAAGGCGAGCCTCTGGAAACCTGGACAGGCTCCGCCCAGTGGGATTGGGCGTTGGGGGGGACCTATCTGCACGGCACGATGACATCCACCGGGCCTGACAAGAGCTTCTCATCGGAAGGTTTTTGGGGATGGCATCCGGGGCGGAACACGTACGTCTGGTGGCTACTCAACGATTGGGGTTTCCCGCAAGAAGGCACCGCCCGCTACGACGCCACGAACAAACTATGGACCATGACCTACACCGGCGTGGGATTGGACGGCACGAATAGCTATGGCCGCTACACCATGCGCGTGGCCGATGCAAACACGTTGGAGTGGACCATGAGCGAATGGGCAGACTGGTCCCAGATGATCAAGAAAATCGAAATGCGCGGCAGCTACAAACGCCGGTAATTCGTCACACTTCGTTCGTTCGGCGCTGTTGCCGTCAATCTTCACGCCCGCCGCGCGCATTATGTGCCGGCGGGCGTTTGCGTTGTCGGCAGATGCGAGATTTCCCAGCGCGATCGTGGTTGAGCGAATCGAGGCAAGGAACTGAAAGACGATCACTGCGCGGTTGAAAGCAGTTCGTGGGCACGGGCGATGGCCGAGCCGGGCGGGGCCTGTTGGGCGGCAAGCCGCATGTTTTCCAGGCCGATCGTTTGCAAGCCGCTGTAGAATTCCATGTATCCCAGCAAGAACCGTAGCCGATAATCGTCTTCGTCACGCAGTTTCATTTCCAACTCAGCCCGTCTGGAATCCAACAGTTCCACGGGTCTGACGTCACGGGGCAGATCGATTTCCTGCTGACCGAAGTCGGTGAATCGATCGACGGCCCGCGAAATTTTCAACACAGCCCCATAGAACTCCCCCGCGGCGATCAGCGCGTGGCCTTCGCCTACGTAGTAGCGGAGGTTTTCCGGGTCGGCTGATCGGGCCAATCCGAAATAGGTGATGGCTCGTTGGTATTGTCCTTCCGCAAGGGCAGCGCCGGCCAATTGACCGTAATGCGAGGCCGTCTCCCGTGGATCGCCCGTGAACAGGCGCGGCGGACTGCTCAGCGCGGAGCGGGCCTGTTGCATTCGTTGCTGTTGAACGCCCAAGACCGGATGGGCGGTCGCGTCGTCTGCATCATCCGACGTGGAACCGGCGGATTCGTCCGACGAAGCTGGAATCGGCGACGTAGCCGCGTCGCGAAGCGCGTCATAAACGTTCGCATCCAGCATGCTTCGTCCAGCCGGCGCGCGAGCACCTAGCGAATTGAAATCGACATCCGCTTGCGAGTCCGCGGCGCCATCGGGATTGGCAAAAGACGATTCGCCTGCACCGAAGGCCATCGGCGGCGGGGGTGGCAAAACCCCGGAAAAAGGCGACGCACCATAGTCCAGACCCCCGTCGAGCAAATCGTTTGACCACGCCGGGGTCTGAAGATTAGAACCCGCTTGCGGTAATCCGGTCAGGGGATTCTGTTGCGCCTCGTTTTCGTACGCGCCAAACGGGAATACACCTGGAATCCCCGTCCCGAAGGGCGGCAACGGTTGCCAGAAGATCGATTGCGGCAGGCCCACGGACGTCGGCAAGGGAGATAGCCTTCGCCGCGATGTAAACGGGCTTGCGAAAGGATTTTGAAGCAGGGGGTTCAGGTCTTCAAGTTCGGAATACGCATCGACATCAAGCCGCCGGGCGGCCGGTTCGACAAGGGCATTGACGCCCACGGGCGAATTGAGCGTGGACTCCGCGTCAAATGCCCGGCCACTGTTTTCGACCGGTGTCTGGCCGAACGAACTGCCGCTCGTTGCCAGCCCAATCAGTCCCCCCACAATGGCGCGAACCACAGGCCGACTGCGCCACGAAGTCCGAAATAGTTTGCGACAAGATTCCGATGTTGGCATGCCCCACCTCTTTCGTTTCGGCCCTGAACGATTATATGGAGTATATGAATCGCCTTCGAGCCGTACAACGCTTTTCATGATATCGGCCAATCCGTCAGCCGGGAGGCAATTCGATCTGAACGTGTCATGGTCACGGGCGTTGACGTGACCGGGCGGCGTTGAATGATGGCAGGCTCCGTAAATGGTCCCCCGTTTCACATTGGGTCGATCCAAACGATTGCATCGCCAACGCGATTTTCAACGCGTATTTGCCACCAAACGCAGCGCCGCCGATGATCGTCTCGTCGTATACGTGGCTGACAATGAACTGTCGCACTCTCGTCTGGGAATCAGTATCAGCCGTCGTGTCGGAAACGCGGTTCTTCGCAACCGCTTGAAACGTTGCTTGCGTGAAGCGTTTCGAACCGGCCAACACGAATGGCCATCCGCCATGGACATTGTTTGTGTTATACGCCCGGGGGGAGATGGCAGCCGGGCCGACTTCAATCTGTCGTTGTTGAAATTGGTGGCGAAGGCCAGTCGCCGCAGACCTCGTTTGCATCAATCGAAGCCAATTCGCACCCGACGCTAGCGAAACGCGCAAAACATTTCTGGAAGATTACACAATAACGTCAATTTGTCCATTGTGTATTTAATCAATTGCCGAGCTTACGTGCGAAAAGAAGTTCGTGGTTTGCATCGCGTTTGGGACGTGTATTATCGGACCTGGCGAGTGAATGCAAAACGTGAATTTGCCAACAAAAATAAACGAGGTTTTGACAGGTATCATGTCGGTCTCACGTCTATAACCACAACGATGTCGTTCACTATGGCGTTTCCCAATCAGCCCGAACCCATCGCACCGGCTGGTGCGGCCACTGATGATGTATTGGTGGAGGCTGCTCGGCGTGGTGAACGGGAGGCGTTCGAGCGGCTGGTGCGTGAAAACGCCCATTGGGTACGAAGCGTCGTGTTCGGAGTTCTGGGTCATGGAGAGCAACTGGACGATGTTTGCCAACAGGTCTGGACCAGCGTCTGGCTGCGACTTCCCAAGCTTCGCGATTCGTCGAGATGGCGTCCCTGGCTGTATCGAACCGCGCGAAATCGGGCGACGGATTCCGGCCGACGGCGTGGTCGGGAGCCCAAACTGTTGGCATGGAACTCGACTATCCGAGATCCAGCAGGGTTTCCCAAGTCGGGCGGCGATGCGCTGGTCCATGCGGAAAAGCAGAAGGCTGTACTGGGAGCCATCGGAGCGCTGCCCGCGAAATATCGAGAACCTTTCGTCCTGCGGCATGTCGAAGGGTGGTCGTATCGGCAGATCGGCGAGGTGATGAATCTGCCCGTCGATACCGTGGAAACGCGTCTCGTTCGTGCAAGACGGCTGCTGCGAGAGACCCTGCGAGACAAGGTCTGAAACATCATGAACGATGAAATGAAAAAGATCGATCGGCTGATGACCCGCAAGCTGGACGGCGTATTGTCGGACGAACAGCGGGCCGATCTTGACGAGGCCAAGGTTCGCAACCCCGCGATTCGGAACGCGTGTGATTCGACTGAAGCGGTCGATGCGTTGTGTGCGTCGGTCCTTTCAGATGTTCTGGGATCGAATCCGGCGGTGGAAGGTGCCGACGTCATGGCTGCGAGGGCGTCGTCGGTTCGGCGATTCGATTCTGGAATCTGGTGGATCGTTCCGGGCGCGCTGGCGGCGTGTCTGGGATGGATGATGATCAACCCCGTTCTGAATCCCCCATCGGACAACCAGCCGATGATCGTGCTGGGCGAGCCGGATGCCGGCCCCTATCCGCCGGCGGATTTGGCGAATCCAGGACCAGCGGCCTATTCGCAACCCGCAAGTTTTTCACCTCGACCCAGCGGTGCGAATCTGATTCGCCCGGTGAGCACCGACGGTCAGGTCATGGATCGGCGGCGGCAGTCGGATCACTTCGGAATCATCGGTGATGACGGACGGATTTATCTGGTCGAATTGGAGCGTACGCAGTTCTACCGCTATCCCCGGGAAAACGCGGTTCTGGTGCGCGAAAGTTTGTGACGTATGAAACAAAAGCGACAGAATTCCCCCTAATGAAGGAGATGACGGCATGAGGACTTGTATGATCGGGCTGCTGATTGCGGCCAGCAGTACGTGGGCGTTGAGCGAGGTAGCCTTCGGTGACGAAGTGGAATGCAAGACGAAAATCGTCAAGATCACCAAGGGCGACGGCGGTGAGGCGAAAGTTCACGTCAATCTGAACGCGGGCGAAGATGGGGCCGGCACATTCGCCTGGGTGGCTGACACCGGCGAGGAAGTCGATGTGTCGGAAAAGCCACGGGTCATGTTCTTTTCTCGCAAGGGTGATGGAAGGCCGGTGAATCTGGCCGCGCCCGGTGAGGACGCGAACCGAGGATGGCTGGGCGTTCAGATCGGCCAAATTACATCGATGGGCGACTCGGAAGTCACGCGCGAATCCGACGGACTGAAAATTTTGAATGTGGCCGCGGGCAGTCCGGCTGAGGCTGCGGGTTTTCAACAAGGCGACGTGGTCATTGAAGTGAACGACGTCGGATTGGACGGTGAAGTCGGGGGTCTGGTGGAGGTGATTAGTTCGGGTGCACCGGGTGACCGCATGAAATTCACCGTTCTGCGAGACGGCGAGCGTCGCAATATAGTGGCCAATCTCGGTTCGCGAGCCGAGATGGGCAACGTGAACTGGATTTTTGAATCCTCGCCCGATGCCGAGATGCACGATTCTTTGCAGACCAAGGCGCGCGTGATGCTGCGTGGCGAAGGTGGCGAATGGGTGATGGGTGATCTGGCTGAGTTGCACGACCTTCATTTGGATGACAAGCTTCACAATATCATCGTGGATGCACTGCCGCACTCGCAAGGCCGCACGATGCAGGTGACGGTTGACAATGGCCAAGTGACCATGACCACGACCGTCACGCGAGACGATGCTACGATCTCGGTTTCTCTCGATGGTGATGGGGAAATCACGGTGATGCGAAAGAACGCCGACGGCGTCGAGTCGACGACCACGTACGCCTCGGCGGAGGAGCTGCTGAATCAGGATGCGGAGGCCCACGCGATTTACCTCGAAGCCCTGGATCGGACACAGATTCATCATGGTCCCGGATCGTTCGTGACCCTGGAAATGCTCGGCGAGAACTTGATCGACGTGGATACGGATGAGATTCTGGGAAATCTGGAAGTGGAAGTGGAAGGCCTGGGCAACGCGATGGGAAACTTGCAAAACAATTTGCAGAACGTTCATTTGAAGGTGATGCCCGAGGTGATGCGAATCCGCGGAATGACGCGGCGTTCCATACACGAGAACTCCGACGGGACGATTCAGGTCACTATTCGAAAGGGTGGTGACGAGTTGGTCACGCATTACGACAACGCGGCGGATCTGGAGGCGCGTAGTCCGGTCGACTACGAAGCCTATCTCAAATTGCTGGATGCTGAGATCGAACCGGAGTAGCCGCGGCGATTTTCAATTCACTTCCGCTTTGAGCGACCACGGACCCGGGGCGACACTTGCCGTCGCCCCGGGTCGTTTTGCGGGTAGACGTCGAGCCGGTGCGAGGCAGGCGTTCGCGGAGCGGCGCGATCCCGTCGTTCGCGGAGCAACGCTGTTCTGATCGTTGGCGTTTCTTTCTGGACGGGTGGCCCACCTCCTTTTGGAGGTGGGGGAGCCGATGATTAGTCGCGTGGCCCACCAGACACCGTCAAGGATCGGAAAAGGTTGGAAGCCGGGTGGCCCACCTCCTTTTGGAGGTGGGGGAGCCGATGATTAGTTGCGTGGCCCACCAGACACCGTCAAAGATCGGAAAAGGTTGGAAGCCGGGTGGCCCACCTCCTTTTGGAGGTGGGGGAGCCGATGATTAGTCGCGTGGCCCACCAGACACTTCAAGGATCGGAAAAGGTTGGAAGAGAAGACCGCTCGCTTCGCGCTCGCGGCTCGTTAAGTAAACCGTTCAAGCGTCAGTTATCGTTGGCGTTTCTTTCTGAATGAAATGATTGACGAGCTATTTCATACCCGTCGGCTACAGGGCATGCTTGCGGCGTTTATTGTAAAGCGTGCGCGTCGACAGACCCAGTTGTTGTGATAGATCGGCGTTGCCGTCACGATTCTGCTCGATGGCATGGCCCAAAATGAGTCGCTCACATTCGTCCACGAATTCGGGAAGCGTCAACGCACCGGACATGATCAACCCCGCCACCGACTCGACGATTTCCTTGGGAAGCAGGGTTTCCTCTCGGCGAACGGGTTTGACGTAACCGGCCAATATGGACGAGGGAACGTCATTCAGCGTGATTTCGTCACCGATGGTTTTCATGGCCAACATGCGGCGGATCGTGTTTTCCAGCTCTCGAACATTGCCCTGGAGTGCGGCTCGCGTGAACAAGTCATAGACGCGCGGCTCGATACGTTTGATGGGCTTGTCATAGTATCGGCTATACTTCTTGACGAAGAAGTCGATCAGCAGGGTGATGTCCTCGCGTCGTTCCCGCAGCGGCGGTATTTCAAAGGAAATCACGTTGAGTCGTTGATAGAGGTCCAATCGGAAGAGGCCCTCCTCCACGAGAGCGGGAATGCGCCGGTTGGCTGCGGCGATGATGCGGACGTCGGTGGGATGTTCGGTGTCCGATCCGACGGGCATGACCACGCCTTCTTGCAAAAAGCGCAAGAGCTTGGGTTGCAGTTCCGGCGCAAGGTCACCGATTTCGTCGAGAAAAACCGTCCCGCCGTCGGCGGCGCGAAAATATCCGGCACGCGATTCGGTCGCGCCGGTATACGCTCCCTTCACGTGGCCAAACATCGCGCTTTCCGCCAAGGTCCCGGTGATGGCTGCGCAATTGACGGAAAGGAAAGGCTTGGAGGCTCGCTTGGGGTCGAGGCGATGGATCATCTCGGCCAACAGTTGCTTTCCGGTTCCCGATTCTCCGTAAATCAGAACGGGGACGTCGGAAACTTCCGCCGCCCGGGCCCCTTGCGACAAGACTGTTGCCATCGCCCGGCTGCAACCCACGATGCCGGTGGAATCGAAAATTTCGCCGGAGTGAATCCGTTTGGCCTCGGCCCGCAAACGTTGGTATCGGGCGTCCGCTAATTGCAGTTGCTTTTCGACCGCGGCGGTGTCGAGCCGCCCGTTTTGGAATTCCAGGAACCCCGACACGCCGCAGTTCACGGCTTCGCAGCAAAAGGACATCTCCAAGGCGGAGGCGGCGACGACGATCAATTGGGTGTCGGGTGACTTTCGCTGGATGGCTTGAAAACCTTCGATCAGCGCATCGCCGTTTTCCGGTATGCGGTGGGCGGCTCCGTCCAGCACCACGACCACGACGGCGTAGACCGGTTCATCAGCCACACGACGCAAGGCATCGTCCAGCGAGTCGCAACGATGGACCGTCTGCGCACCGCGCGCGAAGGCGGCCTCGATATCGTCGGCCACCGCGGGTGACAATTGAATGATGAGAAGTCTTTCGACCCCGGAATCGGACTGCTGCAATTTCTCTCCCTCCCGAGTACGCACCATCGGCGCCCAACCGGTGTGGGTTGGCGCGACGCGGGCGAATCTCGCTCCCTCCATCTTTCCCGGCAAGCCCCATGGGTGACATGAGCTGCGGGTGGCCGGGGTTCTCTCTTCCTCCTCTGCAACCGCAATGCTACCAAGATTGTCCGGCGGAAGTCAAAACTTCCGTACTTCAAAAGAATTCGCCGGAAAACCGACGTCGCAACGCGGCAAAGTCGTATGAATTATAGGCATGTAAGATCGAGTTCGTCCGAGATTTGCCGAACTTCCCGCCCGGGGGCGAGTCAACCAGAAATGGCCAACCTGATAACCGACCTAGGCGGAATGGCGAGAATCGGGATTATCGGCACCCTAATGATCTATGAATGGTCAATTGAACGATGGTGGTCGTTTCCGCGAAAGCGTGGAACGGCAGCACGCTTGTCTGGACCCCGGCTTTCGCCGGGGTGACGGTTCTACGGCCAACACGGATCAACTTCATTCCACCATTCAATCATCAATAGGACCCGCTTGGCGGAGTTTGAGCATCAATAGAACCCGTTTGGCGGAATTCAATCATCAATAGGACGCGTTTGGCGGTATGGGGCCATGATCCGCAATGACGGATGTATGGATGCCGCCGCGCACCGTCCATTTGGAAATGACCCGCATCCACCGCGGCTGGCAACGAGATATCAGGTCGTTGAGGATTCGATTGGTAACGTCCTCATAAAAAATGCCATCGTTGCGATAGGAGTGAAAATACTGTTTCAGGCTTCGAAGCTCGACGCATTTCAGATGGGCCACGTACCGGATGATCAGCTTTGCGAAATCGGGTTGGCCTGTGATGGGGCAGAGGCTGGTGAATTCGCGCACGGTATGGTTGATGATGTATTCGCGCTCCGGATGTGGGTTGTCGAATGTTTCCAATAGGTCTGGGTTGGACATGGCATCCTCTTGCCAACTGGCTCATGAATAAGAATCGCGCAGTCGCTGGGACCCGTCATTCCGGCGCACGCCGGAATCCAGAAGAACGCGGCCTGGACTCCGGCGTGCGCCGGAGAGACGATCAGTCCGAACCTGCTCGCGCCACCATGGCGAAAAACCCGAAACTGAAATACCGTGGCGGCCCATCCCGGCAAACGTCATCCGTCATCTATTCACCGGTATACTCGGCCCAGGAGGACGGAGTTTCACTGACTCGTACGCGCTCGACTCGCACATCCGCACGGATGTTGTAACGTGTTCCGTGGGGTGTTGTCATGGCCCGGCCCGATCGAATACATTCAGCCAAGTGGTCGAAAATGCGCTTGGCCATCCGTTCCGTCGTAGGGTCGCCTTCCGCAAATACGATCAGACGATTCTCCTCGGCGGCCAATTTCTGTCGTAGTGGGTCGGCTTCGTTGATGCACAGCGCATGATCAAACTGGTCCAGAAAGTCAGCCATGGCGATTTTGAGCCATTTGAAATCGCAGACCATGTCACCCCCGTCCAAGGTTGGGGCTTCGAGTATCAGCTCGACGGTGCGACTGTGGCCATGGGGAAAGCGGCAGCGTTCAGGATGCTTGCTGAGCATGTGCCCGCTTTCGATGGTGAAAAGTTTGCAGATTCGATACATGGTCGAACGTCGGCTACCGCAGAAGGACGATCATTCAAATTAACTCGTGTTTATTTTGCTGAATGCCGTGCGGTCGTCAACCGGAGCGGCGTCCAGGAGCGTTTCAAGCGTCCGCGTCAGGCTTGTGAATACCCCGTCAGGTGTGCAATGCCCACAAAAGCCGGTTGTTATTGCAAGTACGACACGTCTCCGTTATGTCGGATCGGAAATAGCGTCACACCATACCGATTCGAGTCGCATATCGCGACAGCTCATCTTCGAAATCGCGCAATTCGATTCCGAATACCTGCTCGACGAGACGGGTGCAACAGGTGCTGTCCTCCTGCGACATCTGGACCTGATCGACGTTAAACTTCAGTTCCATCGGAACGAGCGGCGTCTTCATCACGGTGCGGGCGACCATATTCGCGATGGGGACCGGTAACGAAACGATGGGCTTCCAACGGTGTCCGCGTGGCATCAAACGCCGGCAAACGCGATACAGCTCCTTCCAGGTGTAGGCCTTGGGCCCGCCGATTTCATATGTCTGGCCGACGGTCTCTTCTCGCTCCAGTGCATCGACGAAACAATGGGCGACGTCTTTGACCGACACGGGCTGCAATCTCGCCTGACCGCTGCCGAAATAGGGAATGACCGGGGGAATCAAACCGCATACGAACCGCTTCATCAAGCGCATGAATTCACCGTCGGGACCGTGGATCAAACTCGGGCGAAAGATCGTCCAACTCAGACCGCTGCCGCGGACGTGTTCCTCGGCGGCGAACTTGGTCTTGTGGTAATTTGAAACGGCGGTCGGCCTGGTTCCCAAGGCGCTCATGTGAACATAGCGGCGGACGTTGGCCTGTTCGAGGGCATGGACGACGTTGCTGGTGCCCTGTCGATGAATGCGATCGAATGTTTGCCCGCGCGACGGGCGCTCCAGAATGATTCCCACCAGATGGATGGCGGCCTGGGCCTGCGCCACCGCATCGTTCAGCGCCGACCCATCGAACAGCGATCCTTCCACCGCGACGATACGCGACGCGTCCAGATCTCGCGATACGGATTCCAGGTGTTCTTTCGAACGCACCAGACAAATCGCCACGTAATCGCGCTTCAGCAGTTCTCGCAAAACGTTGCGCCCGACGAAGCCGGTAGCGCCCGTCAACATCACGTGTTTGGGTTTCGCGGGGGCCGTTGTTTTCGCGTTTTCAGGCATGGCAACGTTTTCCACAGACCATAGCGTTCAGGCTCCGACGTGTGAAAACGTTTACCACGTTTTCCGTGGATGTCGCCTTTGCCAATCCACCGCAGACGGTTACGCGTGGCACTGCCTGACGTTCGACACCCTGCCCTCGTGACCGATCTCGAACCCGATGCCGATCTAAAATGGTCGTTACTCCCATTCTATGGTGGCCGGCGGCTTGCTGGAAATGTCGTAGACCACCCTGTTGATTCGTGACACTTCGTTGATCACCCGTGTCGAGATTCGCGCCAACATGTCGTGATCAGCGTGAACCCAATCAGCCGTCATGAAATCCACGGTCTCGACGAATCGTAAAGCCAAGACGTACTGATCGCCATACGACCGCCCATCGCCCATCACACCGACTGCGCTGACCGGAAGCAGCACGGCGAATCCCTGCGCCATCTTGTCGTACCACCCGGCGGCCACCACCTCGTCCATAACGATTTTGTCCGCTTGCCGCAATAGGTCGAGTTTCTGAGTTGTGACTTCGCCCAGAATCCGAACCGCGAGACCCGGACCGGGGAACGGATGTCGCCAGGCAAGCTCGTGAGGCAGGCCCAATTGCTCGGCCATGTTCCTCACTTCGTCCTTGAACAGATTTCGAAGCGGCTCGATGAGTTTGAAACCCAGCTTTTCGGGAAGCCCGCCGACGTTGTGGTGCAGCTTGATGTTCGCGGTTGTACCGCCGATGCCCTGCCCGGATTCGATGACGTCGGGATACAGCGTACCCTGGGCGAGGTACTGCGCACCCGGAATGTCGGCGGCTTCTCGTTCAAAAACGTCGATGAACGTATGGCCGATGATTCGACGCTTCTCCTGTGGATCGCTGACACCCGTTAATCTCGCGAGGAATTCGTCGGCTTTGCGGGCGATGCGAAGGTCTATCTTGAAATGGTCTCTGAAGGTCGTTTCGACACCATCGACCTCGTTCAAACGCAACAAACCGTTATCAACGAATATGCAGACCAGTCGATCGCCGACGGCCCGTTGAAGCAAGGCCGCCGTCACCGAGCTATCCACGCCGCCGGACAAGGCACAAATAACGCGGGCGTCTTGGGGAATCGTCCTTTGCAAATGGGCGACGGTCTCTTGCATCACGTCTCCCAGACGCCAATCGCCGGCACATTTGCAAATATCAAACAGGAAATTGCGGATGATTCGGGTGCCCTCGGGCGTGTGGGTCACTTCGGGGTGAAATTGAACGCCGTAGAATGGCTTGGTCCGGTGCCTGACGGCGGCGAAGGGACACGTCGAGGTCTTGGCCAACCCAACGAATTCGTCATTGAGCAGGTGGACAATGTCGCCATGACTCATCCACACGGTCGTCTCGCGGGGCAGATGGGTCAGGAGTGCACTCGGCTCGATAATGGAGAGATCCGCACGGCCGAATTCCCTGGTCTGCGTGGGCGCGACCTCGGCACCGAGCATTCGGCAGGCGACCTGCATGCCATAGCAAATGCCCAGGACGGGACAATTCATTTCGAAGATTTGCTTGTCGCACGTGGGCGCGCCGTCCGCATAGGTGCTGTCTGGTCCACCGGAAAGAATAATGCCCACGACATTGTTTTTTTTGAGTTCGTCGGTGGTCACTTTCGGGCCGGTGATGATGCTGTGTACGTTCTGCTCGCGAACGCGGCGGGCGATCAACTGTGTGTATTGCGAACCGAAGTCGATGACGGCGATGGATTGCGGATGCATGTTCATCCCGACCAGTTGAAACGAAAGACAGACGCGAGGATGGTCAACAGTCGGTCCATCCCGAACCACCATCCCATGATCGTCGCCGCCAACAACCACGGAAAGCCCATGACATAATAGATGCAAACGCCCCGACCCATCTCCGCGGGCAAGGTGAGCGCCGCCCGGATAAGCCAGAACCACCACATCAATCCAGCCGCCGCGGCGATGACGACCGCCACCACCAACCAGCGGCTTGATTGCGGAATCCACATCCAACCACGCGCTACCAGCACGTCCGCAAGTGGTGACAAAAACGCCACCCACGCCGCCAGCAGGATCAATTGGGCGAATGCTGATCCGTAATGCACAGCGCCGCGGAGTCGCTGCTCTTTCCGGCGCTCCCCCGGCACCAGAAGTGCCGGTGCGACGTTCATTAATCCCAGAATCATGTATGCCAGCATCCAACCCAGCGGAAATCCTATCGCCAGCGTGACGCCCGCCCACGTCGGATTCCAGCCCACGCCGATCAGTCCGTACGCCAGGTCCGATTGTTTGGCGTCAGCCAATAATATCCAACCCCGCCCGGCGGGAGCGGTCCTAATCAGGCCCGCGTTGTCCACCGTACGTTCGACTCGATGCCAAGCCACCGTCGACAACAAGCACAGCGTCGCCGCCCAGGCCAACAGTGCCAGATGCCGTCGAACGAACCGCCGCGATGCCACCGACGGTCGAATGAGCGCCAGGAACGTCAACCGTTCCACGCCGGCTCCGTATACCCAGCGACGCATCGATCGATAGGCATGAACATCCGGCCGGTCGATTCGTGCGAACGGTGTCGAATCGATGTTGGTTGAACCGTCAAGGACAAGTTCGGAGCCGCAATCAGGGCAACGGCCTGTGACGGGCGCGTCGGAAACAGGAATCAAGCAGCGTGGACATCGCTGGAGGCCGCCGGCCAAACGGGTAACCGTGACCGATTCACTGACCGTGGTAGGATCGTGGGCGGCGCCTCCGTAATTCAGCCTGGATCCTCCTCGGTTGGGGTCGTGGAATGGAAGTTCGAATCCGATCGCGGTTCATGGCCGGTGGCGATCAGATAATCCGCGTACATCTGCTCAAATGCCCAGGTGTCGTGGATGTCGGACGGCGTCGTCATACCCGCACAACGCTGCGAGTCCCGCAATTCGCGAATCCCGGTTTCAGGTCGCTGATTTTCCACGCCGTCGCTGCACATCGTCGTCCAGGGCGGATCCATGACCATGCTGATCGGAAGCAACAATGTGTTGATAATGAAACGGCACGTCCCCAGGGGGAAATACACGAAATCCTCCGTCGTTACAGCGAATTGGCCATCGTCGCTGCCCGAAACTTCAAACGGATCTTCCATCCACAGGGGGCCGTGGGCGACAATTCCGTCCTGCGAATCAACGCTGGACAACTCGAAAGGCCGCACCCTGATTTCCGCAGCCGCAGTCGAATCGATGGCGCGTCGAGCCGACATCGTCGTGACCATCGACGATTGCGGTAGATCGTCGATGGAGACATCCGGATACGGGCGACAACCCACCACAGTCATCGCCAGGGGAAATAGGGCAGCCCCAAAAGTCCACCTATTCGTTGTCCACCCGTTCGTTGTCTGACTTTTCGTTGTTTGCATGTCAGGAATCCGTTGGGATATCAAGCACATAATTGGGCGCCTCTTTCGTAATGGAAACATCGTGTGGATGCGACTCCACGACGCCCGCATGGGTCACGCGAACGAATCTACCGTTTTCACGCAGGTCGTCAATTGTCGGGGCGCCACAATAGCCCATGCCCGCGCGCAATCCACCCACCAACTGATAGACAAATTCCGACAATGGGCCGCGATACGGCACGCGACCCTCGATCCCTTCGGGGACGAGTTTGCCGCTGCGGACCGCAGCCGCCGCTTGACCATAGCGGTCAGCCGCCCCTTGAATCATTGCGCCCATCGAACCCATGCCTCGGTATTCCTTGAATCGACGGCCCTTCCACGTCACTTGCTCGCCCGGTGACTCTTCCAACCCGGCGAACAACGAACCCATCATGACCGAATGCGCCCCGGCAGCGATCGCCTTGGTAATGTCGCCCGACCGGCGAATTCCACCGTCCGCTATCACCGGAATATCGGCGGCTCTCGCGGCCCCTGCGACGTCGAGAATAGCCGTCAACTGCGGCACACCCACGCCGGAAATCACACGCGTCGTGCAAATGCTGCCCGGACCGATTCCCACTTTCAGCGCGTCGGCGCCGGCCTCGATCAAATCATCCGCCGCCTCCGCCGTCGCGATGTTTCCAGCGATCAACTCGATATCGAATCGCGATCGGATTTCCTTCACCGTGTGAATGACGTTTTCACTGTGGCCATGAGCGCTATCGACGACGATCACGTCCACGTCAAATCGCAGCAGCGCTTCGACCCGTTCGTAATCATGGACGCCCACGGCGGCCCCTACCCGCAATCGCCCGCGTTCATCCTTGCAGCTTTGCTGAAATCCCCTGCTTCGTTCAATGTCCCGCATGGTGATCAAGCCGGTGAGCTTTCCGTGGGCATCGACCAGCAGCAGCTTTTCGACCTTGCCCCGGTTCAGTATCCGCTCGGCATCGTCCAGGTTGGTGTTGGGCGGGGCCGTCACCAGATTGTTCTTGGTCATCACCTCCTGCGCCGTGCGATCGAGGGATTCGAGGAATTTCAAATCCCGGCGGGTGATGATGCCCCGCAACGATCCGTCCGCCTCCGTAATCGGAACGCCCGAAATGTTGTGCAGCATCATGACTTCTCGGGCACGGGAAACCGGGTCGCCCGGCCGAAGCGTAACCGGATCGAAAATAATGCCGCTCTCCGATCGCTTGACCTTGTTCACCTCGCGACATTGCTGCTCGATGGTCAAGTTCTTGTGAATGATCCCGATGCCGCCCTCCTGGGCCAGGGCGATGGCCAGCGCAGATTCCGTTACCGTGTCCATCGGTGCGGAAACCAGCGGAATGTTCATGCGGATATGGCGGGTGAACCGCGTGCCGACGTCGATCTCGCCGGGTACCACGCCCGATCGCAGAGGAACGAGCAGGACGTCGTCAAACGTCAGCGACTCGGGAATATCGCGGAATCGTTCAGATGGACGGGGGTCGGGCATCCAGGGCTCCTTTCGCTCGCAAGCCTGTTGCCTCGTACCGAATACACCGAATGGATCGAACGGTCAAGCGCGAACGGTCAGTCATTGTCCGGCGATTCCCTCGCGGGGAAAACGTCGCCCCGCCGAATCTGCGTCCGCCGATCCTGATACTGTGAAAAAACGCCCCGCATCAAGTTCGACTGGTCGCAGACGGCCCCGAAAATGACCCAGAACGCAGCCGCATTGGCGAACATCCCCATCACGCTGGTGAACACGTGAAACACATGCCACGTCGAGTCGCGAGCGGTCAAGGCGCCGAAAGCAACGTTGACGACGACGGCCGACACCCCCACGCCGATCCACCGAACGACGCGGCCCTTGTTCACCCGCACCTGGTCCAACGTCGCGCCGGCCAGATGACCGATGAAAACAGCTTGACTGATCATCCGCCCACTGGCGCTGAAATAGGTCAGCGCCACCGCGTGTATGAAGACCGTAAGCAGCGAAGTAAACAACGCCAAGATGAAATGCCGGGCATACCCGCCGTCATCGTGAACCAGGAAACCCAGCACGCCGCTTCCGACCCACAAAACCAGGTCCGCAACCGCCAGCGATGCCAAAATGCGACTCATATTTCCCGGCGCAATGACACGCCCGCCCTAACCCCATCAAGGTTGATTCGGTGACCGCGATGCATCCGCCGGCGCGCCCAAAACTCGCCCCACATTCGGCTCCGGCGCATGCGGCAATCGGTCGGAGGTCAACTGTTCGATTCGGGCAACCGCGAAGATGACGTTGGATTGGTTAAACGTTTCCACGCGGCGTACGTCCTGATACAACTCCAGCGCCCGATCACGATCGTGCAATCGATAATCATAGACCACCGCGGCTTGAAACCTTGCCGGCAACTGAATCTGCGGGTTCCACGTGAACGCCCGCTCGTACCAGCGAATCGCGAGGGGCTCCTCGCCCTTGAAATATTCCTTGTGAATTTCACCGCAATAGAACGCGGCGTCATCGATCTTGTCGCTGGACGGGTACCGTTCAATCAACTCGCGAAACGTCGCCAACGCCTCGCGAAGTCGGCCTTCGCGATAGACGAACGGCAGGTTGTGTCCCCCTTCTTTCAGCAAGACCAATCCCCTTTCAAACATCGCGTCTGCCTCGGCGATGCTGTCGCGCGGTTGCAGGTCGGACGAGGGAATCTCCGCATCCAGAATGTACCGATAAGGCCGAATCCGCTTGACGTCAGCCAGTTCGTTCAGCGTCCAGGTTCGCTTGCTTTCGTATCCGTGCTGCTGGTAATAATCGTGAAGCGCTTGCAATGACCGATGGTACATTGCGCGATGGGTCAGGACCTGTTCGACCATGTCCACTTCATGCGCATCGGCGATTCGAATATCAGGAAGTCCGACCCCGTCAGGCCGATCGATCGATCCCAGCGGACCCCTCGCTCGCTGGGACGGCTCCCACATCGGATCGGTGTTGCAACCCGCACATCCCATCCATGCCACAATCCAAGCCAGACCCAATGTCCGCATGACGCATCTCCCTATTAAACGCGGCCAAGGCAGTTGTGACGCCATTGACACGGAAATGGATTAGAACTGGATGATCGCACATCGTCAAGGGCGTGCGACGTTGGGCCGCTGAACATTGCCATCGAAACAACCGATCGACGAAGTTTCATTCGACCAGTCGGCCTACTTTTCGCCGGGCGGGACGGCCTCCTCCACCATCTTCGCGACGGCGTCTTCCCGCGACATTTGGCCATCCAAGTAGGACGTCCAGTGTTTGCGAACAATTTCCGACACCGGGCCTACACGTTGATAATACTCCGCAACGTCCCCGTAATGTTGATGGTCCGGGTTCACGATCCTGCGAATGGTCTCGCCCGCCTGAACGAACATCAACGTGTGCGGCAAATCACGATAGACTGCGTCTCGTCGGCTGACGCCCGCCTGACTGAGCGCGCCCCGCAATTCGACGAAGACGCCCCGATCTTCCGAGGCGATGTCGAGCACGTGCGTCGCTTCGTGCAATATCGATTCATATAATTGACTGCCCGGCGCGTTCGCGACGCCCACGAAACACATCCCACCACCCCCGACGCGACGATGCGTGAATGCCTCGGGAAAAGGCGCGTCAACGACAAGATGCACGGGAATCTCCACGCCCGGATCGATGATCCCTAGTTTTTCAAACATGAACGAGAAGCATTCCGCCTGTTTGGACATCAAGTCGGCGTCGATACGCTTCCGGGCGGTTGCCAGGGAAGTTTCGTGCTGAGGCCAAACTTCCTTTTCAAAAGCGGGAAAAGCCTTTCCAGCCGCGGTGGCGAGGTTGATGGCCAGCGATCGTAACTGGATGCGGCGCCCCCCGAAAAGCCGACTTGATTCGGGCAGGTCGCCGAATTCCCGAATCACGTCATCAAACGTGCGGCAACCTTCCAAATTCGACTCGATGAAACCCCAGGCCATGGCGTTTTGCAGCGCGTCGTTCAGCTCGCGGACGGCATTTACCGCCTCGGCGTATTCGATGGGAACGTTTTCCCTATCAGCCAGCGCCCGTACGTAATAATGCATATCGACCACTGCACTGACCCGAAAATCCAGACGGGTACGCACATCCGCACGGGCATCCGCAGGGTCCGCAGCCCACGCCGAAATCGAAAACGGAAGCAAACCCATGGGCAACCAGAACAAACGCGGCCCAAAATCAGACGAGCGCCCATTCATTTCCGCGGTCTTGCTTGTCATTCGTGTATCCTTCGCTACGATTCGCCTGTTCAATGGCTGTATCACTCTCGGAAGGAGGCTCCATTTGAAACTACGTATTCTGTTCCTTCTTGGCGTCCTGCTTGTCACGCGCGATGCCGGCTATGCACAAGAACGCCCGCACGCCTTCGTCGGTGGGATCATCGTACCCATCAGCGGCGACGTCGTCCAACACGGCACGCTGGTCATCGAACGCGGAAAAATCACCGCGGTCGGGCCCGTGGATTCAACGCCCGTCCCCACCGATGCCGTTCGCCTCGACGTCACCGGCAAGACCCTGATGCCCGGCCTGATTTGTACACACAACCACGTGGGCGGAATCGGCGGTGCGGATTCCACCGGCCCTATCCAGCCCGAGGTTCGCATCCTGGATTCCATCAACGTTATGGATTCGGGTTTCAGGCGTGTCGTGGCCGGCGGCTTGACGACCATCAACATCATGCCGGGTTCAGGCCACCTGATCAGCGGTCAGACGATTTACATGAAAATGCGTGACGCCCAGACGATCGAGGAACGATTCATCCTCGATCAGGCTGGAAAACCCATGGGCGGTTTGAAGATGGCCAACGGAACCAACTCCATGCGTGACCCGCCCTTCCCCGGCACGCGGGGCAAGTCCGCCGCGCTCGTCCGTGAAAAATACATCAAAGCACGGGAGTACCAACAGAAAATCGAACGGGCCGGCGACGATGAGTCCAAGCTTCCCGAGCGCGACTTGGCCTCCGAAGCGCTGATCGAGGCCATGGCCGGAAAGCGGATCGTGCATCACCATACCCACCGTCACGATGACATCATGACCGTATTGCGGTTGGCCCAGGAGTTCGGATTCCGCGTCGTGCTGCATCACGTCAGCGAGGGGTGGAAAGTGGCAGAGGAAATCGCCGCTGCCGGTGTCCCCTGTTCGATCATTCTGGTCGATAGTCCGGGCGGCAAGTTGGAGGCGGTCAATCTTTTGTTCAAGACGGGCGGTATTCTCGAAAAAGCCGGCGTCGAAGTGGCCTTTCATACCGATGACTGGATCACCGATTCGCGTCTGTTTTTTCGCATGGCCGCCTTGGGTGTTCGGGCGGGCATGTCTCGCGAAGCCGCGCTCAAGGCCCTGACGTTGGCGGGTGCAAAAATGTTGGACCTGGACGATCGAATAGGTTCGCTCGACGTCGGCAAGGACGCCGATTTCATCATCTTGTCGGGCGACCCGCTGAGCGTGTACACCGACGTTTTGGAAACGTGGGTCGAGGGTAAACGAGTATTTGATCGGTCGATTCCGGGCGATCTGCTGTATGCCGTGGGCGGCTACGGTGCGGGACACGACACCGAGCCATACCTGTGCTGTCATGAACATGAAGGGGACCAATAATGAAACGAATATCACAATGGTCCCAACGTTTATCGATCCGCGCCTGTTGTTTATCGATGATGGCCTGCGTGTGCACCATGGGCCTGCCCGTCGCGATGGGGCAGGTCGCAATTCGCGGCGAAAAAGTTTTCACCATGGCCGGGCCGCCCATTGACGACGGCGTGGTGGTCATTCGCGACGGAAAAATTGTTGCGGTCGGTCCAGCCTCGCAAGTGGCCGTTCCACCGGGTTTCCGCGTCTTGACCGGCGCCGTGGTCACACCGGGATTGATCGATGCCCACAGTGTCGTGGGCCTGACCGGCATTTACAACCAAAAGCACGATCAGGATCAGATCGAGGAGTCGTCCGCTATCCAACCGGAGTTGCGGGCCATCGACGCCTACAACACCCGCGAGGAATTGATCGATTGGTTGCGGAGTTTCGGCATCACCACCGTCCACACCGGACACGCCCCCGGCGAGTTGATCTCCGGCCAAACCATGATCGTCAAGACCAGCGGCGCCACGATCGACGACGTGCTCATCAAAGCCCCCGCCGCCATCGCTGCCACGCTGAGTCAGTCGGCAAAAAAGGAGAAAGGCAAATCACCGGGCACGCGCGGAAAGATGATGGCCATGCTCCGCGCCGAGTTCATCAAAGCCCGCGAATATCTTCACAAACAGGAGACTGCGGAGGACGACAAGAAGCCGGGCACCGATTTGAAGCTCGAAGCGCTCGGCAAGGTCCTGAAACGCGAGATTCCCTTGATGGTGACGGCGGAACGGGCCCAAGACATCAGCAGCGTCTTGCGGCTGGCAGAAGAATTCGACATCACCGTCTGGCTGGACAGTGCGACGGAAAGCTACCTCTTGATCGATCAGATCAAGGAAGCGGGCGTTCCCGTCATCGTTCACCCGTTGATGGCCCGAGCCTATGGCGAGCGCGAAAACCTCAGCTTTGAGACGCCCGCCAAGCTTCGCGCCGCCGGAATTCCATTGGCTTGTCAGAGCGGCTACGAAGGCTATGTGCCCAAGACGCGCGTGGTGCTGTTCGAAGCGGCCCTCGCCGCCGCCAACGGCCTATCCTTCGATGAAACCCTCGCCAGCATCACCATCGATGCAGCCCGCATCCTGGGTATCGAAGATCGCGTGGGTTCATTGGAGGTTGGAAAAGACGGCGACGTAGCCGTCTATGACGGCGATCCCTTCGAGTATACGAGCCACTGCATCGGCGTGGTGATCAACGGACAGGTGACCGACGATGCACAGCGATAGGTTCCGCGAAGGTTCTCGCAGAATCGACCACTCCTGTTACAATTGAACCATGGTCGATGACCAACGCTTTCACGACGCCATCAAGCGATTCGACGAGCTGAACAGCCACGACCCCCGAACCGACCGAGTCGACGGCCTGGCGCAACCACGGGAACGCTTGTTCGCCCAACGCGTCTACGAATGCGTCAAGCGGCTTGATGCCAATCCCTCCGAATCGCTGTTGTTAGCCGCCCGGGCACACACCGTCGAGCGATGGAAGATTTCACGGGACGAGTATCCCAAAACCAACGTGGGCTACCACGAATGGCGAGATGCCTGTGCCCAACATCATGCCCACGTCGCAGCCAAGGTGCTCCGCGAATTGGACTATCCTGCCGAAACGATTCAAATCGTCCGCAACCTGATTACTCGCAAAAATTGGCCGGCCGACGCCGACGCTCGCACGCTCGAAGACGCCGACTGCATCGTCTTCCTCCAGCACAAGCTCAAGAACTACGTTGACCAATGGGATGACGATAAGACCGTTCGAATCCTGCGAAGCACGCTCAAGAAAATGACCGGCGCCGCCCGCGAATGGGCCATGACCCTCGAAATCAGCCAGCGGGAAAGTGAACTGCTCCGCCGGGCCATGGTCTAACTGCATGCGTCATTCCGGCAACCGCCTCTTCACGAGCCGCGAGCGCGAAGCGAGCGGTCTTCCTATTTGACTCTAAACATCGCCACGACCGCGAAGCGAGCGGTCTTCCGCCCTATTCAAATGGCAAACCAGCCGACGTCTTGGGTCATCCTAGGGTTTTGGCGCGACCGCCTTATCTGCCGGCGGCTTTCGTTTTTCGGGCGTGGGGATTTGCGGAACGACGAAGCACTCGTTGCAACTCCCACATCGAACGTGTTTGCCGCGAACCTCGTTGGGCACCTGAAGAACGGCACGGCAGGCGAGGTTGGGACAACGAAGTGTGATCATTCAAAACTCGTCGGCGAAAAATGGAAACAATCAATTTCCAACCGTCCTCCGATTCTGACGGCCATTCAACGTTGCTATCGACTCCTGACACCGCCGAATTCATGAACGGACGCCCGAAACTCCCTACGACCGATAACCCAGCCTCCATCGACACATCCAGAGCATTAGCGGTCGATCGAAAGCGCGTTACCAGTGAACGGTGGCCCGGCGGACGCGGGGCGGAACGTAGTTGTCGTCGAAGCTGCGGCGGAAGAAGAACTCCTCGGTGATGGAGACCAGCCGAACGAATCGTTCGCAAAATTTGTAAATCGGCGTGATGGGCACGACCAGCGAGGTGACAAAGTCTTCCCACCGGCGATCGGAGTAATACATAAGAATCATCGCCTGAACGGCGTGAAAACCGGTGTAGCACAGATACGTCGTCAAAAGCGTATAGCGAGTGTTCTGGTTCCAATGAAAAGCCATCCAGATCACATACGTCCAGAACCCCAACACCACGGCGATGTGAAAGAACCAGATGTTCAGCATGTACATCAGGTTCTCGATGCGAAAATTAGCGGTGAACGGGTTGGCCAGGTCCACGTGCTTGCGACATTTGTATCGAATCAGCCCGCGATTCCACCGCCGACGCTGTTTGAAAAACCCCCGCCACGTTTCCGGTGCGTCGGTCTGACAGACCGCGTAGGGCGCGAACACAGCCTTGTACCCGAGTTTGCGAGTCTTCAACGTAATGTCGCCGTCCTCGCCGGGTCCCACGTCCCAGCCGCCAAACCGCAAGATCGTATCTTTTCGAAACGCGCCCAACGCCCCCGAAGCCACACCCATGATGCCCATTCGGCTGGTCACCTGTCGCCCCAGAAAAATGGTGTGCAGATATTCATAGGCTTGCAGCGCCGTGATCAGATTTCGCCATCGGTTTCGAACGCGAACCGTCCCCCCGACCGCGCCCACCGTCGGGTCCTTGAACGGTTGCACCATCTCCCAGATGGCCGTCGGTTCCAGCGAGCTGTCCGCGTCGATCACCAGCAGAATGTCGCCCGACGCTTGATTCAGCACCAGATTGCAGCAACTGCTTTTGCCCCCGCGCTCCGCACGCACAAACAGACGGATGTTCTCGTATTGGTCCAGATAGGGCTTGACCGCCGCCGCCATCCCATCCGTGCTGCCGTCGTCCACGACGATGATTTCCAGCTTCGGATACGTACCCACCACCGACTCGATCGTCTTGCCCACGGTGCCGGCTTCGTTGTGACCAGCCAGGATGACCGTCACCGTCGGGCAATAATCAAACGTGGGGTCCCGCGGTTGACCCGTCACCAAATCCACGATCAAAAACCACAACTTGGTCAGCACGTACCGCGGAGTGTCGATCAGAATAAACGGCGTCAGAATGATCAACAGCCTGTAATAATCCAGACTGCCAAGCCAAGCGCGGTATTCATCAAGATAGGCAAACGGCCAGCCCATGGGTCACGCGTCCGCAGGGTTGTTGAAGGTCCGGATCAAGTCGTCTGCTCGAAAATCGCTTTCATCTCCATCTGCTGCTCGTTCATCACGTCCACGATGTCCGGATCCAAGGTGCGGTTGGCCTGCACCTTGATCGCCTCCATCGCCTTGTGATGAGGCCAACCCTCCCGATAGCCGCGGGGGCAACGCATGGCGTCGTACACGTCGGCCACTTTCACGATGCGCGCTTCCAGCGGCGCGTCCTTGCCGATCAAGCCCGAGCCGTATCCCGAACCGTCCCACTGTTCATGATGAAAGCGCACCACGCGTTGGGCCATTCGCAACACGTTCGTCTGGCCGAACTGATGCGTCATCTCGTCGATCCATAAACTGCCATATTCAACATGGTGCGTGACCGCAGCTCGCTCGTCCTCCGTATAGACGCCCCGCTTGCAGATGAGCGATTCCGGAAGGGCCACGTTGCCGATGTCGTGCATGAGCGCGGCATCGCCCAGGTCGTCACACCATTCGGGCGACACGTCAACACCCGTTTCCTTGTAACCTTTTTCCTTGAGCGTGTGGCTGAGTAACGCGCAATACCGCCGCATTCGATGTACGTGCGACCCGATGTAATGGTTGCGCTCCTCCGCCACGCCAGCCAACGCGATCAAAGCGTTTTCCATGGGCTTGGGGGCGTACTCCGTGGGATCAACCTCGCCCTCCGGCTCAAATCGATACCAGTCACGCGCACCCGCCCGCTCCGCGGGGAAGCGGTCTTCGCAGTCCAGACAGCGACCAGCCGTCGGAACCGTGGACGACACGTTGCCGCAGGAAACGCAATTGAATTCACCGAGCAGATACTCGTGATCCACGCCGATGAACCGCAAATCAAGCCGGCATTTGGGACACGTCTGATTCCCCGGTTCACCGAAGGCCTCGGCTTCAAACACGCCCGCGCAAGTGAAATGATGGATCAGCTCCGGGCGCTCCAACCCCGCCATCCCGCAGGAAACGCATACTTCCCGAAAAATCACCGTGGGGCTATCGCACTTGGGACACGTATGCACCCGTTCATAGAACGATCTGCGAACCAACCCCACTTCCGCATAGCGATCGAAAATATCAGCCGCCACCATGCACCCGCCCTTCGTGCTGTACGCGAAGGGCCGATCAGGTTCACCGTGATGCACCGCGGGAAGCCAAGGCCCCGCGTACTGCTCAAAACATCGCCGCAACACGGGCCAACTGCGAGTCATCAGTTCAGGTGTCAGCGCCTGACTTTCAGATTGTGTCGGAAAAGTCAACATGGCAGAGGCCTACCCAGTTAGCTGACCGGCTCCACGCCAACCTCGCGAGACCGTTTCAACCCGTTGGCTCGTACGGGATAAACCCGAACCGTCGATCCCGGAATCAATAGACGCCGACCGGCTGCATCAAGGGATATTTCGATGGGCAAAAGCGGTTCGCCCTTGGGATGTCGAATCGCCAATGCAAGCGGTGCCGACTCCAACCGGGGCCGAAGGCTTGTGACCACGCCGTGCACCTCCGCTGCGTAGGCACTCAACACCCGTACCGTGTCACCGGTCGCCAGCGAACCCAGCCAACGTTGATCGACATAGGCAAGCAGTCGGATCGTGCTGGGATCCTGCAACATGACCACCGGTTCGCCCAGACGCACAAACTCGCCGGGGCGACGAACGATCCGACGAACCACGCCGGACGTAGGCAAGCTCGCCGTCTGTCGACCCAGCCGCTCGCTGACCTGTCGAATCCGTTCCCGAACCAACTCGGTCTGTTTCGTAAGTGGATCCGTCAACAGCGCCAAGTCCGCGGGCGGCGGAACCGGGCGATGGAATGACTGTTCCAGTGCGTCGATTCGGCTTTCGGTAGCGATTTGCGCGTTGGCTAGTGCCGAAAGTTCTTCTTCCGTCCCCCGAACTGATGCAGCCGCATCATCCAGCTCCTGCCGCGCAGCCGCGCCAAACAGGCTGGCGGAGACCAACCGTTCATGTTCCGTTTTTTCGGTAGACAAGCGCGCGATCAGTCGCCCCTGATCCTGCCGGATTCGCCACAAATCGCGCCGGGCCTCCCCCAGATCGTCTTGCATATCCGCCAGCTTGGTATCGCGGGCGTACAAATACTCGTCGCGCGAGGCATGATGCGTCGCGACTTTCTCGCTAAGTTGAGAATCTAGTAATTTAAGTTCCAATTCAAGCGAATGCAGCTCGTCGCGGGCTTCAATATCAACCACGGAAAACGCAGCCGATCCACCGGCATACATCGCGTCTTCAAAAACTCGCATGGAATCGATCAACCCGTCTACGGGTGACGAGATGGCGATCTCGTCCACGATGACCTGCCCCCAGGCTGAAACTCGCAAGAATCGATCCCAACTCCACCAGCCGAGCGACGTGAGCACCATCACGATGACGACAATCCACCCGTACGACCTCGGTCGTTTTACCTGTGGAGGGACGTACGTGACGCTTGCCGTCGCCTGCGATCGATTCGGTTTGATATTCATGACTCCGCCCTGTCATGTTATGACGAAAACGCAGACGTAAACAAGGTCCAGAAAGCAACCCGGGCCCGCGTCTTCAAATGCCATCATGCAACGTTCCAGGACGATCTGGAATCGTGCATGAAATGTAACCATCTTTGCAAAAACGAGTTCAGTTAGCCATAGCCCCGTAGAACATGCGACCTTGACCTGTTGGACTGGGTAATATTACCCAAAACCAGGTAGAATAGCCAATATTCAACCAACCGCTGAGTCCCGACCTGTTAACGTGCGGGTGCTTAGAATACACGAATCGTGAAACATTGTGCCAAGGCTGTGATGCAATAGCAAGGTTCGTTCCGGGCAGGACAACACGCAGGGGCGGATGGATACCAATCGAACGGACGCCTGTCGCCAACGTGCGGATGGGTTTGAATTCGGCCAGCTTGCGAAGGCAGGCTTGAAAATTGCCGGAGGAGGGACTCGAACCCTCACTCTGTTGCCAGAACGGGATTTTGAATCCCGCGCGTCTGCCAATTCCGCCACTCCGGCGCTATGAAAATGGTCGGTTTTTCGCCCCATCACGGCCAATCGGCGGCGCGATGGGAAGCGAACGCATCATCCCGCCAACCCCGATGGCTTGTCAACCACGTTCCGTCGCTGAGTCAACGACGTCGCGCGGAGCATGGCCCGGCGAAGTTTGACCTTCAAGACCAACTGACCCGTATCCAGCGCAGGAAGCGGGGACGCATGGCAAACGTTGGTTTGATGACCACTTTGCAGCGGCGTATTAACGATCGGCTGCAATCGGCGATTGCCGGCACGTTTTCGAAATGCGCTGCTCGTTTGGATTCCCATGCCCGCGGTGCATCCTTTTTCCCGACGAGTTTCGACATTCGTTCACAACGAAATGTCGGCCTGTGGCTGGAGCCGTTGATTTCTATTCGTTACGATGGGCATCGGTTTATGAAGTCCGTGACCGTTGGCGTTTGATCAATCGCCCTGTCAAACGAGAGGGAACACCATGCAGAACATGAAACTCCAAACATTGTTGATTTCGATTGTCTTGCTCGGTTCGGTCGGCGTGGCCGGCGCCGGCGCGGACGACCTGACCGATCCCAAGGAAATCCTCCGTCGAAGTGTCGAGGCGCTACGACGGACCAAGTCGGTCCGTTATGCGGCGGAATTTACCGCAACGGGATGGGTCAAGCAGTTCGTCCCGGAAGTAAAAGGCAAGGCGATCGTGGGGCCGACGGCTGAGTTTGACGTGCCCCGGTTCTATACGGAATTGGAATTGCGGAGCGAGGGTTCGGAGGAGACGTTGCGATTTACGAGTGGATGCAACGGCGACAAGTATTTTCTGATTGATCCACAAACGAAGAAGGCCTACCGGGACATGGACCCCGGCGTCATGGGACCGCAGTCGCGAAACGTGCAGCGGTTGGTGTTGAAGGAGTTCGGCGCTAAGGAGCCGTTGCAGGTTGAACTAGCCGCCGGCGAGGTCACGCTTACAGGCCAAACGCAGGTGGGCGACGAGACCTGCTACAATATTCGCGCCGTCATCGAAGGAGAATCGCACAACGCCATTACGTGGTCGATATCGACCAGGGATTTCCTGCCGCGAAAGGTTGTTCGAACCTACCCGGGGCGAGGGGAAAACGCTGGCGACGGAATGACCATGATCACGCTGACCGATTTGGTGATCAATGCCGGTGTCACCGATACGCAGTTTGATCTGGTGTTGCCGGAAGGCTACGTCGAGCAGGACGTGTATTGAATCACAGAGCGGCGATCATAGGCCGACATATTTCCAACATACAGCCGACTGGGTCGATGTCGCGCCGGGCACTTGGGACCCTCCCAATTCGTCGCGGAGATTAGCGCTATTGCGAAAGTTCGGTGATATCGGGGAAAACGACGCATTATGTGCGGTTACGTCTCTCCCGCGGGCACACTCGACCACGCGCAGGCCGCAACGACCAGGATCACAATGGCGACCCGCAACGCCTGCGATTTCCAACCTTCGATACCGCGCAGTGGGCCGACGTCCGGGACCAAAGCCGCCAACGGCGTGACCGCGAGAATGACGAACACAAGCGCGGGCGCGTCGCCGTAGTTGTTGAACAGGCCATCGAATGAAAGTCCCGCGATCAGCAAACCGGCCAAGCCGTACCCGCCACGATCGGTAAATTGGTCGCCGCTGACGAGAATCACAATGATCCTGGCACAGAAGGTGGCCAACAAAGCCGTCGATAGCTGGGCGAATCGGGCATTACCCGATTGAACGAGCACGAAGGTAACGCCAGCCAATGTGATGATCACGATCATCGCCGCGGCCAGCGCTGATGCACGTCTGGCGATGTCGCCAATCGCCGTACTGCAAACGAACCCCGCCAACGATAACCCAATGATCCACGCCGGTCGCGATTCCATCCATCCGGGCACCAGTATCCACGCCGCTGCCACCGCGCCGATCAAACGAACCCGCCAGCGAATGGCCGACCCGGCTCCGGTCACGCCGTCCACCCAACCTGTGATCATGCCGATCGGACCCACATAGGCCAACCATTTCCAATCTTCATCCGCGGGCCAGCCCGGCCAACCGAACATCACGACAAAAGCGGCCGTGTATCCCAATCCGTGGGCCAGTGCTCCTCCCCACGCCCGTCCGAACGATTGGGATGGCCGCCAAGGCGGCGAGCACATCAACAGAATGATCAGGCAGATTCCCGCCGGCGTCAGTACGGCGCGCAGAAATGGGTCCAGAATGGGCATGTCAAGTCAATTCAAGGTGCATCACAAAGCGGTTCTGTGACACTTTCGGCGGTACATGTTCGACCCCGGCAGGGGCGGAGGACAGACGCGAGAAGCTCCTCCGCCCCTGCCGGGGCGGTGAGCGTTCCTTCCTTCGCGACCACGGGTTCCGTTCGCCTTCGGCGAACTCCACCCGTGGCTACACTCCGGCGCCCCATACAGGGCTAGGGAGTCGCGCCCGCCGAATGCGTCACAGTCCCTCACAAAGCATCCAATACAATTCACGATTGACAGTTGTCAACCAGTTGAGACGCGTCGAGCGCCAGTCCACCGGCGGCGGCGCTCGAAACCCAGTTCCCCGAGTGATTCTGCGATCGACCATGAACCATGTCAACCCGTGGTTGGCGTTTCCCATTGGTTACGATACGTTGATGCCAATGAATTGGAAGCGGGACATGCCGCACGAGTTTGTCATCAGGGGCGGGCGGGTCATCGATCCAGCCAACGGAATTGACCGTCAGGATGATTTGCACGTCGTCAACCATCACGTCCAGCGAATCGGTGGACCGACCGTCAGCGGGCGCCCCGTCGTCGACGCGGCTGGGTTGATCGTATGCCCCGGCCTGATTGACATGCACGTTCACCTGCGCGAGCCGGGCGGCGAACACAAGGAAACCATCGAAACCGGGACGAGGGCCGCCGCGGCTGGGGGTTTCACCGCAGTCGCCTGCATGCCCAACACCCGACCCGCGTTAGACGAACCGCAGCGAATTCGTGACGTGCGCGAGTGTGCTGACCGGGTGGGCCATTGCAGGGTCTATCCCATCGCAGCCATGACACAAGGACGCCGAGGCTCGGAATGTGTTGATTTTGCCGCCCTCCGCACCGCCGGCGCCGTGGCATTCAGTGACGACGGAGACGGCGTGGAAAACGATGATGTCATGCAAACGATTTTCGGGCAGGCTGCGTCGATGGGTTTCCTCGTCATTCAACATTGCGAATTCAAACCGATTTCCGCCGGCGGAGTCATGCATCGCGGCATTGTTTCCGAACAGCTCGGGCTGCCCGGAATCGATCCGCGGGCCGAGGAAGCCATGATCGAACGCGATATTGAACTGGCACGCCGAGCCGGCGCTCGATATCACGTCGCACATATTTCGACCGCCCGTGCGGTCGAGCTGGTACGAGCGGCCAAGAAGGATGGTTTACCGGTGACCACCGAAGTCTGCCCGCATCACCTGCTTCTGACGGATCACGCCTGCCGCGATTGCGACCCCAACACCAAAATGCACCCACCGTTACGCACGTCCGCCGATGTTCGAGCTTGCGTCGACGGCGTCATCGACGGAACCATCGATTGCCTCGTCACCGACCACGCTCCGCACAGCGCAGTAGAAAAAGCCGTCGGGTTTCAAAACGCGCCGTTCGGAATCGTGGGGCTGGAAACATCGCTGGGATTGGCTGCCCAGGCCTTGCTGCACGGCGGCGGTCTGAATTGGCCGGAATTGATCGACCGGATGAGCGCAGCCCCCGCATCGCTGTTGGGGGTTCCAGGCGGCCATTTGACACCGGGCACGCCAGCCGACATCACCTTGATCGATCCCGAAATGGCCTGGCGCGTGGACGTTCAGCAATTTCGCTCCACGAGCCGGAATTCACCGTTCGACGGGTGGGAACTGAACGGGCGTGCGGTGGCCACATGGGTCGCGGGCAGCGCGACCTTTCTGCACGAATCGATGGCCACCCGTTGCAAATGAATTGGTCATCGACTCGCGTCGTGTCACCGATTCATTCTTCGTAACTGTTCAGCGGGTGCCCTATCCATCGCGCAGCGATGGGTGGGGTCGCGATGATCGGCATTCAGAGAATTTCGAACACGCAAGCCCACCCGGATTCATCATCGCCAACCCATCCATTGCTTCGCAAAGGACGGGGCACCCCGTCAAATGATGGGGGCACCCCCGGCAGCACATCATCGGCTCGCCCACCTCCAAAGGAGGTGGGCCACCCGCCGAATCGATGGCCACCCGTTGCAAATGAATTGGTCATCGACTCGCGTCGTGTCGCGGGTGCATCTTGCATCGTCCGCCGCTGCCCACCGACCCGGTCGGAATGATTCGACACATTCGCGATTTCGTGGTTGCGAGTCGCCCCGATCGACGATTCAATAGCGAACATGAGTCGGCCGCCGTTTGATCCAAACCGCATACGAGTCGATGGCATTGATTCTGCCGCCGGCGACGATTCGCCCTGCCTGACCGTTCATCGGCTGACCCAGCTCATCAAGAATGCCATCACGCAGCACCTTCCATCAACCGTGCACGTCATGGGCGAGATCAGCAATTTCAAGCGACATTCCAGCGGCCACCTCTATTTCGTCATGAAAGACGCCCACAGCGAGTTGGCCTGCGTCATGTGGCGATCGGCCGTTACATCGCTGAAGTTCGAACCGGCTGACGGTCTTTCCGTCATCGCGACCGGCTACGTGGACGTGTTCGAGCGCAGTGGCCGATACCAACTATATGTTCGGCGATTGGAGCCTCGCGGCGTCGGCGCGTTGGACCTGGCATTTCGCCAACTGCGGGAAAAGCTGGAGCGCGAGGGCCTGTTCGACCCCAAACGCAAACGCCCCCTGCCACGGTTTCCGCAACGTATCGCCGTCGTCACCAGCCCCACCGGTGCGGCGATTCGAGACATCCTCCAAACACTTCGCCGCCGATTCCCCTGTCTGGAAGTGTTGGTTTATCCCGTGGCCGTACAAGGTCCTGCCGCTGCCGAGGGAATCGCCCGGGCCATCGAGCGGATCAACAGCCATCGGCAGGCGCTGCACGGCATCGACGTGATCATCGTGGGACGAGGCGGCGGCTCGCTCGAAGACCTATGGGCCTTCAACGAGGAAGTCGTCGCACGGGCCATTCACGCCAGCCAAGTGCCCGTCATCAGCGCCGTCGGTCATGAAACCGACGTGACCATCAGCGATTGGGTCGCCGACGTGCGAGCGCCCACGCCCACCGCAGCCGCCGAAATGGTCGCCCCCGCCCGCGACGAGGTCTTGGCGCATCTCACCAGCCAAGCCCTGCAAATATCGCGAATCGTCCATCACCGGCGGGCGTTGTGCCAAACCCGTTTCGATGGCATTTTGCGAAGGCGGGCCATCAGGGAACCACTGACCGCCGTCCGAATCCGCGAACAGATGATCGACGATCTGCTGACTCGCACGCAGCGGGCCGGCGCCGACCGCATTCACGGCTGCCAGCGGATCTTGGCGCGATTCGAGTTGGCCTTGCAGCGTATTCGCCCGGAATGGCTCGCCGCTCGATTGTGCGCCAAGCTCGACGGCTACGAACATCGACTTCATTGGGCACTGAACGGCTGCGTCAACCGCAGCCAGCGGATCTTGGCAAGATTCGAATTGGCCTTGCAGCGTATTCGCCCGGAATGGCTTGCCGCTCGATTGCGCGCCAAGCTCGACAGCCAAGCCCATCGACTACGCTGGGCTTCAAACGTCTGCGTCGTCCGTGGCCAACGGACGCTCGAGTCAAATCATCGGCGGCTCGCGTCTTGGTCACCGCAGCAGCGGATCAGCACGTGGTCGAATCATGTGCTACAATTGCAACGGCGACTGGAGGCCATGAGCCATCGCAACACGCTTCGGCGCGGGTTTACCATCACTCGAAAGAAACGCCGCCGGGAACTGGTCCGCGACCCGGGAAACGTTCGCGACGGCGATGTCGTGATAACGGAAACCGCCGCGGGAGAATTCGAAAGCCGCGTCTTCAATCTGCATCAGAAGGAGCTATTTGAACAGGCATGACTGAACCAAAAGTTTCATTCGAAGATGCCCTGGCCAAGCTCGAAAAGCTTACCGAAGAGATCGAGCGCGGGGAGATTGGCCTGGAAGAGTCCATTCAACGATACGAGGAAGGAATGAAACTCGTGAAGCTGTGCCGAAACATGCTCACCAAGGCCGAACTGCGCATCCAAAAGCTATCGAGCAACGATGCCGGCGAGTTGAGCGCCTCACCAGCCAAGGATTTGGACGTCGCCGATGCGGATTCGGACGATCTCGCCACGGGCGGATGAATTTCGCGGCGGTCCGTTCACAGGTGCGTGGCCGATACGCTCAAAATGTGTTCCGATTCCGATTCGATTCGGCGTAGGATTTCATCGGACGGTTCCGCGTCGATCCGCAGATGGGCACAGGCCGCGTGATTCCCCGTGGTGATGACGTTCTCCATTTCGTCCACGTTAATCCCCGCCCGGCTCAACTGCCCCAACACGTGCGCCAAAACCCCCGGCTTATTCACGTGCCTGACCCGTAGACTGCATTCCGTCTCGATGGGTTGTCGAACGTTCACACAATGCAGCACCCGGCCCGTCCGCTCAAACGTCTTAATGATCCGCACCGTCTCGGCCGCAATGGCATCCTGCGCCTGCTGCGTCGATGCCCCAATGTGATGCGTTCCATAAACGACGCTCCCCGCGTGCACGATCTGATCCGCAAATTCGCTGACCCCGGTCGATGGCTCCGTCGAATAAACATCCAAACCCACCCGCAGGTGTCGCTCTTTGATGGCCTTCGCCAACGCTCCATAATCCATCACTTCCGATCGGGCGGTGTTGATCAAGCATGCCCCAGGCCGCATTCGCTGAAACACGTCCCCACCGATCATCCCCGCCGTCTCCTTGTTCGACGCCAGATGAATCGTCAATACATCAGCCGCCTCCGCCACGTCACCCGGCGACGGATAGCGCTTCAAGCCGATCTCCGCCGCGAATTCATCCGTCAGCGATCGGCTCCAACCCACCAACTTCATCTCAAACCCGCGTGCTCGATCCGCGACGGCCCGCCCGATCTCACCAAGCCCGATGATCCCCAGCGTTCGACCCTTCAATCCCGCCGATTTGGAATACTCGCTCTTGTTCCATTTCCCCGCCCGCAGGTCTACCACGTTTTCAACCACCCGACGATCCAGCGCCAGGATCAACGCCATCGTCAGCTCAGCCACAGCCACCGCGTTCTTTCCCGGACAGTTGGCCACCATGATGCTCCGACGAGACGCCGCCTGAACGTCGATGGTGTTGAAACCCGCCCCCGCCCGCACCACCAGGTCCAACGAATCTCCCACCTGCAACATCGGCTCCGTCACACGCGTACTGCGAACCACCAATACGTTGCATCCCGTCCTGCCGATGGCTTGGGTCAGCGCGTCATCCTTCAAGCCAGGCTCGCAAACCACTTCCATGCCGGCCCGCTTCAGTTCATCAATCCCGGTTTGTTCGAATGTGTCTGCGATCAATATCTTCATAGCCCTGACCTTTCATTACCGAATCACACGTTCGTCTATTGCGGTCACATCCATTCTATTCCCACCCGCCTGCCCCACAACCCGACGCTGCGCCGCGAAGCACATATTCACGAGCCGCGAGCGCAAAGCGAGCGGTCCGGCGCGTTACGTCATTCCTCCGCGCTCCGTCATTCCGGCGAACGCCGGAATCCAGCATGGGTGGCCCACCTCCTTTGGAGGTGGGGGAGCCGATGATCAGAGCGCCAGTTCGTACGGCGGATTCCACCCGTCTGAACTGCGCCGCGAGCGCGTGGAGATGTACGGCGGATTCCAGGGCACGGAAGTCCCGCCCTTTGACGTGGACGACCCCGCCTTGGGGCATTCGGCCGGCTCAAACGATGGAGCGGGACGATTATGACGTTCATCGAAACGTGGTATGTGGTAAGATGGTGTTCATGAGGCGAAACCTGTTCTGTGATCAGATGGGGTTCATGAGACGAAGGCATTCGACAACTTGGAAATCTTGATGAGGCGAACGCATTTGACAACTTGGAAATTCTGATGAGACGAACAGATTCGACGTAGGGAACCGATTCGATAATTCGGCGTTGGCTGACGCTGGCCGGCTACATCGTCGCGGGGATGGTCTTTGCCGTCCCCGCACAAGGCGAAACGATCAATCCCATAGGCCCGGTCTCGGCGGGGAACAATCCGGCGGCCCCGGCGGGGATCGACTGGCAGTGGACGCACGAGGCTTCGGGGTGGGGGGAGGCGCGGGTGTTCGACAACGGCCCGTTGGTGACGGATTCCGACACCACGACCGGTCCCAATGACGATCGCATGCGATTTTCCGCCTTTGATAGCGTGGGAAGCGGCGCCAACAGTGCATCTTATCTGAGCGGCGGGGAATCGAGGGTTACAATCAACGACGAGGGGCTTTTCTTTAGCGTCGATTTTGTTTCGAATTACGGTGCCGTGGGGCCACCCGGCGGCCCTCGGCCCGGAGGGCGTGGGCAGGGGAAGCTGTCCTCCACTTTCGAGTTCGTCATGCCGAGCGAAGCCCCATTATTGATGAACTTGTTTATGTTCATCGTGGTGGACCCCGGATACGACGGCGAAACACTCGTCACCATCCACAACGTGACCCAATCGAGGCGCCTGTTCACCCTGAACAGCTTCAACAATCTTTTCGAGATTCTCGATCAGCCGACCGGCGACTTGATTCGTGTGACGGCGGAAATCAGCGGGGGGGCGAGTCTCCCACAGGCTTGACGACTCTTTCCGATTACAGATCTATTTTCAGTATGAATCTGATGGTTCCCGAGCCCGCGACCGCACTCATGGTGTTGCTCGGAACGATGGTCATCGGAGTCGGGAGATCACGCAGCGTAAAACGAGAGCGCGGTCGTATGGAAAATAAGTAAGCACCCCCTCGTGCGTGGGGAATACGATGATGCAGCCCGCGTCGATGGTGCAGCCAACGGCCAACATCGGCCAGAATGGCCGGCAAACGGTTTTCATGAACGCAACGCCTCCTGCGAAACAGTATCGAATCATGCCTTCTCATCCATCAACAAGTTCGTTCGCTATCTGCACGGAAATCAAATCGGCGCCGCCGGCAGGGCGTGCGCAACCCTGGCCAATTCCCGTTCCACGCTGACCGCTTGCTCGGCCTCCACAGGGCGGCCGAACCGAAGGAACAGCGCAGGAACGACAATCATGTTCAAGAACGTCGCGGACAGCAGTCCGAACAGGATCACCACGGCCATCGGGCTGAGGATTTCTCGACCTGGCTGATCATGCCCGATCGCCAGGGGAATCAGCGCCAACCCCGCCGCCAGCGCCGTCATGAGGATGGGCGCGAGCCGCTCCATCGCGCCTCGACGAACGGCCTCACGGAAGTCGGAAACACCCTCGAACCGCTGAAGATGACGAATGTGGGAGACCATCATGATTCCGTTGCGGGCGGCGATGCCGAACACGCTGATGAACCCGATCAGCGAGGCCACGGAGAGGATGCCGTCCGACAGATAGACACCGGCGACCCCGCCGATCAGCGCCAGCGGCAGATTGACCATGATGAGCATGGCGTCGCGCACCGAACGAAAGACCACGTGCAACAGAAAGCCGATTCCGAGGACCACGATGAGGCCGAGAACCCCCAAGCGTTGGCGAGTCTGTTCGGCGCTCTCGAACTGCCCGCCGTACTCCACGTAGTAACCGCTCGGCAGGGACACGCGCCGTCCGAGGCGAGATCGAATGTCGTTCACCACGCCGCCGAGGTCCCGCCCGGCCACGTTGCACTGCACGACGATGCGGCGCTGCCCATTCTCCCGCATGACGAGGTTCGGGCCGTACTCCTCGCTGATTCGTGCCAGTACCTTCAGCGGAATCTTCACACCGCCCGGCGCATCCACCAGAACCTCACCAACTTCTTTCGGCGTCGCCCGAGTCCACGATCGGGTCGGATCGTTCGTTCCTACACGAAGAGCCAGGTCAAGGGCGTTGTTGCCTTCCAGGATTTGCGTGACCACAGTTCCGCGAAACGCCGTTTCCACGGCGGCCGCCACATCCGCGACCTTCAGTCCGAACCGGCTGATTGCTGAACGGTCGAAGTCGATTCGCAAGATCGGAATCTCGGTCTGCTGCTCGGCGGAGAGGTCCACGACGCCGGGAATCTCGCGCATGACCGATTCGACCTGCTTGGCCAGTTCCCGCAGTTTCTGGAGGTCCTTGCCGAAAACCTTCACCGCGATGTTGGCCCGCGTGCCAGAGAGCATATGGTCGATGCGGTGGCCGATGGGCTGGCCGAAGGTAGCCTGGACGCCTGGAATGATGGCAAGATCACGACGCAGTGCCTCCAGCAGTTCGTCCTTGGAACGCCTCGGGAGACCTAACCGCTCAGGCGCCGCCATGTCCAGCGTCAAATCGATCTCGCTCGCCTCCACGCCCTGCACGTGTTCGTCCTCTTCGGCCCGGCCCGTGCGCCGCCCGATGGCGACGATCTCCGGATGCTGCATCAGGGTCCGTTCGACGATGTTTGCCAGAGCGTCGCTCTCATCGAGAGACGTGCCGGGCAACGTGACCAGCCCGACAACGAGGGCGCCTTCGTTGAACTCCGGCAGAAAGCTTCGGCCTGACAACGCCAGGCCGATGCCCGAGACGATCAGAAGAACACTCGTTGGAGTGATCACCCACCAGGGATGCGAAAGCGCCCACAGGAGCGGTCGCGAATACGACGCCTTAAGGATGTAAACCAACCTGGGCTCCTGCCTTCGACTGACCGACCGGCTCGTGGGAAGCAGGTACAAACTCAGGGCGGGGGTGAGCGTCAGGGCCACCACGAGCGACGCCGCCAGGGACACGACAAACGCCAGACCCAACGGCTGGAGCAACCGGCCCTCGACACCGCTCAAGAAGAACAGCGGTACGAATACGAGTAAGATGATCAGGGTGGCAAACACGATCGACGCGCGAACCTCTACGCTGGCTCGATAGACGACTTCAATTGACGGTCTGCGTTCTCCGTCCGGCTTCGCCATGTTTTCCCGAAGCCGGCGAATAATGTTCTCCACGTCGATGATGGCGTCGTCCACCAAGGCGCCGATGGCGATGGCCATGCCGCCCAGCGTCATCGTGTTGATGCTGAATCCGAATGCCCGGAGGGTGAGGATCGCCACGACCAGGGAGATCGGAATCGCCAGAAGCGTGATGACGCTTGCCCGAAGGCTCACGAGAAACGCGAGCACGACGAAGATGACCATCACTCCGCCGTCGCGCAGGGCCTCGACGGTGTTGTCCACCGAGGCTCGGATGAAGTTCGCCTGGCGGAACAGGTTCTTGTTCAGCAGCATCCCTTCGGGCAATGTGGATTGGATTTCGTCGAGGACGAGGTCGAGGTCCTTCGTCAAGGACAGTGTGTTCGCCCCCGGCTGCTTCTGAATGGCGATGATGACCCCCGGTTCGGTGATGGGTTCCCAATCCGGGCCGCGACGTGAAGCCGAACCGGTTCCGCGCTTGATGGCTGCTCCAATCGCTACCACGCCGAGGTCGGAGACCTTGATGGGAGTGTCGTGGCGCACAGCCACGACGGTATTAGCGATGTCATCAACGTCGCGGATACGACCGATGCCCTGGATGACGCTCTCTTGGCCGCCTTGCACCAGGAAGCCGGCGGAAACGTTCTCATTGGTGGATCGCAATGCGTTGGCCACCTCGTCGGTGTTGATGCGGTACGCCCGGAGTCGCTGCGGCGAGATAATCACCTGATACTGCTTCTGGTCACCGCCGATCGGCGTCACCTGTGAAACCCCGGCCACGGAAAGCAGCCGCCGCCGAATGTCCGTCGCGGCCACGGTCCGCAGGTCCAGCAAGTTGTGTCGGTCGGAGGTGAGCGACACGAAAAGGATCTCGCCCATGATGGAAGAAATCGGAGCCAGCACCGGCGGCTCGACCTGTTCGGGAAGTTTCCCGGAAACGGCCGCCAGCCGTTCGGTCACCGTCTGCCGCGCCCGGTAGATGTCGGTGCCCCATTCGAACTCGACCCAGACGACGGCAATGCCCACCGCCGTCGCCGAGCGTACGCGGCGGACGTTGGCTGCCCCGTTGACGGCCGTCTCAATCGGGAACGTGACCAGCGTTTCCATATCTTCCGGGGCCATCCCGTGACCCTCGACGAGGATCGTCACCGTGGGCGCGGTCAGATCGGGAAACACATCGACCGGTACGGTCGTGGTCACGTATCCACCGAGTACCACAAGCAGCCCTGATAGAATCACCACGGCCAGCCGGTTCGAGAGGGACCATCGAATCAGTGCGTTGATCATCCTGCCCTCCTCATTAATGCACGTGCCCCGCACCGAAGGACGCGGGTGATTGGGCGGCAAGCTTCACGGCATACGCACCCTTGGTAATGACACGTTCGCCGAGTTCGACGCCGCTTCTGACCTCGACGAACCCGGAGTCGCGCGCGCCGAGTTCCAGTTCCCGGCGTTGGAAACTCTCGCCTTCGATCAGCACGAACGCGATCGGACGACCGTTGTCCATGACGATCGATTCTTCCGGGATCGCGACCGCGTCAACGGATTTCCGCGTTTCGACGTGAACCTCCGCGAACATGCCGACGCGGAAGATACCGTCTTTATTGGGCAGTTCGTATACAACGGACACGGTTCGAGTCTGCGGATCGACGACCTTGCCCACGTGAACGAGCCGACCGCCCGATCCGAGAATGTCCAACCGCCGATCCGGGTACGAGGGGAGCGTCAGCGATGCACTCGGGGTCTCCGCAAGACGGGCAAGGTCGAACTCCGAAATGTTCCCGACGATCCACACATGATCGACGTTCACGATGCGAAACACCTCCTGGTGCGCCGCGTTCAGATGCTCGCCTTCGATGTGCGCGACCAAAACAACCTCACCCGAAATCGGGGCTAGCAGCGGCATCCGGTACGACGCCGCATCGGTTCCCAGCGTGCTCGCCGATGGCATCGCCTGCGACCGGAGCATGGCGAGACGACCACGGGCAACTTCGTAGTAGCGCTTCATCGCCTCAGCGGCTTCGTATTCCGCCTCGGCCAGACGCAGGGTCTGTTGCGCTTCGTCGTATTGCTGTTCGGTGCCGACGCCCTTTTCTCGAAGCGTGGCGACACGTTCGTTCGCACCGCGGGCGTACTCCAGCTTCGCCCGCGACTGGATCAGCGCCCATTGGACTTCCAGCGCCTTCGTATCCAGGTCCAGCTCTCGAAGCGCAAGCTCCGTCTCCAACGCTTGAACCTGGGCGCGATTGGCGCTGAGCTGAAAGACTTCCGTTATCGGCAGCGGCGGTTCGATCATGGCCAGAACCTGACCGGCGTTGACTTTGTCGCCCACGCGAGGCAACCGCCCGTTGGGCGGGGGAAGCAAGCGGCCCGCAACCGGAGGGCTGACGGCGGCGGACGCGCCTTGTGGAGCGACGATCTGCGCGGGAACCGGCAGAAGATCGACAAGGGTGCGTTTCGTCGCCACCCCCAAGAGCATGCCGATCTTCCACTGCTGCTCCATCAGGAAGGGCACGAGATCGGTTGGGTCGTCTCCACCCCTGGCTTCTGCGGCATGTTCCGCCTCGTGGACATCGGGATGAACGACGATCTCGCCGACGTCGACCACGTCCTGAACCTGCGGACTGTCCACAAGCAGCCGAAGCCGATAGGTGCCCGGTGAATCGAACTTCCATTCGGGCACGAAGAGCCCGTCCCGCTTGGGCGCCTCCCAGGTCTTCTTGGCGGGCGGCCCGCTCAATGGCGTGACCTCAAACGTCAACGACCCCTCGCGGATCGGCTCGCCGGTAGATTGCACTGAACAGTGCGCGAGAAACTGAGCAGGTACACCCTTCACCAAGTGCGGGTACTCCATGAAGAGTTCGAGCTTCTCGGTGAACAACGTGACGCTGATGGGATCGAGACCCTCGTCGTCGGACTCATGCGCGTGTCCGCCGCCGTCACCGTGAGCGTGCGGATCACCCTGTTTCCCTCCCCCTGTGGCCCGGTCGCATCCGCCCGCGCCTCCCACAATCATCAACCAGAACAGAAGTACAGACGGCGCCAGGCTGATGCGCACGGACGCTCGCCGCCACACGTCGGTCGCCGCTGCCGCGGACCGCACAGACGGCGACCAAAACGATCTCACACTACTTATCGACATCGGATCCTCGCTCCAGGGTCAAAATTGAACCGCGCGATGCGCTCGAATGGCGAGCGCGCGGTGACACAACCGCGTGTCAGAAAACGCCTTCGGAGTGTGAAACCCGATCAGATCAACAGGGCGTGATTGCTGCGAAGAAGCGATTCGATGGCGCGAGATGCAGTCGCCGCGTGCGCGCATTGCCCCCGCGGTGGCGTGCCGGCCGTCATGGAGGACGTGGTTGTCGCGATCGCCGCGGGAACGTTGGCCGATAGGGAGCCGGGGCCCCCGTTCTCTACCCCAGGACCGTAGCTCGCAATCGCGGGCGCCGCTTTCAGGACGACGACGATTCCCTCGTCCGAGGGGTCAAGCGGAAGCGATTCGTCGTGTTCGTGACCATCGTCAGAATGCGAATCGCTGCGCATCAGCCCTGGGTCGCCGGACGCGTCAATCGCGTGGGCATGCCAAGGGTGCTCATCGTGCGCGTGCAACAGCCAAGCCCGTCCGCCGCCCGATGTAGCGACCACGAGCAAGGCGAGCAATGTTGCCACCACTCGACGGATCATCATCCTGCGCTACCCCTAGGCATCGCCGTCGCCCGGCGGTCTGTCCAGTACCTTCTGAAATCAGCTTGTCCCAGCCTATCCGTAGGTTACTCCACGCGGCCCCGTCGTCAAGTCGACCTGTCCGAACGTCTTGTGCCGCGGCCCAACCCCACCTGAAGAATCCGGCACGGGGTGAGGCGGGACTAAAGGCCCTGCCTCACCCGTGCCTTCTTTCTGTGTGCCGTGCACGGTATTGGGCTGCCGGGGAATGGCCAACCTATTGCCCGAAGCCACGCTGATTTCAGGAAGGCTTGACCAGGGAGGCGGTTTCTGGTACTTTCAACTTCCCGTCAGGAGACATCCAACATGCGCCGCCCCGGACCTCACGTACACGCCGCGATTACTGCCCTCGTCTTCGGACTTGGCACAAATCGGGCCATCTCGGACCCGCCCTGTGTGTACTTTGAGACTCAATCCTTCGTTCCGTTCGATGCGGGCGGACATGACAGCTTTGGCACGTCAATGGATAGCGAGGGGGATTGGATCATGATCGGGGCTTGGCAGCATGAGCATCTTCCGTTTGAGTTGGGCGCCGTGTACGTAATTCGACGGAATGGAGTCGCTAACCCGGCTGATCCAACCGATGATTTTTGGGCATTCAGACAGGAACTCCTTGGTTGGGATACGCTTGGAGTGGCATTCGGATTCTCGCTGGACCTGCACGGGGACAGACTCGTTGTCGGGGCATATCGCAGTAACGACGCTTGCGGGTGTGATCCGACGTGTGATCCGTCGTGTGGTTCCGGAGCGGCTTACGTTTTTCGAGAAGAAAACGGGTCATGGATACCTGAGCAGAAGCTTCTGGCCTCTGATCTTGCGGAGGATATGCGGTTCGGATATTCGGTAGCAATCACACCCGGCTGGATTGCTGCGGGATCCGTTTCCGGTGACACTGCGTCTGTTCTGGAACCCGGGACCGGATCGGCTTATCTTTTTCGGCTGGAAGAGAACGGCACGCCGAACGACCCGTCGGACGACTTCTGGGTGGAGCACGTCCAGTTGACAACGCCTTTCGGTGCCACGGACGATCGCTACGGGGATTGCGTTGCTTTTGGAGACGGCATTCTGGTGGTGGGGGCGCCGTCCGTTTCCAATATTCAGCTGGAATTTGCGACCGACCC
>CAYRHJ010000014.1:0-155322 GCA_964424105.1 uncultured Phycisphaeraceae bacterium | reverse complement strand
CTGGTCCGCCTCGATGTTCGACGTCGTTTCCAACGCGTCCCTGCGTACCAACATGCGCGAAGCTTCCATCCGCCGCGCCGCGGAATTCAACTGGACCCGCACCGCCGCCGAAACACTAGCCGTCTATGACAAGGTGTTGGGGCGCTCCAACAATACCGTCGTGCGACCGAGTCCTTAACGAGCCGCGAGCGCGAAGCGAGCGGTCTTCCGCCGTGCATGCGTGCCACATCCATCGCGCGGCGTGCAACACCTGTTGTGCCACGTCCGTGGTACTGAGCGCGTCAAGCATGCGGAGACTTCGCACGGTGGGATGATGAAAGGCGAGCAACTGGGCGACGAAGAGATCGGAAAGGAACAACCGACGATTGCCGTGAGCGTCGATTCGCTCGCGCGTGCGCAGTGTCGCGAGAAAGGCTTCAAGCTGCCGCACCTGCCGTCGGCCGTAGACGCCGTCCAAAGGCGTCAGCGTATCGGGGTCCAGCGGCTTGTGGCGTTTGGCAGCCATGACTGGGAGTAGACCGCGCGCAGCGCGCTGGCGCAAGTTAAGATTGTGTTAATTTCGTGTGCATGTTTCATGATGCAAAATCCCGGACGCTATTACCCTGACGGTCGCGGCTCGGTTCAGATAGGTGATTCCAATTCTGATACACTACGCCAGCAGCTCCGAGGCAAGCCGATCGTTTACAGCGTCCGAGGCAGGCAATCATCCAAGCAGCCGGCGATGTCCCGCAAGACAGCGAAAGGCGACTGATCGGCGTTGATCTCCGATATCAGCGACGGCGAATAGGCCTTCAAAACGGGGGCTGTTGATTCCTCGTACACGCGAAGCCTTTCCCGAATCACGCCTTCGTCGTCGTCGTCGGGACGGTTTCCCTTCAGCGCGCGGCCCTTCAGCCGCTGAATCAACACTTCCTTGTCGCGGATGACCAAGTGAATGATTCGCAGGATGTTCAGGTAGGGGTCCATGAGTCGGACCTGGTCGGCGGTGCGCGGAATCCCATCCAAAAGTAGAATGTGATAGTCCGGCTTGATGTCACCTGATTTCACACGTACGCTTACGTGCCCGTGCCACACGCGAACGGTCAACTCGTCGGGAACCAGCAGACCCTTGGTTGAATAGGACAGGAATTCCTGGCCGATGTCGCTGCTCTTGTCCAAACCGCGGAATATGTCACCCATGGCCAAATGGCGGATGTTGGGCATGCCGGCCAACGCGGCGCCCTGGGTGCCCTTGCCCGACCCGGGACCGCCGACAAACAAGATGGCTTGAAAAGGCGCGCAATCCGTCAATGTTTCATCACCTGTGCTTTGTTCATGGCCTCGATATTACCGTCATTTGCGAACGGCTCCATGGTCGGGATGCTTGGCCAGGAACAGTCGCCGAAAATGGGGATCGACAATGTCCAGCCGGGCATCGCGAAACAACTGGGCGTACAACTCCTGCATGGCGACGTCGGCCAGTCGATTCCGCAGACCCCGCTCGACTTCGTCCCGAACGGTGTCGAAAGGCCTGGGATCGGCGGGGAGTCGGCGCTCCAGCCGAATCACATGATACCATCCGTCGATCAGTAACGCTTCACTCCGCTGACCGGCCGACATTTCAAACGCCCGCCGCCGCAGCAGCGCGGGCACGTCTTCGTCGTCCCGCGTGAACATTGGCAGCAGGCCCTTCTGCTCTCCGCTGGCCCGGTTGGCACTGAATTGAAAAGCCAACTCCCCGATGTCGTCGCCGGCTTCGAGCCTGCGAACGACCCGGTCCACCTCGGACGGCTTAGCCAACTGTACATGACGTATTTCCGCGCGTTCACCGAATTGCCGAGCATGTTCCTTGCGAAGCTGGTCCTCGTCAAACTGAAGATCGGCCAGCACAATCTTGCGGAGAATCGCGTTTCTTCGCGTCACGATCATGAATTCGTCGCGTGAGATATTTCGGCTGGCCAGCATTTCATTCAGCACGGTTTCACCGGCTCTGCGACGCAGCTCCTCGGCGTCCTGGGCCGGTGCGTCTCCCAACAGCTTGTCCAAGGTGCGATCGTGCTCGGCGTCAATGTCCGCCTGTGTGACCTTGATTCCACGTTGATCTACGACGCGTTGTGCGGCGTGTAACACGATCAGTTGTTCCAGCACGCCGACGCCATGCCCTTCGATCAGGAGATTCATGACCTGATCGCGATTGATGGGATGATCGCCCACGTAGGCCACAACGTCGGGTTTGGCGGTCGATTCCATTCGTTCCGACGGCGACGCGTCGGCTAGCTCAGTACGCTCAGCAGGCGGGGTATGCTCGGCACGCGGGGCAACGGAGCGGTCTCGCCAAGCCGTCTCAACCGACTGGGATGAATGGGGTTGGGACGTTTGACAACCGGCGAGCCCAACATGGCATGCCCATGCGGCGAATCCAGCGGCGCCCAGACGCGATCGACGTGGGGCGAGAACAAACAAACTCGGTAGCATCGGGTCTAGTTTCCCGTGCAGGGCTTCATCCGTCAATATTTCCTGTGGATTGGCCCAGCCAAGTTTTCGACATTATCATACTTCCTTGACGATTGCGGTGGATCGACTCTTGGCGAAAAAACAGGATGGTCGCGTTGTCGGGACTACGAGTGATCTGTCTGGGAACCGGTACGTCGCATGGCGTCCCCATGATTGCCTGCGATTGCACGGTGTGCACGTCGAATGACCCGCGCGACCGCCGCACTCGGCCAAGCGTCGTGGTGCAATACGGCGGCCAAGGTGTTCTGATCGACGCCTCGCCCGAGCTGCGCTTGCAATGCCTGGCCTGCGATGTCCGCCGGGTCGATGCGATTCTCTTCACGCATCATCACGCCGATCATGTCTGCGGTTTGGACGACCTTCGTCGATTCAATTGGATTCGCCAGGACGCTCTTCCTTGCTACACGACGGAGCGGACGGCGGCGGCGTTGCAAAAAATGTTTTCCTACGCATTCAAACACGACCCCAGCTACCCATCCGCCACGCCGCGTTTGGACCTCCACATCATCGATGACCAGCCTTTCGAGCTTTTGGGCCTACAAGTGATTCCCATTCCGCTGCTGCATGGACCGCTGCCGGTGTTGGGGTTTCGTTTCGGTTCATTCGCCTACTGCACCGATTGCAGCCTCATTCCCGACGGATCAATGGAACGATTGCGAAATCTCGACGTGCTCATCCTTGACGCCCTGCGACGCCGGCCTCACCCCACGCATTTCAATCTGGAACAGGCGGTGGAAATGGCCGGCCGAATCGGCGCGCAACGCACCTATTTCACGCACATCGCCCATGAACTCCCGCATGCGGAAACCAACGCAACCTTGCCGGACAACATGGCCTTGGCTTTCGATGGTCAAGTCATCAATATCGGCTGAACTTGATGTTGGCCGCCGCGCGTCCTTGGACATGGTGACTTGTGGTTTCCGTGGCGTCGGCCAAAATGTCCATCAGGGAACCACACCCCTTCATGACCGATGACACAGGAACGGCTGGGTCGCAATCCACGAACGGCGGTGTTTCGAGTCACAGGGACGTCCTGCAATCGGCGGAGAGCAGATGATTGCCAAGTACTTCGTGGTTTTTCGGGTGGCTTTGGCCGAGCGCTTGGTCTACCGCGTGGATTTCTTCGTGTCCACGTTCCTCCGCTTCATACCGATCATTACGACGATTTTGTTGTGGCGGGCGATTTATGACGGAGCGCAACGCGAAGAAGTCGGCGGACTTTTATACACCCAAATGGTTTCGTATTACCTGTTGGTCATGGTAGCCCGTGCGTTCGGGTCCATGCCTGGATTGGCGGGCACCATCGCCTCGGACATCCGCGACGGCGAGCTGCGAAAATACCTCCTTCAGCCTATCGACTATCTGACCTATTGCCTGACTCTGCGTTCCGCCCACAAGGTCGTTTACTTCTTGACGGCGGCCATACCCTACGGACTGGTCTTTTGGATGTGTCGGCGGTTCCTTCCACCGTTTCCCGACGCGACGATGCTCCTGCTGGCCATCGCATCGCTCGCATTGGCCTTCGCCTTGGGATTCGTTATTCACTCGCTATTAGGCCTACTCGGTTTTTGGTTCCTTGAGGTCGGCGGATTATTGCACGTGTTCATGACCATGCAGTATTTTTTGAGCGGTCACATGTTTCCGCTCAGCCTGCTGCCCGATTGGGCGGCCAACTTCATCAACCGGCTGCCCTTCGCCTACGAAACGTACTTCCCGGTATTGATTCTGCTGCAACGTCTCGACGTCGACGAAGCCCTGCGCGTGATCGCGATTCAGGCGGCCTGGGTTCTGGTGCTGGGTGTGGCCGTCCGTTGGGCGTGGTCAAGAGGCCTGCGTCGCTATGCGGCCTATGGGGGCTAACGACAACCAATTGGGTTTTGACTAGCATTCTTGAACGCGATGAAGCCTGACACCAGCGAAATTTCGCTCAGCGACGGTCGCGGCTCAGTACAGAAAGATTGCTTCTTAAACACGTTCCAAGCCGCGGCAGCGGCGACCGTCGCAAGCCCACGACGGAAGCCTTGAAAAAGCACTATTGCCGCCCGGCGGACGACGGGATCAAATGGCATTACCGAGGCCGCGAATGGGAATGCCTTTTCAGGGCGTTCTACGGGCCGCTGCCAAGGACATCGACGAATTCATGAATATATTGTTCGCGAGCAATCACCGGCAGGTGTCTATCGACAGGGATGGACGCATTTACATGGGTCGTTGAACTGATGGCGCGCTACGCACGAATCCTGCTTCGATTCTGGAAGAACAGCCTGCTCCGCGAGATGAGCTTCCGCGGGCATTTTCTGATCAACGTGGCCAGCGAGATCCTCTGGGTGGGCATGCTGCTCATCTTCGTCAGCGTCATTTTCAGCAAAACGCCCGACGTGAAAGGCTGGACCGAAGCACAATACCTGTTCCTGATGGGCACGCACATGATCATCACCAGCCTGTTCGAGACGTTGTTCTTCGGTAACTGCTGGGACATGAGCGAAATGGTCCGCACGGGCAATCTGGACTTCGTGCTGGTCAGGCCCGCCCACCCCCAGTTTCTACTCAGCTTTCGCAAGATCGATTTCTCGCCGCTGGCCAACGTGCCGGTGGGCGTGGCCATCTGCTTCTACGCCCTGTCGCAGCAATCAGCCGTGATTACCTGGCCTAGGGTGACTCTGTTCGCGATGCTAATCGTCTCCGGCGTGATGATTTTGTATTCGCTGCTTTTCATGTTCGCGGTGACGGCGGTCTGGTTGATCCGGCAAACGGGGGTCAATCATCTGTGGTTCTATGCGGTCAGTCTGGCACGCTACCCTGCTGATATATATCGCCGATTCGCCGGCGGAACTCTGTGGTTCGCTCTCGTTTTCGTGGTGCCCGTGCTGATGGTGTCCAACCTGCCGGCAGCGGTCATGGTGCGAACGTTTGAACCCTGGATGGTCGTCTACATCTTGGGCGTGGGCGTGGTGATGTTGGGCTTGTCGACCCTGGTGCTGACGTGGGCCTTGCGCTGGTATCGATCCGCCAGCAGTTAGGATCTCGATGCACATGCGTTCAGCGCGCCGGGCGTTTCGCCTTCGACGGCTGGTCTATTATTGATCATTGAACGGTTTTATTAGCGAGATGGTCGCGACACTTTGTTGTTTTCCGCTCGCTTCGCGCTCGCGGCTCGTCAAGAGGCGGAAGGAACCGGCCCCGTTCATTCACACCGTGTCAGGCCAATGCGATACAGGCCCACGCTGGACGTGGCCCGGCGGACTTCGAAAATCTCGAAACCCGCGTGGGGATCGTCCGCCAGCCGTACGCCGACCTTTTCGCCGGCCTTCAAGGCGTATCGAAATGTCATGCCCAATCCCGAAGCCGACGCGTTCAGCGCCGTCGCGTAGCTGACCTGTCCATCCGGCATCAGAACTGCCAACGTCGTCTTGCTTCGAATGTCCGTTCGCGGCTCCGAGCGGTTGGAAAGATAGACGTCCTGCGCCCCGGATAATTGCATCAGGTCGCCGATCAATCGCGATTGGGCTTGAATCATGGACGCTTCGCGGGCGGTCGGCAGGTGGATACCGCAAGCCCTCGACTCCGGCGGGCCGATTAGACGGCAACTGGTTTTGCCCCTGGCGTGGTTCTCCTTCAACGCTGCTAATCGTAGGCTGGCGATTTCGCGAAGTCGAACGCCAATTTAATTCGACTTTGACCGTTATTTTGATTCAAACCGCACGATTCAGGTGGCGACGTGCCACCGACCCGGCGGAATCACCGCCGATACGTCGGGAAAACGGTGGAATCGCTCTGCGCGCACCGCCCCCGAACCGGTCGTAGCCGTGAAACAACTTCACCCAACCCTGAAATTCAAATCACCCGAACGGTAACGTCGAAACGTTCAGGGTGAGCTGCTCAATCGTAACGGTCGCATCGATCGGCCAAATGATCTCAATACATAGGCTGATCTCACCGCCGTTCAAAAGATCAACCGTATTTTGACTCAATGTCACCGACGACGGAGTCACGGAAAGCACGTTGAGGCTGTCGTCGAAAGTGACCGTGAAGGGTCCGTATTGCTCTCCGCCGCCGCAGACCGTCGCCACCTGCGCTGCCGGCGCAATCCAAGCCGTCACCTGTCCCGTCTGCGTGCCGTTTCCCGTGGTCTTGGCTTGGTCGGTCGGCGTAATGGTAATATCATCGGCGTTGAATTGCAGGGATGCGCCAGCCACGGCAACGGGTGCGCCAAACGCAGTCGTACCCGCGTTCTGGGCGGCCTGATTCGCGTTAACCGTAAACTGGCCCAGACCCTCGCCCAATTCGACAGGAACCGCAATCGGCGGCGCGACGAACCCTGGACACCCAACGACCCCGAATCCCACCACGGTCAGCAACGCCAGCGCGCTCACAGATTTTCCGCGAAACATGCATGTTCTCCCAATTTTGATCCACTCGCGCCACGGACCCGTCCGCAGCCAGCCACCGGCCCGGCGGCTCAATCGCGTAACAATAACCGCGCTGCAACCAACACGCCAGACTCGCCTCTTGCCGGCAGAAGGGGCGGCTGAAGGAGACGTCGGGTGGCCCGTTGGTGGTTGATCGAGACGATTCCAATGTTCTTGTAGTACGGAGCGATCAGCCGATGCCGGCAAATGATCATGCCGTGATTCTGGTGACAAGGCTGGGAGTTGTGAATCGTCGCCGGGGCAACCTCGCGTGTTTGAAGTTGATGTAGTAAAAACGAAGGCCGCCGAAACCCCGTTTTTTCGGGATCCCGGCGGCCTCCACAGGAGGAGGAAGGAGAAGGTCAAGATTCAGAGTCGAGCATCTAATGCTCATTGTTAACTTTCAATACAAGCGGGCTGCGGTCAAACTCAATTTGAAAAATATCGTCCGGAAAAGCGTCTGTAGCGATTGGGGGCGTGATAACGATGCCGGAAACGTCGATATTGAGCGGCTTGGGTCTGAAAGGGCGGCCTCGTATGGGGTGAGGGGGAACCTGGAAATCCATGTTTTTGTTGAAATGGAGGCCTATGTGCCGGTAATCTCGTGAATACGATGTTCGACAGCGAAGTTTTTTCTGTTCGGGGAGCCAATGATTGGTAGTAGGCCTCGGATGTCCAATTTGGGAGAGATTGCATGTATTTAGTGAACCGAACCGCGGCAGTTACGATAATTTCCTGTTCAATTCTGTTAGCCTCGGGTGGGTCGCAAGCGGCTGAACCTGCGATGAAGGCTCCGCCGGTTGAAGCTCGCGGCGTAATGGGGCCGATCCGGGCGCCCATGAAGGCCGCGGCGCGGCCCATGGCGCTTCCGGCGAGTCATGTCGATACGTGGCAAGAAGTCGCCGCGGTGCGGTTTTCGGAGATGGATACGGCGAGGTTCATTCAGGAGGATGACGCTCAGAAGGGTACGCTGGGGGTTCCGTTGCGGGTCGGTGTGGAACGAGCGATTCCCACCGGCGTTGTTAATTCGACCGATGGGGGCACATGGGTTGACGTTGGCGAGTCGGGCAAGGTCTGGCGACTGAAAATCGAAGCCCCGGGTGCGTATGGAATCCGAATTCATTTTTCGAATTTCAATTTACCCGACGGGACGGTTGTTTTGCTGACCGGTGATGACGGCGAAGTTTTCACGTATCGGGCGGCGGGGCCCAATCGCAATAACGAATTCTGGTCCCATGTCGTAAATGGGAACGTCGCCTATTTGGAATACCAAACCGCCAACCCGAACGGGATGGGCCCCGTGTTGGAGATTTCCGAGATTGCGCACATTTATCGTGATTTGGATCCCGAGCCGCAGCCCGCGGACGCCCAGGGATTGTTGCCCTGTCATGAAGACGTGAACTGTCACACGGTGGATGCCGTCGCCAAGGCGTCGGTGGCGCGGCTGCTGTTTCAGGACGGCGGTTCTTTCGTGTGCTCGGGCGGCCTGTTGAATGACGGGGATCCCAATACCTTTGCAGGGTACTTTTTGACCGCGAATCACTGCATGAGCACGCAAGCAGTTGTCAACACGTTGCAATTGCGCTGGTTCTTTCAGACGACCTCGTGCGGTGGCGGCGTGTCGAACGGATTTACGACATTGGGCGGTACGCTTCTGGAAACATCGACCGCTACAGATTTTACGTTGTTGCGAACCACGGACGACCCAGACGGTGGGCAGGGTTTTGCCGCGTGGACGATCGCGAACCCATCCGGGACGGTGACGGGCATCCATCATCCGGGCGGATCGTACAAGCGTATCGCCATCGGCTTCGTGACGACCGCGCAGCCTATCTGCGGGGGTCTTCCGCTGTCCAATTTCGTGTACAACGATTGGAACATTGGCGAAGGAGTCACCGAGGGTGGATCGAGCGGATCGCCCCTGTTCGACTCGCAGTGGCGAGTTGTTGGTCAGCTCTTTGGAACGTGCCAATTTAGCGCGCCGGGATGCAACAATCCCAGCGCGTACAACAATGCTTATGGGCGATTGTCGTCAACGTTTGGATCGATCATTTTTTTCCTGTCTGGTGTCATTCCCGACGATGTGTACGAAGACAACGATACGCTGGCGCAAGCGGCGCTCATCCCGGACGGATCGCATGACCTTCGTCTCGTGGATTTCGAGGACTACTTCGAATTTGAAGTATGTGAAGCAGGCGACGTCGTCGTATCGGCCAATTTCGACACCGCGGATATGGACCTGGATTTGCAACTGCTGGAAACGGGCGGGGCAGTATTGGATACTTCGGCGGGATCAACCGGTGTGGAATCGGTGTCGGCCACCTTGGGGACGGGTTTCTACGTGGTCCGGGCCACCAAGGACGGCGGGTGGGGCGGTGATTACAATTTGAGCATCGGTGTTCCCAACAGCTATGGCGACGTTGACGGAAACGGGACGGTGAATCTTGTGGATCTGTTCTGCGTGCTGGACGGATTTGTCGATGATTTTTCAACCTGCACGCTTGAACAAATGGACCTCGAGCCTTGCGGAGGGAATGGAACGATCAATCTGGGAGATCTGTTTGCCTTGTTGAACGCCATGGCCGGTCAGTTCGATTGCTCGGCTTGCGAGTGATCGGGGGACGATTCATGATGGTAGTTGAATCTAACTCGCGTGGTTCGTACCCGTCACCTATGGGGTGGATTTAATTGCGGGCATGGCTTGGGACAGCATATCAGCGATCTTTTGGATCGTGATCGGTGCCATCAAGCCGTGATCGGTGATCAATCCGCGGATCAGTCGGGCGGGCGTGACGTCAAACGCCGGATTGTAGCACGCGACGCCGGATGGGGCGGTCGAATGTCCCCAGCCGGAACGAACTTCGTCGGCTGAACGCTCCTCGATGGGGATGTGCGATCCGTCTGGAATGGCGGGATCGAACGTGGTGTGCGGAGCGGCGATGTAAAATGGAACGTCGTGTTCCTTGGCTGCGATGGCCAGGCTGTAGGTTCCGATCTTGTTGGCAGAATCGCCGTTGGAGGCGATGCGGTCCGCTCCGGTGATGACCAGATCGACGCCCTGCTTCATGACGTGGGCGGCAGCGGAATCGCAAATCAGCACGACTTCGATCCCGGCTTGGTTCAACTCCCACGCCGTCAATCTCGCTCCTTGCAGTAGCGGGCGCGTTTCATCGACGTAGACCTTGAATCGCCGGCCCCGGGCCTGCGCGGTGTACATGACGGCCAGCGCGGTTCCGTATTCAGCCGTGGCCAGGGCGCCCGCGTTACAATGCGTTAGAACGGCGCCGCCGTCGGGAATCAGTTCCCACCCGGCATCGCCTATCGCTCGGCACATAGCCGCGTCTTCATCGCGAATGTCGAGGGCTTCCTGTAGCAACAGGTGCTTCAATTGCGGCAAATCGGTGCGGACGGGTTGTGCCGTATTTTCGGCTGGGCGTAGTATTTCTTCCGCGCGATTTTGCATGCGGTTGAGCGCCCAGAAAAGATTGACAGCCGTCGGTCTGGCGCCCGCCAAGTATTCGCACGTCTTGCGAAGATGCAGTCGGAATCCCTCGAGATCGCCTTCGTAGTCTCGTATGCCCAGAACCGTACCCATGGCTGCTGCGATTCCGATGGCCGGCGCGCCTCGTATGGACAAGCGGCGGATGGCTTCGAATACCGACTGCACATCGCGACAGTGCAGGATGACGTGTTCTGCCGGCAATCGAGTCTGATCGATCATGTCCACGGTACCGCACAAGTCGCCGAGCCATTGAATGGGCCGCAGGGACCCGGGCGACGCCGTCGGGGTAAATTGGGCTGCTGATTCAGCCATTGATTTCATTCGAAGAATTTCCTGCGATTCCGCCCATCCGCAAGCGCCAGACTAGGTGTTCCACACCGGTCGGGTGTCCGTTGCAAAGCGCAACTCGTCGTATAAGAGCAACCAGCGCAGGCTAAGCCTGCGAACCTTGTTCCTGTGTTCCAGGCTCAGTTGTTCGGCAAACGGCTTCGAGTTGCTGGCGGTCAGCAAGTCCCTCCAGCCATCCGGCGTCGAAAGATCGAACTTTTCACGACGCGACATGGATTCGAGGATTTGCCGGACATCGCCGGCGATGGATTCCATTTCGTGATTGAGCATGCCCACCATCTTACAGTCATTGTTCAGAATTGTCGCGACTCTTCAGACGGATTTGACGTGGTTGAAACGGTTCAGGCGGCCCCCGCCCCCTGAATAGGTGGTTTCTGGCAGGAGCGGCGCGGTTCGAGTGTCATGGACTGCGTCGTCCGTTTGCCATGCTGGACGCTCCCGCCTTGGTCGCGTCCAGGGTCGCGGCTCTGTTAGATGCAAACAAATGACTAACGATGTGAGCGCACGATTACCGGTTGCCCCGACCCTGATCCCTGCCGGGCGTCAGGGGGATGCATGACGTAAATGGCATGACGTGCGGCGGAAATGGTAACGGGCGCGGTGCCAATGAACTCCCCGTCCGCCCAAATCTCCGGGGCGGGGCCATCGATGGGGGTTACGGCTAGTTGGGCGGTGCGGAGGATGCGAACCTCCGGCCAACCCAGATGCCGCCCGTGAATCACCCGCGGGAGCAGGCGGAGCACGCGTCGCTTGGAAATTCTTGAAACCAGGCACACGTCCAGCAGGCCATCGAAGCAACTGGCATTGGGGGCCACGCGCATCGCCCCCCCGTACGTCGAAGTGTTTGCACTGGCGGCGAAGAAGACGGGGCCTTCGTATACTCCGAAATCGCCGCTCAGCCGCAGCACGGGAGTTTGATAGGTGGCCAACACACGCAACGTGCCGTAGACATAGGCGGAGGTGCCGCGTAATGGCATTTTCATATCATTCACGAAGCGCGTGACGGCGGCATCGAAACCGAGTGCGGCGATCGTGCAAAAGAACCGGTTTCCGGCGCGTCCCAGATCCATGGGTAGTCGCTGACCGGAGCCCAGTGTTTGTGCGACGTGGTCGGGGGCCGTGTTGATTCCCAACGCCTTTGCAAAGTCGTTGCACCGGCCCGCCGGCGCGACGCCCAACGTCACATGGGGATGATCGACATGCGCCAGGGCGTTGACCACTTCGTGGATCGTCCCATCGCCACCGCAGGCGACCACACACAGCGGACGATCATCACTTCGCCGGGAAACCAAATCGCGTGTGATGCGTTCGACGTCTCCGGGCGCGGACGAGGCCAATCGTTCCACGTCATGCCCCATGCACCGCAATTGGTCGGCTACGGTTCGCGAAACGCGCTCGGCCCGCCGACGGCCCGCCGTGGGGTTGAAGACGATGGCGAACTGTGTGTAGGCGGGCATGGCAATCGCCGCCGTCACTGGATTTGACACATCAGGATGGGCGGACAATGGAAATACGTCACGCGGGCTTGCTGACCCGGCAGATTCAAAAAATCCTTGGCTTGTTCGATGGCACGCGACAACGATGGGGCTGTTTCAAAACCGATGCGACGGGCGGCCAACTCGCTCTTGGGCGCGACGGCGATGATTTGGCCGAGATGGTCCATTCCATGACACCCCCAATACCACATATACATGGGATGCACGCCATGATAGGCATAGGTCGTTCGATACAAGTGCTTGTACCGTTCGTTTTCGGCGAACGACCGTTCGAATCGATTCTCGATTTCCTTGGGGTCGCGTGTTTCGGTCAGCACCTGTTCGAAAAAATCGATGTAGGAGGGATGATGCACGCGATGAAACTTGTTCTCCAGTGGATGCACCACGATCATCACGCCGCCCGCGCGCACCAACGGCTGGCCACGATAGAAATTGAAAAAATATCCCGCGGCCATACATTGCACCAGAATAGGGTTCAAAATTGAATCGACGCTGTACGGACCCAGCGATGGCAGGCCAACCAAAACGATGTCGGCCTGACCGTCGATCTTGACGAGTTGTTGTTCGTGAACGGCGGCCAGGGTTTTTTCGTGGACCGGCCCGGTCATGCCCGCGTGAATGGCCGTCAATCCGTACGGCGCTGGCAATCCGTGATAGACCTTGCGACGCAGCGGTGGCGGCAGGGCACCGAGCGCCAATCGATTGGCCTGTAGATTGAATCGATCCCACCCGTTCCAGCGGGACTCGCGTTTTTGCAAAAAGCCCATGAAATGGGCGAACGTGTCGCTGTTGAGCGCGGTTTCGATCGTGAAAATCTTGACATGCTTGGCGACGATGTCACCCATGCGATTGCAGGAACGATGAAAGCTGCTGGTGGCGGGGTCCATATAGCTGCGCGACGTCATCATGGTATGAACGTTGTGATGATGCAGCACGCTCCGATAGGTCCCCAGCCCCACGGGAACCGATTTGTGTCCCCCGTCCATCGTCACCAGATTGATGTTTACATAGATCAACAGGTCGGACTCGGCTGCACGTCGATTCAATTCGACAACCTCGCCCTCCTCCGTTTGGCCCAACTCGACGATCCCCTGCCGGTCTTCCGCGTCGTGGTTGTAGAGTCGCGCGGGCCAGAATCGATGAAACAATCGTCGTCCGACCATTCGCTTCAATTCGCCCGGGGTCAAACGGCGGTGCAGACAGATGGCGCAAATGAGTTCCACGTCGGTGATGTCGGCTCGATCCAACCTGTCCACAACGGCTTCGATGATCGTCTGCCGAATGTCGGGGCGTTTCATGCGGGGCAGCGGCAGGGAGATGTCATCAAAGGCGATGGTCACTCGCATGCCGGGCTTCAGTAGCGCTGAAAGCGGATCACAACCCAGCGGATGGTCGAGCGCTTTCTCGACGGCGCCGCGAACGTCACGGATTCCGGGAATGGGAGGCTTGGGGTAAATCACCCGCGTCCCCGCGGGAAGTCGATGGGTTTGAAAGCTTTCACCGCAATGGAACAGGTAGGGCGGGTCGTCAGGTCGGACGTAGGTGATGCAATCAGCCGCACCGTTGGGCATTTCCACGGCATTCATAGTCGCTGGATGATTCGATCGGGTCAACGTGGTCATGGTGAAAGTTGAAAAACCGTCTTGACGGCACCGCTGCTCCCCGCAAATAACGCGGCTCGCAACGCCTTTCGATAATCGGTCAATGGAAACGGTTGGCCGACGAGTCGTTCGAACTGCTTCCCATGCAACCTTAACAGGTCCAATGCCACCTCGCACGTATGACGATCGCCCGACGTCTTGACGAGGGAGCCGTTGTTTCGTTCCACTCCGTACGCATAGGCGGCGTGCAGAGTCAACTCCTTGAACCACAGGGACGTCCACTCCACGTTGGAGGGCACGCCCGGCATGCCCAACAACACGACATGTCCGCCCCCCGTCGTGAATCGAACGGCGTCGTCCAGACTCCGCGACGAGCCGATGCAATCAAACGTTACATCCGCGCCGCCCATGACCGTGGGCCGACCCAACTCGGGGAAATGCATCTCCGCATTCAACGCGTGGGCCATCGGGCCGTATTCATCGGATGCCTTCCGCGAACGGCGTGGGCGAAGGACTTGATCGGCCCCCAGCGACAGGGCGTGCTCCGCCTGATGATCATACTTGGCGATGGCGACCAGTCGTGATCGAACTCCCGTGGTCCGCAATGCGGCGATGGTCAACAAGCCAATGGACCCACAACCAATCACCAGAATCGTTTCATCGTCATCGGGCCGAACCCGACGGACGCCGTGCAGGACGCATGACAGCGGCTCGGCCAGCACCGCGGCCACGTTGGTGATCTCCTTGGCCACCGGAAAGAGCTGCGAGCGGTGGGCGACGAACTGATCGGACCACGCGCCGCCGGTATCATGACAATAGCCGGTTTGAATTCCCGCGGAAATCCGACCACGCGTGACATTTCGGCATAACGCGTTTTGGCCTCGCCGGCAAGCTTCGCACAGGGGTTCAATGCCCCGTACGATACAACCGAGGGCCGGTTCCAGGATGACTCGATCGCCCTCGTGCAGGGCCACCAGCCCGTTCCGTTTTTCGAACTCGCCCACGCCATGGCCGATTTCCGTGACCGTGCCGACGACTTCGTGCCCTAAAACGAACGGGGTGGATGTCAAGGGCGAAAAGTAGGGGCTGCCCTTGGCACAAATCACCGACAGGTCGGATCCACAGATTCCCGCCAGAATCGGCGACACGCGAACCCATTCGCCCGACGGCAACTTCGGCGGCGCGATGTCGCGAAGCTTGATGGGCGACAGGAAGGATGCGGTGGCGGAGGTCATCCGTGCGCAGCGCCGCGGTCCGGCGATTTTCATCGCAACGAATCGAGCGATGCTCTTTTCAAACACGACGGCCTTCATTCGCCGTTCCACCGTTTCCGCCAGGTCACCTGGGGCCAGCCGCGGTCCGTCGCGATTCTCCGCAATGAACGATCGGCGTTGACGGCCATGGGTTGTCCGACGAGTTCCAACATAGCCAAATCCGCAATGCTGTCGCCGTATGCGAAACTGGCAGCCAGGTCAATTCCGCGGTCGCGAGCGAATTCGCGAATCATGCGCGCTTTTTCCTCTTCGCCGAGAGGCGGACCATTTAACGTACCGGTCAGTCGTCCGTCAGCGTGCAGTAACGTGCGAGCGAGCAGATCAAACCGTTGCGTCGATTTGACGGCGTTGCCGAGAAATCTCGCCAGCGGCTCGATAAAAAAGTGAATCGATCCGGTGACGAACACGATGGATCGGCCGGCTTGAACGTGGTCGCCGATACATCGAACCGCATCGGAAAAAAGATTCGGTGCCAGCACGTGCTCCAGGCAGCCCGTCGACGCGCTCATCACAGCCTCTTGCGATAACCCGCTGTAGTTCTTGTAGAAGGCAATATTCATTCGCGATCGACTGATTTTATCACGAATCAGGTATTCCAGGCAGCGCGCGTAAAACAGCGGGCGCCACAGGCGATGCAACCCCCGCCCCACGCGTCGCCCATATCGCCGTTCAGCCATGTGCTGTCGAACGTACAAGTATTGATGAACGATGTGCGTGGACACCAGCGTGCCATCCACGTCAAAAAAGGCGGCGGCTGTGCCGTTCGAGGACGCTCGCGGGGAGTCGGAGTCCGTTTCAATAGGCATGGGTGTATTGCCGACGCCCCAACATCTCGACCTCGCGCTGCAACCGAGCGGCCAGTTCGCGATACGCGCGATGTCGTTCATTGGCCCCGCGAAGCTCGCGTACGTCGCACGGTTGAATCGGCTTGCCGAACACGACGGTCACCACGCCCGGCCGACAAAATCGCCGCCCCTTGGGAAGCAGCTCGTAGGCGTTGGAAATATGAACCGGAACGATCGGCGCCTGCGCTTCCACGGCCAGTACCGCCGCCCCGACCTTGAATGACTGAATCTCACCGTCCAAGGACCGCGTTCCCTCGGGAAATACCAGCAACCCCTGATCCTGCCCCAGCACTTGGGCACATCGTCGCAATCCTCCGACGCCGTCGGCCATGCGATCGAATGGAATCGTGTCACAGAGTTGGCCGAACACCACGGACTTCAGCCGCGTGTTGAAAAAATAATCCTCGGCACCCGCTACGTAGACGCGACGTGACGTTCCGCGAACGGAAGGGGCGACGGCGGTCAGCACCGCCGCGGAGTCCAGATGGGAACCATGGTTGGCCGCGAGCACGAAAGGCCCCGACAAAGGAACATGATTCAGCCCGACGGCTTCGATACGCACCCAACTGTGCATGAACAGTCCGATACCTCCTCGGACGGCCCATCTCAGCGGCACCAGCGGAATCGGCGTGCGCCCGTTACGACCGGCGACGTCGTGAGCCGATGCCCGCGAATCAGCCTGTGCCAACAATCGTCGGGCGACGCGATCGCGACCCACGGTCCCATTCACCGGGACACGTTCGCTGATGAGTGAAATCAGATCGCCGACTCGGCCCAGCCGGACGGCCACTTCGTCGGGAAGGCGAAAGCCGAAACGAGTCTCTATTTCGCCCAACAGTTCAATCTTCATCAGGCTGTCAACACCCAGATCGAGGAGCAGGTTCGCATCGGGCCGAATCTGCGACGGCGGGCGCTTGGTCAGGGCGGCCAACGTGTCCCGCAACCACGATTCATTGACCGTGGCATCACCACCCGTTGATCGTGCAGCGACTGCGTCCACGCGCGCAGGATCGGCAGTCGCTTTATCCAGACCTTTCTCCGACAACAAGAGGCGGATGAGTTCCTGCCGCTTAACTTTCAAGGTTGACGTTTTGGGAAGGTCTTCCGTCAGAAAGTGAATGTGCTGGACGCGTTGATAGCTGGGCAATCGCTGGCTGATGTGGGCGATGGTTTGTCGCACTTCGTTTTCGACGGCGCTGCGATCCACGTCCGCGACCTTTTCCAGGTCCAGCACGACGACTAAATCCACTCGATCCCCGATGCCGTCGGCATTGGGCATTCCCAACACGCACGATTCCTTGACCCGTGGAAGCTCAGCATAATGGATCGCGACCTCGTCGGGATATACGTTCTTGCCGGCAGCGGTGATGATGACGTCTTTCAATCGACCGGTGACGTACAGGTAGCCCTCGCCGTCGCGGCGGCACAGATCACCCGTGCGGAACCACCCATCCCGCAGCACCTCCGCCGTCGCCTGCGAATTCCCGTAGTACCCCGCCATCACATTCGGACCCTTGATCCACAGTTCGCCCACCCCGCTCCCGTCTTGATGCCGAATGTCCAGGTCGATCTCCGGCAAGGCCAACCCCACCGAGCCGGCCCGCGCTCCTTCCGCCGGGTTGACCGTCACAACGGGCGACGTTTCCGTCAGGCCATAGCCCTCGCAAACCGAAAACCCGATCCGCCGAAACGCATGGTATAACGACTCCGGCAGCGACGACCCGCCACAAACGAACATGCGCAGCCTGCCGCCGAAGCGTCGATGGATTTCCTTGAACACAATTCGGCCTGCCGCACCACCGGTCTGCTCGCTGAGCCAGCCGAAAAACCTGAACAGATTTCTTTTGACGATGCCGGCTTCGTTCACCGAGCGGAGGATTCCGTCGTGGAACAGCTTCAGCAATCGTGGAACGACCATCATGACCGTGGTGCCGGTGGCTTGCATCAATCGGATGATCTCCGGCCCCTTCATTTCCTCGACATAGGTCACTGTCGAGGCATAAGACAGGGGGACAAGAAAGCCGCCGGTGAACTCAAAAACATGATGCAACGGCAGGACTGATAGAAACTGATCATCCGCTTGGACGGTCTGCACGTGAACCAGCGATCTTGCGTTGGACAGGAAATTGCGATGGCGAAGCATGACCCCCTTGGGCGCGACGGTCGTCCCGGACGTAAACACGATGGATGCGATATCGTCTCCCGTGACGGCTGCGGGATCGGGGCCGGGGTCACGCGCTGCGCCCGGCGAGGGGACCAGCGCGCCATCCAACGCCACGACTCGAATCTCGTCCGCCGATCCACTCTGGGATATCGCCTCACGTAACGGCTCCACGAGCCTTGGCCCCGCACAAATGAGCCGGACCCTCGCAAACCGCGCGGTGGAGGCCAGCTCGCTCGGCAGCCACTGCGGGTCGAACGGCACGACGGTCAATCCCTGCCTCATGGCCGCGAGATAACACAGTCCCCATTCCGGGCAATTGTCACTGCAAAGAGCGATATGGTCGCCCTTTTGCAAGCCGTATTCGGTATATCGGCGGGCGACGGCGGCCGTCGTGGATAGCGCGTCACCGTAGGTGTATCGCACCCATCGGCCATTGCGGCGCACCTGCAAGGCGATTCTCTTGGGATAGGCGTTGGCGGCGTTTTCGAACACCTCGTAAATCGACTCGCCTCGCAGCGCGGAAAGGACCTGCAACGGTGACGGATCGTCGGGAGATTCGTCTTCCACGGCGTAGCTCGCCGCCAACATCGGCGCTTCAAGCTCCGCGCCTGAACCCAGAACGAAGTGCCGCACGCCGGGCACGTGGCGATGCACGATGTAGTCGTGCCAATCGATCCGCGTCACGTCGAACGGAAACACTTCGCGATCTTCGGGATGCATTCCATCGTAGACGGCACGCAAACGGTCATCGAGGTAACGACAATTGAGGTGCGTGTAGGGGGCGTAGATTTTTACAAAATAGATGAGCTGGGCGATCCGCGCTTCGGCGGCGGCCAGGCGCTTGCGCCAACGTTGCGCCATCTTCGTTGATCGAAGCAGCCCTCGAAAAGACTGCGTCCGCTTCAATCTCTTTTCCCATCGATCCAAGAACTGTTGCTTCGAAATCAGTTCCAGGTCGTTCACGCGGATGGGTCGGCCCGCCTCGTCCCGCATAGGCCGGCGGCGAAAGGCCTCTTTCACCGATTGCGCGACCGATGGAATGGACAGCGGGTTCCGCGCACACGATCCGCATTGATACACGTCCAACGACGGACCCTTGCGACCGACGGGCAGCGTCGCGATCATGGCGTTGGCCACGAAATCAACCGGAATCAGATCCAGGTTGACATTCCCATCCGCCGGAAATTCTTTCAACTTCCCGCGACCGAATGCCAAAATGAGCGGATCCGCCATCCGCAAACCGTCGATCCAGCCTGGGGCCGGTTCGTCGTAGCTGCCCTCGATGATGGCAGGGCGGAAAAGCACCAATGGAACGTCGCCCCGATCCCTGGCCAGGAACTGCTCCGCCATCCACTTGGTCAGCGTGTACGTGTCGTTCCAGCCGTGCTTCTGGGCATATTCCATGCCCAAGTCGATGAGCCTGCGCCGGCACTCCGTCGGCTCGTTGGCACATTCCGATTGCACCCGGCTGGCGCTCGATTCGAGTTCCGCCAAGGAGGCATTCAAATCGAATGGCGCCTCCCCGCCGGACGATTCACCGCGTTGCATGGCGAGGTAGGACGCGACGGTATGCCCCGGTGGAATCAGCGTCTCCGGGATGTCGCCCGTCTGCACGCCACCGACGTAGGCGGTGGAAACCTGCATGAACGGGATGTCCCCGGCCCGCTTGGCGAGTTCCAAGAGTCGCCTGGCCCCCAGGATGTTGAGCGCGATGGCGGAATCCAATCGTTCGTCAAACGTCACCGTGGCTGCACTATTCACCACGATGGTAAGCCGATCGGCCAAGGATTCGTACGATTCATCAGACAAACCCAGATTCGGCTGGGTCAAATTGCCGGTGACGACACTGACTTGTTCCTGGCAGCGCACCTCGAACGCCGGACCCAACGCCGCTCGCAAACGATCGAACACGTTGCTTCCGAAGACCTCGCGGCGCACGCGTTGATCAGCCGACATGCCGTCATTGCGCGGTCGGACGAGCAAATAGATTTGACCGATTTGAGGAACCGTGCGTAGAAGCTTTTCAACGAAAACCTTGGCGAGGAATCCCGTCGCGCCCGTGACAAGGACGTGTTGACCGGCTAATCGGTCGGCGAGGCGAGCAGGGGTTGAAACGTTTGGCGAGGTCACGGAATCAACCGGGAAGTTCCCGTCAGGGGGCAACCTGAGCGGATCCACCCGCTGCCGGCCCCGATTTACCAAAATGAAACCCAATACGATGCGTGAAACCGCCGGTGCCCACCGTGGCTTTCCACATCATAGGCATTTCACGCGATTGTCAAGTGATTCACAATGTCTCGCCGATCGACCATTGCATCCACTTGACCAGCGACAATCCCAAGCCCGTCCGCCGAACATTCGTTCGTCTATTCGAGTTCGATCAACGGGGCATGCAAAAGGCAGGCAAGTTGACGGGGTCCCGTTGGGTCGATAGCGTCTTCCTCCTGCGGCTCGGCTGGGATGTTTCTAATGTCTGAAAATGTCGTTCACATCCGAAACGTGGGCATCGGCCACAATCAACCACTGGCCATCATCGCCGGCCCCTGTGTCATCGAGTCTCGCGACCACACGCTGCGATTGGCAGACGCGCTCGCCAGAATTTGCCGCACGCTTGAAATTCCCCTTGTTTTCAAGGCCAGCTTTGACAAGGCTAACCGCTCCAGTGTCAGCAGTTTCCGTGGCCCGGGAATGGACGAGGGGCTACAGATCCTCGATGACGTCAAGCGAAACTGCAACCTGCCTGTTGTTTCCGACATTCACGAGCCGCATCAAGCGGCGCCGGCTGGACAGGTCCTCGACTGTCTGCAAATCCCCGCTTTTCTTTGTCGACAGACGGACCTGCTCGTCGCGGCTGCGCGGACCCACCGGACCGTCAACGTCAAGAAGGGTCAGTTTATGTCGCCGGACGAGATGGGCAACGTGGTGGACAAACTCAAGTCCGCCGGGTGCACGCATGTCCTGCTGACCGAGCGCGGAACCTTTTTCGGTTACCATCGGCTCGTGAACGACATGACCAGCCTCGTTCGCATGCAAGGAATGGCGCCGGTCGTTTTCGACGCGACGCATAGCTGCCAGATGCCCGGAGCAGGCGGCACGCAAAGCGGAGGCCAACCGGAATACATTCCAACGCTGGCTCGTGCCGCGATCGCCGCCGGTTGCGATGCCCTGTTTCTGGAGGTGCATGACGACCCACCCAACGCCAAGAGCGACGCCGCGACCGTCTATCCGTTGGACCAGTTTGGCACGCTGCTATCGACGTGCAAGCGGCTTTCGGAAGTCGTCAGATCGTGACGCTGACCACACTCGCTCACTTGCGCCGGGTCCAACCGGGTTCGGCGTATTTTTTTTCGTACCCGGCAGCCAGGGTCAACATCGCTTCCGTCCATGGGGTTTCCTTGATTTGCCCGTTTATTCGACCAGCGAATGCTTGCGCGAACGCCCGTTGCAGTGTAGCCGCTTGGATGGCATTTGGCGGCGGCGACACGGTGGGGTGTTGCTCGAATCGCCGTTCCGTGATGATTGACCCGTGCTGAAGGATGGCCTGCCGGGTGCGGCGTTGGGCGCTGCCGGCTAGTTTGTGTTGATCGATCAGCACATCCAATCGATGGCGGCGTTCAAAACAGAAAAACGGACCTCGTCCCGCCCGTGAATCATCGGTGTGGCCACACAGGTTCGCGGCCAGGCCACATTCATGCAGACATTCGATCAGGGCGGCGTGTGCGAGTTCGTAGAGTCGGTCGGGCTGTTTGGAAAACGGTGGGAGATCAGCCGGAACAACGATCGAGTAGGTCAGTTCGCGATCGTGAAGGATGGCTCCGCCGCCGGTGGTTCGCCGAACGACCGGAAGCGCTCCCGCGGGGGGACGGAGCGCTTGGTATTCCGCGTAGGCCTGGAAATAGCCCAGCGAGATCGTCGGTTCGGACCATTCATAGAATCGCATAGCCGCCGGAAGGTCACGATTTGCCACACAGTGCAAAAGCGCTTCGTCGCGGGCCATGTTGGTGACACCGCCCCGGGCACCGTCGTAGTAAACGAAAAACGTCAGTTGGCCTGCTGGTTCGATCTGCCCGGATGGACGAGATGCGCGGGGTGGCCGGGACGGATCGGATGGATTGGATGGATCGGATGGATCGGATGGATCGGATGGATTGGATGGGTACATAAGCAAGCCGGCGCGAATTCACTCGAATCCGCGCCGGCTATTGTACGCGATTTGTCAGCCCGGCGAGGGTTGGCTAGCCTCGTTTCGGACGACGGCCCGTTCCAGGAACGGGCGAAAGCTTCATGGTGGCCAATCCCAACAACATGCACATGACAGACAGCATGCCCATCGCTCCACAGGGATTCGCCCCGGCTCCACAGGCAGTCGGTTGACCCGGTGCCGGTTGATCCGCGGGCGGCTCGCCGTCGCCGGACGGGTCATCGGAGCCGTCATCAGCCGGCGGGGGTTGCTCCGCGGGGGGCAATCCGTCATCGGGTGAATCGCCGGGCGGTGTGAATTCCTGGGAAGGCTCGCCCACCGCGAAGGTGCTCAAACGATCCCGAACGACCCAAAAAGTGACGCTGCCGTCGGGATTAATAAACCATCCGCTCTCGCCGACGACACCCGACGGACCGGACTGCCCGATGTCGTTCCCCGCGGGGATCCATTGATTCTCCGTTTCGTCGAACACGTGCATCTGCACGTCGGACGGGATGATTCCCGCTGCCAGCAGCTCTGCGGCCGAATACGTGATGCTGACGGTCACCTGGAAACTTCCGGGTTCCGCGTTGGTTTCGACCGTCAACGTCCGACCCAGCCCGACGCCGTTCGCAAAGCCGGCAAACGTTCCGCCGTCGGGGCCTGGGGCACCGTCGGTGCCGCCTTCAGGCTGCATGTCCCAGTCGAAAGTGGTGCCCGGTGGCGCTCCCGTGACGACGATCTGTCCGATCACCTGTCCGGTGCCGTTGCGCGCTCGGTCGATGAATGTCCCTGCGTCGTCGGCGGACCCACTGCCGGAAAGTGAGCCGCTTCCGCCTCCTCCACCGCCTCCACCACCGCCGCCTCCGCCCGGTATCGGCGGATTCGGATTGCTGGGCACGTCACACACGTCGCCGATGCCGTTGCCGTTTGCGTCGGCCTGATCGGGATTGGCGTTGTTGGGACAATTGTCACACGTATTGGGCACGCCGTCGCCGTCGTTGTCAGCGTTGTCATCACCGCCCGGACAAATGTCGCAAGCGTCCAACACGCCGTCGCCATCGGCATCGGACGCGCCGGCGGCTAAATCGCACGCATCGGGAATCCCGTTGGCATCGCAATCGGCATCGGTAGCTTGACGCACGAAGGCCAAGCCCTTGCTGGTATGATCCAGATTTCCGCCACCGGTGGGTGAAGCCCCACCGTCGGCAGTCGGCGAATCGTTTTCTGCTTCAACACGCGAGACCTCGCCGTCGGCAGTGACCAAGAACAGGTCTCGGAAAGCGACGTACAGGAACACGTTTTGGTCGTCCCAGTAGGTCAAGGCTGTGGGTTCACCCGGAAAATCTCCCGACAGCGGAATGTCCTGAATCTCCTTGGTAATCAGGTCGATCCGCTCGAATACCTGTGTATCGCTCTGAGCCGCTTCGAGGAAATCGTCCGAGCCGCCGGCATGATACATTTCACCGTCAGCGGGATTGAAGGCGATGGCTTCGCCGTCCCGTCCCCGACCAAGGTCCAGAAAATGGGTCCTGGAGGCGTCGGCGGTGTCCAGGGTGAAAATCGTTTCGGGCACGTATCCACCGTCGCCGGTGACGCCGTACAGCACGCCGTTCGCATCGAAAGCGATGGCCGCAAATAAATCGCCCGTATCGCCGATTAACGTAGCCACACCCGTATCCGGGTCGATAATGGCCAGCGTTCTGCCGGGGCCTCCGCATGTATTTACGCAGTCACCGTCACTGCGATTACTCGGCCCGCAACCGCGACATTCCTTTTGGTTTTCGTCATACCAGCAGGATGCGATTCCGTTTCCACCGCGATGGAACGCGGATTCACAGGATTCCGGATCGTCGTTGAATTGCCTGCAAGCTTCTGAATCCGGGCCGCCCGCGAAAATGGTCCGCGTGGGGTCGTCCGGACAGATCGGACAGGTGTTCACGCATAGTTCGTTATCCTGATCGTCCGCGTCGCAACCCCGGCACGTTTCTGACTTACCGTCGTAGTAACAGGAGTCGGTTCCATCGAATCCGAACTGAAACGCGACGGCACAGCCGACTGGGTTGCCATCGAATTGGCTACAGGCATCAACTCCCGCCGGTGCGAAATTGTCAATTTCAAGCACTGCTAAGACGGTCCTGTTCGGGTCGCCCTCGCAAGCGGGCGGGGGAGCGCAGGTATTGATGCATCGTCCGTCTGATTCATTGTTTGGCCCGCAACCCAAACAGTTTTCCTGATCGGCATCGTAGAAGCACGAGGCCAATTCATTGTCGTCGGTGACGTGGAAAGCCAGCGCGCAGGATTCCGGGTCGCCGTCAAACGTTCGACAGGCGCCGCCTTCAAAGCCTGAACCGGTAGTGAGAATGGTCCGGGTGGGGTCCAAACATGCGCCGGCATCCAACAACGCGAACAATCGGGCCGTGGTGCGATCAAATGCCAGCCCGTTGGCCTTGATGACGACTCCGTTTTCAACGGTCATCTCGACTTCCGACAGCGTATCACCCGTTGTCGGGTCGATCTGCCGGAGAATGGGATCGTTGCGGGAGACGGAAAACAGCTTCAGCGACCCCACTTCGTCCCGGTCGTCGATCCCGTTGCCGTCACAGTCGGTTGCTAGTGACTCCAGCGTGATGACCTGATCGCAACTAGCCTCGTTTCCGGCGCCATCCGTCACCGTCCAGGTGCGGGTGATGACCGACGGTTCCGGACATTCACCATCGAGTGCGTCCACGAAATCTACGTCTGTGCCCTCGCAATTATCGTTCACCACCGGTTCGCCCGTGTCAGCGGGATCGATCGAAGCCCCGCAACCCAGCCCCACGTCACCTGGGCAGTCAAGCGTCGGCGGTTCTACGTCGTTCACCGTTACGGTGAAACTACACATGCTTTGATTCTTGAATTCATCCGTCGCGGTGTACGTGACCGTTGTGACACCAACGGGAAACGCCGCGCCCGGCGCATGGCTGCCGACCAATTCCGGTTCGACGCAGTTATCCGTCGCCGTGGGTTCGTCCCAATTCACGACGGCTGTGCATACGTCCTCGTCGTTGTTGACGGTGATGTTTTCCGGGCAGTTCGAAATCACCGGCGGCTCATTGTCCGCCTGACTACAGGAACAGCCCTGCTCGTCAACCGGCTCCTTGCCGGGCGTTCCCGGACAGGCATCGCGGCAGTCGGCTACGCCGTCGCCGTCGTCATCGGTGACGAAATCCAGTTCATACGCCCCGATGTCGAATCCGCCGAATTGTGGGCGGGACACGCCGCGAATATCGTTGACCGGCGCCCCCGTCGCCGTGCCCGCATTCAAACAGGGTGAACAATCAGTCAACTGGAATTCGGGGATGCCATTGCCGGCGGGAGCAGGTGCCGGATTGTCGCCCACGAATAGTGGATCAGCCGTGATGTTGTTTGCGCCGAGACCGGCATCAACCGGGTCATTCACGTCACAGAAATTGATGCTGGCGAATCCGACACCCGGAAACACCACCAGGTCATCGCCACCGGGATGCCATAGAATGGTGTTATCCAGGTCAGCCACACCAATGTCGAAACCGTCACCCGCCACGTGGATTCCCGCCGCGGGACCCGTGGTGTGTGCGGATGTGTTGAACGCGATGGTGTTGTTGGTGAAGCGCACAATTGCGGGGTAGAAGATGTCAACACCGCCGGTGGTGAAATTGAACGGGGCGCCGGTCGCGGTCGCCCGATTCAACGCGATCACGTTGTTGATCAGCCGCGCCGTGTACGGGAACTGCCGGCCAAGGGCGCCTTCTAGCTCGATGCCCCCGACTTTTGTGCCATTGTTGTTACGAATGATACAGTTCTCGATGCGCGGTTCGCCGGGGGCATCCTGGGGCATGAATAGATGAATCCCGCCGACGCCGGTAGATGCCGCGGAACCGGTACAGTTCTGAATGATAAGATTGCGGAACGTCACGCCGCCAGAGGCGGATTCGATGCCGGCCGCCCCGAACGTGCTGTTCACGCCGTTTTGAAGCGTGAATCCATCGACGATGATTCCTTCAAAACCGTCCACGCCGCCCGGGGCGACAGGAATGTTAATCATCGCCGCCGAAGGCAGCCCGGTGCCGTCCAAAATGGTGGGGTTGTTGGCCGGATCGCGTATCAACCCAGCCGGCGCCGCCCCGACCACGACTCCTGCCGCCGGCCAACCACCGAACATCTGCACGTTGTCCAGTTGCGGAAACGCGACTTTCTCGTTGTAGGTCCCCGCAGCCACGTTGATCTGCGTGCCGTCGGCCGATGCCAGCGCGATGGCCGCCGAGACCGTGGCCTTGGCCGTTGCCCAGGTCATCCCGTCGTTGGCATTGTCACCGCCGTTGGCGGGCGTCTTGACGAATAACAGGACACCGCCGGCCAAGACCGGACTTGCACCGCACACCACCAGACACAGCGCCGCAGCGACGCCCCGACGCCCCCAACTGTGACGAATTCTGATGGCGATTGAACTTGTAGTCAGCATGTGATTCTCTCCTTAACTTGCAAAAAGCGAAAGTGCCGTTGACGCGCGAACCGTCTTGACCGGTCGCGTCTGTTTCAAAAAATGCTCCGTATCACGACGCAGTCGATCCCGCATAGATGCAGCCGGACAGATTGAGTTAGCAATGACGCGACCCTCCGTTATCCGTTCGGCGAACGGATCGCCCCCGCATGCGCCGCCAAGTCCCGGCAAAATACCGTTTCGATATGAATCACGGTACGTCCGCGGGCGCGATGCTCTCGCGAGCGGTAGCAATCGAGCTGGCCCCATATGCACACCCATGACCCCGACCGCCGGCGCGAACCCCTGCAATTGCCCGTCCGACACGCGGCAGCCGATTCTTGCGGACTCCCCATTGTCCGCACGAAGTCTCCCCAGCATATTCATTTGTAAGTCATAGGTCAACGGTGACTTGAAGCTTGGCGCGGGGAATCCGGAAATGCCGATTCTGGGCGGCCTGAATATGGGACAATGCTGGGAATTGCGCCCCGGCACGCCCTGGAAGAAAGCACATACGGATCACACGGGTACTGCCTGAAAACGCCCCACCCGACATTCCGTCGCGAATCGTCATTCCGGCTCGGATCGTCATTCCGGATCGAATTGTCATTCCGGCGCAGGCCGGAATCCAGTTCTCCGCGGCCCGCCCGAACCTTGGGCAACGTACAAGAAATAGGGCATCTCCGCCGTGGTACCGCGCTCAAATCCCTCGCTCGCCCCAGGACTGTTGCGCAATGCGCGGCGGACGCACCGGTATGGGCGGCGGCTAACCGAACTGATTCTCCCCCTGGTGCCTCGCCAAGCGACACTGATGAAGCATTGGGACAGGGTCATGAACCTTTAGATTTCTTTCGCCGGGACCGTCGCGGACGGATCGCTTTCTGCTTCAAATCCGCGAGCGTGGTGCGCTCCACCCATTGACGGCGCTGCTTCGCATAGTCCCCGAGACCCGTTTCAAATTGTTGCAAAAATCGGATCATGCCCGCGCGTCCCAGTTGCTTTCGAAGGGCCGCAAGACCTCGGGTCCGAATGTCCTCATGCGTCTGGTGCATCCCATACCTCCTGAATCCATTGTAGGGGGTTGGCTACCCGTACCGTCAAGTGCTTCCCAATCCGCCGGGCGCGACGTAGCAAGCGATCATCACACGTCAGCAAGACGTCCGCCCGTGAAGCCTCCGCCGCAGCCAGGTGCAGGGCGTCCGCCGGCCGGATTCCTTGCTCGACCAGCGCCTCGGCACGCTCAAACATCCGCGACGTTAAACGTGTGCTATCGCGGCGCGACGGCAAAAGTGACATCACACGTCGTCGACGTTCATCATCCACCATCGCTTCGATCTCGATCACTGCCGCCTGCGACGACACCTGTTGCCAACGACCCGCGTCGAATCGCTCAAGGATCAGGGCGACAGCCTCGGATTCCAATCGTACGCGCGGTTGCCGTTGGTCATCAAACGGGCGATTCAGGCAGCACACGTCCAAATAGACTCTCATGGTCGCGTTGCGCCCTCCTACACTGAGCGGCCCTTACGAATATGATATCGCTACAAACTTCGATTGCGGCCGGGAAACGCCAACAAGCGGAATGGATGAACGGCGTTCTCGCTGACCGCAGCCGCGGCATGGATGTCATCAATCGTCAGCGGCGGGTGAAACCTGTCCTACACCAAGGGCCGCGGAAAGCGCATCAACCCTTCGCATCCGGCGACCCGGCTTTGGGATCCCGTACGGACCGCCACCAGCGGGCCAATGGGTCGTCGCTCGTTTCCAATCGGCGATGAATCCGCCGACGGATCTCCTCATCTGACAGACCCTTCCATTCCTTGGCGAGATCCCTTTGGATGGCGTTTTTCATGTCTACACAATCGAAGGGCTTGATTCTTGCGGCCATCAGACCAACTCCTTCGGTGAACGGATTTCGATCGGCGGATAACCCTGCAACAGGTTGACCGCGTTGAAACCACGAATCTTGTCCAGGTGAACGAGGTGCTTGAAGTTCCAACTCGCCACCACGTCAGCTCCGTTCACCGTGGCTAGGGCGACATGCAGTGCATCGTTGACCGATGCCGGACCAAGGACGCCGTTGGACAAGTACGCATCCTTTAACCGGTCGGCTTCAGGCGACAACGGAATGGTCTTGGCCTTTTCTTCGACCAAGCCCGGCATGACCGCCCGAACGTCGTCCGGGGCTCGCGATAGCTCCTCCAGCAGTAGTTCGGAAACCAGCAGCTCGAGTTCACCGTGCTGGGCCATGTGCAGCAAGCGACGGCTATCCGCCCTGAACTCCTCGTCCAAGCAGCCGCCGATCACGGAGGTATCAATATAGACGCGCAGCGGCTTCAAGGTACGGTCATTCTAAGTGATTGCGGCGATCGGGGCAATATCGACGATGTGAACCGTGTTCGTTTCGGCGACGTCCTTCATTTTCATGACAAATTCCACCGCCCATCCGGCCTCTGCATGGCGGCGAGCCGATGCCCACGCCCGGCGGTTAGAATGAATCGGCCCCTCGCCAACGTCACGCGGCGCTGGGTTCGTACGAAAAATCCAGTCGCGTTCCGGATCGTTCCATGGCGTGCTCGATAGTCAGGGCGACGACCTTGCCTTCACCGTCGAGGTCGAGCAGGACGTTTTCGTTGAGGTCTCGTGTCTCGACGACTTGACGGTCGCTCAACAGGATATGGAGGGTGTCGGTTTCCGCGAAATACTTGACTTTCATGGTGATTCCATCCTAAACCCACGGTCGAAGAACGCGTTGTGAACCGTTTCTCCATCCTGCAACACAATCACACGCAGATATCTTCCGCCGGCTTCCGCAATCCTCGCCCACATCTTCATTCTACCATCCGACTGCATTTCCTTCCACGCAGGAGTCGCCATCACACGCTCAATCCAAGCATCCTGAATTTCGATGCGGCCGGGCAGACGCCGGCGAAATTCAAGATACTGCGTCGTCTTCATGGCGAAGTCCGCGAAGCTGGTAACACAATTCAGAAAATCAACTCAACGCCCGTTTGAAATCTAAAATCGGCGGTGCTCGACCGCTTCTTCACGGCTGCGGCCCTGATGATGATTTCCACCGCACATTCGGCCGCCGCGCCGCGGAAACCTCGTCCATTCGCTTGACCGGCGCGGTGTGCGGAGCGGATTTGACGGTCTGGGGATCGTGCTCGATTTCGTCGGCGATGGCCAACAGCGCGTCCGCGAACGCGTCCAACGTAGCCAGCGACTCCGTCTCCGTCGGCTCGATCATCAGGCAGTGATGAATGGGCCAACTCATCGTCGGCGGATGGAATCCGAAATCGATCAACCGCTTGGCCACGTCAATTTCAGTCACGCCGGAGTGACCGAATCTTGGCACCGTGACGAATTCATGCGCGTAGGGAGGCGGAAAGGGCATGTGATAGCGCTTCTTCAAACGTGCGGCCAGATAATTCGCGGCGAGAACCGCTATTCGCGAAACGTCCAGCAGGCCGTTCGCGCCCAATCCGCGGATGTAGGCATAGGCTCGCACCAGGACGCCCGATTGGCCGTAGAACGACCTGACCTTGCCGATGGTCTTCGGTCGGTCGTAGCTCCAGGTGAAACCGCCGTCCGGGCGGCGTTCGACCTGCGGCACCGGCAGAAAAGGTCGCAAATGTTCCGCCACGCCCACCGGCCCCGCTCCCGGGCCACCGCCCCCGTGCGGCGTGCTGAACGTCTTGTGCGTATTGAAGTGCATCGCGTCCACACCGAAATCGCCCGGCTTGGCGATGCCCAGCAGCGCGTTCATGTTGGCCCCGTCCATGTACAGTTGGGCACCTCGCGCATGCAGAATGTTCGCGATGTCCACGATCTGCTCGTCAAACACGCCGACGGTGTTCGGATTGGTCAACATGAGCGCAGCCGTATCGTCATCCACCTGCGATCGTAGATCGTCCAGATCCACTCGCCCGTCCGACTTGGATTTCACCACGCACGCGAATCGGCCGCACATCGTGCACGTCGCGGGATTGGTGCCGTGTGCCGATCCCGGAGCCAATACCTTCCGCCGATTTTCGCCTCGGCTGCGGTGATAGGCGTTGATCAGCATCAAACCGGTCATCTCGCCCTGCGCACCCGCCGCCGGTTGCAGGGTCACCTCAGCCAGACCGGAAATCTCCTCCAGATACGAGCGCAGGCGAAACAGAAGCTCCAGCATTCCCTGCACGTCGTCGTCGTTCTGCAAGGGATGCAGGGCTGCGAACCCCGGCATCCCCGCGGCCCGCTCATTGATCCGCGGGTTGTACTTCATGGTGCAACTGCCCAGCGGATAGAAATTGGCATCGACACTGTAGACACGATGGGCCAACCGCGTGTAGTGGCGAACCAGATCCAACTCGCCTATTTCCGGCAGATCCGGCCCCGCGGCACTGACGTGCTCCCGCCCAATGACTTCTAACGCGTCACAACCAGGAACATCGCTCTCAGAAAGTGACACCGCACAGGCACCCGCCGAGGTTGTCTCGAACAACAACGGGTGGTCCAGTTCATGGGGCAGCTTCGCGGCTTGGCGTACGAGACCGGTATTCAATGAATCACTCCTTGCAGACGACCCTCACTTAGAAAACGCCCGGCGTGACGTTTGTCCGGTGTGATTCCAGGCGACTGGGCACACGCCAGGCAGTGTCCCATCGCGTCACACCGCAGCGAGCGCGCCCACCAGTGCGTCAATCTGCTTTCTGGTGCGTTTCTCCGTCACCGCAACCATGAAACAATCGTCCAGGTCGTCAAACCATCGTCCCAAGTCGACGCCGGCTAGAATGTTGCGTTGTCGGCAATGGCGCAAAACTTCTGTCACCGGCTTGCGCGAGCGGATGACGAATTCTCGGAAAAACGGGCCTGCGAATCGCAAATCGAAACCGTCCAGTTCGTCAATACATTTCGCCGCATAGTGGGCCTTGTCGAGGCATAGCTGTGCGGCTTGGCGAAGGCCGTTTCGTCCCATCGCCGCCATGTAGACGGCCGCCCGCATCGCCAACAAACCTTGATTCGTGCAGATGTTGCTGGTGGCCCGTTCCCGTTTGATATGCTGTTCGCGAGCCTGCAACGTCAGGCAAAATCCTCGTTTGCCTTCGGCGTCGAGCGTTGCGCCCACGACCCGCCCCGGCATTTTTCGCAAAAACGCTTCACGACACGCGAGCAAGCCCAGGAACGGACCGCCGTAGGCCATTGGGATGCCCAGCGGCTGCCCTTCGCCCACGGCGATATCGACGCCCATCTCCCCAGGCCGCTTCAACAATCCGCAACTCATCGGATCGAATACCTGAATCAGAAGGGCGCCTGCGTCATGGGCCAGCCGTGCCATGTCGGTCACATGCTCAATCACTCCCAGGTAATTCGGCGACTGCACCACGATCGCCGCCGTTCGGCCATCGATCGCCGACGCCAGTGCGTCCCCATCCGTGACGCCCCCAACCACGGGCACCTTCACGAATTCGTGATCCTGTTCGTAGCTCAACGTTTGCAAGACGCGCAACGAATCGGGGTGAATCACCGACGAAACCAGCACTCGGTTTCGCTTCGTCACCGCGGTGGCCATAAACACCGCCTCCGCGACCGCGCTGGCCTGTTCATAAAGTGACGCGTTGGCCACGTCCATTCCCGTCAATTGGCAAATCATCGTTTGAAATTCGTAGAAGGCCTGCAACGTCCCTTGCGCCGCCTCGGCTTGATAGGGTGTGTAGGCCGTCAAGAATTCGCTCTGCGTTGAAAGGTGTTCGACCACCGTCGGGCAAAAATGATCGTAGACCCCGCCGCCCAGGAAACAGATCAAATCGCTATCCACACAGGTCCGGTTCTTCGACGACAGACTCTCAAGGTCCGCCAGAAGCTCCGGCTCACTGATTCCATTCGGAATGTCCAGCTTGGCCAGGCCTCCCGCCGATGACGGCACACCTCGAAACAGCGCGTCGATTGAATCCACGCCGATGGTATCCAGCATGGTTCCAATCTGCGATTGCGTGATTTGCGTGTATCTCATGGATCGTTCAAGAACCGCCGACAACAAACCGTCCTTCAACGGTCAGGAAGCGGTTCATGCTTTCATCAAGCTTGTCAACAAATTTCTTCGCGATGACACAATTGGTTTCGTCACACCCCCTGCACAACGCCAACCCGCCGTGAAGGGAATCGGCCCGCAAAATCACCCCGACACCATCTATACCCCGCTCACACCGCACTCATTCCTCCGTAGCCAACACCGCGGTCTTGTAAAGCTTCGTCTCCAACCCCCGATGAAACTGCGTCCAATCCCGGCTGCCGTCGCTGTCCGCGTCGATGACCCGGACGGACATGTCCAGTTTGGCGTCCAGATTATCCAAATAATGTATCGCGATCGCTTCCGGTATCGCCGGGACCTTGGGGCTTCCGAATTCCACGCGGCCATGATGACTCAACACAATGTGCTGCAACACCCATTTGATCTTTTCAGGAAACGGTTGGCCCAGGGTCTTGGACGCCCGTTGGGCCATCTCCTCAATCCACAGCACGCCGATGGCAAGATGCCCCAATAGTTGCCCTTCGTCCGTGTATTCAAAGTTCGTGGCGAATCCCAACTCCGCCGTCTTGCCGATGTCGTGCAGGAACAGGCCCGCCAAGACCAAGTCCAGACTGACGCGCGGATAACGCGGGATAATCAAGCTGGCCATCTCCAGAAGATTCAACGTATGCTCGAGTAGGCCGCCGATATAGGCATGGTGCATTTCCCGCGCCGCCGGCGCCTGCTTGAATCGGTCCACGCGATCCTCGTCTCGCAAAAACTCCTGCATCAAGGCCGCGACGTGTGGGTCGCGAATGGTCCCCAGAATCTCGCGAACCCGCGACCACATCTCCTCGACGTCTCGCTTGGTGCGGGGCAGAAATTCCGCCAACTCCACGTTGCTCGTTTCGACCGGTCGAATCGCCTCGATGATGAACTGGAGGTTTCCCTTGTAACTCTCCGTTCGACCCTTGACGTTGATGAACCCGCCGGTGGGCATGGCCTCGTACATTTCTTCCGAGGCGGACCAGGCCCGGGCCACCAATTCACCCGTGCGGTCTGCCAGAATGGCGTGGATGTACAACGACCCTTGCGTGGTCGTTCGCAGGTCCTTCGACGCAATCAAGAACGTCTGGGATTCGATGCGCTCGCCGGGCGCCATGTCGCCAATAAAACGTCGGCTCATGAAATTCCTCCTTCGGTTCCCCAGCGCGTAATGTAGGGCCGACTGATCTTTCCTTCAACTCCGGCTGGACCGGATGCCTGCCGACGCTAAACTGAACTCGTTAAGCCGTGCACGCGAACTTTCGACTCGCCAGGGCATGGGGTCAAGTCCGCGACCGGCACGGCTGCATGGGAGTCGAGACGATGGCGCTGATATTAACCGCCGCGCAAAGGCGCGTGCTGGGCGTGATGATTGAAAAGGCCTTGACCGTGCCGGATCAGTATCCGCTGACCCTGAACGCCCTGCTGGCCGGCTGCAATCAGAAGTCCAATCGCCATCCCGTATACGAGTTCGCCGAAGGCGACGTCGCCGACACCGTTCAGGAACTGATGCGCATGCAGCTCATTCGCCGGGCTGAAATCGCGCTAGGCGCCAGATCCGTTCGATTTCAACATCAGGCATCCTCGACTTGCGGATGGTCGCCCCGCGAACAGGCGATTTTGGCTGAATTGCTGCTCCGTGGACCGCAAACCGTCGGCGAACTGCGAACCCGCTGCGATCGAATGCACCGCATGCCCGATCTTCGCTACGTCGAAGGCATCCTGGCTGAATTGTCGTCGCAGGACCCACCCCTGGTCCGCATCCTGCCCCGCGCACCGGGCCAATCCACCGTACGCTACGCACACCTCTTCTATCCGGAAAACGACCAGCCCGACGAGAACTTCGCCGACCCAGGCCCAACTTCGTCGACCAATCGGTCGGCTTCGAATGTCAGCGACCTGGAAAAACGCCTCGCCGAATTGGAACAACGTGTCGCCGCCCTGGAAGCACGACCCTGATGCCCCGTTTCCAACGACCAATCGAAATCACCGGCGATGGCGAGCCTCCCGCCCAGCCGCGGAATCCCGGACGTCCATCGACGCCTATAAAACCCCGAACGTACATCGAAAGGTGAATCGTCTATGTCACCACAAGACCAATCCCCACCCGCTGCACATTTCGACGAACTCATGCATCGCGCCATCGACGTTTGTCGCCAGGGCATCGCTGCCGGCGAATCGCCTTTCGGTGCAGCCATCGCCAAGTCCGACGGCACGTTGATTTGTGTCGCACATAATTCCGTGCGAGCCACGTGTGATTCAACCGCCCACGCGGAAATCAACGCGATTCGTCTGGCCTGCACGCAACTTCAACGCATCGATCTTTCCGGTCACGTCTTGGCCACCACGTGCGAACCCTGCCCCATGTGCGCCGCGGCCATTCATTGGGCGAAACTCGACGCCGTCATCTACGGAGCCGCCATCGCCGACGCAGCCCACGCCGGCTTCAGCGAGATCGACCTGCCTTGTGCGACGCTCTATACAATGGGTCGCAGTCCCGTCAAAATCTTCGCGGACGTCCGAACCGAGCTATGTCGCCAACTCTTCCAGGCTTGGAAATCGGGTCCCAATCCGATCACCTATTGACACGTCGATGCTGCGCTGAATTTCTCGCCGCGCCATGACCAGCGCGACTCGCAAGAACGCAGGCACATTGCGACGCTACCGGGTTGAACGGACGGTGGGGACGGGTTCGGTGTGGCGTGGGTGTTGCCATTCGGTTTCGATGGGTTGGGCGAGGTCAACGAGCACCGCTTGAGGATCGAACGACCGGGAATCGCCGGCCAAGTAGTCGTTAAAAAACCCGACGATCCGCTGGGCATAGGCTTCGGGCTCCTTGATGACGCTGTGATTGTGCCGAGCACCCGGAACGACCCACAAATGTTTGGGCTCGTCGGACAAGCCATACAACATCTGCGTCTGCTCATACGGAATATACGTATCGCGTTCACCGTGGATGAAAAAAAGTGGCTTGCCCGATAGCCTCCCCAGCACCTTCCGCACGGATGGATAGCGACAGCCGAAGCGCCGCTGGGCGTTGGTCAGAATGAGCCAGCGCACGAACCGCCAATAGCTCGGCGGCGGCGTTTCATAATACAGGCGAAGCTTGGCAAAAATGCGGGCCCATCGTTTGGCCAGGTATTCGAGAACCGCATCGCTGCTGAATCCACCGTCCACGGCGATCGCCCGAACGCTATCGATGCCCGCGGCTGCCAAAAGAGCAGCACCACCCCCGCGCGACAATCCGAATAGCCCCACGTTGACCGGTCGACCTTTTTGTTCCAGGTAGTCCTCGATAAAGGCGATGGCGCCCAGCATGTCAGCCTGCTCGCGATCGCTGGGAAATTGTCGCGGCTTGTATCCATCCTCGCCGGGCGACTCCCCATGCCCGCGGAAGTCAAATACGAAAACGTCGAATCCGGCATCGCGCAGAGGGCGGCTGTATTGCGTGTGGCTGAATCGATCACTGCCGAATTCATGGGCGAAAACAATCATGCCCTTGGTGCGTCGACCCATGGCCGAAGGCAGAACGGTTCCCCGCAGCGAGTGCCCGTCGAAGGCCACAAAATCCACGTGCACGCCTTCATGTCGATCGTGCGTCGCGTCCCGAGCTTCAGGCCAAACCGGCGGCGAAAAGTCGTCCATCAGATTGATGGCGATTCGCGTGTACTTGCGCAGGATCAGCGTGGGGATGACGATCAGGACAGCCAGCGTGGTGGCGATGCTCAAGAGCGCCCAATTTCGGGCGACAAAGGCCCCGATTCCCGTCGCCGGTGCGAGCGTGTCAAATTGGGCCAAGGCCAGATCGATCATAAATCTGTTAATAGGCAAGTGCCAGGGTTTCGCGGGATGCTAACGCGACGCACGCCAGTTTCATATATCGTCAGGTCAGGAAAATCTCTGCAACCTGCCGCGCGACTAAACGCACCAAGTCGGCTGTCGATTCTCCAGAACGGCAATGACGTCGTCAACAACATTCTCCATTCGTTCCAGTGCAAGTGCCGTTCTAGCCCCCAGATGCGGTGTCAAAATCACGTTCGGCAAGTCGAGCAGGGGATGGTCCGGTGGCGGCGGCTCGGTTTCCAGTACATCCAACGCTGCCCCAGCCAGACGCCTTTCGCGAAGCGCATCAGCCAGCGCGCCGGCACAAACGACCGCTCCGCGGGAGGTGTTGACCAGGGTGGATGTCGGCTTGAATCGTGCGAGCTGGGCGGCGCTGATCATGTGCCGGGTCTCGTCCGTCAGCGGTACATGCAAACTGACCACGTCGGCATCATGATACAAGGTCAACTTATCGACAGATCGGGCCGCCAACCCCGCCAGGGCGATGGGCTGGATGTCGTTGTAAATGATGCCCATTCCCAACCCCGGCCCACAGATTCTCGCCACCGCCGACCCGATACGCCCCATCCCGACAACTCCCAACGTCAGACCGCGAAGCTCTCGCCCGATCAACGCCCGCCGCGCAAGCGCGAATTCGCCGGCAATCACCATCGAATGACCCCACATCACCTGACGCTCCAGGGCGATGATCAAGCCCACGGTCAGTTCAGCCACCGCGTCGGTGGACGCAGCCGGCGTGTACACGACCCGAATGCCCGCAGCCCGCGCCGCCGAAACGTCGATATGATCCAGTCCCACGCCCGCCCGTCCGATCACACGCAGACGTTTCGCCGCGGCAATAACGCGTGCGGTCACATTTGTGGCGCTTCGCACGATCAGGGCGTGGGCATGCGGAACGGCGTCGAGTAATGACTCTTCGTCGAATCGATCCAGCGTCACCACCTCGCCGACCTCGCCCAAACGAGCCATGGCTGACTTGCCCATCGGTTCCGTCACCAGGATATGAAATTTCTTGCGCGTCATGTTTGAAGATTCACCAGGCAATTGAATCCATGTTCCGTGCGACGTCCTCGTTCGCCGGGCGGGCGAAAGCGAAGTCCAGCACCGCCGGTTTCAATCGCATTCTATGCACTTCCATGGGACGTTGATGACGATCGTCACATGACGACATATGATCTCAAACATGGATGAAACATCATTGCGGTCGGCTTTGTCATTCATGGAAAGCCTCGCCCACCGGGCGGCGGAAACTTCGCGTGCCTGGGCCGGCGGCGTCCCCATCGAACGAAAATCGGATGGCAGCCCGGTCACCGAAGCGGACCGGCAAATCCAGAAATTAATCGTTGACGCCGTCGCCCAACACTATCCAGAACACGCCTTCATCGGCGAGGAACGCATCGAACACAACCACAGCCTACCGCAGCCCGGGGACGTTCGGTACTGCTGGGTGGCAGACCCAATCGACGGAACGCGAAATTTTACACGTCAATTGCCGTTCGTTGCCACTTCCATCGCACTGCTCGACGGCCATTCTCCAATGGTCGCGCTGACCCACGAACACAACAGTGGTTGGACTTGTTCAGCCATCGCGGGGCATGGCGTCTTGTGTAATGGCCGACCGGTGGAGGTTGCAGCGCGTCCGCCGGGCCAAGACACGTTCATCGCGATTCCGTCGGGTCGCCACCGGCCCATTCTCCCCGTCGTCACCCGCTGGATCGATCGATACATCCTGCGAAATGTCGGCTCCACCTGTCTGCACATGGCCTACCTGGCCAGCGGCTGCGTTGACGCAGTCTATTGTCACGAGTGCAAAATATGGGACGTGGCTGCGGGATTCTTGATGATCACCGAAGCAGGCGGTCGATGCGCGGATTTGAATGGTTCACCATTGGTGCTTGACCCAAGGGGCGATCAAGAAAGAAACGTCCCGTTCTTCGCGGCCACCCCCATGGTCTACGATTCTTTATTGGCTGTTTTGCGACCGGCGGATCACCCGCCTCCGCCGGCCATTCGTTGATCGCGGCGGGGTTCATGGCCCATCGCGACTCGACGGAATCCAATTGCCACGTCAACGACTATCGAGTTTAAGCTCCTCGTCGCCCTGCACGACCTGTTGAATGGCACGCTTCAGAAACGTCATACGCGTGTTGGTGGCTTCATCCACCTTTAATACGACTTCGTTGTCCTTGACGCTGACCACGGTTCCGATGACGCCGCCGATGGTCATGACACGATCGTTCTTGGCCAGGTTATTGAGCATGTTGGCCTTCTTGTCTCGTTCCTTCTTGTTGGATCGCGACGACATGAAGAAAAACACGACCATGAACAGAATGATGCCCACCATGAAGACCATCCCGCTGGGCGGCTGGGGTTCGGCACCGCCGCCGGTGGGCGTTTGGCACAGTAAATCCATCGTCTCGAACATCTTGACATCCTACAAAAGTTTTGCGATCAAGCGGCACGCATCCGAAACACCCGGCACCTGGCGCCCACAAACGCACCCCATCCGAAAAACGCCATGACGTCTCAAAGTTCATCGTGCACGTCGCCTGACTGCACGATCGGGAATTCCGCCGGGATTGTCGCCAATTTGCCCTGCGGAATCAAATCTCGCATGCGGCCCATTAGTCGCTGAAAGAATCGCAGGTTGTGAATTGTTGTCAGAACGGGGCCCAGCATCTCGCCCGCCAGAAACAAATGGCGAAGGTATCCTCGTGAAAACCGTGCGCAGACGCCACAATCACATCCATCTTCCAACGGATCGTTCGAGCAGCGATGCCGTTCATTCCGCATACGCACCGGCCCCCTAGCCGTGAACGCATAGGCATTACGGCCATTGCGCGTGGGGAGCACGCAATCGAACATGTCGATTCCCTGTTGCACGCAGGCGTAAAGATCACGCGGCGTCCCCACGCCCATCAGATACCGAGGCTGATCGGGCGGTAAGTGGGGGCACAGCTCCGCCAGCACTTCCACCATATCCTCGTGCGATTCCCCGACGGAGAGTCCTCCCACCGCGTATCCGTCGAATCCGATTTCCATCAATCGATGGGCACATTCCCGGCGCAGCCCCCGATCGGCCCCGCCCTGAACGATCCCGAACAGCCATTGGTCATCCCGCCGGTGAGCGCGCTTGCAGAGTTTTGCCCAGCGCGCCGTCCTCGAAACCGCCTGTTCCAGTACGTCTCGTTCGCATGGCAAGGGTGGACATTGATCGAAGGCCATGATGATGTCCGCCCCCAATTTGTTTTGAACGTCCATCGCGATTTTCGCGTCCAGACGCAGCGCCGCGCCGTCGATGTGCGATCTAAATTCAACACCCTCGTCGCTGATGGTATTGATCTTGGCCAGCGAGAAGACCTGATACCCGCCGCTGTCCGTCAGGATCGGGCGGTTCCAGCCCATGAAACGGTGCAGACCCCCCAAATCAGCCACGACCTCCGCGGTGGGCCGCAACATGAGATGATAGGTGTTGGCCAACAGAATTTGCGTTCCCGTGCCGTCGACCACGTCCGGCAGGACCCCCTTGATCGATCCAGCCGTCCCCACGGGCATGAACGCCGGAGTGTCAAACGCCCCGTGCGGGGTCATCACCCGCCCCACCCGCGCCCGCGTTGTCCTGTCGGCATGACTGATTTCGAAGGCGAACACGGATTCATCCTTTCCACACGCTCACTGAAGAATTGCGAACCACTTCCATGACGACGACGAAGACCGCCCCAGCTTCAGTCATCGTTTGTCAATCGTTGAGCTGCGCTCGCGGCACGTGTTCAATTCTACAATCGGGTGGCCCACCGCCTTTCGAAGCGGGGGACCCGATGACTCACGTTCTCCGTCATGCCCGCACTTTCCCCACCCCGTCACGAGCCGCGAGCGCAAAGCGAGCGGTCCCACGCACTCCGGCGCAAGCCGGATCGTTCCGATCGTCACTCCGGCGCAAGCCGGAGTCCAGGCAGCGTTCTTCTGGATTCCGGCTTTCGCCGGAATGACCGGCATGCTGCACGGGATGGACCCAGGCCGCCGGCGAGTACGACCCGGCCATAACGGCAGCATGGGGCGAAAAAGTTGGCGGAGTCGCCCCACTTTCGATCAGTCGGGAAAAATTGTAAGACCATGCAGTTGACACGCAAACCTTTGACAACGGTCCGTCCGTTTGGGACAATCCCATTCGACTCGATATTCTAATAGCATGGCCACAATGTCGTCAGAATTAGCTACAGAATGCCCGAATTTGTTACCGACCTAGCCCTGCTTATTCGAAGCCGACACCCCATCATCTCGCTCGAGACCATCGAGGAAAGCAGGGCGATGGAACTTCTCGCCGATGTCGCTCAAAAACTGGCCATGCCCTTGTACGGCTGGTCCATCGTAATGGGACTGGAACGTCTCCATCCTCAACCCTCCCCGCCCATCCCCGAAACGGACAAACCAGACCAGCTATTGGCCCATCTGCTTGTGACGGACACGAACGCCCTATACGCCTGCCGAGACCTCAACCGACACCTCCAGTCCGCCGTCAGCGAAAGACTGCTCCGCGACGTCGCTGACAAATTCAAGCGAGACCAGCGAACGTGCATTCTTCTCGAACACCATGCGAAACTGCCGCCGGCCATCCGGCGGATCGCCATCGGCATGCACCTCGATCTGCCCACCGAAAATGAACTTGCGGACATTGTCAAGAAAACTTTTCGAGAGATTTCCCAGTTCTCCAAAATCACCAGCGAACTCACCAAGTCGCAATTCAGTCAGCTCGTTGCCAATCTTCGCGGCCTCACGCGAGACGAAGCGGTCATGGCCGTCAACCGCGTCATCCTCGACGACGACTGCCTGAACGCCGACGATATCCCGCAACTGCTGGCCGTCAAGAAAGAGATGATTCGCGAATCAGGCCTTCTCGATTACATCAACACCGATGTCGATCTTGATCAGGTCGGCGGGCTGGAAAACCTCAAATCGTGGCTGAACAAGCGAAGGCGAGCCGTGTCAAACGCCACAACCAATTACCGTCTCGACCCGCCGAAAGGCATCCTGGTGGTCGGCGTGCAGGGATGCGGCAAAAGCATGATCGCCAAGGCCGTGGCCAAGAGCTGGGCCTTGCCGCTCCTCAAAATGGACCCCGGGCAATTCTACGACAAGTACGTCGGGCAGACGGAACACAATATGCGGGAATCGATCCGTCTGGCTGAATCGATGGCCCCCATCGTGCTGTGGATCGACGAGATTGAAAAGGCTTTTGCCTCTGCCGCAGCCCATTCCAGCGACGGAGGATTGTCGCAGCGAATGTTCGGCACCCTGCTGGGATGGATGCAGGACCGCGCCGCACCCATCTTTGTCGTCGCCACCGCCAACGACATCAGCGCCCTGCCGCCCGAATTGCTGCGTAAAGGCCGGTTCGATGAATTGTTTTTTGTCGATTTGCCCAGCCAAGACGCTCGACAAAAAATATTCGAAGTTCAATTAACGCGTCGGAATCTGAACCCCGTGGACTTCGATGTGAAGTTGCTGGCCGAACAGGCGACGGGGTTCAGCGGCGCGGAGATTGAACAGGCCGTCGTCGGCGCCTTGTACACCGCACTCTCAGACGATCGAAAACCCGGCACGGATACGATTCTGAACGAAATCGCGGAGACGATCCCGCTTTCGGTCACCATGGCCGAGCGCGTCGCGGAGCTGCGTCAATTCGCCCGCGACCGCTTCGTCCCCGCTGATGCAAAAGTTTAGGCCAAGGTGACGGCCGGGTTGTTTCCACGCCGGCGCGGGAATACAATACACCCATGCGCGCCGAAAAGTTGAGGGAGTTGCTGAAGCAAGCGCCGTTTCAGCCGATTCGGCTGCATCTGAGCAACGGCGCTACGGTGGACATCCGGCATCCGGATATGACCATCGTGTCGCGGTCACTGGTCGCCATCGGCGTGCCGGGGTAGGGAATCCTTACTCCACCCTTCGCCGATGGGGCGGCGGGGTTGGAAACCGTTACCTCGACGGGTATCATCATACTTGGAGGTCGCGAATGCGTGCGGTCGTGTTACACCGAGGCGAGGACGGTTACTGGGTGGCCGATTGCACCTCGCTGCCCGGCTGCATCTCCCAAGGCAAGACGAAGGCCGAGGCCATCGCGAATATCAAGGAGGCGATTGAGGGCTGGATCGAGACGGCCAAAGGCCACGGTATCCCGATCGCCGATGAAGACTTCGAGACGCAGGTGGTTTGCGTGTGAGCAAGCTGCCGGTCATTTCCGGGCGGGACCTGGTTCGTGCCCTGGGCCATGTCGGCTTCGAACTCGACCGCCGGAAAGGGAGTCACATGATTCTGTTCCGCGCCGAGCCGACGACGACGCTCTCTGTTCCCGACCACCGCGAGCTCGATCGCGGCACCCTGCGGGCCTTGTTGCGCCAGGCGGGAGTGACCCAGGAAAAGCTATCGCGCTTGCTGTGACGCCGGGTTGTTTCCACGCCGGCGCGGGAATACAATACACCCATGCGCGCCGAAGAGTTGAGGGAGTTGCTGAAGCAAGCGCCGTTTCAGCCGATTCGGCTGCATCTGAGCAACGGCGCTACGGTGGACATCCGGCATCCGGATATGGCCATCGTGTCGCGGTCACTGGTCGCCATCGGCGTGCCGGGCGAAAGCGACGTGGCCGACCACATCGTTCACTTCAACCTGCTGCACATCGTGCAGATCGAACCGATCAATGGCGATTCACCCAACGAGCGAGGTTAGGAATGGACGGGTGGCCCACCTCCTTTGGAGGTGGCGATTCACCCAACGAGCGAGGTTAGGAATGGACGGGTGGCCCACCTCCTTTGGAGGTGGGGGAGCCGATGACTCACGTTCCCCGTCATGCCCGCAGTTTCCCCATTCACGAGCCGCGAGCGCAAAGCGAGCGGTCCCCCGCGTTCCGTCACTCCGGCACAAACCGGATCGTCCCGATCGTCACTCCGGCGCAAGCCGGAGTCCAGGCAGCGTTCTTCTAGATTCCGGCGTTCGCCGGAATGACCGGCCAGGTGCATGGGATTGACGTAGGGCGCTGGCGAGGCCGGCCTCCGCCAGTCGTCGGTCGCGGATGGCCTTTCGCACCCATTGAACGACTTCGTGCAGTTCAGGCCGCATAGACGAGCCTGGCCTTTCGCTTAACCGTACTCTCGAACGAAACCGGCAGGGCGGACCGCGTGTCGAACTCCTCGCGCGTGTACACTTGAACATCGATGGAAACGGGTATCCCGCGGAGGGCACGGATGGCTTGGGCGTCGCGATGGTAGGGACTGAGGGTACTATCCTCGACGACCACCAGCAGGTCGATGTCGCTGTTACGAGTGGGTTGACCGTAGGCGTAGGAGCCGAAAAAGTAGATGGCCGAAGGCGAGAGGGCGTCGCAAAGGCGTTCCACGATGTCATCGAGCACCCGGTCCAATTGTTGCGGCGACAGCAGCGGCATTGGGGTACTTTAGCAACGGTCATACCGAGTGTACAATGGCGGCATTCAAGAAGCGAAGTTCGTAGGGCGGGCTTTGGAACCCCGACGAGCTATTATTGGGTATGAGGTTGAGGAGGCGAAGTGATGAAGAACGTCAAAATCATCGTGGAGAAACATCATGACGGGTATATAGCCTATCCGTTAGGCTGCAAGGGAGTGGTCGTTGGCGAAGGGGACTCGTATGAAGCCGCACTGGCGGACGTGAAGTCGGCCCTGCGTTTTCACGTCGAAAGCTTCGGCGCGGACGTTCTTGACCTTGACCCACCGGTCTTGGAGGCATTTGTGGCCGAGGCGGGAGTCGTCATCTGATGGCGAAGTTTCCGGTCGATGCCCCCAAGGGCAAGGTGATGCGTGCCCTGGAGCAACTGGGATTCACGATGGTCCGCCAGCGCGAGCACATTTCGATGATTCGGGTGAACGCCGATGGCACGCGCACCCCGCTGACTATGCCGAACCACCCGCACATTAAAGGATCGACGCTGCGGTCGATCTGTGCACAAGCGGGCATCGCCCGTGAAGACTTTCTTCGCGCTTATGCAGTGGTATGATGTGCTTCGTTCACATTCATTCCCTGCGCGCAATTGAAGCGCCCGGTTGTTTGGTGCTCGCGGGTGAATGATGATGGATGATGAGCGAGTAGGGTTTGCGCGATGAATAGTCTGCGGAGAGCGGTATGCCAAAAAGAGTGTCCAACGCGAAGACGCAACGTTCTAAAGCGTCGTTATCGGGTGAACGCGAAAACCGGCAAGCCAAGACCCGCGACAAGCTGGTCGGTTTGGCCCAATCGGTTGTAGCCCAGATCGAAGCCAAGCAGAACCCCACGCTTCAGGTTCCGCTCCGCACGCTCAGCAACGTAGCTTTCAATCAAAAACGGGGCATCATCGAATTGGGGGACGGGAAGGCCAATCGCCCGTTCTTCGATTTGGGCAACGCCAAGCGCTTCATGCAAACCATGCTGATGAGCAGCGAACTGCTCAAACTACAGGATCAGCAAAAGACGACCAGCATCCGTGACATGTTCTACCACTGCAAGCACACCATCGAGGGCACCCGCGAGGAAACTTTTAACGAGCAGGACGAGTCCGACCCCATCATCGAGGATCTCGAAGTCACGCTGCGGACGTTACGCGAGGAGCTTCGCGTTTTCGCCAACCCCGGCGGGTCCATGGTCGGGCCCATGACCATTCGCGACAGCGGCGATGAAATCGAGCTATCGCGTATGGGCAGCGGTGGCTGGGCTGTACCGTCCATCGTTGAGCCGCACGTGATTGAGTTCGTCAAGCAGCAGGCCAAGTTCGTGCTGCTGATCGAGAAGGCCGCCATCTGGATGCGCTTCAACGAGGATCGCTTTTGGGAGACGCACAAGTGCATGATCATTCACGGCGGCGGTCAACCCCCGCGGGGCGTGCGGCGCTTGGTCCATCGAATGGTCAATGAACTGAAGCTGCCCCTGTACGTATTGGTCGATAACGACCCCTGGGGCTACTACATTTACAGCGTCGTCAAGCAGGGGTCGATCAATCTGGCCTATGAATCGTCGCGCATGGCCGTACCCAGCGCGAGGTTCATCGGCATGAGCAGTTATGACGCCGCCGAGTTCGACCTATCGCCCTCGGTGACCATCCGGCTGAATGACAAGGACATCGCACGGGCCAAGGAGATCATGGCCTACCCCTGGTTCAGCGATCGCCGCTGGCAACGCGAGATCAAGCACATGTTGAAGCTGGGCGTGAAACTGGAACTGGAAGCGCTGTCGAACAAAGATTTTTCATTCATCGCCGACACCTACGTGCCGGAAAAGTTGAAAAAACGGAATTGGTTGGATTGAAGTGCATCGTCACGCCATCCGCAAGGCTGGCAAACATGAATCGAGTTGTTTCCAATCATGGCCCATGATCCCATATCAGCCGCCCACGCGTCCGACTACACCCCCGACCAGGTGACCCCCCTGGATTTGAAACTGGTTCGCAAAGAACATAAACTGCTGATCAAATGGCGAGACGGCTACGAAGTGGTCTACCCGCTGGCTTGGCTGCGGAAGAACTGTCCTTGTGCAACCTGTCGCACGGATCGGGAGACGCGATCGACCCAACTGCTCCCCATCCTCAAGTCAGCCCCGACCGAGTTGGCCTGCATCAACGCCCAACTCGTCGGAAACTACGCCTTGCAGCTTTACTGGTCCGATGGCCACAATACCGGCATCTTCGATTTCAAATACCTGCGCTCATTGGACCCCGCCATCCACTCCGACGCAGCGATCGGTTAGTCTGCCCATCGAACCGATGGGAACGGCGAAGAATGTCGAGCGTTTGCCCGGATTCCGCGGACGCCCCATATGAGAACGCCTGACAATTTCAGAGCCGCGATCAAGTTTGTACGAGCCGCGAGCGCGAAGCGAGCGGTCCCCCACGACGGGTGGCCCACCTCCTTTGGAGGTGGGGGAGCCGATGACTCACGTTCCCCGTCATGCCCGCAGTTTCCCCATTCACGAGCCGCGAGCGCGAAGCGAGCGGTCCCCCGCCCCGCGACCAGCCACATCCGTCATTCCGGCGCATGCCGGAATCCAGCGCGTAGGCGGGCGTGGCCCATTGCTGGATGTTTCATGGTTCATGCTCCGAGTAGTAAACCGAAACGCGATATTCGCACTGACAGGTCCCGAGTAATAATACGTTACATCGCATCCACTTGCGTCATAAGGAGAATTCTACATGAGAACAAATAACATCGAATTGAAAATCGCGATCCTGTTCATCGCCCCACTCTTCACAAACGGTCAACCGGCCGCTGCGACTCAGCATGATGAACAGGTCTGCTGCACGCCGGGCTGCCCGCCGGCCGGCGCTGATTGCCAGCAAGTTCAAGACAAATGCGAGAATTGCGGCCATTTCGCCAGAATCGCCAAGGTCAACGCTCTCATTAAGCTACCGCCACCACAAAGTACCTGCATTCCTTTCCCAACATTCTTGCCCGCGGACAAACTTCCTGACGACCTTTTCACAAGACTGGAGAACTGGTCCAGTCGTATTGGACGCAACAGCGATGGCCACATGGTCATGGAGTGCACCATCGAGAACATGGAAGGAATGGCCGACCGCGACAAAGAGGCCCGCATCATGCGGATCAGCATTCGCCACTCCAAACTTTCGCCACCCTGCGAACCTCGCTATCGTTTTGAAATCAATCCCGATCCAAACAAAACCCATCTCCTGAATTCCGAAGGCCGACACCTCAAAGTCGTTACCGAAGGGGCTGAAGTGGTTGTCGGCGATGGCGAGTTTTCAAGCAAGCAAGACCAACAGCCGAATTCGACACCGGCCGCGGAGATCATCATCCGGCCAACCCAGCCCCCCTGCGGTGACTATCCCGAAGGCTATACCATCCAGGGAAATACGATTCGTGTGCCAACCGACTATACCGAGCTTCATTTCGAAGTGATTCTGCGCAAATGGAAAAACGCACCGGTCGGCGGAAGTCAACCGGCGGATTCGCAATAGAGCTGTCCCAGTCCCCCATTGGGACCACGACCGCAAGGGCCACGCTGGAAACGGAAGCAAACGTCGAAATCGTGCCGCGAATTCCTTCATAATCGCGAAAGCGGAAACACAATATGGATTCGCCCAAACAACCACCCCATAAAGACCGCCCCGCGCGTCTGAACGACGTCGTCAGCGAAACCATGCGCCGCCGGCAAAGAGGCGAAATACTTTCCGACCGCCAGGTCATCGACGCCCATCCCGATTTGGCACCGGAACTGGAGCAACGTCTCGAAGCGCTTCGAGCAGTCGAACACGACCACCGCCAATCAACATTAGAAACAACAATCGCCCTCGACCCGCTCGCTCCCAACCAGGTAATTGGCTCCTACCACATTCGCAGTCGCCTCGGCCAGGGCGGGTTCGGAGAAGTTTACCTGGCCGAACAAACCGAGCCCGTTCGGCGACACGTCGCCCTGAAAGTCATCAGACGTTTTTGGGATTCCCCGGAGTTCATCGCCCGATTCGAGGACGAGCGGCAAGTGCTCGCCCTGCTCGATCATCCCAACGTCGCCAAAGTTTTCGACGGCGGAAGATTGGACGATGGCCGACCCTACATGGTCATGGAATACGTGCGGGGCCTGCCCATCACCGAGCATTGTGACAAGCAACGCCTGAACATCGATGACCGCCTGCTCCGCTTGTACCAAGCTTGGCCCATGCCCGACAAAATATCGGAGTGGCAGGCCAAAGCGGATAACCTTGGAATGAATCGCTAGCTTCGGCCGCTTGGTTGGCTCGCTAGCTTCGATCGCTTGGTTGGTTCGCTAACTTCGATCGTCTGGTTGGTTCGCTAACTTCGATCGTCTGGTTGGTTCGCTAGCGTAGTTATTTGCCTCTTCACGAGCCGCGAGCGCAATGCGCGCGGTCCCCCGCGTTCCGTCATTCCGGCGCAAGCCGGAATCCAGCACGGGTGGCCCACCTCCTTTGGAGGTGGGGGAGCCGATGACCATAGCGCGTGCCCAAATGTCGCGCGCCTTGTAAGCGGCCGGGTGGCCCACCTCCTTTGGAGGTGGGGGAGTCGATGACTACAGCGCCAGTTCGTACTGCCGATCTTCGTCCGCCTCTTCACGAGCCGCGAGCGCAAAGCGAGCGGTCCCCGCGGATCGCACGCAACTCCGCCCCGCGCCCGTCCCATTCGCGACCCGCAAAATGTGACGCCACCAATATACAGCAAACGACCCGCCGACTTCATAAGCCGACGGGTCGTTGAAATCTATCCGAGTCGTCGTCGCCCGGCGTCCCGCGGAAAAACACCGGCGCCCTATTCATCAAAATGAAACGGACCGCCCAACATTTCATGGACCGTCAACGTGCTGCGAACGATGAGCAGCTTGTTGAAAATCCGCATGCTGCTCAACCCGCCGTTGGTCACCCAGATGTCCGGCTCCACCACCGCCTCGATGAACGCGATGATCTCCTCAGCCCGCTCTTCCTCCTCATCGTCGTCGTCTTCTTGCTCGTCTTCACCGCCGCCGCCGGATCCGCCGAATATGGACTGCACCTGCACCTGCCCGCCGGAACCGCCGCCTCCGCCGCCGCCCTGCTGCTGTTGCTGCAAATCAATTTGCGGCGAACCAGTGAAATTTCGAACCTTCAGCAACACGTCGGCGATGTCGTACACCCGCGTATACAGCTTCTGATCGAAATCGGACTTCGTGGAAATCTTGAGCCGATTACCCATCCCCACGTACGTCAACGGATCGATATCCGTCAGTTGATCCAGAACCTCGTCCAATACCTCCTTCACTGACGTGTCCGACATGTTGAGCGTCACCGGAGAATCGAAATCCACACTCTCCACGTTCAGCGCCTTCCACTTGGCGATGACGTTGACAGACTCTCCCTCCGAACTCTGCGCCCGAAGCCAATCGATCACGTCGCTGAACGGCTGCTCAAACCACTCCACCCGATCGACCTTCTTCTGCAACAACTCCCGAACCGGCGTCAGCGTTCGTTTCGACGTCATACGCCCCGAACGAGTGGACATGTCGGACAACAAACCGCGATCGCCCGACTGACCCATGGCCGGTAAAGCAGACATCGCCATCGCCGGCACCAACATCTGTGACATACGCTTCATCGGAGCGACCTCCTATACAAACTGGAAAGCCGTAGGATTGTTTCGGACCCGCAATTCCCTGCCCCACGCCGGCAGCTAGGCCTCCCGGTCCACCACATCCTATATTATATCGCGATTCTAAGGCCCATCGCAAATACTCGCGAACAATTGTATCTGGAAAAACACGCAAAACCGCCCCGAATCTACCTTCTTCCCCGCATCAGCCTCGACCAGGCTCGATTCGCTGCCCCGGACTTGACGCGATCCAATCGATCGACTCCCTAATGCCCGCCAAGTCGGTTTTTCCGCAAATTACGTAGGAAGCACCGCCCTCATGCCACGCCTCGTCGGCTGGGTCCGGGCGGTCACATACGAAACTCGAACTTGCAGGCCAACGACGGCTTCATTTGCGGCTCGTGGCACGCGGCACGCGGCACGCGCTGGAAAAGCACATGCTCCAACGCATTCAAAAAGTCTCAAATCCACCGTACATTCCCAGGAATTCATCCGTTTGCCCAGCTCCGTAAGAATATATTCATCGGACAACATTTGTTTTATCGCAAATAATACATCAAGGCTTTATGGAGGCATATATCGTAACCATTGCTTAATAATAAAATTACGTTACATTACAGGCATGCCGAACCGCGACCGACCGGGTTTCCCGCTGGTTCCCGTCAAGTTGCAACGAAATCGACGTCGGCTAAGTTATTGAGATTTGGCTTGACACTTTGAGGAATTCGGACCAGAATTGGAGTGGTTAAGGTTCATGCGGGGGTAACGCCGAAGTCGAACCGCCCTTAAATACCTGATTCTCTTTTCAATAGTACCCACTCACCGACCCATCCCCCATGGGTCGGTTCCCCCAAGGCCCGGTCCACCCCGCCGGGCCTCTTTTTACTTATGGGACTCGCTTGCCAGCCATCGCCTGCGGAGTTCCCGCATTCTGTGCATGGCATTTGTCCGCGTCATGGATCGTTTCGTATGAGCGCAGCGTGAATCGCCGGTTAAGAATCGATGTGCGCCAGCAGATAAAACCGCAAATTGATCGCTATCGTCAAGACAATGATTTGCTCACACTCTTGGCCCGCGGTTCAAGACCAACGGACTCAAATCCGCTTCATCCGGCAAGGCCATTCGCCACCAGCCGTGCGGCAAACGACAGCAACAGCGGTTTCGTCCAATACGTTGGCCCGAACATAACCCAGGCCGATAGGCCCACCCGTCCGCGGAGACACACCAGCGCTGGTCACTCGTCCGACGGCTTGCCCGTCTAGACACAGATCGTCGCCGGGTTGGGGCAAATCCGCGTGCTGTTGTCGCGAGGTCGCGGGCGTTGTTGTTGGCGATTCGCCCGGACCTTCAAATTCCAAACCAACGAGCAATCGAGCCACGGATTTCCGCGAGCGCATCCGCTCCACGATCTCCTGCCCCAGGTAGCAGCCCTTGTTGGTGCTGACCGCCTCCGCGAATCGGCCCGTCTCCGCCGGCAGGGCCTCATCGTTGATTTCTGACATTGGCCACGGAATCCCTGCCTCGATTCGCAGCGCGTCGACGGCACGCAATCCGACGAGCGCCAGCTCCGGTCGACTTGCCAGCCATTCGGCGACCGCTTCGCCATCACACGTCCGCACCAACCATTGAATCGACCAGGGGCCGCAGAAGTCGTCGCGAAAGAAAATCACCTCGGCCAAGCCTGCATTCATGACCCCATGTTGCAGCTTGGCTGCGTTGCCCACGTGGGCGGCCCCCATGCCGGCAAGAAAATCCTGCGCCCGCGGTCCGCAAAGTGACAACCGTTCATAATCATCCGTCCGGTCCGCGACTTGCACGTCCTCGGTGATGATATATCTCTCGAAATGTGCGACCGCGGCCTTCACCCATTGCCGGTCGATGTCCAACCGGATGAACGACGCACCCACGAGCACCTGAAGATCGAACAGAATGCGTCCCTTGATGTTCACGGCGAAGCTATAGCAGCCTTGCCCGACTTCCAACGTCTTAACCTGTTGGGTCAGCAGGTTGTTCAGCCAGGAGATGCGGTCAGCCCCCGTAATCTCGAGCAGGCCTCGGTAGGAGCGATCATGGATGCCGATTCCCGACTTGGCGGTTTCATATTCCGATTTCAAATCGGTGTTCACAGCCGGCGTGGATCGCCCCGCGCGGATCATGATTTCAGCTCCGTTTGCCATCAACGGGCGAATGAGTGGATTCAAGGTTGTGGCCTCTGGATTCATGGGTCGTGCGGTGCTCCATCCTTGCCGGCGTCGAGCAATCGCGTCAAGCGGCGCACGATGGGTGTTTGTCGCAGATTCAAATCGCTACGCACGTCGTCCGCAGACCGTTCGCCCTGGGAAATCTCCCCGGCGACTTGTTCAAGCAGACCTGCCAACTTGACGATTTCCTCAGCCACGCCGGTGACGGGATCGCACACCAGCACCCATCGACCCTTCACACGGCGCATCTCCGCGGTTTGAAGCGGCAAGCGGTCCGCCAACTGGAAATTCACGAATGCGCGATCGGTTTCGATGCGTTCCGAAGTCAGCGTCACGTCGCGCGACAACACGCCCAGGATATGGGAAACATCGCGATAGTCCAACAGCTCCGCAGCCGCCAATCCCCAGCGCTCGACCGCCCGTCTTCGCAGGAGGTTTGCGGCAACCGTCAAGCGATCGGCTGCCCGAACGAAGGCCAACACCTCGTCGGACTGCTCCGCCATTAGATAGTCGCCCAAATCGGAGTATCTTCTTTCCAGGCGAGCTTGTCGCAAGGATTGCAGGCTGTCGCGGGGACCGGGCAGCGGTTGGGCTGATGGTTCGCTTCGCGGTTGATCGGTGATGGAATCATCCGCAGCCACGGATGTCACAGTCGGCAACGAACGATCAGCCTCCGCTTCGCAGCCCGACAGCATGCTCAGCGTGATCGTGCAGACCAACCGGCAAACGATAGGCCACGCATTGACCGGTACACTCTCCGGGCACAGAAGCGTCCCATGCCGCACGAAATCGATGCCTCCTGCGTCGGGGTACACTCGAATCACAATCCACTCGAAAAAAATCCGCACGAAACAAGATTCGCTCGAAACACGATTCACTCGAAACACGATTCACTCGAAACACGGCCGGGTGGCCCACCTCCTTTGGAGGTGGGGGAGTCGATGATTGGAGCGCCAGTTCGCACTGCCGATCTTCATCCGCCTCTTAACAGAGCCGCGACCGTCAGGGAGCGGTCTTCTCGCCCTACAATACCCACCCCGCGACCAAGTCTTTCACGAGCCGCGAGCGCGAAGCGAGCGGTCTTCCTGTCCATTCCAACGGATGGGTGGCACAGCGAACCGCTTCCGATGCGACGCCCGTTCATTCTGCCCGCCCCAGCAGGGGGGGGGGAGGACTTTCGCAAACTTGGATTCTAGCCTTGTAGAATTAGAATCGCATGTCTGCGTTATAGGAAGTTGCTGACCGGCGTCGATCGGTTGCCGAGCGGGCGAGGCTCGCACGGAGACGATCTGCCGCGGAATGGAAGCTTGACAAACCCATTCGGCCTGTTTAGTACGTGCTAATGATTGTTCTGTCCACTAAACAGGAGATCGAACCGATGACCGCCCCATCCCGATCTGCCGCATCAGCCCCTACACCAACTATGCAACGCGTCGCCCGCTTGCTCGCGATTCTTGTTGGCAGTTTCGCCGGCCATGTTGCCGCTCAAGACCCGCCGTCCGAAGCCCAACCGCCCGAAACCCCGCCGTCCGGCGGGCAAGGCCCGCTCGTCACCGACCGGCCCGATTTCACCGAAAGCACCGACGCCGTGCCCCCCGGTCGATTTCAGCTTGAAGCCGGCTACACCTTCACCTACGACCGCGAACGAGGCCAGCGCATCCGGTCACACACCGCCCCGGAGTTGCTTGGCCGGATCGGCTTGGCCGACAATTTCGAGCTTCGCGTCGGCTGGAGCGGCTACAACTGGAATCATCAACTGGTCCGGACGCGAAACGGGGTCAACCGACGCGTCACCGTCGAGGACCACGAACAGGGGGCTGACGATGTCATCCTGGGATTCAAACTTAAACTTCTGGAACAGGATGGCTGGCAACCGCATTTCGGCATCATCGGCGAAATCAGCGTGCCGTCCGGCAGCTTCAACACCTCGTCCGGTGACGTCGATCCGGGCATCAAGCTTCTATGGGCCTACGACTTGACCGACCGGCTCGCCATCGCCGGCAACGTCAACCTGGCTGTCCCCACCGAGGACGCGCACCGATTCGTCCAAGCCGGGGCCTCCCTTTCACTCGCCGCCTCCCTTACCGAACGCCTCGGCACCTACATCGAATACTTCGGAACCTATCCGGCTGCCGATGGGCAGGACGCCGCCCACTCGCTCAACGGCGGGTTCACTTTTCTCGTCCACGACGATTTTCAACTCGATGCCCGCGTCGGTGTAGGCTTGAACGAACAGGCCGACGACTTTTTCACGGGGGTGGGTTTCGCCTGGCGATTCTGACGGTTCAATTCCGGTCGATGGGGCGATGCGTTGACGGAAAGTCGGGGCGCGCGTCGGGCTTGGCTTCGGTAATGATCCATCCGCAAACGATGACGATTCGTGCGAAGTTGCGAGTTAACGGAGTCGGTCGCGAACGTCCCCGTCTCCGCCATCCGTGCCCGTCCCCGAACCGTCTCCGCCAAGGGACAACAGGCTCTCGGGCAACCCCAGCGTGTTTTGCGAAAAATCGTTCACGATGAAATCCCGCGACGTCGTGTTTTGCCGACCCTCGGCGTTGGCGGTCAGACGGAACGTGCGATTGGACAGCGAGGCGGGTATGGCATCGACCGAGGACCATAGACTCGCAGCCGAGGCGATCGATTCCAAAGTCGGGTCGCGCTGTTGGTCATCATCGTTCCACTGAATGTAATCGATCATCCGGTCGGCATCTTCAATGGGCATCTCTCCGGCGGGCAGCCCCGAAAAATCGTACAAGGCCAACTCGCCGTTGGGTATGGATTGCAAGCGAAATCCCAGCAGCACGTCGGCTTCGTCCGCCTGGCGATCGCCGCCGAACTGAACCACGAACGTCACGTCCCGCTCGATCTCGAATGGCGGCAACCGCGGACTGACCAACGTCCCGTCGGAAAACGCGAACCCAGCCAACGAAATTCGAATCGGACTGCGGTTCAACAATTCCACGAAGGCGACGTTGCCGTCATGCGAAAGCTCGGTCATCACCACGTCATTGATAGAACCCCCGCCTCCCGGCACGGATGGGCCGTCATCGCCGGGGTTCAAAATCTGTGGCAGCAGGTTCACCAAGGCCGTCAGCGACGCGAAAAAATTGCGAAAAAATTCGTTTTGCAATTCCAATCCGTACTGCGGACCGGGTCGCACCTGCTGGGTGATATCAGGCCCGAAAGTGTGCTGGGCGATACCTTCGCGCACGCGGATCCCCGGCCTCATCGCCCCGCGATTTCGCAGGTTCTCCATCGGACTGCCGCCCGGATCCGCATACTGACCCCAAGCCGGCGAGCTGCATATGGCCGCACCCGCAAAAACAAACGCCGATAATATTCGACCGCGCTTCACGCCGATCTCCTTAACAAGCTACTACTATGATACCCGATCGGCCGGCAACCGCCGCAATCTTCGCTGAATTCGGCCAATTTTCCGTTCCGCAAACGCGATCCGCCAACGGTCACTCGATTTCCTCGCCGAGCGGCGGCTCATCATTCACTGTCTCGGCCTTCGGATCATCGCCCATTTCGCCGATTTCAGTTGTCACTTCATCTACTGTTTCGTCGTTGTTAATGCCGGCGACGGCGTCTTCAGGGGCGATTTTGGCCAACGAGACGACTCGATCGCCCTCGTCCACCCGAATGATCCGCACGCCTTGCGTCGCCCGCCCGATCGTGCGGATGTTTTCCAGCCCCGTTCGCAACATGATGCCGTTGGCCGTAATCAACATCAGCTCATCCTCGTTCACCACGGCTCGAACGCCCACCACCTTGCCGTTCCGATCGGTCGCACGAATATTGATAACGCCCTTGCCCCCGCGCCGGGTCAACCGATACTCCTCGATCTCCGTCCGCTTACCGAAGCCAAACTCGCAAACGGTCAAGACCGTCTGACCCGGCTTGATGGCCACCATGTCCACCAGGCGGTCCGCCCGACCGAGCGACATCCCCTTCACTCCGCGGGCCGTCCGACCCATGGCCCGCACGTCGGTCTCCTTGAACCGGATGGCCATCCCCTCCCGCGAGCCCATGACGATCTCCGACTCGCCGTCCGTCAGCACCACATTGATCAACTCGTCATCGGGATCCAGTCCTATCGCGATAATCCCGCTGGGTCGTGGCCGGCTGAACGCAGCCAACGGCGTTTTCTTGACGACGCCCTTGGCCGTCGCGAACAGAACGAATGCTTCTTCAAAATCCTTGATGGCCAACACAGCCCGCTGCGCTTCGTTCGGAAGCATCTGCACCAGATTGGCCAGCGATCGCCCGCGCGCCGTCCGTGCCATGGCCGGCAGATCATAAACCCGCTGCCAATACACGCGCCCCCGGTCCGTAAACACCAGCAGATAATCGTGCGTGTTGGCGACGAACAGGTGTTCCAGGAAATCACCCTCGCGCGTCTCGCCACCCCGCACGCCCCGGCCACCACGCCCCTGCTTGCGATAACCGTCCACGTCGGTGCGCTTGATGTAACCCTCGTGCGACACGGTGACGACGACTTGATCGTCGGGGATGAGCTCTTCCATGCGAAACTCACCCACCGCACCCACGATTTCAGTGCGCCGCTTGTCCCCGTACTTGTCGCGAAGCTCCAGCGTATCCTCGCGAATAATGTCCAGCACCAGCCGCTCGTCCGCCAATATCTGCTCGTACCCGCGTATCTCCTCCACCAGCCCGGCGTATTCCTTCGCCAGCTTTTCAATCTCCAAGCCCGTCAGTCGCTGCAATTGCATCGACAGGATGGCCCCCGCCTGAACCGCCGTCAGGCGATGCGCCGCCGAACCAAACCGTTGCACGAACGCGTCTGACAGCAACGCCTGTAATCGGACCGTGTCCACCAACTTCAATTCATGCTCCATCAGCCGGCGCTTGGCGTCTTCGGGCGATTCGGAAGCGCGAATCAATGCGATGATCTCGTCGATGTCGCCCACGGCCAATATCAGCGCTTCAACGATGTGGGCCCGCTGCCGCGCCCGGCGAAGCAGAAACACCGTCCTGCGCGTGATGACCTGCTTGCGATGGCGGATGAATGTCTCGATCGCGCCCTTCAGCGACAGCGTCCGCGGCTGACCATCCACCAACGCCGTGTAGATAATCGTGAAATTCGACTGAAGCGGTGTATAGCGGTACAACTGATTGATGACGACGTCTTCATTGGCGTCTTTCTTCAAATCGATCTCGATGCGCACCGGATGCTTGCGATCCGAAGCATCGTTCACCGCCGAAACATCCTTGATCGAGCCGGACTTGACCCCGGTGGCGATGCGCTCCGTGATCGTCGATCGCAATACCTGGAACGGCAACTCGCTGATCACCAGCGTGCGCTTCCCCGACTTGGACGTCTCCAGATTGACTCGGCCACGCATCGTGATCGCACCCCGCCCCGTGCGATACGCATCCAAGATGCCCTGCCGCCCGCAAATCTGGCCCCACGTCGGAAAATCCGGCCCCGGTACGACGCGAAGCAGGTCCGCCAATTCGCAATCCGGATGATCGATCACGTGGACGATGGCGTTGCACATTTCGAGCAGGTTGTGCGGCGGAATGTTCGTCGCCATCCCCACCGCGATGCCCGATGTCCCGTTCACCAATAGATTCGGAAACTTCCCCGGCAGAACCGACGGTTCGTTCCGCGTCCCGTCATAGTTGGACACGAACTCAACGGTCTCAAATTCCAGGTCCGCCAACAGCTCGGTGGCCGCCGGCGCCATCCGCGCCTCCGTGTATCGCATCGCCGCCGGCGGGTCCCCATCGACGGAGCCGAAATTCCCCTGCCCGTCCACCAGCTTATAGCGCATGTTCCACGCCTGACCCAAACGGACCAGCGTGGGATATATCACTTGCTCACCATGCGGGTGATAGTTACCAGACGTGTCACCGGCGATCTTGGCACACTTGCGATGTTGCGATCGCGGGCCGAGATTCAGGTCGTTCATCGCCACCAGAATGCGCCGCTGCGACGGCTTAAGACCGTCCCGCGCATCCGGCAACGCCCGCGCCATGATCACACTCATGGCGTACGTCATGTACGAATCCTGCATCTCCTCCACGATGGAGAGCGGCTCGATCCGTTCCGATTCCTGAGACGTGTCTGCCATCTTCCCTGCCCGACTCCGCTTCGCCTGTCAAATCGCCGGCCCGCCGACTATATTCAACTTCCGACGGACCTCCACAACTTTCCCGTGAAACGCAATCTTAAGGCCATCCGACGCCGTCAGCAACGGCGCCGCGAAGCGGACCCCACCTGGCCCCGCACTTCGCTGGGCTGGACCGGCCCCAGCCGACACCGATGCGGTCCGACCCGAGCCCAATACGCCCGCCGCCTGTCAAGGAAACGGAACGAGAACATCCAGCGCGTCAAACGTGGTGGACGACACCCAATTCAAAAGCCCCGATTGAATCGCATTCTCCACACGCCGGTCACAACCCGTCAAGAACGAAAGGGCACCCGCGCACATCATCGCCGCTACAACCACATTCGCACGCTTGCGTCGAATCATAAATCGATACTCCACTCGCTGACTGCCGTGTCAGAATTTGCGTCCCCAATGGGCCGCGCCGCCAACTATTATCGCCATAGATCAACATCCGGCAACATGTCTGACCCGCCATCATGTTCATCCTGAACGCACTTGATTTGTCGCGCGACCGGGCTGACAATGCACCACGCGCGGTCCGGACAATCGCTTTTCAACGTTCGAATCAGGAGGTAACGCATGTCGAAGCGCTTCCCAAGTCGCAATCGTGATCTCCTCGCATGCGGCATCGTTACAGCCATCCTGCTTTCCGCTCCGCTGGGGGCACAAGATGCACCGCCCGTGGAAGCCAAACCAGCCCCGCCCCGACCCAAGTTCCTCGATCTCCGCTACGACGAGGATTTCAGCTACCTCGAAGACCTTCGAGCCCAAGACGATTCGTACTCCGCCGACTGGTCCGACCCGCTCAAGAACATCAATCTGGGTGACGATTGGAGATTGGACATCGGCGGTGAATTCCGCTTGCGCATGGAAGCCAGGAGCAACGCCGCCTTCGGCCTCTCCCCGCGAACGCAAAACACGCAGCAATTCTACCGCTGGCTGCTCCATTTCGACGTGCGCCATCGAGACCTTTTCCGCGTGTTCGCGCAGGGCATCTTCGCCCACGCGGAAGATCAGGACACCCCCTTCAACCCGCTCTTCGAGAATCACGGTGACCTTCAACAACTGTTCTTCGATCTGCGACTGGGCGGCGAAGGCTCGCCTTTCGTCCTTCGCGTGGGTCGACAGGAACTGCTTTACGGAAACGAGCGCCTCCTCTCACCACTCGATTGGGTTTCAACGCGCCGGCGCTTCGACGCCGTCAAGCTGATGTACGCCTCGCCCGACTGGGACGTCGACGTCTTCTACGCCAAACCCGTCGTCATCAAACGAAAGCAAGGCGATGACTGGAACGAAGATTTCGACTTCTGGGGCGTCTATTCCACCTTCAAGGGCTGGGAAAACCACGGCCTGGAATTCTACTTCTTCGGCCTCGATCGCACCGAGGACACCTTGAACCCCAACGGCAACTTCGGTGACCAATCCATCTTTACGCTCGGTTCACGCTTCTTCGGGAAAACCGCCGGTTTCGACTACGAAGCCGAACTCGCCGGGCAATGGGGCCGATGGGCGGGTGACACGGTGCAGGGCTGGAGCTGGACCCTCGACGGCGGCTACACCTGGGACGAACTCGCCTGCCAGCCACGCATCGGCGCCGGCTTCGACTGGGCCTCCGGAGACGAGGAACCGCTCGATGGAAAAGTCGGCACCTTCAATCAGCTATTCCCCTTGGGACACAAGTACTTCGGCTTCCTCGACCTCATAGGCCGGCAGAACATCACCGCCCTCAACGTCAACATGAGCGCCTGGGCCGTTCCCAAAACGGTCCAAACCCGAATCGCCTTTCATACCTTCTGGCTCAACGCTTCTCGCGACGCGCTCTACAACGCCGGCGGCGCCCCCGTCCTTCGCGACCCGCTCGGTGACAGCGGCGAACAAGTGGGCCACGAACTCGACCTGACCGTCGCCTGGAAAATCGACGCCCATTCCTCCATGCTCTTGGGCTACTCCCATTTCTGGGACAGCAACTTCATCCATCGCCTCGTTCCCGGAGACGATGACCCCGACTTCTTCTACGTGCAATACCAACTCAAATTCTGAGAAGTGATCAATCACCCGCAGACAGTCACGGGAGCGGGAATCATTTGGCCCAGTTTGAATACGCCGCAGTGTTAAACGCGATTTGCAATGGCTGGAAGTCCAGAAGATCGAGAACGGAATCGCCGTTCTCATCGAATCGATCACAGCAAATACTCTCCTGACCCGTCAGACATTCATAGAACTGACCGTAATCGACAAGCTCAGCCACTCCATCGTCCATAATGCTCAGTGGGCTGGTATTGCAAGGACTTATCAGTGTGCCACACTGACCCTCGTCACCCACGTGCCCAGCCGGGCAAACACCCGTGCCGTCGGCGCTTCCCAAGCGCGTCGGCGGATTGTGCTCCCGAAACCGAACACTAAAAGACTCCGTCTCAACACAAGCGGTGAATTCGAGCATCGCCACTTCAATCGGACCGTGGGACCCGGTACAAATGCTGCCCGGCTGCGCTCCCACCACGTAGTCAACGGTGCCGGCCTCCGTATCCACGAACTCAAATACCGCCACTTGAAAAACCTCGTTGCCTGCCGGCTGAATGGATTCAAAGCGTAGCACCGAGGCGTCGTATTCCAAAAAAAACTGTGCCGCGCAGATTGGCTGATCCGAATTGCCCATCTCAACGATCACCTGAACGCGCCGACCGACTTGAACAACGCCACGGAATCCGGGGGGCGACGTCACCGCCGAGGCGATCAAACACAAATCCGGATTCTGAGCCGCCCGCAGCGGCATCGTCATGCCGCCCAAGACCACGCAAACAAGCGCATTCGCCAACCGATGGGCGGTGAATGGGTGGACCTTCGGCTTTGGCGACATCGGCATGACCCCTATTCTAACGATCCATCACATGAACCACGTAAACGACCCCTTCTAGCAACATCATCAGGCTACACCGAAGGTCTGATTTGGGCAATGAAATAATGGCCCATTCCTCAATCCGAAATCCGATGGTCGAGACTTTGAACGGCGCCAATCGAATGTCCGCAGACGTCCCAGTTAAAAATCGTCCAGTACGCCTTACACTTTTGGCTCACGCCGGAATGTTAACGGGGGTGGAGTTTATCGGGCGTGTACGCGCCCATCGAGAACACGGAATTTCGGGCATCCAGCCCTGGTCGGTCGCGTGCCTCGATTTTGGCACCTTAACAATACCGATCCGGGACCGCGTCTTTACGAGCCGCGAGCGCGAAGCGAGCGGTCTTCCTGTCTTAACCGCGCCGCGACCGTCAGGAAGCGGTCTTCCGTGTCGGGTGGCCCACCTCCTTTGGAGGTAGCGAGCGGTCTTCCTGTCTTTACCGCGCCGCGACCGTCAGGAAGCGGTCTTCCGTGTCGGGTGGCCCACCTCCTTTGGAGGTGGGGGAGCCGATGACTAGAGCGCCAGTTCGTACTGCCGATCTTCATCCGCGCGGGTGCCCCATCCATCGCGAAGCGATGGGTGGGGGCCCGATGATCGGCGTTCGTAGTTCGTAGTTCGTAGCGCCGGTTTCACCCGCCTCTTTACGAGCCGCGAGCGCGAAGCGAGCGGTCTTCCTGTCTTTACCGCGCCGCGACCGTCAGGAAGCGGTCCCCGACCAGCGCGAACTGTCGTTTTGTTAGTGTGCCTTACCATCTGTTCGCCCAACGGCCAAAATGGCGCTCACCGCCGCCTGATCGGCTTCAACAGCCATTTGAATCCGATGAACCAGCGCCGCACGATCTGATGCTGTATTCCGAATCGATGCATCGGAAGCGAGCGATTGTATCTCGCGACAAACGTTCGCCGCGCGCTGACACGAGGCCACTACTGACGAAATGGGACCCCCTGCTTTCTCCCCAGCCTCATCGCGAACACATTCATAAAACCGCACCGCCGACAGTCGATCCCTGTATAGATCACCCGCAAGTGCAGCCGCACAGCGGAAAGCATCGAATTCATGATCTGGGCAACTGCATTGCTCGACGGAACACTGCCACGATCGATAAGCCGCCGCACCCGTGGTCAGGTCCATTTCCGTTCGGCCATCTTCTGACCACCACGCTTGTGTGGCTAGCGTGGCCGCTTCCACAAGTTCCCGCGCCTCCGGCCTGCATGGTCGATTGCTTTCAATCACGTAGACCTGCACCGGCGGGCGCTCCAGCGGAACCACCAGTGACGCCGATTCCGCCGTCCGTCCCAGAAAGCCAAACTCCCCGTCGTGCGACGCTTCGGTGATGATCCCCCAAATATCGGTCCGTGCGCCAGCCCATCCTTGCCAAGCCAATACGATTTGATCGTGATGAAGGGCCGCACGAATCAGCGGAGCATAACTGATTCGGAAATGTTGATCGAATGCTTCGTAATGGCGCAGGCCCGTCGCAGCCGAGGGCGGGTGCAGTTCACGAATTCGCATGCCGAACAATCTGCATGTCTTCAACAAAAAATGGTCGCAACCCAGCGCCGGCCAACTCGCGACACAGGCCGACGATCGCGACGCGACCATTCTCAATGACAATCCAAGAACCGCATGGATTGATTCAAATAATGGCTGACCCCCCGCATCGCGAAGAACACGTTCCAGGCACGCAGTCAGCGATGCGGACCGACTGGCATAGCCAACCTGCTGAATCCTCGAATCGTTCATTTCCGGGATCATAGACCCACGGCAAATGATCCCGCAACACCCCGTGAACCGCCCACTTCAAAACTTTGCAAGCCGGGCATCCAAGTCCTGACGCTCGTCCGCATCAAATACATCGTGCTCCTCATCCACCGACTTAGCCAACTGCAAATTCGCCTGCTGCGATACCAAATCACCGCGTCGTTCGTAAACGTCAGCCAAGTGAAGATAGGCACGCGCATGCGTGGAGTGAACGTCTCGAGCGTCCGCCAGTTCAACCGCCAACAACAGTTCACGCTCCGCCTCAGCCAATCGATCCGCCTTGGTCAACGCCACGCCTCGCGTGTCACGCAAGTGCGGGTCGTCAGGATGGTGCAGCACGCCTCGATCCGCCAGCTCCAGCCCCTCCAAAACCTGGTTGTCGTCCACCGAAAGAATCCAGGCCAAATCATTGAGCGCTTGCGGTTGCAAGGGATCCAACTCCAACGCTCGGCGATACATTTCTTTCGCCTGAACTTTGTCTTCCAAGATATAGGAAATCTGGGCCAGCGACATCACCGCACCCAAATGCATCGGCGACCGCTCGATCGCCGTCTCCAAATACATCTGTGCCTCTCGTTGCAACGTCGCTGCACCCGATCGGGCCAGCGCGTTCGCCCCGATCACCAGTGTATCAGCATCATCCGGAAACTCGGCTCGCCGCGTGGACAACAACGGCAATATGTCGGGGAATCGATTCTGCGATATCAGGCATTGGATGCGCGTTCGAACCGCCTCCGCCGATCCAGGCCAATTCGCCTCAACATGCCGCAGGCGCTCCTCAAAAGACGCCAAGTCCCCTGCCTGGCATTCCAGGTTCGCTAGCGCCAAATGCGAACGGGCAGTGGCCACACCTACGTAACGGGTGACATATTCAATCAGCCCGTCTATAGCAGCTTGCGATTGACCCTGGGCACTTAACGCGGCAGCCCGTTTGATCTGAACCAGCTCATTACCGGGTGCTCGCTCCGCTGCCGCCTCAATATTCCGAGCCGCCGCTGCAAAATCCTGCGTCAGGAAGGCCACGTCGGTAAGCAATACATACGCCGCCAACCGATCCGGATCCCGCTCCAGAACCAATTGCGCCAAAGCCTTGGCCCGCATCAAGTCGCCGCCCGCTCGCTCCAATTCCGCCTCAGCCATCAGCAAATCCAAGTGGCCGGGATTGAACCCCAACGCCCGAGCAATCACGGAACGCGCCTTCTCGATGTTGCCCTCGGCGAACTCCAATTGCATCAGCGCCAGATGAGCCGACACCGCACGACCATCCAACGTCACCACGCGCTGCAGCAATGACTTGGCCTCCGCCACGGCGCCTTCAGTTCCATCTCGCAACAACAATCGCGCACGAACCGCCAACAGATCAGGATGATCCGGCTCAGCCGCCAATTCTGATTCCAATAGGTCCAGACCACGCCGGAGATTCGCGGAGCGCTCGTCGGACAGCAGCGTCTTCATAATCATCCGCCGAGTTGTGGTCCGGTTCGCATCATGAACCAAGGCCTCGTCCCAAGCGGCTACCGCCTCTTCCAGTCGCCCTTGTGCGTGATAAAACCGCCCCAGCAATTCAAATCCCACGGCCACGGACGATTCGAACTTCGTCAACTGCAAATAATCTCGCTCCGCCTCGTCCAGCCGTTCTTGGGCCATGTGAAACTGGGCCCGCAATAGATACGATGAAAAATCCCGTCGCCTGTCAACTTCTTGATCAAGAACACTCTCCGCCTGCTCCGCGTCATCCTCACTCAACAGAATAAACGCCCGCACCGCGCTGACGGCCAATTGCTCCGGATCGATCTTCGCAGCCTCATCAAGCAGTCGAAACGCTTCCGCGGCGTCCCGTTGTTCGCGATAGAGCAGACGCGCCAGAAGTACGCGCGAATCGGCATCCTTTGGATCCGCGGCAACCTGGGTCTGCAATTCTCGAATCGCCGTCTCAAACTCGCCCGTCGCCGCCGCCAGCCCAACCCGGTGATCGGTCAAGCCAGGCAGGTCAGCCGGAAGTCGATCCAATATCTCCTTGGCTTCTGCCACACGATTCTGCTCTTCCAGCAGCCGCAACAAACGGTCGACCACTTCGATCGCCTGCGGATGAACTTCCAATAGCCGACGATACGCGTCTTCGGCACGCTTGGGGTCATTCAACTGCTCGTACATGCGACCCACGATCATCACCGGCCGAGTCCAATCGGGATCGCTGTCAAGGCAATGCCCCAACGTCTCCACAATGGCTCGCTCCCGCTGTTTCCAATCGTCCATCGCCAACCACAAGCGCGCCTGGTGTAAGCGCCATTGGATTCCCGAACGCTCGCCTTCGATCTGCTTCAGTTGATTTACCAGCTCCTGGGCACGCCCGGCCTCTTCCAATATTTCCGGAAGTTCCAGCAGCGCAATCCGCGACGTCGCGTCTCGCGGCGACAATCTCGCCATCGCCGTTAATTGCTCAATGGCCTCGTCCCTGCGTTGCAGACGAAGCAGAAGCTTCGCACGCGATAACGCGATTTCGCTCTTGGCCTGCTCGTCCGCCACGCGATTCCCGCCTTCGGTCAGACGATTCTCCGCTTCCTCAATGCGATCCAATCGCGTCAATAACTCCGCCCACCGAATCCAAGGCCGAGCTTGATCGCCGCTCGATCCGACCGCCTCCTCACAAACTTCAATCGCCTCCTCCACGCGATTCCGCCGCTGCAACATGTAGGTCAATTGCATCGCCGCATCGAGCGGATCGGAACAATCCGCGATGGCCCCACGCAGTTCCCCTTCCGCGCTCGCAAAATCCTCCGTGAACTCCGCCAGCGATGCCAACAGCATGCGGACGGCCGACCGATCGGGATGCGCCGCCTTCAGCGCCACAAGCTCCTCTGCCAGCGGCTGAAGGACTTCGCGCGAAACTTCCCGTTCCATCGCCCCGCGCATCGATGCCTCAATCCGCAACAAGCTCGCGTCCAGGCTGTCGCGACCCAGCGACCGGGCCAGGTTGACCGCCTTTCCCCATGCCTGTGCCCGTATGTATTCCTTCACCAACTGCATGATGGTGGTCAATTCGCCCGGGCGTATTTCGAGGCATTTCTCCAACGCCCGAATCGTTCGACGGGGCTGACGCGTAATGACAAACGCCTGCCCCAGCAATCGCCAAGCCGTGAAATTGCTCGGGTTAACTGCCACCACCGGTTCCAATAGGTCAATGGAATCGAACGGACGATCGTCCAGCAACGCCAAGCGGGACATGAATATCGACAGCATCTCATCGCCCGCCACCGAACCTTGGCGCAACCCCGTCACCACTTCGCGATAGTCAGCAATGGCCAAGTTGGCCGGTTCCACCTCCCTCGCCGTCAAGAGCAGATCGATCGCGTTTTCGAGAAACGCGGAACGATAGCCGCCCTGAAGATTCTCCAATCCTTCATGGGCGATGCGCGACATTTCCTCCAACGCGCCCATCTGTCGAACCACCGATCCCTTGACCAGATACCAATCCAGCAAGAACTTGTCCGTATCCACGTCGATCGAGGGATGGTCCTGCATCTCGTCGATGTCGATTCGATCCAGTATCGCGTTCGCCTGTTCCGAACGCTGCAACACGGCGTACTCATACGCCAAGTCCAGCATTTCAGCCGACTTCTTGGGATTCAGCGCCAACGCACGCTCCAAATCCGCTAACGCAGCCTCCGTATCTCGCGGCTTGCGACCCGATAAACCGTCCCGCCGCAGCCTCGCCCGCTGAATGTAGGCCAACGCTGATTCAGGCCATAATTCGATCGCCCGATCCAACAAGGCCTCCGCCTTCTTCACGGCTTCGTCTGATGAATCTTGACGAAGCACAACGCTCGCCTTCAACGCATACGCCTCCACCACGTCTGCATGATGCTCGATGAGAGATTCGAGAATCGCCAACGCGTCATCCCAACGCTGTTGGCCCATGAGCGCCTTGGCCAACATCAACGTGGCGCCCGAGTCGGATGGGTCGTCCTCCAGCCGCTGGCGACACACTCGTTCAGCCTGCTCATGATCCCGGGCCATCAGATACAGGTGACTCAGCCGCTCGTACAACTTTCCCTCGCCGGGCTTGTGACGCAGAAGACGACGGTAAGCGGCGATCGCGGCAGCCACGTTCTCCTGCGTACGTGGGCGGACCAACAGATTCGATTCTCCGTAAACCTCCAACGTCGCGATGTCATCCGGGTATTGCCACAGGTATCGCTTGAACTGAAGGCACGCTTCGGCGAGGTCGCCCTTCGCCAGCGCGCTCTGACCCTCGCTATACGCCCGATTGGCCATCACACGTTTGCGCACGAAATGCGTGCCCACCGCGCCGATCACGAGCAGTCCCAAAACCACCGTCAGAATGATCAACGCTTTCACGTTGATTCGACCCGCTCGCCGGCCACCGCTTCGCTTCCGTGATTTCTTGATTTGATTCATGTCTCGCGCGTGCGCATTCATCTGCATTGAACCCTAACGTAGTGTCTCAGAATTGGAATCACCTTTCTTAACCGCGCCGCGACCGCGTCTTTTACGCGCCGCGAGCGCCAAGCGAGCGGTCTTCTCTTCCAAACTCATCCCCTTCTTAACCGCGCCGCGACCGTCAGGGAGCGGTCTTCCGCGTCGGGTGGCCCACCTCCTTTGGAGGTGGGGGAGCCGATGACTAGAGCGCCAGTTCGTACTGCCGATCTTCATCCGCCACCTAACAGAGCCGCGACCGTCAGGGAGCGGTCTTCCTGTCTTAACCGCGCCGCTCCTGCCGGAAACCACCTGTTCGGGTAGCAGTTTCCAGCCCGTCACACGCACCGCGTCTTGACCTGTCTGCGTGCGGTACACCCACAGGCTGGCGGGCACAGCTCGGCTGTGACGCAATCAACCTGACACATTACGCTAACGGACCTAATTACCAATGATCGATCCTACGTTCATCGGTCGCATGCATCCTTTCATTTCGGCTCTTTCAAGCCGGTCAAGACATCGCAAACGCCCTTGCGAAGTTGGCCTACGTCGCTTGAAGCTCGATGACGAACCCATTTGGGAAATGATCGTCCGTCAACATAATATAGGACCTCGTCGGAATAGTCACGATTGAGCGAATTGTGGGTCGATACGCTCCGCAGGTCGACGGATCGACCGCCGGATTCATGATCGACTATTGACGTTTGAATCGTGTACTGAAGCTGAACCGTTCTTGCTACAGAACCGTGACCCCAGAACCGTCACCCCAGAACCGTCACCCCAAATCCGTCACCCCAGAACCGTCACCCCGGCGAAAGCCGGGGTCCAGGCAATCTAATTGCAGTCCCGCGCCATCACGGCGACGACCAACATCGTTCAATTGACCACTCCACGATCAATGTAATTGGCTAGTTGGCAGGCATATACAAAAAACGACCCCGCATCGAAGATCGAATGCGGGGTCGATGGTCATTCCAGATTTCTGACGAGCCGTGTTAGGCCCGTCTGCGGCGGAACCAGCCGATGGTTCCCAGCCCAAGTGCCGCAAGCAACGCGGCGCCGGGTGCGGGGATCGGCTTGACCGATTCCACCAAAACCACCAAATCGGTGTAATTCTCGTCCGAAAATCCTTGCGAAATCAACGTGTCTTCGAACGCGACAATCACTTCATTATCCGAAAACTCGCCCGGCAAAAAATCAGCAATCTGAAGTTCCGTGGCATCATCGCCTTGATAGATCAACGCTTGCGCTGCGTCTCCCGGATTCAGACTGTCCTCCGAGTAAAGCGTGTAATCAAAAGTCGAGCCGTCATCATCGCCGCCTTGCGCGCCGCCGGCACCGTACACATCAATGTAAAAACCCCAGTTCTGATTGAAATCGGTGGCCACGGTCGCGAAATTCACCTTGATCGTACCGTTTGCGAAGAACGAAATGATGGCCTGATCACCCGCGCCATCAATGCCATCAAAGACCTCGGCCTTATTCGTCGGATCGCTCGCGCTGTAAATCCCGAATCGAGTCGTCGGAGCGAACGAAGCCAGTTCGATGACGAACGTCGCGACACTTCCGCCAGACGCGGTGCTGGTGAACAGGGCGGACGATATCTGGTCGCCCTCCGCGTCGATGCCCGGCCCGCTGACGTACAAATCGTCGAAGACGCTTTGAAGCCCGCCCAGACCTCCGGCGGGTACATGCTGCCGAACATTGTTCGGATCAGCCCTCACAATTCCGATTGAACTTAACGCAACAACTAAACCACATGCCCACTTCTTCTTAACCACTTGCATTACTCTCTCAATAAATTCCCGCTAGGCACTCCCCAATGCCGAAACACTGGAAACCCCTGTCCCAGAACCGTGAACGCCACGATTCCACGAACCCCCCACAAACTCTGTCAACCCATTTCGACCGGACCGCGCCGACGCTTCCAACTGACGCAACCGAAACCGATGGCCGCCAGAATCGCGGCACCCGGAGCTGGAATGACCCCCACCAACGGTGTCTCTTGCATCGCAAAACCAGCCAGCGGCACGTTCGGCGAACCTGCAAGCTGGGAAATAAAATAACGCAATGAAAACTCGTCACCCGGTTGGAAACCGGCCCCGCCAAATGTCAACAAAAACTCCGCCCCGCCCGTAACAGCCGTGTGCGAAATCAACAGATCAGAAACGTCGAAGCTGCCAAACGCGTCAGCCTCAATATCCACACCGATCTCCAGATCACCCACCGGCAAAATGCCATCTTCGTCATCAGCGGCGAAACGGGCGAACTGAATTTCAATCAAGAACCCAGTCCAAATCTCCGTGGTATCGTTGAACACCGACTCGAACGCCGTCACCGGCGGCTGACCGCTTTCGAATAAATACTCCAATTCCAGCGTCGCGACTTCGTTGTAGAACTTGTCTACAAAGCCGAAATCCGCATCAGCGATCAGATCAACGTTCACCTGTGACGTACTAAAGCCGCCCAGAATACTCGCTGCCGGCGCGGGGTCCGAAAGGTCGCTCCCATTGTGGGCAACAACATCCCCGCGAACCAGCCCGGCGATCGAGAATACCACCCCAAAAGTTGAAACAAGAGCTATTTTACGAATCATAACGTTTTATCCAGTTTGCAATCCCCTCGGATCTATTTCGATAACTTCAAAAGGCATACCATGGCGCAGCCGCCAACCCCGCAGGTATACCATTCCCCTCCCAAGATAGGCTACCTGCCATAGACAGAAATGTCAATCCCAATTCTGGGCATTGCAACATCACGTCCGATAGTCAACGCCCCCCGGCGCTCGCTAAGTGTCACCGCCGACATGGCATACGGCAGGACGCGCCAGCCGGCTGACGAAAATACCGCGTAAATAATTTTTGTTCATTGTGTCTGAATTCACACCAGCATCATACGGGCGCTATGATTCACCATCCCATGAACGAAATCTGCCGGTACCGCAACACGATAATGGCGACCTATTCACGAAACAGGCCTGTTTGATCAAACGATTGCCCATCGAAGTCCACACAATTGACACCCTTTGCATGCCGGTCTTAGCATGGCGGCCTATTCAATGGCCGTGCCTGAACTTCCGTGAAAAGGCGTCCGCCCTTGTCCAACGATTCATTCACAAAACACAACGATCTCATCAGTCTGGTAAACGCTTTCAATGGTGGCCAAGTGCTGCTGGTCGGCGATTTGATTCTGGATCGCTACGTTTATGGAGATGCTGAACGGATCAGCCCGGAAGCTCCGGTTCCGATATTACGGGCTGTGGATCGTCAGGATCGGGTGGGCGGGACCGCCAATGTGGCTGCTTGCCTTCGGGCATTGGGTAGCGGCGTGACATGTTTCGGGGCCGTCGGCGACGATGCAAATGGACGGCGTCTGCTGGCGCTGATGGCGGAAGGCGGTGTCGATTGCTCGGGCTGTCAGGTTAGCGAAGATCGCCAAACGACCACGAAAACCCGCTTCGTCGGCTTGGCCCAACACCGCCATCGCCAGCAACTTCTGCGCCTGGACGAGGAATCGTGCGATCCGCTGCCTGAAGCAAAAATGAATGATTTGGAGCGTAGCATTAGCGATGCGGCGATTAAGGCTGACGTTATTTGCGTGGAGGATTATCGAAAGGGTGTCATCACACCCCAGCTTTTGCGCTCGATTCTGGAAATCGGGAGATCCACAAAGCTGCCGGTGATTATCGATCCTGCCATCGGGGATTTTTCGTGCTACGCCGGCGCGACGGCGATCACCCCGAATCGCACAGAATTGGAGATGGCTGCGGGAATTCGTTTTCCGTCAGCGGAATCGGTATTGGAATCGATCGGCGAATTGGTGAAGCGCTGGAACGTGGAATACCTGGCTGTCACGCTTGATCGCGAAGGGGCGGTGCTGGCCGGCATGAATCAGGAGCCGATTCATCTTCCGACCCGTCCGCGTAGCGTATACGACAATACCGGTGCGGGGGACGCGGTTTTGGCTACGCTGGCGGCGGCGATCGCGGTCGGCGGATCGTGGGAAAACGCGGTTCGCCTGGCTAACGTGGCCGGCGGATTGGAAGTCGAGCGATTCGGCTGCGTACCGATCTTGGCGGAGGAGATCGTGGCCGACCTGCGATTGGAACAGGGTCGACAGCGGCGGGGGGCGATCAGCCTGGATGATTTATTGGCGGAAATCGGATTACGTCGTGACCGTGGTGAAACGATTGTGTTTACGAACGGCGTGTTCGACGTTCTGCATCCGGGCCACGTCACGTATCTTGCTGAAGCCCGCCAATTGGGCAGCGTTCTGGTCGTGGGGCTGAATTCCGATGCCAGCGTCAAGCTATTGTGCAAGGGTGATGATCGTCCCGTCCATGATCAGCGATTTCGAGCGACGATGCTCAGTGCGTTGGAATCGGTGGACTATGTGGTCATCTTCGACGAGCAGGACCCGAGTGGCATGATTGAACGAGTTCGGCCTGACGTGTTGGTCAAGGGCGGCGACTGGTCAGAAAAGGGGGTTGTCGGTCGCGAGATCGTCGAGCGCAGCGGCGGGCGCGTGTGCCTCATACCGTACGTTGACGGTTATAGCACGACTTCGATCCTGGAGCGCATCCGAAACGGACGATCCTGAATGACGGCGGACATGTCTCGACAGTTGGATGCCCATCTTCGGGCGGCTGAATCGCTTCGCGATCAGCTTCCGCTCGTCGAGCGGATTGCGGACAAGCTAATCGAGACGTTTCGCGGCGATCGTCGGGTTTACCTGTTCGGAAATGGGGGCAGTGCGGCTGATTCGCAGCACATCGCGGCGGAATTGGCCGGCCGATTCAAACGCGATCGCAAAGCCCTGCCGGCTATGGCGTTGACCACCGATACGTCCGTGCTGACGGCGGTGTGCAATGATCTGGGGATCGAACAGATGTTTGCCCGGCAGGTGGAAGCCCTCGTACGGCCGGGGGACGTGGTCTGGGCGCTCAGCGTTTCGGGGTCTTCGCCGAACGTGCTGTGTGGTTTGACGCGCGCCCGGCAGTTGGACGCTTTCGTCATCGGATTCACGTCGGCGTCCGGGACGGCGATGGCGGATTTGTGTGATCTGTGCCTGATGGCGAACGCGGAAGGCAGCGATCGCGTACAGGAAGTACACGAATTGGCCTATCATTTGATCTGCGATCAGGTCGAGCGGGGGTTTGCTTAGCATCGGTATTCGGGCATTCTAGCAGGACCTGGGTTGCCGAAGGTGAAAGTTAGCAAGTATCCGCGCGAACTGACCCTTGATATCGCTCCGCGACGTAAAGGGCAAGTGGTCGCGGTGCTGATCGAGGGATTGATTCAGGGCCGCTGCTTCATCTCAGGTTGAGTCGCGCGGTGTTTAGACGCACAGCGCTGTCACTCAGCGATTATTTGGACAGGTCGGATTTCACACAAGACTGATGCTATGGGTTGCAGCAGGGATCAATATCGCCGAACGCCTTCAATACGGCAAATAGGTCGAACAGGTTGATGACGCCGTTTCCTTCGCAGGGCTGAATATCCACGTTGCTTTTGGAGCAGCCGTTGACGTAGATATCGGAGAATGCGTTGATCACGCAGAACAGATCGGGCAAGCTGATATCGGTATTGCCGTCTACATCTCCATAAGGCGTAAGATAGTGATCGCATTCCAGTTCGCGGCATCGGTCATGCGTACACGGGTTGCCGTCGTTACATGCGTTTGGATCGCCGCATTTGACAATGCGAAAGGCGTTGTCACTAAGTGTACCCGCCACATACACGACGCCTGCGCCGTCGACGGCGATTCCCTTGGGTTTGTCGAGGCTTCCCCCGCCGTAGGTCGTGCGATCAGTGATTTCGGTGATCACGCCGTCAGGTTCGATCTTGAAGGCGTTGTCGCTCAGTGCACCTGTCACGTACACGCCTCCAGCGGTATCTACGGCTATCGCTTCAGGACGAGTAAGTTGATTCCCATAACCGTCGCCGTTGGCGTTGATGATCTCGGCGATCAGACCGCCCGGCATGATCCGAAAGGCGTTGTTGCTTAACGCACCCGTTACATAGACATTGCCGCCCCAATCGACGGCTATCCCAAAAGAACCGTCAAGGAGCTTTCCACTCCCGTCACCGGTGGTATCGATGATCTCGGTGATTGCTCCGCCAGGCGCGATTCCAAATGCGTTATCGCTTAAGAAACCTGTCACGTAAACTTCGCCCTCGCCGTTCACGGCGATTCCTGAGGGGCCGCTTAACAGTTTCCCAGTGCCATCACCTGTAGAATCGATGATCTCAGTAATCAGACCGCCCGGTGTGATCCTGAAGGCGTTGTTACTGTCTCGCCCGATCACGTAGACGTTGCCCACGGAGTCCACGGCAACTCCTGTGCAGCCGAGAAGAGCATTTCCATTCCCGTCGCCGTTGGTATTGATGATCTCCGAAATCGCCCCATCCGCTGCGATCTTGAAGGCATTGTTGCTGAGCGTTCCTGCGACGTACACGTTGCCGACAGAATCGACCGCTATTCCCTCTGGACTGTCAAGCAGATTCCCATTCCCGTCGCCGGTGGAGCCGATAATCTCAGTCACAACCCCCGAGGCAATCTTGAAGACGTTGTCGCTCAACGCACCCGTCACGAATATGTTGCCGACGGATTCCGCAATGGTTCCTTCAGGGTTGACAAGACTCCCACTCTTATCGCCAGCACGATCGATGATCACGCTAATCGTACCGCCAGGCGTAATCTCGAAGGCATTATCGCTGCCCCCTCCCGTCACGTACACGTATCCTCCGGAGTTCACGACTATTCTCCATGGACCGTCAAGGAAGCCCTCTTTCCCATCGCCGTCGGAAGCGATGATTTGGGTGATGACGCCACCCGGTGCAATTCTGAAAGCGTTGTCGCTAAGAAGACCTGTCACGTACACATTGTCCGCGGAGTCAACGGCTATTCCTTTTGCGCCGTCAAGCAGATTCGCGTCCCCGTCACCGTTGGAATCGATGATCTGGGTGATGACACCACCCGGTGTAATTCTGAAAGCGTTGTCGCTAAGAAGACCTGTCACGTACACATTCCCGGCAGAATCCACGGCTAAGTCCTGAGCGTAATCGAGCGAATTCCCGCTTCCGTCGCCGGTGACATCGATGATCTCACTGATGACACCATCGGGTGTAATCTTGAAGACGTTGTCGCTAAGAAGACCTGTCACGTACACATTCCCGGCAGAATCCACGGCTAAATCCTGAGCGTAATCGAGCGAATTCCCGCTTCCGTCGCCGGTGGCGTCAATGATTTCCGTAATGGTTCCACCTACGGCGATCCTGAAAACATTGTCGGAGTATTGACCCGCTACGTATACGTTACCCGCGGAGTCCACGGCGATCCCCTTGGGATCATAAAGTGGATTTCCAGCGCCGTCACCTGTGATGTCTATGATCTCGATGATCGAACCACCTGGTGTAATCTTAAATGCATTGTTGCTGCCGTCCCCCGTCACGTACAAGTTGCCGGCCAAGTCCACCGCTGTACTGTGTGGATAAAAAAGCGGATTTCCATTTCCATCACCAGTGGCATCGATAATCTCGCTGATCACGCCATCGGGCGTAATCTTGAATGCGTTGAAGCTGCCACGACCGATCACGTAGACGTTGCCAGAGGACTCCACTGACAAACCCAAAGCGCCGTCAAGAAAATTCCCATTCCCATTGCCGATTAAGTTGATGATCTCCGTCGCCGAATAATCCGAGGACGAAATCAACGTGGCTTGATCGGCGGGAACATCGCCGGGGTCGGCCATGGCCGCGGGCGGCATGCAAAGGACTATGCCAGTCAGGAAGTTCGCTAACCGGGACATGAACGTCTCCTTTTTTTCCGGGCGGGTGGCCCGTCGCATTCTGCGGTGGAGGAACATAATATGCTACTGCTGTGCCCGCCCGCCTGTAAAGTCGCTTTTCCGACTTTTTGAATGACACGGGCCACCGACACGCGCGGCGATCGGCGACGAATTGACGCCGAGATTCGTATGACTCAACCTATAATTGAGGCTCGGCGGGAGCCCCGCCCCCACCAAGGCCCCAAATCGCATTTATGGGCTGGGAAAGCCAACCGCTTCGCGTTGTAAAGGGCGGGCGTCCGCGGCTTGGATAAGAAAAACTTGTCGGGCAAAACCCGACCCATGAATGATGTGGTCGTCGGGCAGGCGCCCGCTGCTCTAATGCGCCGTTACTTCACGACGTCGGCGGTTTGGGTAAACTGTGAACCGAACGAGTAACGTTGTTAGCGGCTGATTTGGATTCGCGTCATGAAGGTGTTGATTACGGGATCGAGCGGCCTGATTGGGACAAACGTCGGCTTGGCGTTGTTGGAACGCGGCGGAATGGTTGTCGGTGTGGACCGCCGGGCGAATCCCTGGACAAAAACGATCGACACGCGGGAACTGGATTTGACGGCTGTGACGGCGGACGATTGGCCGGAAGGCAAATTCGACGTGGTCTTGCATTGCGCCGCACACGCCAAGGTGTTCGAACTGGTCAAGAACCCGTCACGGGCGATGGAAAACATCCGCATGGCGTTTTCCGCGTTGGAGTATGCTCGGGCGACGGCGACACCGATTGTATTTGCCAGTTCACGCGAGGTGTACGGCGACATTCATCGGCACGTGACGGACGAAGCCGCCGCTGATTTCGTTGTGGCGGAAAGCCCCTATTCAGCCAGCAAGATCGCCGGCGAAGCGCTGATCTATTCGTACGCGGAATGCTACGGCCTGCCGTATCTGGTGTTTCGATTCAGCAACGTGTATGGGCGTTTCGATTGTGATCTGGATCGCATGGAGCGCGTGGTGCCGTTGTTCATCGATCGAATCGGTCGTGAACAGCCCATCACCGTTTTCGGGCGGATCAAGGTGCTGGATTTCACGTACATTGACGATTGCATCGCGGGGGTCGTCGCGGGGATCGACGCGTTGGCTGCGGATCGGGTGAAAAACCAGACGATCAACCTGGCCTACGGGCAGGGATACACGTTGCAAGACGTCGTTTCGATGATCGGCATGGCCTTGGGCAAAGCGCCCAAGGTGACGTATGAAGAGTCGCGGGCCGGTGAAGTCACGCGTTACGTCGCGGACATCAGCAAGGCCCGCCGCCTGCTGATGTACGACCCGCAGACGCCGCTGAGCGCGGGGTTGCCGTTGGCGATTGAATGGCAGCGGAACTGGCGAGGCTGTTAGATGCTGACGCCCGTCCAATGGTGAAACAACGGTGTTTTCGAACGGCGATGTCAGATGATCGCGGTTTTGCCCAGTGCGCGCCGCGTAGGTACGGAAGCGGTAGACGCCACGGTCGGGGGCACGATCCCCACGGAGCACTTGCCGGCCCGTTTGGCGCGATACAAACCTGCGTCGGCGGCGGCGAGCAGCTCGGCTCCGGTTCGCGGGGTGTGATAGTTCAGTGACGCGACTCCGGCGCTCATGGTGACAGGCGGTTTGACCTTGAAAAACGACGCACGTTGGCTGAGTAGTTTGATCAGCCGGTCGGCGGTTTCCGCGGCTTTCTCGATCGCACAACCCATCAAGACGACCGCGAATTCATCTCCTCCCAGTCGCAAACCGATGTCGCTCGATCGCAATGACCCCCGTAAAAGCTCCCCGACGAACGATAACAGCTCGTCGCCCTTGGCGTGGCCCTGCGAGTCGTTCAACCCCTTGAAATTGTCCAGATCGAAAATCGCGATGGAAAGATCGTCTCCCTGCGATAGGCTATCCGATACCAATGCCTCCAGTCGATCGTCCAGCAGACGTCGATTCCCCAGGCCCGTCAAGGGATCGATCCAGGCCTGCTTCTTGGCTCGCCGCAACATGACCTCGATCTGACGGGTTTGATGGGCTACGTGGGCGTCCATCGACCGTTTCAACTGCCGCAGGCGAACGCGAGAACTCTTGTTATCTTCCGCCAGACGAGTGATGTTGTGTATTAACCGCCCCAGGTCGATGTCGCCCTGTGTTGCGACCCGCCCGGCTCGACGATCGTCTGCCGGATCAGCCAACGCGCGAACCGCACGCAACGGAGCCAGCACCCGTTGATCCACCAGCCGTCGCGACCAGGCCCAGAATATGCCCACCATCAAGACGACGAGCACCCACATCGGCCACGACCGGTGTGCCACCTCCGACAAGAATTGTCTTTTTCGCCCAATCAGAACGACGGAGGCCCCGTCTCCCACGGGTTGACGAAACACGTTCAATTCGCCCGCGACACCATCCAGCGCGACCCAGCCGTCGCCGACTTTGCTGACGTGGGCGTGACCGATGGTGCCGGCCAAGTCATCGGGCTGCACAGCCATGATAAACCCGTCCGCGTCGACCCAGCCCACGCCGATAACATCCCGATCTGTAACAAACGCCCACGACCAATCCCGGAATTGCTGGAAATCGTTTTCATCGGGACGTTTGCTTGTCGCGTTGGACGCGGCCCAGGCAAACCCACCATTCTTGGCTCGAATTGGGAAGCTCTCCGCCCCGATTCTGGCCAATGATTGAAGTCGCTCATCATGGCTCGTGCTGCGTTCGGCTACACTGATGGCAAAATGAACTGCACCCACCGCCAAGGCGCAAGCGGCCATGGCAATGACCAGCGGGCGGGTCAACGCCTCGGAAAGCGTCTGTCCGAACTGTCGCATCCTGTCTCCCCAATCCGAAATGCATGGCCTCGCCATACGCCGCGGCCACTTGCTCCCACCCCGATTGTGTCAACGGGAGTGCTCGCGTTGGAGGGAGCACGTCCTATAAGTCGGAGCTTCCGCCTCCCAAAACGGGAAGCACTCGACAACTTTACCGTACGATTCGGGAGATTTTGGCGGTTGAAAATTGTCGAACGTCGCTGAACAGGGGACGGAATCGGTGATGGGAGTGAATGATCTGAACCTTATGCTGTGAATTAGGTTACGACATAATTCACTGCGAATATGTTTGTCAAATAAAGTGTGACTGATTTTGAGCGGAGTGAAAAACCACTTGCCCGCTGGCCTTTCGGTGTTACCTTATTCTCGGCGCGGCGTATATTAGGACAGCGTTAGATTTGGATTTGGTTGCCGCTAGCGAGAATGGAAGAACCCTGATGGGCAAGTCGGAATCGGTGCAGGAACGGGACTCGGCGTACGTGGCGGGGATCGGGTTCTTGGAATTCGAGAAGCCGCTGCTGCGTATTCATCAAGATATTGTGGCGCTGGAAAACGAACAGCGTAATTCCCATCGGGACCATGCGGCTGAGATTCGCCAGCAGAAGGCCCGGCTTGTCGGAAAGACGAAGCAATTGTATTCCCATTTGACCGCTTGGGAGACGGTTCTCGTTGCTCGTCACCCCCAGCGCCCGCTGATCACCGACCACATTCGCAACGTGGTCGAGGACTTCTGCGAACTTCACGGAGACCGGACCTTTTCCGACGATGCAGCCATCATCACCGGCTTCGGACGAATCGGTGGGCATAAGGTGATGGTGGTGGGCCACAACAAGGGCAAGGACACCCGCGAGCGATTGGCGTGCAATTTCGGATGCGCTCACCCGGAGGGTTATCGCAAGGCCCTTCAAAAAATGAAGCTGGCGGAGAAGTTCAAGCTTCCCGTGGTGTGCCTGATAGACACACAAGGCGCTTATCCGGGAATTGGGTCGGAAGAGCGTGGCATTTCGCATGCGATTGCCGTCAACATGATGGAAATGTCCAGACTACGCACGCCGATCGTGTGCGTCGTCATCGGCGAGGGTGGCAGCGGCGGAGCGTTGGGCATCGGCGTCGGGGATCGGGTGGCCTTGTTTGAACATTCGTTTTACTCGGTGATTTCCGCGGAAGGATGCGCGGCCATTCTTTGGAAGACGGCTGAATTTCGCGAGCGTGCGGCGGAGGCCCTTCGATTCACTGCGAAGGACTTGAAGAAGCTCGGAATTATCGATGATATCATTTCTGAGCCGCTGGGCGGCGCTCACCGGGGTCCGGAAGAGGCATCGCTGGCACTTGAAAACTACATTACCGAGACGATCCGCGACCTCAAGGGACCCAAAATTGAATCGATCGTGAAGCGAAGATACGAGCGATTTCGGAACATCGCCGGATTTTTCACGGAACCGTCGGTGGTTCAACCGAAACGCGCGCGGGCATCGGTGGCTTTGCGTACCAAAGCCCCAGCGCCCCCCCGCCGTCGATTGGCTGCGTCTGCCCTGGCAGCCAGCGCAAACTGACGGGCGTGTTGGTACGTCGAGGGCGACCCTATCGTACCGACCTCGTCGGCCCGGGAAACTTCGTGCATCGACCCGCCATCAGCATCGTTAAGACTGCCAATGCGACTGCAAATGCGACTGCAAATCGGCGTACGTTTGCCAGATGCCTGCCCAAAACAGCTTGACGATTTTTTCCATGCCATCCCACATTCTGGGAAAATCAGTGCAGGGCAGGCCCATCGAGTCGTGGATTTGCGGAACCGATCGACCGTCCGTACTCGTCTTGGCCGGCACACACGGGGATGAACCGAAAAGCGTGGACCTCGCCCGCCGGCTTTTGGCGGTGCTTGCGGGACGATCGCGATCCGTCGTCGTGGTTCCCGTGGTCAATCCTGACGGTTACGTCGTTCGCCGGCGCAAGAATGCCAACGGCGTGGACATCAACAGGAATTTTCCGACGTCGGATTGGGTGGAAAGTCCGATGCGCTCTCGTCATCACGGCGGATCGCGCCCCGCATCAGAACCGGAAACGCGGGCCATCATTGCGTTGATCGACCGACTTCGACCGGTGCGAATCCTGACACTTCACTCAATCAGCCACGGCAGGTTTTGTAATAATTATGATGGACCGGCGCGCGAGCCGGCCGGGCGGATGTCGCACTACAACGGTTATCCGGTTCGGGCCTCGATCGGCTACGCCACACCGGGCAGTTTCGGAACCTGGGCCGGTGGGGAGCTGGGCCTGGCAGTGGTGACGCTCGAACTTCCCAGCCATCATTCCGCCAAGCGGTGTTGGCATGATAATGAACGTGCGATTCTATCGTTTTGCGACGCGTGACGGATCGGTGTGACGTGGGTGATCGCGATCCACGCGTCGTGCAGTCAACGCATGTTCAGGAAATGTTTGTCCGCCGTTTTCGCCCGGTCAGGTAGGACTCCATGATGGCCCCGGACAGCTCGGCGCTGGTGCAATAGAACGCGACCCCGCGCGTCAGCCTGGTCAACTGGTCCACAAACCCCACCCAGTCCATGTAGAAGTAATCTTCGATCAACGCGAAAGTCGAAAAACGAACGCCGCGACGCGACAGAAGCATGGCTTCAGTCAGCGTGGCCATGACCGTGGATTCCGCCGGCGGGTAAATCAGGCGTACAATGTCCCCGTCGAGATGCGCGGTGGGTTGACCGTCGGTGATGATGAAAACTTGCTTGTTGGCGCCGCCGCGGTGGCCTAGAATCCGACCGGCCATCCGCAGACCCATTTGCAGATTGGTGAAATGCTGCGGTGCGTGCTGCATTTGATCGAGCGGCACTTGCATGTCGATTTCGGGGTCGAACAAGCTGACTCGCTTGGGAACCAACAGCGGCAGCTTGTGTTCGGGGATGATCTCCGCGGAAGAATGAAATCCAACCACGTCCACGGTGTCCAAAGCGAATCGCTGGCGAATCAGGGCGTGAACCGCCATGGCACAGCGCTTGGCCGATGTAAATCGCTGCCAGCGAGACATCGACCCGGACATATCCAGAAGGATCACGGTGCTGCACGTGGCTTTGCTTTCGGTATGGTAGACCTCGAAATCCTGCTCATTCAATGCAATGGGGACACCACCGCCCGTGCGGCCGATCGCGTTTCGCAGGGTCTCGTGCGTGGCCAGATCGCTGACCGGGTCGCCGAATTGGTAGGCCCGCGTGCCTTCACAGCGCTCGCCGCCTCGGCCGGAAGAATGGGTTTCGTGCCCTTCTGATGCGTTGGGCTTCATGTCCCTGAACACTTCCATCAAGGCCTTGCGTTGCAGGCTGTTGATGGCTCGTGGGGTCAGGCGAAAACGTGCCCCGGCTTTTTCCAGCAGGCCGTCGTCGATCCACTGCTGGATCATTTCCTGCTGGTCGGGATCAAGCTCCATGTCCTTCAGGGCCCGCATGGCTTCGTCACCGTAGTCCATGACGAAATCCAAGAACGCCTGAAACGCGCTCAAATGCTGTTGGGTGGGAAATTCCTGACCGTCCCATTCCTGATAGATGAACCGCATCATTTCATTACACCGCCGTTCGAATCGGGGCACCTGCTTTGTTTCTCGGGAAACGCATCGTGGCCTCAACACTCTACCACAGGTGACGCGGCGCGGGGACCCGGCGCGAAAAAACGGCCCGGAGAGTTGTTCCGGGCCGGCCAACGTCCGTGTGAAATTCGAAATCTCGATCAGGCTTTGATCCCTCGACGCCGACGCAGGACGACCAGCAGGCCGATCAAACCCAATCCAGCGGCGCTCGGCAATGGTACGGGTGCGTTTCCAACGGCGAACAACCAGTCCGAAGCCGCGAAGTGTTCATTGGGAATCGTTTCATTGGGCCAACCCCACTCGCTGATGTCGTAGGGCCAATCAGGGTGACTGCCCAGGCGATGCCCCGCATCGTCGTTTTCATCGCCGAGGCGATACGTGAACGGCCTGCCGTTGACCATGTTACCGCCTGCGTAGTCCACGAGCAGGTGATTGTCGGCAACGGCGTTTTTTGCGTCAGCTTCCCTTCTGAACACGCCGGTGTTCGGGGTGCCGAATCCGCCGGAATGGACAACGACGACGTCGTCGCTAGGCTCCAGACTCTCCGCGCTCAGATTGTACGTAAAATCGACGTTCCACCACCCCACAAGTTCACCAGGCGCGGCGAAGGCAGTGCCGGAGTTCAAGCCACCAAATGTATCTCCCCAGATTCGGATGGAGCCGCGGCTGAGATCGAGCGACATCCGCAAGTTTGCTGATCGACCGAATCCGTCGATGTGATCGAAATCAAATGTGAATATGCCGCCGGATCCGCGCTGACCGTACAACGTCGGTTGGGCACCGCCATCCGGATGATTGTGCAATCGGCTTATTCTGTCGCCGAGCACAGGATCTGCGAATACCGGTACGCACAGAACTGCCAACGCCAAAACAAAACAAGCAATCACTCGCGAAAACATTGGTTCCCCCTTTCGATCGACCCACTCTAGACAGGTAACGTTGCGCACCCCCGTGCGACGCTTGACTTCTCAAGCACCGGTAGGATAGCCGCCCTTCATCGACCCTGCAACGGCATCAATGGTGAAAACTTAGACTGCAAAGCGCGGATCGATTGGGGCGGGCATCGGCCATAACAGGTTAATTGAAAAGCAGTTATGGTTTCCGGCAGCCTGTCTTGTGCTGGAATTGTCGTTGCGGGTCCAATTTATTCCGGTTCGATTTTCAGCCCCGCGATTCAATCGACGGCGGAATGATCGGCGATTTTGCGGCCAGTCGTTTCGCATGAAATCCGCACGTGTACACTACGCCCGCGTTCTATCGAACAAGTATTGGCACCTGATGTCGGCAGAATTCTATGATCATCGTCTTCGCGATCACGCTCTTTTGCAGCGCGTCGTTGATCTTCGTTATTCAGCCCATGGTCGGAAAGATGTTGCTGCCGCTGTTCGGCGGTACGCCGGCTGTATGGAACACGTGCATGGTGTTTTTTCAGTTCGCGTTGCTCGCGGGCTATGCCTACGCCCACGCCTCCGCGACGCTATTGGGTGCACGTCGTCAAGCCGTGCTCCATCTGGCGGTGCTCGCACTTCCGCTGGCGACTTTACCCTTCGATTTCGGGAATCCGCAACGAACGGAACTGACGAACGCGCCGGTGGCTTGGCTGCTCCAGGAGTTGACGGTCACGGTCGGACTTGCGTTTCTTGTGCTCTCTTCCACCGCGCCGTTGCTTCAGAAGTGGCTGACGGAGACGCGCCATCGGTCCGCGCATGATCCGTACTATCTGTACGCGGCCAGCAATCTCGGCAGCTTCGCGGCGTTGTTGGGATATCCGCTGGTCGTGGAACCGTTGTTACCCCTTGATCGCCAATCCACATGGTGGACGGCGGGATATGGTCTTTGCGCCGGATGCATCGTGGTGTGCGCCGTTTTCTCCTGGTTTCTCCCCAGGCGAGGCATCGATGCAGCCATCGCGCCATCCGATCGACCAACCTTTTCGCACGACGCGCCGCGGATCACTCACTTGGATCGCGTGCGCTGGATCGTGTTGGCATTGGTGCCCTCCAGTCTGATGCTGGGCGTCACGACCCATATCACGACTGACATCGCTGCGGTACCGCTGCTGTGGATTCTGCCGTTGGCCCTGTACCTGTTGACGTTCGTCCTGACGTTCATGTCCAAACCCATCTTGTCGCTTGGTGTCGCCAGTTGGATGATGCCCTACGTCATGCTTCCGCTTTCGGTTTTGACGTTCACGTCGTTCTTGAAATGGAACGCGGTATTGGTGGGGCTTCATCTCGCCGGGTTTTTCATCGCAGCCATGGTTTGCCACGGTCAATTGGCTGCCCGTCGCCCGGATACGCGATATCTGACACAATTTTATTTGCTTGTTTCCGTCGGGGGCGTGTTGGGCGGCACGTTGAACGCACTGATAGCGCCGGTGGCATTCGACCGTGTCATTGAATACCCCGCGATGCTGGTGCTGGCCTGCTTTCTACGACGACGGGGCAACCTTGCAGCGGAAAAACCGGGTGCCCGCCGTTGGGATTTCCTGGGTCCAGCCATCCTGGCTTTAGTCGCCGGGGGGATTGCATCGGGCGTGGTGACGGCGGGGCTGGAACATCGCACGCTGGTGGCCGCTCTTATTTTTGGGTTGCCGGCAGTCGTTTGCTTTTCGTTCAAGGAACGGCCCTTGCGATTTGGATTGGGTTATGCGGTTTTGATGGTCCTGTTGGCGGTGGTGGCGGGCGGGCGGCCTGGGGATCAAATCTATCTGGCGCGTAATTTTTTCGGCATCAAGCGCGTGACGGTCGATCGGGAGGCGGGCGTGCACGCATTCTTTCACGGGACCACGCTGCACGGAAATCAGAACACTCAACCGGACCGACGGCGGGAACCGCTGTTGTATTTTCACCGTGCCGGTCCGTTGGGGGACGTCTTTGATATCTATTCCCGTCGCCAGAAAGCAAAGCGGGTCGCGATCGCCGGGCTGGGTGTCGGAACCATGGCCACCTACGCCCAGGCGGGCGACGAGTTTACGTTTTACGAGATCGACCCCGGCGTCGTGGAGGTGGCTTCCAATCCGACGTATTTCACCTATCTGCGGGACTGCCTCGGACGGACGAACATACTCGTCGGCGACGCTCGGCTCCGGTTAAACGAAGCCGGGGACGGCGAGTTCGACTTGATCATTCTGGATGCGTTCAGTTCCGACGCGGTGCCGACGCACCTGCTGACGACGGAAGCCGTCGCGCTCTACGCGCGGAAGTTGGCCACTGACGGGATGATCGTGTTCAACGTCTCCAATCGGTTTCTGGACCTGGTCCCCATCGTGGGAAACGTCGCCCACGCAACCGGGTTGGCCTGTATTTCGAGATCGGACCTCCGCATTTCGCACGAGCATTTTCTCAGCGGCAAGTCGGCGTCGATCTATTGCGTCGTGGCCCGCGACATGAAATCGCTGGAACCGCTGTTGGAGCGGGGTCATTGGAATCGCGTGGATGGGCGAGCCGACATGCCCACGTGGACCGACCAATATTGTGCCGTCGTTCCGCTGCTGATACGCGGCCCTAGTTAGTTCGTGGCGGGCGGCGGGCTGACGTGAACGCCTGGATTCCGGCCTGCGCCGGAATGACAGCGGAAGCCTCGTCACTCCGGCGGGTGGCGGGCTGGGGTGAACGCCTGGATTCCGGCCTGCGCCGGAATGACGAAACGCGCCCAGCTTTTCGAAATCGCCTGGCGGCAGTGCGCAGGAGTGCGCTTCGCTTCTGAAACTCGCTGCGCGTCAGATCCCATTGCATTCCGACCGGCGTGGTCTTTCGATTCTCCGATTACGCTTCTATGATGTGTCGATGGCGGCCATCACGCTCAACCACGTTTGCAAGCAATTCGGCTCGCACATCGTGCTGCGCGATGTTTGCTTCGATCTGCATCGTGGCCAAATCGCCGGACTGATCGGGGACAACGGCTCCGGTAAGACGACGCTTTTCAAGTTGATGACGGGCGAATTGCAACCCGATCTGGGCACGTTGACGCGGCAGAAAAACCTCGATATCGGCATCCTCAAGCAGGAGCCTGACATCTCCCTTGATCGAACTCTTGGCGAGGAAGTTGCGGACGCATTCGCGGAACTTTTCGAGTTGGAAAGGAAAATGCACGCCGTTTCCGAGGAGATGGCCGCGATGCACGACCATCCCAAACTCGACGGACTGATGGAAACCTATCACCGCCTGGAAGCTCGATTCATCGCCGCGGGCGGGCATACCTTCGAAACGCGAATCAACGAGGTGTTGGGCGGGTTGGGTTTTACGAACGCCGACCGCGAAAAGCGCATGTCCGTCATGTCCGGCGGGCAGAAATGCCGGGCGGCGTTGGCCAAGCTGCTGCTCCGCGATCGTTCGTTTCTCTTGCTGGACGAACCGACGAATCACCTGGACATCGACGCCACGCGCTGGCTGGAACAGTTCCTTTTGTCTCACAAGGGCGGCGCCGTGATCATATCGCACGATCGATATCTCCTGGATCGCTTGTGTGAACGGATCATCGAATTGGATCGGAAAACGGTTTGCAGCTTTCCAGGCAATTACACGCGCTACGCGGAAACGCGCGAACTACGCGCCCTCACGCAGCAACGCGAGTTTACAAAGGACGGCGAATTCATTCGCAAGGAGCGAGACTTCATCGCCAAACACATCGCCGGCCAGCGCACCAAGGAGGCACAGGGCCGCCGGACGCGTTTGGAACGGCGAATCGCCGACGGCGAATTCGTTTTGGAACAACCCAAAACGTCCCGGGCCGCCAAAATCAATTTTGAAAAAACGGGCGAACGAGCCGGCGTCGTGCTCCGCGCGGACGACCTGACCATGGCCTACGGTCCGCATCAACTCTTCAGCGATCTGACGTTTCAGGTTCAGGGGGGCCAGCGATTGGGCATCACCGGGCCCAACGGCTGCGGAAAAACGACGCTGCTGAAATTGGCGCTGGGTGAACAGGACCCGACGTCCGGTGCCATCGGGTTTCAACAGAAACTTCGCACGGGCTACTATGGACAGGAACACGTCGAGTTCGACCCGCAGCGATCCGTCGTCGACGAGATTCGCGATTCGGGTGACGCGCTTTCCGAGGCCGACGCACGGCATCTGCTCGCCCGATTCCTTTTCACCGGTGACGACGTCTTCAAGCCGCTCGGCAAACTTTCCGGCGGTGAACGATCGCGCGTGCGATTGATTCAGTTGATACAGTCGTCACCCGACGTGCTCATCCTGGACGAACCGACGAATCACCTGGACATTCGTTCCCGCGAAGCGCTGGAAGATGCGCTCCGCTCGTTCCCCGGAACCATCATCGTGGTCAGTCACGATCGCTATTTCCTTGACGGCGTGGTTGATACCCTGCTGGTCATGCGTCCGGAACGGTGCCGACTCTTCGCGGGCAACTATTCATTTTACGTGAATCAGCTCGAACAATTGCGAACCGCCGCGGCATCAGAATCTCGCACGAAGGCCAAACGAAAGCCGGCGACTGCGGCCAAACCCTCGTCGGCCTCGCGATTCGATCACCTTTCCATCGACGAAATCGAAGCCCTCGTGGTGCGTCACGAAACGGCTCTGGCCGAACTTCACGTTCGATTTGGTGATCCCAACGTCTACAAGAACCCCGCGTTGCTGGAAGACCTCCAGGAACAGACCGAGTCGATCGAGCGTGAATTAGCGGCCGTGGACGCCGCGTGGCGACAGCGTGCCGATGCGATGCAATAATGCGCGAATTGCCATTCCCGCGAGGCCTGACCGCTCCGACGGCTGAAACGCACACCATCAAAAACCGGCCTGGGCTTGGCCACGGCGCCTTCGGTGAACGTGGCGCTTTCCGTCATTCCGGCGGAAGCCCCATCCGTCATTCCGGCGAACGCCGGAATCCAGAACACGTTTGCCTGGACTCCGGCCTGCGCCGGAGTGACGATCCCGTGCACGCAGCCCGTCATTCCCGCGAACGCCCGCGTCCGTCATTCCGGTGGAAGCCGGAATCCAGCGCGCAGGCGGGCGTGCGGGACACGATAGGCGGGATCGTTCCGTCGCCCCTTGCGGGGCGAGAACCGACCCGACTGAGCTGTTTGCCTGTGCGTATCTGCCTGTGCGTGTTTGCCTGTGCGTGCCTGCCTGTGCGTGCCTGCCTGTGCGTGTCTGCCTGTGCGTGTCTGCCTGGCGGCCGACAGGTACCCACGCAGACAGGTCACGGACCCGTCCTCTTCGCACACACTTGGGTCCGTTGGACATTTCTGCTATATTTGGTCCGCCGGCTGAACATCAGCTTGGCCGGGCATGAACGGTTGACTTTGAAACGGATCCCGTCTCCGGAGACTAATATGGGCAACGATCTCACTGGGAAGGTATCGCTCATCACCGGCGGCTCGCGCGGTATAGGCCGGGCGTGTTGTCATGCGCTGGCGCAGGAATCCAGCTCCATTGCCGTGAATTATCTGAAAAACAAGGACGCCGCGGATTCCGTGGTGGCGGAGCTTCAGGCCATGGGCGTTCAAGCCCGTGCGTTTCAAGGTGACGTGTCCGATGGTGAACAAGCCGATCGCATGATGGGCGAGATCATGAACGAGTTTCAGCACGTCGACGTGCTGGTCAACAATGCCGGCATCACTCAAGATCGGTCGTTCATGAAAATGACGCGCGACCAATGGCACAAGGTGCTGCTGGTCAATCTCGACGGTCCGTTCAACATGTGCGGCACGGTCCTGCCGGGCATGTGCGAGCGAAAATGGGGGCGGATCATCAACATCACCTCGATCGTCGGTCAGATGGGCAATTTCGGGCAGGCCAACTACGCGGTCACCAAGGGCGGGCTGGTCGCTTTTACCAAGACCTTGGCCCGCGAGGTCGCCGCCAAGGGCGTCACCCTCAATGCCGTCGCTCCCGGTTTTATAGAAACCGACATGACGTCAACCATGCCCGAGAAAAACCTTGAATTGATCCGGCAAGCCACGCCCATGGGTCGTTTGGGGCGCCCGGAAGAGGTCGCCCGAGCCGTACGTTTTCTCTCCGCGCCGCAGGCGTCTTTTATCACCGGGCAAGTCATCAGCATCAACGGGGGTCTGTATATGTAGCGGTCGGCGGCGCGCCGCGCGGGATTCTGCGCAAGCTCGCGATGCAAGTGCCTCCGTGCCTGCTCGAATGATGGAGAATGTTTTATGACGAAATGGGTCGTTATCGCGTTAATTCTTGCATCCACTCTCGTGCCCGGCGTTCAAGCCGAAAAACCTGAACCCCGTTCGGCTGATGGTTGGAACGACTTCTCGCGAAATTACCTGCGCGAGTACTGGAAGGCGCAACCCTTTCGCGCCTCAGCCGCCGGTCTGCACGAATTCGACGGCAACGCACCCGATCGTTCACAGCAGGCCATCGACGCCTGGATCCGTTTCAACCGCGAGGCCGCCGGCAAAATGGATCAATTCGACGTCCAAAGCCTATCGCCCGACGAGCGCATCGACCGCGAAATCATTCGTTGCGCCATCGGAACCGAGCTTCTGGAATTCGATGACCTGCGGGCCCATCAGCGAAATCCCATGTCCTACGACGTGAGTTGGGGCCTTTCCGACTTGATTCGCAGAAACTTCGCCCCGCTGGAAACCCGCATGCAAGCCGCCACCCGGCTGCTTCAGGCCACACCGGAGGTCTTTCGAATCGGTCGCAGCAACCTGGTTGACGACCTGCCGCGGGTGTTCTGCCGTGTGGCTGCCGCCAATCTCGGCGGATCCGTCGATTTCATTCGCGGTGACCTGGTCGAAGCCTTCGCCACCGTCTCGGACGAAGCGCTTCAGGCGCGGTTTCGCCTGGCTGCGAGCGAGGCCGCGTCAGCCATCGACGCGTTCGTCAAGCATCTGCTCAACGAGACGCCGCCCCGCGCCGACGCGTCATTCGCGCTCGGCTCGGACATGTACGCAAAAATGTTGCGCAACACCGAGGGGCTGGACATTCCGCTCGATCGACTTGTTTCGCTGGGGCAGGCCGACCTGGACCGCAATCTGGATCGGGCCCGCAAGATCTGTCACGAACACTTCGACGGGAGAAGCGTCGCGGAGGTGATGGACGACATCAAGAAGGAAAGCTATTCCAACGACGAACTCATCCCGTCCATCGCCGCCGAATTGGAAGAGATTCGTCAGTTCCTGGTCGATCGAAACATCATCAGCATTCCATCACCCGTCAAACCCATCGTGGCGGAAACGCCCAAGTTCGCCCGCTGGGCCAGCGCCATGATGAGCACGCCCGGCCCATTCGAAACGGTGGCCACCGAAGCCTACTACGACGTGACCCCGGTCGATCCCAATTGGTCGGCGGACGAGCAGCGACAATGGTTGGCCGACTTCAACCGCTTCGTGGCCACCAACGTCTCGGTTCACGAAGCCTATCCCGGCCACTACGTGCAGTTCCTGCACACCAATCGTTCCCGATCGGACGTGCAAAAGTCGCTCACCAGTTACGCCGCCGTCGAGGGTTGGGCCCATTACACCGAGCAGATGATGATCGAGGAGGGCTTTCACGCCGACGATCCGCGATATGAACTCGCCCAGTTGCAGGACGCGCTGCTTCGCAACTGCCGATACCTCTGCTCGATTCGCATGCACACCCAAGGCATGTCCGTCGAACAAGCCACGCGATTTTTCATGGAAAACGCGTTCTTGGAAGAATTGGCTTCCCGCCGCGAAGCCGAACGCGGCACGTTCGACCCCGCCTATTTGAAATACACGCTGGGCAAATTGCAGATTCTGAAACTGCGCGACGACTACCGCCGAAAAATGGGCACCGAATTCTCGCTGAAAGCGTTCCATGATGGATTGTTAAGCCACGGCATGCCGCCCATCGCTGTTACCCGCGAACGCATGCTAGGCCCAAACCCCGGCCCGAGCCTTTGATACGGGGCGTTTCAGTTGTCGTCACTCCGGCGAAAGACCCGTCACTCCGGCGAAAGCCGGAGTCCAGGGAGGCAACACACCCGATTGCTGAAAACGAATGGCACAGAAGACCGCCGCTTACAATTGAGCGCACACAAAAATCTCCGAACATTTCAAATCGGAAACTGCGGTCCAGCCGTCATCGTTTCACAAACGTTCGGCCATGGTATGCGTATTTGGTCAGTCGATTGTTGACGAACAGTGATTCCAAGATGAACTCCATGGCGCTGGCCAGGTTGGCTGCGTCCTCCGGCGAGCGTTCGTTGTGACGGCAGATGTCGGACGCGGCGGATCGCAACCCCTTGATCTTGTCTGCATTCGCCACCATGGCCGCACTGCCGACCTCGTCGCCCACCTCCAGTGTGACCTTTCCGTCGGCGAATTGCTCCACGATCCCTTCCAAGGCATTCTGGTCCCCGTGATTGCTGAACACATTCTTGACGGCTTCGCCCATCAGCGCCTTGATCAGCTTGTCTTCCGATTTTTCGTCATCAGCCAGCATCAATTCCATCTTGCCGCGGCAGGCGGCAGCCACGTTGGGCAGATCACTCACCCGCGGAACCGCTCTCGATTCGCTATTCAGAATCGCCCGCCGCTCCGCATTCGATACCATGCATTCCGTGGCCGCGATCGACGCCCGAACGGAAACGCCGGATTGCTGATTGATGTGCGGACTCGAACGAGCCAGCCGGATCGTCTCTTCGATAATCTCGTGCATGTATCGCGGCACATCGATTTCAATCTGGCCCGCACCGCGAGTCAGCCACGCGTTCTGCGTGGTAATCTCGATGGCCTGCTCCAGTCGTTGCGGATAATGCGTGCGGATGACCGACCCGATACGGTCCTTCAAGGGCGTGACGATGCGTCCGCGATTGGTGTAGTCCTCCGGATTGGCACTGAACACCATGCAGACGTCGAGTTTCAACCTGACCGGGAACCCGCGAATCTGCACGTCCCGCTCTTCAAGCACGTTGAACAACCCCACCTGAATCTTGGGCGGAAGGTCGGGCAGTTCGTTCATCGCGAAGATGCCCCGGTTGCTCCGCGGCACCAATCCGAAATGCATGATCGATTCGTCCGTCAGATGCCGGCCCTCGGCGTGCTTGATCAGGTCGATCTCGCCGATCAAGTCGGCGATGGTCACGTCCGGCGTCGCCAACTTCTCGTTGAACCGTTCTTCCCGGTGCACCCAGCGAATGGCCGTTTCGTCGCCGTGTTTGTCCAGGGTCTTGCGCGTCTGGTTGAATTGCGGCGAAAGCGGATCATCCAGCAGATCAAACCCCGCCACGGTCGGCACATATTCGTCCAGCAGACTCGGAAGCGCCCGGATCATCCGCGACTTCGCCTGCCCCCGCAGCCCCAGAAACAACAGATCGTGCCTGCTCAGGACGGCATTGATCAGTTGCGGAATCACCGTGTCGTCATATCCGATGATCCCCGGCACCAACGGCTGGCCGGCACGTAACTTCGCGATGACGTTGCGGCGCAGCTCCTCCTTGACGCTGCACGGCTCGTAGCCGCTGGCCCGCAACTCGCCGACATTAACCGGTCTCTTCACCATAACCCTCGTCGTCCAAATTCCCTATCACACCTGACCCGCCGAGATGACTCCGCAGCCTATCCGTACGCGACACGGCTCGCAACTCGACGGGTTGTCACGGCAGGGTCGTTCAATTGTTGGGGTTCTTGCCATCGTCGCGCGAGCGGGGCCGTCCCTACGGTCACTCCGGCGCAGGCCGGATCGTCAAGATCGTCACGCGGGCGCAAGCGGGATCGTCCCGATCGTCACTCCGGCGCAAGCGGGATCGTCCCGATCGTCACTCCGGTGCAGGCCGGAGTCCAGGCAGCGTTCTTCTGGATTCCGGCGTGCGCCGGAATGACGGATGGGGGCGTACGCCGGAATGACGGATGCGGGGCGTACGCAGTCATCGAGACGTTGCCCGAGACAGGCCCCGCCGGGCTGTTTTCATCCCGTCTCTCCGGGAAGACCCGGTCGCCGATTGTGTCACGCACCCGCTCATTATCAATTGATGACGCCTTAATACCCCTGGCCCATACAATGTGAATTGAATAACGTTGGATTTCGCGACCCTCGGTTCGGAGTCCTAATATCGATCGCGACGACCTTGCGAGACTTGATCGGACCCATAATGCGCCCAATCATTCATCAGCAGGGGTGTTGAAGGCGCCAGCGGTGGGCCGACGGTTTTTTCGGACCCAATTACAATGTCGCAGATTGGTTTTTCCCGCGCCGGTTCCGTCGGCACAACAATCGGATTCGTCTTGCAACGAAACGCCGCCCGGAAGATAATCAAAGGGGCTTTCAACGCTCGCCGTGGATGGCCTTTTCCGCGGCGGCGGGGCTTTGATCAACCTAACCGTATGGAGGGAGCAAAGTTGCGATCTTTAATGCAATGGGCTGCGCCGGCGGCGATGCTTGCCATGATTTCCGCCGGAATGACGGCACACGCTCAACCCGTCCTTTTCGTGGACGCCGCCGCCATCGGTGCCGACGATGGAACCTCCTGGGTCGATGCTTTTGTCGATTTGCAAGATGCGCTGGCTGTCGCCCGCCTCCCCGATTCCGGGGTCACCGAAATCCGTGTAGCCCAGGGTGTATACCGGCCCGCGATCAACGACAATTCGGTGGCATTTGAATTGGTCAACAACGTTCGCCTTCTCGGCGGCTTCGCGGGCAACACCGAACCCGATCCCAATATTCGCAACTCGACGGCCTTTCCGACCGTCCTCAGCGGTGACCTGAATGGCGACGACGCCATCGTCCCCTGTGTCGTGGATGATCCCGACTGCGACGATTTCGGCGAGCGCTGCGTGAACGGAGCATGCATCAACAACGACAACACGGCTGAAAACACGCGACAGGTCGTACGTACCAGCGCTGCGAACACCTCCTCCACGATCATCGACGGGTTCACCATCACCGGCGGCAGGGCTCATTCGGGCGGTGGTACGAATCTGTTCGGCGCTGGACTCTACAACGCCGGCGGCAACCCCACGATCAACGCCGTCATCTTCGTTTCCAATAACGCGCAAGACGGTGGCGGGCTTTACAACGATGCCGGCATGCCTCGCGTAACCAATTGCCTGTTCCATCGCAACAACGCCACCATTCAGGGCGGAGCGATCTCCACGCGTACTCAGATTGCCACCCTGACCAACAATACCATCGTGAACAATCGGGCCAAGTTTCTCGGCGGAGGCATCCTGACCAACGCGGCGGCCACGCGCATCACCAATAACATTATCTGGGATAATTCCGATACCAACGGAATGCTGCAATCGTCGCAAATTCGATTGGCCGGGGGCAGCGTCCCCATCGTCAATCACAATTGCATCATGAATCTGGTTGGAACGGGCGGCGGCATCAACAACATCGGCGCTGATCCAGCCTTTGCGGACCCCGCCGCCGCCAATTACCGCCTTCCCAACGCAACCCCCTGCGTCAACACCGGAAGCAATGCGCCGCCCGGCGGCCTGACGCCCGCGGACCTCGACGGAAGCGTTCGGCTGATCGGCGGCACCGTCGACATGGGCGCCTACGAACGGGCCGGCGACTGCAACAACAACGGCCTTCTCGACAATTTCGATCTCATCAACGTCGACAGCATCGACTGCGCCGGAACGGGCCTGCCCGACGAGTGCGAAATCAGGTTCGACAGCACGGCTCCGGGCGGACCGTTTTACTGCGTTCAGAACTGTAATCCAGACTGCAATGTCAATGGTATTCCGGACGACTGCGAGCCCGACTGCAACAACAATAACATCCCGGACGATTGTGACATTGCCGGCGAATTCAGCGAAGACTGCAACGGCGACGGCGTTCCCGATGAATGCTCGCCGGATTGCAATCAGAATGATACGCCCGACGTCTGCGACATTTTCAATTCCACTAGCCGGGATTGCAATGACAACGCCACGCCCGATGAATGTGAAATTTCCATGGAAGCGCCCGGTGGGCCGTTCTTCTGCACGGAAAATTGCGATCCCGACTGCAACGCCAACAACGTGCCCGACGACTGCGAACTGGAAGACGATTGCAATGCAAACCTGATTCCCGACGATTGTGATATCGAAGACGGCACCACGATCGATTGCAACAAAAACGGGTTGCCCGACCCCTGCGAGATTGCTCGCGGCAGCAACGCCCCCAATGGCCCGTTTTTCTGCGACGCGAATTGCGACCCCGATTGCACGAACAATGGAATACCGGACGACTGCGAAATCGATTGCAACCACAATGCCGTGCCCGACATTTGCGACCTTGCCGACGGCACCAGCACCGATTGCGACAACAACAACGTCCCCGACGACTGCCAGACCGATTCCGACGGCGATGGGGTCATCAATGTCTGCGACAACTGCCCCGGAACCGCCGCCGGCGTTCCCGTTCGTAGCGACGGGTGTCCCCAAGTGGGGGCCTGCTGCTTCCCCGGAAACTGCATCCCCAACCAGGCAGCCGACGCCTGTCTGGGCTTCAACGGCAGCTTTCTCGGCGATCTGTTGACTTGCACGGGCGATCCCGACGGCGATCAAGTTGTGGGCTGCAATGACGGCTGCCCACTGGACGCCACCAAGACGAGTCCCGGAATCTGTGGCTGCGGCGTCCCCGATAATGTGCAGGGCGGGTCCTTGGGTGACTGCAATCAGAATGGACGAGCTGACATTTGTGATATCAGTCTAGGCCTGAGCGCGGATTGCAACCTTAATGGACTGCTGGATGAATGTGATCTCAGTTTGGGGTTTTCGTTTGATTGCAACGACAATGGACGACTCGATGAATGCGAAATTCCCAAGGGGCACAAGGCGCCCGGCGGGCCGTTCTTCTGTATTCAGGACTGCGACCCAGATTGCAATCATAACGGAATCCTCGATGAATGCGATTTGCTAGACGATAGCGAGGACTGCGACGGTGATAATCAACCGGACGAGTGTCAGACCGACACCGACAAGGACGGCATTATCGATCCGTGCGACGCGTGCACCGGCGACGACGCCCTGCTGGGACAGCCCTGTGACTCGCCCGACGACCTCGACCCATGCAGGAATGGTTTGTATGAGTGCACGACGAAGGTCATTCAGTGCACTGACGATTCATTGATCGACGACGCGGACGGCGACGGCATTTTCGACTGCCACGACTTCTGTCCGGGGACACCGCCGGATACGCCCGTGGACGTCATCGGCTGCCCATTCAGCGGCGGCTGTTGCAGTGCCAATGGATCCGCCTGTTTCAACGACATCAGTTCGTCATTTTGCAATGACGTGTTGGGTGGGTTTTATCTCGGAAACGGGTCCACCTGCCCAGCCGTGTGTGTGCTGCCCGGCGACGGGGACTGTGACGGGGATTCCGACGTCGACGTGGACGACTTTGAATTCGTGGTAACGTGCACGCTCGATTTGGCCGGGGCGGCTGTCACCACTGAATGCCGGTGCGCGGATATGAACGCGGACAATGTCCTTGATGTGGCCGACTGGGGACTGCATCAAGCCGCGGCTGATCGCTGCGCCATCGGTTGCCCCCGGTGCAGGAAAATCCCGGCGTTGTTCGGTGATTGCTGCAATCCCGCGGGCAATGGAAGCCCCGGCTGCAATGCCGCCGACGTTGAACAACCATTCACCTGTTGTGAAGCCGTATGCGGCGTGAACCCCTTTTGTTGTGCGTTTGATTGGTCCGACAATTGTGCGACGATCGCACGCGAGCAGTTTCCCGTGGAATGCAACTGTCCCGAATTGCCGCAGGCTTGCTGCTTCCCCGGAAACATATGCCAAAACATTACCCCCACCGAATGCGTCAATTTCGGTGGCACGGTCATGCCGGACGAGTTGTGCGGAACCGATGCGAACTTCAATAACATCGACGACGCCTGTGAAGCCGGCTGCCCGGAAGAAGCTTTCGGCGACTGCTGCGATGCCCTGGGTCTTGGTGTGTCCGGCTGCGGAAACGAAACCTGCTGCGACGTCGTATGCGCGCTCAAACCCGAATGCTGCTTCGCGAATTGGGACGCGAGCTGTGCCTTGCTCGCCGGTGATTTCCCCACGGAATGCGCCTGTCCGACCGAAGGCTGCTGCATGACGGACGGCAGTTGTCTGGATTTGCCGGCGGCGAATTGCAGCGCTGATGGCGGGTTCACACAACCGGGAACCGCTTGCTTTGGAAACAATGACGAAGACCCTCGCGACGATTTGTGTCAGGTACCCTGCCCGCCCAATGCCAACGATTGCTGCGAAATCGGAGCGGGGGGATTCGCCGGCTGTAATGACCCGACTTGTTGCGATGAAGTCTGTTTCAATGACCTGTCCTGCTGCCTGGGCGAGTGGGACGCGGGTTGTGTCGCCCTGGCTGAATCGATCGGGTCTTGCGGTTGTGGTCTGCAAGGCTGCTGTTTCGGTGATGGCAGTTGTCAGGAGCTTTCGCAGACCGCCTGCATCGACGCGGGCGGAACGCCCAGTGGCCTGGGGACGGTTTGCCTGGGGGACAATGATCTGAATGGCGTGGACGACTTGTGTGACGCCTGCGGACCGAAAGCCGGCGATTGTTGCGATCCAGACGGCAACGGTTCGCCTGGCTGCAACGATTCGACCTGTTGTGAATCGGTCTGCGACCTGGAGCCGAGTTGCTGCGAGTTTGAATGGGACTCGAATTGTGCGATACTCGCGTCCGATGTTTTTTCGGGTCTCTGTCTGGATTTGTGTCAATGATGGTGTTGTGTGACGTTGATTTCCCCGACCCAGGGAACGAGAGTTGGAATTCGCCCCGCCGGGGTCCAAAGGCTGCCCGGCGGAATTGACTGGACAGCTTGGCTGGTTGACCATAATGGCGGCGGGCGGCTGGATCGCTGTACGAGCGCGCTCGGATAAGCGCAGGCCACCGTTATAGCCTGGGAAGGTGATCTTCAATGAAATATTGCTGGAATAAATCGCGTGATAAACGAATCAGGTTTCTCTGTTTTTTGACCGCGTTGGGGTTGGTATCTGCCTGCCTGCTGCCGGCGGCGCTGGCCGACGAAAGGCGATTCGCCATTCTGTTGGCTCTTCCGCGAAAATCGTCGCCTAATCCCAATGCGCCGCGGCCAAACCGCGCCTTGATTTTTCAGCACTACTTTGATGACGGTCAAAATCCGAACATCGACTCATTTCGGGAGTATTGGCAGGAAATTTCGTACGGCAAGGTGAACGTCAGCGGCGATGTGTTTGACTGGGTCGAGATTCCCTGGCGAGTTTTACCCGATGGGCATGAAGGACCGGTTTCGGGCGGGATTGGAGATAACCTCCGTCTGCCATTCACTGATCTGAACAACAACAACCTGTTTGACGCGAATTTCGGTGAGGATTTCATCGAAAGTGAACAGATGTTCCTGATCGACTACAACGGCTCGATTCAGGGCACGGGAACTCCGAACAACCCGTCAAGCACAGCCATCGTTCGTACGGAAGGGCTGATTGACGGAGTTTGGACGCCCGGCGAGCGATTCCGGGACCTCAATGACAACGGTCGCTACGACGCGTTGTTGGAAGGGACCATGGACGGGTTCGGGGCAACGAACGATCTGACACCCGACGGATGCGACCATGACAACATCATTCAGGCGAACGAGGTATGCGAGTTCGCGGACACCGAGGCGTTCAACGACCGGGACGGTGAATGGGACTTTCCGGAACCCTTCGAAGATTTTCTGCGCATTTACAATCCCTTGGGCATTTTGCCCGAGGACCAATGGATGCGGTTGGACCCCAGCGGCAAGAACCCGAATCAAACCGCCGATCCGGAGGATCCGAACTTTTTCGGCAGCGCGCTCTGGGCGGAACAGTATATTCGCCGCAACTATCCGGGCGACGCCGAGGCGTTGATCGCCCGCTGTGGAAACGGGATCTATGATGGGCCTGACCGATGGATTGAGCGCGGCAACTCCAAGCTTCAGCAGCAGATCGCTGGGAATTTTTACATCGTCGGCAAGTCGACGCCGCAGCCGTTTCTGTACTCCGTTTGGTGGGAAGCGTATTGGGCGGATATGCACGCTGAAGTGGGATTGAATAATCCGCCCCCAGCGCCGGAACCGCCGACTTGGCCGTTCTTTGACGGCATACCGGATTTGCGCCCCTTTGATCCCGTCAATCCTGTGTTGACGACGGAAGACGTGCCGCCGGACAACATACTGCGGCAGCTCCCTTTTGAGCCTAACGTCGGGGGCACCAACGCCCGTACCGGAGAAGAATGCCTGCCGGAAGATCCAGCGGAAGTCGCCGCGTGTGCGGGTCCTCATGTCGACCCCGCAAATCCGGGCGACGGCGTGGTGGTTGCCGAGAATTCGGGTGCGGGCACTACGCTGACGGTGTTGCCAAACCCCGCTGTCAGCGGCGTCTACGATGGATTCGCCGAGTATCGTGATTTGCCTTCCTCGATTTATCATGCGCGGAGCGCGTCGGGCATCGATTACGGGGGTGATGGTCGGCCCGGCGAGGTTACGTCCACCAAGAATGACGATCCGTGGGGTCAGGACATTGGCACTCACGATCCGCAGAACTCCGGATCATCGGGTCCCGACGGTATCATTCCGCCGGCTGGTCCGTTGGAGAGCAGTATACACGGCACGGGTGGATACGACGGCGGCAATCTCCTGAATCTGGAATTCATGACGTGGGCCAAGGATGGTCAGGACACGTTTGAAGAGCCCGCGGGCGACGCTTGCTACGCCACGAATTCCTGCACATCGGCTCCGGCTGTGCTACCGCGTGATTACAACCTGGACGGCCTGCTGGACCTGGGCGAGGTCCGCGCCCCCAACACGGAAAACTACGCCTATGACGCCTACTTCAATACGCCCAACGACGGCGGGCCGGGCAGTGTTTACCCGTTTAATCGCCGCCGCCTGACCGAGGACGTGGTGGAGGCCAACGACCCGATCGTCGACTGGGACGACGTCGTTCAGCCGTACGGCGGGACCAATTATGTTTTTGGATCGGTCTTGTTGGTGGGCGGCTTGTATCCGGATGGTCTGGCGGCGGGCGGTCGAGGGTTGTTTCAGCTTCCGGCCCCGGCGATGGATCTTCCGATCAATATCGTGGAGCAGACGGGTAATCCGTTGTCTCCGCTGGTGTTTTCCGATTTTGTGACTTCCGTCGGGGCTACGGGCGAATCAGGGTTTACGAGCGGCGGATTTGAGAAGGAACTGATGGCCCACGAATATTTGCACGTGTGGGAGGGCTATCCAGACCTGTACGACTATGACGTGTATATCGACGTCTTTGAAAACTTCCCGGTGGGCATTTGGGATATCATGTCGGGCGCATTTGTGCACCCCTCGCCGGTTTTGAAGGAAACGGGCAGGGGGAGCGGCCGCTTCGAAACGCATGACCCCTGGATTGATACGACGGATCTTACGTCGGTGCTTCAGCCGCTACAGGAAACCGAGGTGGTCTTTACGGACTATGCGTTCGACCCCATTTCTTCGGTTTATTACTTTCAGAATCCGGATGATGCGGGCGAACGGTATTACTTCTGGCGACTGACGCGCGTCACGCCGCCGGTGCCCAAGGTCAATTTCAGCAAGGTTTTGCCGGGCGACGGATTGATGATCATGCATACCGACCTGGGCAACAACCCGGAAGCGGTGCCCCAACAGAATCGAAACGGAACGCGATTTGCGTTGAACATTGTTGAGGCCGACGGTTTGAACCAGATGGCCAACGGGGAGAGTTTCGGCGATGCCGGCGATCCGTTCCCGGGCACGGCGAATCGCACGACGTGGAACGACAACACGTTGCCGAGTTCCCGATGGTGGGGACAAGTACGCAGCGGATTGTCAATTACCGACATCGTCACGTTGGCGGATCGGTCCATCGTCACGTTTTTCTGGGAGCCTCGCCTGGTTCCCACGTTGAAGTTTCTGACTCCGCCCGGCGGGACTGTGATCGGCGGGAATTACGTTCTGCAATACGAGGCCAGCGATCAATTCGGCGGCACGACGATCGAGTTTTTCTTCGATACGGATGACGAGGGATACAACGGCACACGGATACCGGGCGTGTCGTCGAAGACCCCCGGCGTGGTGGTCAGCACCAAGAACGTCTCGATCGCGTCGCTGCCGGGTGACGGAACCTTTTTCTTTTATGCCCGCCTGATTCCCGGAGTTGGGGCGGACGGCACGGAGCCCGCCTTCTCGACGCCGCGAGCGCACGTGCGAAACCGCGGGCGAGGTCGCATAGCGGATGAATTCGGCTTTGACAATCTCGTCACGGTGGACGAACCGAAATTCGAGGTTTGGACGGTGACCTGCATCGATGACGCAACACCGGGCGCGGAGAAATGGTCGGTCATCGGATCGCTGTCCGGACCACAGGGTACAGCCACTTCGGAAATCCCGTTCACCGCCAACAACGGCGAGATCAAGATCGTCGTGGAGTGGGCGGGCATCAACGGCGATACTGCCGGCATCAATGTGTCCAATGCCGCCGGCTCGTTCAAGCTGACTGATCCGTTCGCGAACTTCGTTGCTTCCAACTTCGGTCCCAATGATCTCGTTCGCATCCAACACAACGGGGTATGGAAATTTCACAGGATCGCGTCTGTTCCCAATGCGACGACGCTTATGTTGCAAAGCGACCCGGGAGACTCGGGCGGTGCGGGCGGCGTGAAGTATCGCGTGCACAGCTTCACCTCGGGCGCGTTCGATAGCGGTCATGCGGACAGTTTCTCCTTCATTACGACGGGGTTCACCGCCTACAGCAAGCCGGTGCAGATACAGGGTGGCAACGCGGTCTTGAAGACCTTCCCGGTGATTCGCATGTCCTTCCCGGACGACGCGACCAATCCTCAACGAGGCGTTCCCTTACGTGTGAAATTCGACGCTTCGGAATCGCTGGATGAGGACGGTAGTCCCAATGCAACATTGTTCTATGATTGGAATTTCGGGGACGGCACGATGGACACTTGCGACCTGGCCAACCGCTGCGTGTCCGTCACGAAGACTTACAACGACGAATTCGTCAACGGCGTGACCGTCACACTGAAGGCGACGAATCCTTTCTCCAACGTCAGCGGCGAAACCACGGTTAAGCTGGTCATCGGCACTGACACCGACGGTGACGGGGTCAGTGATTCGCAGGACAACTGCCGGACCGTTTCCAACCCAGCCAACACGGTGGCGAGGGACTGTAATGGGGACGGCGACACGCTTGACCCCGGTGAAGGCATCGGTGAGCAGTGCGATCAGGACAACGATGGTGTGGGTGACGCCTGTGACAACTGCCTGAAGATCGCGAACCCGACGCAGACCGATCCGGACGGAGACGGGTTGGGCAGCGCGTGTGACAACTGTCCGAACATTTCCAATCCAGCGCAGACGGACTCGGATAACGACGGTGTGGGTGACGCGTGCGATCCCGACACCGGCGGGGGCGGTGGCGGCGGTGGCGGTGGGAATGGCAACACCAACGGTAATACCAATGGTAATACGAACGGCAATACCAATGGCAACGGAAATGGCAACGGAAATGGCAACGGAAATGCCAACGGAAATGCCAATGGGAACAGTAATGGCAACACGAACGCCAATGACAATGCGAATGACAACGGCAGCGACGGGCCCAAGACGGGCAAGGTCGGTGCGGACGGTACCGTGATGGTGTCGGAATCCACGGACGATGGGTCTGCGGAGTTGTTGGTGCAGGTGACCCAAGGGACGACCGGCAGCGACGTCAGCGTGCAGTTGTTCCCGAACGTCGGAGCGCCGGGATTGAGCGGGGCAACGACCTATGAAGGATTCAATGGCGAGTTGGCCCTGGGAATGACGGCCAACGTTTTCACGACGATGAGCAATGGGCGGTTCTTGACGCTGATCGAGTTGACCATCTTGCGATCGGTCATCGACGCGTTGGGCATCGAGCCGTCGGGGCTGGACCTGCACGTGTTAAACGAGCGGTCGAACCCGCAGACGTGGGAGCGGGCCGGCGAGAACTTCCTGGGTGAATCGGAGCCCACGACGAACATCGGTGATTACGGTTACACCATCAACGTCGGCTCGGTGACGTATTGGGCGGTGCGCGATCGATTGAGCATCTTCTCGGTGGGTCAATCATCCGATGGTCCGTCTACGATACCCGAATTCTGCGACACGAACGCCGATTGCGATGACGGGCTTTTCTGCAACGGCGCGGAGGCGTGCAATTCTGATCGGGCGTGCGTGGCGGGCGTTTCGCCGTGCGGCGTGGACGAGGTTTGCAACGAGTTTGCCGATCTGTGCGGCTCCTGCGCCGTTGATGGTGATTGCAGCGATTCGCAGTTCTGCAACGGTGTCGAGACGTGCGACGTGGCCAGCGGTGAATGTTTGGCCGGCGAATCGCCTTGTGCCGACGACGAGGATTGCGACGAGCTGCTCAACGCCTGTAGCGGGACAGACACCGACGGGGACGGTGATCCACCCGCCCCGCAACCCACACCGGCGTGTGGCGGGGCTGGGGCTGCTCCTTGCGGCGCCATGGGCATGATTCAACTGCCCTTGATGATGTTGGGCCTGGTGTCGATGCGTCGGCGGCGGAGTTGATCATTTCGGGCCGGGGCCGGGAGGTTTGACTGCCACGATACGTACTGAAGCGGATTCACGACGGGCGGGCGCTGCGAGGCGGCCCGCCCTTTTTGCGTTGACGGACGGTTCGGGTGATTGGACTGGCATGGTCGGCGTTGTGGGCCGACAATAGGCGTGATGACCCCATCTGACGTTGGCCGGACAATGAATGCGGAAACGAGTACAGCGTCACCGGGCGGTGTCGTGCGAACGCGGCGGTGGTTGCGAGGTCCGAAGCGGGTGTTTGATATGACGGTGGGGGCGGCGGCGTTGATATTGCTGTTGCCGATTGCGTTGGCTGCGGCGTTGGCGGTCAAATTATTCGACGGTGGCCCCGTATGGTTCGTGCAAGAGCGCACGGGTCAGGACGGGCGGCGGTTTCGGGCATTGAAGTTTCGCACGATGACCGCGGGTCGCCGGCCTGACCCGGACGAGATCGTCGGATCGGGGCATGCGGAGGTGACGTGGGTGGGCAAGGCGCTGCGTCGATTTCGGATCGACGAGGTTCCGCAATTGATCAACGTGTTGCGTGGTGAGATGTCGCTGATAGGCCCGCGTCCGACGTTGCCTGAACAGACGGATGGGTATGATGTGTTTGCGAGGGAGCGATTGCGGGTGCGTCCGGGTTTGACGGGCTTGGCGCAGGTCAACGGGAATACGTCGATTCCCTGGGCGGAGCGGATCCGGTATGACGTCCATTACGTTCGTCATGGCGGGTTTTGGATGGATTTGGGCATTCTATGCAAGACCGTGGCGGTGGTGTTGTTGGGCGAGCGGCGGTTCGCAAGGCCATTTGAATCAAGCCGCTACGCGCGTCGCGAAATGAGTTTGATGACAGGATCCGAGGTAGCGAAGTGAACGTGGCGTTCATGGGGAGCGTGAGTTCGAGTCGGGCGGCGTTGGAAGCGCTGCTCCGGTCGGGGATCGATGTCAAGTGTGTACTGGGTCTGAACGAGTCGCACGCGGAACGTGTGAGTGATTTTCATTCGCTGCGCGACGTGTCCGAGCGCGGCGGCGTGCCCTTTCACTCGTTTGCTCGGGTCGCGGATCCGGGTGTCGCAGAATTCTTGCGGGCGCATTCCGCGGACATGTTGTGGGTGATCGGTCTTTCGCAGATGGTGCCGGAAGGTCTGATTGAAACGGCGCGTGAAGGGGCGGTGGGGTTTCATCCGACGATGTTGCCCGAGGGACGGGGACGGGCCCCGGTGGCGTGGACAATCCTGTCGGGAGCACGGGCGGCGGTGTCACTGTTTTACTTGACGGATCAGCCGGACGCGGGGGCGCTGATCGCCCAGCGCGAGGTTCCGGTTGGTCCTGATGATTATTCGGAAGATTTGATTCGGCGGACCAACGAGGTGTTGGCCGACGTGATCGCTGAGTTGGCGCCGGCCATTCGATCGGGTCGACTGGCAGGAAGACCGCAGGACGATCGTCGGGCAACGTATTATCCGAAACGGACACCGGCGGATGGGCGTATCGATTGGTCGAAATCGACGGACGAGGTTTATCGATTGGTTCGGGCGGCTGGCCGACCCTATGCGGGGGCTTTTTGCTATCTCGGTGAATCCAAGGTGGTGGTCTGGCGGGGGCGGCCCGCAACTGCCGATGAAGCATTGGGCGATGCAAGCCCGGGCCAAGTGATTCAGGTGCAGGCGGAGAAGGGCACGTTGGTCCGGACGGGCGACGGAGGTTTCTGGATGACGGATTTGCAATGTGACGACGATGGAACGCCGGCCATGATGGTCGGTCGGAGATTGAGCGCGAATGAAGTCGCAAGAACGGGGCCTGGATGATGGAGGGTAGGGATTGATGCAGGTTCTGGTGGTAGCTCCGCATCCCGATGATGAAGTGTTTGGCCCGGGTGGAACGATTCATCGTTTGTCGTCGGAGGGACACCGCGTGACGGTGGCGATCGTGACGCGTGGATGGGCGCCGTTGTTTCCCGATGAACAAGTTCAGCAGGTGCGGGCGGAGGCCCGTGCGGCGGCGGAGATATTGGGCGTCCACAAGCTGGAGTTCATGGACTTGCCGGTGACGCGTCTGAATGAAATGCCGCGGCATGAACTACACGACGTTTTTGGTACCGTGCTGGATCAGGTGGAACCGCGGTGGGTGTTCTTGCCGTTTCCGCTGGATCGGCATGAAGACCATCGGCAGGTGTGGGAGGCGTGTCAGGTGGCATTGCGCCCGACGGGCCGGCGCTCGTACGTGCAACGCGTGATGTGTTATGAGACCGTTTCCGAGACGCATTGGACGGCGGCGGGGCTGGAGCGGGCGTTTGATCCGCAGGTTTATGTCAAAATCGACGACCACCTTTCGGTCAAGGTTCAGGCGATGAATTGCTACGCATCCCAGGTTCGACCGGCCCCCGATGCCCGTTCGATTGAAGCGATCGAGTCGTTGGCTCAGTGGCGTGGCAGCACGGTGGGCTGGGCGGCGGCTGAAGCTTTCGTATTGGTTCGGGAAAGGTGGCTGGCGTAGATGGTCTGAATTGTCGTGAATTTTGAAACGGCGATCATGCGGTTGAAAGGGATTGGGTGTGCTTCCGCTCGCTTTGCGCTCGCGGCTCGTAAGGGGTCGCTCGCGGCTCGTAAAGACGCGGTCGTGGGTCGGATAAGGCGCGATCGCGGTTCGGAAAAAGCCGGTTGCAAGGCGTCATGACAGGTACGGGCTGGCGATCGCGTCGCGGAAAGGGCGTCGGGAAACCATCTGGAATCGTGGCTTGGCACGGTTGATGGGATAGCCTAAGATGATGACTGGTGGAACGTTGTCGGGCGGGATTCGTACAATAGAGATCGTCCAGCCTATGCGGACAGTGGCGGAGCGTGATTAAACGGAGCTGGGTTCGACGTGCCTTGGGACGTGCCGAGGTCGCGACGAGAGCCGTTTCTCGGCAAGGAGATGATGGATGGCGGCAACCGAGCCCCATTTTACAGTCATTGAGTCGGACGGCGTGAACGTCGTCGAGTTTTCCGACCGAAAAATCCTCGACGAGCTGTCCATCAGCGAGATCGGGGACCAGTTGAAGGCGGTGGCCACCCCCCGCGCCAAGTTGCTGTTGGATTTCCAGAACGTGGAGCACTTGTCCTCGGCAGCGTTGGGGATGTTGATCACGCTGGACAAGCTGGTCAAGGAAAACGAGGGTGAGTTGAGGCTGTGTCATATTCATCCACAGATTTTTGAGGTTTTCAAGATCACACGATTGAACAAATTGTTTTCGATTCACGGAACGTTGCAGGAGGCGATCGCGAGCTTTTAGCACGGGCCGGCGATCCGATTGGCCGGTTTCAAGATCGACCTGCATGGGGATCGTTCCGGCTGCTGCATGCCCATGACCCACGCTGAACCAAACAAGGACAACACCATTCGGGAGATTCGGATCCCCAGCACGTTGCAGGCGGCCAAGGAACCCGAGCGCGAGATTTTGCAGGCGACGGAACAGTGCGGCTACGACGACGACGCGACGTTCGCCATCAAACTGGCGCTCGAGGAGGCGATGACCAATGCGGTCAAACACGGCAACGGCAATGACGAAAGCAAGTCCATCACCGTACGATACAGCGTGAGTGTGTCGCAAGTGGTGATCATTGTTCGCGATGAAGGCCCGGGATTCGTTCCTGAAGACGTACCCGACCCGACGCAGAACGATCGGCTGATGTTGCCGACGGGGCGGGGCATCATGCTGATGCGTGCGTACATGGACGAGGTCTGCTACCAAGCGGATGGCCGGGAGGTTCGATTGGTCAAAATCAAGAAGTGAAGGTGTTCCATGCCGACAACGGATGAACTGAAGATTGACACCAAACAGTTTCGCGGGGGTGTGATTGTTTCGTTGACGGGCAGCGCGTCCATGGAACTATGTGATCAACTGAACGCGGCGCTGTTTGAAGCCTGCGGTAAGAAGCCTGAAACGTTGGTCGTGGATCTTTCGCGACTGGATTTCATCTGCTCGTTGGGTTTGGGGGGACTGGTGGCGGCCTATCTGCGACTGCAAAAACATGGTGGACGACTGGCGGTCGCGGCGCCGAACGAAGCCGTTTTGGAAGTCTTGAACGTCACGCGGCTGGGCACGCTCCTTCCGGTTTTCAAGACGTCCGAGGCGGCACTGAACGTGAAATGATCACCTGTCCGCGCCCCCCCGGGTTCACTAAACCGTGGATTCCCGGCAAGAATAGACAAGATATAAGAGATTGCCTGATGATACCGGTCGGGTCGGCGGCTCTGACGAAAGAAACTTTCATCTTATTGAACTTTGAATGGTCAATTGAACGATGGTGGTTGTTTCTCCGCGAAAGCGTGGAACTGCAAGAAGATTTCCTGGACCCCGGCTTTCGCCGGGCTGACGGTTCTGTGGGTGTGACGGATCGACTTCATTACACCATTCAAACGTCAATAGATCGCCTAACAGAATGGCCGACCCGCCATTCGAATAGAAACGAAGACCGCTCCCTCACGAGCCTGGGAAAAAATCAAAAGAATCGTTCGGGCAACCCGCGTGGCGCTATCAAGAATGCGGGTCGCTGCCATCGAAAATCGATTTTTTCTCAGGCTCTCACGGTCGCGGCTCTGATAAGATGCGGACAGCGTGAAAGACTAGACTAGCGCCCATGGGCAGGTGGGCGTCTGGGGCGACCGCTCCGTCACCCTTGACATCGCTGCGCGACGTAAAGCGCAGGCGGTCGCGGCATTGAAATGGTCAGGGGTTTTCGGCTTGTTGAGCCGGCGCATCGATGGGTTGCAAGCGTGACGGTCCCGCGCGGCGGGCGAATCGATGCGAACTGAATCGTCGTGTTTGAGATCTGTTATGGATGATTGGCGGCTGGAGAAATCCGCGGGGCAGTGCGTCAAGACGGGGCGGGCGTTTGAGCTGGGCGAGAGCTTTTACGTCGTATTGTACGCAGAGGGCGACGGGTTTCGGCGCGGGGAATACAGCGAAGCAGCATGGACCGGCCAGCCGGAAGACGCGTTTTGTTTTTTCAAATCTCGCATGCCGGACACGGAACCGGACAGGAAGAAACGCCTGTTCGTCGATGATGAAGCCTTGATCGATTTCTTCATTCGGCTGGAAAAGGAAAAGGAATTGCTCCGTTTGCAGTTCCGATTCGTGCTGGCGCTGATTCTGATGCGTAAACGGCTGTTGAAGTATGAAGAATCTCGCCACGACGGCCAACAGGAAGTCTGGCAGGTCCGATTGATCCGTGATAAGAAGCTGCATGACGTCGTGAACCCGCGATTGAACGACGACGAGATTCAATCGGTCAGCCGGCAGCTCGGCGAAATCCTGCACGCTGATCAGGGACCTTTCATCGATGACGAGTATGATGACAAGAACAATGACGATAACGCAGCTTCGGCGGGTGCTACGTGATACTGCCGCCCAGCGCTTCAGCCGGATTCAAGTCGTCGCCGCAAACACGTCTCGTGCGCGGCCCGGAATTGTGATGGGGTTTCATCAAGGCAAAACCATGGTGTGCAAGAATTGCAGCGGGTCGGTCGTGGGTTTTTCGTTTGTTCGATCGCGCCAACGGGGCGACCTCCTTGCCCGGCTGGCGTGGTTCCATATGGCGATCACCCTTCCATGTCTGGTGCTGATCGGTTGTGCGCCTGCGGTTGAGCGGAAACCGCTATTCACTCCGATGGCCGAGGCGGTGCGAATTGTTGACGACAATCAGGCTTCGCTTCCCTCGGGATTGCGTGCGATCGGGTCAGCCGGCGGGCACTTTCTCGATGGCGACGGAGTCAAGCGCCATTTCGATCTGGACTTCAAAATGCAGGTTCGCCCCGGCGAGGCCATGCGCGTGGTGTTGGCGCATCCCTTGGCTGGTGACGAACTCCGACTGGGCCTCAATGAACGCAAATGGTGGATTTGGTCTCGGCGTCCGAAAGAGCAGCAGTTGGAGGGGGATCGTGCGGATGGCGGCTTGATCGTGGCGGGGAATATTCCGGTCCGTGCGGAGCAGTTGATGCAGGCGCTGGGCTTGGAGGCGATTCATTCGTCCGACGCCGTCCAACGGGTGACGGCGGACGTCCAGCAGTTGATCTTCGTGGCCCGCGATCCGGCGACGCCAACGCCGGCCATTGTGAAGGAATACTGGCTCGATCGTTACGAACCCCGCTTGATCCGCAAAGTTGTGTTTTGCGATGACGAGGGTCGCGTCACGTTCGAATCATTCTTGGATAGGTATGGGCCGGTTCAAGACGGAAAGGGTATGTTGCCCCGCGACGTGCATATCCAGTGGCCTGATCAGGGTGCGGAAATGAAGCTGCGGATTCGCCGTTGGTCGGCCGACCCCAAGCTGACCGCGGATCACGCGGCCTTCGTATCGCCTTCCGACCGGGCCGGAATGTTCGATTGAACCCTCGCAAAGTCGGTTCGACGACTTTCAGGCTTGGCTTTCATCACCACTGCCGGAGACGCGGGAAAGGAACCCGATGCTGGATTGAAAGATCTGATCGCTGGGTCGCGGGCCTTCAGCGGGTTCATCTATTTCCAGGTCGGACAGGTTGGCCAGGCACATGGGGCAACCGACCACGTCAAGATGAAACTGTGTGTAACTCAACCAGGGGTCTTCGAGCAGGCCTAGCAGGTGTGAACCCAGCGTGCTCCGTTTCAGGCAGGTCAGGCGATGCTCTCGCCAGACACGGGCCACCGTGACTTCAGCCTCCGCCTCCGAAAGCTCCATGGGCATGGGCTGGTCGCGCTCGTCGATGAACTTGTGGAGTTTTTGAACGGCCCGAAACTTGATTCCAGCCACGGCCTTCTGGTCCATGTCGAGCAGGGCGCCGACGTCTAGATTTCGCATCCCCTTGTAGAAGATGAGTTCGATGACCTGTAGATCGTCCAATGCGTCGCGGTCGCGCAAGTCGTGAATCAGGTTCCGCAGCAGGTCCGCCAAGAGGGATTCAAAAACGCGTCGCTGTTCGGCGTGGACGGCGTGTCCGCTGGGGGTATCGGATCGTTCAGGGATGATCTGGTCCCACCAGTCGTTGGCGTCTGCGGGCGGGTTGAGCGGCACGATCTTTCGCTGCCTCAACTGATCACAAAGCTTGTAGCGCAGGATGGTGAACAGATACGTTTCGAGCGGGCGTTTGGCATCATAATAGGTAAGCGATTGAATGAACCCGATGAAGGTTTCCTGTACGAGGTCTTCGGCATCGGCGAGGCTGGCCGTTCGCATTCGCGCGTAGGCGGTCAGTCGGCCCTCGTAGCGCTCGATCAACTGGCGCCAGGCCGCTTGATCGCGTTGCCGAATCTGATCAACCAGGAATTGATCCGCATTTTCGGGGTCCATGCCCTTGTTCCATCATGCAGGTTGACAAGCCGATTCAATGCACGTCGCTGCATGATAACTGGTTCGAGCATCTGCGGCCATGATCACGACCCGCTCGACTGTTCCGAGGGGTGCGTGACGAAATCGGCGGCACCACAACGGGCGTACGCCGTCGTCGAGACGTTGCAGGCCCCGGAGGGGCCATCGACAATAGCCCGGCGATTTATCGCCGGGTGTTCGTCCGGCGAGGTGAACGAGTCCCGTAGGGACGACTGACCCACGGCTTGAGTTTCAGCCGTCCCTACGGGACTTCTCGTCGGCGGATCGATGAGGTTCCCGGCGATGAATCGCCGGGCTATTTTCAACCCGTCCCTACGGGACGACCCGGTCGCCGATTGTGTCACGCACCCGTTGCTTGTGGGTGCATGACACTTTAGGCGAGGCATTCCTCCGCCCCTGCCGGGGCGCAGGACTGTAGCCACGGGTGAAGCGAGTCCGCCGTTAGGCGGACGTGGCGAAACCCGTGGTGCGAGTTCTTGGGACCGGCCCCGCCCCGCAACGGGCGGAGGATGTTGCGTCGGCTTCCTCCGCCCCTGCCGGGGCGAGACGGGTTCATCGGGTCAGGTTTCCACGGGTTTCGCCGCCTACGGCGGCTCCACCCGTGGCTACACTCCCGCGCCCCTGCCGGGGCTTGATCCATTTTCGCAGTCTCCATCCCACGGGTTTCGCCGCCTGCGGCGGCTCCAACCGTGGCTACACTCCCGCGCCCCTGCCGGGGCGAGACGGGTTCATCGGGTCAGGTTTCCACGGGTTTCGCCGCCTGCGGCGGCTCCAACCGTGGCTACCTTCCGTCGCCCCTTGCGGGGCGAAAACCGACCCACCTAAACTGTCATGCACTCCCAGCCCACCACCACCGCCAACTTCATTTGCTTGCGAGCGCCAATCTGTTGATGATCCGGTCCGTTTTGCGTCACCGTGCCGGCGCTCGCAACCGCGCCTTCGTTCTAGACGCCGCCTCGTCGTCATGACGCTGGATTTCAAACCGGCGATCGCCTCGCGGTCGCGGGAAGGAACGCCGGTGAATGTCGCGAAAGATCATTCGTCGCCCGGATTGACCTGCGAAGTCAACGTGCCCCGTCCGGCTGCGGCGGGGGTTTGGGAGCGTCGTCGCGCGCGTGATCATCATCACCGATGACAAAGGCCCCGCTCGCCACGAAGCCGTCTTTGAACCACTGGTCCGCCTTTTGACCCATCCTGTTGATGTCCTTGTCCAGTTTCGTGGAATAGGGCCACAGTCGGGCGATGAACAGGACCATGAGCAATAGACCCGAAAAGATGATTCCCACAATGGCGACTGCGAGTTCTTCGTTTCCGACGTTCAAGATGGCAATGGATGCGATGGAGGCTCCCAAGGTCGTCATGAAAACCGCCAGCAGAAACGGGCAAAAGGTTTCATTCCAAAAACCGTGCCGTTTCCGCAAGGTGAGCTTCTGGGCACTAAACAGGAACAGGGCCAGGCAAGCAACAGCCGCAATGACGTGGGCAAACACCTCGTCGCGATTGATTTCGGAAACCGCGACCGGAAAAATGACGTTAATCACCACGCCAAAAAGCATGATGAAGGCCACGATGCTGAAAAAGGCGCGTTCGAACATCGAGCGTGCCTTGGGTAACGGTGCAGACGACGCCATGGCACTGGGAAGCACGCCCGGCTCGACGGGATGGGCGTGGGGAATGGCCACACCGGCCGGCCAATTCTTGTCGAAGTCGCCCGGATTGAAACGCGAAGCCAACGCGCCCCGTCCGCGATCCGCTTCAACCGGCGCATTGTTGGCCTCATCCGCGGGCACGGGGGCTGAAGACAGAGCGACGGCGCCGCCACCCAGAATCCATGCCAAAGCCTGCGTCAGCAGCGATACACCACCGATGATCGCCGCGCCCATGGCCATGAAGTGCTCTTCAAAGCCATGAACGTCCAGGACGCCCGCGAAGAACACGGTCACCATTCCGCCCCAAAATGCCAACCACAGGGCGGTCCAGAACGACAGCTCGCCCTGTTCCCCGGACTCGCGCCGTGAATCCCAATCCGTAAACAGGATCATCACCAACATGCCCAGCAGCAACGCAAAACCTCCTGCTTCGTGTTGCGCGAAAACAGATGCGCTCGCGGGGGCCATCAGCGGCAGGCAGCAGGCGATCAAGATGGACTTCCGCACCCACAGCGGTTCGGATGAAGGTCCCATCCATCGCGCCGTGCGGGGGTACAATCTCAAGCCCAACGTCATGGCGACGATCATAGCCCCCGTCCCGAAACCGTGTTCCGGCGAATCTTGTGGAAGGCCTATCAGCAAACCCAAGGCGGCAGAGACGGCGAGTGTCAAGACCACGGCACTAAGCGTTCTCCCGAAACCGCTCTTTTGCCGCACATCGACGCTCGGGCGAACGTCTCCCGGGGAAGCGCCGGGATGATTGGCTGATCCAGGATGACGCAGCCCTCTTTTTCCGGCGAGGCGGTCCAATTTCGTTTCGACGCGGCGGCTGATGTTTTGCAATCGCTTGACCACCTTGTCCGGCAGGGCGCTCGTTTCTCCGCGCACACCCGGGTTGAACGGATAAGCGTAGGGCGGTGGTGGCGGAGGATTCGGGGAACGAACGGGCGAGACGAATGGCTCGTGGGCGGCCCGACGGGGCATCGAAGAAATCGTCGTGGTGTTGAAACCGGCCAGGCTGTCGCGGACCGAACCCACTTCGAGCATGTCATCGATCATTTCGTTGACCGACTGATAGCGATTCTTGGGGTCCTTCTCCAATGCCTTGCGTATGACTTTGCCGAAGGGTTCGGGCAAACCGGTGACCTCGGGTTGCTCCGTCAGATGTTTCATCAGGATTTCGCCCATGCTGCCGCCTTCGAAGGGCACCTTGCCGAGCAACATCTCGTACAGAATCACGCCGAGCGCGTACAGGTCGATCCCCCGGTGATAGTTGCCGCTGCCCACCTCCGGAGCCATGTAGTGAACCGTCCCCACGCTCGTCGTTTGGGCGCTGTGACGCGAGACGGATATGAACTTGCTGAGGCCATAGTCGCCGATCTTGACTTGGCCTTCTTCATAGAAAATGTTGGCGGGCTTCAGATCACGATGGACGATGCCCTGATCGTGCAGGTACGCCAGCCCCTTGCCGATCTCGCGTAGGAAAAACGCGGCCTTTTGCATTCCCAACCCGGACGACTCCGCCGAGAGCAATTCGGCCAGCGAGGGACCTGAAACATGCTCCATGATGATGAAATAGTCGCCATCGTCGCTCTTCTTGACGTCGAAGATGCTGACCAGGTGCGGGCTTTTGAGATTCATGCAATGCGTCACGCCGCGAAGCTCGATCTCCGCGTTGTCACGCAAATACTTCAGCGCCACCTCGCGCCCGCCGTCACTGATGGCGTAGTAGACTTCGCCAAACCCGCCGCGGCCGATTCCCCGTTGCACCGTGTAGCCGTCGAGCGGGCGATCACCATGTTTGAATGTATAGGCCACCTTCGTTTTCCTTAGCTGAATTTCGGTCCGGTCGTCGGCATCTGCCAGGGCTGAATCACAAAACTGATGTTGAACATCTCGACGGGTTTCCCGATCTCCACGGGTCGGGCTTCGGTGTCGATCCGGCCGTTGCCCTGCGGTCGAATCCACAGCCGGCCGGTGCGCTCGAAAAGAATCAAATCGTGCACGGCGGAGGTGCAGTTGATGTGCACGTGTTTGCCGAACCCGATCATGGCGTTGCGCTGGAACAGGACGACGCGGCGAACGTCATGGGGCATGCGCGTGGCGCTGCTCATCTCCAACAGCCCGCTGGCGCTTTGTCGATGGGGCAAGCGAAAGGTGAAGCGCGCGTTGCGGGCCAACGTAACACGGTTGCCGTCGCGCAAGAGCTGATGACGCGTGCCGCGACCGTCCAGGTCGATGTCACGCGTTGCAAACAGGAAATAGTCGTCGTCCACGCGGGCTATCTCGGCGTGCCGTTCCGCCAGGTCTGACTTGAAGGCCACGTCGGCCGGTTGGTCGGTAATGGCCCGACCGATCGATACCCGGTCCTTCCGCAGCAAAAGGAAACTCCCCCCGCCATCCACAAGCAGAAGCAGCCGATCCGGCAGAGGCACAGTCCCCGCGTTGCGATGGGGCAACACCATGGTCTCGTCGAGCGCGGGTGTTCTTCGTTTTCCTGATTCGCCGGCGGCCTTCGCCCGGCCCCCGGTGCCACCGTTTTCGCCCAGCGGGCCGCTGATCAATCTTGTCATCAGTTCATCAAGCTCTTCTAATTGCTTGACGGCATCGCCGACCCAGCGAATATCACCGGCAATCCCCTGCAACCGCATCATCTGCCGCCGGGCGGTTTCAAAATCCCCTCCGTCAACGGCGCGGCAGGCGCCTCGCGCCAACTCCACAACGTCTTCGATATCTCGTCTGACCGACAACCCGCGACCCAGCTCCGCTAAACGAGCGAGTTCCTCCGCGGCCCGATTGATCCGACCGCTTTCAAATGCCTTCCGGGCGTCCACCACCACATGGGAGGTCAACGCCGATTCCAAACTGATCGCCTCGGGAGACTGTGGGGCGAGATGTCGAGCCTTTTGAAACCTTTCAATCGCACCTGAAACCTGCCCGTCGTCCAGAAGTTTCCGTACGCGGGCAAACGCGTCGTCGGCCTGTCTCGCCCGCTCCTCGATGTCGGCGGCCAGTTCTTGGGCATCGAGGTCGTCCGCCTCAGCGTTTTTGAGTATCTGACGTCCCGCGACCAGCGAGCCGGCTTCTATGCGCTGCCGGGCGTCATCCAACCGGCGTCTGCGGGATTGCTCCTGCCGGTTCACTTCCTTCGCGACCGTCAGGATGTTCTGCCGTAGCTCCGCAATCTGCGGCAGCTTATGACCACCTGCGTCGGCCTTGTCCAAGTCGGTCAGCGCTTCGGTAAACCGGTCGCCGGCGAAATGGGTTCGGGCTCGTTCGACTAACTTCTCGCATAGATCAGCCAAGAGAGTTCCGCCCCGGCGATGGGCACGAATGTCCGGCGCCGTCAGCAGACGATGGGCCTCATCCAGCCGACTTTCCAGCAGTGCCTTTTCAGCGGCCCGTAGACGTGTAAAGAGCAGCCGGCTGAACATTGAAAACTCCTCCACGCGGTTCCCAAAGGACCCCAGTCCGATTCATCGCGACGGACGATCCATCGGCGACTGCGGCGTCAAATGACCGGGACGTCAACATTGCCCGCCACGCGACTTTTCCATGTTAAAGTGTGCCCTTCCGGCGGTACACTGTCGCAGGTGGCCTGACTGTATCGAATTCGCGATTCGCGAGGTTTTATTTGAGCGGTTTGCCTCGCCGCACCGCGTAGTGCTCGAAAGGCGGTTTTGAATTGCCGCGGAGTTTGTAGCGGACCATGGAGCCGGCCAGGGAAATCACATAAAACTTGTGGTCCAAAAGAGTTACGGCTTGGTGGCGGACGGTCGAAGGCCGGCGGGGTTCAATAATATTCACGATTTTCGGACGATTTTGCCCATGAACATCATCCATCGGAACACGCGTTTGAGCTTTCCGCCCCGCGATCAAGGCCTGCATGAAATCACGCCCGCCGTCGCTGACTTGGTCGCGGAGTCCGGGATTGTGGAAGGCCTGTGCACTGTGCTGATACAACATACTTCCGCGAGTTTGACCATTCAGGAGAACGCGGACCCCTCAGCCCGGCGTGATCTGGAGGCTTGGCTGAATCGATTGGTCGCGGAACGGGACGCGTTGTTCACGCACACGGCCGAGGGTCCCGACGACATGCCCTCGCACATCAAGTCCGCCCTGACGGCGACGTCGCTATCGATTCCGATCATGGAAAATCGCCTGGCATTGGGAACGTGGCAGGGAATCTATCTGTGGGAGCATCGCCGATCGGCGGGCGCACGTCACATCGTTGTTCACCTCGCGGGTTCGTCAAACGGCGAGCGTTAGGTGCGAAGGCGTTGGCGTGGGCACGGAAGCGGGCGTTGGCGTGGGCACGGACGCGGGCGTGGGCGTGGGCGTGGATTGCAATGGGCTACGTGCGGCATGGTCTGGTGATGTGGGCGTCGGGAACGAATTCTCGATGGCGTGTACTGCGGGTCTATGATTCGGAACCGGTTCCGGGCGACTTTTGCATATGTTCCGCCGCGCGAAGCCTATGGGCGGCCTTTCGTTTCGCCACGCGTTGCAGATCGGCGACGTCGTCGAATTCATCGACGATTTCAGAACCCAACAGAGATTCTAAAGCATCTTCAAGCGTGACCACTCCGCCCGTGCCGCCATACTCGTCGACGACGATGAAGAGATGTTGGCGCGCTTCCAGGAATCGTCCCAATAAATCGCTGACGCTCATCGATTCAGGCACGAAGGTCGGTTTTCGCATCCATTGGTCAATTCGTTCCGCTCCCTTGCCAGCCGCGTCGGCTTCATGAACCGCCCGGCTGAGCACGATCCCTACGATGCGATCGAGGTCTCCGGAATCGGTAACGGGAACACGGCTATATCCGAACTCCCTCAATTTTCGAGACGTGTCCGCGATGCACATGTCATTGGAAACGGTGACCATGACGGTTCGAGGGGTCAGGATGTCCCATACCTTGAGCTGATCCAGATTCAGCGCGTTTTGCACCCAGCGGGCTTCATCCGCACGAATGCTGCCGGCTTTTTGTCCCATGCGGGCCATGGCCAAGATGTCCTCTTCCGCCATGAACGATGATGCCGACGAGGATTTTGGAAACCAGCGTGTCACCAATTGGCAGGCCCAAACCAACGGTTTGAGAACCACCATCATGGCGGAGACCGTGGTCGCCACCGCGGGCGCCAGGGTATTGGCGTATAGGACTCCCAGAGTCTTCGGAATGATTTCGGTGAGATAAAGAATCGCCAACGTGAACACCGCGCTAAACACCCCCACGCCCACACTGCTGAACAGGTCGCTCGCCACCCATCCTGCCATGGTGGCTCCGACGGTATGGGCGATGGTGTTCAGCGTCAGAATCGCGGCGATGGGACCGCTGATATCCTCCCGAAACCTTTGCAGCCTTTTCCCCGCAGCCGATCCACGTTCCGCGAGTTGTTCCACGCGGGTGCGCGTAACCGCGAAGAGGGTGGCCTCACACACTGAACAGACAAATGAGATCGTCAAGGTCACGACGACAATAATGAAAAGCAGTTCCATCCGCGGTGGGTCAGCTCCTGAAAGACGACTCGCGATGCCTCCATGAACGGGGTTACCAGACCGTCGGGCAACCCTAACCAGACGAAGGCGTTACGTCGATCCGCAGGGACTTGAGTTCGATCGAAGCTGCGGGACCTGCACCGTCGCCGGAACTGACCGCCTCGGCGCGGCCGGCCACGATCAGATGATAGGCGGTTTGCGGCTGCAACGTCACCCGAAACGACGGCGATTCCACGCCCGCCCATTTTGTCGGCAGCCTGTCTTTGTCAATTTGCGTCAGGATGATCTTGCCCAGCATTCGACGGTTTGAGTCCATGAGGTAGGCTTTCAGGACCAGTGACGGAGGGGTGCGGATATCGGGCGCGTGATTGATGAGACACTCGTAATCCACCTGGAAGGACACATCGACCTCGAATGGCTCGTCGTCGGTATATCGCAGCACGTGTCCCACTTGAAACTCTGCGGTGGCGCTCCCGCCACGAGTCGCGTCCGCGTGGCATTTCGCATGTCCGCTAAGGTCCGCGTGGGCCAACGCTTCCGCCAATCCACTGGATTCGCGGTGGGTATCATAAACGTTAAAAGTGCTGTCATCAGAGAGTTTGAACGAACGTCCCGCGGGTGACGAGCGGGCGAATTCACGATGTCGATCCGCTGAAAGACGGATGTTCTCGCCGAAATCATCTTTTCCGCCGCATCCCATCCAACCCGCAAAGCATGATGACCCGATCATCCAACACGCGGTGAGATTCAGCCATCGTCGCATGACGCCCCTCTCCCAAGAAAATGACTCGCTTCCAACTCGTCTAGGCCACCACGCCATCAAGCACTAAAGCCGTCGCCTGCGCGTGCGAAACTTGCTGCCCAGCGTTTTGGGCGGTGCGACGACATGCGCCGGCACGCCCGCCGGAGTCGAAGCCGACGTGTTCACGTACCGCGAAGCCGATTTTTCGGCGGACGCCTCCACGTCCTCTCTCGGCGGGCGCGAGGTGAACCCTTCGTACACCTTGACACTGATGAGCTTGTTGATCAGTTTCTCGATATCAGTCAAAAGCCTGCCTTGAGATTTCGTCACGAACGAAATAGCCCGACCGTGGGCGCCCATGCGCGCCGTCCGACCGATACGGTGCACGTACACTTCCGGATCTTCCGGCAGATCGTAGTTGATGATGTGCGTGATGGATGAAATATCGATGCCCCGGGCGGCCAGATCGGTCGCTACCAAAAACTGAATCTTCTTCAACCGAAAACGGGACATGACCTTCTCTCGCCGAAGTTGGACCAGGTCGCCGTGAATCTCCTTCGCGTCCAAGCCATCGGCGAATAGCTTCTTGGCCAGCTTGCGCACTCCGTGCTTGGTGTTGCAAAAAAGTATGGCGCTCTTGGGGGTCTCCTCAGCCAGGATCACTCGCAGAAGGCGGTACTTGTCGAATGGTTCAACCGAACAGAATATCTGCTCGACTTCCGCCACGGTGATCTCGTCGCGCGAAACATTGACCTCGGCGGGATCGTTCATGAATTGGAGGGCCAATCGCCTGATCTCGTCGTCGATGGTCGCCGACACGAAGATGGTCTGCCGTTCCTTGGGAATCTGCTGAAGGATACGCGTGATGTCGTCCCGAAAGCCGATGTCGAGCATGCGGTCCACTTCGTCCAGAATGCAGATCTTGATCTCGTTCAGGCGGAGAATCCGGCGACCGATGAGATCGAGAATTCGACCGGGAGTTCCGACTACGAAGTGCGGCTTGCGACCCAAAAGGTGTACTTGCGTGCTGATCTTCTGGCCACCATAGACTGGAATGACGTGCAGGTCGGAATGGCCGGCGAGACGCCGCGTTTCGGCCACTACTTGGGCGGCCAATTCTCTCGTGGGGGCTAAACAGATGACCTGCAACCCCTGCTGCGGGTCGATTTTTTGAAGCGCGGGCAAGGAATACGCAGCCGTTTTACCCGTGCCGGTGCGCGCCTGCCCCAGAATGTCCCGTCCGGACAGGGCCGAGGGGATCATCGCGGTTTGTATTTCCGACGGTTCTTCAAAACCCATGGCGCGCAGGGCATCTAAGAACGGAACTTCGATGCCCAGTTCTGCGAATTTTTGCGGAAGTGGGGCGTGTCGCTGCATCAGTGAGCGCTGACTCTAGTTAGATTCATAGGCTACAGAATATAGCCGCGGGGCGGGCGGCTGTAAATGCCCCGGTTGGCTCCGACCGGGCGATCGGCCTCACCAATCCCTTCCCATGGTTATCCAGAGGTGAACAAGATACGCCAACAGGGGGGCGCTGATCAATGACCCGATCATGTCCTGCGTTTGAATTTCGCCGTTGACGGCCAGCATAACCCCCAGCCCCAACGCGACGACCGTCAATACAGCCGCCAGCACCTTGATGAACACCGCCGGAACAAACGGAAAGTTGGGTTGCAACGTATCGATCTCCGACCCACCATTTTCGCGGTTTGCCATTGCGGCGTGGAGCATAACCAAATCAGGCGACCCCAGTCAACGCATAGCAGCCGCGGAGCATTCGAGCGGTCCGTGCCGGAATCGATCCGGGTCAAACGATGGCCCCGCGACAGCGCGACAGGTGCTGCAACTGAGTCGGGAGCAGAAGATCGCTGGTCACCACATCGGTCGTTGCATCAAACTTTTCAAAACAGATTCAAGGGGCTGCGGGGTCATCACTGCCAGTCAGGTCGTTGATAGTAGATGACCAGCAAGTTGATGGAGTTGAAGGCCGCGTGTGCAATGATGCTGGGAATGAGCGAGCGCCGCCAAAGGACCATGCAGGCCCACAGCGCCCCGATGAAGAACAATGGGACGACGACCACGGACTTTTGGTTGGTCGCGTGGGGAGCGGCGAACAGGGCGGAACTGATGATGACAGCCAGGACGGCGCTGCCCGTCACGCGGCGAATCCGCGTGAGAAAATAACCGCGGAAGACGGCTTCTTCATAGATCGCGATCCAACATTGTGATCCGCAAAGTAGAACGGGATGAAGCTTGGGCAATTCCTGTGTTATTTGCTGCGGGTTTTCTTGTAGAATCGCCCAGCCTTGCGGATAGATGGCCCACAGCACGCCGATCCCAATCAGGAAGGTCATGTACGTCGGTAAAATGAAGACCGCCCCCCAGGCGGTCTCGAAGCCCCAATTCCTCAACGAGAGACCGACGGACGAAAGGTCGGTCTTTTCCAGCCGCGTCAACCCCCAGAGGATGCCAAGCACCACGCCGCCGCGCAGCAACGAGAGCGTAAGATTCAGCATCCGCGCATCGAACGACGCCTCGATCAACATCATCGCGATGGTGCCAAGGACCACCGTGATGGCGATGGCCATCACCACCAGCAGCATCGTGTTCAACAGGCAGGATAATCGACGAGTGTCGCGGAGAAGCATCGGATCTGTCGACCGGTCGCCCGTGACATCGGACCGGGCGATGGGCGAATCGGCGGGCTGTTCAAACGACCGCTCGATCAGCCCATGCGTAGCCGGACGAGCCATCGGTATGAACGTTGAATCATTCGGGTGCATCTAGCGTTCCCCGGGCAAGGACACGGCAGAATTCGAGACACGGATGTTCCGATACATCGCCCTACAGAACATCGAACGCCGAAGCTCGCCGCGTTATTGATCGACGGTCAATCCGCAAAATCGCGAGCATCATTCACGTCGATTTCCGTGATCTGTGCAACCCTCGCGTCCCATAACCCACCAACGCTGGGCTTGAATTTGTAGCGCTGCGGACTGGTTTGGTCAACGAGCGGGGGTGGCGTCGGCCAACGAACAGGAGTCGCCGCGGTCAACGAACGAAGGCGCGCGCTCACACCTATCCCGGCCACGGTCAGTTGAAAATCGCGCGGGTCAAGCCCCGGTCACCCGAACAGTGACGCGCTGATCAAAAGAAGACAAGCGAAATAATTACGTTGCCGTTGTGGTGGGTAGAAAGACCTTCCGCTGGGCTTTTCGATTGCGGCGGCGCTTTTTCTCGGAAGGTTTTTCGTAGTAGCTGGTACGCTTGATGTCGCGGGTCAGACCTTCCCGCATGCACAAGCGTTTGAAGCGCTTCATTAATTGCTGGACGGACTCATTTCCTCGGGGACGAACCTTAATCACGTTTTTCGCGTTCTCCTCTCTGAATCAAAAACGGACGTCTGACACCCTGCGACCCACTCCGCACGGAGCGGCCACGGTCGCGAACCACCCATTCTATACGAATCTTGTGTCGGTCGCCAACCGCAGGCGTGCCGAAATTTCAGTATGGATCGAACGTGGCCGTCAAACAATATAACATATTGCCAAAAATAAGCTTACATCAATAACACCGTTGTGAATTTTCCATAGGACGGTCCGGCCAACCTGCCCGTTACAGAATGAATCGGCTTAAATCCTCGTCGACGATGATTTTCTCAAGCCGTTTCCGCACATAGTCCTGGTCGATGGTCACGTGGTCGCCATCTCGCTCGGGGGCTTCGAAGGACAGCGATTCCATCACACGCTCGATGATGGTGTAGAGGCGTCTTGCCCCGATGCCCTGTGACGAGCGATTAACCTGCTCGGCGATTTCAGCCAGACTTTCGACGGCGGAATCGGTAAATTCCACCGTCACACCTTCAGTGGCCAACAGGGCGATTTGCTGCTTCACCAGCGCGTTTTCCGGCTCGATCAAAATCCGCAGGAAGTCCGCTCGCGTCAAATCACTCAATTCCACGCGGATGGGAAATCGGCCTTGCAGCTCGGGCATCAGGTCGGACGGCTTGCTCCCGTGAAATGCTCCAGCCGCGATGAACAGGACATGATCCGTCCGAACGGGTCCGGATCGAGTATTGACCGTGCAACCCTCCACGATGGGTAGGAGATCTCGCTGCACACCCTGGCGGGAGACATCGGGGCCCATGGCTTTGTCCGATCCGCAAAGCTTATCAATCTCGTCAAGGAAGACGATCCCATTATTCTCGGTGCGCTGGATGGCCATCTCTGCCACCTTCTCGGCGTCGATCAGACGTTCACATTGCTCCGCGAACAGCAATCGCCGGGCTTCACGAACAGGCAGGCGACGGCGCTTGGTCTGCGTGGGCATGAGCTGTTCCAGAAAACCCTGCGTCTGCGGATCCATCATGTCCCCGCCCATGGTGGCAATGACGCCGGGGGGCATGGCCTTGCGGCTGATGCTCATGTCAATCGGCTTGTCCTCGAATTCACCGGCTCGAAGCTTGGTCCGCAGCTTTTCCCGACTTCGACGCCGGCGTTCCGCACCGTCTGCGTCGGCATCGTCCGGCGATTCCGCGTCCGCGATGGGCATCAGCAAGTCCAGCAAAGCCTCTTCCGTCAGGCGGTCGCCCTCGGCGCGTACGACTTCGGTTTGCTCAGCCTGCACCATATCAATGGCCCGGCTCAACAGGTCGCGGATCATACTTTCCACGTCTCGGCCGTGATAGCCGACCTCGGTGTACTTTGTGGCTTCGACCTTGACGAAAGGCGCACTGACCAGGCTAGCCAGTCGGCGGGCGATTTCCGTTTTTCCCACGCCGGTCGGGCCCATCATGATGATGTTCCGCGGGCCGACTTCCGCTCGCATGGCATCGGGCAACCGCAAGCGGCGCCAGCGATTGCGAATCGCGACGGCCACCGCCCGTTTGGCGTCGTCCTGACCGACGATGAAACGGTCCAGCTCCGCGACAATCTGTTTGGGCGTCAGTTCTTGCATGGGCGATTCATGTTTTCGGCGGGGAAGTCGACTTGACGGTCTCCACGACGATGGTGTGGTTGGTGTACACGCAAATGTCCGCGGCTAGGTGCAGGGAACAATCGACGATCTCGGCGGCGCTCAACTGGGAATGCTGCAACAGAGCCTTGGCTGCTGCCACCGCATACAGACCGCCCGATCCGACGCCGACCACGCCGTCGCTGGGTTCGATCACGTCGCCGGATCCGCTGACCATCAACGACGTTTCATGGCTGGCCACCACGAGCAGCGATTCGAGACGCCGCAGCACCCTGTCAGATCGCCATTCCTTGGCCAACTCGATGGCCGCCCGGCGCACGCTTCCCTTGTAGGCGTCGAGCTTGGCACTGAACCGATCCAACAAGGCGAACGCGTCGGCGGCGGCGCCCGCGAAACCGCACCATACGCCTCCGTCCTGATAGGAACGAAGCTTGTTGGCGTCGTGTTTGACCGCAGCCTGACCCAGCGTGACCTGACCGTCACCGCCGATGGCAACGACGTCATCTCGCCGAACCGACAGAATCGTCGTCGATCGAATGTTGAGGGGGTGGCCTCGTCGTTTCATAGCCTTCGCGTCCTTGTCCAATGTTTGACGGTACAATATCGTATGGATGGCTGCAACCGGCGCGATGGCGGCCCGGTGACGAGAACCGAAGATCAGCCCTTGCCAGGCGAGATCGGGTAGTTGGAATGGTCATGCACAGTTCAATCAGACGGCTCGGTGGGAGTTTCGCCCTGCCCGTGATCGGACAGCGTTCCCGCGCCGTTCAAATGCTCCTATTGGCCCTCGTCGCGGCCACCACCGGCTGTCGCGCACCGTCCGACAGGGACTCGACGACCCTTCCGCGAGAAGACGAAAATTCAACACCCGAATCGAACCAGAATGAAGCCGATGACGCCACGCCGGATGCCATCAAGGATATCGAGATTCCGCAGCCCCATGTTCGATGGCTGGCGATCGAACAAGCCGGCAGCGACGTCGTGGGCGGTTGGGCGAGCGGGGCTGTTTTGGATGGGAACAAGGTGGTGATCGATACGCAGGACGTGACGCAGTTCACGCTCGACCTGTCACAAATGCCCGTCGATTGGGGCGGACGCGTGGTCCTGAAGATCGATGGCCATACTTCGGAGCTGACCCGCAAGCGCTATCCAACGTTGCGACTACGGCGTTCGCCGTCTGGCGGATGGGTTCCCGTTGACGATGATGACCGATAGGGCGTTGTCATTCGCCCGTGTCGCGGGGCTAGCCCTTGCACCCGCCCATCTGCGTGGCATACTGCGCGCCATGAAAAATTCGATCGGGGCGAACGGGAAAAGCGAATCCACGTCGATCGACGCGGTGCCGTCGGGGGTCTTGCCGCCCGTTGCGAGCACTTGTGCGTCCATCCACACGCGGTCAGGTCGATCAGCCCGCCACATCCGCGTCGTCGACGTGTTGTTGACAGGCTGGATCGCGTTGATCGCCGGTTGCGAATCGCCGGCCCTGCATTTTGATCCCCCGTCCTTCGTTCCTGTTTTGCAAGAATGGGGTGCGGCTGGTCGACCGGGCGTCCATTGGGTGACCGATCATTACGACATCTACACCACCGTGCAAGACGCCGAGCTGCGTGACTATCTGCCCAAATATGTCGAAACGTGCTATCTGCTGTACGAACATCTATTGCCCGTCGCGAAGGACGCCGCCGGGCCTCGCATGCAGATTTACTTGTTTAGCGACCGACTGGAATGGGACGGGTTCGTGCGGCAGCGCTATCCGGACCGTTATCCCATTTATCGAAAGATTGCTTCCGGTGGGTTCACGGAAGGAGACACCTGCGTCGCCTACAACTGCGGGCGATCGGTCACGCTCAGCGTCTTGGCCCACGAAGGGATGCATCAGTACATTCAGACGCGCTTAGGCTCGCCCGTGCCGGCATGGTTCAACGAAGGGTTGGCCACGTACTGCGAAACCGTCGAGTTTCGGCGAAACGAACCCTACTTCGTCCCCCAGCGCAACACGTTTCGGGTGAATCATTTGTGTCAGGCCATGCAGAATCAGACGGCCCAATCGTTGACCGAGATATTGGCCACGGACGCCGGAGCGGTGCTGGGCGTGGGCCTCATCCAATCGACCAACGTCTATTATGCCCAGGTCTGGGCGCTCATGTCCTTCATTCTGCGGGGGCAAGACGGCAAGTATGCCCACGCCGTCAACGAAATCGCCCACGACGCGCGAGACGGAACGATTCGAATCAAAGCCCAGGCCACACGTGTCGCATCGAGCAGCCCGGCGGAGATGTCGTTTGGACAGGCTGTGTTTGAAACGTACGTCACCACGGACGCGGATGCGTTCCAGTCGGCGATGGATGCCTACGTCGAGCGGCTTTGCTGGGGTCGCTAGTGCAGTTTGGGCGCGCTCGAGAACAACAGGAGCGAAAGCTGACAATTTCAGAGCCGCGACCCTGGACGCGACCAAGGAGGGAGCGTCCAGTATGGCAAGAGGACGGCGAAGTCAACGGCACACCCGCCGCGCCATCGCCTCCAGTCACAATCTGCACAGGGAGCGGTCTTCGTGTCCATTCGAATGGCAGGTCGAACATTGTGTTAGGCGCTCGAAATCCTGTCAATCTTGTCCACTTCAACATGTGCATTTTATTCTTGAGCCGCTGCTTGATCTGAATTGTCGCAACTCTTGAAACTGCGATCACACGGTTGAAACGGTTCGGCCGTGCTTCCGCTCCCTGACGACGGTAGCGGCTCTGTTAAGATGCAGATTCCCGACCGCCGGCGTTCTTGCGTGCGTTCAAGTTCTACCGAAGCCACGCATTTTCAAACGCGTTTTATTGAGTTGTCGAACGTGCGGCCCCAGGGTACATTCCGCGAAGTTCGAATCGAAAACCGCTAGTTCAAAGGAGTTCCAAGAATGTCACAATATCGTGCTCGTTCGATCGCACTCGGACTGCCTCTGTTGGCCGTCGTTATGACAGGCTGTGCGCCGAAAATGACGATGGAAGATTTGAAAGCCATGATGCCGCAACGCCCGGCGGAGCTGGACAAGCTGAATGCGTTCGTGGGAACCTGGAATTCGGAGGCGGAGGCCAAGATGGCCGGTCTCGACGAGCCGTTGCGGACCACGGCGCAAGCGGAAATCAAGTGGGAGGGGGACGGCTGGTACCTCGTGTCCCGCGAGACGTTCACAATGGGGGAATTGGGAAATTCGCATGGATTGGGAACCTGGTCCTATGATATGAAGCACAGGGTCTATCGCACCTCGTGGGTCGATTCATCCGGCATGACGGGGATGGGCAAGTCCTGGCACGACGAAAAGACCAATACCTGGCACATGCGCGGCAAATCCCATGGCCCATGGGGAACGACCACGTTCAAGGGTTCCGTGACGATGACTGATCCCAATACGATGACCTGGAATTGGACGGAGTATGCCATGGGCGGGCTGATGAAAGTGATGGAAATGACCGGCACCAGCAGCAGACAGTAGTCGTTTTCCCGGATCATCGCGATCACGAATGCGGGGCCCATGCTCTCGTCGGCGCTAGACGATGAGCATGGCGTCGCCGAAACTGTAGAATCGATATCGCTGGGCGATAGCGTGCTGATAGGCCTTCTGCACGCGATCCCTGCCGGCGAAGGCCATCACCATCGCCAGAAGTGTCGATCTTGGCAGGTGAAAGTTGGTGACCAAGACGTCGACGTTGTGAAAAGTATAGGGCGGGCGAATGAAAAGGTCCGTCCATCCACTGCGCGGGGCGAATCGACCGTTCGCCACGCTGGATTCCAATGCCCGCACCGTCGTCGTCCCGCTGGATTCCAATACCCGCGCCGTTGTCGTCCCGACGGCGACCACACGCCCGCCGCGAGCGCGACAAGCCGTCAACTGATTGGCCGCCCGCTCGTTGAGTTCGAACCATTCGGCGTGCATCGGGTGATCGTCCAAGTTATCCACCGTCATCGGCGCGAACGTACCGGCACCTACGTGTAGCGTCACGTTTGCGGTCTGTATGCACTTGGCTTCAAGATCGCGCAATGTTTGACTTGTGAAATGAAGACCCGCCGTGGGGGCTGCGACGGCGCCCGGGTGTTTGGCGTACAGCGTCTGATATTGCCGGCGATCCTGGTGATCGTCGGCCTTGTCGCTCCGCCGGATGTAGGGCGGCAGCGGTGCGGAACCCAGGCGATCCAATACTTGTAACGTCGTCGATGCGGAAACGAGTTCCGCCAGCCATTTTCCATCACCGCGACGCTCCACGAGCCGAAGCGAGTCGCCGTCTTCCGGTTGAAGGGCAAGCTTTTCGCCGGGCTTGATTCGGCCTGACTTGGTCAGCATAACTTCCCAGACATTTTCCGCGGCTTGGCGTAGGAACAAGCCCGTCAAGGCGCCGCCGGTGGCTCGTCGGGCGTGAAACTTGGCTGGGATCACGCGGGTATCGTTGACCACCAGCATGTCATGGGATTCAATCAATCCGGGCAATTCGTAGAAATGATGATCGCGAAGCGTTCCGCGACGCCGGTCCAGAACCAGCAGCCGAGATCGGTCGCGCTGAGGCAGCGGCTGTTGGGCGATCAATTCAGGCGGAAGGTGATAATCCAAGTCGACAGGCGATAGCGAAGCCGGTTCAAAACAGGTTGAATTATCGGTCGATTGGAGGGACATCAACGCGGCACGCTGTAAACACCAAGCCCAATGAATCGCCAGCTAACATACAAGCTCAAAAAAGATTAGCAATCCAAACTGGGCTGTGATATCATGGCCACTTCGGAGCGGAAACGCCGGCGTGCGAGTAGGGGCTGAACCGTCCCACGATGATTTGATTGATGCGTTCGCGACTTGGCTCGCGAAATCGTACGTCGGGCGGAATGGGCCAATCTCGCCCAGGCGGGGCTTGTCCGCGGGGATGGTGCTTTTCGGACGGAAGGGAAGAAGCAAAGTCGTGCGAGTCCAGCCGATCGGCATGGGCAGTCTGTTGGCTGCGCGTTTTCAGTTTTTGCTGAAATCGCGACGCTACCTCAGATTGGGACTATCAGGCTCGATGTTGGCTTGGCGCCTGCGGCGCAAGCACAGCACGTGCCGCTGTGTTCATTCCCCATCGACCCATGATGCCCGCGTTGGGACGTTGCCCAGCTTGCACTTGTCCGTGCGGCCCGTTGACCGTCATTGGCCTACCGACGACGGGTTTAAGGACCACGACCACGGGGTGGAACGGCGGTCGGGAGGGGGGCTACAATCAGACGGGGTGGGTGAAATACTGGATTTGTGGTTCTAGGGGCGGTAGTGAAAATCGGCGTGATTATTGGGGGTTTCAAGTCAATGCGTCCACGATCATCTGATATCTGTCAAATGGCAGCGGAGCTAGCCGGCCTGAATCGCGAGGAGTTGATTCCACGTCTATTGAACTTCCCATCGCAGACCAGGCTCGATTTTTCAGGCGAGTTTCTCAATTCGCTGAGCACGGATCGCCTGCGTCACATTCTGTTGGCCGCCATCATCTGCCTTTCGCGATAAAAGCGGCGGGGCCGTTGACAGCGTGTTCGCAGGGGTGAACCCACCCATGCGGCGTCCGGAATTTTCGTTTGTTACGTCGAAGGCCGTACCTTGGCAACGCGGATTGTCCGATTGGCGACGGCGTTGCGAGCGGCTAAGATGCGGCCGCAATGAAGCGACATGCCGGATGGTCCGCCCGTTTTCAATACTGGGGCATACGTTCGATCACGTTTTTACTTCAGGCCTTTCCGCTGGACTTGAATTTGCGGACGGCGCGTTTTCTTGGCAAGCTGTGGTGGAAGTTTGACGACCGTCATCGCCTGCTGGCGATCGACAATCTACAAAAGAGCTTTCCTGACGAAACCGACCGGGCAGTATTGGAAAAGCTATCCCTTCGCTGTTTTCAACATTGGGCGATGTTTGCCGTGGAGTTCCTCAGCGCGTTTCATCGCTTGAACGAATGGTCATGGTCCCGCCACATGACGCCGGTGAATTATCAAGAGACGCTCAAGTACCTGATGACCAAAGGCGGAATGATCTTGCTGACCGGTCATTACGGCAATTTTGAATTGACCGCCTACATGCTGGCGGCGATGGGATTTGAAACGGCGGCCATCATGCGTCCGCTGGATAACGTCTACTTCAATGATTACGTGGTACGCACGCGCGGTCGGCGTGGATTGCGATTATGGAATAAGTTCGGCGCGACGGCGGAGGCGGAGGATTTTCTGAGACAGGGTGGGGCGCTCGGTTTCGTAGCCGATCAGGACGCGGGGCGCAAGGGCGTGTTCGTGGATTTTTTCGGTCGACCAGCTTCGACCTACAAATCCATCGGTCTGCTGGCGATGCATTGCCAGGTTCCGATCGGTGTGGGCTATGCCCGGCGGACGGGAACACGATTTCACTACGAAGTAGGAATCACCAGGCTGATCATGCCGGCGGAATGGCGTGATCGCCCTGACCCGCTCCGCTGGATCACGCAGGAGTACACCAAGGCCATCGAGGGCGTTGTACGGGAAGACCCGGAGCAGTATTTGTGGATTCATCGCCGGTGGAAATCGCGACCTCGAACTTAATACGGTCGTGGGGGGTGTTATGTTGACGTGGAATGGGTCCATCCATAGACTCTGTTCGGGTTGGTGGCTTTTGTCCGGCGGGTTTTTGACGATAAGAGGGATTGGCGACCCCTGAACCGGGCGACGTGCGGGGCACGCGATCGGTCGGATTAAGACAGTTGATGGTGAAAGCGCAAACGCATCGAGGAGGAATCATGGCAGGACCCAATACACTGGAATTCACAGACGGAAACTTCGAGGAAGAAGTTCTGAATTCGGACATGCCCGTGCTGGTTGATTTTTGGGCCGAATGGTGCGGGCCTTGCAAGGCGCTAGGCCCGATCGTGGACGAGTTGGCGACGGCGTACAAGGGCCGGGTCAAGGTCGGCAAAATGGATACGGACGCGAACCGCGAGATTTCCATGAAGTATTCGGTGAGCGCTATTCCGACCGTGTTGCTGATGCAGGGTGGCGAGATCAAGGAGCGCTTCGTCGGTCTCAAGAGCAAGCAAGACTTGTCCGCGGCATTGGACGGCATGGTGGCGTCGGCCAGTTGACTTCGGCGGCAGTATCTGAAATGGACGAGTCGGGTACGAATAGGCTGTGTTGGTACGAAGAATCGAGTCCCCCGCCTGTAAAAAGGCGGGACGCCCATGCGATGCAGCACATTTAATTAGGAGCGTCTAACATGATGGCCGACCTGACATTCGAATCGTCAGCAAGTCCGCTCCCTGTGCAGATTGTGACTGGAGGCGATGGCGCGGCGGGTGTGCCGTTGACTTCGCCGTCCTCTTGCCATACTGGACGCTCCCTCCTTGGTCGCGTCCAGGGTCGCGGCTCTGAAATTATTCGGCATTCCAAGTGAGCACGACTTCATGGTGTCGTTAAGGGTTTTTGAAGACAAGCCGACGGAATCGTCCGGCGGTTGCGGTTCATGCGAGGCTGAGGGCGGCGATGCGCCCCGCTGCGGCAATGGCTTGGAGAAGGTCTACAACACGACGGCAGTACGGTTCGGCTACATGAAGCACGTCGGGGAGTTCAAGTACGCCCCGGGGATGAAATTCACGTGCGGCGCGAAGGTGGTCATTCAGACGGATCGCGGTATTGAATCGGGCGAGTTGGTCTCGGTCAGTTGCACGGGTTGCGACAAGCACGTCTCGCGAGAGCAGATCAAGACGTATATCGAGAACAGCGGCGCGGAGAGCTTTCAGCTCGAGAGCGGTCGCATCTTGCGCGAAGCGACGGTGGACGACTTGGCGGAGGAGAGTCGCCTTCGCGGCCAAACCGTGGATATGAAGCGTTTTGCGGAGCAGACGGCCCGGTCGCTGAACCTGCCCATCAAGGTGGTCGATTGCGAGTATCTCCTGGGCGGTGACCGCATGATCTTTTATTTCACGGCCGAGGGGCGCATCGATTTTCGCGCCCTGGTGAAAGAGCTGTCCAAGGAATACCGCACCCGCGTCAAGTTGCATCAGGTCGGGGCGCGTGACGAAGCCCGCCTGGTCGCGGATTATGAAACGTGCGGTCGGGAAGTGTGCTGCAAGGTGTTCCTCAAGACGCTCAAGCCCGTGACCATGCGAATGGCCAAGCTTCAGCGCTCGACGCTGGATCCGACGAAAGTGTCGGGCCGGTGTGGTCGACTCAAGTGCTGCCTGCGATATGAGCACGAATCCTACGAAGAGCTGGATGCCAAACTTCCCAAGGCGGGTGAAAAGATCGAGACGGCCCACGGTTTCGGGACGGTGATCAAACGGCAGATTCTGACCCAACTGGTTCAGATCGAACCGGCACGCGGGGGCGTTCCGCTCACGGTGGCCATCGAGGACGTTGTCGCCCGCGGCTTGAAACATTTTCCGGAGTCCGCGACCGTGCCAGTCGAGGCCGATCCACCGGTCGGCCGGCGTTCGTCCGCACCCGGCGCTTCACGCGGATCGGGAGCTTCACGCGGATCGGGAGCTGGGACTTCGCCGCGCTCCGCACCGAGGCCCGCAAAGGATCCGACGCGAGACGATCGCGAAATGAACGGGAACGTGAAGCCCGAGCAACAAGCCCCGGAGCCCAAGGGCGGAAGACGCCGTCGGGGACGACGACGACGCCCGCCGGGCGGACCGATGCAGGGGCCTGGTACGGACGCCTAGTGGTCTGTCAACGCCAAACCTATGGGCCAGGCGTTGATTTCGAACGAGCACCAAGCATTGCGTACGACCGCACTGGACGCTCCCGCCTTGGTCGCGTCCAGGGTCGCGGCTCTGTTAAGAGGCGACTTCCCGCCCTGTCGGTCGCGGCTGGAAAGCATGGCCGCGTACGTGCAGAATAAGCGTTGACAGAGCACCGTGGCCGAATGCACGAGTGTCATGGATTTGGAGTGGTCAGTTTCCGCAGTTCGGTATAGCTATGAACGTCGGCACCCTATCGCAGGCGCCCTATCCGCCTGAAGCATTCAAATTCGTGCGGGACGGACTGGAGCGTGCTGCGCGAAAGCTGCACGGACCGATGACGCCGGCCCAGTTTATCATTTCTCAATACCTGGTGTCGGAACAGGTTGATCTCGATGAATTGACCAGGCGACTTGCCCAAGGGGAATTGGATCCCACGGTTGAGGCGGCGCTCCAACAATGCCCGGACTCGACGTGCTTGAATCGAAACGTATCCGGAGAGAATCTCTGCTGGGTGCTGCGGGATTTGGCCTGGGATCGTTGGGGAATGATGGCGGGGACGGTCTTGCGGCATTGGAATATTCAGCGCACCGAGGATTTCGGCAACCTGGTTTTTGCGATGGTCGAACAGGGAGTCATGCAAAAAGAACCGCATGACTCCCCGGAAAACTTCAAATCCGTATTTGCCTTCCGCGATGCGCTCGATAAGGGCTATCGCATCGTCCCGACGGACCCGCCCGAAGACTAGCTTCTAATTCTACTACGCTAGTGCAGTTCATCGCGCCATTTGCATCCTATCAGAGCCGCGACCGTCAGGGAGCGGGAATTCGCCTCTTAATTGAGCGCTGGTGCCCCATCCATGTATGAACTTGTGCGACCGGACGCAAAAATTGCCGATGTCGATGGCGGGTAACTTCCATGAAACGAGGACTTTTCGGCGTCGCTGTCGGCTGGTCTGGCGAGTCCGACCCGACTAGGATGTTAGCCTGGGGTTGCGGCAGCGCGAACAAAACGTCGAACTCGTCGGTAAACCATTTTGACGCCGCGTTTTCCCGATCGATCGAGAAGCTTGATTCGAAGAAACAATGACCCAAACGATTCTGACATGTCATCGGATCGAACGACGGCCCATCCTACGCAAGCCCGGCAGGTTTATGATTCTGGCTGTGGCGATGGGTTTGCTGCCCTGGGCATCCGCCGTGGGACAGGGCAAGCGAACGCAAAAGCACACCTCGGTTTCCGTGCCGGACGTCGAAGAATCCGCCGGAGTCTTGCACCTGTTGCGGACGGCTGATGACGCCGTGGACCGCGGCGATTGGAAGTTGGCCATCGATTCATTGCAACGCGTGATCGAGGAGCCGGAAGGACTCCTCCGTATGAAGGACGACAACGACCAAACTTACTACGTCTCGCCCCGAGTGGAAGCCACCCGGCGATTGGCTTCGCTGCCGGACGCGGGCCGTGACGCCTACCACGTTCTATATGAAGGCCGCGCTCGCAAGCAATTGGAAGAGGCTCGGCAGGCGTTCGATCTGGCCGCTCTGCGACGCGTCACGGAACGATTTGCCGACACGCCGTCCGGACAGGCTGCGGGTCCGTTGCTGGCGGGTTGGTTGCTGGATATGGGACGACCCATCGAGGCGCTCCGACTCATCGCCGACTACGAAACCTACAACGAATCGCGCGGCGGTCTTACCGTGCAGATGAAGTTGCTCCGCGCCGTAGGATTGACCCTGTTGGGCGATCGCCCGGGCGCCGCTGCGGCCCTCGATTCCGCGCGAAGTTCCGGTGAGCCCTCAGGACCCCATGAATCACTCACCAAAATCGTGGCCTCGTTCCTCGAAAGCGGAAAGCCCTGGTCGCGAACGGAACCGCTCCCCTTGCAGCATTGGCCTGCCCCCGCGGGAGGCGGTGATTGCACAGGCCGAATGGACCCCGTGACCCCGTCTTTTGCCAGCCACTTACCTTGGCGAAGGAAAATTCCATCGGTCATTCCCGGCACCTGGCCCGACCTGGACGAGCTTCGACCATCGATGTTGCCCGTCTTTCAACCCATCGCCGCACAGGGGCGATTGTTCGTCAAAGCCGGTTTGGAGCCGTTGGCGTTGGATATTCAAAGCTTCGCCGTGCTGTGGACCGGGCAGACCGAAGCCGTCGGCATCATGGAACGGGCCGAGCGCAAAGCCTCCTCCGGCGTGTTTGGCGAGCGCGGGCTGCTGATGGACTTCGTAGCCAATTCGATGTCCACCAGTCACGGATTGGTATTCAGTCTGGAACGCGGCGAGCCGCGCCCGTCGTTTGAACGGGACGGCGTGGTGATCATTCCGCGGGCCCAACGTGGCCGCAACGACGACGATGAGCAGGCTTACCGTATCTGGATCGCGGCGCTCGACGAGCGGAGCGGTGCGCTGAGATGGCATCGGGGCACCAGGAACGATCCCGACGAGATGCTGACCCGCGCGCAGTTTCTAGCTCCGCCCATCGCCGTCGGAGACGTCCTTTGGATTCCGTTTGAAGCGTCCGGCGACCTTTACGTAGGCATCCTGGATCCCGCCGATGGCAATTTGATTCGTTCCATTCTGTTGTGCACGATGGGCGGGTTTGACGTCGATCCGGCTGAAGCCCTGTTCCCCGCGCTAGCGGATGACACGGTGTACATCCCCACGGGTCACGGGCTGCTTTTTGCCGTGTCGGCCGGTGATTATTCCATCACCTGGGTCGCGCAATACCCGTCCTTCGCCACGCCTCTGACAACGAATCAGCGTGCCTACATCACCACGAAAGAACCGCGATCCTGGTTCAGTGGTCCACCGGTCGTCAGCGGACGATGGGTTCTATTAGCTCCGACCGACACCGACCAACTGATCGCCTTCGACCGTGTCACCGGTCGCCAAGGATGGCAGCAACATCGCGCCAGCCATCGATACATCGTAGCCGCCGACCCTGAAGTCGTCTGGTTGGGCGGCGAGACCGTTTCCGCGTTCGACCTTTCCGACGGCAGCCTGCGATGGTCAACCTCCGTCAATAGGACAACCGGTCGCGCGGTTCTTTGTGGAAACTCCTTGTTCATTCCCACCATGGACGGCCTGACGGAATTGGCCGCCGACAGCGGTGAGCCGGTCCGCTTAGAACCGTTGCCATCCGATCATGCTCCGCTCGGAAATCTGCTGTGTATGGCCGGCTCGCTTATCAGCGTCGATCCGAACGAGGTGCGCGCTTTTCCCGATCGAAACTCCTATCAAGCGGCGCTGGCCGCCAATCAAACCGACCCGCAGGATGCACGCGCCGCCATTCGCCTGGCCTTTCTAGAACTCCTGGAGCATCGACCGCAACAAGCGCTGGATGCACTGCAACGCGCTCAGCCGGGCGATTCCAGCGACGTCGAATCACAGGCCGCCCACCTTGCCCATCTGCGGGTGCAATCATGGATGCAGCTCGCCGCCCATCGCGACACGCCCTTCGACCAAGCCGTCGCCTACCTGCAAGACGCGGTCGAGTCCGCCCAGGCTGTGGGCGATCAGGTGGCGGTGCGCATGGCCTTGGGTAATGTCTTGCGCCGCGCGGGTCGCTTCATTGAAGCCTATCGAACATTGTGGCGATTGGCCCAGGAGTCCATCAGCGACGAAATCATCGATTCCAACTACGTGCGTCGACCCGCCCGATTGGTCATCGCCGACGCCTTGGCTCGAATCGAAACGGAGCTGGCCCCCAGCGAGATCGACGACGTGCGAGTCGAGGCTTCCAAACGCATCAATCAAGCCCTCGCGAAATTGAACCCTCGCGAAACTCGACAAGACGGAATCTCCGAACTACGCCGACTCGCCGAGGCGGGAACCGTCGGCGGGCTGAATCAAGCCGCCTACGTGGCGCTCGCTCGTTGGGAATTGGATCATGGAAAATACGAACGGGCGGACCAGTTTCTCACCGAATCGCTAAGTCGCGCCGGCGACGTCGAGCAGACCGCCGCGACACATCTGGCCCGGGTCGATGGTTTTCTCGAACCCACGCCGCCGCTCACGCTATCCGCCAAGTCCGCCATGGAAATTCTGCGTACGCAATTCGCCGGTGTCCGCGTCGATGGGAACACCGTCGAGTCGCACATCGCCGATCGGCTCAACAAGATCGATGACCGCGTCGCGGAAAGACACGCCGCCGCCCTTCACGTGCCCGAATTCGTCACCGCCGATCGCGCCATGCCTTTCGGGATCGATCAAGACCAGCAACAGGTTCGCATGATCCAATTTCGAGGACCACGAAACGAATCCCTGGCCGAACGAATCATTCTGATTCATCCGCCCCAGACCCTGCGATCCTACAACGTCCGCCTCGGTCAACTGGAATGGGAATCGGAACTTCTCACCCATGACGACTTCGAGATCACCCGCGATCAACAACAAGAAGCCGCCCGCATCGTGCACATGGATCGATACCGCGCCGTGCTCGACGGGCAAGTCATGTTGATCCACGGCCCCCACGCCCTGCACGCCGTCGGCACGCTTTCCGGGCGACGGCTTTGGGCCATCCCCATCCGCAGCGCCATGCTGCTTCGTGACGGCATGCTCCGCCAGCGAACCCTCGACGCCGGTTCAGGACGCGTCGCCGCCATCCTTCAACCCGGCGTGTTGGCCGTACGGCGCGTCGTCGACGGGTCGTTGATCTGGGAACGCGACATCGGTTTCGAGCCGGTGGCCATTCGAATCCGCGACGATTATGTCCTAGCCGCCGAATCCAGCCTGGAACGAATCGTCGTGTACCATCTCAACAGCGGCGAGATCATGAGCGAGATTTCATTCAGCCAACCGCCAGATGCCGGCGCTAGCGTAGTGCCTGTTTCATATTCTAACGGCATCATTGCAGGACCATTCGATCATGCCGTTGCCGGCTGCGACGTGCGGACCGGCGTGCAACGATGGTCCGTTGAAATACCCGGCCTGACCACCAGCCTGTTCGAGCTGGAAGAAGGTCGATTCCTCGTCAGCGGGGGTGATGGGCTGCATCGCATTCTGGACGCCACAACGGGAGACGTCGTCTTCGAAGCCCACGTCGATGGACTGAAGAGTGGGGCCGTGTATGGAACATTGGAAGACAGCCGGCTCATCCTCGCCGGTTTTGTAGAAGATGACCGCGGCGAAGCCTGGACGATTTCCGCCGTTGACCTCGAAACGGGTCGTACCCAATGGACCAAGACGATGTTGGGGACCATGCACCAATCCCATCTCGACTTGGCTGAGGGCGTCATCCCCTTCGTAGCAGAAAGCGGTCGTTCATCATCTGGCAATCGCGGAAGAAGTCAATCCGTGCTTCTATTGGACAAACGCACCGGTGAAACCGTCGGAACACCGCTTGATTGGGACGGCGTGGATCGGGGCGATGCAGCCACCGGCGACCTCAGCGTTTGGCCAGGCCGATTGGTTTTGCAGACGATTAAGGGTATCGTCTCCTATGAAACACGAACGCCACAGGATGGGCTTGACTGACAACGACCTGCTGCATGCGTCATTCCGGCACGCGCCGGAATCCAGGATCGAGCCGGATGGCACCTGGGCATGTAGAATGCAGTGTTGAAAGGCTCCAAATAACGGAGACCCGTATTACGATGTTGAATTGCGGATGGACACGATTGGCTTCCCAACTATTCGGCGCTGCCGTTGCCTTGAACGTCTCGCCCTCCGTCGCGCGAAGCCAACCCGATCTCCCCAAACACATCACCCCCGCAACCGTCGAAGCCATCGACAAGGGATTGAAATACCTAGATCGAACACAGGGTCGAGACGGAGCTTGGCGAAACGCCGGACGCTATGGACGATATCCCGTAGCCATGTCGTCCCTGGCGGGATTGGCCATGCTCATGGACGGAAACACCACCACCCAAGGACGATACGCCCCCAACGTCGACCGCACCACCCGCTACCTTCTGGATTCCCACACCACCTCCGGTCTGATCACCAGGGGCGACGAAGATTCCCGCCCGATGTATGGCCACGGTTTCTCCATGCTCTTCCTGGGCGAACTTTACGGCATGACGGAAAACGAGGAACGTCAACGGCAGATGGAATTCGTCCTCAACGGCGCCATCGAGCTGACCGCCCGCGCCCAAAGCCGACTCGGCGGATGGATCTATACCCCCACCTCCGGCGGCGACGAAGGCTCCGTCACCATCACCCAAGTCCAAGGACTCCGCTCCTGCCGAAACGGCGGATTAGCCGTTCCCAAAAAAGTCATCGACGAGGCCATGAACTATCTCGTCATTTCCCAAAACAGCGACGGCGGCATCGCCTATCGAGCCAATCAACCGGGCCCCTCCCGCCCGCCCATCACCGCCGCAGCCGTCTGCTGCTGGTACAACGCCGGTGAATACGACAACCCCCGCGCCAAACGGGCATTGACCTTTTCAAGAAATTCCATCTCCATAAGCCCCAGCGGTGGCCATTGGTTCTATGCACACCTGTATTTAGCACAGGCCAACTATCTCGCCGGTGATAAAACCTGGGACGATTACTTTCCGAAACTGAGAGACGTGTTGATTAGAATGCAGAGTGAAGACGGGTCCTGGCCCGAAATGCAGGTCGGCGAAGTCTACAGCACCGCCCTGGCCCTGATCATGCTGCAATTACCGTTTAACCAACTGCCCATCATGCAGCGATGACAACGCTGGCCATGACGTCGTTGGATGATTCAGTCGTACAAAGAGGAGCCGTGCAAGAACAAGATGAACACGTTGATTTGGACGGGATTTGCAGGATTGACATGAAAGCTGGTTTCGTCAGGACCCGCGACCAAGACTGTATCATCCTGTCAATCTTGTGAATCCCGTCTATACTTGGAGGAGTGCATGACAATTTAGGCGGGGTCATTCCGCCGCCCCGAACGGGGCGCAGGACGGTAGCCACGGGTGAAGCGAAGCGCAACCCGTGGTTGCCGGCCCAACCCACGATCTCCGCCCCGCAAGGGGCGGAGGAGGTTGCGTCGGCTTCCTCCGCCCCTGCCGGGGCGGGACGGGTGCATCGGGTCAGGTTCCCACGGGTTCCGCCGCCTGCGGCGGCTCCACCCGTGGCTAGCTTCCGTCGCCCCTTGCGGGGCGAGAATCGATCCGACTGAACTGTCTGCCTGTGCCTGCCTGCCTATCGCCGACTGGCAGGGAAGACAGGCCGCGAACCGGCTGGGCCAAGTTCGTCCGAACGTGAATCACGGCGCAAACACGCATTCAGAATATCGAGAGCAAGTAATGATGAACGATGAAACGAAGATGCGGACCAACGATCCATCGCAATCCGACGGATCAGACATCCAAGCAATCCAACGCCTGAGGCATGGCTATGACCGCATGCGAAAGGAACTGGCCCGCGTGATCGTGGGCCAGGACGACGTCCTCGACCAACTGCTCGTAGCCATCCTGTCCAACGGGCACATCATCCTGGAGGGCGTCCCCGGATTGGCCAAGACACTGATGATCTCCACGCTGGCCAAGTGTGTGAAGCTGTCCTTCCAACGCATCCAGTTCACCCCCGACCTGATGCCTTCCGACATCACCGGCACCGACGTGATCCAGGAAGACCGCTCCACGGGCCAACGCGTCATGAAATTCCTACCCGGTCCCATCTTCGCCAACGTCATCCTTGCCGACGAAATCAATCGCACGCCTCCCAAGACCCAAGCCGCCCTACTCGAAGCCATGCAGGAGCGGCAGGTCACCGTGGGCAGCGAGCGACACCTGCTGACGCCCCCCTTCTTCGTGCTCGCCACCCAAAACCCCATCGAGCAGGAAGGCACCTATCCGCTCCCCGAAGCCCAGCAAGACCGTTTCATGTTCAAGGTGTTCGTCGATTATCCCAGCTACGAACAGGAATTCGACATCGCCGAACGCACCACCGCCGAGCGAAGCACCACCGTCGATCCCGTCTTCGACGGCGAAGAAATTCTCGAATTCCAGCGACTCGTCAGACGCATCCCCGCCGCCCCCGAAGTCATTCGCCATGCCCTCGATCTCGTCCGCGCCACCCGACCCCACGCCGAAGAAGCCCCCGCATTCGTCACGCAGATGTTGACCTGGGGCGCGGGACCGCGGGCCGTCCAAGCGCTCATCCTCGGTGGGAAAGCCCTGGCCGCCCTCCGCGGCAGATACCATCTGTCCACCGACGACGTCCGGGACCTGGCCAGGCCCGTATTGCGCCACCGCATCGTGACCAACTATTCCGCCGAAGCCGAGGGCTACTCGCCCGACCGTATCGTCACCGACATTCTTGACGCCATTCAACCCAACCACACCGCCATCGATCGCGATGCCCAATACGGCGACCTCGTATCATCATGACAACGCTCCATGCCCACCTATTCACGTCATTCCGGCGAACGCCGGAATCCAGAACGCCATTTCCGTCTTTCCCGCGACCGCCTCTTTACGAGCCGCGAGCGCAAAGCGAGCGGTCCCCGCGGAGCGCACGCAACGCCAATCCCCGACCGCCGCTTTCCAACCCGCGACCGCCAACATTCGTCATTCCAGCGATCGCCGGAATGACGAATGCCTTTTTATTTCGCGCCGTCGTTACGGACTATCCCTGTGCCGTCGTGCCTGTTGACCCCGGTAACCGATGACAGATTTCATCCAACCAGACGTCCTTTCCAAGATATCCCGATTGGAGTTGCGCGCTCGCCGCACCGTGGAGGGTTTCCTCAGCGGCATGCACAAAAGCCCCTACAAGGGCTTCAGCGTCGAGTTCGCCGACTACCGCGCCTACGTGCCCGGTGACGATGTGCGACATCTCGATTGGCGGGCCTACGCCAAGACCGATCGTCTGGTCATCAAGGAATACGAGGTCGAAACCAATCTACGAACGCACATCGTGTTGGACTGCTCCGGTTCGATGGCCTACCCCGAACACAAGAAAAATACCGATCCCCGCGCCCCCCTCGTTACGAGCCGCGACCGCAAGGGAGCGGTCCCACGCGATGGCCTCATGACCAAGTGGAATTACGCCGCCACCATCGCCGCCTCCATCGCCCACCTCCTCGTCCGGCAGCAGGACGGAGTCGGGCTGACCCTCTTCGATCACGAAATCCGCAAACAACTGCCCGTCACCGCCACCCGCGCGGGTTTGAGCGGCTTCGTACAAGCCCTCGCTGAGGTAGAACCCGCCGAGTCCACCAACGTGAAATTCCTTTTCCATCGATTGGCCGACCAGGTTCCGAGACGTGGCTTGGTCGTGTTGATTTCAGACTTGCTCACCGAGTTCGACGATATCGTGAACGGTTTGCAGCGATTCAAGTTCGGCCAGCACGACGTCATGGTCTTGCACGTGCTCGATCATGACGAGTTGGAATTCCCCTTCGTGGACCAGACCCTGTTCGAAGGCATGGAAGGTTCCGACCTCGAAATCCTGACCGATCCCCAATCGCTGCGTTCCGCCTATGTGCAGGCCGTCCAGCAATTCATCACCCGCATCCGCGCAGCCTGTCTGAATCATGGCGTGGACTACGCCCTCATGAGCACCGCCGACCCCATCGACGTAGCCCTGACGCGGCTGTTAGCCAACCGCGCTCGGCGAAACCGCCCAACAGCCTGAAAGGATGCAATCGTTCGTGCGAAAATCCGATGCCCCAATATCAAACGCCGTTCCAACCCGCGACCGCCTCTTCACGAGCCGCGAGCGCAAAGCGAGCGGTCACCAACCATCGCTATCACTGGAAGCGTCGCCCATCCCTTCTTTCAGAGCCGCGACCGTCAGGGAGCGGTCCCCCGCGGAGCGCACGCAACTCCAACCCGCGCCCACCACTTACTGCGCCGCGACCGCCTCTTCACGAGCCGCGAGCGCAAAGCGAGCGGTCTTGGACCATCGAAGAATCCCGCAAGCTAACCGTCGGAGATCGCAAAGGGACTTGTTAAACACGTGCTAACTGAACCAACACCATGAACGCGCCCATCCTCGCAGCTTTCGTTTGGCCATCACTCTTCATCGGCGGAGCCATCGCCGTCATCGCGCCCATTCTGATCCACCTGTTGGCCAGACGTCGATTCAAACGCATCCGCTGGGCCGCGATCGAATTCCTGCTACAAGCCGAAAAACGAAACCGCCGCCGCGTCAGGCTGGAAGAATTGATCCTGCTCCTGCTGCGCTGTTTAGCCGTGCTCCTGATCGCCGCGCTCATCGCCCGACCGTTCATTCGACCGGAAGGGTTGGCCGCACTGCTGGGCGGCGCCGATCGCACCGAACGCATTTTCCTGCTCGACGATTCCATGAGCATGGGCTATCAGAGCGAGGGCGGCACCTCGTTCGAACGCTCCCAAAAAGCCGTCATCCAACTGGTCAAGCTCCTCCGCGAGCAATCCCCGCACGACACCGTCACCCTTCTGAAAACTTCCAACCCGTCCACACCCGTCGCCGCCGGCGTGTTCCTTGACGATCGACAAACGGAGGACCTTTTCGCCCGCATCGAAGCCCTGCTTCCCTCCGAACAATCCTTCGACAGCCGCGATCTGATGGACACCGTCCGCAAGTTGCTGGACGAGCAGCCCCAAACGGTCAGCGCCAGCATTTACGTCGTCAGTGATTTTCAGAAGAAAGACTGGGTCGACCAAACACCGGACGCTTCAACCGGCGGTCCGCAGGCCGCCCAACGGTCCAGCGCCATAGCCACGCTGGCCGACTGGTCCACGCAAGACCGCGGCCTGAAACTGGCCCTCGTCGACGTCGGTGACGATGATGCAAGCAACGTCGCCGTCACCGGTCTCGATAGTGATCGAAGTCGATGGGTCATCGGCGTCAGAAACACCGCCCGGGCTACGCTCGCCAATTTCGCCGACGACAACCGATCATTGAACCTCGACGTCACCATTGGCTCGGTGGGTCATTCCGGCGTTGAAGTTCCGCCGCTAGGCCCACGGGAATCGACGGCCGTCAACGTCCCCGTCACGCTTCTTCGGCCCGGTTGGCAGTGGGTCCGCGTGCAGACGCCCCCCGATGCCCTGCCCGCCGACGACCATCGCACGGTGGTGCTGCAAGGTGTCGAATCCGTCCGCGTGCTGCTGGTCAACGGCGAGCCTTCGACCGATACCTACCGCAACGAGACGTTCCTTCTGGAAACCGCCATCCGCCCGCCCGGTGAAATCTTCAGCGGCAACGAACTATTGGTCATCGACGAAACGGAACTGGAAGGAGCCGATCTGCGATCGTTCGACGCCGTCATTCTAGCCAACGTCTATCGCGTGACCGACGTCGCCGCGTCCGCGCTGGCCGCCTACGTCCGCGAGGGTGGCGGGCTGGCCTTTTTCCTGGGCGATCAGGTCGATGCCGAATTCTACAACCAATCTCTGTATGACGATGGCCGAGGCCTCCTGCCGGCCAAGCTGAACGAACGCCGAACCGCCCCGACTGCCGGCGCCCATCTCGTCATCGACGACGAACTGCACCCCATCGTCAAAATCTTCGGCGGCGCGGAAAACCCGTTTACCAATCGAATTCTGTTCAGCCAATACTACGCCACGCAGTTTGAATCGGCAGCGGATGTCGAGGACGCCGCCGACCAGCGCCCGGGCGAACGCGCCAGAATCATCGCACATTACACCGATGACGATCGCTCCGCCGCCATCGTCGAACGCCCCTGGGGCGATGGCCGAGTCATTCTTTTCACCTCGTCCTGCGATATGGAATGGAATGACTGGGGCAAGGACCCCAGCTACGTGGTCAGCATGTTGGAACTGGCCCACCATCTCGGAAAAGGCGCCGGCCGGCAGTCCGATCAGTGGGTCGGTACACCGATCGATTTAGCGATCGACCCCGCCGAGTTCACCACCGACATCCGCGTGCGCACGCCCGGCTACCCCGCCGAAGCCGAGGTCCCCCTGACGGCCTTGGCCGACGATTCTGGGCGCGGCTTTCGCGCTCACTGGACACGGACCCAAAGCAGCGGCGTCTATCAGTTCGTATTGACCCGCCGCAGCGGTGAGGAGGAGATTCAATCGGTGGCCGTCAACGTCGATCCACGGGAAAGCGATCTGACGCCCGCGACCGAAGCTGACCTGCGACAGTCCCTGCATGAAATCCCGTTGACCTACATCGACGGACTCGGGTCGTTGGAACAGGTCGGCGAGGAGGCCAGACGCGAGCTGTGGCGCACGGTTCTGGCCGCGGCGTTGATCGTCCTGATGGGCGAGCAGTTTCTGGCGTTTCTGTTTGGCCGGCGGGGCTGAACGGGCGAATCGTTTCCCCGTTCCGTGCCCGGCGCGACAAACGCGAGTCGACGACGTTAGGTTTGCAGTTCATCGTCATTTGCATCGCCGTTCATATCGCGATTCGCATTGCCATTCATGTCGCCGTTCGATTCGTTCGATTTGGAAAGATTGGTGCCGTAGATCTGATCCACCATGTTGCCAAACCGCCGCGGCAGTTGCGCGGATTCGTCGGCGGTTAACCCGTCCGGGTCCGATTCACCATTCGTGGGCACCCGTTTGCCTTCCTTTTCTGCCAGGTCCAGACGGCGGTGTTCAGCCAGGGCCTTGGAAAGCGCCGCCAGCTCGGACGTGGATAGCTGCCCGTCGTCCTTGGCCAGGACCTCGACGATTCGCGACACGGCCACCAGGTATCCGTCGCGACACATCAGCGCAGGATTGTCCTGATGATTCAGGCCGAAGACTTCGCGCAGCATGCGGCCGATGCAGCGCATGCGGCGACGAAAGTCGCGGACCAAGGGGTCGAACTCCGCACGGGTGGATTCGCCAGGTTTCGCGGCGGATTGTGTTGACTTTGTCATCAGGCATCCATGGCCGGATCGTCGATGAGACGGTCAGCCACCTCCATTCCCTGTGTGGTGATGCGGAACCACCGCCGCCGCCACGGTGTCAGATGCTGGTCACTTTCCGAATCGGCAATGACTCGCTGGACGTACCCCTTTTCCGACAGGTAGCAAAGATCGCTGCGGAAGGGCTGCCATTCCAGCGTGGGAAACACGCTGAGCAGGCTGCGCAGGATTTGTTCAGCCGGCAGCGCGGCGGGATAAATCATTTTCAGCGCCACGAGAATCTCGTTGCGCACGCGGACACTGTCGGATGCATGCCGTCCGTTGACCATCAGCGGCGCTCCTGATCCATGGTTCGGGATTCGTTGTCGACCCATCGCCTGCCGGTTTCCCGGCCACCGTCGGCAGACCCGCCGCCGGCACGAAGTTCGGCGTCGAGTCGGGCGAAGGCTTCGGTCAGTCGTTCGATCCCGTGTCTGGCCAACATCGATTCCCTCAGCCAATCTTCCTTGGTAACGAAGTCTCGCTCGTGCTCGCCCGCCCGGCGACCGACGCTTCGCAAGCCGCTTTCCAGGTGGTCGACGCGGCGGTGCACGTCGGCGTGGTTGGAAAGCTGTTGTTCGCGAATCGAGCGAAGATAAAAAGTCATGACGCCGACGGGAATGGCCGCGACGGTGCCCAACACGACGAGCAGCGTGGAAACGTCCTGCCAGACGAGTGTGGCCAGCAATCGCACCGGCGCGGCGGGATGATACGCGGCGAACGCGTCCGGGCTCATGCTACACCTTTCAAGAAATGCAATGCGGGGTGTTGCGAGGGCCGGGTGGAAGCGGCTCGAAGCAGAGCGAGTCGTGACGGGGTGAGGGTGGCGGCGTGGGAAGCGCGCGCGGATCGTGACGACGAGGTCAACACGGCGGGAGTTGTGCAAGGACTTGTCGTGAAGCCCTGGATTCCGGCGTTCGCCGGAATGACGGAATTCGCCGGAATGACGGAATTCGCAGGAATGACGGAATTCGCCGGAATGACGCACGCGGGTGGTCGGGGGCTTATGCCATCCGGACGGGGCCGGTTCCCCAACCGCAAGGGCGGATGATTCACCAAAATGGTCGTTGCCGCATTCATTTCCACCTCCACAGTTCCACCTCCACAATCGGACGTTTTCGGACCCTTCGCCCACCCGTCCGCGTATATATCGCGCAGGGCGCGACGAAAAATCCTGATTTCCAGCGCAACACCGCTGGCCGGTCGATAAACGGGGTTTTCGTTGACCCGCACGGGGGGATTGCTCTACAGTGTTAGTGGCTCTTGATATCCGCCATGCAGGGCGGAAGGGGAAAAGAAAGTGGCTTGCGATATCGAGCAAAATCCACGTTTGCTGTACGTGGGACGATCGTTTGGCGGCGAGACCCAGGAATTTTTGCGGCGGGGCCGATCACTTCACGTTGCGCTCGATGTCTGTCCCGACTTTTTCCGGGCGATGGGGCGGTGGTGTCGTAACGGTGATTACGACGCGGCGGTGATCTGTCTGGACGGCATGACCTCGGCTGAATCGCGGTTTATCGTGGAGGCGCGGCGTTGCCGGCCGGCGTCGGCGGTGTTCGTCCACCGGACGCGCTGTACAACGGTGGCGGAGGAAATCGTCGCGCGGGCGGCTACGGCGATGATCGAATCGACTGCTGATTCGTTGGATCGGGTGTTGCGAAATCTCCGTGTCGACGATGGCCGATTGGATCGGGCCGCCGGGACGGGCGATTCACCGGAAGAAGCCGAGGGAGCGGGCGCGCCGTTTGTCGAAAACGCATTGACTGCGGAAGGGGATGGCCGCTGGGCCCGTGGATTTGGCCCGGATGTATCTACTCGGTTTCGCGATGATACGATTGAATCTCGCGGGGAGACTTCGCAGTGTGTATCTTCTGACTTGCCTGCAACGGGCCACAATGGCACGGTGCGGGACTCGGCGCCCATCAGTCGGGCATCATTTTCGTCGGAGGATGGACCGTTGCTGACGGCTGAGGAGATCAGGATGCTGTTGATGGATGATGGAGGCGGCAACGTCGAGGAGCCGGCTCGATCGTGGGAGCAGGCAGGACCATCGAGGAGTGAGGCGGAAAGTGAAGGAGTCATCGGGTGACCCGTGACGGACTGCCGTCGAAAGACGGAACGACATTCAGTTTTTCGGGCGCGAGCATGCCGGCTGAAACCGTGCTGGTGGTGAACGACCGGGCCGGGGTCGCGGATCATTTTCGTCGTCAGTTTCCGAATTGGGAGGTGGCGGTCTCTGCGGATTATCTTTCGGCCATCGCCGATCTTTCGCGCAAACCGGCGACGACGGTTGTGGCTTGCGTGGACGCCTCGCAACTGGATTTGGAAAAGGCGGTGGCGGGGCTTCGTGAGGCGGCGGGTGACGATGCCCGCTTGCTGTTGTGCTGTCGGGCTGAGGCGGAAATGATGACCATGCGCGGGGTAGCTGCAGGGGCGGATGATTACCTGCTGTTTCCGTTGAAGGACGAGGAGATCGAAGCGGCGTTCGCGGACGTGGATGGTTCGTCGTCGCAAGCGGCGGTTGTTTCCGTGGCTGAGTTGAAAGCGCTGGGTGAAGTGGTGAGCCGGATCAGCGGGGCGCCGGAGGATCTGCTGATGCCGTTGGCGGAATTGCTGCGAACAGCCATGGGCGCGGTGAGCGGGCGAGTGGTGATTGAATCGACGGTGGCGCCTTCCGGCGAGGAGTTGGATGACCCTGAAATGTTGGAGGCGGTGTATCACGCGGAGCAATCGATAGGGCATGTTGCGGTCGGGCCTCGGGCGAAGGGTGACTACGGTCCGCACGACGTGACGCGGTTTCAGCAGTATGCGAAGTTGATCGGATACATCGTCGGTGCGGGCCGGGAGCAGCAGCGGTTGCAGCGGCTGGCGTATACGGATGAATTGAGCGGGTTGCCGAATCGGCGCTATTTGTTCGAGTTCATGGGTCGGATGATCCGCCGGGCGGAGGAGGAAGGATCGACGTTGACGCTGCTGATGTTCGACATCGACAATTTCAAGTCGTACAACGATGCGTTCGGTCATGACGCGGGTGACGAAATCATCCGCGGTTGCGGCGAGCTGTTTCGAGCGAACGTTCGCGATCACGACGTGGTGACGCGTTACGGGGGCGACGAGTTCGCCGTTATTTTTTGGGACAAGGGGAAGCGACGGGTGGAAGGATCGTGCCATCCGACGAACGTGCTGCCGTTGATCGAGCGGTTTCGGCGATCGCTGCGCACGCACAAGTTTGAGCGCTTCAAGCTGGCTGACAACGCGAGGCTGACCATCAGTGGGGGGTTGGCCAGTTTTCCGACGGACGCGCAAACGGCGGAGGCGTTGATCACGGCGGCTGACGAGGCGCTGCTGCTGGCCAAGCGCGAAGGCAAGAACTGCATTTATCTGAGCGGTGAGAATGGCGGCAGAGCGCTGGGAGAATAAGCGCGCATGCCGTATCGAACAACAGGTCATCTGTTTTAAGAGTGCCTGACACAATGGCCGACCTGCCATTTGAATAGAAAGGAATACCGCTCCCTCACGGTCGCGGCTCTGAAAGAGGCGGGTGAAATCCGCCATGTGAAGTCCGAACGCCTATCATCGAGCCCCCACCCATCGCTGCGCGATGGATGGGGCACCCGCGCTAATCATCGGCTCCCCCACCTCCAAAGGAGGTGGGCCACCCGTCGGAATGACGCATGCGGGTGGTCGCGGGTTGGAGTTGCGTGCGCTCCGCGGAGGACCGCTCGGTTTGCGCTCGCGGCTCGTGAAAAACTTGGTCGCGGGGTGGATACTGTAGGAAGAGAAGACCGCTCCCTCACGGTCGCGGCTCTGAAAGAGGCAAATTCCCGCTCCCTCGCGGTCGCGGGTCGTATTAAGCGAGCCGCAACCGGCGCCGTCACATGAATCGGAACATCAGGTTTTGGCTATCTTCGTCTTCATTTCCGATAGATCTTTCTTGACTTCCTCGACCTTGCGGCCTGAGCCGAGCACCCGTGCGCCGACCAAAGCCGCCCCGCCGGTGCCAAATAGGCCGATGAGCAACTCCTCGATACTGATTCCCGCCTGCTGTGCGGCTTGGCGAAGTTCGGCGATGTCTTTGGCGGACAGGCCGACCGCGTCCAAGCCCTTTTGTATCTCCCCTCGGGCGACTGTTTGGGTGATGAGTTGAATCTGATCCGGGCTTAACTTGTCCAAACGAGCGCGCAGGCCGTCGGACATGCTGTTGACGACGGCATCGATCTTGGCAAGATTGGACTCGACGACGTTGACGCGTTCTCGGATGACGCTAGTGGTTTGGCTTTGTTCATTGAGGTCATTGTCGATGGTGGCCAACTTGGTTTCGTTTGCTGCGATGTCTTCTTGCACGTCTTTCACGATGATACTGAAGCCGAAGTATTTTTCGGCGAGGGGGTCCACCTTTTCACGGAGCAAGCGAGTCAAGTCACCTTCGCGATCCTCGAGCTTTCGGCGAATGTCGGCTACGACCTTGTCGGTTTCGTCTTTGACGGCGCGGATTTGCTCGGCCACCGCGGGGCTCATTTCTTCGTGTTGTTTGGAAAGGGCGCCAAAGTGCTGATTTCCGACTTCGATGGCCTGGTTTACAACGTGTTGCATATCGTTGTAGGAAGGAGGCAGCGCCTGTTGAAATTGGGAATGTGTACAACCGCTTAACGAGACAACCAATCCTGACACTAGCACACATGGACGCATGGCTGATCCCCCCTTTTTTTGTTGGTGGTCTTTCGAATAGCAAGACCACCTTTTCGAACCCACATTCAATCCCCATGCGTTCATCGAATGGCGAGCGGTGAAAACTTTTGAGGATGGGGCCTGCGGCGGTGTCGGATTCTGACATGCACGTGATTTTCGCGGAGTGATTATGGGGGTTGGAGGCACCGTAACATACGCGGGCGATTGAAGTTGCGATCGGCCTGGGTTTTTTTCAACTTCGATGAGCGGTCGCGGAAAATTTTCGTATTTTGTTAGGTTCGGGAAGTGGGTTTGGGTATGATGAACGGTATGGCGGGGTGGCGACACGGTCCGCGAAGTGACCGGCACCTTAGTGTGGCTATTCTGAATTGTCGCAACTTTTGAAGCGTCGATAACGCGGTTGAAACGGGTAGGGCGCCCCCCTGCTCCCTGACGGTCGCGGCTCTGTTACGAGGCGGGTGAAGTTGGAAGAGAAGACCGCTCGCTTCGCGCTCGCGGCTCGTAAAGAGGCGGTCGCGGCTCTGTTAAGATGCAGATTCCCGCTCCCTGACGGTCGCGGCTCTGTTAAGAAGCAAATAGCATGACTAACTACACGAGCGATCGCCAAGCGGATTTTTCGCGGTATGATTGATGACGTTGGGCTTGGGGCGCGCCGGCGAAGCGATGATATCAGCGGTTTGATGATCGGGAGCTGGCGGGCGGGCGAGCATGGGTTTGATGACAACGGGCGTTGTAAAGAGCGGGGGCTTGCGGTTCGTTGCGGTGGATGGCGGAAAGGGTCGGCGAGAATAGTCGTTGCGACAACGATAGCCCGCGGGCGTTGGTCGCATGTTATCGTTCGCGGAGGTGAATGTGCAGATTAACGTGGAGACGCGAAATGAGTTCGGGGCCTGACGATCGGTTTCATCGAAAGCGTGAGCGTGAGCAGACCCATCGGAAGCAATTGCCGACGGAAGATGAACCGGAACTTCCGCCGCCGGTGAAACCCATTCTGGGAAGTGAAAAGCCGAAAAGGAATGACCCGTGCCCGTGCGGGAGTGGGAAGAAGTACAAACAGTGTTGCGGGAAAATCTAGCGGTCTGTCAACGCCAAACCTGCGGGTCAGGCGTTGATTCCGAACGCGCGCCAAGGATTGCACGCGACCGCTCCCTGACGAGCCTGGGAAAAAATCAAAAGAATCGTTCGGGCAACCCGCGTGGCGCTATCAAGAATGCGGGTCGCTGCCATCGAAAATCGATTTTTTCTCAGGCTCTGACGGTCGCGGCTCTGAAAGAGGCGGAAGCCCGTCGTAGGCATTACGAACTATGAATCACAAATTACGAATGACGAACTGCGAACTGCATTTGATCGTCGTCGTTGAACGTGCGGATCGGTGAATCGCCTGCGAAGAAGGCCCGATGTGATGACGCGGAATTGACATGTCCGTAGGCTGAACCGCATGTTGAACCGGGGACGATGGACGTGGCGGCGGCATGCGGCGGCGATCGTGGGATTGACGGTCGTCGCGGGCGGGGTGCGTGTGTTTCGGCTGGGGGAGCCAAGCCTGTGGTATGACGAAGTTCGGACGATGCAGGCGACGTTGGCGGGCGACCCGCAGTGGACCAAGTCATTCAGTAACCTACCCGACATCATCTGGTATGGAGTCAAGGGCATCGAGGCGTCGGCGGCGTTGGCTGGTGAGCCGGAGCGTTGGCGCGGAATGGGGCTTGACGAGGTGACGTCGCGGATTCCGGCGTGCGCGTTGGGGACCGTGACGGTGCCGTTGTTGTACATCGTGGGGTGCGGGGTGGTTGGGCCGGCGGTTTCGCTGGGGGCGGCGGGCTTGTTGGCGATGAACATGTGGCACGTGTATTGGTCGCAGTCGGCGCGGTTCTACGCGTGGCAGTTCTTGTTGTACAACCTGTCGTTGCTCTTTTATTTGCGTTGGATGAGCGGGCGGCGTGTTGGTGGTGGAAGTGGTTGGGTATCGGCGGTTTTGGCGATGGTGTTGTTGGCGATGGCGGCGCTGACGCAGCCGACGGCGGTGGTTTTGTACGGCGTGTTCGTGGTGGATGCGTTGATACGGACGATTTGGGGTGACGATCGGCAGGCGGGTAAACGGGTGCTGTTGGGGCTGGCGGTTCCGGCGATGTTGATTGGTGCGGCGTTGGCAGTTGACGTCGTTCAGCGGACCGATCGTTGGACCGAGTTTTTCGAGGGTCCCAACCTGGCGGCGGGGCGATTGTTGTTTTCGTCTGCCTACTTCATGGGTCCGGCGGTGTTTTTGGCGGGGTGTCTGGGCGGCTGGCTGGCGGTAGGGAATCGAAATTCGACGATGATCACGGCGGTGTTGGCTGCGGTCTTGCCGATCGCCGCGTTTTCGATCGTGGGATTGTTCGCACGTGTCGAGCTTCGTTACACGCTGGTGAGTTTGTACGGCTGGTTGTGCTTGGCGTCGTTTGTCGGAGGGCGATTTTATGACGTGAGTCGAACGAGGTTGGGTCATGGGGGGGCGGCGGCGGTGATGGGTTGTTTGTTGGCGGCGGCTGGTCAGCCGTTGTTCGAATACACGAAGTCGAACGGATTGCGACCTGAAACGCGCGAAGCGGTGAATTACGTGAATCGGTCGCGTGGGCCTGGCGATTTGATTTACATGGACCCGTTGGAAGGTGCGTATTACTTCGGCGAGCCGATGGCGGGCGATGCGCCGGGCGTGGCCCATGACGAGGAGCGGGCGACGATGGCGGCGTGGGTGTTGTATCGAACGGATTGGCGGGGGACGCGTCCGGTTCGTGAAGAATGGGCGGAGGCGAATACGGAGCTGCGGCGGGTGTTTGGTGATGACGGGATCGGCCGACGCGCTCGGGTGTACGTGCGGTATCGTCGCGGTGTGAATTCAGAATCGTAGGGCGTTTGGGCGAGCGGTCGCGGCGTGGAAAGTGATTTGTGATAGAAGACCGCTCCCTGACGGTTGCGGGGCGGCGAGGATGCGGACAGCCGGGCTGGCCAGGCAATGAAATTCAATGCGGGTTTTTGGAATCAATAGCGCAGGCCGAAGATGGACACCTTTCGATGGCCATCGACGGCGGCGATCCATTGGCCGTTGGGGAGTTGGTGGGCGTCCAACTGGTGGAGGCCAAGTCGGTTCCAATCGGCTGCACCGCCTTCCAGGAATGGAACCTTGACCGGCTTTTCTTCGTAATCCGTCAACGTCAATTTGGTGATCTCGAACACGCCGACGGAGAGTCCATAGCTGGGATGATCGTCCTGCGAAACGCGATAGAGCTTGTCGGCGGTTTGAATGACGCGACCGGCTGGTCGGGCGATGTTGGGGTTGCGGACGATGAGCGGGCTTTGGGGATGTCGAATCCACGGGCCGGTCAATTCGTCCGCGTAGTAGAAGGCGAGTTTGTTGTTGCCGAGTTCGTTGGCGGAGGCAAACATCCACCATCGGTCATCGTGGCGAAAGACGGTGGGGTCGACCAGATCGTCTCGAACGAGTTGTGAGACGAACGTCCATTCGGTTGGGAAATTCGAGGCTTCGTACAGTCGAACGGAGGACGCTTCATACGATTCGGGGATCATGTAGTGCTTGTCTTGCCACTCGAACACGTGTGGGTAGGAAAGGTGGAAGGGTTCATCGAGCACGATGCTGCAATAGGTCCAGCGTAGGCCGTCTTGACTGGTGGCGTAGCCGATGTCGCCGTGCCGGGTTTTGGCATTGAGCACTTCGAAGAACATGTACCATGTGTCGCCGACGTGGATCATGAAGGGGTCGGCGACGAAATCCGCGTCGACGTCGGTGACGTCGTCTTTGGTCAGGACGGGATTGGTGCCGTTGGCGGGGTCGGCGAGTTCGAACAGCGACGGTCCGGTGTAGATGCCGATAGACCACTCGCGGACACGTTTGGTGAACGGAATGCCGCGAGAATAACCGACGTAATTCCCCGCGGCGAATCCGAACATACCGACCAGCCCGCATATGCAGAACGATTTAAGGCGGCGTTTTGGATCAGGCATCTTGCTTAACTCCTATGCCGTCGCATCCGAACAGGAGGCGGTGGGCGTAATCGGCGGGGGACCGCTCCCTCACGGTCGCGGCTCTGAAAGAGGCGGGTGAAACCCACCGTAGGAATTCTGGATTCCGGGGTGCGCCGGAATGACGGAAATGGCGTTCTGGATTCCGGCGTTCGGCGGAATGACGCATGGAATCGGTCGCGGTTTCGCAAAGATGCAAACTGCATGACTAACAACGCCAGGGGCCTCGTCGGATTTTCTTGATCGCACCGTTAAGTATCGACCGGTCTTCGGGTTCCAGTCCAAAAATGATCAGCAAAGCCAAGTACACGATCGTCATCGCGGCGCCCATGGCTGTCAATGTGACGAGATAATGCCAGCCGGTCGCCCAGGAATGCAAGGTCATGCCCGCCGCCCCGGCCAGGGCCCCAGCCAGCAGCACTTTCAGGAATCGCCCATTATAGGGCGACAACTTCAGCAGCCACCAGACCTGGCCCACTCGCAGGATGTGAACGGCGGCGATGCTGATCGCGGTGGCCGTCGCGGCGCCCATGATCCCCCAACGTGGAATCAGGAAGAAGTTCAGCACGATGTTGGCGATGGCCATGGTCAGGTCGCCAACGAGCTTCATGTAGGGATGTCCGGACATGACCAGGACTTGGCCACAGCTTCCGGTGCCGGCGGTGACGAGCTGCCCCAGGGCGAGAAGGAACAGGGGGGTCGCGCCGGCATCGAATCCGACACCGAAGACGCGAAGCACTTCGCCGCCGGGAATGGCCAGTAGAAGGAAGATGGGGATGGTCGCGGTCAAGCTCCATCGGGCCGACGTTTGAAAGATGTTTCGGGTCTCGTCGTGCTGCTTGCGATTGAGCAAATCGGCGATGGTGGGGGCGATGATGGTGTTGATGGAGACGATAATCATGGTCGGGAGCAGGGATGTTTGCGAGGTGGCGCGGTAGATGCCGACGTCCTCGGCGGAGCTGTAGTAGCCCAGGGCCAGGATGTCGGTCCAGAGCAGAACGAGCCACAGAAAATTTCCCATGGCCAGCGGCAAGGAAAAGGCCAGTAGACGTTTGAATTCGTAGATGGGCTTGACGGCAGGTGACAGGATTAGTGGCCAAGCTTTTCGGATGCAATAGAAAGCGATGAAGGCGCCCGCGAAGCCGCTGATCGCCCAAGCGGTCGTGGCGCCGGCGACGCCCATGCCGACGAAGCAGAGGGCCGCGGCGATGAGCAAGTTGGCCAAGGGGTGAAAGGTCCATATCGCAGCCAAGTAGTGCGTCACGCCGAAACCGGTCGAGGCGAAGGCCAGCACGGTCATGACCGCGCCGAAGGGAATGCCCATGGCAACGATACGAAGCAGCCGGGTCAGTTCGGGTTTTTGAAATACCTGGGAGGCGAGGTCGGCGGCGAAGATGAAAAGCGGTATGGCGAAACACACTCCGCCAGCCAAGGGGACAAGCACGGATTTGATCAGGATACCTTTCATTCGGCGGGGATCGCCGTTGCTGCGGTGAATGGAAACGAATCGGACGGATCCGCTCTCCAAACCCATGCAGGCGAACAACTCCGCCACCTGCGAAACGACGATGGCCAGCGCGTATAGCCCGAAGCCGGCGGCGCCAAGCAGGCGACAGAGCACGATCTGGGTCAGGAACTTGATGCCGGTGTTGAGAACCTTGGCTGCGAAAGTCGTGCCGGCACCGATGGCGAGTCGTTTGACGGCCCCGCCGGCCGGCGGGAACTTCGGCGTGGCGTTGGCGGGAGATTCATTGAGTGGTGGGGCGGTCATGGGTTTGACAAACGGGCATGGGATGTCCGGCTGGGTGGGCGGGTGCCTATTCCATCGAGCGTCGTGTCACGGTTTTCATCGGATGAATCCATCGCGTTCATACATTTCTATCGGTTCGTAGCTTCGGGAGCGTTCATGCCCAACACCTTGTCATAGACGGCTAGTGTTTCGGCGGCGGTGCGGGTCCAGTTGAATTCCGCGGCGCGGCGGATGGAAGCTTCGCGCATGTTGGTACGCAGGGACGCGTTGGAAACGACGTCGAACATCGAGGCGGACCAG